>NZ_JAMXFC010000029.1 GCF_025370755.1 Laspinema sp. D2d | reverse complement strand
ACAAATTTCTTACTCCTCCCCATCCTCCCCATCCTCCCCATCTCCCCCATCCTCCCCATCCTCCCCATCCCCCCCATCTCCCCCATCCCCCCATCTCCCCCATCCCCTTACTCCCAAATCGGCGGGTGTTTGCGAAGACGAGGGGATTTTAACTTGAGGGGACTGAGGATTTGGTTGAGGAGGCGGAGTTGTTCCGTGGTTCCCATGCAGATCAGGGTATCTCCCACCATCAGAATGGTATCGGCAGTGGGGCCACCGATGAGGTGTCCATCAGCGCGGCGAATGGCGAGGACCAGTGAACCGGAACGCGATCGCAGTTTGGCATCATGCAAACTGTCTCCGACTAAGGGACAACTCTCGGCATCAATCAAAAACTCTTCTAAATAAAAGGTGCGATCGGCACCGGCAATAATCCCATCCACAAAATCCATCACCTGGGGTCTCAATGCTGCTGCTGCCATCCGCCGACCTCCAGTAATATAAGGAGAAACCACCGCATCAGCACCACTGCGCTGTAATTTTTGCACGGCTTCCTCACTATTGGCGCGAGAAATTGCTCGAATTTGCGGGTTTAATGTCTTGGCAGAAATTAAGGTATAGAGATTTTCTGCATCCGATGGCATCGCCGTCACTAAACAGATGGCGCGTTCGATGCCCACTTCTAACAAGGTAGCATCCACCGTAGCATCCCCGGGAATGGCAATATACCCGAGTTGTTGCGCCTGTTGAACCACCTCAGCAGAGGCGTCAATCACCACGAAGGGAATATTTTCGGCATTGAACTCGTAGGCAATCTGCCGACCCGTGCGACCAAATCCACAAATGATGTAATGTTCAGATAATGTTTCTATCAAGCGTCGCTGTCTTCTACTTTTGATTTCATCTTGGAAATATCCTTCAATGATAGCTTCTGTAAAGCGGTTGACGATATACCCAATGCTCACTAATCCCATTGCAATTAAGGAAATGGTAAATAAGCGCCCGCGATCGCCGAGGGGTTGGATTTCCATAAATCCCACTGTAGAGAGGGTAATCGCTGTCATATAGACGCTATCTATCCATCGCCATCCCTCCACCAGTCGATACCACAGGATCCCGATTAACAGGACAAAGACGAGGGCGAGTACACCCCCGATTAATTCTTGTCTAATGCGTCGATATTTTTGATTGATTTCGTTGCTGAACTTAATAAATTGCTTTGACTTCACAGAACTAACCGCATTTTTTATAACGAAACGAAGAGATGAAGTTCGGATCAAGAGTGAGCATTGACAACGGGGTTAAATCCCTCTCATGCTGAAGATAAATCCTATTCAAACGTTGGAGATAGACCGATGTACATTATTATTGGGGGGGCAGGATTGCTCGGACTCAATTTAGCCGAAAGATTGATAGAACTTGGACATACGATCGCCCTGATCGATGTTGACCCGACTGCCTGTCATTATGCTCGTGAACAACTCGGCGTGATGGCCTTTGAAGGCAGTACAGTGAGTACGGAGTTGCTATTAGAAGCGGGGATTCGGAAAGCGGATGCTGTGGCCGCGATGTTGCGGAATGATGCCTTGAATTTAGCAATGGTTGCTTTGGCTAAATATTATGGGGTTTCGGAAATTCTGGTGCGAATGCGCCATCGGGATTTTGAACAACCGTATCGGATTGCGGGGGCAACCCATATTATTAGTACGGTGGAACTGGCGGTGACGACGATGGCGAATGCGATCGAGTATCCAGAAGTTGAATCGATGATGCATTTTGAACAAGGGCAAATTGAAGTCATTAAACTGTCGATTCCCGATAATTCTCAGGCGATCGGGCGCAGTTTGGCGGATATTGCCCGAGACCCCCGCTTTCCCCAAGGGTCTCTGATTATTGGCTATCAACCTTACCCCCATAGTGATTTAGTCATTCCTAACGGGAGTACCGTGATTGAACTGCACTCGACTATCCTCATTGTCACCAAACAAAATTGTCTCCACAAAATGATTGATTTCATGAAAGGGGCTGTTTAATCATCTTCTAATTGTAATAATTTTTGATCCAACTGATTCACTTGATGCTGAACAATTTCTTGGGACAAAATTTGCTTGCGGAGGGCGTCATTCAAAGCGCTTTTCTCCGCCAGCAAGACTTGCCTCCAGACCGCATCCAATTTTCCGCGATCGCCCCCATCTCTCTCCTCAGAGCGAATATTATAAATATCCCGTAATTGCTTCTCAGCCCCGGCAATTTTTACCTGATAGGAAGCTCGCATTTCTTCATAAATTGACTTGGGCAACACTCCTGAATTGAGCAGATTAGTCAACTCATCTTGGGCCGCCTTAGCTGCCATTAATTGCGCTTGTAATTCCTGAATTCTTTGTTGAAAGGCGGAAATCTCCTGAATATTCAACCGTTTAACTAACCAGGGTAAACTCAATCCCTGTCCCACCAAAGAGAGTAAAACTGTCCCAAATAACAGGGCAATTAATTGGGACCTTCCCTCTAACGTTGTGGGTAATGTCAACGCCATCACCATTGACAAAGACCCTTTAATATTTCCCAAAAATAAAACGTGCTTCCACCGCAGGGGAATGGGACGGTCAAACCATTGAAGTAGGGCTAATAAAGGATAAACAGACAGGAGTCGCCCTAGTTGGTAAGCTAAAATGGCTAACAGGACGGCAGGTAAAGTATTCCATAGGGTGAGGGGATTGATTTCTAAACCAATCAACAAAAAAATAAACGTATTTACCCCGAATCCCGCATATTCCCAGAAACTATATAAAGCAATCCGATTCGAGGCTGAGGCGGTTTGTTTTATGCCAATATTGCCCACTAACAAACCGGCCACCACAACGCCAACTACCCCAGAAACTCCGAGTAACTGCCCCAGTTGAAAGGTCCCCAAAGCCACGGCAACGCTGAGTAAAATACTGGTCAGCCCATCATCATAACGGGTCAATAATCCACTACTTAAATAGCCCACAATTAACCCTATTAACGTTCCGCCCATGATGACAATCAAGAGCTGTTGAAGTCCATTAATAAAGGAAAAACTTCCCATAATTTGAACATTCACCAACAGGGTGAAGATCACCAAAGCTACCCCATCATTAAACAGACTCTCACCATTAACAATAGTTGATAACCGACTGGGAACTGAAACCTCTTTAAAGACTGCAATCACTGACACTGTATCGGTCACTGCTAAAATGACGCCGACTAATAAGGCCGGAATCCAGTCTAATCCTAATCCAAATTTAACCACCAGTCCGGTAATGCCAAAAGAAATGAGGAGTCCAGGACCGGCTAATAAAGAAATGGGAACTCTTGTGCTGCGTAACCGACTAATATCTGTATTAATGGCCGCTTCAAAGACTAAAATGGGCAAAAACAGGTTTAAAATTAGAGAAGAATCTAAACCAATATTTCCCGGTAAAAATTCGGTAATCGCTAAACCGGCTAAGACTAAACCTGTGACATAGGGAACTTTAAATCGTCGCGAAAAAATCGCGACAAAAGTAGCGACTAACAACAGAATAATTAGGACGATCGCTAATTCCTCTACTCGTCCTGATGGAACGGAGTTCCCCGATTCTATTTGGGAAAGAAAATGTGGAAAAGGGGCGCGGCTAGTCATTAATCCCATCACGATTTGCATGAAACTCACGGACAATTCGGGGAAGGTGGCGATCGCTACAAAAACCCGGATGGAACCCTAGAATTTGAGGTCTTGAATACTGTACCATATCCCTGAAAACTCCTCCGGTCGTGAGGAATCATCGCGGATTAGGGTCAATGGATCGATCGCCTCTCCAGAAGAGGGAACAAAGGTGGGTCCATCGTGATATTTGGAAGCGATCGCCCGCCTGTTTCTGGCCCTGGGAGTCAGGGAACCCTGACATTTCCCTACCCTTCCTGATTTGCCCTACCCAAAGGGACCTCCCGTAATCTCACGGATTCCCCAGGCTATTGTTAAATTTTTGAGAAATCTGCCTGACTCAGAACCCGAGAAAGTCGGTACAGGATAGCTGAGAAACCGGCTTTGTTGACATAATCTCTCCCCATGAGCAACAAATATGAGCTAGAAACCCCGTTTCTTGTCCCTTACCGCTAATTCCATACCGATGCCCTAGGGATATCGTTGATTCCTAATGACCCTTCCTACCTTCCGGGTTAGATTCTCTGAGCCTTTTCTTTCTTTTATTATATATAATAGGGCAGCATATTTTCCCATTTTAAAATTAACAGAAATTACCGAAAAAGTCAAGGCTAGTTTAAGGAATTTTTGGAAAAGCCTCTTCCCCAATTGAGTCAAAGAAAGGGCGAAAAAGTTTAATCTTCTTAACCGAAAAAGGACGAGGAGTTAGCTAGGATAAAATATAATTCTCAGCGGGTCGCAGCCAACCCGCGTAAAAACTCAGGAAAATAGGAGAAAGTAGTGAGTCCAGAAACCCTCATTTCCCAGCCCCCCCTCGAAACGAGCCCGTCTGTTTTTGACCCTGCGGAGTTTGATGCAGCGGTGATGACCACCTACGGACGCTTTCCCCTGGCCCTAGAACGAGGGCAGGGATGTCGTGTTTGGGATACCGAAGGGCGGTCCTACCTGGATTTTGTCGCCGGGATTGCCACCTGTACTCTCGGGCACGCCCATCCGGCAATGGTAAAGGCAGTCACGGAACAAATCCAAAAACTGCATCATGTGTCTAACTTGTACTATATTCCCGAACAAGGGGCGTTAGCCCAGTGGTTGGTCGCTCATTCCTGTGCCGATCGCGTGTTTTTCTGTAATTCCGGTGCAGAAGCGAATGAAGGTGCGATCAAACTCGCCCGCAAATATGCTCACACCGTCTTACAAATCGATGATCCGGTAATTTTAACCGCCCATGCCAGTTTCCACGGACGCACCCTCGCCACCATTACCGCCACGGGTCAACCCAAATATCAGAAGAATTTCGACCCGTTAGTACCCGGGTTCGCTTATGTGCCGTTTAATGATATTGAGGCGATCAAAGCTGCGATCGCTGAATGGGATGGGGGCGAAAAGCGCCGAGTTGCGGCCATTCTCCTGGAACCGCTACAAGGAGAAGGCGGCGTCCGTCCCGGAGATGTGAGTTACTTCCAAGCCGTCCGACAAATTTGCGATGACTTAGGCATTTTACTGATTTTAGACGAAGTACAGGTCGGAATGGGCCGGTCTGGGAAGCTGTGGGGATATGAAAACCTCGGCATTGAACCGGATATCTTTACCTCAGCCAAAGGATTAGGCGGCGGTATCCCAATTGGGGCAACATTATGTAAATCCCATTGTGATGTTTTCCAACCGGGTGATCATGCCAGCACTTATGGCGGCAATCCCTTCGTCTGCGGGGTGGCCCTCACCGTCTGTCAAACTCTGGAACAGGAGAACTTGGTAGCCAATGCCGCACAACGGGGGGAACAATTACGCCAGGGATTACAGGCGATCGCGACTGCATCTCCCCATCTGATTGCCGACGTGCGGGGTTGGGGATTGATTAATGGTCTGGAATTGTCTGCGGACACTGAAATGACTTCCATTGAAATTGTCAAAGTGGCAATGGAAGCCGGATTATTACTGGTTCCCGCAGGACCAAAAGTAGTGCGATTTGTTCCGCCTTTGATAGTTACCGCCTCAGAAATAGATGAAGCCTTAGCAACTCTGGACAAGGCGATCGCGCAATTGAGCGCTTAATTCTAACCCCGGTTAGGATTGAGTGCGATCGCACACCCGGTTTCAGTCAGGAAACCGGGTTTTCAGAATTGCTATGGCAAAGGATTAGGTGAAATATCAAGAGGAAAACTGGAGATTTTGACCCATTGCTTGTCACCGCTGAGACAAAATCCTATACAATCAATCCAGAAAGAGCGGTTTGCCTCTCAACCCTAAGCCTAAATCGGTATTATTAAGTCATTATGGGTCACGAGTCTGTCCAAGACAGGGATAAAAAACCCGATCGCCAATTTACTGCACCCTCTGTTCCGGTCGCTGATGCATCCTTGAAGACTCGGGCCCAGGCAGGAAAGACCCCCTTAGAACGTGTGGGCTTTCTTCCCCCCTGGGTGACTTTGATCCTCGTTATGGCGGCGATCGCCATTGGGGGATATTCCATTTACACATTATTACAGACCCGACCTGTGAGTACCGAAAACGGAACTTCTCCCCCGATTGAAACGCCTCCCTCTGTGCAATATGTGAGTGCTTTGGGACGATTAGAACCCGGTTCCCAAGTGATTCAAGTTTCTGCACCCAATGCCATGCAGGGAGACCGATTGGGAGAATTATTAATTGAGGAAGGCGATCGCGTGCGTGCAGGTCAAACCATCGCGATTTTAGACAGTCGCGATCGCCTCGTCGCACAATTGGAACAAGCTAAACAACAGGTAAAAATCGCTCAAGCCAAATTAGCACAAGTCAAAGCGGGGGCGAAAAGTGGTGAGATTGCTGCCCAAGAAGCGGCGATCGCCCGATTACAGGCCCAGATTCCCCGGGATCTGGCGGTTCAGGATGCCACTATCGCTCGCCTGCGGGCTCAGGTGGAAGGGGATCTGGCGGCACAAGGGGCGACCATTGACCGTTTTAGCGCCCAATTAGAGGGGAATGTTACCGCGAGGGAAGCCGGGATTTCTCGCCTGCAGGCGGAACTCCAAGGTCAAATTTTGACTCAAGAGGCCACGATCGCCCGATTGCAAGCGGAACTCACAGGTCAAAGGGCCGCCCAACAAGCAACGATTTCTCGCTTAGAAGCCCAGATTCAAGGCGATCGCACCGCACAACAAGCCACAATTGCGCGCTTACAAGCGGAACGAGATGAGAGACTCGCCGCACAACAAGCGCTCATTTCCCAATTACAGGCGAAACTCCAAAATGCCGGGATAGAGTTCCGACGCTATGAGCAACTTTACCAAGAAGGCGGGGTTAGTGCCTCGGTTTATGATACAAAACGCCTCGATGTGGAAGTCGCACTGCAAGAGGTGAAAGCAGCGAATGCCAGACTTGAAGAACTTGATCGCACCACTCGTCAGCAACAGTTAGAAGCGATCGCCACCTTAGAAAAAATTACCGAAACCGGGGCGAAACTCCTGGAGGAAGCCCGGGCCACTCTCACTAAAATCGAGGGAACCGTGGGGAAGCAAATTGAAGAGGCAAAGACTAATCTACAACGAGTCCAGGCCACTGCAGCGGAACAATTACAGGAAGAACAAGCGGTATTAACGCAACTGGATCGCACAGGTCAAGCGGAACTGAGTGAGGCAGAAGTTAAACAGGAACAACTCCAAAAAGTGGGTCGGGAACAACTCAATGAGGCGGTTGTGACTCGCGATCGGATTCGGGTGACGGGGGAACAGCAACTCCAGGAAGCCCAATCGATTTTAGAGAGTATTTCCGAAGTGCGAACGGTAGATGTGGAACTGGCTGAGGCGGAGGTGGATAGTGCGATCGCCGCCGAAGCCGAAGCCCAAGCGCGTTTGGATGAAGCCTATATCCGCTCACCGATTGAGGGTCGGGCGATCGCCATTTACACCCGACCCGGGGAAAGTATTGCGCAAGATCAAGGCATTGTGGCGATCGGGCAAACAGACCGAATGTTTGTCGTGGCGGAGGTTTATGAAACCGATATTCGCTATGTGCGATTGGGTCAACGGGCGGCAATTACCAGTAATGCAGTGGATAGAGAATTGTTAGGAACTGTTGATCGCATTGGGTTACAAATTGGCAAAAAAGATGTTTTAGAAACGGACCCGACTGCGGATACCGATGCCCGAGTGGTGGAAGTAAAAATTCGCCTCGACCCCCAGGATAGTCAACGGGTTGCTGGGTTAACGAATTTACAAGTAGAGGTGATTATTGCCACGATGTCATCACCCACGGTTCCCAGCAGTCCTTCCGAACCCGTCGATTCACCCGTAATCACTCCTGAATAAACTGGCACTATCATGATGTTCCGAAAAATTCCCTTAGCTTGGTTACAATTATCTCGGGAAAAAAGTCGCTTATTAGTCGCGATCGCCGGGATTGCGTTTGCGGATATTTTGATGTTTATGCAGTTGGGATTTCGCGATGCGCTGTTTGATAGTTCGACTCGGTTGCACAAAAGTTTGACGGGAGATATCGTGTTAATCAGCCCGCGATCGCAAGCGTTGGTTTCCATGCAATCTTTTTCTCGACGTCGCCTCTACCAAACCTTGGCCCTCCCTGAAGTGCAATCAGTCAGTCCATTATATCTGGCGATTGGAAATTGGAAAAATCCGGTTAATAAAAGCGATCGCTCAATTTTAGTATTGGGGATTGACCCGACTAAATCAGCGTTTAATATGCCCGAAGTGAGTGCCAATTTAGATAAAATTAAACGCTCAGATATAGGGCTATTTGACCGGGATGCTCGCCCCGAGTTTGGACCCATTCCGCAACTATTGCAAGAAGGGCAACAGGTAAAAACGGAAGTGGGTGGGCGGAGAATTGAAGTCCGGGGATTGTTTAGTTTGGGTGCTTCTTTTGGGGCCGATGGTAGTTTAATTACCAGTGAATTAACATTTTTAAGATTGTTTAAACGCCGGACAATCAGTGAGGTAGATGTGGGATTAATTCATCTGAAACCTGGGGCGAATGTGGACGAGGCGATCGCCGCGATTCAGTCTCGCTTACCCCAGGATGTGCTGGTACTGAGTCATCAAGGGTTTATTGAGCGTGAACAGCACTATTGGAAGACTCGGACGGCGATCGGGTTCGTGTTTACCCTGGGGACGATTATGGGGTTTATGGTGGGAATTGCGATCGTTTATCAGATTTTATATACAGATGTCGCCAGCCATTTAGCGGAATATGCCACCCTCAAGGCGATGGGATATGCCGATTTGTACTTTGTGGGACTTGTATTACAAGAAGCGGTGATTTTAGCGATTTTGGGGTATATTCCAGCCTTGGCGATCGCCAAATTTTTATTATATACTTTAACTCGCAATGCAACCAGCTTACCGATTGCCATGACTCCAGAACGGGCAGTTCTGGTTCTGGTTCTCACTTTAATCATGTGCGCCATCTCCGGGGCGATCGCCTTACGGAAATTGCGCGAAGCAGACCCTGCGGATATTTTTTAGTTAGATTTCCGCCCTAAATTTGGGTTAAAAACAGGGTTTCTGGACAGAATTTGGGCAAATTTCCCTCAACCTTGGGCAGAAACCTGGTTTCGGCTTCCTGGGTTCTACTCCCTGAATTATCCCTACTCAAAACAGCTAGAAATTTAAGTGATTATGAATGCTTATCACGCCTCCAGTTTCAATGATCAATCAGTTTCTTCCCGCCCCTATCCGGTGGTAGAAATTGAAAATGTCAATCATTATTTTGGGAAAGGACTGCTACGAAAACAGATTTTATTTGATATTAAATTAACGATTTATTCAGGAGAAATTGTGTTGATGACCGGACCATCAGGGTCTGGAAAAACCACCTTATTAACCTTAATGGGAGGATTGCGATCAACCCAAGAAGGGAGTCTGAAAGTTTGCAATCAACAACTTTGTGGGGCGAATCCAAAGCAATTGGTGCAAGTCCGCCGGAATATTGGGTATATTTTTCAAGCCCATAATTTGTTAAACTGTTTAACGGCAAGGCAAAATGTTCAAATGTCCCTGGATTTGCATTCTCAACCCGGGGACGAGAGCACAATAAAAGCTAAAGCGACGGCGATGTTAGAATCTGTAGGATTAAGGGAGTGGGTGGATTATTACCCAGAAAACCTTTCCGGAGGACAAAAACAACGGGTGGCGATCGCCCGTGCATTAGCGAGTCATCCGCAACTGGTTTTAGCCGATGAACCTACCGCAGCACTCGATAGTAAATCCGGTCGAGATGTGGTAGAACTCATGCAGCGTTTGGCAAAAGAACAAGGTTGTACCATCTTGCTCGTGACTCATGACCCCCGAATTTTAGACGTTGCCGATCGCATCGTTCAGATGGAAGATGGACGACTCAAGGAAGGGAAGGAATAGAGTTATAACCGGAAGATTTTGGATCTCTTTTCACCCTCCAAACCCAGCGATCGCAAGGGGGAATTTTGATAGCTTCGATGACATACCCTGGAATTAATCCCCTGCTCCAAGTGTTGCATAACTTGATAAAATCCGGACCTCCTTTCTGCGGTTAACGACGGGGTTTTTTGGCCCCATTTCCTGGCATTTTCGTCTTGGTTCCGGTTTTCCCCCGGCGCGTGGTTGTGCCGGTAATTGAGGTTGCCCCCGTCATCGCCCCTGTATCCGATGTATCGGATCCCGAGACTCGTCTTGCTGTTGTCGTCCGGAAAGTCACGTTCACCCCTTCATTCGATTGTTCCAACACTAACAAGGGGGTCGGTTTGGCTTTTTGATCCCAGTGGATGTAAGCCACCCTACCTTGAATCGTCGGTTGCCAGGTATCGTGATCATCCCGGGCACTTAAATAGGTTTCCAGACAGTCAATAATTTGGCTAATTGTTTTAGAAGTCGCTTGGGTGGGTAATTTAGTTAACTTGATTTGAATGCGAAACAGGACGCGTTTCTTCGACTTCGCCACATCACCCAGATGATATTCCACATCAAATATTTCATCCACTTGTCTCCCGGCCCCTCGGTTTTCTGCATTGGGACGCAGCGCCACCGAGATTTTTTCTTTAACCTTGACTTTAATTTGATTCACCACGGCAAAGTGGAAGTTTTCTTCTTCCATCCTCATTCGCAGATAGTCTAAGTTGAACTCCCGCGAGTGAATCAAGTCTGGATTTTTTTCCATCTTCGTGATGGTTTCAAGGGACATTTTCAGTTTCTTTTGTAGCTCTTTATTTTTAAATTCATCAAATTTAACCTTTTTCTTGATCTGTTCCAGTTGCACCTTGTGAAAAACCAAGGATGCTATCAGTAACAGCAAAAGGCCACCCGATACTGACATCCAAAGTTGATCCGATGAAAGGGGAAATTTGGAGTCATTCGCTTTAGGCGCTTGAGCTAAGGTAGGCTGGACAAGGATAATAGGACTTGACATAGACTTTCCCTGGTACAACGGCACTTTTTGATAGAGTTCCCCCGACGGCATCTTTGATATTCATCCCGTAAGTTTTTCACTCCCTCTCATGGATCAGAGGCCACCGATGAGAGTTGTCAAATCGGGTTGGATGTTGGGTCGGTCTCTTGAGAGTTCAAACAGAAGGTTAGGAAATGTTCGTCCATTTTGCGGCAACCTGCTGGAGACTCAAAATTAACCGAACCGATCGCAACACCCTTACCTTATCTTAACTATCCACTTACAAGCTGGATCTAAGGCTGCAATTTTCCCCAAGCATCGGACTCTCGAATCGGTAAAGAAAGTGACCCCGGATGGCACCCCACCCCAACTCCAGGACGATCCCGCAACTGCTGTAGGATGTCCCAGACCGACGAAACAGCGCTATACCTGATTCTGATGGCGAACTCTACTGTAGTTTAGGGCAATTGCTCCGCGATGAAAAGCTGAGGTCCAAAACCGGGGATACTCTGCGATCGCCCCAAACGTGGGAGGGCCAGCAGTGGGTCCCTTATAAAGCGGCCAATGCAAAATTTTAAGCCGCTTAGAGGATTGAATTGAAGTGGTTAAAGCCCTTTAAAAGCAATGATTGCCTGAAATTCACAACCGTAAATTTTAGGGAATTCCCATTGGAATCAACCGAAATATCACGGTGATTTTAACCCTTTTTTGGGTTGTGTTAATCGATACCAACGAATTCATCCCCAAGGGTTGACTCCTTTTCCTTCCCTTGGTCTCATGTTAAAGGAAAACCCACCGGGATGGAATAGCACCCTCAGAAATTTATGAAATCTTTACCCTTATCTCAACTTCAGACTCATCATAGCCTGGAACGGGTGGCTGTGGTGGCAACGGATCTCGATGGGACGCTGACTCACCAAGGGAAATTTACCCCCGGTTTGTTGCAAGCATTAGAAGCATTAGCCGCCGCATCAGTGGGGGTGGTGATTGTCACTGGACGATCCGCTGGGTGGGTGAGTGGGTTAGTTAGTTATCTGCCAGTGGTGGGGGCGATCGCCGAAAATGGGGGGATTTTCTACCCCAGTAACGGGACTCCGGTCCTATTAACGCCGATTGCTGATTTAAAGCATCATCGACAGCAACTGGCGGCAGGGTTTGCTCATCTCTTGACTGAATTTCCCCAACTGCAAGAGACTTCAGATAATCCATTTCGGGTAACCGATTGGACTTTTGAGGTGGCGGGACTCACCTCGGACCATTTACAGCGATTGAGGTTCCTCTGTGCAGAAATGGGCTGGGGGTTTACCTTTAGTACCGTTCATTGTCATATTAAACCCCGGAATCAGGATAAAGGCGTGGCCCTGATGCAGGTTTTGGGCGATCGCTTCCCTGACTACAGCAGCGATCGCCTAGTAACGGTGGGGGATAGTCCCAATGATGAGAGTTTATTCGACCCGACCCTGTTTCCCTTGTCCGTAGGGGTTGCCAATCTTGCGGAATACTTGGATATCCTCACCCATCATCCCGTTTACCTGACGGATTTACCGGAATCTGAGGGGTTTTGCGAGTTAGTTCGGGCTATTTTGACGGCCCAATTCCCTTAAAAAAGGCGATCGCCCTTTTACTCATTCAGGGGCGATCAGAATAAATTGTCCTGCTACAAATTTCCATTGATTGTCTTCTTTTGCTAGATTAATCTCCAGGTTATAAATATTTTCTAGTTGGCCGTAAACTACCGCTGCCAACGGCTCATCTTCTCCTATAAAAGTCCATTTATTAAATTTAATTTCATTCCGTCTGGCTAAAACTAAATCTAACACTTGATTTCCCTCTAACTTTTGCTGATATTGTTCTAAAGTTTCCTTTTGCCGAACTTGCACCGAAGCATTTTCATAAGCCGCCTGGTAATTATTATTGAGTTGTTTCCCTTTTTCTAAGCGCATAAAATGGGCATTTGCCGCCTGACTCACGGACCGGATTTCCGGTAAATAGGTTTTCAGGAAATAAAGTCCTCCCCCTAATCCTGCTAAACTCACGAGGAGCAAGAGAATACCGATAATTTTTTTAAAGCTAAAAATATATCGATCTTCAACAATGATACCGGGAACCCCCGCATCCCGATTAATCACCAGAGTTCTGGCATAGCGATCGCCCAAAGTTTGGTTTTTCGGTGACATCAACAGGGGAGATAAGAGCAACAACATATCCATCGGTTTAAACATAGTTCTAATCAGCGCTTGGGTTAGAGTGGGTCGGCGTCCCCTGAGCGTGACGACTTCTTCTTGAAAAATTAACTTCCCCAATGTCCAACCGAATAGGGCTTCTAGGAGAGTAAAATATCCGATAAAGGCTAAAAATACAATAAAAACTTTAGATAAATCTAAAGCAACAAATGTAATACTATTTTCACCGGGAAGGGGTAAAAAATTAATCCCCAACCCTAGACCCAACCAAACCAGTGCAATCAAAATAAAATCAATTACCGCTGCAATTATCCTTCTGAAAAAGCCAGGAAATAAACTTTGGGCTGGGTAACTTGCCATGATCATGATATCGAACAAAACTAGGGAACAGTTTACATAATGCCATAGATGGGGAACCCTGCCAGCACAGAGGCTAGGGGAAAATACTCGGTGATTTAGGCAGTGCGAAGTCTAATCTTTAACGGCGACGAAACCCCTGGGTTGAGGGGTTCCAGAGGGTCGGCGATCGCCCATTAACCTTGGCCCCTTTACCGCCGACTCGATTAAAATCCTGAAACATTTCCCCAAAATTGGATAATGATGAGTTATCGTGGTGAGATAACTGGCGCTACGCTGGAAAGTTCTATGAAAAAACTTCTGCTCCTCTCCTTATTTATAGTGGGTTTGAGCTTTGCCCTGTTTAACTTCAAGGGTTTAGCCAATCAAGGCACTTTCGAGTCCATTGTTCTGGATTTTCGAGATGATCTTCCCCTAGTTCAGGTCAACGAAGAAATCAACGCGATCGCCTCCGAGTATGGGGTTACTCCCCGTCTCAACTCCGAGTTTTCCGGGGATGATCACTTCTATATCGTCAACGGCGATCGGGAACTCCTCAAGACTCTCAAAAAATCTGAGGTTTCTCAATACACAGAATACATTGAGCCCGCTTACGAATATCAAACCCTCGATATTCCCAACGACCCATTCTACGCCCAACAGTGGAATCTCCGCAGCATCAACGTAGAAAAAGCCTGGAGTGACAGCAAAGGCAGTGGCATCACCGTCGCCGTGATTGATACCGGAGTCAGTCGGGTTCCGGACTTAAAAAATACCAAATTTGTCAAAGGATACGATTTCGTTAACAATCGCGAACTCGCCGATGATGATAACGGACATGGTACCCACGTTGCAGGAACCATTGCCCAAACTACTAATAATGGCTATGGCGTCGCTGGGGTCGCCTATGAAGCCAACATCATGCCCCTGAAAGTCTTAAGCGCCGGTGGTGGTGGCAACGTTGCCGATATCGCTGAAGCGATTAAATTTGCGGCAGATAACAGCGCCGATGTGATTAACATGAGCTTAGGTGGGGCCGGGGAAAGTAGCGCCATGAAAGAGGCGATCGCCTACGCCCATAGCAAAGGAGTCATAATCATTGCTGCTGCTGGTAACGAACAGCGCAACAGTGCCTCCTATCCCGCCCGCTATACCAACGTCATTGGTGTGGCGGCGATCGATGCCAACGGACAAAAAGCCCCCTACTCTAACTATGGGGCCGGTGTGGATATTTCCGCCCCCGGTGGCGATACCACCCAAGGAGATGAAGGCGGTATCCTCCAAGAAACCCTCTCCTTTGACCCCGATACCAATCTCCCCGGTTTTGCCTTTCGCGCCTATCAAGGCACCAGTATGGCGGCCCCTCATGTGGCTGGTGTCGCTGCCTTGATTAAAGCCTCGGGCGTCACTGACCCGGAAAAAATTACCGCTATCCTCAAAGAATCGGCGCGGGACGTGAAAGAAGACCCCCTCAACCACTTTGGGGCAGGACATCTCGATGCCGCTAGTGCGGTAGCCCTTGCCAAAAGCGGTCAATTTGACTTTGGTCACTTCTTTAGTGACTTCTTCCGCTGGTTGCGCGATAACGGCTATCTCAACCCCCGTTTCTGGATTGATGGTGGCGTCTACGCCCTATTACCGAAAGTCCTCATGGTTGTCGGGTCCTATCTGATTGCCTGGTTACTGAAGATGTATTTCCCCTTCAGTTGGACTTGGAGTATGGCGAGTGGATTGGTTGCCGGAAGTTCTGGATTATTCGTCCTGCGTGGATTCTATATCTATGACTTACCGCAGTGGCCCTTCCGTATCCTCGGCAGTTCCATTCCGGAACTGGGAACTTCCATCTCCGGCAGTAGCGCTTTCAATCCGCTATTTGCGAGTGTCGCAATTCCCGTTGTTCTGATTCTGTTGCTGTTGGGACATCCCCAATGGAAATGGTTCGCGATCGGGTCCACAATTGGCATGGCAACCTGTCTGGGAATTAGTGCCGTGTTAGCCCCAGCCCCAACCTTATTATGGATTGGCAGTGGCATCGGTGCGAGAGCCTTTTTACTGGTGAATGCCTTCTTATGCTTGGCACTTGCCCGTCTAGCTATGAAAGATGAGGGACAAATTGCATGAGTATTAAGGTAAAAGGGACAATCGAACGTAAAAATATCGGTCCAGGTACTTGGGCATTGGTTTCCGATGACGGTGAAACCTACGAGATTTATCAAGGTGCACCGGCGGATTTGTTAAAAGCGGGTCAAAAGGTCAAAGTCAAAGGTCAAGTGCGGGATGATGTGATGACAATGGCAATGATCGGCCCGGTTTTAGAGGTGAAATCCTTTGAGGCGATCGCCTCCGATTAGATTAAGGGCACCATTCATCTAAAAAAGGCGCACCATTAACGGTGCGCCTTTTTCATCTCTCCAAAAAACCTGCACCCTCAACGGTGGAGGCTCACAGGACAAAGCCTGCCTACCCAGGCTATTCTATAAAAACGACTTTTCCTACCCAGATTTGGGATGACCCAAGGATGCCGCTACTCTGGGATTTGTCACAAATTTTGATAAAAAAAACCGGCTCAAAAGAGCCGGGAAACGTCAATCAGGGTGCATCTACCATTCCTTTCTTCTTGAGATACCCCTGCAATCCGGAAAAATTATTGCTAAACTAGAGATTAAGCAGGCACAAAGCAAACCTGCGCCATCAGGCTCTCACTACATTTGCAAGGGAGAGGAAACGTCAATTAGGGTGCGTTCCTCTCCGGCCAATCGGGTTTTTATGTGTCTGTCTCGTCAATCAGGGGAAGGGATTCGGCTTTCAGGAGCGATTCAGCAGTGCATCTGAAGGGTTCCAACCCATGCGATCGCTCCTCAACACCCCATAAAAAAATCCCTAGCTCCTAACAACTAGGGATCGGCTTTTGAGTGCATCTATATCTGATCCTTCTCAGATTTTTCAGCTTAACCGGATCAAGGTAAAGGATATCTGTAACCCGTTTAATATTGATTGGGGTTGAAGGCTTGAGATGAACAGTCCGCCATTTGAGCGGGCTGATTCTTCCTTCTTTTTAACCCGATCGCTTGGGGGAATCTCTCAATTGTCTGCAAATTAATGACCAAAAGCTTAAAAAATTCCCGGCGTTTTGGTGCCGGGATATATCCATCAGGGTGCATCTACCACTCTATTGTTCTCGATAGAGTCTATGCATTCCGGACAGTTGTCAGCATTTCTAAAGAAATTTTTTGCAGTCATTGCTTAGGGGGTTAAGAGCCAATTTCGATTGGAGAATAAAAAAGTTTTTTTAGGCGGGTAACTTTTCTACGGCGGTTTCGTCTATCCGGAAAGACTCTATCCAAAATAAAAGTCCTCTAACTTAGGGAAATTTTTGAGGGTTCATCTATAAAGTTACGATTTAAATAGGGGATAAACTGAGCCGAAGAAACCCGGAAAAATCAGCCAATATCTGTCCATTGACTTCGGGATTTTCTAGTCAATTCTCCCATTTATCCCCTTAAAACTAGAGTTAAAAATAAAGGGGGCCAGCCTCACCCTAACCGCAGGTTAGCCCCAGAGATAGCATATAAACAGTGAGCAGGAGTGCAGGGAAACTGTGAGCCAGAAATTTGAAGAATTACATATTTCTGTAACCCCAGTTGGGGAAGATAAGTATCTGGTGCGGACGGAACAAGCACCCAAAGGTGTGCTACCGGCTGAGGAACAAGTGGTCTGGCCGGTAGAGGGATGGTTGAGCCAAGCGACTAAGCTAATGGAAGATCCATTATCGATGTTGATGCGCTTAAATGATCAACCCCATTCTTCCTCGAACTCCCCAAGGGGTAATTCAGAACAAACGACATTAGGAAACTTAGTAGAACTAGGCCAAGAACTGTATCAGGCGTTGTTTCAAGGCAGCTTGCTCGATCGCATGACTTCGGCCCAAGCGATCGCCCATAATCAAGGGAATGTGCTGCGATTACGCCTAGGACTCAAAGGCCCTCACCTGCCTCGTTTACCTTGGGAGGTGATTCACGAAGAAACCCGGGCGATCGCCACGGGGAAAGATTTGGTCTTCTCCCGCTATCAACCCACCCTCGCCCCTGTTGCCCTTCCCGGAAATACCGGCGATCGGGTTAAAATTTTAATGGTTTTGGCTGCACCCACAGACCGAGAAAATCTCGCCCTGAAACGGGAAGCCGTTCACCTCCAAGAAGACCTCAAAGCACGTTGGCGCAGTGGCACTCCGGTTACCGGCAAACCTCCACAAATCCAACTGGATATCCTAGAACAACCCAACCGGGAAGAACTCACTCGCGCCTTAGAACAAAATCACTACCAAGTCTTACATTACTCCGGTCATAGCGATGTCGGGGCCGGTGGGGGTGAACTGTATCTCGTTAACCGTAAAACTGGCTTAAGCGAAGTTCTCACGGGCAATGACCTTGCGGGATTGTTAGTTAATGCCGGAATTCGCATGGCCGTTTTTAACTCCTGTCGCGGGGCTTATACGGCCAGTTCTGACCCCACCGATGCCACCGGCAGACGGTCTCTGGCCGAGGCCCTGGTCAAGCGGGGTGTCCCCGGGGTTTTGGCAATGGCCGAACGGATCACCGATGATGTTGCCTTGACCCTAACGCGGTTATTTTATTACAACATCAAACAAGGGTATCCCGTAGACCTCAGCTTGAATCGCGCGAGACAAGGGTTGATGTCCGCCTATGGGTCTCACGAACTCTACTGGGCGCTGCCGGTGCTGTATCTCCATCCGGAATTTGATGGATATCTCACATCGTCCGAAGAAACCACCGGGAATCCTCGCACCACGGTCGGCGATCGCCCGATTCCTCGTCAAACTTCCCCGATTCCCCAAGAAATTGCCGCTGCCAGTTCCCTCTCCCCCTTTTCCCCCCTGGCTACTTCTCACTCTCGCGAAGCTCTCGATTTTAGCACCATCCCCCCCTCCCGCACGGGAACAATGACGGTGCAAAGTGCTTTTGCTGAGGATGATGTGGAGTTGTTCGATGAGGGAGACCTGGAAGGGGTTTATGAAGATATCATGTATGACGAACTCGATGAGGATGAGGCCGTCTCCGTGGTGTCAGAGTTGTTCCGAGAAATGGTAGGTGAGACTGACCCCGAAACGGATGCAGTGCATCGTCAGAACAGCCAAGTCCAAAAGGCGTTTGATATCCTCGAAGAAACGATCGCCGAGGAGTTACCCCCAACGGCTAAGACTGCCCCTTACACCGCCGAAAATTGGCCGTTACCGGCAACGGATGCGCCCCTGAGTCAGCCACAACGTGAGAAGACCTTGAGCGCCGTCAAATCTTTTGGGTATAAATGGCGTGTGGCGATTGGCGCAGCGGTGGCGATCGCCATTGCTGGGGCTGGATTCTGGACCGGACAAACTCGCTTTTCTGCCGCCACCCGAGAACCGGGGACTTTATTCCCTCCCACAGCTTCGATCGCCCTGGAGTCGCCGTTATCTCAGGGAAATCCCGCCAATTTCAGTCAATTACAAACCCCAGAAGTGGGCAAATTAGCCTTTGCTTATTTTAACGAAGGGGATGCGATCGCCGGTCAAAAAGCTGTGGAAGAACTCCTCCAACCCCAACGCAGCGCCCTCAATTATGCCGAAGCGGTCCTCAGTGGCGTTCCCGAACCTCATAAATTTGACTCTAGTATCACCTTCCTATGGGGTCGCCTTGCGTGGCAAGCAGTCCTCTCCGGTAATCCTAAATATAGTTTGGATGATGTCCGCCGCTATTGGACTCGCGCTGTCCAACAAGAACCCAATAATCCTACTTACTACAATGCCCTAGGATTTGCCTACTACGCCGATGGCAACTTCAAAAAAGCCGAAGATGCTTGGATGGAATCCTTAAAATTACTCGAAAAAATGCCCGTCATGGGGTCTAAAAATTCCACCACCCCAGAATCTGCGCCCCTGGAAAGTTATGATGCACTCACCGCTTATGCGGGATTTTCCCTCGTTCTGAGTCGTTCTGCATCGGACTTACCCCCAAGCGATCGGGCTGAGGTTCTTAGTAAAGCCATTAAACTCCGCAAAATCGTCCTCACCGTCGATCCCTTGAGTTTCCAACCCGACGCCCTAGCAACGGACTGGATGTGGCCCGAATCTGCCCTAGAAGATTGGCGATCGCTCCTCATGACAAAAGAGTAATCCCAAATATAGTAACGACTTCAGTCGTTCCCCCCGGTTCGTAGAGACGCAAAATCTCGCGTTTCTACGAACCTCATTTTCCTTCCCCATCACTCGTTCTCCCGAACTTCTGGAACCTCGGTGAACCCAGGGCTGACCAACACATTCCAGGAACTCCAAGCCATCCCCAGAAACAGCACCCAGGCCAAAAGTCCTAACACCCAGGGCTGTTGCTGCAGGAATCGCACCAGAGACTCAGAAGGCGATCGTTTCCTCACGGGGCGTACTCTGGGTAAATGACCCCCCGACCCCTTCCCCCCGGGCAACAGAGGGCCACTGCCTGGTTCTCTCAACCCCCTCAAATAATCCAGATGAGCATCTTGAGTCCCGCTTAATTCTCGCAGTCGTGCTAACTGACTCTCCCGGTTTGGCATAAAAGCGCGTAACCGATTGATCTGTCGCCGATCTGATACGGTAAACGGTTTAAATAGTCTCGAACTCATACCATGCTCCTCGAATCAATCCCCAACCTGAGTGAGTTCTGGTTGTCGCCCATTCCCTTTAATGGGCTGACCTTAATCCTTACTTTTATCAGTATGCCGCTCGATCGCTAACTCAATCAAGCGGTCTACTAATTCCGTAAAAGAAACCCCAGTTTTGGCCCAGAGTTGCGGGTACATACTCAAGGCTGTAAAACCGGGTAGGGTATTAATTTCATTAATAAAAATCTCGCCGGTAGCTTCCACATAGAAAAAGTCTACCCGACTCAACCCAGCCCCATCAACGGCTTCAAAAGCCCGAATTGACATTTCCTGAATTTGAGTAGCGACTGACTCGGGTAATTCGGCGGGAATGAACAAGGAAGCTTTGCCGTCGGTGTATTTGGTTTCATAGTCGTAAAAATCACTTTCATAAGTAATTTCTCCAACGACTGAAGCCTTAGCATTATCATTCCCTAAAACCGCACATTCCACTTCCCGCGCGACGACTCCCGCCTCTACAATCAGACGGCGATCATAACTGGCGGCACTATCCAACGCGGCCTCTAATTCACTGCGCGATCGCACCTTGGAAATACCCACAGATGAGCCTAAATTGGCCGGTTTCACAAAGCAGGGATAACCCAAATTTTGCTCAATTTCATCGCAGAGTTTCGGAAACACACAAGGGTTAGACCAAACCTGCGATCGCGTGACGGCCATATACTTCACCTGGGGCAAATCAGCGCGACTAAACGCCGTTTTCATCGCCAATTTGTCCATCCCCACGGCGGACCCCATCACCCCAGTCCCGACAAAGGGGACCTGCATTAAGGTCAGCAAACCTTGAATCGTTCCATCTTCCCCATTGGGACCATGCAGAATCGGAAACCACACCTCGACAGTCCCCGCTTCTGCTGGAAATTGCCACAATTTGGCGCGATCGCCCGTCTCTCCCCCCTCATTCCGGGGCACTCCTGCATCCAAGACCTGTTGCGCCACTGCTGGGGAGTGCCATACCCCCTCTTTATCGATATAAAAGGGCAGAGTTTCGTATTTCTGAGCATTCGATTCCCCTGCCAATGCCTTGGCGATCGCCCTTGCCGAAATGATAGAGACCTCATGTTCTCCGGAACGACCGCCAAATAATAATCCGACCCGCAACTTAGCCATTGTTGACCCCTTTTAACCTTGGTGATTTTAGCCGTTAGAGTGGCAATCCATAACGGGATTCCCAACTCTTGCCTCTAAAATACGATGGACCGCATCCCTTGTCCGAGATACAGTAGCATAAGTTGTCGGATTTTTGCCCATCCTCGGCCTAGTCCCCTCAAAATTGGTTAGGGTTCTCGTCACTCGTAGGCGCTACTGGCTGCGGTATCCAGCATTACCTGGGACCCATTCCCATCAGTCCGATACACCCAAGTGTCTTTGCCATTGCTGGCGGAGACTTCCCACCCAGACACCACGATTTGGGTGCAAAAACTCCCCGGTTCCGTTAGTCCCAAACAGCCATCGGGCCAACTGCGCCTTTGTGCTGCGACAATCTTAAACTGCGATCGCTCTTCCCCAGTTTGTTCGGCCACTGCATCTAAGACTTTCTCGCTAATAGCTTCCGGTAACTCGGCGATCGGCCCTGACTCGTTCTGATTCGCCTCAGTTTGCACCATCTCACTGCCTTGTCCTGGAGTTACCGAGTTAGAATTTTCTGGGTTGCCAAGAAGCAGGGCAATTCCAATTACCGCAATCATGACTATTCCCAAAATGGCGATCGCTGGTTTATTCATAGTTTTACTTCCTGAATTACTATCACCCCACCCTGCGCGGCAAAAAAAGTAGGCGCAGGGGGTTGTATTTCTTGACTTAATTCAATATTATATTAATAATGAGATGGTCACTTCAATAATATTTTTCCACATATTCCCATTATAAAATAAATTTTAACAAAGTCAATCCCCCTTGTCTAGTCAAACCACCCTTACTTTTAGAAAATTTGTAAATTTTTGTAACAAAAATCTCTCAATCTTTTCAATGAACCTCTGCTAACATAAGTTTAAAAGACTTTAAATCCCGGAGCCAGAGGATTTAACAATATTGATGTAGAGGTAGAAACAAAATGGGGCAATATTCTCAAAAGTTCCAGCAGTTTTTAAAAGGGATAGGCCAGTTATCCATACAGCAGTTTTGTGAGAATTATAGCTGTCACGCTGAGTATATTCAGGGAATTAGTTATGATGTAACCGAGGCTAAATTTTGGAATGAGTTTAACCTCGATATCAAACCCGATTTCGATATGAAACCCTATAAAAGGCCCGAAAAAAGGAGTGAGCCTGATACCTACCCGCCACGCTTTGATAATTTTCGGTTAACCCCAGAAGAAGGGGAGGTCTTTAAAAAAAATGGCTTTGTAGTCAGCGAACGATTAGGCAGTGAGAGTTTTGCTAAAGCTTTTTTCAGGGTTTATCGAAATGATTTACCTGTGTTCATCTCTGCGGATGCTCTTCTCCATGCGTGGCATCGCTCCTATGATGGGATATTAGAAGAATTAGAAGAGGGTTCCCTTTTTATTTATGGTTGGAGGATGGTCAAGGGACTAAGACAACAACTCCACTTGAAACGTGATGAATATCCAAAAAATTCCTTCAGTTTAAGGGTTGCTCATGAGCTGGACTATTTTCTGGAAGTTGCTTGTTCATTATTCTCTAAGAAGGTAGAAATTAAAAGTCTATTTGAGCAAGAAGACCGGATTGACAGAACCTTAAAAAATATTGCTTTGTCAGAAACTGTTGACACAATAGAATTTCTAGGGCAGGAATATGATCTTGACTTTTCTCTGTTTAAGCCTCGGGGTCATTATGAAAATTCAAATATTCTAAAACGATATTTTCGTGCAATGATTTGGCTGGGTACTTTTGATTTCAGAAACTTAGATGACAAAAAGTTTATCCAGTCACTAGCTGCTGTTCTTGAACTCTATAATCTGTTAAAACAATCTGGATACTGGGAAACATGGAAAGAAATTGACCAGTTTTTAACAGCTTTTTTAGGTGAAACTGATTCCATGAGCTTTAGTCACCTTGAGCAAATTTTAGAAACTGTTAAAATCCAAGTCCCTGTCAATATCAATGATCCATCACTATTAAACATTATCCAGGAGGAACTGGCGAAGACGACCTGGGGATATCAAGAGATTTGCAGCCATATTTATGAAGCTTCCAAGGACGAGCCTCAATCCTTTAAACTGCCTAGAGCGTTTACGTTTCTAGGGCAACGGTTTACCCTGGATAGTTGGGTCTTTTCAAACGTGGTTTATGACCGGATCTGCTGGCATGATAAAAAAGTACCCCGGTTGATGCCTAGTGCCTTAGACTTTGCCTTTACAACTTTGGGAAATTGTCAAATTATCCCCGAACTTGTGGCGCGACTTACCAATAAGCAAGGGCAAAAGTTTCGCGATGGTCTTCTTTATCACCACCATTTAGCAGCACTTAAAGAAGTGATTGATCTGTTATCTCCTCACCTTGAATCTAAAACGATTTACACAGCTTGGTTAGCCACTCTGCGTTCCCTTTCTGAACACACCACTGACCCTCGATACCCGGAAGTAATGCGAACTCGGGCTTGGGCAATGAAAACGGTTAATACACAATTAGCTTCCTGGACTCAACTCCGACATGATAATATTTTGTATGTCAAACAGTCGGGCAGTTTATCGGGAGTTTGTGAATATCCAGAGGGATTTATAGAACCTAGACCCGAGTTTTGGGGGAAGTTTGAGGAAATGGTCAAATTGGCAGCTACCGTAATTGAAACCACCCCTTTAGTCAGCAAGGTTGTGGTCAAACAAAAGCAAGTTAAATTTTTGGAAAACTTTGCGCAAACCTTAGCAGTATTAAAGGAGATGGCTAATAAAGAACTGCAAAATATCCCATTTAATCAAGCAGAAATTAAATTTATTAAAGATGTAATTGAAGCAGAAGAAGTTTATGGAAATTTACTTCAATGTACAGGGTGGTATCCCAGTCTTTTTTATAAAAGCAGGCAAGATTCAGACAAAGCTGATCCACTCATTTGTGATGTCCATACCGCTCACCGTAATCCTGAATTTAACTATCCGGGTAGGATTCTTTATCAGGCGGTGGGAAATGTGGATTTGATGCTGATTACTGTTGAGAATGGACCAGATAAGATGGTCTATGCGGGTCCCGTTTTAAGCCACTATGAATTTGAGCAGCCTTTTAGTGCTCGGTTATCTGATTCAGAGTGGAAAGATTGCCTCCGGAACGGCAATGCACCCCCTCGTCCGGATTGGACAAGCAGCTATCGACCGGAACTTCCGGTTGTTAAAAAGTTATATTTCGATTTTGATTAAGGGGGTTTAAGACTATCTCACGATATCCGATCGCTGGTTAGTCCAAATTCCTGCGAGTTCCATTGTCACCAACGGATTATTAGGGTGAATAAGGTGCAATAGGGTGATCCTCAAGGAATGTGACAATGTATCATCATTTGCTGTCTAGTGTTTATCCTTTAACCCCTCTCATTCTCTGACTTCCTAACTCAGCGGCTAACTGCAAGGCAGATTTCATACTCGCACAATCGGCGATGCCTTTTCCGGCGATATCGAAGGCGGTGCCGTGGTCGGGGGAGGTGCGGATGAAGGGTAAACCGATGGTGGTGTTTACTGCTTTATCGAAGGCCATTAATTTGACGGGAATTAACCCTTGATCATGGTAGAGGGCGAGATAGGCATCATGGGCGTTTGTAGCGGTTCCAAACCAGGCTTGTCCCGGTTTTACCCAGAGGGTATCGGGGGGGATTGGTCCATCAATTGTGGCTTGAGGATAGATGTTTTGTTGTTGTTTAATCCAGGGAATTAACCAGTCTTTTTCTTCGGTTCCGAGTTGTCCATTTTCTCCGCTGTGGGGGTTGAGTCCGGAGATGGCGATGCGGGGGGTTTGGATGCCGAAATCTTGGCGCAAGCATTCGATTAAGAGGTCTAGTTTCCAGGTGAGGAGGTCGGGGGTGAGGGCGTCGGGGACTTGGCGGAGGGGTATGTGGGTGGTGGCGAGGAGGGTGCGCAGGGTCCAATTGCTGTGGGGGGATTTGGCGACGAATAGCATTCCGAAGCGTTTGATTTGGGCGCTTTCGGCGAGGAGTTCGGTTTGTCCGGGATAGGGATGTCCGGCAGCTTTCCAGCAGGTTTTGGCGATGGGTCCGGTAACGATCGCCTGGAAGTCTCCGGCAAGGGTTCGGGCGATCGCCTCTTGCATATACGCAAAACTCGCGCCACCGGATGCGGCATTGCCGGTCCCCAGGGCGATCGCCTCTTGGTTGAGGTCAATATCTAGGATCGGAAACTGTTCAGGATCGGCGATCGCTGTCTGTTGTTTTAGCTGTTGATAACACGCGTGCAGCAGTTTCCGACTGCCGACGAGGGTGATTTGACAATTTTGGGCGATCGCCGGGTCTGCAAGGGCTTTGAGGATGACTTCCGGACCGATTCCGGCAGGGTCTCCCAGGGTGACGGCGAGATGAGGATGGTTGGGGGTTGAGGGTTGGGTTTCCATAAGAGTTTTAGGAGGTGATCGCAGATACAGGTATATCGTCGTTACAACCCGTACCTTATAGGGTGTGGGTTTTGGGTTTCGGGCCCTGATGGGGTGCTAATGGGGAGATAGTTTGGAAAAATGTTTCTCAATCCATTTGGTCAGTGGGTTCATTTCTTAAAACTTAACAATTTGGATGAAGTCTGATGGAATGATCATGATAATATATTAGAGGACAAGTGTTTGTTGCTATTTTAACGTTTTAGAGCGACGGCTCTTTATGATTATCGGTTAACAGCACGCAAACGATGCCTCACTAAAAGTTAACCCGCTTGGATCGCCATGAACCAGACAAACCCCAACGAGCATGAGTCAATTTATCAGTTAAAAGTCACCCTCAAAGAAAGTGAACCTCTGATTTGGCGCGAAATTCAGGTACGCAGTCACATTACCCTGTATAAACTTCAGCGAATTTTGCAAGTGGTAATGGGATGGGGAAATACCCATTTGCATCAGTTCACCATTGATGGAACTTGTTACGGTCAATCTCACCCGGAATATGGCTTAGAAATGAAAACTGAGCGGAGGGCAAGATTAGATGAATTAGTACCCCAAGAAAATGCCAGCTTTATCTATGAATATAATTTAGATGATAGTTGGTTGCATCACATTACCGTTGAAAAAATTATAGAACCGACTCCGGGGGTGCATTATCCCCGATGTGTGGCAGGCGATCGCGCTTGTCCTCCTGAAGAATGTGGCGGCATTCGCGGATATGCTGAGGTGTTAGAAATCCTCAAAAATCCTGAAGATCCAGACTATGCAGAAACCCGGGAATGGGTGAAGGAAGATTTTGACCCCGAGGTATTTGATATCGAGGAAGTGAATCGACAGCTTAAAGCGATTCGATAAATCCCCTTAAGGTTGGGGAAATAGATTTGACAATCTCTCTCGCCGTCTTGTCAGGGTAAATTTAACATACCCTGACAATTGCGCTGTGGGAGAAGGGGTAAGATGACCTCAGCGGAAAGGCAAGGGAGAGACTGGTCTGGGATTGGGCAAAATAGAGGGCGATCGCCTACAATTGACAAATCAGATTGAGGACCCTTGAACTTTTTATCAATCAGGACTTAACGTTATGGGGCTAACGATCAGTTATGATTTTAATTTAGGCACAAACTCCATTGAACTCGCCCGGGAAAAAATCCATGCTTTGCACGAAGCCGCTGTTAATTTACCCTTTGATAAAGTGAGTGAAGTGGTAGAATTAATCGGGGACGAATGCCGATATCAGCGGAATAAACCGGAGGACCTCCATCGGTTTTTAAAATTAGAGGCAGCCCGGGGGATAGAATACGAAAATGCCTACTTTTTTGTAGATGCTGTGCAGTTGATTGCCTTTACGGTGTGGCCGGGACAAGGATGCGAATGTGCTAATTTTGGACTTGCCCTGTTTCCAGAAACCACAGAAGTCAAACTCCGAAAACCTGAACCCGGTGTAGACCTGAAAGAGATAAAACCCTGGGGTTGGGAGGATTTTAAAAGAAGTATTGAAGAAAAAAGAACAGGAAAAATAGATGAAACCAAAATCGAGATTCGCACGATTCCCACGAATTTACCGCCTTGGTCTTGGTCGAATTTCTGCAAAACCCAGTATGCCAGCAATCCGGAATATGGAGGCATGAAAAATTTTCTTAAATGTCACGGATTGGTCATTGAAATGTTAGATATTGCCCAAGAACTGGGAATTTTAGAATTTGTGAATGATGAGGGGGGATATTGGGATAGCCGCAACTCCACAAATCTCAGTCAATCCGTGGGGAATTATAATGCATTAGTAGCTGGGGTGGTGGGGGGATTGAAAACCCTATTTAACCAAGAGGGAATCGAGGCTCAAACCCAGGCCCCGATTACTGAATATCCGAATTATGAATATTTGGAGGCGGAAGGAGAACAGCAGTTAAAACGGGATAAAGAGAGGGAATAACTCCCCCAGGAACGGAGGGTTACTCCCGCTGGTAGGGGGGGTGAATACGCCAGAGTTTAATCGTTTTATCATCGCCGCCGGTGGCTAAAGTCCGTCCATCGGGGCTGAAGGCGATCGCAAAAACATAGCTGGAATGGTCGCGCAGGGTTGTCAATTCTTCTCCGGTTTCTACGGCCCAAATCTTAATGGTTTTGTCGCTGCTGGCACTGCCTAAATAGCGACCATCGGGACTAAAAGCCAACGCGCGAATTCCATCGGTATGCCCGGTTAAAGTATGGATTAATTCCCCAGTTTGGGTATGCCAAAGTTTCACGGTTGAATCAAGACTGCTGCTGGCTAATAGTTCTCCATCGGGGCTGAATTTGACACATTCAATGGGATTAGAATGAGCCTGAATGGTGCGATAACTTTCTCCGATCGCCACATTCCAGAGTTTAATCGTGCGGTCCCAACTGCCACTGACTAAAGCCCTGCCATCGGGACTAAATGCCACTGTAACCGTGGGTTTTTCATGACCCCTCAGCGTTTGCAAAGCTTGACCCGTGTTCGCATCCCAGAGCTTAATTGTGCGGTCCCAACTGCCACTGGCTATGGTTTCACCATCGGGGGAAATGGCGACGGATTCGATGGGTTTGCGATGACCTTCTAGGACCCGGGTGACCTCCCCAGTCCGAAGCGACCAAATTCGTAGGGTTTGGTCGAGGGACCCACTGACGAGGACTTTGCCATCACTGCGGAAAGCGATCGCGTTCACAAAGTCCGTATGACCGAGGAGGGTTTGACCTTCCTCGCCGGTATGGGGATTCCAGAGGACAATTGTGGTATCGAGAGAGGCACTAGCGAGGGTATGTCCATCGGGACTAAATGCCAGGTCAAGAATGGCGGCAGAATGAGCAGTGAGGGTGTGGCTACAGGTCCAGGTAGGAGAGGGGTTGATCATGAACGTTGGCGATCGCGAAAATCTTAAATTTTTCAGAGTATCGAGTTCAAGGGTGTAATCGATGAATGCTAGAACTGCTCCACAGATCCGTGCGATCTGGATTAAGAACCCCAATTCACTCATCCCGTATTCTACTATAACGAGTTGACTCGGAGATAGACCCTTACCTTTTGATGATGACGAGACCCGGTAAACTGAATGAGAAGCCATTAATATGATAAAAACCATGAAGACTTCTGCGACTTTTGATTTCGAGGATGAAAAATTTAAGGCACCCCCATCTAAATTGTTGCCTTGGTGTCAGATGATTAACCCCAGCTTGCATCTGGATGGACTCAAACCTTATGGGTTAGGCATTAAGCTAGATCAAGCCAGAGCATCGGGGTTTACACCGGATGAAAATTGGCAGCCGGTGGAACATGAATTTAGTACGGGAGCGATCGAAACCCTGCTGATGACGACAACACCCAGAATGTTGATTGTTCGACGGGGTCCGCTTTGTGTTAAAGACCGGATGAGTGGGGATATTTTAGGACGATTTTCAGATTTTTCTGAAGAATTTAAAGCCGATCGCCCCAAATATAAAACCTTCACCCGCTATCTGATTTTTTTGGTGGGACAAGACCAAAAATTACTCCATCAAACACCCTTACGCTTGACCTTAAGTGGTTCCGTTGGAGCCGGATTTGGGATTGCTTATCGCTCCTCGAAAATGGGACAGCTTGCTGGATTTACTGCCGAATTGGAACAAGCCTACGCCGATTTTCGTAGACAAGCCTTTGCACCCAAAGGCCCTCTGTTTCACGCTCACGGGATTTTCTGCCCGATGTTTGAGGCAGTGGAAAAAGGCTCGGGTAGCAATACAGCATGGGTGGCGGATACGGTTGATTATGAACATCCTACAGCCAGCAATTTAGCCGATTATATGATTCCCTCCAATTCAGAGGAGTCTAATTTGGTTTGTGAAACCTTTGAGGACTATAAAGACTTTGGTCAGGAAATTGTGAAAGTAGAAGGGCCAAAAGGGGGCCTATCCACCCCCACGAGTCCTGGAGATAATCAAGCTTATGTCTATGAGGATGAGTTTGAGTATCCGGAACCGCCTTATTAAGCTAATTAAGAAGGGTTGGGTCCCGGAAAATCCCCGGGACAGCCGTGAAAATTGCCCGTCTTTAGGGTGAAATTGCGGCGATCGCCAGGGGGGAGGAGTGGAGAAGCGATCGCCCTATTTTGACTCATCAATCGGGGGATTCGCCGCTTGCAGACCGATCGCATATTTAACCTTAGTTCCGGTTAAATATGCACCCCATAACTTCGCCCCATCCAAGTTGGCAAAACTGAGGTCTGCTTCGGTTAAATCAGCCATTTTTAAATCGGCACCTCGTAAGTCAGCACGAGTAAAATTAGCCCCATAAAGATTAGCACCATCCAAGAGAGCTTGTTTCAAATTCGCCCCTTCTAAATTCGCCCCATTGAGAGAAGCTTCCAACAGATGCGCACCTTCTAAATTGGCCCAACTCAAATTCGCTTCAGCTAACGAGGTTTGCCGGAGATTTGCACCCCGCAGATCGCATCCACTTAAGTTAGCACCATTCAAGTTACACTGACTCAGGTCAACTTGTTGTAAGTCAGCTTTGCTGAGGTCAATTTCAGAAAACGTTCGGTCTCCTGCGGCATAGCGATCAATGAGTTCTTTAACGTCCATGTTATGTCCCTGGGAAAGCCCTCTGAATTAACTCTTTAGTGTACAAGGAAGTGTCTCATTTTAAAGCTGTTTTTAATACAGTTTAGGCCGATCGCCCGAACGAGACTGATGGATCGGTGGGTTCCCTTGCCTCCTGGCGATCGCCCTCCTGTCCTCTTCCCTTCACACCGAGTTCCCTTCGGACCACTGAGAATAGGGATAAGTAGATAAATTAACATTAAAGTAGCGCGGGTCATCCGAGACTTCTTGACCAATCCAGTCGGGAAATTCTATCACTTGATGTTCATCAGTCAGTTCAACTTCCGCAACAATTAATCCTTGATTTTCCCCAAAAAATTCGTCTACTTCCCAGACTAATTCTCCCCACTTGATTTTATAGCGGTGTTTTTCAATTAAAGGAGGAGTACAGAGATTTTCTAACATAAATTGAGCATCTTCTAGGGGAATGGGATACTCAAATTCAGGGCGAGAATTACCCTGGGAAGGACCTTTAATGGTAAGATAGGCTTGATTCCCGACCTGGCGCACCCGCACCGTGCGACCCTGACTGTTAGCAATATAACCCTGTCGATAGGGACTCCCCACAGCCAGCGATCGCCATGCTTGATTTTTGACTAAAAATTTCCGTTCAATTTCTATAGACATTTTTAAAGAAAACCCCCTTTAAGTAACCCCTTTTAAATTAGCCCGCAGATGCGGGCTTTGTCCGCAAAGAAACAGCGTGGAGGCTGCCAAATTTGACTTAATGTGTTGCCAGAAAAGCCGTTACTTCTGTGGGCAGAGGTTGAGCGGCGATCGCACCGGGTCGGGTCGTCGTCAGAGCTCCTACTGCCATTGCATATCGGACCACATCTTTGGCGCGGGTTGGATCTTCTAAATATTTGACCCCATGCATACAAACCTGATGAATAAACCCGGCCACAAAAGCATCTCCCGCCCCGGTTGTATCCACCACATCCACCGAAAAACTGGGGATTACCCCTTCATTTTCCCCCAGACAATAAGTCGTATTATTGGCTCCAGCGGTGACTAATACCCCTTCTACATTGCCGAGACGATACTTAATTGCACCCGCATCAATGGTATCAAACAACCATTGGGCTTCATCATCGGAAATTTTTAAGAAATCAACCCGTTTAATTAAGGATTCAATTACTTCTTTAGATTCACTGGGGTCGGGCCAAAACATATCCCGACGATTGATATCAATCGCAATTTTTACATCATATTGTTCTGCCATATCTAAAGCACGAAAAACAGCTTTCCTGGAATCAAGAAAGGCCAATTCTAAACTACCTACGACTAAAAAATCGGCCTGAAAAAACAATTCATGGGGTAATTGATCTGCTTGAAGGCGAGTATCTGCAAATTCCGTAGTGTCAATTTCCCCAAACCCAGCAAAACTGCGATCGCCATCCTCAGAACGGACGACATACACCTTGCGGGTGGGGGCCGTATCATGACGCTGCACCCCGGTACAATCCACCCCCAGATGCTTGAGGAGATTTACCAGTTCGTCCCCGGCGTCATCTTGTCCCACACAGCCAATAAATCCGGCTGGAGTCCCCAATTTCACCAAGGCAGAGGCCACATTTGCCGGTGCACCGCCGGGGTAAGGAGTCCAAGATTCAACCTCGTGGTATGCTTGACCCGGGCGATCGGCCAAACAATCAAATAGAATTTCCCCTAAACACAAAACTTGTGGATGAGCCATCACATTACTCCTAGATTGCAACATACTGTTCAATTTACAGCCTACAAGAAATCGAGCATCTCTCTCAAGTCAGGGATTGATGACCTTACCTTAAAATTAAAGGGAGAGAAGGGAGATTAATTGGATCGATTTGGGAATAATTTTTACTTTTTTTCCTCTTGAATTGCCGCAGCAATGCGCTCGCCAAATTCTGGATCGATATTAGCCAGGGAGAGCATTTGTAAATACTCCTGTTTGGTCAATCCGGCTTGCTCGATCGCTGCAATTGAAGCGCTTTCAATTTCCCGTTCGATCCGTTGTGATTCTAGGGAGGTCGGTGCCAAGAGTAATTCTTGTTGTCGGCCTTCAATGTGACGTAACACTTGTAAATAAGCCCCGACAAACTGAGAGACCTTCGCCGAAGGAATGGTATTGGTATCAAGGGTTGGGCGATTGGGAGCCGCTTCTAATGTGGGGGAAGAGACGTCCAGACCCTCCGAGGCGATCGCATCTCCAATTCCCCAGAAACATACGGCGGTCACTATGCCTAAAATAGCTATCAATTGCCGCAATTTTTTGGACCTGAAGGCATCGAAGTAATGCCGGATAAAATTTTTAACTTTGGGAGTCATAGCTCAGTTGATTTTAGGACAAATTTTAGGGTGATTCATGGATGGAGAATTCCCGGGTCTAACTTTAGGGATGGGGAGGATGGGGAGGATAGGGAAGATAAAGTTTGTAGTAACAACTTCAGTCGTTTCCTCACCATCTCCCCCATCCCCCCCATCCCCCCCATCTCCCCCATCCCCCCTATCTCCCCCATCCCCATCTCCCCCTCACGGATGACTAAAAGACAAATTAGGCGTAAAATCCATGAGATTTGAGACAGATTTCCGATAGAATCAGTACAATATAGGTAGATATACAGAGATAGGAAATGCTTATGACTGGCGGGGACTCTCAGACCCATGTAACCCTTTCGGAGCGAGAGCTACAGGTCATTGAACTGGTAGCATCTGGTTTAACCAATCAGGATATAGCAGAATCGCTAGAAATTAGCAAGAGGACGGTAGATAACCATATCAGCAATATTCTGAACAAAACCAAAACCGCGAACCGCGTGGCATTAGTCAGATGGGCCTTACAGTCGGGTAAGGTTTGCATCGATGATGTTAATTGCTGTACCTTGCCGCAATTCACGGATGAAGAGCCCGAACCTGAACCTGTTCATGACTATATTGAAGACACTCCAGAGATTGAGGACCTAGGGTAAACCATCATTAAACATGGAAGAGTTAAAAACTCAGGGAACCGAAAACAATTCGGTGCAATATGAAATCCCAGGACTGCCATTAACGGTGTATCGAGAATTGGCAGCGCATCTGCGACAGGTTCAAGGGGTAGAGGTTGAACTGATTCCCCAAACTGCCGCCGTGTTTAATTATCTGGATAGCCAAATCGCTGGAGTATCCATCCAGTATGGGCCGGATGCGGAACCGATCGCACCTCAACGGGTGGAACAAATCCTAGGATATTACCGCGATCGCCATCGTCGGAAATCCTAGGATATTTTGGGTCATAAAATCACCCACACGGGCTGATTTTATCTGGGAAATAGCAGCAATCGAAAACGAAGCAATGGGCGCAATTCAAGCATTACGAGGAACCCGAGACATCCTGCCAGCAGAGGTAGGCTATTGGCAAAAAGTAGAAGCCGTTGTCCGAGAAATCCTCGGCAAAGCCAGCTATCGAGAAATTCGGACGCCAGTTTTTGAACTGACGTCCCTCTTTGAACGGGGAATTGGAGAAGCGACGGATGTGGTTGGCAAGGAAATGTACAGCTTCCAGAGTCGGGGAAAAAAACCCTACTCCATGACCCTGCGTCCCGAAGGCACTGCCGGAGTGGTCCGCGCCTATATTGAGCAGAAACTGCACGCGGCTGGCGGAGTACAGCGGTTGTGGTACACCGGACCAATGTTCCGCTATGAACGACCCCAGGCGGGACGACAGCGCCAATTTCATCAAGTCGGGGTGGAGGTTCTGGGTACTGCGGATCCTCGTGCAGATGTGGAGGCGATCGCGATCGCCACGGATATCCTGCAAACCTTGGGATTAAAAAACCTGCACTTGGACCTCAATTCCGTCGGCAATAGCGAAGATAGACAACGCTATCGAGAGGCTTTAATTGCTTATCTCACCCCCTACCAAGGGGAATTAGACCCCGATTCCCAGGACCGACTCACCCGCAATCCCCTGCGAATTTTAGACAGTAAAGACAAACGCACCGGAGAAATTGTCCAAGATGCGCCGAAGCTGGGAGACTATCTCTGTGACGACTCAAAACGGCACTTTGAGCGGGTCCAAAATCTGTTAACCCAGTTAGGAATTCCCTATCAATTGAATCATCGGTTGGTGCGGGGATTAGATTATTATAGTCACACTGCTTTTGAAATCATTTCTGATGATTTAGGTGCCCAAGCAACGGTCTGTGGTGGTGGACGGTATGATAATTTGGTCAGCCAATTGGGGGGACCGGATACCCCGGCTGTGGGTTGGGCGATCGGGTTAGAACGGTTAATTATCCTGCTGCAACAACTAGATACCCTTCCCCAGAGTCCCTTAGATTTTTATGTGGTTTCCCGAGGGGAACAGGCGGAAGAGAATGCCTTAGTCTTAGCCCAAAAATTGCGTCATGCCGGATTTAGCGCCGAAGTTGATTTAAGCGGCAGTGCCTTTGGCAAACAGTTCAAACGAGGCGATCGGTCTGGTGCCGCTGCTTGTTTGATTTTAGGAGATGAAGAAGCCCAGAATCAAACCGTCCAACTCAAATGGTTAGCAACCGGAGAACAAACAGCCATAACCCAAGCGGACCTCTTAGCCAACCCCGACCAATTGCGCCAACAATTACAAACCTCCAATCCCTAATAATTGCCCTAAGTTTGTAGTAACGACTTCAGTCGTTCTCTTGTATCTTCTAAAAACAACAGATTACACAGATTTTAACAGAGATTTTATCTGTGTTAATCTGTGTAATCTGTTGTTCTCCCTCTAAAAATTATTTCTCAATGGGTTGAAATTCTTTAGCGGGATAGGTTTTAACTGGGAACTGGAAGATGGCAAAAATTGCCTTCATGGTAAAGATAAACATCGATACGGTTCCCAAGGCGAACACGATATCCCCGGGTATTCTTAACCAGACAGTCCACCGCATCCAGGGGGAACCGATGACTTCGGCACTTCGGGCGTACCAGGTGCCGTATTCTACGGATTGGGCGAGTTGATAAAATCCGTTGGGAATTAAGCCAAAGATTAGCATCATGACTAATCCGCCATTAATGGCCCAAAATGCGAATTTCACCCAGCGATCGTCCCAAGCATCATCAGGAACAAATTCGCGTAAGGCAAAGAGCATGAGGGCGATCGCCAAGCAGCCATAGACCCCAAATAAGGCGGCGTGAGCATGAATTGGGGTGGTGTTGATTCCTTGAGAATAATACAACACAATCGGCGGATTAATCAAGAATCCAAACACGCCTGCACCGATTAAATTCCAAATACAAGTTGCGATGAAAAATCGCAAGGGCCAGCGATAAAATCCTTCGGCTTCTTTGGACAATTTTAAGGTTTTTAAAATTTCAAAGCCAATTAGGGTTAGCGGGACGACTTCTAAGGCAGAAAAAACGGATCCGATCGCCGCAATAAAGGAAGGAGTTCCGGAAAAGTAAAGGTGATGCAATGTTCCTATCACACCGCTGCCTAAATATAACAGGGTGGTCAAATAGGTTGCACGCAGGGCGGATGACCGCCGTAAAAAGCCTAATTCACTACATAAATAGGCAATCACAACGGTGGCAAATACCTCGAAAAATCCTTCAACCCAGAGATGAATGACCCACCAGCGCCAATACTCGGCAATACTCAAGGGTGTGTGATTGGTGTACATCAATCCCACGGAATAAAACAGGGGAATGGTGATGGCACTATACAGGAAAAAGTGACTCAATCCAGTTGGGCTTTTTTCCTTTTGTAAGGCGGGTTTAAATCCGCGATACAGTAACCACAGCCAGAATATCATTGCGACAATGAGCAGGATTTGCCAGACTCGTCCTAGTTCGATATATTCATAGCCTTGATGTCCCCACAAGAAGCTATTTTTAACGCTAAATAGCCCTTGCACGGCTGACCAAGATCCAATCAGGGAACCGACAACGACGACGGTTAATGCTCCTAATAAGACGCTATTCCCAAGGGCTTGTCCTTTCGGTTCATAGCCACTAAATCGGGGAGCAAAATAGAGTCCGGCGGCTAACCAACAGGTTGCAATCCAGAAAATGGCGAGTTGTAAATGCCAAGTTCGAGTTGCGGCATAAGGGAGGTACTGGTTGAGGGGAATCCCATAAAATCCTTCTCCTTCTACGGCATAATGGGCGGTAAACATTCCCATGAGAATTTGCACGAGAAAGAGCGCCATTGCCACGCCAAAAAATAACGAGGTGACCTTCTGGCTGGGGGTGGGAATTCGCACAGCCGGACGGGCGGGAACGGGTAATACTTCGTCCTCTTCTTCTTTTAAATAGATGAAAAGAAAAATTCCAATTCCCGCAATTAAAACGATGACAGAAACGATGGACCAGATGAGAAATTGGGCCGGGGGTTGGTTCCCTATTAAATCATCATGAGGCCAATTTGCGGTATAGGAAAAAGGTGCATTAGGCCGATTGGCAGATGCTGCCCAAGAGGTCCAGGCAAAGAAGGCAGTGACATCGTGAATTTGACTATCATCTTTGAACCAACCGGAGGGAATGGAGTGAATGGCTGACCCTTTGGCTAAGAGTTCATGATAGTCTTTAAACACCTCTTGGAGTCCTTTACTTTGAGCCTCAGTTAAGAGCAATTCTTGGGTTTCGGGACTATACCGATTGGTTTTAAATTGTTCACTGACTCGCGCTTGCAGACTGGCGCGATCGGGGGCGGGTAATGCTTCTAAATCCTTTTGAGAAAAGCTGGGATTGTTGTTGTATAATATGCCAGCGGTGGCTAATCCCCAACGATGTAAGACATCGGCGGTCCAGTCCGGGGCGAGGTAGCTGCCATGTCCCCAAATACTGCCAATATCCTGCCCTCCACGAGAGAGGTAGATTTCCTGTCCCGATTGGATGTTAGCTTGGGTGACGAGGATTTCTTGATTCGGCGATCGCACGATGTCGGGAACGGGTGGGGCATTTTTGGAAATGACTGCACCCGCCCACAGTAATACACTAAAGGCAATGATACAAATCAGGGCTAACCAGGCGGGTAAGGTGAGTTGTCGCTTACCGGGACTGATTGCACCTTTGGCATCTAATAGGGTTGAATCTGCCATTGCAATATTTTCCCCAATTTATCGATGGATTATTTTCAACTAGCTCGATAGTAGCGAATTTAACGGAAAATTGACGAGTTTATAAAACTTTATATTTTGATTGAGCTATTTGCAGGCTGAAAATTGATTATTTATACCCATTTGGTGTTGACAAGTGGGATAAAACTGTTAATAAATGTAAGAATTTATGGGGATCGTGATAAAATTAATTAAAATTAGACCCAAGAGGTCTAATTACTCGGAAATGATTCGCCACAAAGAAGGGGCGGTAAACTCTGGTTTTTTGTCTTCCCCATGAACCCGGGAACCGACACCTACTGAAGGGTAACTCTTGCGCCGCTTTGTTCCAGTTGCAGTTTTGCCGATTCGGCTTCTGCGGCGGGAAGTTGATGGAGGACGATTTGCGGGGCTGATTCAATCAAATTTTTGGCTTCTTTGAGTCCTAATCCGGTAAGGGTTCTCACGGTTTTCAGGGTAGCAATTTTAGACTCAGGGGGGACAAATTGTAAAATTACATTACAGAATTCTGGGGATACGGAGAGGAGAGCACTGTCTTCCAGTTCGGGGATATCGATATCTAAATGATAGAGGATTAAATCAAGTTTTCGTTCGATTTGGGCGAGGCGGCGATCGCTCTTGGTTGGGGTGGGATTGTGCCAGAGTTGCTGTTCAATTTGTTTGAGGCGGTTTTCATGAGTCTTGAGGGTAGGGGGAAGTTCAGATTTTTTCACCGTGGACAGGATTGCTATCCAAGTGAATAAAATGCTAGAGATAATAAAAATAAAAATGATGAGAGTTTCCATTGTTTTTGATGGGTGATGAAATGGATTAAAAACGAACACTATATAAAATTTGGGGTATAAAACCCCATTGCTAGTGGCAACAGGGGATAGAGCGGTTGGCGATCGCCTAAACTCCTAACGATCCCCCTAAATCCCCCTTAGAAAGGGGGACTTTGACTGGAAAACTGGACCGCAATCGATTGAAAATGCGATAACGACTTGATGTCGTTATCGCAAACATTGGAAGTTAAAGAACGCCTTTAGAACTGGGGATGGTGGTGGCGCGACGGGGGTCGATTTCCGTTGCCATGCGTAGACTGCGGGCGAAGGCTTTGAAGGTGGCTTCGATGATGTGATGAGAATTAATGCCGTCGAGTTGGCGGATGTGTAAGGTCATTTGGGCGTGATTGACGATCGCCACGAAGAATTCCCTCACTAATTGGGTGTCATACGTTCCCACTCGTTGGGTAGGAATGTCTAAGCCATAGCTTAAGTGAGGGCGACCGGAAAAGTCCAGGGCGACTTGAATTAAGGCTTCATCGAGGGGGGCGACAAAGTGACCGAAACGGACGATACCTTTGCGATCGCCCAGGGCTTTACCCACGGCTTGACCCAATGTAATCCCCACATCTTCATTGGTATGATGGTCATCAATTTCTATATCTCCAGTGGCTTTTACCTCCAGGTCAATTAAGCCGTGAGAAGCAATTTGATGTAACATATGGTCGAGAAAGGGTACACCTGTAGCAGCGGTACAGTGTCCTTGACCATCAAGATTAATCGTCACATGGACATCAGTTTCCCCAGTAGTGCGTCGGACGGTGGACATCCGGGGGAGTTGACCTAAATGGTTTTGAGAATCAGTTTTTGTAGGAGTCTCGGCGGAAGAAGTCGGGGTAATACTTGTAGGCATAATTGGCTTTGATGGCGATCGCAAAAATAGTCTTAATCTTAATCTTATCTTGTCGGTGGGGAAACCTTGAACAATAGACTTCTTGCAAAATTCTTTAAAGCCCCCCTTAAAAAGGGGGGTTGGGGGGATCAATCCGGATTTTTGCAAGAGGTCTAATTAAGAGATCAAAGGCTTGAATTAGGGAGAAGAGAAGAAGAGATCCCCCCAACCCCCCTTACGAAGGGGGGCTTTTGGAACCGCCTTTTTACGGGGGGTTTTGGGAATGGAAGCGCGAGTTTGAAACCTAAATTCTCAATTCTTCAGGGATTACATTCCCATAATGCAGTAGCCGGAATCGACATAGATAATTTGACCGGTGATGCCGCTGGATAAGTCACTACAGAGGAATGCGGCAGTATTGCCCACTTCCGTTTGGGTGACAGTCCGGCGGAGGGGGGCCATTTCTTCCACATGGTGGATCATGTCCAGGATGCCACCGACGGCAGAAGAGGCGAGGGTCCGGATGGGACCGGCAGAGATGCCATTGACGCGGACATTTTGGGGTCCCATTTCAGCGGCGAGGTAACGGACATTCATTTCTAAGGCAGCTTTGGCAATTCCCATGACGTTGTAGTTAGGGATAACACGGACGCCACCGAGGTAGGTGAGGGTGACGATGCTGCCGCCTTCGGTCATTAGGGGTTTGGCGGCAGCCGCGAGGGAAACCAAGGAGTAGGAACTAATATCCAAGGCGCGGGTAAAGCCTTCGCGGGAGGTGTTGCTGAAGTCTCCGGAGAGTTCCTCTTTACCCGCAAAGGCGAGGCAGTGGATCAGGATGTCAATTTTATCCCAGGTTTCGCGAATGGTGTCGAAGGTGGCTTGAATTTGGGCGTCATCCTGGACGTTGCAGGGGACAAACAAACTGGGATTAAGGGGTTCAACTAATTCCTTGACTTTTTTTTCTTGACGGCCCTTTTCATCCGGGAGATAGGTAATGCCGAGATTGGCCCCAGCTTTGTGGAGTTGTTGGGCGATACCCCAAGCGATGGAACGGTTGTTAGCAATTCCGGTGACTAAGGCGTTTTTTCCTGTTAAATCTAGCATGGAGGGTTTATTCTAGTAAAAATTACTCAGGAACAAGGGTTTGGCCCCAGGGTGAGGCTGGCGGGATCACAGGGCTGTCCCCGAAAGAGCAGTCGCCCCTGATGGCGGTTGACGGGCTACGGTTGCCGCCATCAGACCCGAGGTTGGACGCGATCGCGTCTACCGCGTTGGGTCTGTTCCCCAATTTGATTGAATCACAACGGGGGACTCTGGAACGGGGCTATTGGCCGATCGCCCTTCTGGGTGGCGTGGGTTTGGAGGTGACCCCTCGACGGAAATTGGCGATGGAAATATTTTTATCCAGGGATCAGCCAACTGGTCGCAATTCTGTATCCCCAAGCACAAAAAAACCGCGAATCGTCCGTTTAAGTAATGTAAAGTACAAAAGTCAGAGAACTCTAACAAGAGCCGGTCGGTAATGACAATAAACCGTTAGCAAGTTATCAAAAAAGAAGATACGACATGACAATTAGAAGGAACGGATATGGTAATGACCCAAGATAGACCACTAGCCGCAGTATTCCGTCAGATGGGAAGTGGATCGTTTCCCCCAGTGGTGGAAAATTACGAACGAGGAAAGACCATCTTTTTCCCTGGGGATCCCGCTGAACGAGTTTATTTTTTACTCAAAGGTGCCGTTAAGCTATCCCGCGTCTATGAAGCGGGAGAGGAAATTACCGTGGCCCTGCTGCGGGAAAATAGTGTCTTTGGGGTACTCTCCCTGATTACGGGACATCGTTCGGACCGCTTTTATCATGCCGTAGCCTTTACCCCTGTCGAATTGCTTTCGGTCCCGATCGACCAGGTGGAAAAGGCGCTGAAGGAAGATCCCGAACTGTCTATGTTGATGTTGCGGGGCTTATCTTCGCGGATTTTACAGACAGAAATGATGATTGAAACTTTGGCACATCGGGATATGGGATCGCGGTTGGTGAGTTTTCTACTTATTCTATGTCGGGATTTTGGAGTACCGACTTCCGAGGGGATTACGATTGATTTAAAGTTGTCCCATCAGGCGATCGCCGAAGCAATTGGCTCAACTCGGGTCACCGTCACCCGGTTGTTGGGGGATCTGCGTTGTGAACAAATGATCTCCATTCATAAAAAGAAAATCACCGTTCATAATCCCGTAGCATTGAGTCAGCAATTTACTTGATCGGCTCAATAAAACAACGGTCAACCTTAACAGAATAGGGCAGAGAAAATCAGGGGATCGGGGATCGGGGTGAGAATTAGTCAGTCTTCCGTTGATTTTCTGCCCTGGGGGGACTGTTCGAGGGTACAGTCTCGTGGAAGTATGTTTTTGCCAAAACCCAAGTCATGAAGGGACTGGGACGGACAGAACGGGCGATCGCTGTAGAATCTGGACACGAGGCTCAGGGAATGCGGTGTGAGAGGTAGAGTCCATGCAGGGATTCCGTGAAAAACGGGGAGAATACTGCTATCAGGATCGGCAATTGGATCTGTTATAGTGCAAAAGAGCGGAGCTTTGCTGGACGTCTTCCCAAAGTGTTTTAGCTGCGAAAGTTTTTGTCTTGGCTAGATCTGGACGGAGTTAAATAAGTGATGACGAGCGCATACGTCCTGATACTGGCTGTCTTAGTTTTGGGGGGTTTGCTCGCCACCCTGGGCGATCGCCTCGGTACTAAAGTCGGTAAGGCCCGGTTAAGTCTATTTGGTCTGCGCCCCCGACAAACCGCTACGGTGGTCACCATTGTAACCGGGTTGATGATTGCAGCCTCAACCTTGAGTATCCTATTTGCCACGAGTAAATCCTTGCGAGTGGGGGTGTTTCAACTGGATGAAAAACTCAAAGAATTGCGAGAAGCTCAGAAAGAACTCGTAGCCGTGATTACCCAGAAACAGCAGGTGGAAGCCGAACTCAACCAAGCCCGAGAACAGCAGGTGGTGGCGCAACAACAATTAAATGAGATCGATCGCTCATTGCAAGGGGCACTCCAAAAACAAGCTCTAACACAGGCTCAACTGAATCAGACTCAGGGGGAACTGAATCAAACTCAGACTCAACTTAGCGGCATTCAAACTGATTTTCAGAAAGCCCAAACTGAACTGAGTTTGATTGAAGGGAAATTCGAGCGCGCTCAAAGTCAGTTGGCGGAAGTTTCCCAACAGGCGCAGAAGCTGCGGGATGATATTGCTACCCTGCAACTGGAACGGCGGGAGTTGATTGAACAGGGGGAGCAAGTTAGAGCAACGATTGTCCAGCGGGATCGAGAATTGGCCCTCAAACAGGCAGAAATTGAGCAGCAACGGCAGGAAGCGGCACAACAGAGGCAGTTACTCACGGAGCAGAAAAGCCAACTGGATGAGCAAATTCGTCTCCTGACGCAACAGCAACAGCAAATTAGCGTTCAGGAAGGGGATATTGCCGAGCAACAGGCGCAAATGGCTCAACAAGCGGCAGAAATTACCGCTCAAAAGCAGGCGATCGCCTTGGCGGAAGAGGAGTTAGGGAAACAAGAGCAGGAAATCGCTAGGCAGGAAATGGAGATTGCCCTTCAGGAACAGGCGATCGCCGTTCAGGAGGAGGAAATTGCCGAGCGCGATCGCCAGATTTCTGAGCAGGAAATGGCGATTACAGAACAGCGCACGTTATTGAAACAGTTAGGCACGCAACAAGCGTTTCTCCAAGGGGAAGTCCAAAGTCTGGAACGGGATTTTCAACTGTTGCGGGAAGGAACGGTTGCCATTCGTCGGAATCAGGTGTTAGCTACCGGGGTCCTGCGGGTCCTGCGCCCAGAAACTGCTCCCGAAGCAACCAAACAACTGTTAACGGAAGCCAATCTGGCGGCGATCGCCTTGATTCGTCCAGGAACTGCCCAACGAAATGAATGGGCGATCGCGATTACAGAGACGGAACTAGAGCAACTCATCGGCCAAATTGATGATGGTCAAGATTATGTGGTCAGAATTCTCTCCGCTGCCAATTATTTGTTAGGTGAACGGCAGGTAAATGTTTTTGCCGATGCGGTTCCCAATGAGGTAGTTTTTGGCGAAGGGGAACTGGTGGCAACCACTGCAGTCCGGCCTTCGGAAATGAGTGAAGATGAGATTAAAGAACAATTGAATTTATTGTTAGCCGCTGCTAATTTTAGAGCAAGGCGATCGGGAATTTTAACGGATTCTATCCAGGTGGGAGATGGTCGTCTGGCATCGGTAATGGAATTTATCAAGCAGCTTCCCAATAATAATGAACCGGGCATTATTCAAGCGGTTTCCGCTGGTCAAACCTATACCTCGGGTCCACTGACTTTAGAATTTACGGTAGTTCATCAAGGAAAAGTAGTGTTTCGCACAGATTAAAGAAATTGGGTTCGGGTTTGCCCGGTTGGTTAAGGGTTAATCTGAATAAAGGGTAGGGAAGAATTGCTGAAGTAATTGCCAGGTTAGTTTCCCGTTTTCGGGAGAGTTGAAAAGGAAAAAATGTAATGGGTAACGCTCAAACAGACACAGTAATTTTGGGATTTGATCCGGGCCGGTTGAAGTGTGGAATTGCCGTGATGAATAGCCGGGGCAAACTGTTGGTCCATGAAGTGGTTCCGGCGGAAGAGGCGATCGCGGTGATTGAATCCTTATATCAAGAATTTGGGGTGGATCTGCTCGTGATTGGCGATCGCACCACGTCGAAAAAGTGGCAAGAACATATTACCGAATCCCTGTCTATCCCGTTACCCCTTGTGCAAGTGGATGAACGCTACAGCACCTTACAAGCCCGCGATCGCTATTGGGAAATGTATCCGCCTCGGGGATTGACTAGGCTGATTCCCCAGGGAATGCGCCAACCCCCCAGGGCGATCGATGATATCGTCGCCATTCTCTTAATTGAGCGATATTTGGCCCAAAATAGCTAGGTTTCCAAACTGCACAGTGAAAAGTTCTGTATAACCCCTCGTGGATCGCTCTAGGGGCATCAAAAAAATGGACCGGCATAAAACCAGTCCATAAATCATACTGTTCAAAATTCTAAGCTTAACCCGTGTTACTATTATGCACCCCTCCCTTGCGAATTGAGGAAATTCTCCCAATTTGGACAGTTGAAGGACTCTCATTAATTATCTCACACAACTTTTCACTATCCAGACCACTAACCAACCTAGGCGAACTCGAAGATCTGCTGCTATTCAACACTCAGGTTGCCAATATTTCGCCGCTGCAAGAAGGTTTGAACCAACGCACACTGGCTCGACCTATACAACAAGCCTGTGGCTGAGGTGAACGCCCTGATGAATTTGTCAAAGTTATCCGGGCTGGATCTGCTAGGGACTGGTCTGCTCCATCCGACCTGTCTAGTTGAACCGGCCAGCGTCTGCTTGTTTTCACCAGAGGACGGTATGGGGCCGCCCCAATCGGAAGAGTGGCGTGGGCATTGCTCTTCTAGCTATGTGAGCTAATCAATCAACATTTCGGGGGGAGTTGTTGGTGGCACATAAGTCGGGGATGGACTGTAACGGGCGAGGTTAAACCACCCCACTGCTAGTAGGAGACCCAACCCACAGCCCAACAAAAAAATCCAGGCGTGAGACGAGTCGAACACGCAAAGCAGGCGGCGATCGCCGTTATATACCTGTACTAGCCAGCCTTCGCTAGTGTTGTTAAATTGGGTCCGCAGTTTAGTTGAGTCAAAATTGTTCATGATATCCGCTCCATGCTGATCGAATGTGTGTGCCGGTCGAGGAGAAGTGCCCGCCGCTACGGAAACACCTGTTGTAAAATTCACCTGTGAATGGAGAGTGTCTCAAGGAGAGAGAGTGGGTCGCTCAAACCTGACATAGATGCCGCACAGAAGATAAACATCTATGCTTTCGCCTTGAACGATAGCCTTAAGTTAAGATTACAGGAATTACGCAATCTGTAAGATCAACCCCTAAATGTAGAGGCAATTCGCTTGCTATCTTCTACATTTAAGGTGTATTCTCACAATCTGCGTAAGTCCTGTCTCAGATGTCATTACAATACCGAGATTCCCAGTGCTTGAACAACTTCTTGCCAAAATGAGAATTGCTGGGGGTTTTGAGTCAGAACGTGTGCGCGTGCAATACCTCCATCACGTCACAGATATAGGCGATGCCTGAATAATCGTCGAAAAACTGCGCTGCCACCTCATCCGAAATCTTCACGGCCATATCCCGATTGGGGGTGAGTACCTCGAACTTTACATTCGAGAAGGCGTCGCTAACGGTGGGTTGTCCCGACGATCGCACGCCGCGACTGCCTTTACCGCCAGCGGGCACCACCGTATAACCGGTAGCACCGGCTTCCTCGATGATCTTGGCGACCTTTTTCAGCAGCACCTTTTCCGTGACGATAACGAGCTTGCTAGCTTTCTGGGCCATTATGGGTTACCTCTTGACGCTTTGTGTTACGACAATTCAAGGCAAAACTCTATGGTTTTGCCTTGAACCATATTTTTAAGTTTATGCCAAAGATCGGCGAATCCACTACCTTCTATTGAGAAAGATTGACTCAGATTAGCGGAAGCATTTTATAAAAAACACTTATCCTTTTGGCGCTATGACAACCAGGTGACCTGGGTAAAGGCAGAGAAGGGCCTTAAATCTTGAAACTCCAAGGGTTCTAGGATTAATGTTTCTTGCTGGCTGCTCAAGGACTCAGCAGCCGCACAGTCTTTTGCCCCGGTGAGCAACAGCAGCTAATCAACAGTGTGAGCCGCTTCTGGTGGCAACTCTGCCCGCTCTTTACACCATTCGTTCAAGGTCTTTAGAGGGGAGTGCAGTCATAGAGGGTCCTTTTTACTAACAGCAATGTATAGAGAAAATTCTATGATTGCTATTTACATTAACCACAAATATAGGGATTTCCTGAAACCAAAAGAAAACCTTATGATTTGAATTGGAAATTACTTTGCAGATCCATGTAAGACGATCGCAAATTTATGGAAATTTAAGGATAGACTTAAGCACATAGAGATTCGGGTCTTAATAGATCTTCATCTATAGGCGGTGCTGCGGGACCGCGACACCTTTGGGCCCCGTTCAGAGAGCGGCCACCTCTGAACAGCCTATCGACAACAGGTATTCGCGTAACACCTGTGCGGTAGAGATGAAGCGATTCATCCCTACTTTCTTCAACTTAAAACTTACTTATCACAATCATCACTCCTCGTTAGAGGAAGCGGAAGGAGGTATTCATGGAAAAATTTTCTATCCCATGACTCGTCTGCGATCGCCGCAGCGAAACCTTATCTTCCAGCACAAGACGCACCGAGATACAGATGCATTCTTAGTGGCGGAGTGACTCGCTGCTCACGCGGATGCGTATAGCCAACTACCCAGGATTCGAGGCCACATTTGCCTACCGTCTTAACCCCTAATATCTAATTTAAGGAGAATTACAACATGGATTTTTTGTCTTATTTCTTGATGGACTTCGTGGGGCAGTTGCAGTCCCCGACACTCGCCTTTTTGATCGGTGGTATGATCATCGCCGCCCTCGGTAGCAAACTGGAAATTCCAGATGCGATCTATAAGTTCATTATCTTCATGCTGCTGATAAAAGTCGGCCTAAGCGGCGGCATTGCAATCCGCAATGGCAATCTGGTGGAGATGCTGTTGCCCGCGCTGTTCGCCGTGGTAGTGGGCATCCTGATCGTGTTCATCGGGCGCTACACGTTGGCTAAGTTGCCGAACGTTAAAACCGTGGATGCCATTGCGACTGCGGGCTTGTTCGGTGCGGTGAGTGGTTCTACTATGGCCGCTGCCCTGACGGTACTAGCAGAGCAAAACATCGAATACGAACCCTGGGCCGCCGCACTGTATCCCTTCATGGACATCCCAGCGCTCGTAACTGCGATCGTCGTGGCGAGCATTTATACCAGCAGCAAGAAGCGGGATGCCGCAGGCGATGAACTCAGCAAGCAGGAGTATCTCAGCAAGCAGGAGTATCTCAGCAAACAGTCGGTTGCCGCAGGTGACTATGGCAGCAAGCCGCAGTATCCCACCACCAGGCAGGAGTATCGCAGCCAGCAGCGCATTACCGCAAGTGGGTATCCCAGCAAGCAGCCCGAGCGGGTCAAAATATGGCCCATCGTGAAGGAAAGCCTTGAGGGTTCTGCCCTATCGGCACTGCTGCTTGGCCTCGCTCTAGGCATCCTAACCCGACCGGAAAGTGTCTATGAAAGCTTCTACGACCCCCTCTTTCGCGGCCTGCTTTCGATACTGATGCTGATCATGGGGATGGAGGCTTGGTCAAGGGTTGCCGAGCTGCGCAAAGTGGCTCAGTGGTACGTCGTCTATGCCGTGGTGGCACCGCTGCTACATGGGCTTATCGCCTTCGGTCTCGGCATGATTGCCCACTATGCCACGGGATTCAGCCTGGGTGGTGTCGTGATCCTGGCGGTCATCGCCGCCTCCAGTTCAGATATTTCAGGGCCGCCCACTTTACGAGCCGGTATCCCGTCGGCCAATCCCTCCGCCTACATAGGCGCATCCACAGCCATCGGCACGCCGATCGCGATTGGCGTGGGAATACCGTTCTACATTGCGATCGCCCATGCGCTGATGGGCGGCTGATTCCAGACGGGTCGTGGTCTGCCGGTGCTCCCCTGCTCTGGCGACCAACCCAGCGGCTATGTGCAGCTTTTAACCTTATATAGCGCGATATAGCGCGTCTAAATCATTTGGGGGTGAGGTGTTAATTTCCTGCAAGACTCGCTATATATATGGAATTTATGGCTCAAGACTGAGCCTTTATAATAATGGTAGATGCTATGTCGGTCATAGTTTTAAAATATTCCATACTCTCCTAATTTTACCTCCGGAATGGAGGTTATAAATTAACCCTAAAATGAGTAGCCCTTTGGAGATTAAAGCTGGGCTCTAATCGTGAAGGAATAGTCTCCACCGGGTTCGAGTTGATAATCGCATTTTTCTAAAAATCGTCCCAAGGGTTCTTGAATTAAAGCGCGTCCCTGGGACGGTTCGATCGCCAATTTACCCACACGAAAACACCACCGGAAACTCCAACTAAAATCTCCGGCACTGACTTCCCCTTCTAGGGTCCCCCGTTGCCAAGACTGATTCAGCACTCGAACGTGGGCAGTGGTTCTAGGGACTCGCTTCCTACTCACGGTTTTGTTCCGACCACACTGCGACTATTGTAAAGACTCATAGCTTTTTCGCAGCCTTCCTTTAGACTGAGTTCGATCGCATCCCGAACCAGATACATTACCTCAGATACCACGGGTTTCTCATCGGGAGTGAACTTCCCCAACACATGAGAAATCGTATCGGTTTCTGCTTTCCCGTCACCGGGTTTACCAATGCCAACCCGTAACCGGGGGAAGTCCTGGGTGCTTAAATGGGCGATCGTAGATTTGATGCCATTGTGACCCCCAGCCGAACCAGAAAGGCGCATCCGCAACCGTCCCACCGGCAAATCCATATCATCATAAATCGTCAGGACCGATTGGGGAGGCAGTTTATACCAATCGGTAACCGCGCGAATGGCTTGCCCAGATCGATTCATATAGGTTAGGGGCTTGAGTAGGTAAATTTTATTCCCTTTTGGCCCTCGACCCTCGCCAAATAGACCCTGAAAGCGCCGGTTTTCTGCCAGAGAAATTTGCCAGGACCGGGCGAGCATATCGACGGCAGCGAACCCGATATTATGGCGGGTTTCGTGGTATTTAGCTTCTGGATTGCCCAACCCGACGATCAGTTGAGGAATCACCAGAGGAACGGATGTCTCGCTTGCTGTCATGGCAGTGTTGAAGTCAGGGATTAAGGTTTCGCGTTTAGATTGTAGGGGGTTTTGCAGGTTTCTTCATGCCACCTCACCTAAACTGGCATAGCATTTAGACAAAGAACCGATCAAGGCATGAAATGAGGAATCCCGCCAAGGGAGGGGCTTGGGCTGAATTCGCCCCCTTCCTTCGTGGGATAATTTTAGAATTAGCAATGGAGCATGACAAGGGACAAGTATTTGCCCACTCTTAGCCCGCGCCCGCTGGCTTTGTCCCTATAGCCCCACCGTTGACGGGTGAGGGTATTTGCCGACTAGCCTTGTTCAGAGGACGGGATAGCTTCTTCGGGGGAGACGGAACTGGCGACTTTCTGAGACTCAGCGGGTTTAGCGGGTTGGGATGCCTCAATTTGTTGAGCCTCGCGCTTGATTTCGCTTTCAAATTCTCGACTGGCATCCTGGAATCCGCGAATCGCTTTTCCCAGACTGCGACCGATTTCCGGTAACTTTTTAGGTCCAAAAATGAGAAGGGCGATCGTCAGAATCACCATGATTTCGGGCAAACCCATGCCAAAGATATTCACGCAGACCTCCAACAGAGCACTGGTTATTAGTATAGAAAAAAAAATCCCGGTCAAACCGGGAAAGCAGGGATACCGAGGATCCCTGCTCTAGGGGCGATCGCCGTAAGTTACCGCCCGAGGGTGGTCCAATCCACATCGACTCCATTGAGGAGCAACGAAGAGTTATAGATTTGCAGGATAATCACTAAGAACAAGAAAAATAGCAGCATGAAAACGCCCATCAGCGGCGTAGTACCCCAACCCGGGGAGACTTTACCATATTCTGCATTTAACGGTCTGAGTAGATTTCCCAATTTTGTTTGCTGTGCCATGCGTCACCTCGTCATTCTGGACGGCGAAAATTAATGTTTTGTAATATTCTATAGGAATCGGTCTCATAATTTTACGCAAAATATGGAAAATCTCGAACCGGCAACAGTTCTTAGCATCGGGATTGGGGCGATCCTCGTGGCGATCGCTGTTTTTTCTATCTACACCTCCTTTGGCCCCCCTTCTAAGGAATTGGCTGATCCCTTCGACGATCACGACGATTAACCTCCGGATCCAGCGTCCCCTGGCGCTGGACCCCCATCAATTCACCCTCTCCGTTTTTTCATCGATGAGTCAAACCAGCGAGTTCGGCTACGAGAGAGCAACCGCAGTCAAATCAAGAGAGGCGATCGCTTCCTCAGATTTCCACCCCTCAAAATCAACTGATATAAGCCCGTCTAAATCATTCTGACCATAAAGTTAATCCGTTAGAGCATCTTGTTCCTACTCCCTTAACCCGTTTTCCCTTCATTTAGACCGGCTAAACAGAAAAAGTAAAAGCCCTATCTTCCATGATTATTCTTCACATCTGAATCGGTGAAGGGAGAACACAGGGCTGTTTTGCTAAACCCATTGAATTTCTGACTGTATCCCCAGAGGTTCTCGCCACGAGTTCCATTTGTCCTTGAGAATTCATCATCCATCCTTCTGCTTCTACCAATTGTTCCGTAGACACCGAGGGAATTCCGCTATCTTTCTCCGGTAATCCCTCTAACCTTTGGGGTCCTAAATCCATCAAAAGAGCTTCATCACTCATTGCTTCCATCGGATTAGGAGGAAGACCACCCCTTCCTGTTATAATAAATTCACTTTGTTGTTGTCCTGAACGACAGCTAGAATCAATTTGTTGGGACTGATCTGCTAAATTAACCGCTAACTCAACCAATCCAGAAGTCGGGTCAACTTCCGGGGTATTAATTCTAACTGTTCCAATGAGTGAAGAATCAGCACCCGTCGCCGTAATATCACTCGTCAAATCACTAGATTCAACTCTAAATTCGGTTCCAAAAATTCCCTCAGCTTGAATCGTGACAATACCTCCTTGGGATTGCTCAGAATTAGCGCTGATGTCACTATTTTCAAAAGCCCCCAGAATAGCCGTATCCAAGAAAATATTCCCCCCTGTGGCGCTCCCTGTGGCGTTCGTTGTAATCTCGCTGTTATGGCGCAAAACAGTTGAATTTGCCACGAGTGTAATATTACCTTGGCTACCGGATTCAGTTTCACCGAGCAAACTCGCTTGGTTATCCAGCAAAATCTCACTAGCCCTCACCGTCAAAATCCCTGGAGAAAAAGCACCTTTAGCGCTAACTCGGATTTGAGATCCATCAAAAAGAGAGACTTGTTCCGCAGTAATCGTCACATCTCCCGCATCTCCATTGCCAATGGTTTCCGAGGAAATACTAGCACCATTTAAAAGTAACAATTCTCCTGTTTCTACCGTCAGACTTCCAGCATTACCCGTGACATCAGAATTAACAAATGTCTCCAATTTACTCCGGTTACCCAACCGATCCGACCCCCTCAAAGTTACGGATTCACTAGCGCGAACTGTCAGAGTACCGGCATTACCTCGGGCATCGGTAGAAGAAGTAATGACTCCACCATCGGATACGGTTAACCGACTGGTATTAATCGTGATTGCACCGGAATTAGCCAAAATTTCCTGATTTGGCGTAACTGTACCCTGAGTGTCAATGGTATTTTGAACTTCCATCTCAGAGGAAACCACCGATTCATTCAACTCGGTTGAGGGTTCGGTTTCTACATCAAGAGAACCTGAACCCGTCTGGATAAAGGCCCCATATCCCTCCCCATCTACCCCACTCATACTCACCGACTCTGTAGCCCGAATGTTCAAAATTCCTGCATAACCTTTGCCAAAGGTTGTAGCTGAGATAATGGCTCCATCTAATAGGGTTAATTGACCCGTTTCTATCGTTACAATTCCCGCATTTCCAGTGGCATTGGAACGAACTTCAGCAAATAATCCACCGAACCCTCCCGAGGGGTCTAATCCACTCAATTTAATCGAGTCAGTTGCCCGAATCGCTAAATTCCCTCCGTTACCTTGACCCCGAGTAGAAGAAGAAATTAAGGCTCCATTAAAGGTAAAAAATTGGGCCGCCTCTACTATTAAATTACCCCCTTTTCCCGTAGCGCCTGGAAAGACTTCTGCGATCGCCACACTGGGAAGCTCAAATAAATTAGCACCGCTGAATTCTACTTGTTCAGAAGCCAATAATCGAATATCTTGCCCAGGTTGAATTCCCAAGGTTAAGGAAATCAAAGCTGACCCTTCCTGCACAAAAAGCGATCGCCCTTGCAATGCGATCGGACCACCCCCTTCACCACTGGTATCTAACGAGGCCCCAGTTAACTTAATATCTCTAAAATTCCCCACATTTGAATATCCAAACCCCCAGAAAGGGCTTGTAACCGTCAACATAACTCGACTATTAGCCCCCACACTTCCCAGTTCAATCTGTCCCCCAACGGCCGTTAAATTTCCTCCAATTAGCTCAATTTCACCCGCAATTAATGCTAAGGTTTTATTGGAAACTTGTAAGCCGGTTGGTCTATTTTCTGTCACGAGAGACCCCCGAACTGGCTCAGTTAAGGTCAGATTATTTCCCGGTCCCTGTACAATGATTTTCCCAGGATTTGGACCCATTTGTAAACCCACAGGTAGGCTCACAGTTAGTAACGGTACAGTCTCGGTGGGTAAGGTACTGAAAGAGGTTCCATCAGCAAAATTAAGGCGATCGGCGGTAGAAGCGAGAAAAGAACCCCCCATATTTAATTGAGCATTGGGTCCAAATACAATCCCATTTGGATTCAGGAAAAATAAATTTGCAACCCCCTTCACCTGAATCAACCCATCTATATTAGAAATAGAAGAACCTGTAATCCGACTAAAGATATTTTCAACCTCTAGCGCATTGTCAAAATTGACTTGAGTATTAGTCGGCAGGGAAAATTCTTGGAAGCTATGAAATAAATTACTTTCAACTTGAGTTCCCCCCTTAATAATATTCGTCATTCCCTGGTGGATCACGGTGGTATTAATAGGTAAGGTAGCATCGGGGATAATTTGGGCTTGTACGGGAGAAGCAATCCCCCAAAAAATTCCTACCCCTAATTTTAATAAATATCCAATAATAAAATTACTAAATTGAGGATAACTCTTTCTAGGTTTGTTTATACTCTTTCGGTTAAAGTCGGGATGAATAGGCATTAAATTTTCTCCATAATGTTTCCCCAAATTACGCCCTCCCAGGAGAAAAGAATTGGCCGATCGCTTCGATGATTGCGACAATTAAACCCCGGATTCAGGGTCCCCTGGCGCTGTGTCCTCATCCATTCTTTAACGCCAATTGCCCACCAAAATATAGGGGGACCAAAAATAGGGAGTGCGATACCGTCCTTCCCGTAACAAACTCACCTGAGCGCGTCTGAGAGCTTCGGCTTTCGTAAGCCCCTCTCCCTGGGCTAATTCCTGATAAAATTGTACCATTAACGCCGCCGTTGATTCATCGCTGACTTGCCATAACGTGGCGATCGTACTCCTAGCCCCCGCTCGAATCGCCACCCCTGCTAATCCTAGCGCAGCCCGACTATCTCCTGATGCCGTTTCACAAGCACTAAAAACCAACAATTCAATCGGACGAGATAACTCTTGTTCCTTCTGGCGCAGTAAGCTATCTAAATCTTTCACATTAATCCGACCATCCCAGGTTAAAATAAACGTTCGTTCTGCTTGGGAACTAAATTGACCGTGGGTGGCAATATGAACCACCGAAACCGGCGATGAATTGATAATTTCTTGTAAATTAAGTTGGGTAAACTCTTGATTAAATAATACTTTTGCCGTAAAATTCTCCTGAATTGCCTGTAATTCTTGCTCCACATTTTCTAAGGCAGAAAAGCCTTGTCTTGCTTCCGATAACCCAGCGGTTAAGAGTTGGATTTCCTCCTGAGCTAAAGGTTGAGGGGGCAAAAGTTGCAGTCCAGGGGTGAGTGCCAGACTATAATTTTCAATTAGATATTCGGTTCCATCATGAAGGGCGGCCATTGGTACATTTCGCAACTGCCCATCCAAAACAAAAACTAGGGTTTGGATCTGACTTTGTTTTAGATCCGCTTCCGCAGGGCGAATTAACCAATCATAAATTTGTTGAGAATTTTGCAAAACTTGCCGATTGTTTCCTGCCCTTCGTCCGATATTTTGTTGAATTTCATTGAGACTATTTTCTATTTCTGATTGGGGTATAAATGTGGTATAGAGGCGTAAGGGTGCGTCGGGAAATGCGACAATCACCGCTAATCTCTCCGGTAAAATAATCGGATAAATCACTGCTGCGGTGGTATCGATTTCGTCAATTTGAATCGGTTTGGCATCTAAACAGGCTTCTTGGAAAAAGTTATCCAATTCAGCCAGTTGCAGGGATTCGATCGCCTGCCTTGCTTGCCGTAAATTCTCTTGAGTCGGCGCTTCATTCGGGTCAGTTAATAAATCCACCAATTCCCGATAAACAGGTTCGACACTTTCCCGAAACGAAAACTGCACATCGGGATTATCTGGATTAATTGACGCTAAATCTTGGCGGAGAGACTGGAGGGTATCGATCGCCAGGGTATAAGCTGCCACTGCCTCCGGTTTCTTCCCTTGTTCCTTCATCAATCGCCCGACTTGCCACTGCCACCGATAGGCAATATCCGAGGCATCAATCCCTTGTGCGATCATTAACGCTTGCTGAGTCAATTTTTGGGCTTCCTGAGATTGGGCGGCGAGTTCGTATAAATGCCCCAAACTGCCCAAGGCGTAAGATTCTGCCCGGGGGTCCTGGAGGGTTTTAGCTTGTTGGACAGCCGTCGCTAATCCCGTGGCAATTTCTCTCAAGTGGCGATCGCTTAAAGTAGAGTCCGGGGATGATTCAGTGAGAAACAACTTGATTAAACTGTGAGATAAGTGAATGCGATCGTACACCGTACCGCGACTGGGGGGTAATTCATCCAGTTGAACTTGAATGTCCGGCAGTAATGCTTCCGCCTCGGAGACTTGTGCTAAATCGATGAGTAAGGCAAGCTGGTTAAGCTGCGATCGCAATCGAATCCTCGGAGATGTTGTAGACAGTTCACCCACTTGGCGATAGGCAGCGAGGGCGTTTTGCCATTCGGCTTCAGCGGTTTGTGAGTCATTGAGAACTAAGGCTTTTTGAGCCATTGCCCTTGCTGTATTCCCTAAACTAAACTGGGCGGAGGCGATCGCCGAGGGTTGGCGCATACTTTGGGCGATCGTCAAACTTTGCTGTAACAGTTCCCGGGATTGTTCTAACTCTCCAACCGCCCGTAAAGCGTTGCCTAAACTGCGTAAACCCGTTGCTTTGAGGAGGGAGTTAGGTTCACCTTGTAACGCCCGCTCTACCTCCCCTAACGTTTGGCGCGATCGGCGGTAAAGCCCCAACGCCTGCATCGCTTGCGCCACATTAATCTGACTCCCGATCGCCCCTTCGCGATCCTCCAGTTGTTCATAAAGAGCCGTCGCCTCCTGCCAGGTTGTGAGAGCCTGGTCCGATTGTCCCAAAGCGTAATACAGATGACCTTGAGTATTCAACGCCTGAGCCAAAATTGGCAAGCGCTGAGAATCTAACCGCTTCCCTTGTGAGAGTTGCAGGAGAGACAGACAAGAAGAGACAGCCTCCGTTGCCGGTTGCCATTGACCGAGTTGCTGATAAGCCAGAGATAAATAATTCAGGGCTAGGGCTTCATGAAATGGCTCTCCAGCGCCCTTAAATGCCGTTGCCACTGCTTGCCAAACCCTCACCGCTTGGGAAAACTGTTCCGCTTGGAAAAATGTGAGACCTTGTTCCAGCAGTGACAGAGCATCCGGTACCGATTGAGCCACTGCTATGGAATGGGAAGGGAAGGGGAACAAAGAGAGAGGATTGAACGGCAGTGGAGTTGTGGCGATCGCAGCCGTAATCCCCACCCCCAAACCGAAGTGCAGCAACCGTTTGACCACTGCCGACTGCTTTAAAAATTGATAAAACCGAGACAAATGCGCGATCGGCTTCAGCACCCTATCTTGTCCTTTCATTTCACCCCTCCAAATTAACCCATTCAGTCCTAAACCCTTGCGATTCTTAAGCTCAAACCGGCTTAATTGACAAGACAAGCAGAAGGCGGAACCGTCCGATTTTGTAACGCCACCTCCGACCCTTGCGCCACCAGTTCCATTTTCCCTTGAGCATTCACCACCCATCCTTGAGCTTCCACCAGTGGAGGCGTAGGAGAGGATAAAACAGGATTTAAAGCATCAGCAACCGAGGAAGTTTGAGGATTCGCACCACTCAACACCCCAGCAATTCCGGGCCTTAAATCCAACCAAGTTGCCTCATCACTAACCGCTTCAATCGGATTAGGCGGTAACCCCCCCCTTCCCGTGACAATAAACTCACTTTGCTGCTGACCCGGACGACAGCTAGAATCAATCTGTTGAGCCACATCCGTTAAAGTAGTGGGTAACTCGACTAATCCCGAAGTCGGGTCAATTTCGGGAGTATTGATACTCACAGTGCCACTCAGAGAAGAATCCGCCCCGGTTGCAGTAATATCACTGTTAGAAGTTGGATTCTCACGAAATTCAGTCCCAAAGATAGCTTGAGCATCAATCGTTACCGTACCCCCCTGAGCTTGTTCAGAATTGGCATTAATATTGCTATTTTCCAAAGCAGCTAGAACACCCGTGGTGATGTTAATATTACCGCCAGTTGCCGGACCTGTGGCATTCGTGGTGATATTGCTATTGCGCCGCATGAGCAAGGAATTGGCCGAAATTTCGATGTTACCTTGACTGCCGGATTGGGTATCAGCAGTAATCGAGGATTGAGTGTCTAGGAAGAGGAGATCGGTATTCACCCGCAACACCCCCGGCGAGAAATCCCCAACTCCACTCACGCTGATTCTCACCCCATCTCGCAGAGTAACTTCATCCGCAAACACTGATACGTTTCCAGCGTTACCATTGCCTAATGTCTCAGAGGAGATGTATGCTCCATCGTTGAGGGTTAACTGAGCCGTTTCAAGGGTAACGTTCCCTGCATCTCCTGTAGCTCCTGATCCAACGTCAGTCCGGAAACTGCTACCTAATCCCCCGCCATCTAGCCCACTCAAGGTCACCGATTCAGTAGCACGAATACTCAAATTCCCTGCATTCCCTTGTCCTACGGTTGCAGAGGAGATGTATGCTCCATCGTTGAGGGTTAACTGAGCCGTTTCAAGAGTGAGGTTCCCTGCATCTCCTATAGCTCCTGATCCAACGTCAGTCCGTAAATTGCTGCCCCATCGATTGCCATCTAGCCCACTCAAAGTCACCGATTCAGTAGCACGAATACTCACATCTCCTGCATTCCCTTGACCAAAACTTGCAGAGGCGATGTAGGCTCCATCGTTGAGGGTTAACTGAGCCGTTTCAAGGGTCAGGTTTCCTGCATTTCCTGTGGCGTCTTCTCCAACTTGAGTCTGTAAAATACTACTCCCTCCATTACCATCTAGCCCACTCAAAGTCACCGATTTAGAAGCGCGAATACTCACATTCCCTGCATTCCCTTGACCAAAGACTAAGGATCCGATGACGGCTCCATCGTTAAGGGTTAACTGAGCTGTTTCAAGAGTCAGGTTCCCTGCATCTCCGGTGGCTGGATATAAGACTATAATCCCTACACCGCTACTCTGTCGATAGCCGCCGCTCAAGGTCACCCATTCAGTAGCCCGCACGGTTATATCTGCTGCATTTCCTTGTCCAACAGTAACAGAAAAAATGCCAGATCCATCGAGGAGGTTTAACTGAGCGGTTTCTATAGTGAGGTTCCCAGCATGATTACTGCCGCTTACATTGACGCCAGTTCCGACGCTACTGGGCAGATCCAACAGGCTAAAACCGCTTAACTTGATGGTCTCAGTGGTACGGATTGTCAGATCTTGACCTACTTGGTTTCCTTCGATGAAGGAAATGATGACTGACCCTTCGGTTAGGGAGAGGTTTCGGGATTGGATATGGATTCGACCGGCTCCTTCTCCCGAGGCATCTAAGGAGGCAGAAGCGTTAAGGTAAATGTCTCGGAAATCTGTAACCTCTGAATATCCAAGGTCCCAGCCGTTGTTTGTCGGGTTGAGGCTGACTGTGCTGTTATCTCCCACGCTGCCGAGTTCAATTCGTCCACCTTTTGAGGTGAGGTTACCTCCGTTGACCTCGATATTGGCACTGACTAGGGCCAAGGTTTGCTCTTGTACTCCTAACCCAATGGGTCGATTTTCTCTGAAAATTAATTTAGATTCTGAGTCTTGAAAAATGTTATTCCCAGGGCCTTGGACGACTATTTTACCCGGGTTGACTCCCATTTGCAAGCCAATGGAAACGCTGACGGTGAGTAGGGGTGGGGTTTCACTGGGTAAGGTACTGAAGGCGGTCCCGTCGGCAAAGTTAATCCGATTGGCGGTGGAGGCTAGAAATGAGCCACCGATGTTTAATTGGGCGTTGGATCCGAAAACGATACCATTGGGATTGAGTAAAAATAAATTGGCAAACCCATTGGCACGGATTAAGCCATCAATATTAGAAATAGAGTTGCCGGTAACCCGACTGAAAATATTTTGAATATCCAGACTATTGTTAAAAAATGCTTCGTTGCCGGTGGGGATAGAAAATTCTTGGAAACTGTGAAATAGGTTCCCTCCCGCTTGGGTTCCTCCGTTAATCTGGTTGATATTTCCCTGGGGGGTAACGGTGGAATTTACGGGTAGGGTGGCATCGGGGATGATTTGGGCTTGAATTGCAGGAATTCCGTTCAAGCAACTGAACAGCAAACTGCTAGAAAACAAGACAAAAGTTTGGCTGAATCGCTGTAACGTTAGACCCGGTTTTAAGGCTGAAATAGGGGGATGCGCGTTCATAAACCCTGATTGATCAATGGGATAGTGGTTTAGTGTAGTTTGACCAAAAGAGACCCGAAACCGGGTTTCAGTCGTTCATTGGGGTGAATTTCCCGAGACTGTTTCCAGAAACCCGGTTTCTTGTAACTTCTAGGGGTTGCTTCCAATTTCTGTTGATGTATTTTCCAGCCCGATCGCAATAATCGGGACTTCGTTAGGCAAGGTAGCAATCTCTAGTAGATTGGCTGATTCTAAGAGGTTTTGCCAGGTTTGGGCTAAGATGGGATCCGTCGGTTGTTCCTGACGGAGTTGAGCTAAGATGGCGATCGCTTCATGCCAAATCCCATTTTCTGCATACAATTGAGACCGGGTGAGGGGGTCGGCTGCCTCTAAAGTTGTCATCAGGTTGGGATTGAGTTGGACTCGCTGAGTCCATCCGTGGGTTTCTGTATTTTTACTAAAATCTTGGGGATTACAAATCAGGGAAAAATACCAAGAGTAATTGATTCCTGATTCTAGTTTAATTTCATCGGAGGGCAGGGTCAACCTGGCGATCGCTTCTTCCCCAGAAATTGCAAATGTAGTGCGGTAAATATCATTGTCTTCTTCATCTTTTAAGACAAATTCCGCTTGGCGAGCTACCGTTTGCGGAATATACACCATAAATTCTGGTGTTTCCGATACAGTCGTTCCAAAATTTTGAGGTTCTGATTTTAGATTCGGCATCAGTACCATCAGGAATGGGTCAGTCCTATTTTCATCATGGTCCGCTTCGCATCGTCCCCCACGAGTTCCACCCCCTACCGTAGGAGGTGTTCCTAAATCTTTTGGCGGTACATATTGGGCAACCTCTATCTCTAAACTGCGCCCGGTTGCTCTCGAATTAGGAACATCGGGTGTTTGGAGTGAGCTAGGCGTTACACTGAATGTTGCTAAAGTAGCGATTAAGCCGGGAAAAATTGCTGGGATAAGTGAGAACTTTGTCTGATGCATCATACAGCCCTTTCGTTGGTACATGACAACCCTTTCAACCAAGCCTGAATAATAGGCACTTTATAACTGACAAATCTATTAGATGCCTATCTTTTTAACAAAACTTTACAATTCATGAATCAGATGCGTTGATTTGCTCTCCGCAAACTTGATAAATATTAACAGGTTGTTGGCGACCCTTTAGCAAAACTCGGTCAACCCGTTTAGTGGAAAACCGTTTAGGAAGTAAGTGATAAGTTTCTTCAGAAATTAAAATTCGGCATATCCCACCATCAATTGATTTATCATAACTTTCCAATCGGGCAGCAATATTAACTGTATCGCCAATGATAGTATAATCCTGACGGTGATGGCTGCCTAAACTGCCCACAACCAGGGGACCCGTGGCAATTCCTACCCGCATGGATACTGTGGGTTTTCCACCTTGTTCCCACTGCTGATTTAAGGATTTCAGTGCGGCGGCCATTCCTAACGCACAAGTGACGGCTTTTTGGGCATCTAGGGCAATTTCTTCTGGTGTTGTCGCCGGGATAGGAATGCCAAAAACTGCCATGACTGCATCGCCAATAAATTTATTGATCGCCCCGTCGGAGTCGAGTACCACTTTTGCCATTGCACTCATATATTCATTCAACCAAGACATCAAGAGTTTAGGTGGCATTCCTTCGGCAATACTGCTAAATCCTTTTAAGTCGGTAAACAGAACAGTAGCAATCACTTCTTGTCCTTCTAGTTGTCCTTCTTTGAGAATTTTTTGGCGATCGCGCCAAATGGCTTCCGCAATTTTTGGGGTGACGTGCCGTTCAAATAATCGCATTATAGTTTGTCTTTCTTCTCGTTCAATTTTTGCGATATAAGCGGTGATGGCAAGCGATGATCCTGTTAAAGATAAAATGGGAGGAACGAGGGGAACCCACCATCCTCTTAAAAAGGCTAAATAGGCACTCCCAGTTAATAGTAGGGCAAAAATGATAATATTAATTCCGCTCCATGAAAAAGCATAGTAAACATTGAGACTACAGGCATATCGTTTCAACCCTGCTAAAAATCCTCCCATCCAAGCCCCTAATAAAATTAATCCAATTTCTAAGGATTTGGGCCAAACTTTAATCAGGGGTCGATTATCTAAGGCAGCACTAATGATTTGACTGGTTAAGTTGGCATGAATTTTTACCCCAGAGGTCCGGTTAGATGCATCGGTTATGGCACTATGATCATAAGGGGTATGAAAATTATCGGGAACACTGGCTGCTATTGTCCCAATTAAAACAACGCGATCGCGCGCAAAGTTATCAGGAATTTTATTTTCTAACACATCTCTTAAGGATACAATTTCAAACGTATTATTCACATCTTTGTGATTCATTAAAATTTGATACCCTCGGTCGTTACTGCGGACGTAGCTGCCATCATTAGAGCGTAATCGCACGAATACTGCATTTCCGAGTTGGAGATATTCCGGATTAACCTCTTCTGCATTTTGGGGAAGAATGCCTTCGGACTTAAGATACAAAAATGCTAAACTCAGTCCCAAACTCGGCAAGACTTCACCTTCGGGAGTTTCTAAAAAAAGCAAACCCCGTCGAATTGTTCCATCTGAATCTAATATTAAATTATTAAATCCAATTTGGCCGCGTTCTTTCAAAATTTTGGGAGGTGAAACCGCCCAATTATTATCGCCTCGACTGACCATTTGAACCCCTATTAAGTTTGGAGTGTTCTCGAATACTTCTGTAAGTCTTTTATGCCCAGGTTCTACAGGTAAATCCCGATAAATATCTAAACCGATCGCCCTCGGTTGTTGGGCTTTTAATCGGATAATTAAATCAGCGAGAACGCCATCAGGAATCGGCCATTGCCCGATAGTTTGAATATCGGTTTCAGAGATTCCCACAATCACAATTCGGGAATCCTTGGGTTCTTGGGGACGACTGCGAATAAACCAATCGAATGCACCCCATTCCATCCCTTGTAATGCGCCGGTTAAGCGCAGGAGGAGAACTAAACCGGCAATGGTGGTGGCTCCGAAAAAGACAGCCCCCCATTCTTCACGCAATTGCGGCATCCATCGTTTCCCCATAGTTGAACCTTAATTGATTAAAATAGTAGCTACGGATTAACTTTAGCAGGTTATTAGAGATGACGATTTTTTAACCCCATATGATACCCATTTTCACGGAGAAACCCTATTTTATCCGTTAATTTTTTTGTCATTTCTGGGTTGATTTAGACTTGATACAGAACTTGATGTTTGCTTCTCAGATAGCGGATTAATTTTTCTTGGTTTTCTGGAATCAGGCAGCGAGTGACCATTGAGTTAGCACGGACGCGGTAATCAAATAAGACTTCTGGAATATGATAAAACTCCCACCCTTTTTCTAGGGCACTTAGCCACAAATCCCAGTCTTCAAAGCCTAATTTATCGGGAATATTGGGGTCATATCCGCCGCAGTCTTGCCAGAGGGTTTTTCTAAAGATGGCGCAGGCATCGATATAGTTGCCCTGTAATAAGCGGGTTGGGTCAAAGTTGGGGACTTGCCAAATTCCGGTGCGATCACCAAATAATTCTTTATCCCCATAAACGACTCCAACGCGAGGAAATCGATCCAAAATGTCAATGCCTTTAGCAATATAGGCGGGTCTAATTTTATTATCAGCATCTAGGGGTAAAATATACTCACTTTGGCTTGCTTCTATACCCTTATTCCGGGCTATTGCTAACCCTTGATTTAGCTGATGAATGATTTGATATCCCTGGTTTTGTAAATAATCCAGCACTTCTAAGGTTAAAAGTTCGGTTGAACCATCATTGACGATAATGAGTTCAAGGTGAGAATTAAAACAGTCCTCGACACTGGCGATCGCATCCAGGAGATATTCCCCTTGATTGTAACAAGGAATAATCACCGAGAGCACAATTTCCCTTAAACCCATTGCTCTGATTAACCCCCAAATTTTTACCCCGTTTCCTTCCGTTTCTGTTGCTTCAAATCTGGATGTTTCCACTTGTTGCCACAGTTTACCTAATTTCGCTATAATCAATCCGTCAATTCATATAATAAGCTGAGTTTAAAGTGGATGCCAAGTTGTCGGATAATCCTAAACCCTTAAGGGGTAAAGTAGCAGTAGTAACGGGGGCAAGTCGTGGCGCAGGGCGAGGAATTGCCTTGGTTTTAGGAGAAGCGGGGGCGACTGTCTATGTGACGGGACGGAGTGTGCGAGGGGAGGCAACGACGGATCATCTGCCAGGGACAATTGACGAGACGGCAGAAGCGGTGACGGCGCGAGGTGGGGTGGGTATCCCGGTGCGTTGTGATGTGACGCAAGATGAGCAGGTAGAGGCGTTAGTTAGGCGGATACAAAGTGACGGGCGCTTAGATATTTTGGTGAATAATGCCTGGGGAGGTTATGAAGGTTATGATGGTAAAACTTGGGCGGATGGGACGGAGTTTTTTGCGCCGTTTTGGGAGCAATCTTTGCAGCGTTGGGAGGGAATGTTTACGGCAGGAGTGCGATCGCATTTGGTGGCAAGTCGTTGTGCGGTCCCGTTGATGTTACCTCAGCAGCAAGGATTAATTGTAAATACGATCGCCTGGGACCGGGATAAGTATTTAGGTAACCTGTTTTACGATATGGCAAAACACGCGATCGCCCGGATGACGTTGGCGATGGCACGAGATTTGGAACCGTATAAAATTGCAGCAGTGGCAGTAGCACCGGGGTTTATGCGCACAGAACGCGTGTTAGATGCGCCGGATGTTGATTTAGCACAAACTGAGTCTACCGAGTATATTGGACGGGCGATCGCCGCCTTGGCGACGGACCCGAATGCGCTAGAACTCTCAGGAACTGTATTGACGGTGGGGGATTTGGCGGTGGAATATGGGTTTACGGATATCGATGGCAGGCAAATTGCCGCCTTTCGTCTGGAGGATATGTGAGTTCTGAACTGGATATCCTTTTAGCGGATGGTTTCAGGTTATATGAGTCGGGTTCTTTGACCCTGGCGGAACAAAAGTTTTGCCAAGTGTTAGGGATTGATGTGACTCAACCCCAAGCATTGCGAGGGTTGGGAATGCTGTATTCTCAGCAAGGACGATATGAAGATGCTCTGGATTACTTAGAACAGTCTCTGGAGTGTGATGAAAATCAGGCGATTTGTCATTATACTCGGGGGTTAGTTTTGACAAAGTTGGGTTATCTCGCAGAAGCTGTGACTGCCTATCAACAGGCGTTGCTCATTGAACCGGGTTATCTCAATGCCTATTCAGAATTAGGAAATGTGAGTATAGAAATAGGAGATTTGAACCAAGCGGAAACTGCCTATCGGCAAAGAATTGCGCTCAGTCCAGATTGGCGAAGTTATGTGAGTTTAGGACATTTATTCGTCGCCCAGCAGCGGATTGAAGAGGCAATATCTGTTTTTGAAACTGCCTTAAAACTCCAACCGCGTCATCCCGATATTCTTTACGCCCTAGGGATTGCTTTTGCCGCGAAAAATCATCCAGATTCTAGCCTTTATTTTGGGTTTTCTGCCTACCGGAAACAAGAGTATGAAACCGCGATTGTCCATTATGAGCAGTTTCAAAAAAATCAGGAAGGGGAGATTGATTTTTACCTTGCCCTTGCCGATTGCTATCAACAGTTGAATCGCTGGGAAGAAGCGATTACGACTTATCGTCAAGGGATTGTTCTGCATCCGGAAGCAGTCGAACTTTATTTATCTTTTATTTTAGCTTTACAGAATTGTGGTCAAGTTGAAGAGGCGCGCCAAGTAGCGGATGAGGGGTTAGAAGTTTTACCCGATCGCCTATCCCTAAAATTAGAAAAAATTCGGCTTTTTCCCATTTTGTATCAAAACTCAGAGCAGGTGGAGTTTTATCGAAACCGATTTATTACCGAGTTAGATAATTTGATTCAAAACTGCCCTTTAAATACAGAGTTTTATCAAAAACAGGGATTAAATGCTACCGCAGTTAATACAAATTTTTATCTCCAATATCAAGGTAAAAATGATTTAATATTGCAGCAAAAATATGGACAATTCGTGCATCAGGTGATGGCCGCAAATTATCCCCAGTGGGTCAAACCGTTCCCTATGCCAATCCTGAAGTCTGGGGAACGAATTAGAATCGGCTATATTTCTGCTTGTTTGCAATGGCATACGGTGGGAATGGTGTTTTCTGGGTGGTTGGAACATGGGAACCGCGAGGAGTTTGAGGTTTATTGTTATGATGTCGGACGACAACGCGATCGCCTGACGGACTGGTTTCGAGTTAATAGCGACTACTTTTATTCTATTCCGGATGATATTCCCGCAGTTTGTCAGCAAATCCAACAGGATAATTTGCATATTTTGGTCTTTTTGGATCTTGGAATGTATGCACCCCTGACTCAACTGGGGAGTTTACGATTGGCCCCGGTTCAAGCTGTCGCTTGGGGACATCCGATTACCTCCGGTTTACCCACGCAGGATTATTTTATTTCCAGTGATTTGATGGAACCGGAGAATGCTCAGACTCATTATTCAGAACAACTGATTCGGTTACCTAATTTAGGAATTTATTTCCCCAAACCTCTGATTCCAGAATTGAATAAAAATCGCAAAGATTATGACATTTCCGGTGATGCGGTGATGTATTTATCCTGCCAATCTTTGTTTAAATATTTACCGCAATATGATATAATATTTCCCAGAATTTGTGAACAAGTGACAACCGCTAAGCTAGTGTTTATGGGTCACAAAAGCACCCAGATTACCGCGCAATTTTGCCAGCGACTAGAGGTGGCTTTTGGTCAGTTTGGGTTAGATTATCACGAATTTTGTATAATCTTGCCCAGACAGAGCAAGCGGGACTACTGGAACCTCCTATCAATGGCCGATATCGGGTTAGATACATTTGAGTTTACGGGATTTTTAACGACCTTAGAAGCAGTAGCAGTAAATTTGCCTATCGTAACTCATCTCGGCCCCTTTATGCGGGGGCGTCAGTCAGCAGGAATCTTGACAAGAGTGGGGGCCACCGAAACGATCGCCCGAACTTTGGAGGATTATATTAAAATAGCCGTTAACTTAGGATTAAATCGGGAGTGGAGAGAGGCGATCGCCACTCAAATAAACGAGGGCCATCAATGGTTATATGAGGATACCACCGGAGTCAAAGCATTAGAACACTTTTATCGGACGATGGTACAGGAAAAACGATAAAGAGGTAAAAAGGGACAAAAATTCTCCCCCATCTCCCCTATCTCCCCCATCCTCCCTATCTCCCCCATCCTCCCTATCTCCCCCATCCTCCCTATCTCCCCCATCCTCCCTATCTCCCCCATCTCCCCCATCTCCGAAACAGAACCCCTCTCCCTCCCGTCCCATAGTCAATTAATTTGGTGCATCCCAAATTATTTCATCACTTGAGAGAAACCAAATGTTCGCACCGAAACTCGCATTATTGACCCTTTCAGCGATCGTACTGTCGATCGCCCAAGTTCATGCCCATAACACAGTAGATCTGGAAATTGGATCTTACCTAGAACAATTCAAAACCGAAAAAGGAGCCAATCGCCGGGAAGTTGTCAAAGGATTGCGGCAGATTGGGACTCCCGCAGTTCCCGTACTGATGACAGCATTGCAGGATACCGATGTAGGAGTCCGAGGAGGTGCTGCATTTGCCTTGGGTTCGATGGGTTCTGCTGCGGAATCTGCCATTCCCAACCTGATTGCTACCTTAAATGACTCACAAGAGTCTGTGCGTCTGGATGCTGCCGTGGCACTTAGACGAATTGGCACTCCCGCAGTGGAGGAACTCGCCACTGCCTTGCAACACCCGGAGATAGAAGTGCGTCGGGGTGCTGCCTTTGCCTTAGCGGGAATTGGTGCCACCGCAGAACCGGCGATCGCCCCCTTAATCAACGCTTTACAGGATCCAGATGAGCGACTTGCGTGGAATGCAGCAGTTGCCTTGCGCGCCATCGGGTCCCCAGCAGTCCCCGCCCTTAACCAGGCCCTGACTAATGAGAATCCCCAAGTCCGAAGTTCCGCTGCCTTTGCCTTGGGAAACCCCTCTTCCCCTACTACTGAAACGCTTTCCCCTGTGGCACAAGGGGAGGAAGAAGTCCCGGAAATTTGCCGAATGTTGCCAAATCCCTTGTCCCCAGATTTTAATATCTGTGAAGCCATGCCGGTTCGGGAACATCCCCAGGAAGTGGGTCCGAATTGGAATCAAGTCAATCCCTATCCCTGTGACTTTTCTCCGAATCCCTGCGAAAGCGTTCCGAGTCAAAGTGACTCCCGTGACACCCCAACTCGCCGGTTAATGTAATTCCATGAGGAGTTCCCCGGTTTGTAATCACGACTGAAGTTGTTCTCTGATTGTGTAGTAACCACTTCAGTCATTCTGTGAGTTTGTAGTCATACGGAATCCGTATCATTACAGCGGGAGATAGATAGGACCAGAAACCGGGTTTCTTCCCCTAATTGGGTACAAATGACCAGAGATTCGGTCAAGAAACCCGGTTTCTAACCTGTTGTGTACTACTACCGAATCCGGTTGGTAAAAGTCCATTTTCTCTTAAGCCCGCGCTTCTCGGGCTTTGTCCCTGTAGCCCCAGGCTTGACGCTGCGGGTTTTTATAGACCTTGGAAAACCCAATTCCGTATGAAGTCCGGAGGTTACACTAGGGAAATTGCACTTTCTGCTTTTTGCTTTATGCTTGCCCTAGAAATTCGCTATACTCGAAGAGAGTTGAGAGCGAAGGGCCTGATGGGAAATAATCGAAATCAACCTCAACCTGATGATGCCGTTTTGGGGGGACAACACCCGGCCCCAATAGGTGCGATGGTTTTGGGGGGGTTAGATGGAGTGAAAATGCGTTTAGCTTCTCCGGTGGTAGAATATCGAATTACTGCCCTGTCGGAAGCGCTACGGTATGGAATTGATGGGTTAGATTTAGTGATTGATTCGTTGCGCGATCGCTCTTGTAAGGTGCGTCATGCCGCTTATTTAATTCTGGAAAACCGCACCGAAACTCGGGTGCAACACGCTTTACGGTTCTACAATTCTCATCATAGTTTGGTCAATCGGGTTGTAGAAACTGAACCTCCCGCTAATCTTGAACATATTGATACCATGATGCAAAATTTGGACCAAGTGGAGGGCAGTAAAATGGGTAAGCTGGTTGACCAATCCCTGAGTTCAGTACAGACTCCGGAAGGACAAGATCGCATCAAACATTACTTATTTAACGGCACTGCCAAACAGAAAGATTATGCCGCTCGTTATTTTAAGGAAAAGGGCCGAAAAGATGTTGTAATCGAAGCCTATCAACAGCATTATTTGAAGTCTGAAAAATCTTTATCGTCTTAATTTTTATTTTATCTCCTATAGACTGGCTCAATCTGAAAAGCCCTCACTCAAATTAAAGTGAGGGCTTTTCAGGGTTTTAGACTTGTTTAAACCGAATCTTAGCCTCAGTTAGAGCTTGTCTCACTTGTTCAAATCCGGTACCACCGTAGCTATTGCGGGCGGAAACGACTTGTTTGGGTGCGATCGCCGCGTAAATATCCGTCTCAAAGGCGGGATGCAATGCTTTCCACTCCTCTAGGGTTAAATCTTTTAACAATTTCCCCGCCGATAGAGAGGTTTTAACGACTTTTCCGACCAAATTATAGGCTTCTCGAAAAGGGACGCCTTTGGCAGCTAAATAGTCAGCCACATCGGTGGCATTAGAGAAATCTTCGGCAACGGCTTCAGCAAGGCGTTCTTCCCGGAATGTGATGCCTTCACTCATTAAAATGGTCATCGCTTCTAGGCAAGCTTTGACGGTTTTTACGGCATCAAAGAGACATTCTTTATCTTCTTGCAGGTCTTTATTGTAGGCTAAAGGTAAGCCTTTCATCAACACTAACATTCCTTGCAAATGCCCAAAAACACGGCCTGTTTTTCCGCGAACTAATTCAGGAACATCCGGGTTTTTCTTCTGCGGCATAATGCTGGAACCTGTGGCACAGCTATCCGTTAGGGTGATAAAGCTAAATTCTTGCGATGCCCAGAGGATGACTTCTTCAGATAAGCGACTCAGATGGACGAGAATCAGGCTAGAAGCACAGAGAAACTCGATCGCAAAATCGCGATCGCTCACCGCATCTAAACTGTTATTATAGGGGCGGCTAAACCCGAGTTCTTCTGCGGAGAAGTGGCGATCAATGGGAAACGTTGTCCCCGCTAAAGCACCGGCCCCTAACGGGCAAATATCCACACGCTGATAAACCTCTCCTAACCGTTCCCAATCGCGTTGGACCATTTCAAAATAGGCCAAGAGGTGATGGGCTAAACTAATCGGTTGCGCCCGTTGCAGGTGGGTATAACCGGGGATTAAGGTTTCCACATGGCGATCGGCCAACTCCAGCAAAACACTTTGAAACTCACGAATTTGTTGCTGAATTTGCTGAATTTGGTCCCGGAGATAAAGTCGGGTATCCGTCCCAACTTGATCATTTCGCGATCGCGCCGTATGGAGTTTTTTCCCCACATCTCCAACCAGTTCCGTCAAGCGACGTTCAACCGCAAAATGGACATCTTCCGCATCGATTCCAGGTTTAAATAACCCTTGGCGATATTCTTGACGAATTTGTTCAAGTCCCTTAATCAACTTGTCCGCTTCATCCAGAGAAATAATGCCGGTTTTGCCTAGCATTTTTGCATGGGCCATTGATCCGGTCAAGTCATACTCAATCAGTTGAATATCAAACCCGATACTCGCATTGAAGCGGGCGATCGCCGGATGCAATGCACCTTCAAATCGTTGACTCCAGGTTTTTTCTTCTGTCATGGTCAATTAACCGCCTTCTTAACTCGCTCACAAACACATTGTTGCTCTTTTCCGGCCTGATATTGTTTCTCGTTTGAGAACCGACCCAGGATCAATGACCCGTGACTTTAACCGCCTCGGAATCCCCGAAATAGATAACCCAGAACCATACCAATGATTAAGGCCCAAATTTGTCCAGTTGCAACAAAGTTATCCCAAGCATTTTTAATTCGACCCATAATATCCGGGTCGCTAACTTGTTGCGCCAAAACGATCGCCTGCCGGAAAGATTCCCCAATCAACGGGGAGAGGACTTCTCCGCTGTGGGGAGAGATAGCCAATGGAGCAATTAATTCGTGAAAGCTAGAAAAACAGATTGTCATGAGTTTTTGACACCCGCGAGAGGGGATGAAGAGTGTTATTTGCAGTATTCCGGATGAAGTTTACCCTGTAAACGACCCGATCGCAATTCTTCAATAGATGTATTGCAAAATTCTTTAAAAGCCCCGCTTTATAAAGGGGGTTCAGGGGATCAATCCTTTTTTTGCAAGAGGTTTAATAGATGTATTGCAAAAAAAAGGATTGATCCCCCCTCCCGTGCCCCTTAGATCCCCCTCCCGTGCCCCTTAGATCCGCCTCCCGTGGCCCTTAGATCCCCCTCCCGTCCCCCTTAAGAAGGGGGAAGCCAGAGGAATCAATGTTTATTTATCGGGGGAAGCCAGAGGAATGAATATTTAATTCCTGGGGGGCTTTTTAGAATGTAGTAATTTTTCTAATCATGGGGATTCGTCCCTCCCCACTTCAAACCCCGCCTAGATTGTCCTCCATAGACCCATTTTTTGAGCTATCCTCGTCCCCCTTGACTTGCAGGACAATCAGAGTCATATCATCCGTATTTTCGGTATTGGGGCCGATAAAATGGCCGACACGCTCGAAGAGGTGTTCTAGGATGGCTTGGGGTTTTTGATAATGTTGACAAGCCCATTCCAAGGCTGCGGTCAGGTTTTCCTCATCAAAGCGATCGCCCACTTGGTTACTGGCATCGGTAAACCCGTCCGTGTAATAAATCAGCGTATCTCCAGGCTCTAGCTTAATCTGTGCTTCTTGATACTGGGTATCCGGGTCTAATCCAATCAACATCCCCAAGGTATCTAACCGCTGAATCGTCCTTGTCGATGCCTGCCACAATAACGGTGGATTATGTGCTGCATTGCTATAGGACAAAATCCGAGTTTCAGGGTCATATTCGGAATAAAACAGGGTAACAAACCGATGAGAATTCTCCAAATCCGCATACATGACCCGGTTCAAATGCTGAAGAATTCGCGAGGGGGAATGACCGTTAAGAACCTCTGCGCGTAACATTCCTCGGGTCATGGTCATAATCAACCCGGCAGGAACCCCTTTCCCCATCACATCGCCAATGACGATGCTCCAGCGTCCGTTCGGTTTTCCGCCCTGATTTTTAGATTGGGCAAAATCGTGGGTTGTGGGAATAAAATCGTAGTAGTCTCCCCCCACCCGACTAGCAGTTTCACAACAGGCAGCCAATTCAATGCCGTTAATCGTCGGACATTGGCGCGGCAGGAGTCGCAGTTGGATTTCTGCTCCAATTTCTAACTCTCGGTCCAGTCGTTCTTTTTTCCGTAATTCTACGGTCAGCTCGTCATTTTCGATCGCCACCGCCGTTTGATCCGCCACTAACCGAACTAACTTCTGGCGCGTCGGAGTCCAAGTATAGTCCGGGTCTCGACTGAACACATACAAGCGACCGCGTTCCGTATTTTTAACTAAAATAGCCGTGCCAAATAACTGCACGTCTGACCCCAGGTAAGGGCTAACTTGATAATCTAACGCTGAGGGCGGCAGGCTGGCGGCGGCCAGGTTAGAATCATCCATGATTTGACGAGTCAGGTTTTCTAATGCCTGCCGAATATCATGACATTCGTGACCATCTTGGCAGTGAAGTTGCTGTAACCTCACTTGACCATTGGGTTTAAACAGGATCAGTGCTCCCCCATCAGCATCGGTGACCCGACTTGCCACCAGAGGAATCAACTCTAAGAACTGATTTAAATTGTTAAAGCTACGGAGGGCAAATCCCAAGGATGACAGCAAATCTTGGACTTTCTTTTGTTCCCGATGCAAACGAGCCACCAGTTCTTTGAGGGCAAAGACGGGGGTGACGTCTGCGGATGCGCTGCCGTTGTCGGGTACATCTGGCTGAAAGGGCTGTCGAGGGAGAGGCAAAGAAGTCATTGAGTCAAGCTCGCTCCAGCGGGAGTGATTATATCTTTTGTTTTGGGGTAGAAATTACCCCACACCACAGAATCTGGTGTTAAAGAATAGCTGCCAATTGGGTTTGGCGATCGCCCTTATGGATTGTTTAAGGGCTCAGGATGTTAAAGCGCTTCTAAATTAACCCTTATGCACCGGATTTGAACTCGGTTGCAAGATAATATTCGCGGCAAAAGGTCGAAATTCGAGGGGTTGGCATCTGGGGCAGTCTCCCCAGTATCTTGAGTGGGTTGGAAAAAACTCACACGATCGATCTCCGATGCGGATCGCGGGGATGGACTGATTTTCTCTCAAGCAGGCGGCTTCAGTGAGATGATTCCTCAGCCCTAAGCTGACTGCACGAAGCATCAATCCAGATTTCTACAAATCTCGCCTTAAAGTGGATTCATGATAGCGCTATTTATATGCGCTGCCAATCCACTGATGGGGGGGTTTTCCCAACTCGATTCCTTCAAATTAGCGATCGCTAATTTGTGCAACTGGTTATCACCCATTCCTCAAAACCAGACTCTACCCGGCGGGCGAATGACCTGCCGGGACAGACTGCGTTCAAACCCTCAGTCCGATGACTTCAGCCCGTTGAGTCTGAAGGTTTAATGTCTCTATTCTCGCTCTGGATACTAGCCACCAATCAACGCTTCGACAAATTCGTAGCTGGAAAAGGGGCGCAGGTCTTCGATTCCTTCCCCGGCTCCGATAAAGCGGATGGGTAATCCCATCTGCTGCACGATCGCCAAGGCTATGCCACCTTTAGCAGTTCCATCCAATTTTGTCAAGATGACTCCACTCAAATTAATCGCTTCCGAAAACACTTGAGCTTGACGGAGGCCGTTTTGTCCCAGAGTTGCATCCAAAACCAGCAGTGATTCTACCACTGCATCGGGTGCTTTTCTATCCACGATTCTACGGATTTTTGCCAATTCGTCCATCAGATTCTTTTTATTCTGGAGACGTCCGGCAGTATCCACCAATAGCAGTTCTGTGCCCCGGGCTTGGGCGGCTGAAATCCCATCAAAGACCACCGCTGCGGGGTCGGAATTTTTCACCGGGTTAGCAATCACTTCCACATCGGCGCGGCTTCCCCACACCTTGACTTGCTCGACGGCAGCGGCGCGGAAGGTATCGGCTGCGGCAATCAGGGTTTTATAACCCGATTGTTTGGAGAGGTGGGCAATTTTACCGATGGTGGTGGTTTTACCCGCCCCATTGACCCCAGCAATCACCCAAATATTCAGGGTTTCTTTCTCCGGGACAAAGTTGGCATTGTATTTTTCCTGAAAGGGGCGATCGAGCATTTCCCGGAGGATTTTTTTCAGGTAGGCGATCGCCTCTGCTGGGGGAAGTGCCTCTTCTTTTAACTTCTGCTGGAGGGCCTCAATAATCAATTCCGTCGCCTCCACCCCGACATCTGCCTGCAACAGGGCCGTTTCAATTTCCATCACCGCTGCTTTATTCAGCGGCCCCTGTCCCACGATCGCCCGCAGTTGGTTAATTAAACTCCGGCGGGTTCTATCCAACCCCTGGCGTAACTTCTGCAACCAGGTAATTTCTTCAATGGAAACCTCATCGGCACGGCGTCCTTGTGCCGCCAGCACTTCCGCTGACCACAAAAAGCCCTCATCAAACGCCAGTCCGGGAATTTCTGTCCCTTCAATCTCCCCTTGTCCCGGGGTCGAGGTCCGTCTGAAGTCCTCCTCTATCGGGGCCTCCACAGCCGTTTCCTCTAACCGCTGCATTCTCGCCTGTCGTTCCGCCTCTGCTCGTGCCAGGAATGATACCGGAGCCGGTGCTGGAGCCTCTGCTTCTGAGATTTCCGTTGCTTCTGAGGTTTCGATAGCAAGAGCCGTTGCTGGTTCTATAACCTCCTCTGGAACTGCCTCGGGTTCCGTTTCTCCCTCAGCTTCCGTGTCTCCCTCAGCTTCCGGCTCTTCCAGTTCTCCCTCAGCTTCCGGCTCTTCCAGTTCTCCCTCAGCCTCCAGTTCTCCCAGTTCTCCCTCAGCCTCCAGTTCTCCCAGTTCTCCCTCAGCCTCCAGTTCTCCCGGTTCTCCCTCAGCTTCCAATTCTTCCTCAGCAACAGGTTCTTCCAAAGAAGAAACCTGTTGCTTTTGAATATTTTGATAAGCAGCTTTAGCCCAGTTCAGGTAATCTTCGGCAACTTCTGGGGTCGTTTCCTCAGCATCAGATTCCGGCTGCTTTGCAGTCGGGTTTATTGCCTGTTCTTGTTCTTGTTTTTGTTCTTTTTCGTTGAACTGACGGCGGAACCAATTAAACACCATAGCACTTACCAGCAAGAGAGCTTTGCCGACTATTTTAGAGGGTCGGGGAGAGATTTTTGAAGCCCAAGGGTTCGGGTTTTACTCCCGAGTCCAGAATAGGCACAGTCCGGTTTTGAAGCACCGGGGAATAGATTATTCTTGGGACACCGTTTCATGAAACTGTTCGGTGACCCGACGCAAGACGCCATTGACAAAGCGATAGCCATCTTCACCGCTATAGCGTTTGGCTAATTCAACTGCTTCATTGATGGCGATGCGTTCCTGGAGTCCGAGATAGCGCATTTCAGCTACCGCAATTCGCAGGATATCGCGATCGATACGAGCAATCCGATTGAGTTGCCAATTGACGATCGCCTGTTGGAGGATAGCGTCAATTTCTTCGCGATGGGCGTTAACGAGCGTTAGGGTTTCTAGGGTGTACGCCTTAACTTCTTTTTGGTTGGTCAGTTGCAGAAACTCTGGCAATTCCATTGCCATTGCCACGCGGTTAATGGCGGTTTGGGTGAGTTCTACGGCTTCGTAAACCATTGTGCGAGAACTTTGCACCGTGGTAGCTTGAATTTCGCTCCCTAACAGGCGATCGTTGCTGCGTTTGAGTTCGGCAGCAGCGGTTTCTAGGATATCGTGGACTTCATTGGTGAGGGCGCGAACCGCAGCGAGGACTAGATCGGAGAGTTGTTGAGCGCTAAGTTTTTCCAGGTTGGAACTGAGCTGACTCATACTCAGCAGGGCGAGTTCACGAGCGACTCTTTGAGCTTTCATAAGGCGAGGAGTTAACTTGGGTGGGTTTAGATATATTCTTTTTCTTCTTCAGAAACGAGGGTCTGCCGTTTGACCTCTGTTCGGAGTTCCTGTAGCTTGCGATCGCTCGATGGAGGCAGGGGCAAGGGTCCAGTCATAGGCGGGCTAACAATCCCACCCGAGACGATGATTTTAAAGGCATCTTCCACGGACATGGACAAATTGACAACTTCTTCTTCAGAAACGACAGCATACCACCCACTGGTTGGGTTCGGTGTGGTGGGAATAAAAACACTGACCATTCCCCCGGATAGTTGGGATTGGATTTCCGTAGCGACACCCCCAGTCACGAAGGCGATCGCCCAAATTCCTTTGCGCGGATACTCGACTAAAATCACCCGTCGAAATTTCCCATTAGAATCTTTGAGGACAGTTTCTAAAATTTGCTTAAGGGTTTTATAAACCGAGCCCGCTAGGGGAATCGCTTGCAGCACGCGTTCCCCTAAGTCCAGCAACCATCGTCCGGCGATGTTGCGTGCCATCAACCCAATCAGCAAAATACTCAGGAGGGGAACCGCCAACCCGACGCCTAAGTTAATCAGGTTGACTAAAATCGGGTGAAGGTTATCGAAGGGATTAAGCTGCTTGGGAATACTGGTCAAGAAATCGATCACCCATCGAGCGATCGTAATCGTCAGCCAGATCGTGGTTGCTAGGGGAATGATCACCAGCAGTCCCGCAATCAGGTCATTTTTTAAGTCTTGTTTAAGGCGTTGGATCACAGCTCACCCACTCTCCTTGTGTTCGGAAACATTACGCGATCGCTACTTGTAACGGCTTGATTATCAACAAACGGTATCATTTTCGGTCTCCAAAAAACCGTCTGAGTCCAGCCACCTATCCTTATCCTTTCCCGAAAATCCCCAAAATCCCCTGGCAGAGTCAGCAACGGCGAGGGATGGCACAGAGAATGAGTCGCCACAAAACCCGGATTTTTTCGGTTAGCACTCTTACAGGCTGTTTCGCCCCTGAGTCAGTTTCAGGGAGCCAAGGCTGAATCGGTCTCGGTTTCTCTACAGAAACGGAAAAAGCATGGAGTATCTTCTGATACTATACCCTGCGCCCTGAGCAAAGAAAGTGTCAAGTTCAACTCAGGCGCTTCTGTCGTAAATTGTAAAGAATTATTGCCAAATGTCCTGGACCTGGATTAGACCTCTTGCAAAAATCCGGATTGATCCCCCTAACCCCCCTGATTATCCCCCTCCTGTCCCCCTTAGATCCCCCTCCCGTCCCCCTTCTTAAGGGGGAAGCTAGAGGAATAAATGTTTATTTATCGGGGGAAGCCAGCGGAATAAATGTTTAGTTACTGGGGGCTTTCAAAGAATTTTGCAAGAAGTCTATTGAAAAAATTGTGTGGCTGACTGGAAACGGAGTCCGGTACTTGTCAGTCCAGAAAACCCAACGACAAACCCCCAGATAGCGGATTGATTCTCAAATCAACTCGGCCTCTAGGGGTTGATCGGTCGATCGCGCTACGGACTGAATGCGGTGCGGATCCCCAAAGAATTAAGAGGGACTAGATGTAGAGGGATTGCTACTGGGTTGCGGGTCTAACTGAGGGGCGGGCATATTTTGGAGTTCCCACACTTTGAGCAAGATTAGATATTCATAGAATGCCTGTAAGGTACACCAAGCAAATCCGGCGCGTCCATCGAGGATGCCCCCGAGCATAAAGTACATATAAATAAAGCGCAACAGAGGACGAAAGGGCAGACGCAAGGAGAGATCTTTGAGTGCTCTGCGTTTTTCCACTTCCGATCGCCCAAAGAATAGGTTATTCCAGGAGACTTCTCCTTTTTGCAGTTGACGTAGGGTTTCTTGCGCTTCATCGGTGGAGTAGCGGTTGTGTTTGTCTAACCACCGACTCAATCCTTTGCTACTGGTGTAGTGGGGATAGGTTTCTTTGAGAAATCCGGTGGGACCATCACAGACTTCCCGTTCCGTATGTCCGTAATCCGTGAACCATACCTTATCCTTGCGGAATAGGCGCAGTTGATAGCGGGGGTATTGGGTGCTGTACCGAATCCATTGGTTCATAAACATGACGCGCTCGGCGACATAGTAACCGATGATCTCGTCGGGGTTGGCGATCGCATCAAGACATTCCTGAAAGAGTTCGGGAGTCATGCGTTCATCCGCTTCCAGGATATAAACCCATTCATGCTGGGTGGGCAGTTCTTGCAGCATCCAAGTCCGTTGTTTGCCGTGACTTTCAAAGGGATGCTGGACCACCTGTACCGGATACTGACGGGCAATCTCCACGGTGCGATCGCTTGACATCGAGTCCACCACGATAATCTCATCACTCAGCATGGCGGACTCGATGCAAGCAGCAATATCAATTTGTTCGTTATGGGTCAGGATATAAATCGAGAACATGGGGGGCAATTGCCAATAATCGGCTGAATTGTGAATAGTTGTGGCGATCGGCACTCAAAACTTGTTTGCGACGCCGGTATCGACCCATTAGTTAAACCACACCACCCTAAATGGCATCCGGGTTGCACTGGGTGAGCGCCCTGACGCACCCATTTCGCCCTCATCGTAACTCAACTGAGATGATGGAAACGAGGGCAACCTCGCCAAATTATTAAAGACTTAGACTTGACTAGAATTGAGCGCAAGCTGACTTCCCGACTTGACTGGATATCCCTGAGTGATGCGTGAATGCGATCGCCCATTTCTTATTCTAACGACCCATCGATTTACGTCGTCCTCCCCCGACACCCCCCATACTTTTTAAACCTGTCCAGCCAATAATGCTATAAGCCACGGACAACAACAAACTGCTAATCCCGGTTTGCACGGCTAATTTAGTAAAGCGAGTTTTGGTCTGACTTTCCAGTTCTTGCTGACGAGACCGAATCTGGGTTAGTTGTTGAGTCCGAAGATTCTCCGTGCTGAATTGTTGGTTGAGGAACTGATCCAAGGCTTGGGGATTCTGCTGGAATTGGCTCAGTAATTCCTTCTCTTGTTCCGGCACGTCCGGACTTTGTAGCGCTTCATTCAGTCGGTCTGGATTCGAGAGTAATTCCCGGATTTGTCCCCCAATTGCACTCCGGCGTTGCTGAATTTCTGTCTCTACATTTTCGTTTTCAAGTTGACTGACGATTTGCCCTTCAGTTTGGCTGGCCTGTTCTCGAATCTGCTGCAATGCTTCAGAACGTTGCAAGCGCACGTTATTCAAATGCAGGGGAAATACCGCTAAAAATACTACCCCCAGAATTGTAGACAATACAAAGGCCCAAAATCTCAAATCTTGAAATGGGTTGCGTTTAGGAGCACCTCCCCCCTCAGCCCGATCCATCCAAGACCCGGTGACTAAAAAAGCTATCCCTACTAAGGGAATGATTCCCCGTTCTACAATTTGAGTTGCATAAGCAATTTGCCATTCTCTTGATCCGGGCTGAAAGGGAAAGGCTAAGAGTACATAATCTACCAGTGATGATACAATTAAAATCACCCCGATTACTTTTAACGACATTGAAGCTACGGATTCTTGATTCATGATTCTCCTATAAATTTTCCGCTATATTTCCCCAAATCGGGGAAGTTTTTCTCTTCCATTTCACTCGTTTGACGAGGTGTTTTTACCCCAAGGAAATTGATTGAATTCCGGGGTGGAAGAGAAGGGGCCTCGGGTTCAGGGTTTCCCGGAAACCAGTCGAATCCCTAGAGCGATTCAGTCTTAACCCTTAAACTGCTTATTAATCGCTCAATCCTGATTGCCCAAGGATACTATTAATAGGCCAGGTTTTGCGATTCATCAAATGAGTTTCATTGGATGGCACACCGTTAAAGGGTGATTAATTGAATCCTCCGATTTAAGTTTAAACTTAAATCCCAGAAATTTTAACTACAATTGGGTAAACTTTACCCAAAATTTATTGTAGTTTTTGGCAGGGTGTAAAAGTCACCCTAAGACATTGAGGTTCGATAGAACCATGTCGGGATAGGAAGATGGAATGATTGGGGGAGTTAACCCCGGACAAACCACTGACTCAACCTGATCCTCCCCTATTTTACTGCGGTGGTGCGATACCAATGCGCTAAACGGGTCGGTGAAATCCCCAAATAGTATCCCAGAATCATCAGTTGATTGATCCCAGTGGTTCGGAAAATGCCCAATTTCTGCCATCGTCTAGCACTGGTGAAGGCGGGGGTCGGGGCGATCGCTAGGGGTCCGCGTCTTCTCAAGCGGCTCACAAACTCAAAATCCTCCATGATCCCCATCTGGGCAAATCCCCCCAGTTCCCAAAAGGTGGCAGCACGAACAAAAATTCCCTGATCCCCATAAGGCATCTGCCCCAGGCGCGATCGCCACTTCACTCCCCATTCAATCACTCGCAGGAAGGGTTCTGGCCCCTCAATCTTCAATTCAAAGGCTCCCCCCACCACCTCCGGTTCCTCCAAAATGCGCCGGAGTTCCGTCTCAAATCCCGGCCCCAAACGAGTATCCCCATGTAAAAACAGTAGAATTTCCCCCGTTGCCTGAGCAGCCCCCAGATTCATTTGTCTTGCTCTACCTGGTTCGCTACGGACAACGGTTACCCCATATGATTCGGCAATCTCTCGGGTGCAATCGCTCGAACCGCCATCCACGACAATAATTTCAACCTCCGAGATACCACAAACTGCCGCTAAGGTAGACCCAATCCGTGCCTCTTCATTCAAAACCGGCAGGATAATTGAGAGGCTCCCTTGTTTGGGTGTCAGGGAAAACCGGGACTCTAATCCCGCTAAATCTTCCGGGCGATCAATATCCCTAAATTTCGGTAACTGCGCTACAGTCAGAGACTTAGAACTTGCTACAGCCAGGGTTTGAGCCAAAACTTCCCCAGTTCCCCAAGCTATCCCATCAAAGAGTTCCGGAACGAACCGAGACAGTCCAATCAGGTAATATCCCCCATCCATTGCGGGTCCTAACACCAAGTCATGAGAATTCAGGGATTCAAAAGCTTGCAGGAGGATCCCGGCATCCAAATCCGGGCAATCGGTGCCGATGATTACCACCCGCGAGCATCCCGCCGCAAATGCCTCCTGAGCCGCAAGTTTGAGGCGATCGCCCAAATCTCCCTCAGATTGGGGTCTATATTCCCACTCTTCCCCCAACCACCCTTGCATCTGTTCGAGCGTTCCCCCAGTAAATTGCACTTCTACTGCGATCGGTTTTAGTATCTTTTGCTGCAAGCCCTCTCGAACAGTAGCAAGGGTATGTTCCCCCAATTGCCGATGCAACAGCGCCGCCCCAGTTGGACCCAATGCCGGAATCAGCCTGGTTTTAGTCATTCCAGGATAGGGAAGGCGGGTAAAAATAATCAGGCGATCGGGATTGGGGTGAGAAAGCATGGAGATGGGGGAGATGGGGAAGGTAGGGGGGATGGGGGAGGTAGGGTAGATGGGGGAGATGGGGAAGGTAGGGGGGATGGGGGAGGTAGGGTAGATGGGGGAGGTAGGGTAGATGGGGAAGGTAGGGTAGATGGGGAAGGTAGGGGCGGAAAGGACTTCAGTCGTTATTACAAACTTCCATCTCCCCCATCCTCCCCATCCTCCCCATCTCTCTTACCTTCCCCATCTACCCTACCTCCCCCATCTCTCCTACCTTCCCCATCCCCTCTTGACCAGATTGCCTAAAATAGGGTGGAAAACCCTCATTTTAATCCAACGGGATGAATCATCACGTCGAAGTCTTAGCCGATAAAACTGCCCTAGTTGAACGATCGCTGGAACTGGTGCGGGCCAAAATTGATGAAGCGATTCAACGAGGCGATCGCTGTACCATCGCTTTGGCGGGTGGCAGCACCCCCAAACCCTTGTATGAATCCCTCGCGACTCTGAACCTTCCCTGGGACAAAATTCATATTTTTTGGGGGGACGAACGCTATGTCTCCCCAACGGATCCCGAGAGCAATCAGCTCATGGCACGTCAAGCATGGCTCGATCGCGTTAGCTTTCCCCAGGCTAACATTCACCCGATTCCCACCCAAGGAAACGATCCCGTGATGGATGCCCAGCGCCATGAGGCCCATTTGCAACAATTCTTTACCATTTCTCCGGGAGAGTTCCCCAATTTTGATATCATTTTGCTGGGAATCGGCGATGACGCTCATACGGCCTCCCTATTTCCCCATACCGAAGCCTTACAAGTGCGCGATCGCCTCGTCACCGTAGGCAATAAAGACGGACAGCCCCGCATCACCTTTACCGTTCCCCTAATTAACCACGCCCACAATGTCTTTTTTTTGGTGGCTGGTGCCTCTAAACAACAGGCCCTCGGAGAAATTTTCGCCGCCGAAGCTGACCCTCTGACCTACCCGGCGCGGCTGATTCAGCCTTTAGGCGAGTTATGGTGGCTATTAGATGAACCGGCAGGACGGGAGTTAGCCGTCTAAACGGTCTATTCCATAAGGCACGGCGGCCTAATCAGGTCAGAGGTCCGATGGACTTTTGTGATTAACCGCTCATTGCTCTTCTCTCCTGAAGCGATTGAACCGCCGCAATAGCAGCAGTTTCAACCCGTCTTTTCTCCGATCGTATCGAAGCGAGAACTTAACGAAGATGATAGTTTGCCCGAATTGCAACCACCAAAATCCTGATGGAGCCATTCAATGTGAGGCTTGTTTGACTCCTTTACCGGCCACGATGAACTGTCCTTCCTGTGGCGCAACGGTCCAAACTGATGCCGCCTTCTGTGGTCAGTGTGGCTATAATCTCCAGGTCAATACTGCGGAGGCAAGCTCCTCTGTAGAATTCCCAGAAGCTGTGCCGACGGTGGTTTCTGCTGCCTCGGGTTCCTCTACGGGGCCGCTCCCTGACCTGGACCCCCCGGAACCTCTGGTCTCTCCAGACCCCCTAGCCGGATTTTCGACCTCGGAAGCGGAAGCAGCGAGTCCTCCGGCTGTCGCACCGACTCCGTTACCGTCTCCGGACCCTATGCCGTTACCGACTCCGGTTGCTACTCCCGACCCCACTCCAGCACCGAGTCCGGTTGCCACTCCAGTTGTCACCAGTTCGGCAACCCAACTTCAGGCGATGCCACAGGCACGGCTGTTTCATGTTCAAACGAATACCCCGGTGGAATTACCTGCCACCCTTTCGGTTGTTCATATTGGCAAACCCAATGATATGGTTCCCCCCGATGTGGATGTGTCGGGATTTCCCCATTCTGAGGTAGTCTCTCGTATTCATGCGGATATCCGTGTAGAGGGAACTAATTTCTTTCTGGAGGATGTGGGGAGTTCTAATGGGACCTACGTCAATAATCTGCCGTTACCGAAAGGAAATCGGCAGCTTTTGCGTGCGGGCGATCGCATTGCTTTGGGTAAGGGGGATATGGTCACCTTTATTTTCCAACTGTCGTAGGATCTAGGGAATCGGTACTGGATTAGCTCCTAATTAACTCCGGGGGACAACAAACCGGGTATTTACCTTTTCTGAGTTGCTATTGTGCATTTAATCCGCGTGTTGTCGGTGCTTCACTGGTAACTCACAGGCTGGGTTACAAATCATTTAAGATTGCTATCCAGACTAGCGATTATGTGACCAAACCGGGTTTCTAACCTTTGCTGTACCCCTGGACTAGGAATTGACCACCTTTTTCCCCAGTTGACAGACTCACCGCCAACTTGTTCTAAGTTTGGCGGGGGTTTTGTTAGCCGGACCTATCAACCCTGGATTTCTATTCCAGTTTAGACTAAACCCTGGGTCTTCTTGACCAAGAAGATCATGAGAATTGAAACAAGGCAGGGTGACAGGGCTATCTTTAAATCGGTCCTTTTTTTAACCTGGAAAATTTAAGTACCCTGTTGCTGCTGTACCTTAAACCTTTGTTATCAAAGGTAGATCTACTGAATAGGGATGCTCCTGTGATTACATTAACTTTATTGCATCCGATTAAGTCCACACCGATTCAGAGTTGGAAATTTGAAAACGAATCTGTCATTCGGATTGGGCGTGCGACGGATAACAATGTTGTCCTCTATAGTGCCGTGGTCTCTCGACATCATGTAGAGTTGCGACGGGCTGGCCTCCAGTGGAAAATTATTAATCTCGGCACGAATGGGACTTATTTGAAGGGGTCTCCCATTACTCAAGTGACCGCAGAAGATGGGGTAATTTTTTCTTTGGCGCGTTCGGGTCCGCAAATTCAAATTCATCTGTCAAAATATCAGTCCAAAATCTCATCGGACTTTCAAAAATTGGAGTCTGAAATGCGTCTGCCCGACCCTGATACGGATACGGTGACAGCTGAGGATGTCACCCTACCCATTCCCCTTCCCCAAACTTCTTTGGAACCCGAAGTGGCAAAAAAGGGTTATCCATCCTGAGCAAGCGGCTGATTCCTCGACGATTTTGTTAGTATCGGTTCATAAAGTATCAGACAGACTAGAGGGAACTAGCCATTAAAGGGAGCGATCGCATCGGGCTATGTTACTCCCTCAGCGCCCGATTACCCCCCCAGGTAACTCTCATCACTCCTGTACCTTGCTCCCTCTAGTAGACTATGGGAAACGAATGGTTTGTCGGCAAGGCATCATAGCTTTTAGCCGGTGGCACTCAGGGGTCTCATGTCCATCATCCGTACAAGGGATGAGTTTATAATCCATAGGAGTTTTAACATGGCAATCGAACAACAGGTGATTCAGTATTCTCAGTTGATTAATCGTCGCGTCATCGATCGCAGCACGGCTGAAGAAGTAGGCCGAATTGATGAACTTTGGCTCAATGCAAAATCCCATCATGTTGTGGGTTTTTCCTCCAAATCAGGCGGCGTTCTGGGATTGGGAGTTAAAAAACATTCTTTTACTTGGGAGCAAATTTATAGTATTGGGGCCGATAGTATTTTAGTCAACATTAATGCTGAGGCAGAAGAACCAGAAAAATCCCCGGAAATTAGTCATCCGATTATGGGTCATGAAGTTTTGACTGATAGCGGAAACACAGCGGGGGAATTGCGCGATTATATCATTGCTACTCAGACCGGGGCTGTTGTTGGTTATCTTTATAAATCGAGCGGTTGGCGCGGTGCAGTAGAAGGGACTTATTTGCTCTCTCCGGACGATATTTCTAGTATCGGCAGTAAGCGAATTCTGGTGATTGATACAGCCATCCAAGACCCTCAACCCTATACCGATGGCATGAATCAAAAACTACATAAAGTCGGCGAATTGCTGAAAGATGATTATACTAAAACAATGGGTGATTTGCGCGGATTAATGAAGGGAGCGCAAAATATCTCAGAACAAGCGAAAAGTAAAGTGCAAGAAGTGGCAGGACAAGCGCGAGAAGGTACAATGTCTTTTGCTGAACAAGCGCGAGAAGGCACGATGTCTTTTGCCGAACAAGCGCGAGAAAAAGCCACTGAAGTTGCAAGTCAAACCCGCGATCGCGTTGCCGAAATGAGAGGAGAATCGCCTTCGACTCCGATCTTGGTGGAATCTGAAGTGGTCCTGGAACCTGAAGGTGTCATTGAATATGAGGTCATTTCCGAAGCACCACCTCAAGCGGAAAAATCTGAAAATTAGTCCAATTAGATTTTTTTCAGGGCTATAGCCGTGATTCCATTCGCCGGTAAAATAGGGAAAATTAGCTCGTTACCTCCCTATTTTACTGGGGGATATTCGGTGTAGGGATTGTAGGGAGATAGGAGGGCGATCGGCTACTCTTCTATAAAATAATCCGAATCTACCTTTTTAATTTCATAACTGACAATGGGGCTAACACCGACGTTATGTTCTATCATTAATTGTGCAAGTTCATCCCCATCTATTAAAATAACTTTTTGAGCAATTTGCCCTACATACTCTTTAGCATTAGGGGTAAAGCTCGATAAAGTCATGAATACCCCTTTATTAGCCCGATGAGGGCCAGCTGGATGAAGAAAATCGGTGGATTGTTCTGTCCAAGCTAATTCCTTGGTCCGAATTTGAGTCAGAATATGCCCAAAATTTTTCTGAAGAAATGGGGGCACCAGCCAAATCTTTTAGGATGGCACTGGCCGCTTTAATCATCAAAGAAAAATTGGGTGTCAGCGACCGAGAAACAGTTGAACGAATCCAAGAAAATCCTTATTTGCAGTACTTTATTGGACGAAATAGTTATCAGAATGAAGCGCCCTTTGACCCGTCAATGATGGTTCATTTTCGGCAAAGAATTAGTCCGGCTCTGCTTCAAAAAATTAATCGCCGAATTGTCCAAAAAAGTCTAGGATTCAATCCGGAGGACCCCAGCACAAAAAAGTTAGAAGAAGCCGAAAAACCCAAAGGAAATAGAGGACGGCTATTAATGGATGCAACGGTTGCCCCTGCGGATATCAAATACCCCACGGATATGGACCTGTTAAATCAAGCAAGAAAAACTACCGAAAGCATCATAGACCTCTTATATAAATCCTTGAAGGATAACCTAGACAAAAAACCAAGAACTTACAGAAAAAAAGCTTGAAAAGATTATTTAAAATTTTCTAAAAATAGGAAGACCTCGGGAAAATAAAGGAGAGAAACTGTTGAAAAACAACTGCAATATATCAAACGAAACTTGGCGCATATTGACAATTTAATCGCTCAGGGGGCCAGCCTAGAACTGTTAAACACTGGAGTTTAGACTAAGCCAGTGACACGAAAGCAATAAAGAGGGGAGCCCGACTTGCATCTAGGCTCCCCTTGGC
>NZ_JAMXFC010000028.1:31913-86537 GCF_025370755.1 Laspinema sp. D2d | reverse complement strand
GCAATCCCGTACCAAATCCGACGTGTTGTCGGGTCTGCCGCGAGGTCTTGGCTAAATTTTGGGAATTTTGTTGCCATGTCTTTTTTAGCTCCTCCTCGCTATCATCCTGAGACTGCAATAATGCGGGCCAGGAAGAATGCCCAGGTCGTCACAATACCTCCTAAGAGATAGTGAGCAACCCCAACCGCACGTCCTTGAATGATACTCAGAGCGCGAGGCTGAATTGCCGGGGCAACTTTCAGTTTGTTATGTGCCCAGACGATTGATTCAATCAGTTCTTGCCAGTAGCCGCGACCGCTGAACAGGAACATGAGGCTGAATGCCCACACAAAGTGAGCGCCGAGGAACAGCAGACCGTAAGCGGATAAGGCAGTTCCGTAGGATTGAATCACCTGAGAAGCTTGCGCCCACAGGAAGTCACGCAACCAACCATTAATGGTGATCGCACTTTGAGCAAAGTTACCGCCGGTAATGTGAGCTACGGAGCCATCAGGAGAAACGGTACCCCACACATCCGACTGCATCTTCCAGCTAAAGTGGAAAATTACGATGGAGAGGGAGTTGTACATCCAGAAGAGTCCGAGGAACACATGGTCCCAACCGGAAACTTGACAGGTGCCGCCACGACCGGGGCCGTCGCAAGGGAAGCGGAAGCCGAGTTCGCTCTTATCTGGAATCAGACGAGAGTTACGGGCAAACAGAACCCCTTTGAGCAGGATTAAAACGGTAACGTGAATTGTGAAAGCGTGGATGTGATGAATTAGGAAGTCTGCGGTACCGAGGGTAATCGGCATCATGGCAACCTTTCCACCCACCGCGACCACATCTCCACCGAAGGCGAAACTAGCCGGGGCTAGAGCATTCGGAGCGGTGTTACCGGGCGCCAAGAAGTGCAGGTGTTGCACCCATTGGGCAAAGATGGGCTGAAGTTGAATGGCCGAGTCCGAGAACATATCTTGGGGACGACCAAAGGCTCTCATGGTGTCGTTGTGAACGTACAACCCGAAGCTATGGAAGCCCAGGAACATACAGACCCAGTTCAGGTGAGAGATGATTGCATCACGGTGACGTAGGACGCGATCGAGCAAGTTGTTGACGTTCTTAGCTGGATCGTAGTCGCGCACCATGAAGATGGAGGCGTGAGCACCTGCACCGACAATCAAGAAGCCGCCAATCCACATATGGTGAGTGAACAGGGACAACTGAGTTGGGTAGTCGGTGGCAATGTATGGATACGGAGGCATCGAATACATATGATGGGCCACGATGATGCTCAAGGAACCCATCATTGCCAGGTTAATGGCGAGTTGCGCGTGCCAGGAGGTGGTCAGGATTTCGTAGAGACCTTTATGGCCTTCACCAGTGAAAGGACCTTTATGGGCTTCCAGGATTTCCTTCATGCTGTGACCGATACCCCAGTTGGTCCGGTACATATGGCCTGCGATGATGAACAGAACGGCGATCGCCAAGTGATGGTGTGCCGTGTCAGTCAACCACAAACCGCCGGTAACGGGGTTCAAGCCACCTTTGAAGGTGAGGAAGTCACTATAAACGCCCCAGTTGAGGGTGAAGAACGGAATTACTCCTTTGAAGAATCCCCAATCCACGCTCGGATAAAGCTGGGTCATCAAGCTCGGGTTCAAGATGAACTCATGGGGTAAGGGAATGTCTTTCGCATTCACCCCAGAATCCAAGAGCTTGTTGATCGGCAAAGAGACGTGAATTTGGTGACCCGCCCAGCCCAAAGAGCCGAGACCGAGTAATCCAGCCAGGTGATGGTTCATCATCGACTCCACGTTCTGGAACCATTCCAGTTTCGGAGCGCGTTTGTGATAATGGAACCAACCGGCGAACAGCATCAAGGCTGCCATCACCAAGGCACCGATCGCGGTGCAGTAGAGTTGAAACTCATTGGTGATTCCAGAGGCACGCCACAACTGGAATAAACCAGAAGTGATCTGAATACCGTGGAATCCACCCCCAACGTTGGCGTTTAAAATTTCTTGTCCGAAGATCGGCCAAACCACTTGGGCACTGGGTTTAATACCAGTCGGGTCGGTCAGCCATGCTTCATAGTTGGAAAATTTGGCACCGTGGAAATAGGCACCGCTTAACCAGATGAAGATTACAGCCAGGTGGCCGAAGTGTGCGCTAAAAATTTTGCGCGATACGTCTTCTAAATCGCTGGTGTGACTATCGAAATCATGAGCATTAGCGTGCAGGTTCCAAATCCAGGTGGTGGTTTTGGGCCCGCGAGACAAGGTACGGTCAAAGTGACCCGGTTTGGCCCACTTCTCGAATGAGGTGGGAACGGGATCTTTATCTACCGTTACCTTGACTTTTGCCTCTCGCTCTGGAGGGCTAATCGTCATCGAGACTCTCCTCTCTCTAGACAAGGACCTAATTTACATTTCACCCTAGGTGTTGCTCGTAATGCAACGGTTCACTACAAAAGGTGAGTGTTGGGTGACTTACAACTTTTTAAAAAACCTTTTAAGGGTTCTTAAGTTTGTTAGTTTAATCCAAACTCGGGATTTTGTGTAGTAACCGCTCTCAAAATCCAGCAAAATGCTGGTCTGTCGAGCAAGACAACCTTAGTGGCTTCTGTTCGTGCATTATAAGGCTACCTCGGTTATCTGAATGCACTGCTTAACAATAATTCAAATTAGCCAAAATTTAATCGGGGATTGGCTTTGTGTTTCAAAGGGTCGTTAAAAAGTCAAGAGGGTTGGGGATAAATTAACATAACTTAATACTTGACTGTAATCAGTTGGTAGGCGATGTAACTGGCGTACAATTGCAAGATGAGGGGATGTCGGGATTCGGGCGGTTTCCAAGGCATTTAAACCGGGAATCGGATTGTCTGCTTTGACTGTTGCAATCGCCTTTCATCTTCCCCTTGGGCAAATGGCCCATGATTGGTTTTATTTATGGAAAGACTTAACAAGTTTTCATAGTTGATCTCATATAGGAGAATTGCTAAGTGTTAGGTAGAAATTCGCGATCGCCTATTGTCAAATCGTTACTGTCTGCGATCGCCGTCGTCATTGTCCTTTTGGGCTTAGGGTCCTGTAGCGATCGCATCGAAGCCCCTCCCAACGTCGAAGCTTCCCAAGCGGTCCTCATCGACAGCGAGGCTCAAATCTCCGAAGTGTCTCCCCCGGAAGAAATTCAAAAACTCAGACTCGCCTTAGAACCCTATGAACCCCAAGTCCAGATCTTAAGCCCCAAACCCGGCGAAGTCCTTGAGGATAGTACCGTTGCTGTTCAACTCCAGGTGCGGGATTTGCCTCTGTTTAAAAATCAGGACCTCGGTTTGGGACCCCATTTACATCTATTTCTGGACCATCACCCCTATCAAGCCATTTACGATGTCCGGGAACCTATCGTCTTAACAGACCTAGAACCAGGGACCCACACCCTCCGAGTCTTTGCCTCCCGTCCCTGGCATGAAAGTTTTAAAAATGAAGGGGCCTACGCCCAAACCACGTTTCATCTGTTTGCCCCCAGCGAAGATAACCAACCGGATCCCACCCAACCCTTACTCACTTACAGCCGTCCTCAAGGCAGTTATGGTGCGGAACCGATTATGCTGGACTTTTATTTAACCAATGCGCCCTTACATCTGGTTGCCCAAGAAAACGCTACGGATGAAATTGCGGATTGGCGGATTCGGGTGACTATTAATGGAGAAAGCTTTGTGCTTGATCGCTGGGACCCAATTTATCTGAAAGGATTTAAGAAAGGGAAAAACTGGGTCAAGGTGGAATTCCTGGATGAAAAAGGCAATCCGGTCAATAATGCGTTTAATACAACTGTTCAGGCGATCGATTATCAACCGAAAGGCAAAGACACCCTATCGCGGTTAGTTCGGGGAGACCTGAAAGCATCGAAGGCGATCGTCATTGTAGACCCCACCTATAACCCACCTCCAGAACCTATCGCTGAACCGACCCCAGAACCCGCACCGGAACCCGCACCCGAACCTACACCCGAACCTACTCCGGAACCCACTCCAGAACCTGAGTCTCTGCTGCCCTTACCGGAACCAGAAGAGATGCCAGTCGAAGTATTCCCAGAACAATATCTGCCCATACCGGAGACTGTGGCCCCAGCACTTCCGGAAGAATCAGCGGAACTGGTGCCCGAGGAAATCCAACCGGAACCGGCGATTGTGGAACCGGAACCAGCGACAAAACCTGTAAGGCGATCGCGAATGGATAAACTGCGCGATCGGTTCCGTCGTCCCACTCCGGAACCCGCCACCCCCGTGGTTCCAGAACCGCAACCTGTGCCAGAAGTGATATCACAACCGAGTGAGACAGAACCGATAGAACTCACACCAGAACCCGTCACAACGGAAAGTGAGGTAGAGGTAACCCTCGAACCTATCGAATAACCTGCCACTTAGATAAAAAGCCCGCTTAAGCGGGCTTTTCCATAGAGTGAGAAAGAAGGTTTATAGCCAAAGTTGAGGCAAAACATCAGAGATTTAAGCAGAAACCCGGTTTCTGAACCCCTGCAACTTTTAACCTACACCCTCGGGATTGGCTACACAAGTTAGCTAAATTGTCAAGAGGCGGTGTTCAACAGCAAAAAAAACTGGTCACGCGAGAGAAAATCTTGTAGGCGATCGGGCATAGTATCATGGGAATCCTTGATGCCTGGGTTGCCAAACACAAAGGATATCATCGGGGTCTCTGGTTACTTTAGCGAATCCAAGACGGCAACTGTTTCTCTGGTTATTGGGGCTACCAAAGAGGCTGGGTTGATAAAGACAGACGACTCTGAATCTACCTCGACCCGCTATGCTCCCTATCTCTTTGGGCCTAAAACTGCTTTAACGCAAATCCCTAAAATCAGCCCTACAAGCCTGAAATCCTTATAAAATGAAGATAAAATTGCTTAAACGCAAATCCAACCTCTAACCATGAACGAAGCCGAAACCCCAGCCGAACTGATTCACCCCGCCCTCAAAGCCCCACTGTGGAGACTTATACCGGATAGCGGAATTGGTCGCGCAAGGATTGTCGCCGATCGCCGCATTGGTCACAGAAAACGGGCCCAGCCTAAAGGGGCCGATATGTGGTAGAGTATCGGCATCAGAAACCGGCTGTCATGGAACCCAGACAGGGTGACATCCTTTACACCCAAGGAGTACAGCAAGACTAAGCCGATCGCCTTCCAATCTGTTTCGCCTATGCCACCAACGGCGATCGCATTTCAGAAATCGACCTGAGTACCGAAGTAGAACAGGATGTAGACTGCTATAGCTATCCTTGCAGGAGTTGGAAGCCGATCGCCCTTGTCACCCAGGCTAGAATGACCGGGAGAATGCGGGCTACAGTGAGGGATTCGAGTCCCCGTTGGGCGAAACTCCAATAGAAGGCGCGATCGCTTGGGGGAGGGAGGGATTGGCAGTAGTCGGGGATGCGATCGGTGGGAAACAAGCCCCCATCCAGGAATCGTCGCATCCAGAATAGAGGTTAGTGATACAGGATAGAGCACCCCTCCCGAAGATGACAGAACAGGGGAGTTAATCAAGACGGCCCCATCGGGAGAGGGGGGAGATTCTCAGCAAGACTTGGGCATTGATGCGATGTCGGGGAACTATTTCAGCAAACTCCTCGAACTCCTCAACGGCGTCATTGTCGCCCACAACGAAGTATTCATCGGCAGCTAGGGTGAGGGAGTCTAGCTCATAGCGGGGGGGAAGGGTGATGGTTTCCAGGGGGCGATCGTTAATCAACGCCTGTCCCTGACGAATCTCTAGGGTTTCGTGAGGTAGGGCAATAATGCGGCGGGCATAAAAGCGCTCCTCACGATTGGCTAAGGTGTCAGCGCTTTTGAAGATAATGATATCTCCCCGTTGAGGAGTGCGATAGCGATAGGTGAGGTCATCGGTTAAAACCTGTTCTTGAGCCTCTAACGTGGGAGACATCATCACAGCAGTATTCATCCCCACAGTTACAACATTCCTATTCAATAACAGCCCGCCCAAGAACAGCATGACAGCAAGAGTCCAATTAAGCCAAAGGCGGGAAGGAGGAGCAAGGGTCAGTTGGGGGCTCTTAGTGTCTTCCCCAGCAAAATTTTCCCGCAGCAAGTCATGATAGAAGCGAAATCGTCCCCCCGATTGTTTCAGTAAACCCCGTTCACTGGCATAGGTTAAAAAGCGAGCATAGTTCCAAGGAATCACCTGATTTTGAAAAAGAATCCAGCGCAGTAAAACATGGTGAAGCACCGAGTTGAGTCCCCCACCAAACGCGCCCATTATTAATCCCATCCCTATTCCCGAGATGACTACTGTGGCTGGATTTCCCAACCGAGCCGCTTGTCCAGCCCTGAGTAACAAGTCATCTATCAATAGAAATCCCATCATCCAAATTGGAGTAGTTAGCACAGAGATAATTGCCGATTTCTTAAGAGATTCCCAAATCCCTTGATTGGGATACGATTTGACCTTAAGTTTCGCTTTTAGCCCGAAAATCAGCCCTCCAATCAGCCCGACAATCAGCCCTCCAATCAGCCCTCCAATCAGCCCGACAATCAGCCCTGAAATCAGCCCTCCAATCAGCCCTGAAATCAGCCCTCCAATCAGCCCTCCAATCAGCCCTCCAATCAAATAATATGGAATAGCAGCTTTGATATTCGACCAAGATAAATCAAAGTATTCTGTTAACTCTATATTATTTTTATCATCTTGAATCAGCCCTCCAATCAGCCCTCCAATCACCCCGAAAATCAGCCCGAAAATCAGCCCGAAAATCAGCCCGAAAATCAGCCCGAAAATCAGCCCTTCAATCAGCCTAGACCCCCAATTAAACCAACGTTTTTGTCTCGGAGTTTCCAACCAATCTGGCTGCATCTCCTCAATCAAGAACTCCGTCTGTCCTTGACGGCGGAGAATTTGAGCCAACCGTTGCAGATAGCGGCGACTGTCTTCCTCCGAATACCCCGAGTTGTGTTCCTGGGTCAGTTGTCGATGACTATAATCCTCAAAAAGCCGACGACGACAAGCCGATTCCCCCACTTGTTTTGGGCAATCTGGCACAATCGGCGCTGGATAAGCCCTGGGCATTAAATCCAATAACAGGGGGGTTTTCGCCAACTTGAGCCATCCCTGGGGACTCGCGTCTAAGACCTTCCAAAGATGACTGGCATTCCGGTGGTCCAAATAGTCTTGAATCGCTTTATTTTCGAGGGGCTTTAGCTCAACTGCTGTTCTCAGACTCAACTTTTCCGGACAATCTTTATAATTTTGAGACCGAGAACAGACGATCAACTTTTGATGTTGTTCTTTCTTATCCTCCTGCATGGAATTGATAGCCCTAATTGCTTCTGCCATGAAATCCTTGAGTTCATCCAACCCATCCAATAGAGGTAACAGGCGGTTACGATGAAGCCAATCTTGGCTCAGTTGAGGGTCTAACCCATATTTCAACTGCAATTGCTCTACCATCCAGCGATTCAGGGTGGCCGCCTCAATCGGTTTTCCAGAGGGTCGCCAGTCGGACAATTCAAAGATAATCGGAATGGGTTCTTCTTGAGGGTTTTCCTGAGCCCGTTTACAAAGGGTTTGCGCTAAACCGAGCAGTTCCGTGGTTTTACCGCTTCCGGGTTCTCCCAAAATCAAGAGTTGTCCCCCTACATCCTCTTGAAAAAAGAGTTTGGAGATAGAGACATCAAGGAATCGAGTCTTTTGTCCGACAACCACCTGAATCTGGCGAAATAACCAATGAGACCCTGGGGATTGTGGAAGTCCAGAAACGGGGATATGGTACAAATGGTCTAAGGAATCTTGGCGGCGGTCTTCAACGTCCTTGCTAATCCGCTCCAGTAGACCTTGACGCAATCGTGACTCCTCCTCCCGTTGTTTGGATTGTCCATAAAGCCACAACAAGTACGCCAACGCGGACAGACCAAAGCCTGTGCTTAGGCCGAAACTGACATAAACTGAATTGGGTTGTTGTTGGAGTTGACTCACCTCCACAGCATTCACCCAAGCCCCCAGGAGACCCGCCAGCAGTGCAATTCCGAGGACGATCAGTTTTTGCCTTCGGGGAGTTGCCCGTTCACTGCAAGCATTGATGGACAAGCCAAAAACAACCAATAAAATAGTGTTGAGAATCCACTTGAGCAGGTTAAAGAGTTCTGGGGTCATCGCGATAGGGGTCAGAGATGGGACATAACTCTATTGTTGCTGATTCTGACTACACTTGCAGCAACGGGGAGGGGACAGACTCAGTTGAGAAACAAAAAGCGATTCTCATTCCGAGCAGTTAAGATAGCCACAGGTAAAACTTGGAGGGAAAGAATCGTTCGAGGTACAATGTCTGAGACTAACAACAGATTGGCCTATGCGATCGCCTTGGCGGGGATATGAGAAACTGCAAATCGTTATACCCGGAAAGCAGGCCCGTATAATTTCCACCCCTCAAGCCAATAATTTTTACGGTATCATAACTGCATCCATTAGCTTTCATCCTCTAATTTTTGGATAATTTGTAAAATATTGTGCTTGAGTTCTGGTAAGTTGCGATCGATGACATCCCAGACTTCATCTAAATCGATTTGCAGATAGTCATGAATCAGAACATCTCTAAACCCTGCAATTTTCCGCCAGGGAATTGCTGGATAAGTCTGTCTCAACGAACTAGAAAGCCGCTTAACCCCTTCTCCGATTAATTCAAAGTTACGAATTACCGCGTCCTGAATTAGTCGAGACTCAATAAATTCTGCTTTTCCTGGTTGAGTATAAATCTCGATTTGTCCGATGCGATCGCAGATATCTTTTAGAAAAAATAAATCCTCGTTCACAATGGCACCGCATCTTTGAGAATACTCTCTCGACAAAAATCTCGCAAAACTTTAACCGTAGCAACATCTACTTTTCTGCCTAAAAGGTCTTGTAAATCTTGCATTAAGCCAATCCGATCTAAAAGATTGCGATCGCTTTCCATATCTACAAGAAAATCTACGTCACTATCCTCACGTTCCTCTCCCCGTGCTACGGATCCAAAAATTCGTAAATTATACGCTCCATGCTGAGTCGCAATGTTCAGAATTTTCTCGCGGTTTTCTTGAAGTAACTCTCTGAGACTTGTTGTCATAAATCTAGGGATATTTTTCATTTTGGAAACATTATAATAATAATGGGAGAACTTTGCAAGTATTATAAAAATATCGGCTCGTTTCATCTGGGTAGCAATTTTACCAGGGGTTTGAGCTTCTATTTACAAGGCTTTTTTGGGATAGCCGATCGCCTAAAAGCCCTATTCAATCAGAAGTCGATAACAGTGGATCCGGTTACCACCTCAATTGTAGTTATAGAGCTTTAACAACCGAATTGTGGATAACTGATCGCGCTCATGAATGGAGTGGCTCAAGCCTCATCCGATTCGGCGCAACGAGACCCTGGCCCGGGTCACCCTTCTAATCTGGATGCTGGCACGTCTGTCTCAGACCCGGGAGATATTTTAAAAAAAATAACAAAAATGGAAAAATGGGCAGTAAATATGAGAAAATAAAGATAGAAAAACCCAACAAATTTTGTAAATTCAAAAGAATTTTCGGTTCCAATTAAGGTTTGATTTTAGCCGATTTTTCTTAGATTGTATGGGTTATTTTTTTCGCGATCGCCTTCTAACTAGGACCGGAGACTTTCTAGTTTTGCCGTCTGCGATCACGAATATTTCATCATAACATCCCTAACCGTTTCTGCTTAAAACTATGGTTCAGTACACGATCGCCCAATCTCCTGAAATTATCTTGACCGTTTCCGGCAAAGATTCAGCCAAAGCCCGTGATAAAGCAATGGATCAACTCCTTGAAATGATGGATGAGGGGAAATTGCCTACCAAACTCTCGAACAAACTCTCTGAGGGATTTAGTCCTGATGAATTTATTGAAGTGAAAGAACCGGATAGCTTAGATGAAAGCAGTGATGATGCTTTGACAGAAGCGGTGCAAATTCTCAGTAGTTTAGTCACCCTCAAGGAAAAAGTAGATAAGTCCCATGCAGAGGCGCTGAAAGTGCGTGAGCAAATCGATATTCTTTTTCAGGACCGTCCGGTGACGGAGGAGGAAATCGCTAATCTCAAAGAAGGGTTTAAAACCCTGAAAACTTTTGCTCAAGCGAATCAGCGGTACCAAGCGGCGAGGGAACAAGCGGAAGAAGCGCGGACGATTCTTGATCGCGTCCTCAAATCTACCTCTGCTGAGTAACTGTAGAGGCAATAGAGGCGACTGTAAGGAATCTGGTCCGCAGTCGCTTCTATAATTCTGCGGGTAACCCGGGTTTAAATGGGGGAATGGCGATTGCCTGGAGGGGAGAAAGTTGATAGGATAAACGACACAGATGCTTAAGGATTGAGTTGCGATCGGTGCAAACCGGACGGGCATGAAATCCGAAGCTATCCCTAAATTCCACTTGTTGTCAACCCTGAGAGGGCGATCGCCTTGTTCACTACCATTCAAGAAAACTTACCCCTTTTATACGTCTTAGCGATCGGGCATTGTATCATGGGAATCCTCGCTGCCAGAGTTGCCACCCGGAAAGGATATCCTCGGGGTTTCTGGCTGATTTGGGGACTGATTGGCGGGACTATTGCCTTTATAACCGCTTCCCGTTTAAAACCTAAAACTGAGGTATTCTAGCCGGTGTAGGAGAGGCTTTCTCCGTATAGCTGTAGCCTTCAGGATATAGGGTTTTGCGGCATAAAAATAGCCCGCCGAAGCGGGCATTGATGAGTCATAGGGTAGTATTGAATCGGTTTTGAAAGGATTTACAGGGGGTCAAATACCTGACCCATCCAGAAACTCTTGAATCGCTTTATTATTAAGGTTACAATTCGGCGGGAGTTGTTCTAAAGAAAACTCTTCAGAACGAGCACCGACGAATACAAAAGAAGGTTTCTGGGGTTTCATATCTTGAACTTGCTGTTCGAGAGCTTCAATGCGATCGAGTAAACTGCGAATCGCCGAGGCTTCTGAATCAGGCAATTGACCATGTTCCAAGGGGTTGACTCGAACCCCGGAACGATAGAGAATCCGACCGGGAACGCCGACTACTGTACAATCGGAAGGAACATCCCGCAAGACCACAGAACCGGCCCCAATGCGGACATTATTGCCAATTTGGATATTGCCTAGCACCTTGGCACCGGCACCAACCACAACATTTTCCCCAAGGGTGGGGTGACGCTTGCCGGATTCTTTTCCGGTACCGCCGAGGGTGACCCCTTGATAAATCAAGCTATAATCGCCCACGATCGCCGTTTCGCCAATGACCACTCCCATTCCATGATCGATAAAAACTCCCCTCCCGATCGCTGCACCTGGGTGAATTTCAATCCCGGTGAAAAAGCGACCTAGATGAGAAATCAGGCGCGGAATGAAGGGAATGCCAACTTGGTTTAACCAGTGGGCGACACGGTGAAACAGCAGCGCTTGCAAACCGGGATAGCAAAACAAAACTTCTAGCCAGTTGCGTGCCGCTGGGTCACGCTCAAAGATAATTTGGAAGTCAGCTACAAGGGTATTTAGCACGCTTCGTTAGCACTCTCGGCAAATAGACCATTTCTTAATTGTACCGTGCTTCGACAAATCCGACCGATCGCCCCTGGATCCGACGGAGATTTAAGGGGAAAATGTTACTGATTCAGGATATTTCCTACAGGGGCTCTACCGAAGCTTTACTCCCGAACAGAAAGCCGATAGCGCCGTCGAACTCCCATTTCTTTAGTGCCTACCCAAATCTGATAGGTCCCTTGTTTCCAGTCCGTATCGGTGACTCGGGCATCCAGGGTTAATTCGGTATTATCGCCACAGCGAAAGATATTATCAGGACCTCGGATAATTAAAGTGGTATCCACACCTCGACTGTTGATTTCTACGGTTAACTGGGGAAAGTCAGCGCGTAATTCTAGGATATGATCGGGAGTTGGATCCCCAAATCCAAGACAAAGTTGGTTCTGGCGATCGCGCACGGTGGTGACGGCAGGAAGGGAAATCGAACCGCCGGTAAAACCCGAGACAACACCACGACTGGGTTGAAATCCCCGGGATAAAATAAGGGGTTCAAAATTGGCAGAGTTGGCGAAAGCGGGAATAACATGGAACGCCAAGGTGAAGGCGATCGCGCCGGTACATTTCCAGGGATTGATGCCATTGGTTACCATAGTTTTACACCCCTCTTGCATAATTGAAGAATTCAGCTTGCAGTTCTCTAGGGCTTCTGGTTAGGGAGGAGAAAGAGAACAATACCCCCGGTTTTTGCACCAGATTTGTTACTCAGGGGTGGAGATTTGATGAATTAATCAGGTTTGAATTCCTGGGGTATTCACCCCCTAGGGCATCCCTATCGGATTAAATCATCAGGACAAAAACCCGGGTTTCTGGTCCCAATTTGTTGCTAATAATCAGCATTGGGGTTTAAAAACCAGCTTTCTAACCCCTCCTGTATGGACGACACCCTAGGTCTTAAAATGTGCCAATAATGATGGAAATCGATAGTGGTGATTTCTATGTTAACCAATGCCCAAATCCGATAGCCCTCTCAATTATTTCCCTTAAATTGTCCTTATGTCTGTAATTGTCATGATAGTCGTCAGTTACCTGGCTTGGTTGCTGACTTCCTTGCTAGTGAGTATCCCAATCCTTTTGGTAGGGTCGATCCGCCTGCCTTTACAGGTGGGTTTGTTTGTCCTTTTTCTGCTAATTTTATGGACAGTGGAGGATTGAAGGGGACCAGAAATTTTCCCACTGTTGAGAATCACAGGGATACAATCTCGGACCCGATCGCCGGTTGTGATCCTCCCTTCAGTCTTTTATGTTCAACTCTTTAAACCGTAAGACCCTAAGAAATACTATGAACTGGTGGAAAAAGTTAAAAAAGAATCCCTTGGCTCGGTTAGGAGCTATTTTGTTATTGGTATTTTACTTAGCGGCGATCGCGGCGGAATTTGTCGCCCCTTATGATGCCTATGTTCCCCAACCCAATGGGGCGCTGTTGCCACCGACGCAGATTTACTGGCGAAATCAAACCACCGGGGCTTTTATCGGCCCTCATGTTTATCCCACTACCCAAGGGGCGATCGATCTGGAAACTGGCGATCGCGAACTCCTGGTAGATTTTGAGCAACCGTCCCGCCTCGGACTTTTTGTCAAAGGACCCGCCTATAAACTCTTTGGATTCATTCCCGGAGACATTCATCTATTTGGCACTAGGGGACCTGCACCCTTAAACCTGCTAGGGACCGACGATCAAGCACGGGATCAATTCAGCCGCCTGGTCCTCGGTGCGAGAATCAGCTTATTTATTGGATTAGTCGGAATTTCGATTTCCTTTCCCCTAGGAACCATTGTCGGCGGAATTTCGGGGTATTTTGGCGGCGCGATCGATAGTATCTTAATGCGCTTAGTCGAAGTCTTAATGACCATTCCCAGTATCTATCTCTTGGTCACCCTCACCCTAATTTTACCCGCTGGAATCAGCAGCGCCGAACGGTTTATTTTAATCGTAGTCATTACCTCCTTCGTCAGTTGGTCCGGACTAGCGCGGGTGATCCGAGGGCAAGTTTTGTCCATTAAAGAGCGAGAATTTGTCCAATCTGCTAAAGCAATGGGAGCCAAACCCCTGTATATTATTCTGCGCCACGTCATCCCCCAGACGGCGACTTATACGATTATTGCCGCCACCCTTTCTATCCCCGGGTTTATTGTGGCGGAATCCGTGCTGAGTCTGATTGGGTTAGGAATTCAGCAGCCGGATCCTTCCTGGGGGAATATGCTCTCCCTGTCTACCAATGCCTCAATTTTGGTATTGCAACCTTGGTTAGTCTGGCCCCCAGCCTTGTTAATTATTTTGACCGTACTAGCGTTTAATCTTCTGGGGGATGGGTTGCGAGATGCCCTTGACCCTCGGAGTGTGGAACGGTAACCAAAGTTATACCAAATCCAGTTGTCAAAAGTTGATTTTCTAGTTTAGCCCGCGCAGGCGGGCTTTGTTTGTGTAGCCCCAGGCTTGAGCCTGCGGGTTATTATAGACCTTCCGGGAGGCGATCGCCCGAGGGAATTCCGGGTTCTGCCGGTAACGCTGGCGGGGGTTGGGGACTGAGGATATTGTTAAAGAAACTCCCAGTTTGCGGGGGTAGGGTGGGGTCAATCGCAATTTCTACAATACTTTTGATCACCCCAGTCAGGGGAATCGCCAAGATAATCCCTAAAAATCCCCCAACTTTTGCGCCTAGCAGCAGGGAGGTAAAAATAATCACCGGGGATAATCCGGTGAGACTGCCCATAATTCGAGGAGCCATAACATTATCCTTGACCTGTTGCAAGGCGATCGCCACCGCTAAAACTTGCAGGGCTAACCACCAATCAATAAACGCCACAATCAGGAATACCGCACCAATCCCCAGAGTGGCCCCCACAAAGGGAATAATTTCCATAATGCCGATAAACACCGCAAACAATAGGAAAAACGGCACCCGTAATGCCCAAAATGCCGGAGTTAGGGTTACTGCCATAAATAACCCCAGCAGCAATTGTCCCGAGACAAATTTTTGAAGATTTCGCTGCAAAGACTCCGTGAGTTGGTCCCGAATAATCGGGGCAAAAATCCAGGTGATGGTTCGCCACAAACGGTCCCCATCCACCAGCATATAAAACGAAATCACCAGAATCAGGACCCCATCTAAGAACCAGCTTACCGTTCCCAGGACCAACCCAAACCCTCGGGAGGCGATCGCCTGCACCTGACCCTGCATCCGTTCCCCTATCTGTTGCGCCACCAGTCCCACATCAAAGGGCAAATTACGTTGCTCACTCCACGCTTGAAATCCCGCTAATTGGTCTTGTGCCGACTTGAGCAAGGTAGGAAAGTTGTCAATTAATTGCCGACCCTGATTAAAAACTGGCGGCACCACCGTCAATCCCAGCACCAACACCAGCAAACCCGCCAACAAATAGACCCCAACCGCCGCAATACCCCGGGGTAGAACCGTTTGCAATCGACTCACCGCATAGTTGAGCAAAAAAGCAATCAACCCCGCCGTAATCAGAATCCCGATCGCTTCCCCCACATAACTGAGGGCATTCAGAGTCGCCCAACCCACCGCTAACAAGAGCAGCCAAGTGAGTAAAAACTGTTGAAACGGTGAAAAAACTTGTTTCATGAATCAAAAGGGGCTTTCTTTATAGACATTTTGCCTCCTTAATTTTAAGGGGCTGAGGCCAAACCTTTGACTCCATCGCCCCCTTCTCTAGGCACCACCCCTATGGTGATTCACCTTACAATCAACTGCCTCTTGTCCCCTCCCCTTGGCAAGGGGAGGGTTAGGGTGGGGTCTCCTCGTATCGCCACGTCACACACTCATCAGGAGGCGATCGCCCCTGTATGGAGGCTAGTCCGACCTATTTCTATCGTGACGTGCGATCGCACCTCACGAGGAACCCCACCCTAACCCTCCCCTTGCCAAGGGGAGGGGACCGGAAGTAAAAACCTACTGTTGTAAAGGCATCACCCCTCCACCTTTCCCATTTTGGTCAGATGGATTGTTTTGTGCGAGTTTCACCGTTGGCGCTGATTACTCTTAGGTACTCTCATGTTCAACGACAAAAACATTAGAGTAGAGATTAGCAACCACCTGTTTTCCTTGTTGGGTGAGGGTTAGATATTCTAAAGCATCTTTCACATAGGGGAAAACCCCATTCCAATAAAACTTGGGATAGTTCTTCCGTAAATCTCCAGGATGTTTATAGCCGAGTACCGCATTGGTGCCGGTTTCTTCAAATTCATAGAACAACGCCCCAATTTTTTTCAAATAACGCGGATCGCTCAGTTGTCCGATGAGATCTGCCGCCCGCACCATCCCAGGATAGTTAATCGTATCTTGATGATCCTCCGCTTTCGGGACGGGAAAGCGGGTGAGTTCGATATTGTACTTAATCTCTTCGGCATCAATCAGTTTATGACCCCCAAACCGTTCGTCAATAAACAGTTTGGCGCGATCGACGTGATACGGCGTCAGTCCCGCATCGCTGGACCCCGGTTTGAGCTGAATCATTTCGCCATTATGTCCCGTGGCATACCATCCATTGTTGTCCTGTCGGCACACACCCTTGACATAGCCAATATCATGACAAACCAGGGAAATAATGAAATGAAGCCATCCTTCACAAGAGACACCCCCTTCCCGGATATGCTTGCCTCTCATGATCTCCTGTCCCACCAAGGTCACTAAGATGGTATGTTCGACATTGTGGTACAGGGCATCACTGTTGGCAATATTTTCCAAAGCCATGCTCCCCGCCCAGGCAATAATATCCTCGTAGTCCGGTTTATATCCTCCGTAGGTTCGGCGGTAGCCTTCCCTCAGCTTTTGCACAAAGTTGTCGATTAGTATTTCAGTGGTATTCAGCATAGTTGGTACTCGCGCTTTGCAGAGTTCTTTTTCCCGGGTTTGCAGGAGTTACAGATGGTTCTTCTTTTTATTTATCCCATCTTTATCTATTTATCTATCTTGGCATCAAAAGTTACCCCGGTTTGCTCTGGGTCTGATTCCTCTTGTCCTGATCCGAAAAGTCTAGGCTTTGGATCCTCGCTTCTTCCGGTGCCGCTTCTCTTCCGGCAGTTTCCCTCCTTTCTCCGGTGGGTTGCGATTGTTTTAACCTGGACTATTCTATCCCCTGGTTTAGGGTTATCTTCTGCTTCTGTTTCCTGAGCAGAATTTTGAGAAAGTAACCCGATTTTTCCCCTGACCCCAATTAGGGGAAGGGCAAAATTTGGAAAGACAAACTTACTATTGTAGTTTAATTTTCGTTAAAAACCTAGAATGCTTTCAGCAGTTTTAGTGGGAATCGATGCTCAATTTGGGTAGTTTTAACTGCTGTAAAATTGCTGATAGATAATTTGCAATATTAAAAGATTGAGAATATGAAGGTTTGTCATAAAACTGACTTCCCTAAAGCGAACAAATTCTATTAAAATTTAAGAAATGAAACAAATTGCAATGTTTCTTTGCAAACACCGCTTAAATTTATAACGCTTAAAGACTTGGGGGGAAAATGAGGAAAGGGGCTTTCTCACAAGCGGAGACTGAGGACACAATGGAAAACCCAGAGATTCAAGACTCAGAGAGCCTGCCTCACGAGTCTGGTCTTAAATTGGAGACGGTAGAGGATTCAGAGGAGTCCGCCCAGGACAGGACTGGGCTTGCCGCCCCCTCAAGAGCGAGCGACTGGAAAAAACTCATGGTAGGGGTGGGAATTGGGGTGGCGATCGCCCTCGGGGGAATGCAGCTCTTGAATAATAAACCCCAGGGAGAAACAGCGGGGAATTCTTCGGGAGTGGCGGCAGAAGTGCCGAATGCTCAACCCGTTGCTAATCAAACCGTCACCGTGGCGATCGCAGAAAATGCCCGAGTAGAAAGGTCCTTAGACGCCACGGGGACGGTTCAAGCTTATGACCTATTGCCTGTACTGCCTCAAGCCTCCGGCTTGCAAATTAAGCAAGTTTTAGTGGATGAGGGAGATTTGGTAGAAGCAGGGCAGGTTTTGGCAACCCTTGATGATGCCGTAGAGCGATCGCAAATTACGGAAGCCGAGGCTCAAATCGACTCAGCGAGATCCACGGTAGCAGACAAACAAGCCGCGATCGCCATTGCCGAAGCTGCGGTATCCCAAGCCCTCGCCACCCAATCCGAAGCCGAAGCCGCTGTTGCCACAGCGATCGCCGCCAAAGCCGAAGTAGAAGCTGGGTCAGGACAAGTCGCCGCAGCCCTCTCCGAAGCCACATCAGAGGTTTCCCAAGCAGTCGCCGCCAAAGCCGAAGCAGAAGCGGGACTTGAACAAACCCGCGCCAGTCTCGCCCAAGCCCAAGCCGAACTCGCCCAAGCTGAACGAGAACGAGATCGCTATCAACAATTAGCCGAAGCTGGGGCCGTTTCCACCCAAGAACTGGAAACCCGCAGCACTGCCGCAGAAAACGCCCGAGAACGGGTGCGCGTCGCCCAGGCTAATATTAAAAGTGCCGAAGCTCGGATTGCCAGTAGTGAGGCGAATATTGCGAGCATGAGGTCCCGAGTCGTCAGCGCCAACTCCAATATTGAGATTACTAAAGCGCGGGTGCAAAGTGCTGAATCCAACGTCAGCAGTGCTCAAGCCCGACTGGAAAGCGCCATTGCCAATGTCCGGATCGCGCGATCGCAACTCGACAGCGCCCGCGCCAATGCCAACAGTTCCGCCGCCAGCCTCCGCAGTACCCAAGCCCGGGCGCAACAGGTGGAAACCCAACAAGAACGCACCGTGGTCCGCGCACCAAAAGCCGGTATTCTGGCTGAAAGAGTTGCCCGAGTTGGGGATGTGACCAGTAATACAAAACAACTGTTTTCGATTATTGCGAATGGTCAACTGGAACTCCAAGTCAAAATTCCCGAAACTCAATTATCTCAGATCCAAATCGGCGCACCTGTTGAAGTTACCTCGGATGCAGATAGCCGGATTAAAGTCGCTGGGACCGTCAGAGAAATTGCCCCCTTGGTCGATGAAGAAAGCCGTCAAGCAACGGTTAAAGTTAGTTTGCCCTCAGATTCAATTTTAAGACCGGGGATGTTTTTAAGGGCAGGAATTACCACCAGTGCGGCTCAATCGATTACGATTCCTGGGAAAGCCGTATTACCCCAAGCCGATGGTTCAGCGATCGTCTATCGCTTAGTAGGACAAGATATCGTCCAGGCACAGCCCGTAGAAGTGGGTGAGGTGGCTTCCGGTTCCCCCACGGACCTCAGTAGCACCCGAGTAGAAATTAAAAGTGGACTGTCCCTAGGCGATCGCGTGGTAGTCGAGGGGGCTGCTTATCTAAAAGATGGCGATCGGATTCGCATTGCTGACGAACTCACTCCAAGTCCCCAGGTTGAGCTTTAGCTTAGGAGATGGGGGATGGGGGAGATGGGGGAGATGGGGAGGATGGGGGAGAGACGGTAGATTAACTGAATATGTTATACCCCGTTCAACGTCAGGACTGAAGTCATATCCTCCCTATCCTCCCCATCCCCCCCATCCTCCCCATCTCCCCCATCCTCCCCATCTCTCCCATCCCGCCCACCCTCCCCATCCTCAAACTACCCCCTACATCCGCTCATGTCTTTTCACATCTCCACTTGGTCTATCAAAAGCCCAGTTCCCACCTTAGTCATGTTTCTAATTTTGACAGTGGTGGGCTGGATGAGCTTTGGTCAGTTGGGTATTGATGAAAATCCCAACATTGATATTCCCATTGTGAGTATTACGGTCACCCAAACGGGTGCAGGACCGACGGAACTCGAAACCCAGGTTACCCGAAAAGTTGAAGATGCTGTTGCGGGGTTGGGGAATATTGACGAGTTGATCTCCACCGTCACCGATGGGATATCCACGACTACCATTAACTTTATCTTGGGAACTGATAGCGATCGCGCCACGAATGATGTTCGCAATGCGATCGCGCAAATTCGCCAAGACTTACCCCAAGATATTAACGACCCCATTGTTAGCCGCCTCGACTTTGCCGGGGGACCCATTCTCACCTACGCCCTGCGGTCCGATCGGCGTAGTGTGGAAGAATTGAGCGATTTAGTCGATCGCCCGATTGCTCGTGCTATCCTGGCGGTTCCAGGAGTAGCTCAAATCAATCGCATTGGGGGCGTGGACCGCGAAATCCTGATTGAACTCGACCCGGTTCGCATCAAAGCCCTGGGAATTACTGCCACCCAAATCAACGACCAAATTCGTAGCTTAAATATTAACCTTCCTGGGGGTCGTTCCCAAGTCGGTGGCAGTGAAAACACTATTCGCACCCTTGGTTCCGCGAAAACCGTCGAAGCGTTGCGCCAGAACCGCATCGTCCTCCCTTCGGGGGAAGCGGTTCCTCTAGAAAGTGTCGCTAACGTCATCGATGGATTCGCCGAACCCCAACAAAGCGCCCGATTCTGGTCTACTCAAGAGAGTGTCAATTCCCCAACCCAAACCAGCAACCCGGGAGAAATTGCCACCCCTGTGGTTGCCTTTTCCGTATTGCGGAGTACCGGCAGCACTTTGGTTACTGTCGAGGAAGGAGTCCGCGAAAGCATCCAGGAACTGCAAAAAACTCTCCCGGATGATATCGAGTTTGAACTGATTTTCACCCGCGCCAATGAGATTCGTGACTCCTATCAAGCCTCAATTGATGCCTTAGTCATGGGCTGTGTCCTAACTGTTGCCGTAGTGGGTTTATTCTTATGGGATTGGCGGGCTACGTTAATTACGGCGGCTGCCTTACCCCTATCTATTATTCCCACCTTTATGGTCATGGGGATGCTGGATTATACCTTGAACGGGATGACGTTGTTGGCTCTATCTCTGGCGGTGGGAAATTTAGTCGATGATGCAATCTGTATGATTGAAAATATCGACCAACATTTAAAAATGGGCAAAAGACCCTATCAGGCGGCGATCGATGCGGCCCAAGAAATTGGGTTAGCCGTGTTAGCCACGACAGCAACGATTGTGGCGGTCTTTTTGCCCGTGGCATTTATGGGAGGAATTCCCGGTCAGTTTTTCCAACCTTTTGGGGTGACGGTTTCGGTTTCTACCATGTTTTCTACCTTGGTGGCAACGACAATCACGCCGATGTTAAGCGCCTATTTGCTCAAAGACAAGCACTCTTCCAGCCAAAAACGGAGAAGTCAGAAGAACCCAATGGGAACGGCAACTGAAGAATTGCCCAACTCCCCCCGTCGAAAAATTACGCCCTATCGCACCGCTCTCACTTGGGCGCTAAAACATCGGGTGATGACGTTGGTCATTGCGTTTGCTTTCTTTATTGCTAGTTTGCAGTTAGTGCCTTATATTCCTACGGGTTTGTTTAATAGTGGGGATACGGGGTTGAGTACGGTAAATATGGAACTTCCGCCCGGTTCTACTCTGGTGGAGACCGATCGCACAGCCCAACGCACGATCGCCCTGCTAAAACAACATCCAGCGGTGGGAAGTGTGCTGGCAACGGTGGGCAGTGGCGGCGCATCTCGGGAACTAAACACCGCTACATTGTATGTCAACTTGTTGCCCAAAAAGGAGCGCGAGGTTTCCCAACAAGTTTTTGAGCAACAAATGCGAGAAGAGTTTATCAAAATTCCCGGTGCAAGAATTAGTTTCCAGTCGGCTGGGGCGGGGGGAAGTAGCAAAGCTTTATCTATCGTGCTAAAAAGTGAGAATCCTACGGCTTTGCAAGAGGCAGCAGATACGTTAGAACGACAGATGCGCGAACTCCCAGGATTGGTAGAAGTGTCATCTAGTGCCTCTATAGTTAAACCCGAGATTTTGATTAAACCCGACCCCCAACGGGCAGCGGATTTGGGCGTATCTGTCCAGGCGATCGCCCGGACTGCATCCCTGGCAACTCTCGGGGATAATGAGGCAAATTTAGCGAAATTTGAGTTAAGCGATCGCCAAATTCCCATCCGAGTCTGGTTATCAGAAAGCTATCGCAATGACCTCAAGGCGATCGGTAATCTGGAAATTCCCAGTCAATCTGGGGATTTAGTCCCCTTATCTGCGGTTGCTAACATTGTTCTTGGCAGTGGTCCCGCCCAAATCGATCGCTATGATCGCGCCCGTCAAGTCTCCATTGAAGCCAATTTACAAGGAGTTTCCCTAGGCGATGCCCTCGCACAAGTCGAAGCGCTACCGGGGATGACACTCCCGCCAGGGGTGGAAAAACAATCCTCGGGAGATGCCAAAATTATGCAAGAAATTTTCGGGCGTTTCTTGGGGGCACTAGGACTCGCGGTCCTCTCAATTTTTGCCATTTTAGTCCTGTTGTATAACAATTTCTTGCATCCCGTCACGATTATGGCGGCCCTCCCCCTCTCCATTGGCGGCGCACTTCTCGGACTAATGGTTACCCAAAAAGAATTAGGACTATTCGCCCTAATTGGAATTGTCATGCTGATGGGATTAGTCACCAAAAATGCCATTTTGTTAGTCGATTGTACCCTCGCCAATCAACAACAAGGAATGCGACAAGTTCCAGCCATTATAGAAGCCGGAGTTTCCCGATTACGACCCATTTTCATGACTGCCCTTTCCACGATCGCCGGAATGATGCCGATCGCCCTAGAAATTGGGGCTGGAGGTGAAGTCCGTTCTCCAATGGCGATCGCCGTCATTGGTGGATTTTCCACCTCTACCCTCTTAACCTTAATTGTTATCCCTGTTTTATTCACCTACATTGATGGATTCCAAAATTTCCTGAAAAACCTCATAGACGGCAAATCGCGTCACCGTCGCAAGTTAAAAGCCCTCCAAGGTAAAAAGGATAAAATCAAGGTTCTTGGCTTAAAATAACAGCCCATTCCGAACCCGAATCAAAGCAACACCGGGCGTAAAATCCCTGCCCGGTGTTACTGCTTCACAAAGCCCTTCTCACAGAATGTCTCTCATTAGGGATTTCCATAAAAAAACTTCTGCATTAGAAGTAATGCCCAATTATTCAAGCCGATTGGCGTTCTCTTTTGGGGGGTTGGGGGGATCTCTGATAGAAGATTTTATTTTATAGAAGATTTTATTTTGTGGAGTTCCCTTACGATCCCATTGGTTGTAGAATCAACACCATTGGCAAATTCACCGAACTCATGACCCGAGTAATTGGCTTAATTAGTGGCACTTCCGTCGATGGCATTGATGCGGCTATGGTGGATATCTCCGGAGGCGAATCTGATCTCCAGGTGGACTGGATAGCAGGCACAACCTATCCCTATCCTGAACCCCTGCGACAAAAAATTTTAGGGGTTTGTGCTGGGGATTCTATATCAATGGCGGAATTTGCCCAATTGGATGATGCGATCGCCCAAACTTTTGCCGATGCTGCCTTAACCCTGCAAGGAAACAATTCGGTAGAGTTAATTGGTTCTCATGGACAAACCGTTTACCATCGTCCTCCTCAGACAAAACAACTCGGGTACAGTCTGCAATTAGGACGAGGTGCAGTGATTGCCAAACTCACGGGAATTCCCACTATTACCAACTTTCGCGCCGCAGATATCGCCGCCGGAGGACAAGGTGCGCCTCTAGTTCCCAAAGTGGACCTCTACCTCTTGGGCGATCGCCACCATTATCAATGTGTTCAAAATATTGGTGGCATCGGCAATGTGGCATTTATTCCCCCTTATGAGAATTCCTCCTCTAAGGGTTCTGATTCTTCTCAGATGCTGGGATGGGATACGGGTCCTGGAAATAGCCTGATTGATTTAGCTGTTCAATACCTTACCAATGGGGAAGCCACCTACGATCGCGATGGGGCTTGGGCTGCCACAGGTGTCCCTTGCCAACCTTTACTGGATCATTGGCTTCAACATCCATTTTTCCACGAACCGCCCCCGAAGTCTACGGGACGAGAATTATTTGGATGGGACTATTTTCGAGAGTGTCTCTCTGATGCCGAATCCTATTCCCTCAGTCCCGAGGATTTGCTGGCAACCCTGACGGAACTCACCGTTGAGGCGATCGCCATCAACTATCGTTCCTTTTTACCTGTCCCCCCCAGTCGGGTCCTGTTATGTGGCGGTGGCAGTCGCAACCTTTATTTAAAACAACGGTTACAAACCCGCTTACAGGAAATCTATGGTCAATCTGTAGCGGTGTTAACGACGGATGATCGGGGGGTAAATGCAGATTTTAAAGAGGCGATCGCCTTTGCCGTTTTAGCCTATTGGCGTCAACAAGGAATTCCCGGAAATCTCCCTGAATGTACAGGCGCTAAAGTCCCCGCCCTTTTGGGAGACATTCATTATCCGATTTCATGAACTATTAAAGCAAAAATTATCGAGTATCCATAGGGTACAAAAGGCTTTATGCCAATCACCATCTCTGCCTAAATTTATGACGCCTACTCAGCAGATTATGTCGATTTTACATCAATCATAAATTCTGTACCGATTTAACCTATAATTCAAGTAAAAGCGGGCCGCATGGCGCAAGATGTACGGCACTGCAAAGGGTTCATAATTTTTCAATCTCCAATTAACATAGGCAACAGCTTATCCGGTCTTCTTCTAGTTTTATGCTAAAAATTACCCAAAATTTTCTCCCTACTAAAAACTACGCTCCATAAAACCTGGTACCATATAAATTCTATAGGGGCAGACTGCAATTCAAGCAAGGATATGGTGCCGTGAATCATATATTTTTACTGCAACCGGGTCGCTGGACCCTTGAAGGCACTTGGTTAGAACGCCATGTTCCCACTATTCCCGTCAGCGGGAAAATTTTAGTGGCATGGACTCGCGAAGATTGGTTTAACATGGTGACCAAGCTCGTGTTTCCCGGAAGCGATCGCCCAGAAATCACCCTTCAATATCGGGGACATTTTGACGTAGGGGACCGCCAATACACTTTTGTTCTCCAACATAGCGAACTTGGACGAGTGGAGGGAGAAGGATGGATCGCGCCGGAAACAATTATTCAGCGTTATTGGGTCCTTGGGGATGAAAAAAAGCGACGCAGTGGGTTTGAAACCTTGCATCGCCTCAATCACAATACCTACTATCATTCCAGCGGCATTTTAGCAGGCCATTACTTAACCAGTGCAATGGAAGCCACCCTGACTCGCCTGGGGGACTAAACCGAGTCACTCAAGGCTATTACCGCCGGGAGGGGAAAAAGATGACAGGTTCACAACTACGCCGCAGGACCTCTGCCGCAAAGCTGGGGAACCAATCTAAAATTTTACCTAAGCTATTAGAAGCCAGTGCGACGGCACAGATATCAGACATCTGTGCTAAATCCAAAATATCCAGCACTGGCTCACCTAAGCGCACTTCTACATCCACCTGCAAGCCGATCGCTTCTAACTCGGCTTGGATCGGCGCTAACTTTTCATGCGCTTCTTTGAGTTTGTAATCCTTCGGGACATTTCGCAGAACCCCGCCATCAATCACCCACGCTAACATACAGCGTTCTAATGAATGAGCTGGACGGTTCTGAGCGTAGCGCTTAAACTCTTTGATTAATACCCCCGATGCTGGGGTATCGGCATAGGGAAGCAAAATGTAGCGGAACAGATGCCGACAGCGCAGATCCAACTCCTCAGAGGTTAAGGGAGAGATCAGTGCAGTAGGAATAGTCATCAGGGGAATATTAGTTCGTCCCGATAAATCGAGAGTTGTACTCCCAAATAGGCGTTCACTCAGTAAATTGCGGTTGGAGGCTCCTAAAATAATCACCTCGCTCTTGTACTGTTCCGCCGCTTTGAGAATATTCTCAGTCGGATTACCCGATCGCACCTCAACCTCAACTTGCAACCCATCCGGGACCTGAGTCAAAATGCCATTGAGGCGATCGCGTGCCACCGTGATTTTTTCCGTATCTTCCCGAGGAATTTGCCCTTTCGTCCACAGGGGAACGCTATGGACAAATACAATATGCTCTATCCCCCCGGCAGCTAAACTCGGTAAGAATTTTCCCAAGCGCAGTAAGCCATCCGACAAATCCGTACTAATTAAAACACGCTTAAACATTTAAACAAATTATTCGGGTATCATTGACCGCCCAAAAACTGGGAAATTCTGCGTCTGGCTTAGGTTTTGGACTCTTTGCCATCGGCGCGATCGCTCTCCCAATTTTTCTGATGCTCAAATTTTAGCAGTTTGCCGCCCCATTAGTTACTATTACTCTCGCCTCCCCCTGTCCACGCTCACCACTTCAGAGATCATCCGATATTCCCTTTCACCACTTCAGGGGTCATGCCATAGGGTATTTGTGCACCCGCGAAAATTAGACCTCTGGCTTTCATCCTGGATAGATCCCCCCACCCCCTTTAAAAATACCCATCGGCTTGAGAGAATTTTGCCCGCAGTCTATTATCCTGGACAATCCCCACCCGAAATTTTGAGGCGACAATTTGGGGCGCGTATTTAACAGGGATTTATGAGGAGTTTCCACTTTATGTTACACTAACTAAGTCAATCAAAATCAGCCCTAACAGGTGTTCCATAAATTTCATTGGGATTAATTTGATCGCCCCGTTAATTAACTTTCTGAAGCGATCGCTTTCTTAACTCCATGAGTCAATTTGAAGAGGAAAAAGAGAAAAAAGAGGAACAAGATGACGACTTTATTTGATAAACTAGGCGGCAAGGACGCAGTTGATCTGGCGGTAGACAAGTTTTATGAGCGCGTTTTAAATGACGATCGCATCAAGCATTTTTTTGCTAATACCGATATGGCTCAACAGCGCGCCCACCAAAAAGCGTTTCTGACTTATGCCTTTGGGGGCAGCGATCACTATGATGGGCGGTATATGCGAGAAGCCCATAAAGCTTTAGTAGAAGAACAAGGTCTAAGCAGTGAACATTTTGATGCGGTGGCAGAAGACCTCATGGAAACCCTGAAAGAAATGGGGGTTCCTGATGACTTATTGGCAGAAGTCGCGGCGGTCGCTGCTGCCCCGCAACACAAAAAAGATGTATTAAACCAGTAATCTGTAACTCCAGTTTACTGCTATTCCATGTTTATAGTAACGGCTGAAGTCGGTATCCCATGTTCGGACTTGCAATACGACACACTGCTTCATAGAGCTGACTTAGAGGGATGCAAGATTTAACTGATGACGAGCATGAGAGGAGAACGACCTCAGTCGTTACTACGAAGTTAAGAAGATGACTGACCTAATTAATACACATAAAACTTGTGCCTGAGCAGTTGCTCAGGCACAAATAGAAGGACAATAGTTTTGAGTAAGATTTGAACTACAGCAAGGGTTTGTGCTGTCCATTTTCGGACAAGACACGATAAATTTCATCAACGAACTTTACTAAGGGTTTATCTAATCAATTTGGGCAGGAGAATATCTTCAGAGATAGTCTCTAGTGTTTTGTTTGGTAAGGAAATAAAGTTGACGCCCCAGCATCCCCAGCTCCTCTCCCCATTGGGAACTAAGCAAGAGACGGAGGTCGCCCCCTGTGGGACTTGAGTAAAATTTAGCACGGTGATTAAAACTCACTGCTAAAACGTGGTCCTTGGTCTAAACCCCACTCATGTTTTAAGAATTGCTGATACATCGTTTCGCGCACCATCATTTGTTTGTACAGTTCTTTGAGAAAGTGCTGAGACTGTTCAAGGCTCATTTTCTCGACCTGGGTTTCAAAGGCGCGGACGTTAAATTGTTGTTCCAAAGATAGCTCGATAGGTTGGCTCATTGTAAAACTCCTATGTTTGATAGTCACAAGGGCTGGAAGGAGAGTTGTAAAGCGGGTAAACCCGTCTTTATATGCTGTCTCTTTCTGCCTTTGCTGGGGGCGGTCAGGATTTCCTTGTTGCCTCCTGTTAAGAAATATAACAAAGATTTGACAAAATGACAATCTTACCCTTGGGCTATATCCAGAAATGATGACTTAGTAGGTTTCAGGGGTTGAAGCCTGGACCTAAAGTCGTTGTATCAAATCAAATCTTTGAAAATTGCTCAGTTTGAACCAAATAAGTATTTCTTCGGGTTGACAGACCGACTGTGGCTCTTACTGTATGTCTACTATGACGGATATGATGGCCTGTTGCCCTCTGTCCTGAGATACGTTTCAGGAGGCTTTCTGGCCCTCGAACCGATTAGTTTTGGCAAAAAAGGCATAAAAACATAAAAAAGCCGCTTCTCGCATTCAGAAGCGGCTCTATCCGATGGATGATCGACAGGTGCTCTTTTCGGTTGGGCTATTACCCTAGTTCTGGAGCATCGGCACGGTAGAAGAGGATGGGTATCAAAAACCCGAAGGGAGAATCAGTTTGGTCTTCAAAACCCTGTTTCTGGCTAGGTTTAGGAGGAGTTGCTGGGGAGAGGAAACGGTTATGTCTTGAATCCCTGACTTGGAGGGATTTGCGATCGCCTTAGTCGAGGGTGACAATCACAACCGTAATGTTATCTCGTCCCCCTTTCTCTTTAGCCGCATTCACCAGTTTCTTAGCGGCTTCATCACCGGAGAGTTGCAATTGCAGATTAGGGCCGATCGCCTCAGCGGAAAGTTCCTCCGTCAACCCATCACTACAGAGCAACAGGCGATCGCCTGGTTGGACCTCAAATTCTTGTAAATCAATCTGTTGTAGATCCTGGCGTCCCAGACATTGAGCCAGAACGTGCCGCCAGGGATGCTTACGAGCTTCCTCCACGGTGAGGTGTCCAGCTTTGAGTGCTCGTCCTACCCAGGTATGATCTTCCGTAATTTGAGTCAGTTCCTTTCCCCGCAGTCGGTACAACCGAGAATCGCCCACATGAGCACACCACGGATGATTGCGATCGCGAAATACAACCGCCACCGCAGTGGTTCCCATGTCTGAACGCTCAGGATGGTCTAATTGATCATCAACAATGGCTTGATTGGCCTTCAAAAAAGCTTCTTTTAACAGATCGGGAGTCTTCTGAGAAGACTTCCACCCTTCCACTAAATATTTTTCGATCGTTTCCGTAGCGATTCGACTGGCCTCTTGGCCTCCCGCATGGCCTCCCATACCATCGGCTACGATAAAAAATCGCCCCTCCGGGTCATCTATATAGAAGGCGTCCTGATTCACAGAACGAACGAGTCCCGTATCCGTCAGACCCGCGAAAGATCGTTTCATAACTCAACGCTTACTATGACAACTTTTACAGGGGGAATCAAAAATTGGGTTTAGATTGAGCAGGCGATCTCGCCCACTTTCAAATCTAAGGGTTCCAAGTTACAAGATTACATCATTTTATCTGCCCGCTCGATCCGCATCATCAGCCGGATCAAACTTCCCGCCAGCAAGAGTGCCACAGCCCCAACAATTAGGGCCAGCCAGATTTTATCGTTAACCAATAAAATCGTTGCCGAGAGGGTAAATGCACTCACCAGTAAGGCTAAGTTGGTCCCCATTTGAACGTTACCAATGCGTCGCAGCACCCGATCAGTTTCAATAGATCGGACGCGGATGCGAATGTCCCCACGTTCTAATTTCTCTATAGTATCCTCAATTCGGCCCGGTAAACCCAAGGCGGTGCTTCCGACTTGCGCCGCTTGCCGTCCGATTTCATTGAAGAACGTATTGCGATCGAGCGAGTTACCATTCGTCATAATCTGCATTGCAAAAGGTTTTGCAACCTCCATAAAGTTAAACTCGGGATCCAGACCCTTCCCCACACCTTCCAAGGTTGAAAAGGCACGCATCACAAAGGTAAACGTAGCGGGAAAGCGGAAGGGTTGATCGTAGGCGATCGCATACAAATCATCACTAATCGCCGCCACCGACTGCTCCTCAAACGGCTGATCCATCAAATTATCCAGAATATACTGGATCGATCGCCGCACAGGTCCCATATCGTCCGTTGGAGCCAGGGCCTCCAACTCGATGAGGCACTCTACCACGTCCTCTGCATTCTTTTTGGCAATCCCAAAAAACAGGTCCAGCAGTTTGACCCGTACATCAGCGCGGATCCGCCCCATCATGCCAAAGTCGTAAAAAATTAACGCCCCATCAGGACTCACCGCCAGATTCCCCGGATGGGGGTCCGCATGGAAAAACCCATGATTGAGCAGTTGTCTTAAATACGCTTCCGCCCCGAGTTTTGCCAGAATTTTGCGATCAAGTCCGGCAGCTTCTAGGGCTTCGTAATGGCTGATTTTAATCCCAGGAAGGTATTCGAGAGTCAGTACCCGAGGGGAAGAATAGCGCCAGTACACCCGAGGCACTCGCACCCATTCTTTATCTCGAAAATTGCGGCGAAAGGTATCCGCATTGCGACCTTCATTAATATAATCAACCTCTTCATAGAGGATTTTGTAGCATTCGTCATAGATTCCCAACCAATCCCGACCTCGACCCCAACGGGGGTGATTTTGGAAATAGTGGGCAATCGTCTTGGCGATCGCTAAATCAATACCGAACAGGCGTTTGAGTCCGGGACGCTGGACCTTGACTACAATCTCTTCCCCGGAATGGAGTTGAGCCTTGTGGACTTGACCTAAACTCGCCGCTGCGATCGGGACCGGATCAAAACTGCGGAAGAGTTCCTCAACTTTGCGACCAAAATCTTCCTCAATAATGGCTTGAGCTTGTTCATAGCTAAAAGCTGGAACGCGATCTTGGAGTTTAGCCAACTCCTCTACATACTCACCGGGAAACAGGTCGGATCTCGTAGAAAATAACTGTCCCAACTTAATAAACGTTGGGCCTAGTTCTAATAAAGTTTCACGAATCCAACTGGCTTGTTTTCGCCGTCTGGCAATTTGTTTGGCTTCCGTGAATCCCCCTTTATAGGTCCAGGGTTTATTCAGGGACCACAGACTGGCTAAAAACTGTAAAACAAAATTCCAAATTTCGATCCGCCGCCGGTTGGGGGAGTAATTGGGACGACTCCAGCGGTATGCCTTGGGGCGATAGGGTACAGTACCCCCTTTCCCTCCCAGGGCGAGAGGACCTCCCGATCGCCTCATTAATTTAGGACCTTCTGGAGTTTCAGGATTTGGGATAGGATCGTTTAAGAGTTCAGACACTCGAGTTTGCGACTGCTATATCTAATCGGTCGATAATTAATGATGACAAGGATTGGTTCGGATTCAGGATCGGGAATCCGGCTTCAGGTTGCAGACAACGCAGCGATCGCCGCCGGGTCTGTCAGTCCCTTGACTCAAGAACGGCTACGGTAAAGCTGTAACTGAGCGCGAACTTGGGCAATTTCTGCACGCAACTCATCAATAGTTGCTTGCAGATCCCCCGGTTCAGGAATAGGGCTGCCAATTGAACTCGGCATCCCCGAGTTTACTGGTGAGTTCATCACGAAACCTGATTCGCGAGTCGCTCGTTCCATCACCTCTTGGGTGAATAAACGCAGACGCTCTCTTTGTTCCGCATCAAATTTACCCAAATCGCTCAGGGCATTGGTTAGGGTTTTTTCTAGCTCGTGGTAAAGCGCTTGGGATAAGGCTCTCCCTACAAAAAAGGCATCGACTACAGGTTTACTCATCTAACTTATTATACGCAGGCTTCCGTAAAGAATTATAACGTTGATGAGTCCGATGACGCAGGCTCTAACGGGTTGTCTTAGAGCTAAAAACAACCTTGAGAGAATATTTCACTGGCATTTCTGGGTTCAAAACTCTAAAAAAACCCCCTAAGTAAGGGGGGCTTCAGGCGATCGCTTCAAATGATTGCCAGAGTTTTAATACAGTTTGAACCCAATTTGACCGTTAATCCCTCGGAGGTTGTGGTATCCCGCCCCAAAGAAAAAGTTACCATCGGGCCTAATTTGCACCCCGGCAGAATAAGCAAACTCTTGTCCACTGGAATTCGAGTTGTTGTAAAGTCCTACCCCGACATAGCCGGAAATCTCCCCAATCAATGGCGGGCTGAGAAATTTCATCACGTCAATCCCCACCGCACTCTCATCGGTCAACCCCAATTCTAACCCTAAGCCCAATCCCCGGACTCCTACAGAAAAGGTTGGTTCACTCTCTTGCACGCCTACGGAAACCCAGGGTTGCGGTAACAGTTGCGCCTGGGCGCTACTAGGAGAGAAAATCAGGGTCGATAATCCCAACAGGGTTGAATAAAGCAGGGTATTTTTCATCACGTTTCTTCTGGGTTCTCCCGGAATTGTTAGGAAGTCTTGATTTTTTATGCTTCATCATACCTTGGGTGTCTTAGAAACGGCTGGATCTACCCAATCTGAAAGGGTTGAGGGGGAATCAAGCCCCGTCGGGGGTGTTTTTCTGGTGACCCGCACCCTGAAGCGTGGAGGCTCACAGGACTGCTAACATAACGTTTCATACAAGGATGGAGTTGAGATAATGATCCAACCCGAAACTCTAAGGCTTGATTAGCCCCAAAATAATCTGTGCTGCCCGATCGCAAACTCCTGGTTCTCCCAATGCTTCTCGCATTTCCTGATAGTCTTGTTGCATTTGCTGTCGGCGATCGGGATTTTCTAGTAATTCCAACGCTTCCTGAACGATGTTCGCCGCTGTGGCTGACTCTTGCAGCAATTCGGGAACGATGGATTTCATTAAGACGAGGTTAGGGGCAGACATGAAGGGGATGGAAAATTTAAGAAGATGCCGTGCAATCCAGGCAGTGAGGGGATTGACCCGGTAGATCACGACTTGGGGGATGTTTAACAAAGCAATTTCTAAGTTGACGGTCCCAGATTTGGTAATGGCTAAATCAGCGCCTGCGATCGCCATGCGACTTTGACTCGCGTCCACCAATTTAGCCCGCAATCCATAACGCTGAATCTCAGTTTCTAGGGTGGGGCGATATTTTTCCCAGGATAAGGGGATATAAAACTGGGCTGAGGGATAGTGTGTTTGGATCTGCTGTGCCGCCTCAAACATCACGGGTAAGAGATAGTGGAGTTCTTGTTGTCGGGAGGCAGGGAGGAGGGCGATCGCCAGTTCATCGGAGTCAATTCCCAAAGTTTGACGCGCCTGTTCTCGGGTTGGGGCATTTTCCAGGACATCAATAAACGGATGCCCCACCCAATCGACTTCTGCGCCATGTTCTTGGTAATAACGGGCTTCTATGGGAAAAATGGCGAGGAGGCGATCGCAGAGTCCCACAATCTGAGTCGTCGTGCGATCGCCCAAAGACCAAGCCCACTCCTGGGGGGCAATATAATAAATTCGCGGCACCTGGGGTAAGTGCCTTTTGGCAAAATTCCCAATCCCCAGATTTGGACCGATATAGTCAATCAGGATAATCACATCTGGGGGGGAGTTGCGCAGATAGGCTTTAGCACAGCGCTGGATTTGCACAGTGGGCCAAATATAGGGCAAGGATTCGAGAATCCCGATGGAACCAATCCCCGTCGTATCTCCGAGGATGACTGCACCGGCTTGGGCCATTTTTGCCCCACCCAAGGCCATAATTTCCAGGGGTATCCCGGCGGATTTAGCCTGACGATAGAGGGCTTCTACCAACATTGCCCCTTGCATATCCCCAGACACCTCCCCGGTGCTGATAAAAATTGTTGCCACTTGCGACCCCTTCCCTTATTCGTGACTTGAACCGCGTTGCCGTCCGGGAATCGGACCCCGGCGATCGGCGGTGATGGACTGACGCAGGAACTCCGACAGATGGAGGAGATAGGGGGTCTGGGGCAGTTCCGTTAAGTGTTCCAGGGCCTGTTTAAACGACTCTTCAGAACGGTAAATCAGGCGAAAGGCTTTTTTCAGCAGACTCAGGTCATCCGGGGAGATTCCGGCGCGTTTGAGGCCGATCTGATTGAGCGATCGCACCCGAGAAGGATTGCCCTCCACCAACATATAGGGCGGCACATCGCGATCGATCCGCGTCATCCCCCCCACCATTGCCAGTTCCCCAATATGCACGAACTGATGAATTCCCAAAACGCCGCCAATTCGGGCGTGATTTTCAATGCGAACGTGCCCGGCGAGTTGCACCGTATTGGTAATCACCACGCGATCGCCAATTTCACAATTGTGGGCAATATGCACATAGGCCATCAACAAATTATCATTGCCGATGACCGTCGCCTCTCCTTCTCCCGTGGCTCGATTGATGGTGACATACTCGCGAATGGTGTTCCCATCGCCAATTTTCGTAAGACTTGAAGCCCCAGAATACTTGAGATCCTGTGGCTCAAACCCGATCGCTGCCCCTGGAAAAATTCGATTGCGCGCCCCGATTTCCGTGCAACCCTCGATCGCCACATGAGGACCGATTGTCGTATCTGGGCCTACTTTTACTTGGGGCCCAATCACGGCATAAGCTCCGACTTCAACAGTCGGGTGCAGTTCTGCATCCGGATGGATGACTGCCGTCGGATGAATCAGAGTTTTCATAAAATTACTTGAAGAAGGAAAAAGGAAGAAACAAGAATCAACCGGCAACGGTTAACAGTCCACCGTTCCCTAGTGCTTAATTCTCAATTCTCAATTCTCAATTCTTCCCGCTCACTCCTCACTTAAATTTCCCGTTAGTCCACCCGAGAGAACAAGAGTTCCCCTTCGCACACCAATTGACCCGCCACTTCAGCCCGAGCCTGCATCTTGGCAATCCGCCGCTGTGACACCCGCAGCACTTCTGTGGTCATCACCAGTTGGTCCCCAGGGATGACTTGACGACGGAAACGGACTTTATCAATCCCTGCGAATAAAAATAAACTCCCTTCCATTCCTGGAAACTGAGTCAGCACAACACCGCCGACTTGCGCCATTGCTTCGACGATTAACACCCCAGGCATGATCGGACGTCCGGGAAAGTGTCCTTGAAAATGAGGCTCGTTAAAGGTGACATTTTTAATCCCAACAGCCCGTTCTCCAGGAACATAGTCGATAATCCGGTCTACTAAAGCTAAGGGATAACGGTGAGGCAGCAGTTGCTGCACTTCTTCGAGGGTAAATGTAGTTTTTGAGGCAGTCCCGGTCCCATTTGGGGGGCTGCTTTCGCTCTTGCTCGGGGTAGACTCGGCTGATTGAACGCAATTAACTTCAATAGAAGTGGTCATGACTCGCTTAGGTCGATAGGGTCTGGATCGAGAGTGGAGAGAGTTATCAAAAGGCCCCGCCCGCTTCGTTAAATCTGGACCCGTGTTCTGCCAGGGCGCGCACAAGCTGGATATGTAGCTTATGACTCGCTTTGTAAGCAATAAAATGAGCCAGGGGCAGAGGGCCGAGTAAACTCAGATCTCCTACTAAGTCTAAAATTTTATGACGCGCTGGTTCATTTGGAAATCGTAGGGGGGGATTTATCCACCCGGTTTCCCCGCAAACTAGGGCATTCTCCAAGGTTCCGCCCTTAATTAAACCGGCTGCCTGGAGTTGTTCGATTTGGCGGGCTAGACCAAAGGTGCGGGCGGGAGCAATTTCTGTGGCAAAGCTGGACTGACTGGGAGACCAACTGTACCACTGGTTGCCGATCGCCGGTTCAGGGAAATCAATCCCATAACTAAATCGCAGTTCCGGGGAAGGGATAGCCGAAACAAAGGCATCCCCTTCATAAACTGAAATCGGTAAGGAGAGGGGAAAGATTTCTGGCTGGTTTTTGGGGGTTGTGGGAACTAGGCCAACTTGGGCGATCGCCTCCACCCAAGGCAGTGCCGACCCATCCAATAAGGGCAGTTCCGGTCCATCTACTTCAATGCGCGCATCCTCCACCCCCATTGCCATCAACGCCGCTAACAAATGCTCGACGGTTCGCACCGATGTCTCAGCGATCGCCAGTTCTGTGGAAAGAGTCGTTTGATGGACTGCATCAACCGTCGCCGGAATTACTGGGCGATCGGGAAGATCCACCCGCACAAAGCAGCGTCCTTCCCCCGGTACACCGGGCAGTATTTTCACTTGGGTCAAGATACCCGTATGCAATCCCACCCCAGCACATTTCACAGGTCCCACTAAACCCTGTGGAGACCTGGATTGAACAGAAAGCTGATGGGACGAGGGATTCATCAACAAATTTAGCCTCCTAGAATCGTTCGCCGAGACCAAAGTGGAACCGACTGTCTCCATCATCATTTAGGGCAAAATCCACCCGAATCGGCCCCAGGGGAGACTGGACTCGGATCCCCAACCCATAGCCAAACCCGCTACCCGGCTTGTTGCGGGCCTCTGCGGGTCGTCCCGGAACGTTGCCGCCAGTTCCCAGGTCCGTGGCCGCATCAAAGAACAGAGCTCCACCCACCACGGAATAAATCGGGAAGCGATACTCGGCGGACCCTTGCACAAAACTGCGCCCGGTGCCGACCCCCCCTTCATCGTAACCGCGCACGGTGGTGGTCCCTCCCAGGGAAAACGCTTCGTAGGGGGGTAAATCGCCAAAGACGGTTCCCCCTTGAACGCTTAAAGCAAAGGTTTGAGGTCCTTCAGAAAAGCGAATTAAATTGAGCGGGATGTAGTAGTTGTAACTTGCCCGGAGACGATTGAAGAAGATACTGCCTAGGCCAATGGGAACGGATTGTTCGGTACTGACACGCAGGACACTCCCAGCGGTTGGCTGCAAAGCACTATTCCGTAAATCTCGGGTCCCACTGAGTTGGAAGGTGAACAAATCATCTTTACCGTCGCCACTAAAGCTCAAATCGTTTCCACGTTCGTCAGTTCGGGCGATATCCCCATCATCATCTCGGGTGCTGACTCGTTGATACTGGGTCCCTAATGAAGCTCTCCAGCCATTATCCAAGGGACGGGAAAAGGTGACTCCCCCGCCAAAACGCAGAATTCGCGGACGGCCCCCCTCGTCTGGGAGTTCGATTTCTGGATCACCCCCATCAAAAATAAAGGAGATCGATCGCCGTCGGAATAGATTGACGGTATAAGAGGTTCGACTTTCCCAACCGGCAATCCAGGGGTCGGTAAAGTTGACATCAAACAGCACCTCACGCTGTCCAATTTGCAATTCAGTCCCTAATTTGAGGTTTCTCCCCAATAGGTTTTGCTCTTGCACGCTGAGGGTTCCGAATAAACCACTGGCAGAACTAATCCCGGCACCAGCGGCGATCGACCCGGTACTTCGCTCTAAGACGTTGACGACGACCACCACGTTACGGGGATTTTGACCGGGGTTGAGGGAAATTTGGACATCTTCAAAAATACCCAGTCCAAAGACTCGCTGTAAATCCCGTTCGATGGTTTGGCGGTTAAAGACTTCTCCGGGTGCGAGTTCCAGTTCCCGGGTGACAATGTATTCTTTAGTCCGTCCTCGAATCGGTTGCCCTTCGGCATCGACGAGTTCCCCTTCTTCGTTGATAAAGCGGATTTCAATGTTCTCGACTACCCCTTCGGCCACTTCCAGAATGACGGTGCCATCAGCGGCGACTTGGGGGGTGTCAATGACTTGTGCTAAGACGTATCCGTTTTGTTGATACCATTCGTTTAATTTTTTGATCCCTTCCTGGAAGTCGCGCAGGTTGAGGATATCCCCATATTGTTGGGCAAAAATTTCATCAATAACTTCTTGGGGAAGGACTTGATTTCCCCGGACTTCTACGCCGGTTAAAACGGGGTTGGATTCAACGACAAAGGTGACTCGGACACCGAGGGGGGTGTCTTGTGGTTCGGCCCGGACGTTGGAAAAAAAGCCTGTGGCAAAAATGGCGTTGATGTCCTGTTGCAGTTGCGATCGCGTGGTTGTCTGTCCTGGACGCAGGGAAATCACCCGATACACTTCGTCTTGGAGTTGTCCTTCTACGCCACTGACGACGACTTCGGCAACCAAGACTTGCGGTTCTGCTTGGGGGGCTGGTTGGGCCCGGGGTGGAATCAGTGGAGGCGGTGTTGTGGGTTGTGGGGTGGGTTGGGGAGTCGGTTGCAGCGTGGGTTCTGGGGTGTCTTCAGGAGTGTCTTCTGGGGTAGGTTCTGAGGTGTCTTCGGGGCTCTCTTCAAGGGTAGGTTCTGAGGTGTCTTCAGAGTTCTCTTCGGTGGGTTCTGAGGTGTCTTCGGGGGTGACTGGGCGAGTGGAGGGTTCAGTTTCTACAGCATCCGGTTCGCCTGGTTCGGTTGGGTCAGGGTCTTGAACGATCGCCCGGTTCCAGTCCCTTGCTTGAGTGTTTAGGTCCGGTTGTTGTAAGGGTGGGGTGCTCAACAGTTCGGCAGGAGATTGACTGGGCTGATCGCTCTGGGACCTAATGGCGGTAATGACTTCTTCTTCTGGGGCGATCGCTGAAACTAAGGGGTCTTCCTCAACTGCGAGTTCTGATGCAGTGATAGGGGTCTCTTCTGTGACATCCCCCTCGCTCAATTCTACTCCCGGTTCTTCAGCCTCTGATTCAGATAGCACCACCTCTGGATCCGGGGATATCTCTTTCCCGGGTCTGTGAGTTACAGCTACACTGGCTGCATCCCCATTCTCAATACTCTCAATACTTTTAATCCCCTCAAGTATGGAAGATTTAGCCCCCTCTGCCGGTCCATCGGGCGATCGCTCGGCAGGGTCCGTTGTCGGGGGGTCCTCTACTTTCATCGAGGGATCAGTTGTGGATTGGACCAAGAGGGCCGAGGTCTGTGCCCGACTGGGATTGGCAAGACTGAGAATGGCACAAGTAGCAAGAACGGCTGACAAGACAGGAGATAAGCGCATGGGTTTAGTCGTTATTTGGCACGTCCAGAGAAACCAAAAGAAAGGATACAAGCGTGAGTTACTACAATTCCTGAAGGAAGTCAATTCTCCTCCCTTCTCTTACTCAGGCGTTAGGGCTAATTAATCCCTAGGAGTCTTAAATGGATAGATGAGAAAGCACCCGTTCAAGGACTTGCTGATAGGCATTTTCTACGTTTCCTAAATCCTGGCGGAATCGGTCTTTATCCAGGATTCGGGCGGTGGGATCAGTCTGGGATTCGTCCCAGAGTCGGCAAGTATCAGGACTGATTTCATCGGCCAGAATTAGGTTCCCCTGGCTATCAAATCCGAACTCCAGTTTAAAGTCAACGAGGATAATTTGACACTGATGGAAAAATTCTGAGAGAATTTGGTTGATTTCCAATGCCATTGTCCGCAGTTGCTCTACTTGTTCTGGGGTGGCAAGCTCTAATAAAAACAGGCGATCGCGGGTTAGCAAGGGGTCCCCGAGTTCGTCTTTTTTATAGAAAAATTCTACGAGGGGCTGTTTGAGAACGGTTCCTTGGGGGATGCCGGTTTGCTTGCACAAACTTCCTGCCGCAATATTTCGGACGACGACCTCTAAGGGCACAATCTGCACTCGCTTGACGCGCATTTCGTTGGGACTGGTTTGCTCGATAAAATGGGTGGGGATTCCTTTGGATTCGAGCAGGTTAAACAGGGCCGTGCCGATCGCACAGTTAATCTGCCCTTTTCCGACGATGGTCCCCCGTTTGAGTGCATTAAAGGCGGTGGCATCATCTTTAAACTGGGAGAGCACTACCTCGGGGTTGTCGGTGCTATATAAAATTTTCGCTTTGCCTTCATAGAGTTTTTCCATCGCCGCCATAACCGTTTTTGCTTTCTGATTCAGTGAAGATGACCCCCCCAAAGGGGCCAAATTTTCGACGACTTGAGGTCGCTCAATCATTTTATCCTTGTGTGGCGAGAATAATTGCGGGTTCCTGCGGAGGAGATCGCCTCCCCACTCAAAATTACAAGGCCCTCATGGGCAGCGGTGGCCCTAAGTTCTCCAGTGGTGGGGTCCTAGTAAAGTTTTACAACAACATTTTGTCAGGGGAGGGATGAGCTATCTCGGTTTGGGGTAGGATAGTTTGGCCCTGGGTTTCCTTGGGACTGACAATCGGGAAAGATGTCCAAGATCGGGACATAAACCAGGGATTGACTTTTGGTACAACATGGACAAATCTGTAGAACAAAGAGACGCGATCGAAATTACGGGACTGCGCTATTACGGTTACACGGGCTACTTGGCTGAGGAACGAATGCTCGGTCAATGGTTTGAAGTGGATTTAACCCTGTGGGTGGATTTAGTCGCCGTGGGAAACAGCGATCGCCTAGAAGAAACTTTAGATTATCGGCAATTGGTTGACCGGGTTCGCCATCACATCGAAACCGCTAAGGTCAATACAATGGAACATTTGGCAACCCAAATTGCTCGCTCCATTCTCGAATGCGACCAAGCTCAAAAAATTAGAGTTCGCTTGACAAAGGTTTCGGCTCCAATCCCTGATTTCTCAGGGAAAATTTCCGTGGAAATCACTCGGTCTCTCTCGGATTTTTTTAATTCATAAACCTCGGCTAAATCTTTAATTGGAAACCGAAAGGATTGCGTAGAGTTTCAGAGAATGATACAGTACCAGAGCCATTCATGATCAGGCTCAACCCCTCTGAAGGTTAAATTGAGACTCGTTTGGTCGCGATCGCTCCCCTATTTCTGGGAGTATCCCGTCATTTTTGAGTTAAAAAAACATCCAAATTATTTCCTTGGGAAAATTCAAAAGCCCCCCTTATTAAGGGGGGTTGGGGGGATCTATCAGAAAATGAAAGCAAAACATTGATGCTTGTCCCTTCAAAATGAGTGGCTTTCAGTTTAGAGTTATTGACAACATTAAGGAGAACGAAAAACATGGAGGATTGGCAATTAACAACCCCGGTTGCCTTGCTCATCTTTAACCGACCCGATACTACTGAACAAGTATTTGAGTCAATTCGTCAAGCGCAACCCTCACAGTTGTTAGTCATTGCCGATGGGCCGCGTGCCAATCGCCCCGGGGAAGCCGCCAAATGTACAGCAACTCGGCAGATCATTGACCGCGTAGACTGGGATTGTCAAGTCCTCAAGCATTATTCCGACATTAATTTAGGATGTAAATTGCGGGTTTCCAGTGGCATAGATTGGGTCTTCGATACCGTAGAAGAAGCCATCATCCTGGAAGATGACTGTCTACCCAATCAAAGTTTCTTCCGGTATTGTCAAGAACTTTTAACTCAGTATCGAAATGATTCCAGAGTCATGCACATTGCTGGAAGCAATGAAGGAATTCCCGGGCAGAATCTCAATGAAACTTACTATTTTTCTCGCCGGACTCATATTTGGGGCTGGGCAACTTGGCGCAGAGCATGGCAAGCTTACTACGATGTCGATATGAAATTATGGCCCGAACTCAAACAGGCCCAGAAATTGGCAGAAATCATCGGAAATAAACGAGAAGCAGCGGTCAAAACCCAAGTTTTTGACTTGGTATATGAAAACCAACTCGATACCTGGGATCATCAATGGAACTTTGCCTGTATTTATCACCAACAGTCTTCCATTTTACCCAATAAAAACTTGGTGTCTAATATTGGGTTTGGACATCAAGAAGCAACCCACACCATAAATCCCAGTAGTTTTGGGGACTTGCCCAGATATGAGATCGATTTTCCCATGATTCATCCCCAACATTTCAGGCAAGATGTGGAAGCGGATGATCGGTATTTCGAGGCAAGGCAAAACAATCAAGTCAAAAGTCTGATCAGTTCTGACGAGTTGGCGGAGTGGGTATAACTCATCTGAATCATCAACGGGATAGCCTTGGACGGACGGAGGTTGTTACACTAATCTCTATCGGAGATCATCAAAACCCTCCCTCCGTCTGTTTGTCGATTACCCCAAGGGTTATAAGTCATGCACGATCCATCATTGGTTTCACCCCGATCCATCGTTCAAACCTTTCCGTTAAGTACCGTAGGGGCGCTGGTTTGTGGTCCTAGTGGTCGGGTGTTGATTGCGAAAACCACGAAATGGCGCGGGTTGTGGGGAGTACCCGGGGGTAAGGTGGATTGGGGGGAAACTCTGGAAGCAGCCTTATTACGGGAGTTTCGGGAAGAGGTGGGACTGGACTTGGTAGAGATTCGCTGGGCCTTGTTGCAAGAGGCGGTCTTAGACCCGCAATTTTGTCGGGACGCTCACTTTATTATGATGAACTATTATGCCCGTTCGACAACAGAAACGGTGATTCCCAATGATGAAATTGAGGAATGGGTTTGGGTCCCGCCTCAAGAAGCACTCAACTATTCTTTGAATACTTATACGCGAGTGCTGGTGGAACATTATCTCAACCCGGGTGATTGCTAAAGCAAACGTGAATCGGGTATCAGTGTTTAGAACTGAGGAAAAACTCGGTTAATTCTGATCATGATTTCATCTTTTAGCGGGTTTTGATGCCTGCAAAAAATCTGTTGTTTACAATAATAAATCATTGACCATGACTAATTTTAAGGATATCAAACGTCGCCAATTCCTGAAAATGAGTTCGTTGGCGATCGGAACCAGTATTTTGACCAGTTGTACGAATCGAGGGTCGCAGCCTTCCACCTCCACATCCAGCGGAAAACTTGACAAAATTAAAGTGGGGTTAAGCTGGAAAGCTGAAGCCGAGTATGGTGGATTTTATCAAGCGTTGGCGACGGGGATTTATCGAGACTATGGATTCGATGTAGAAATTAGACCCCTCCCTCCCCAAGGAAATGTTACTCAATTGTTAATGGGGGATTTAGTCGATTTTAGCATCGGACAAGCGGTGAATGCTCTACAAGCAGCGGATCAAGGTATTCCGAAAGTGACTGTCGCTGCCATCTTTCAAAATGAAATTCAAGCCTTTTTAGCCCATCCCGGTGTTGGTAATGACTCTTTGGCACAACTCAAGGGAAAACGGGTATTTATTGTGCCGGGACTGAGTAGTATTTATTGGCCTTTTCTGGAAAAACAGTATGGTTATACTCAAGACCAACAACACCCCTATAATTTCAATGTTACCCCCTTTTTGTTGGACAAAAATTCGGTTCAACAGGGATTATTGACGTCCGAACCTTTTTTGATTGAAAAAGAGGGAGGGTTTAAGCCGGTAGTTTTACTATTAAGTGAAACGGGATTAAACCCTTATAATTTCACCCTGGAAACGACTCGTAAATTAATTGAATCTAAACCGGAGTTGGTTCATCGCTTTGTCGATGCTTCTATGAAAGGATGGTATAGCTATCTGGAAAATCCCGCCCTAGGAAATGAGTTAATTCAGCAAGATAATCCAGAAATGTCTGATGAGTTGCTTGCCTTTGCTCTGGGTAAGGTCGCCGAGTATGATCTAATTAAGTCAGGAGATGCTAAAACCCTGGGGATTGGGGCGATGACCGATGAACGATGGAAAACCTTGTTTGACCAGTTGGTAACTGCTGGGGTTTTACAGGACAAACCTAGCTATAAAGATGCCTATACCTTAGAGTTTATTAATAAGGGGGTAGATTATTACCAGGCGTAAAAACCTGCACTCTAAAGGGTGGGGAGGAAAGCGAACAAAGCCTGCCTCCGCACGCTACAAGAGAAAATTGATTTTTTACAATTGAATTTGGAATGAGTTTTGTTGAGTGACAAGAAAACATGATAAACCCTGAGACAGCTATTACTATCAGCCATGTAAGTAAAGTTTTTAATAATGGGGTAGTAGCTTTAAACGATGTAAATCTAAAGGTATATCGGGAAGATTTTGTTAGTTTAGTTGGTCCTTCTGGATGTGGAAAGAGTACGATTTTAAGAATTATTGCTGGACTCAGTGAAAGCAGTGGAGGGAACATTGAATGGGCCGATCGCAGTTTGAAAGAACAGATTGCTTTTGTCTTCCAAGAACCAGCCTTAATGCCTTGGAGTACGGTAAAAAATAATATTCGTTTACCCCTAAAGCTGATGGGAATCTCAAAAAGAATGGCGGATATCTCAATTGCCAAGACGTTGGAATTAGTTGGACTGGAAAAATTTGCTAACGCTTATCCCCGGCAGCTTTCTGGAGGGATGAAAATGCGGGTTTCTATTGCTCGGGCGATCGTCACTGAACCCCGTATTTTACTCATGGATGAACCATTTGGGGCTTTGGATGATATTACCCGCACTAACCTCAATGATGAGTTACTTTCGTTATGGAATCACCAACGGCAAACGATTCTGTTTGTGACTCATAATATCTATGAAGCGGTTTATCTCTCGAAGCGTGTTGTCGTGATGGCAGCTAATCCGGGACGGGCGATCGCAGAGATTGCTATCGATGAACCATTACCCCGCAGCGAAGCATTTCGGACTTCTGAGCGTTATCTCAACTATTGTCAGCAAGTTTATACGGCTTTATCTGAAGCAATGGATCCTACATCCCGGGAATCCCCCCGGCAATTTTTCTCGGTCTAATTCTGCTATCAAAGACCGGGATGATTCAAGGCATCTCTAGGATAAAGAAGGATGCTTTATCCCAGAGGGAGCGCTTCAATAAATCCTGGTGATTTTTCCCGCTCTATCCGGCTGAATCTCCCTGGGTTTCAGGAGGTTTGGCAGGATAGAGGGATTTGAATTGAGGAGCAGGATGCTCAGATTAGTTTGGGCAAAATGGGTCAAAATTTTGCTATAATTAATCCCTGGTTCTTAGTTACGGTTTCCTTGAAGTAGGGTCAATCAACCAGAGTTCTAGCGCCGTTTTCTATTGAATCTTGCCCCTACGAGAAGGAGAAGCTGAATCATTTGGAGAAATCTTTAGTAGGACGAGTTGCTATTGTCACGGGAGCAGGTCGTGGGATTGGTGCCGCCACTGCTCGACAGTTGGCACACAGAGGCGCTGCGGTGGTCCTCGTCAGTCGGAGTGCGGAGCAACTGGAGGAGGTTAGAGGAGCGATCGCCTCTGAATGTCTGCCGGAACAAGTGTTGGTTTATCCAGCGGATGTTAGTTCAGAGGCACAGACTCGGGAGGTATTTGACCAGGCGATCGCCACCTTCGGTCGGGTGGATATCTTAATTAATAATGCCGGAATGGTGCAAGTGACCGATTTTACCCAAATTGAATTGGCGGATTGGGAACGGGTAATGGCGGTGAATGTCACCGGGATATTCTTATATTGCCGGGAATTTTTTCGCCGTGCGATCGCTCAATCTCATGGCGGTGCGATCGTCAATGTCGCATCCCTATCCGGTGTTCGCGGTCCCGACAAATTCCCCGGATTCACCAGTTACATTACCAGTAAATACGGCGTAGTTGGCATCACCGATTCTCTAGCAGTGGAAGGTAAACCCCACGGAATTCGCGTCAATAGCGTTTCTCCTGGTGCAGTGGATACGGCACTTCTGAAACAAGCTGCGCCTTTTTTAAAAACCAAAACCACCCCGGATGATGTGGCCCGCACCATCGTTTTTTTAGCGGATGACTATCAAGCGCAATGTCTCACCGGCGCTAACCTAGAAATTTTTAGTAATGCTTAGGAGTTTTCAGTATGTCGATGATTTATATCACCCGTCGAGTCACATTTTCAGCCTCCCATCGTCTCCATAGCGATGCCTTATCCGATGAAGAAAATCGTCGAATTTTTGGCAAATGCAATAATCCCAATGGTCATGGTCATAACTATGCCTTAAAAGTGACAGTCCGGGGAGAAGTGAATCCAGAAACGGGGATTGTATTCAATTTCTTTGACCTTCAAGATGCCATTGATGCTGCAATTCTAGCAGAGGTTGATCACAAACATATTAATTTAGATGTTCCCGCTTTCAAAGGAATCAATCCCACCGCTGAGAATATGGTGGTAGTCTTTTGGAATATGCTAGAACCTAAGCTACCCCCGGGGTTACTCTATGAAATGCAGTTGTATGAAACTGACAATGATCATGTGACCTATCGGGGAACTTAGAGACTGATACTGTCCGACCTAACTAAGCGACTGGTATAGTTTCTCCCAGGGACAAGAAACCGGGTTTTCACCCTAAATGATAAATTGTCCAAATTTATGACAAAAACCCGGTTTCTAAGGGATTTTTCAGGGAAGCCCTTTGGGTCAATGGAGGTAGCTATCCTTTCAAATCCGTAGGGATTAAATCCGGGCGGACAGAAGCAATGCACTGATTAATGAAACCCATAATATGAAAAAAGATATCGCTTTGATGTTAGCAAAATTCAAGAAAAATAAGTTATGGTCTTTGGATACTATTGCTCCAATTTTGGTGGGAATTATAGTTCTTTCCGCTTGGGAAATTGGGGTAGAGGTAACCAACACCCCCGTTTATTTATTGCCCAAACCTTCGGTCATTGCTCAGGCTTTAATTAAGGATTGGCCGATTCTGTTTCCTGCCTTAATCATTACCTTAAAAATTACAGTAGTAGCTTTTATTACGGCTGCAATTTCGGGGTTAATGATTGCGGTGTTGATGTCTCAAAGTAAGTGGGTTGAAAAAAGTCTGTATCCTTATGCGATTGTGTTACAGACCACTCCCATTGTGGCGATCGCACCGTTAATTATTATTTGGTTTAAAGACTATACCTTTGGTGCTTTGGTAACTTGTGCCTGGATTGTCGCCTTTTTCCCGATTATTTCTAATACCACCTTTGGTTTAAACAGCCTCGACCCGAATTTACGAGATTTATTTATCCTCTACAAAGCCTCACGCTGGCAAACCCTCTGGTATTTGCGATTACCCAGTGCCTTACCCTATTTTTTATCAGGATTGCGGATTAGCGGGGGATTATCGTTAATTGGTGCCGTGGTGGCAGAATTTGTCGCCGGGACTGGGGGGACTGATTCTGGGATTGCCTATCAAATGCTGATTGCCGGGTACAATCTGCAAATTCCGAGAATGTTTGCCGCTTTATTCCTGGTCACAATTCTGGGAATTCTAATTTTTAGTTTGTTATCAAAGATATCAGATTGGGTGCTAGGGGAATGGCATGAAGGGTCAATCAAACGGGATAGTTAACCAACCCTTTTTATCCGAATTATCTTACTTTGTGGTCATGGTATGCACACCATCCCAGTCCTCTGGTGGTGGTATTTGAAGATAATCTTGCGCTCTTTGAATGTGAATTTTTACCGCTTGGTCTTCGGGATAAATTGCACCTGCTGATTGAAAAAGGGTAATGGATTGAGTAAAATTTTTAGAGATATAGGCGGCACGTCCGGCGCTATAAAAGTCTAAAAATTTCTGTTTTTCCGCATCCAAGGGAGTCTGACGATCGCCGATTAATTCATAAATCCCTACTGCCTGATTTTTCCCCTTGACTCGAATCTTATCTAACTCTCTAACCCAGATGCGATCGCTACAAAGTTGATAAGTAAATTCGCTAATAATAATATCACATTTATATTCCTTTGTCACGCTTTCTAACCGCGCACTTAAATTCACCCCATCCCCAATTACTGTATAGTCCATCCGCTTTTGACTGCCAATATTGCCGGAAACCACTTCCCCAGAACTAATACCAATTCCGATGCGAATATTATGTTCTTTTTGCCGCCGATTAAATTCATCTAAACGCCGACGCATATCTAAGGCTGATTGCACCGCCTTCCAAGCGTGTTCTTTAAGGGGTAACGGTGCACCAAATACCGCCATTAACGCATCGCCAATAAATTTATCCAAGGTTCCATCGCAGTTAAAAACCGCTTCTACCATTGTCTCGAAATAGTTATTCAAAAGCGAGACAACTTCTGCCGCTTCCAAGTTTTCCGTCAGGGTTGTATAACCGCGAATATCTGAAAATAAAATAGTGACTTCTTTGCGTTCCCCCACCATTAAGGCATCTTCCCCTAATGCCATCACTCGTTCTGCTACCCCAGGGGTCATATAGCGATACATGGTGGTTTTCATCCGTTTTTCCCGACTAATATCTTCTAAAACCACCAATCCACCTCGGACTCCCCCTTCTGGGTTGGTTAATGGATTCACGGTCAGGTTAAGACTGCGTTCGATTTCTTTAACTTGACTTTTAGGGTAGCGGATAGCATTTTCATCCGTCTCATTCCAGGGGATATAAAATTCAGGATTATTGCGATCGCCTATCACCAAAATCGCATTTTCCATATTCGTTTCATCCAATTTGACTAACCCAATGGTTAGACTTTGTTCCGGCACAAAATGCCTTGCCGCATTTTGTAACGCATCTTGTAAACGAAATCTCAGATGGTCAATCGGGACCACTTCCCAAACATAGCGCCCTTGTAACTTTTGCTGCCACAACAGCAATTTTTGCTTATTTTCCCGCTGAATCTGAAACTGGCGATCGCTCTCCTTGCGGTCATCCTTCTGAATCGGACATCCCAGCAACTCTAACGCCGCCTCGTTAATTGTGACAATTTTCCCTTCCATATTGGTGGAAATCACCGCATCAGAAAGACTTTCTAAAATATCTTTTTGATATTGCTTCTCTAGTAACACACTTTCAAACAATTGCGCGTTTTGTAATGCAATTCCTGCCTGTGCATTAAACGCACGCAAAAACGCTTCATCGGAAGAATTAAAACTCCCCTTATGTTTATTAATCAGTTGCGTCACCCCGATTAACTCCCCCGACGCATTAAAAACAGGCATACAAAGAATCGTAGCGGTTTGATACCCGGTTTTTCGGTCCGTCGTCGGGTCAAAGCGGGGGTCAAGATAGGCATCATGAATATTCAGAGTTTGACCCGTAGAGGCAACATAACCGGCAATACCACGATTTGCAGGAATCCGGATTTCTACCATTGTTTTGCCATCTGCCTTGGCAACTTTCGTCCAGAGTTCGTCCGTTTCCTTGCTGAGTAAAAATAAGGTACTGCGATCGGCCTGCATTAAATCCTTGGCGCGGTCCATGACAGCGCGTAATGTTGTTTCTAGGTCCAAACTTTGACCTAAAGTCGTCGTTGCTTCCAGTAACGCACTGACCCCGCGCTGATTTCTGGCTGCCACATAAAAAGACTGACAACTTTCCAGAATAATGGCAATGGAAGAGGCAAACCCCGCGAATTGAAGCTGATCCTCGCGGTTGAACGGAACCTCGCCGATTTTATTCAGGACCTGAACCACCGCCACCACGCGATCGGGGTCTTTGCTGCTAAAAATCGGTTCACAGAGTAGATTTCTCGGGTCGCATCCCGGGGGTTCGTCTACTTCCGCTTGAAATAAAGGATGATTGCGAACATCGGCAATGTTGACACTTTCGCCATTGCAAGCCACATGACCGAGAATGCCAATATGGATGGGTAATCGGATTTCGGCACTTTTCCCCGTTTCATCTTGGCTAATTTTTGACCAAAGTTGCTCTTTTTCTTGGTCAATTAAAAAAATAGTCGTGCGTTCCGCTTGTAGGATTTGACTAATTTTGAGCGTGAAGGCATCGAGGAGTTGTTCTAAAAGAATTTCTAGCGCTTCATTATTAATCAGATCAATTGCCAGCAGACATTGTTGAAATTCTGCCGTAATAAAATCAAGGATGCAGACAAATTCCCCAACCTGCATATCCTTGACTCGCCGGGTCAACTCCCCCATGCGACCTACCCGAGTTAAAGCCGCTAGAACGCTACCAGTGCCTGAAAATGTCATGTGTTATCAACGCTTACCGGCTCAGATTTGCCTGATCTCTATGGTACGCCAACCCTGGGAAATGTGGGGAGATTGGGGAGGTGGGGGAGATGGGGAGGATTGGGGAGATGGGGAGGATGGGGAGGATGGGGAGGATGGGGAGGATGGGGAGGATGGGGGAGATTTCCCTCAAGTTTAAAAGCACCTCCGGTCCCCTCCCCTTGGCAAGGGGAGGGTTAGGGTGGGGTTCTTCTGAGGTGGCGATCGCCACCTGACCCACTCTTACAGGTTTAAGCACCTGTATGGAGGCTAGAGAAACCCCATTCTTCGTAAGGTGGCGATCGCATCTCTACGAGAACTCTTCATGTACCCATTCCTATTGAGGTGCGATCGCACCTCACGAGGACCCCACCCTAACCCTCCCCTTGCTAAGGGGAGGGGACCGGAAGTGCTTTTAGACTTGAGGTAAATCTCTACCAACTCCCCGATCTTCCCGATCAGGCGGCAAGAGGCAAACTACCCGAATTTAGGATCGTTTGATAATAGCGCCGGAGTTGCGCTGTTGCCGCTTGCCATCCCCATTGTTCGGCTTCTTTGCGCGCATTTTGGCGGAGGGATTGGCGTTCGATTTGGTTCGCTAGGAGACGTTGGGTGGCGGCGATCGCACCATTCTCCTCATCGGGATCAAACAGGTATCCATTGACTCCATCGGTGACGATATCCAGAATCCCTCCTCTGGCGGCAGCAACGACGGGACAACCGGCTGCCATTGCTTCTAACAAAACTAAACCCAGGGTTTCGGTTCGGGAAGGAAAAATGAAGGCATCGGCAGAGGCAAAGGCGCTGGCTAATTGTTCTCCGTGTAAATAGCCGACAAAATGGGTGGGAGTTCCGGCAAAGTGTTGTTCGAGTTGTTGCCGCGTGGGTCCATCACCGACTAAGGCTAATCTGGCATGGGGAATGGCTTCTAGGACGGGTTTAATGCGATCGATTTCTTTCTCGGCACCGAGTCGTCCCACATATAGCAACAGGGGACTGTCGGGATTCCCTTGACTGAGGCGATCGCGCATTTCTCGACTGGCTAAATGGGGTTGAAATAACTCCGTATCGACCCCACGCTGCCACAAATCCACCCGTTCAATGTCATGATTTCGCAATTCTTGCACCATTGCCATTGAAGTACAGAGGTTCAATTCCGCTTGATTATGAGCCGCTTTGAGCAGTTCCCAGAGTAGGGGTTCTAACACTCCTAACCCATAATGGTGCAAATATTTGGGAAGGTGGGTATGGTAGGAAGCAACTAAGGGAATTTTCAGACTTTTAGCGTAGTAAATTCCCCCGACTCCTAACACAGCGGGGTTGACAACATGAATTAAATCGGGTTTAAAGACTTCGAGTTTGCGCCGGATAGATGGGGTGGGGAAGGCTAATTTCAGTTCTGGATACAGCGGTAAAGGATACCCAGTAACCCCGTAAACTTCGGCTCCTTTGTATTCAGTAATGCCGTAGTCGGGAGAAAAGATGAGTACCTGATCTCCAGCGCATTGCAGTTGTTCGACGGTGCGGCAAAGTCGGGTAACAATGCCATCAACTTTGGGATAAAAGGTTTCGGTAAAAAGTGCAATTCTCATATCAAATTTTAGTTACGCAAGGGTTTTAGGTCAGCCTATGAGCAACTTCAACGGGTTTAATTGATAAATGATAGTGCGAGATTCTAGCTCTTGTCACTAGGGAGCTAGAATTTCGCACTCCCTTCAGAACGTTAGAAAGGATATAAAACCCTTTAGTCTCACCGAATGCTGCTAGACAGCAAGGTTTAACGTCGCCAAGATACTTTGGGTAGAATCTGGTTTTTGTCGATTCGGGTCTGGTATTTGACGGCGAAATTCAGCAGAGAATCGAGTAGGGAATCGGATAAATAATGGGGTTGTAAACCTAAATCCAGCAGTTTGGTGTTTTTGGCATTGAAATAATGTTCTTCGAGTTCAACTCTGGGGTTTTCCAGGTGGTCAATCTCAATTTTCAGTCCCATTGCCATCCCTGCTTGTTGCACCTTCGTTGCCAGTTCACCGATGTTGAATAGTTCGGTAAATTGGTTAAAGACACGGAATTGTCCCGGTTCTGCTGGATTGGCGATCGCCAGTTCCATACAGCGTACCGTGTCCCGAATATCCAAAAATCCTCGGGTTTGTCCGCCTTTGCCATACACCGTCAGGGGATGTCCCACTGCTGCTTGAATGCAGAAGCGGTTAAGTGCTGTTCCAAACACGCCATCATAATCGAGGCGGTTGATTAGCATTTCATCCATGCCGGTTTCTTCCGTCAGGACCCCATAAACAACCCCTTGGTTCAAATCTGTAGCACGCAGACCCCAAATTTTGCAAGCAAACTGGATATTGTGACTATCGTGAACCTTGCTTAAGTGATAGAAACTTCCCGGTTGCTTCGGATAGGGGAGGGTATCTTTGCGCCCGTTATGCTCAATGGTGATATAGCCTTCTTCAATATCGATATTTGGCGTGCCATATTCGCCCATTGTGCCTAACTTCACCAGATGGCAGTCAGGGAAATCTTCCTTCATGGCATAAAGCAGATTCAGAGTTCCCACGACGTTATTCACTTGAGTGAGAACCGCATGGTCACGATCAATCATCGAGAAGGGGGCCGATCGCTGCTCACCAAAGTGAACAATCGTATCGGGTTCAAACTGATGGAGTGCCTTACTTAAGAAAGCGTAATCAGTGATATCCCCAACGAACAGATCAATAGACTTGCCAGTTAGATCGCGCCAACGCTGCAACCGTTGCTGAATCGGGGCGATCGGTGTTAGGGTTTCCACGCAGAGTTGTGCATCCCAATGCCGACGCACCAAACTATCTAAAATTGCGACATCGTAACCGTGATTGGATAGGTAAAGCGCAGTTGCCCAACCGCAATAGCCGTCACCGCCAATAACCAGGACTCTCATAGGTAGATGAATCTTGCTTGCCAATACTCGGTAACTCTACCAGGTTTGTGCCACCTGTGGGATATTTCACCCCAGCGACTTGACAGAATTCCGCAAAAAATCTGCATTAAGGAATACCACACCACAAAATCCCATCGCATCCGGTCCCCTCCCCTTACCAAGGGGAGGGTTAGGGTGGGGTTCTTCTAGGGCGATCGCCACACCACAAAATCCCATCGCATCCGGTCCCCTCCCCTTAGCAAGGGGAGGGTTAGGGTGGGGTTCTTCGTGGGCGATCGCCACCCCACAAAATCCCATCGCATCCGGTCCCCTCCCCTTGGCAAGGGGAGGGTTAGGGTGGGGTTCTTCTAGGGCGATCGCCACCTCACACACTCTTAAAGGTTTAAGCGCCTGTATGGAGTCTGGGAAAAGGTCTTTAACTACGGGCGATCGCGCTTGAACTCACCACCTACTCATTCATCTTGAAACGCGATCGCCACCTCAAGAGGACCCCACCCTAACCCTCCCCTTGCCAAGGGGAGGGGACCGGAGGTGTACTTAAATTTGAGCTAACTCCCTTTGAACGTACAAAAGCTACTCTTGTAAGAGGTTCCCCTCCCCAATCTCAATTCACAACCACCTCATCCGCAAAACTCGCCCGCCGCTTGTTAAACACAAAAGGACCCGCAACCGAACCCCAAACCATCTCATCAGTCTCGGGGTCCAGTCCGCGATCGTGACTGATAAAGACATTTTCATCAATTTCAAAGGTGCTATCCAGATAAGTGGTGCGACCCTTGCGAACCACAATGCAATTTTTGCCCGGTTCTACCTCCCCCTTGAAACTGGATCCAGTCCATTCCGTGATGAAACTGGACCCGGGAATTTTTTCTAGCTTGTCTGGGGTGAGGGATTGCAGAAGCTGGCGATCGCGGGCGGATCCGTAGAAAGAGGCTTCATCCTGGACCTTGTAGTTTTCGATTTCAATGCGATCGCCCTTCGGGACCAACTTCAACACCCGCACCCGATAGGGCTGATCCAGCATATAATCATAAGCCTGCTCTAAATAGAGACTGACCCCATCCAGGAACTCATAAGGCAGGGGCCGCATACAGACCCGAATATGGGCAAAAAACGGCGGATTCTCGATCGCCTGGTCAAAATTGCTAAAATCTGACGCCATCCAACGCGCCAAAGTCAGAATATCAGTGGAATGAGTCATGGAAATTTTACGTTCTCTAGAGTCTGGAGAGTTGTGCCTATTTTACGACAGCAGCGAAAGTTCCGCGCCCCCCGTTCACTCATTCTCCCCCTAAAGTAACCAAACCCACCCCATTCATATTTAATGCCTAGCGCAACCTCCCCACTACTATCTTGGTAACTGTCGCAACCGCTGAATTTCCTCCTCCGTAAATGGATTTTTACCCGCTTTTAAAGCGTCAATCCAACCTTGCCGCTGGGACTTTTCCTCCGGATCATCAATCCCATCAATATCTGCCTGAAAATCTTCAATTGCTCCCTGGGAATTGCCCGTTAGCGCCCGCGCTAGACCCCGACTCTCGCGATACCTGCCATTGTGAGGAGATATTTCCACGGCTTTTTCACAGGCAAACATCACCGCTTCGGGAGAGCCATGCAAGCTCCCTTGCCAACACAGGGTATTCCAAAAATACCCAGAAATTGTGAAGTTTGGATCAAGGGTTTGGGCATCTGCATAAGCTGAGATGGCTTCCTTGACTTTTCCTTCTCTAACTAGCGTGTTGCCTCTAAAAACCAACAAGGAGGCGGCTTCGTTTTGGGGTTGAAAATTGAGACTCGGATCAATGTTCAAGGCTTCCTGAAATTCCCTGACTGCGGCTTGACCCTGCCCTTGTTCTGCAAATTCCTCACCCTTCTTCACCCGTTCTGAAGCTTTTGCTAATTGTTGAGCTTTGGCTTCAGGCTCGAAATCTAACGCTGTATTATTCCACCCCAATGCCTTGCGGAATGTCGTTACTGCCGCATTGACCTGACCCGCTCTAGCTTCTTCCTTTCCTTCCCGGACTAAATAGATTGCCGCTTCTGCCAAATTGGATGGCGTTTGACAAGTCTTTAACTGTTCTAATTTCTTGGGATGGGTAACAAGATAATCCCCAAGCCAGTCACACCCCCACTCCAGTAACTCATCCAAACTTCCTATACGCCACACCTGGACTGTGTTATCCAAAGCGGCTGTGAGGATGCGTTCCCCGTCCTTGCTGAAACTAGCGCTGATGACCCTACCTTGATGGCCTGTGAGTTCGGCAATTAGCTGGCCACGGCGGTCCCAGACCCGGAGGGTGTTGTCCTCTGATTCAGTGAGGATGTGTTCCCCATCCGAGCTAAAACTGGCGCTGATGACCCTACCCTGATGGCCTGTGAGTTCGGCTATTAGCTGACCACGGCGGTCCCACACCCGGGCAGTCTTGTCCTCTGAGGTGGTGAGGATGCGTTCCCCGTCCGCGCTGAAACTGGCGTCGTTGACTGGACCCTGATGGCCGGTGAGTTCGGCTATTAGCTGACCACGGCGGTCCCACACCCGGGCAGTCTTGTCCTCTGAGGTGGTGAGGATGCGTTCCCCGTCCGGGCTGAAACTGGCGCTGTAGATCCCACCCTGATGGCCTGTGAGTTCGGCTATTAGCTGGCCACGGCGGTCCCACACCCGGGCAGTCTTGTCCTCTGAGGTGGTGACAATGCGTTCCCCGTCTGGGCTGAAACTGGCGTAGCTCCAACCCTGATGGCCGGTGAGTTTGGCTATTAACTGGCCACGGCGGTCCCACATCCGAGGGATGTTGTCCTCTGAACTCGTTAGGATGCGTTCCCCGTCTGGGCTGAAACTGGCGTCGTACACCCCACCCTGATGGCCGGTGAGTTCGGCTATTAGCTGGCCACGGCGGTCCCACACCCGGGCAGTCTTGTCCTCTGAGGTGGTGACAATGCGTTC
>NZ_JAMXFC010000028.1:0-31813 GCF_025370755.1 Laspinema sp. D2d | reverse complement strand
CCCGTCTGGGCTGAAACTGGCGTCGTAGACTGGACCCTGATGGCCGGTGAGTTGGACTATTAGCTGACCACGGAGGTCCCACACCCGAGGGATGTTGTCAGAGGAGGTGGTAAGGATGCGTTCCTCGTCCGGGCTGAAACTGGCGCGGGAGACCCTACGCTGATGGCCGATGAGTTTTGCAACGAGCTGGCCACGGCGGTCCCAGACCTGGACACCCTCCTGGGAGGCGATGAGGATGCGTTCCCCATCGGGGCTGAAACTGGCGTTGTTGTACCCATTCCAATAGCCGGTGAGTTTGAGTTCGGCAATCAACTGTCCACGATGGTCCCAGACCTGGGCAGTGTCCTGTGATATCGTGAGGATGCGTTCCCCGTCCGGGCTGAAACTGGCGCTGTTGATCCCACCCTGATGGCCGATGAGTTCGGCTATTAGCTGACCACGGCGGCCCCACACCCGGGCAGTGTCCTGTGAACTCGTGAGGATGCGTTCCCCGTCCGGGCTGAAACTGGCGCTGTAGATCCCACCCTGATGGCCGGTGAGTTCGGCTATTAGCTGACCACGGCGGTCCCACACCCGGGCAGTCTTGTCCTCTGAACTCGTGAGGATGCGTTCCCCGTCCGCGCTGAAACTGGCACTGTAGATCCCACCCTGATGGCCGGTGAGTTCGGCTATTAGCTGACCACGGCGGTCCCACACCCGGACAGTCTTGTCCTCTGAACTCGTGAGGATACGTTCCCCGTCCGGGCTGAAACTGGCGCTGGAGATCCAACCCTGATACGGAAGTTGATGGTGTTCGGAGATCTGGTTGATAATGGTGTGCAAGGCCTGGATCGGGGTGACAGTGGGATAATCTGCAAGGGAACGTTTGTCACTTACTAGAGCTTGTAAGTCTTGCCCCGCGATCATTGCTGAGACTAATCCATCGATTTGGGAGACTTCAAATTGTCCTAAGGCATTTAACCCTTGGCGTTCGAGTCTAGTCCCTTCTCGGGCTTCCTCCAGGGTTTGAGTCGCTTTGAAGGCGAATCCTCCGGTGATGGCTGCGGCGAGTAAGGAGGCGGCAAAAATTCCTGTCCCTAGGCGAATTCGCTGTTTTGCTTTCTGATTCGCTTCCGCTAAGATTTGCTTGGCCTTTCGTTCCTGTTCTAACTCTTCCTTGGTCTTTTGACGTTCGGCTTCTAATAATTTCCGTTGGGTTCTTTCTTGTTCCAGTTCGGCCCTTAACCGTTCTAACTGAGGCTGTTGTTGCTTGCGAATAAACTCAGCTAAGTAATCATGAACCAGTTGATACCGTTCGGCTGGCTTTTCCTGGATTAGCAACACTAAACCGGAGTCTACAAAAATTTTCAACACCAAATCTAATTGGCTAACCTCTCCTGTCAAATCAGCGGCGAGTTCCTGTAATTCCCCCGCTATTTCTTCCCGCGTTTTCAGGGGACGAGTGCCTTTTTCATCGGTCAGCAAGTACAGCACAAATTCACCCATCTGCTGATTCTCCGGTCCACAGTCTTTCACCACGTCGTCTAAGTAGCGCTTGACGAATTCGGTTTTTGGTCCCCGTTTTTGATACTCGGCTAAGGTGGTAATATTTTCCGCTTGTAGTTGTGCGCCGACGATTTGCAATTCAATCGGACGCACGGCATCGAGTTCATCGGCTAAGTCCTGAACTAATGCCTGAGTTAACTCATCGGACAACCAAAATTGGGTTTTTTCCGTTAAACTTTGGATGATTTTTTCTGCATCTGGGGGGGGAAAGTTGCCCAGGGGATAGCGGACTTTGCGGGCTAGGATATCGTTGTTGATACTCTTCATGCTTTCTAGCCGATCGCACTCTAGCAATTGATGCAAATAATCCTCTCGCAGAGATAGGATAATTTTGATGCTGGGAATGGTCAGGCAATCCCCTAAGAAATCAAAAAATTGCCGCCGTTCTCTGGGGGTGGGACAGGCAAAAAAGAACTCTTCAAATTGGTCAAAAATTAGGATAGAACGCAAATTTTGGCTTTCGTTCTCCTGCAACTGTTCCAGGAATGATGCGAATTGCCCTTCTCCCAGAACAGACCTGAATTTTACCCCTTTGTCTGCCAATGCCTCTGCCAAGCTGCTGGCAAATTCTTCCATCCAGTTCGTATAAACTCGCACCGGGATAGGTAAATATTCCTGATATCCACTCAGTTTTTCCTTTAACTTGGGAATGATTCCCCCATTCACCAGAGAGCTTTTCCCCACACCGGATTGTCCATGAATCACCAGGATTCGGGAATCATTCGCCCCAATTTCTTTGACAATTTTTTCCACATCCAACATCCGCCCAGAAGCAGCTATTTCTGGGGCTACAGATTGCCGTTTATCAATGGGAGTTAGACCAAAATTCTCCTGCCGTTGCGGTTGAATCCAACAAGCCCCGACAAAGGCTCTTAATCCATATTGTTGCTCAATGGAGTAGCGGTTGAGTTTGAGTTCAAAGGCTTCTAAATATTGTTTTTGTTGAAAATAAAGAAGTTGTAACTGACAGATAATATCCAAATAAAGCTGGGTATCATGATCCGGACTTCCCGCTTGTTTTGCCGCCTCTAAATGCCGGAGTGCCGCTTCTGGCTGATTTAATTTTTGCTCGGCTTGGGCTAGAATAAAATAATACAGACTGGCATCAAAACCCAGGGTTGATGCGCTCGAATTTTCGTCAATCGGACTCGGACTATGGGGAAATGAAAATCCCGGAACTGTCGTTAAAATCTCTAGGGCTTTTTCGGCTAATTCTTGAGCCTCGGTCCAATTGGATTGGGATAAAGCCACTTCCGCTAAAAACCCATAATCTCGGGCCGTTTCTATGGGCTGATTTTCGGCTTCATGGATGGATAAGGCATGGGTTGCCAGGGTTTGGAGGGTATCCCAGTCGGGCAACTGTCGTAAGATTTTGCCGATACTTTCTAGGGAATCGGCGATTAAATGAGGGTTTTGGGTTTGTTCAAAAGCCGCTAAACAGTGGGAGATGGCTTCCCGCGTCGGTTGCCAATCCGAGGGGGTTAAATTGCGTTGTTGTCGGACTTTGATATAATGGCAAACGGCAATTTGATGATAAATTTTCCCCAGGCGTTCTAACTGCTGAGATTTATCCCACCATGTCGCTGCCAGTTGATAATGAACGAGGGCGATATCCGGTTGAACAAGGATGAATTGAACCGCCCCCAATAGAGTCTCTAAATTGGCATTCAGTTCTTCATCTAATCCAGATTGGCTGATTAAATCGATTTGCGCCGGTTCTAATTCCCCGAGCAATTTTAAAGCAGATTGGCGGTTGAGTGGCAGTTGATTGGCAAACCAAGCCTGGGCGGTTTCTGTAACAAAAGTGGCGATCGCCTCTCGATCCATCGTCAATTGTACCGGAATCGCCCAACTCTCCAAATCCGGCGCAATTTGGCGGATTTTTTGCTGCACCTCATCATTCACCCACAGCACTAAGGGAAAATGAAACTGTTTCTGAAACTCCTCCCGGACTTGATTCGCCGAACTCAACAGGGAATTAATCTCCGTAACCGTTTCTAACCCAAAAACCATCAGCGCATCCGGTTGTTCTTCCCCCAATTCAGCCCGGATCAGGCTATGCAAAAATCGGTCTGCTGCTTTGACCTCAATGCAGCGAATTTCTACCGCACAAAGCTGTTGCAATCTCTGTACCATTCGCTCTCGCAATTGGATATAATTACAACGGGCAATAAACAGTTTAAAATCCCCGCGAGATGCCTCCAATGCCCAAGCCAATCGGGTTAAAGCCTGCTCATTTTCCGCGCTGATGGGTTCCAGATTAAACGGTTCAATCATGGCTACATTTCTCCCGATTCAGCTATCATTGGATTCACCTCAAACCACACTTTGCCATTATCGCGATACTCAAACACAAAGCGACTTCTAATCAAGTGTTGATAGCCCGTATCATCATTAACTTTTTGGGAAACTTTCACCTGACGCAATAACTCCCATTCTTGGTCAGAAATGGGCATCGTCATATCCTGTTGACAGGACTGAATCACTTTTTCTAAAGTTTGGCGATGGAGGGGAAATTTCATTTCTTCCATAATCCAGGTATTCAGCAATTTGAGTAAATCCCGAACATGACCCCCACTAATTTGGCAGAGGCGATCTAAGGTGTCGGGACTGTCAAAAATGAGGGAAATGGCATCTAAGCGTTGTTGTTCGTCTAAATCGGGAAATGCTCTAGCTAGGACCATTTGCCGCAAGAGTGCCATCCCCGCTTGATGTTCCTTGCCATCCTGCGATCGCACGGGCACCATTGGCAATACTTTCGGGTCTTCAAATCGCTGAGTCAACATTCCATAACTATTGGAAAATTTCAGCGCCAAAGGCAGGGTATAAACCAGATGACAATTGAGCTTAGTTAAATATTCCCCCTGGTCCACAAATAGATTTTCTTGTTGCGGTGTTCCCGAAGGTTTCGGACTGTTATCCAGGCGATCTAAGTTGTCCACAATGGCCACTAACCCATGTTTCCCCTGCGCTTTGAGTTTCATGATAGCTGGTTCAATCAACTCCTGATTAATGGCATCGAGGAGTTGTTGTTTTTGGGGACCTAAAAACTGATTCAGCTTTTGCCGCAAGGACGCATCTTGTTTGAGTTTGGCCGTAATTTCGCCAATTCCCAGGGACAAGGTAAAGTTGTCTCCTTGTCCACTGATTCCCACCTCGCCCACTGTAGGAATGGGAAATTTGGTTTTAAATCCCTGAATATCCGCATTGAGAATCCGCGAAGCCCCTTGCAGCAAATCTTTGAGCTTGCTGGTTTGGGTGAGTTGAATCGTCTCTAAACTTTCGGAGATGCGAGAGGCGATCGCCAGCAACACATCCACGATATCCACATCCGTCAGTTCCAAGTCTTCACTGGAGGCAAAATACACCACATGAAACCCGGCTTTTTCCAGTTCCATTTTCAGCCGCAAGAGTTCCGTAGATTTCCCGCATCCAATATGGCCCGTAAACAAGGCACAAGTCGGGCGATCGGGCATGAAAAAGGTGATTTTGTTCTTAAGTTTATCAATAATTTCGCCGCCGCGAACCGTGGAAAAGTCAATGTAATACTTTCGATCCTGGGGGTCGGTACAAACCAGCGCCGGACCGGGTTCCGTTGCACGATAAAATTCACGGATATCAGGGGTGATTGTCATGATTATTGTGGTTTTGCTGTCTGATAGAAGGAGGGAATGCCCCATAAGCGATTTTAGGGCTGAGTTCTTTACCCTATTATCTAATGAAACCTCTAAATTGGGTAAATTTAGGTCAAGTTTATCTGAATGCGGTGACTGGGGGCTTTATTTCAGGGGTGAAGATGCTTTATAATAGTGAAATTGCACCCAACTGGGGAAGCTGTAGCAGGGGAAACCCATAAAAGCGCGATCGCCTTCAACTACGGAATTGCATAGCGGCATCAAACCCCTCACACTCGGGAGAAAAAGGAGCGTTAACGGTGACCATTGTCATCATCATGGGAGTATCGGGTTCGGGTAAAACCACCGTGGGGAAGCGTCTGGCAGAGGTGTTAGGGTGGCAGTTTATGGATGCTGATGATTTACATTCCCCGGAAAATGTGGAGAAAATGAGTCGGGGAATCCCCTTAGATGAGAGCGATCGCCTCCCTTGGTTAATGGCGATGCGTCAACACATCTCTGTTTGGTTAGAGCAAGATAAAAATGTAGTATTAGCTTGTTCCGCTTTGAAGCAATCTTATCGCGAAATTTTGGATTGTTCTTTGGAAGCGATTAAGTGGGTTTATTTGAAGGGTTCCCCGGCGGTAATTCAGTCACGAATTCAGTCGCGAACAGACCATTTTATGCCAGCGGATTTGCTCAATAGTCAATTTGAGGCGTTAGAAGAACCCACTCCCGATGAGGCGATTCATTTGGATGTGTCTTTACCCGTTTCTGAGTTAGTGGAACGGATTTCTAGGGTGGTGAAAGGGTCGGGATAAGGCAGTTGTAGGGAGGATTTGAGAGATTTGATGGGTTGGGGAGTTTGTAGGAGGCAGAGTCTGCAAAATGTTAGCAGAGGGTGCAGTTGCTGCGATCGCCCGCTATTAAGCGACCCCAACCCCCGGAGAATTCCCGGCAGGAAACCATCGATTCCAGAACAGATGAGATGCCTCAAATCCACTGTCTGATTGGAGAATCTGGGTAAAGTCAATCAGAACCGCCTCCGAGTGAATCCTGTGTCTCCATTACCTGGATAATAGAATGGTCCTTCCCTATCCGTGCAATGGAGACGAGAAACCGTCATGAATCGCCCTCTGAAGTTTTATGATGCTGAACAGCGTCCTTGGCCGAATTCACGCTTAGAGCAAACCAGTATTATTGGTCATACGACCCCCACCACAGTGCGCCTATGGTTCCGGGTTTCTGAACCGGGGGAATACTGGTTGGTGGTGTCTTCTCGTCCCATTCCCACTCAGGGGATTCCTTTGTTGATTTTAGGCGATCGCCGTGAATACCAGTTACGCTTGACCACTCCAACTCATACAGAAGAATTTTCCCCGGAAATCGTTCTGCCGATCTCTCTCACACCGGAAACTGACCTCACCGGGGTGATGGAACTGATGAATCTCACACCGGATACTCGCTATTACTATGCGTTATTTGACCCCAATCGGGATTCTCCTTGGGAATTAGGACAGGACCAACCCCTATGGTTTCACACCTTTCCGGAACATCCGAAAACCATCAATTTTGGCATTTATAGTTGTCATATGCCTTATGAAGGGCGAGAGCTTACTAATGTGGAGATGTGGGACCGATTTACCCAGGAACTCGCTAAAGTGAATGCGCGATTTGTGTTAGCAACGGGAGATCAAGTCTATGTAGATGGCAACCCCGAGGTGAGTATCTGGGAATGGTTGCGGAAGGTCAAATCCCAAAATCCAACTCGCGAGGATATGATTTCCTGGTATCGGGATATTTATCGGGGATATTGGGGAATTCCGGAAGTGCAGCACCTTTATCAGCGTTTTCCCACTTATATGATTTGGGATGATCATGAAATTGTCGATGGATGGGGTTCTTATACTACCGATGAACTGGCGGGATTATTGGACAACTCCTGGCAACTGCGAAATACCCAGGAACAATTGGATTTTGCCTATCAAATGTTTGAGGCTGCTAAACAAGTCTATTGGGAATATGAACATTCTCATAATCCTGAGACTGATTTTGTAAATCATCAATTTGACTATGGATTTGATTGCGGGCGCTGTGGGTTTTATGTCCTTGATATGCGTGGAAATCGTAATTACAATCGCGACCACCATCGGACGTTAGGGTTAGAACAAGGGAGGCGATTTGAAAAATGGATTGCTAGTCAGTATCAATCCGATGCCGAGGTTCTATTTATTGTGTCTCCGGTTCCGGTAGTTCATTTAAGTAGTTTTGTGATTAACAAAATTGACTTAACTTTGTTGGGATATCAAGATGATCAACGGGATCATTGGGAACATCATAGCAATTGGGATGAGCGAAATCAATTATTAAAATTAGTCTTTGAGTTTTCTCAAAAAATGCACAAACGGGTAATTTTTATTAGTGGGGATGTTCATATTGGGGCGGCATTTAAACTGTCTCATCCCGATTTCCCCAGGGCCAAGGTTTTTCAGGTAACCTCTAGTGGGATTGCTTATGCACACATGAAGGAATTTGAACGACGAATTTTGGAAATGTTGGTAAAACCAGAAGGAGATTTAGGCGATCGCCCGGAAAATATTCCCTATCATTTTGATAATTTGGCGGTCTGTCGTTATAATAATTTCGGGATTTTGAGGGTTACGGAAGAGGACTCGGGAGAGATGGAGGTATGCTTTGATTTGTACGGGGGAAATTGGGAAGAAAATGGGGAGCTTTCTTTGTTGAAAACGAGTATTGTGTTGACATGAATTGGAACCCCACCCTAACCCTCCCCTTGCCAAGGGGAGGGGACCGGAGGTGGATTGAAGTAAAAGAAAGCTGGAGATGTTGTCAAAAATATGTTGAAAATTTTGTCTATTTTAAGCCGTTCCACCCACTCTAATATCTCACGAAAGACTATCTAAATCCAGTTGACTCCCTTTAGCAAGAAGAAAGTTAGGGTGGGCTTTTTCCAGTTCCCTCCCCTTGCTAAGGGGAGGGTGTAGGGTGGAGTTCTTCCGGTTCCCTCCCCTTAGCAAGGGGAGGGCTAGGGTGGGGTTCTTCCCCTAATCATCCAACCCTATTTAAAAATCAAACATATCTAATTGCTCAATAGTTTCAGAGGAATTTGCTCCCTCTTTCTTCGCCCCTTTGCGAAGTCCAACGGCAATTTTACTATGCTTTTCAATCTGACTCATCACCTCTTTTGCTCGTTGAATTACGATTGGAGGTAAACCGGCTAACCGTCCGGCTTCAATGCCATAAGAACGGTCCGCACCTCCGGGTTGGACTTGATGTAAAAATACGATTTCATCCGCTAATTCCCGAACCGTTACTTGATAGTTAGCGACATTGGGAAGGATAGAGGCAAGTTCATTCATTTCATGGTAATGAGTCGCAAAAATGGTGCGAGAGCGAATTTCAGTGGCTAAATATTCGGCAACAGACCAAGCAATCGATAATCCATCAAAGGTGGCGGTTCCTCGGCCAATTTCATCGAGTAAAACGAGGGATTTAGGCGAGGCATGATTGAGAATATTGGCGGTTTCATTCATTTCCACCATAAAGGTAGATTGCCCGGTTGCTAAATCATCTACTGCGCCAACTCGGGTAAAGATGCGATCGCAAATTCCTAACGTGGCGGAAGTTGCCGGAATGAAACTCCCGGTTTGCGCTAACAACTGAATTAATCCCACCTGCCGTAAATAGCAACTCTTACCACTAGCATTGGGTCCGGTTAAAATAATTAAATCGGGCGCAAGGCGATGATCACTTTCAGATTTGCCCGGATCTTCGATATTTCCCAATCGAGTGGAATTCGGGACAAATAACCCCGCTGGAATGGAATATTCAACCACGGGATGACGACCATTGGTAATTCTAATTTCTCGATTTTCTACCATGTGGGGACGGCAATATCCCCGGTCGATCGCAATTTCTGCTAACCCCGCTAACACATCGATCGCCGCGACTGCTTTTGCCACATTGCGAATCATTGCGGCATATTCTCCCACCTGCGATCGCAACTGGACGAAAATTTCATATTCTAATTTATTCAAGTCTTCTTGTGCCGTCAGAATCCTGGATTCCCGTTCTTTCAATTCCGGGGTAATATACCGTTCTTCATTGGTCAACGTTTGCCGTCGCACATAATCGGAGGGTGCTTGCTCACTTTTTGACCGGGAAATGCTGATGTAATACCCAAAGGTTTTATTATACCCGACTTTTAGATTAGAAATTCCCGTGCGTTCCCGTTCTTGCACTTCGAGATTTGCCAACCATTGTTGATCTCCTTCAACGAGCGATCGCATCTCATCCAATGCCTCATAAACATGGGGACGAATCAACCCGCCATCGCTTAAATGGAGGGGCGGTGCTTCCACAATTGCTTGTTTCACGCGAACTGCCAATGCCTCTAGTTCTGATGGCACTTGTTGTAAAGGTTTTAAATAGGGAGAATCCCCTTGTTGTGCCAAGGTAGAGAGTTCCGGCAATTTTGCCAAAGAATCGGCTAATGACAGTAAATCACGGGCATTTGCTGTGCCGGAACCGGCGCGAACCGTGAGGCGTTCGATGTCATAGATTTCTGATAACAACGTTTGAATGTCTTCGCGTAGTTCCGTTTTTTGGACCAATTCCTCTACTGTATCCTGTCTGGCGCGAATCGCTTTAATTTTAAGCAAGGGTTGCAAAATCCAACGCCGTAATGCTCTCCCACCCATTGCAGTTTTAGTGCGGTCGATCGCCCATAACAACGAGCCATAAAATGTACCATCGCGGACGGTTTGGGTAATTTCTAAATTGCGTCGCGTTTGAGCATCAACAATTAAGTAATCCGCTAAAGTATAAGTGCGAACCAATTGCAGGGGAATCCGATTTTCCTTTTGAGTTGCTTCCAAATATTCCAATAATCCCCCTGCGGCACGCACGGCTAAAGGGAGATTTTCACATCCCACCCCTTCCAAACTGCGGAGTTTGAAATACTCGAAAATCCGCTGCCGCGCTTCCACCAAAGTAAAGGGTTTTTGCGATCGCAGCGAATAGCAAAAACAGGACGGAAGATACTCGGAGAGATGTTGAGACTTTTCCCCGGGGCGTAACAATGTGCCGATATCCGGTGTATTGGTTGGGACTAGCACTTCTGACGGTTGCAGACGCATTAACTCTTGTGTGAGATGCTCTAACTCTTCCGCTTGGGTGGTAAAGAATTCCCCCGTAGAAATATCGGTATAGGCCAATCCCCACTGATTTCCGGCCATCACGACTGCCGCTAAAAAATTATTGGTGCGCGCTTTGAGCATTCCATCTTCCAGGAGTGTACCCGGGGTAATGACCCGAGTGACTTCGCGGCGGACTAATCCTTTTGCTTCTGCTGCATCTTCCACTTGATCGCACACGGCGATGGAGTAGCCTTTTTCCACCAATTGCATAGCATACCGTTCTAAGGCATGATGGGGTACTCCCGTCATCGGGACTCGTCCCACATCTCCCCCTTGTTTACTGGTGAGAACTAATTCCAATTCTCGCGCCACCACGATCGCATCCTGAAAAAAGGTTTCAAAGAAATCCCCCACGCGATACAACAGCAGGGAATGGGGATATTGATCCTTGACCTCCGCATAATGCTGATACATCGCCGAGAGGCGATCGCGATCGAGTTCGCGATAGTCAGCATTGGTAATATGGGTCTGGGTCGTTTTAATCCCAGTCATATCAGTCGGGGTAGATGCAGAGGGACGATCGCTCATGGGTTTATCCAGAATCCAAACAGAGGGCAAGCCATTGGGCTTTATCGATAATAAACTGTCAACCCTCATGGATGTTCTAAAAACTTACTAAAATCTTGCATCGGTTACCCGGCGGGCGATCGCCACCGGGTGGAGTCAGCCTCAGTTGCATTGGGTCCCCGATTCCTCTATAATCCAGACTCTCTTAGACGAAGAAGCATCCCCACCCTGAACATTCTCACCATGAATGAAAGCGCATTAGCCAGAATTCGGATCGTACTCGTAGAACCGGCTGGCCCCTTGAACGTGGGTTCAGTGGCCCGAGTCATGAAAAATATGGGGTTGTCTCAGTTAGTCTTGGTAAATCCTCAGTGCGATCGCCAGGATGAATGGGCGATTAAAATGGCCGTACATGGGGTAGATATTTTAGAATCCGCCCAAATTGTCAACGACCTGCCAGAGGCCCTGGTAGGATGTCAACGGGCGATCGCCACCACCGGGCGTTCCCGGTCCTTACCCACCGACTTAGAAACCCCCCGAGTCGCCCTCCCTTGGCTGTTAGAAACCCCTTCCGCCTTGATTTTTGGGCGGGAAGACCGAGGATTGAGCAACGATGAACTCAACTACGCCCAGCGATTCGTGCAAATTCCCGCCAGTCCCGAGTATCCTTCCTTAAACTTAGCCCAATCCGTCGCCGTTTGCGCCGCCGAACTGTACCAACAGGCGACGGGACTTGCAGAAACTCACCCCAGCATCCCTTCCCCCTTCGTCAGCGCCAGTTCTAGCGTTCCTACCGCCTCCCTAGAGGAATTAGAAGGATATTATCAACAGTTAGAACGATTGTTGTTAGAAATTGGGTATCTTTATCCTCATACTGCGCCCCGGAGACTGGAAAAATTCCGACGGTTGTACAATCGCGCTCAACTATCCACTCAAGAAGTCGCCATGTTGCGAGGAATCTTGACACAAATGGAGTGGGCATTGTCGCAAGGATCCGGGGTTGGTGATACGCTAGAGGCGTTATAGCCCTTGAATTGAGAAAGTCTCAAGCAACCCGGTTTCTGCCCCGGAGTTTCTGCCCAAGGTTGTCTGCGCGATCGCCAAAAGAGTACCTCAAGGGGTTACGATTGACGGTGCTGCGGGTACAACTGCGCCTAAAAAATGGGACTTAGGGAGTGGGTTAGCCTAAACAAGCAGCAAGAACGAAACAACAGGAGTGTGGTGTGGCTCAAAGGTCTCCAATTCGGTCATTTTTGTCGGTGGTGCCTTCGGAAAAAACGGAGTCGGGCGAACCGACAAAGCGGGTAAAAAAAACCAAAACCAAGACATCGGGTAAAAAAGCAACCAAATCAGCATCCCGCAAATCTGCCCCCGGGACCCGTGGCGATCGCCCTCTGGAAGCGCCACCTCGGGACCCAAAAAAAATGGGATCAGCCATCCCCGCCTTTAGTGATGGCGAACCGGCACAACCGCCCCCATCTCGCGCTCATCTAGCCCAACAACAGCAACAGTCTCAACAATTAGCCGAACAATTGCGCATGGGCCGAGTCCCTCGTTCCCGGAACTTATCCGAATCTGCCAGTGTAGAGACTCCCCGCCCTCCCCGGGGGTCCAAATCCCGCGATCGCCTTACCGAACCCCGACCCGCTACCTCAACCCGTTCTACCCCCCAGAGTCGTCCCGTGGCCCAAGAAGGATCCGACTCTCCCCGGGAACGAGTTCCGGGACGAAGACCCCCAGATTCAGGGAGTAAACCCCCCCGGAAACGGACTCCAAAAGGGCAATCTAAACGCACTGCGGCGACTCCCTCCCAACCCAACACCCCGAAAGCTAGAACCCGAAAAACCACCGAGAAGAAAGGGAAACGGACCAAAATCTCACCTCTGATTTATGGGGCGCGGTTGCTGATTCTCGGGGTGGGACTCGGGGTACTCGCCGGTACTCTCTTGTCCATCTGGAATCCTGCGGATAACTACACCGTAGGGGCGGCTGGAAACACCGAAATCCCCCAAGAAGAACAGCAGGAACAGGTAACACCCGCTTACAATCTCCAGGCCCTACCCCTAACCCAGGAAATCACAACCCTGAAAGAAAAATTGCAGGCAATGGCAGCAGAACATCCGGAATTGACCCCGGGAGTTTATGCCATTGAATTGGATACAGGGGCCTATCTGGACTTGAATGGGGCTCAGAGATTTTCGGCAGCCAGTACGATTAAAGTGCCAATTTTAATTGCATTTTTTCAGGACGTGGATGCGGGAAAAATCACCCTAGATGAAATGCTGACCATGAAACAAGAGCATATTGCTGAAGGGTCTGGTGATATGCAGTTCACCGAACCGGGGACGAAATACAGCGCCCTAGAGACGGCCACTAAAATGAGCGAAATTAGCGATAATACCGCGACCAATATGTTAATTGAGCGCTTGGGGGGTGCAGGGGCCCTGAATCAGCGCTTTGCATCCTGGGGATTAAGCAACACCGCGATCGCCAACCTTCTCCCAGATTTAGAGGGCACTAATACCACCAGTCCCCAAGATTTGGTGCAGGTGATGGGACTGGTGGAACAGGGACAAGTGCTGTCTCTACGCAGTCGCGATCGCCTGTTTAAGATTATGCAAAACACAGTGAATAATTCCCTACTCCCCCAAGGATTGGGTTCTGGCGCAGCGATCGCCCACAAAACCGGGGATATTGGCACCGCCATTTCCGATGCGGGATTAGTGGATATGCCTAATGGGAAGCGTTATTTAATGGCGGCGATCGTCAAACGTCCCCACAATGACCCAGCAGCAGAAGAGTTAATCCGGCAAATGTCCAAAGTCGTTTACCAATCCTTTAACGGAGAACTCTAACCTACAGACCCTGATCCCTTACAACAGTAAGGTTTTTACCTTCAGGGAGACTTGCCTGAGATTAACTACACCTCTTGTCCCCTCCCCTTGGCAAGGGGAGGGTTAGGGTGGGGTCTCCCGTGAGGTGGCGATTCCTACGGGATAGCTCCGCTTACCGCCACGTTACGAAGAAAGAGGTTTCCCCAGCCTCCATTACAGACGAGATCGCCTCTAAGAGTGGGTGACCTAGCGATCGCCCAAGAAGACCCCACCCTAACCCTCCCCTTGCCAAGGGGAGGGGACAAGAGGTGGCGTTAAGCGTAAACAACCTACTCTGGTAAAGAGACCCTAACCTCTAGGGGTCTCTATTCTCCCAAGGATTCTCCTGGCAATATTAGCGGTGTCGATAGCGGATGTGCCAAAATCCAGATAGTTAAAGACCCTGATCAGGACCGCTTTTTTGTTTGCCAGGAGAAATTTTAATGAAAGTTGCTATCCATCCAGCCCTAAGTGATGCCAATATAGACGCGGGTCAACCCAGTTCTCAGCGTCAACTTTCCCTATCCATTTCCGCGATCGCCGCTGGTTTAGAAACCTCAGTTCCCCTAAACCTCTGTCTGATTTTAGACCATAGCGGATCCATGACTGGACGTCCGTTAACCACCGTCAAAGAGGCAGCTTATCGACTGATTGACCGCCTCAAACCCGGCGATCGCCTCAGCATTGTTGCCTTCGATCATCGCGCTAAAGTCATCGTTTCCAATCAGGCGATCGAAGATACCGATCGCATCAAAAAACAGATCGAAAAACTCAAAGCTGATGGGGGTACCGCGATCGATGAAGGCATGAAAAAAGGCATGGAAGAACTCAAAAAAGGCGCAACTGGCACCGTCTCCCAAGCTTTCATCCTCACCGATGGCGAAAACGAACATGGCAGCAACGATCGCTGTCTCAAATTAGCCTCCGAAGCAGCCGATGCCAATCTCACCCTGAACACCCTCGGATTTGGCGATCACTGGAACTTAGATGTTCTCGAATCCATTGCCACTGCCGCCCGAGGTGCATTGTGCCATATCGAACGCCCGGAACAAGCCGTAGAAGAGTTTAGCCGCTTATTCAGTCGGATTCAATCCGTTGCCTTAACCAATGCCTACCTGCAACTGAAACTCATGCCGAAAGTTCGCCTTGCCGAACTCAAACCCATCGCCCAAGTTTCACCGGAAACCATCGAACTCCCCGTAGAAGCCAAGAATGGACTATTTGAAGTGCGCTTAGGGGATATTATGACTACAGAACGGGTCATCTTAGCCAATTTATATATTGGCAAATTTGCCGAAGGCAAACAAACCCTAGGGGAATTGCAAATTCGTTACGATGACCCTTCCGCCGGACGGAAACAGATGCTCACGGATCCGGTCCTCATCGATGCCAATGTATTGAGTGCCTATCATCCGGCGATCAACCCCACAGTACAACAGCATACCCTCGCCTTAGCGAAATATCGGCAAACCCAAATAGCCGAACAGAAAATACAACAAGGCGATCGCGCGGGTGCTGCTACCATGTTACAAACTGCCGCCAAAACCGCCTTACAAATGGGCGACAAAGGCGCAGCCACCGTCCTCCAAACCAGTGCTACCCGCCTCCAAGCGGGACAAGAACTCTCCGAAGCCGATCGCAAAAAAACCCGCATCGTCTCCAAAACTGTTTTGCAATAACCTCAACCCCATCCCGCTCAAAAAATCGGGTTTCTGATCAGAATTTGGGGAAAGAAAGCCCAATTTTGAAGAAACCCGGTTTCTGATGCTTTTGCAGTAGCGCAAGAAACTGGCTGGGTTTCTAATAAGAATTGAGGTTATACGGAATCCGGGCCTGAAAAAGGGAAAATAAACAAAACATCCGATGACCCCAAGTTTCTAAACGTTCTAAGTTGGGCAGAAAAGAAAGAGACTCTCTTCCCGGGATTTGGAAAGGACCTGAAAAATTGATGAATGTCCCCGCCATGAATTGATAAAAATCACGGCTTTTTAATCGCAAAAATTTCAGGATTTATAAAAGATATTAATCGGGAGTCATTCCCCACATTGTCAGGATAGGGTAGGGAAAATTTCTCTGTAGAAGCGGCGATGAGGCAGGGGGTGACGCGCAAATACCCCAAGCGAGGTACAATGCACAATTTGACGTCGCGCAGGTACTGGATGAAATGCAAATCAACTGGCAAACCGCTAAAACTTACGAAGATATCCTCTATGAGAAAACCGATGGGATTGCCAAAATTACCATAAACCGTCCCCATAAGCGAAATGCCTTCCGTCCGAAAACGGTCTTTGAACTGTATGATGCCTTTTGTAATGCGCGGGAAGATAGTCGCATTGGGGTGGTTTTATTCACAGGTGCAGGACCTCATACCGATGGCAAATATGCGTTTTGTTCCGGAGGGGATCAAAGTGTTCGGGGGGAAGCGGGATATATCGATGAGGCAGGAGTTCCCCGTTTAAATGTTCTGGACTTGCAACGGTTAATTCGGTCCATGCCGAAAGTGGTGATTGCCTTAGTTGCAGGATATGCGATCGGGGGGGGTCATGTTTTACACCTGATTTGTGATTTAACCCTCGCTGCAGAGAATGCCATTTTTGGGCAAACGGGACCGAAAGTGGGCAGTTTCGATGGCGGTTTTGGGGCCAGTTACTTAGCGCGAATCGTGGGTCAAAAGAAAGCGCGGGAAATCTGGTTTCTTTGTCGGCAATATAATGCTACCCAAGCATTAGAGATGGGGTTGGTGAATGCGGTGGTGCCGGTGGACCAACTGGAGGCGGAGGGGGTCACCTGGGCGAATGAAATTTTAGAGAAAAGCCCGATCGCGATTCGTTGTCTAAAAGCCGCGTTTAATGCCGATTGCGATGGTCAAGCGGGGTTACAGGAACTCGCCGGGAATGCCACGATGTTATATTACATGACCGAGGAAGGGGCGGAAGGAAAACAAGCATTCCTAGAAAAACGGCAACCAGATTTTCGTCAATATCCCTGGTTGCCATAGTTGTTTAATTGCCGAGCTCATTCACTGCCATTGAATCATGCAACCCGGTTTGAAAATCGAACCGGGTGTTTACCCCTGATGTTTAAAAGTTGCGATCGCGATCGCTTCTGGAGTTTAACCCCAGAAGCGACATTTCTTGAGTAATTCTACTAAGCGATTCACCCCAATCATGCGGTCGTTGAACTTTTCTAAAATGAACGTGAATGTCAAATGTTTTGGAGTTTTAGCTCACTGAGAGAAAATGCTCACCGTTATCGGATTGATTGAGGTTTGTAGAGACAATCACCGAGTCGGTTTGACCATTGTGTCGCTCTGCTGAGGGTTGGTAGAAGGCCCGTTCTAGGGATAGAGTCCCCTCCACCCGGAGTCGTTGGTCTTCCAAAATAATCATATCGGGTTTAATCTCCTCCCAAGAAGGAGCAAAGGGAGGTAAAGCTAACGAACAAGCTTTCCAGCCTCCACGAACCAGTACACCGAGTTGCTGACAGTTTCCACCCCGACGGCCTTCAGGGGTATAAAACCGACAATGACGGCAGGATGATGATTGGCAATTTGAGGTCTTCATAGGGGTGCTGGGGGGACAATCAAATGATGCTTCTATTATGATGTAAGGTGATTTTACGCATGAAAGGCATCAAGCCTTTATCCCGTATAGGTTTAAGCGATCCCCAATAAAAAATTACCTTAATACTTTCTTTAGTATTCCGTAAAAAATAGTAACAATTCCGTTAAGTAACAACTCATCTCCCCCCTTCGCAACTGGATGAGTTCAAGCTCTAAATTCATGGGGATCAACATTTTAGCCAATGGGTGTCCTATCTGACAAGGGGAGATTTTAAGAAAAATAGTCTTAATAAATACTTAGAGTTAGCCTTGTAACTTAGCAGTTGGTGGTCCCAAATCCAAATAAGTGGAAGCACTCAAGACCGAGATTTCAGGGAGATGTTTGTAATGGAGGTGGGGGGATGAGTAATCGGGAAAGGTTATTACCCAGGGGTTGGGCTGGCTCCTCCAAGATAGTGAATCTCCCTGAAGGGAGAATTAAAATTACCGTTAGGAAAGCTCCGCGATCGCCCCCAGGCTTACCACTGTTTCGGAGCACAGAGGGCGCAAACCGTCCAGCGCTCAAGTTCTCCCGGAGGAGTGGGAGAACCACAATGAGGACAAAGGGGCAACCCCTGGGACTGCACTTGTACCCCGGCAGCCCAACGATCAAAAGCCCCTTGAGCATTCTTAACCTGAGAACCCTTGGGAGTTTCCGCATCAGCACTCAACGAAGTCAGGCGAGAAGGATGATCCTGCCAAAGTATTTCTTGATCGGCCAAATCTGGACATTTAAGGTCAGATTTAGACCAATCCTTGGGAGAAAAGCGAATATCGGCGATCGCCTCAGAGCGCCCCCGATTCAAGCGTTGCAAAATTTGTCGCCGCTCAAACATTAGGTTCTGGGCCCAAGCCGCACTCGCAGTCGCCACCCGCAGCACTCCCCGTTCCACCGCCAGAGGACGGGTGTATTGATTAATCTTCGGCCCGACTGCGATCGCCCAAGACTCGACCAACTGCTGATATTCCCGTTGCTTTTGTCCCAGGGTCTGAGCCGCCAGAGCGCCTAAAATATGATCCAGAGAGTTAAACGCCATCGAGTCAAACTCAACCTTGAACTGAATTGAACTGAAACATTTAAAATTGGGTGCAACAGTACACTCGGTGACTCTTGCCATGCCTTTTATTATAAGGATGGGCATCGGCCAGAATGAGTCCAACTCCCCATCTTCAGGGAGCAACCCACCAGGCGAAATCATCACGAAATCACACAGGAGAGACGGCATGAGCGATCGGTCCCCCAAGGCGAGTCCCGCCCCAGTTTCCCCAGATCAGGGATTAAAACCAGTATTAGCCGCAGTGCTAGAAAGTTTAGATGTCAAGCTAGAGTCAGAACTAACCCGCTATCGGCGACAAAAACGGGGTGATGCCGTGCAACCGTCCTACTCGGGGAATGGGTTGACCCCCCCTCAAAAACCCGCAGTGGATTTAATTACCCTCTCCCCCAGTACCCCGTCACCCCAGCAGTCTCCCTCCTTAGAACTGCCCAAGGCTCAGACGTTAAAATTTGAAGCCCTCAAACCAATGCCCGGACCTGACCAGGTAGAAACGGCGAGTGCTGCGGTTAACGGGAATCAGAATCAGCCCTTGAGTATTCCGGCGATCGCCAACTCGGGGGACAACGGCAACCACCCATCCGCAGAGAATCCAGAAACGACCAATGGCATGGGCTTATCTACAGAAAGTCCCGGTGCCCTCGTCGGACTGACTCCGGAAACTGATCCCAAGAATCCTAATGAATATCTCGACTCTTCAGAAAAATTAGTGAATAGTTTAGATCGAGAAAACACCAAAAAACTGGCGGAACTGCGGGCTAAACGAAAAGCTCGGTCCCAAAATAGCTTCCTGAGTCCGTTGGGAATTGGCTCAATGTTATTATTTGTCGCCGCCAGTGCGACTTTAGCTTATGTGGCGACTCAGATGGGAGGCCCTGAAGCAGGCACTGGGCAACAAGCCAATCTCGGCAGAAATGGGAATAGTGAAGTTTCTGACCCTACCTTGACCAATGAAGGCGGGAGAATTACCCCAGATTTAACGAATTCCCAGTTTAAACCGTTGGATTTAGGCAATCTCGGAACCTTGGAGGAAAAGCCGCCGGTTGCAGTTCCCGCCCCCAGTCCTCAAGGGTCGGTCCCCCTCCAGCCCGGGGCGATCGCCCCAACAGTCACTCCTAATCTCGCCCCGATCGCTCCGGCCCCCAGTTCCCCCGGGTTGAGCAATCTGACTACAGATTATCTGGCGGGATCCGGACAGCCTGTGATGACTCAACCCGCCCCCGGAACCGCCCCAACCGTTACTCCCAATGCTGGGACGCCTAGACCCACACCGGGAACACCGGCAGTACCGGGAACACCGGCAGTACCGGGGACACCGGCAGTACCGGGAACACCGGCAGTACCGGGAACACCTGGAACACCCACCCCAACTACAGGAGTCAGTCCCGCGTCATTCCCTGAGTTTTATTATGTGGTGATGGATTATCAGAATGATGAGAGCCTATGGAAGGCGCGAGAAGTCGTACCGGATGCCTATCTGCGGGAGTATCCCATCGGGGTGAAGATTCAGGTCGCCGCCTTTGAAGATCAAGCCTCAGCTCAAGCCATGCTGGAACAAATGAAGCAGCAAGGGATAACGGGGCAAATTTATAAGCCTTAAGGGATAGACTCCACAGCCTTTCTTAGACTGCGATAGCATAGGATTAGGCTTCGTACCCGGTCCGCAATAGGCAGGATGTGAGCGCTAGACCCTGGGCGATCGCCCCTTGAGGGAAGGTCGGTTGAAAAAATTGCCAGCCCTCGGTGAGGCGATAGAAAGCGATCGCCAGAGGCAATAGCCAAAGGCGATCGCCTTCGTGGGAAAACCCTGACATCTTAGCCCGGGACCCGGGGCGACCTTGGAGGCACTACCCAACTTATATGGAGTCCGTTATGGGATTGTTTGACCGAATCATGAGGGTGATTCGCGCCAATATTAATAGTCTAATTAATAAAGCCGAAGACCCCGAAAAGATTCTCGAACAGACGATGATTGAGATGCAGGGGGATTTGACCCAACTGCGACAAGCTGTAGCTGTGGCGATCGCGACCCAAAAACGCACCGAGCGTCAGTACAGTCAAGCCCAGTCCACCGCTGACGAATGGTATCGACGGGCACAGTTGGCCTTGCAAAAGGGGGATGATAACCTCGCCCGCGAAGCCCTGACCCGTCGTAAATCCTACCAAGATACGGCGACAGGCATGAAAGCCCAGATCGACCAACAAACCGGAGTGGTGGAACAGCTTAAGCAAAATATGCGGGCTTTAGAAGGTAAAATCGTCGAAGCCAGGACGAAAAAAGACCTTTATATTGCCCGTGCGCGCTCCGCCCAGGCATCCGAGCGACTCAATGAGATGCTCGGCAACGTCGGGACCGGGAGTGCAATGGCGGCTTTTGAGCGCATGGAAGAAAAGGTCATGCAACTCGAAGCGCGATCGGAGGCAGTCGCCGCCTTGGGTGGTGATGACCTCGAAAAAAAATTTGCCTCCCTAGAATCCGGGGGTGAGGTCGATGAGGAATTAATGGCAATGAAAGCGCAAATCAGCGGGAGTAACCCCGCTCGTCCTGAACTTCAGCCCGTGAGTGCTCCCCGAGATCCGGAAATAGAAGGAGAACTCCAAAAACTCCGCGATCGCATGGAGGAGTAACCCTGGAGAGAGTCCTTAAAGAGGAACTTCCCCAGGGGCAACTTCCAGTTCCCCCCTCAATTTAGGGTGAATGTGCCAGAAATTCCGTTCCGTTGCTCCCGGTCAAATTTGATAATTCTATGAATTGGCAAGCACTGATGAACTATCAAAACTTTAAGCCTTACCCTTTAAACTAGGAATTAAACCCACTTAGAAAAACTCCCTAGGCGCTGAGATTCCCTCTCCCGTTCCCCTAGACTCAAACACAGACCCTTGAATCCCTGCCTTCGGAGTCAATATACCAGGTGGTCCAGCCACCCCAAAATATATCGGGATGTAGCGCGAAAGCAGATGAAGTTTTTACACTAGATTCATCAAGAGAGTTTCTGGTATTCGATCGCCGCAGTCATCTTCTGTCTCCGGCTGACACCGAGTACCATCAAAACAGATGGAATGGGTAAGAACCGTTGCCACCCCATCAATCAACCGGGGGATCTCAGACCCGCAGCTTGTCCATAAAAACCTACCTTGTAAACCCCAAAAGGAAAAATAGCATCATGGGATTGTTTGATCGCATTAGCCGAGTTGTCAGAGCCAATCTTAACGATATAGTCAGCAAAGCAGAAGACCCAGAAAAAGTTCTAGAGCAATCTATTATCGATATGCAAGAAGACTTGGTACAGTTGCGCCAAGCTGTTGCCAGTTCCATTGCCAACCAAAAACGCACCCAGAAACAATACGAACAGGCGAACAACGAAGCCAATACCTGGCAAAGTCGCGCCCAACTTGCCCTCCAAAAAGGGGATGAAAATCTCGCCCGCGAAGCCCTCGTCCGGAAAAAATCCAACGCTGAAACTGCTGCCATGTTAAAAACCCAACTGGATGGGCAGTTGAATCAGGTGGAGACCCTGAAGCGTAATTTAATCGGTTTGGAAAGCAAGATTTCTGAAGCGAAAACCAAGAAAAATATGCTCAAAGCTCGGGCGCAAGCTGCCAAGGCAAACGAACAGCTTCAAAATACCCTGGGTTCACTCAACACCGGGGGTTCAATGGCAGCCTTTGAGCGGATGGAAGAAAAGGTCCTGCAAATGGAAGCCCGCTCTCAAGCGGCTTATGAAATTGGCGGCACAAATCTGGAAAATCAGTTTGCCCAATTGGAGGCGGGAAGCGATGTGGATGATGAACTCGCAGCGATGAAAGCTCAACTTACCGGCGCTTCTGCGGCACAAAGTCAACTCCCCAGCGCCGGAAACAGCAGTGCGCCCAAAACTGCTGTGGATGATGAATTAGAACAGTTGCGATCGCAACTCAACGACGGTTAAATAAACCTCCGATTCTCTACAACTCCCTGATGTTCATGAGCTGGCTTGTCTTTAACTTCTGACTAAAACAGCCCTCTACCCAGGGAGTTGTATTTTTTTCTATAAGGGAACTCCAAAAAATAACATCTTCCAGGAGGGATCCCCCCCAACCCCCCTTAACAAGGGGGGCTTGAATAATTCGGCATTACTTCTAATGCAGAACTTTTTTTATGGAAATCCCTAAATCCCCCCCATCCTCCCCATCCTCCCCATCTCCCCCATCTTCCCCATCTCCCCCATCCCCCCCATCCTCCCCATCTCCCCCATCCCCCCCATCCTCCCCATTTCCCCCATCTCCCCCATCCTCCCCAATCCCCCCAATCCCCCGTCCCCCCAGTCACTCCTCTGCTGTAAAATAATCAAAGTTTAATAATAGTAAGCGATCGCCTCTCCGGTTAGATTCCCGATGGCTGAGGCTGGCGATCGCCGAGTACCTGATATTTGAAAGCGGTGGGCATGAGTAGCATTATCAAAGTCACAGATACTGAGTTTGGAACCGAAGTAGAACAAGCAACAACCCCAGTCTTGGCCTATTTTTGGGCCAGTTGGTGTGGGCCTTGCCGATTGGTCTCCCCCTATATTGACTGGGCTGCATCCGAATATGGCGATCGCCTCAAAGTCCTGAAGCTAGAAGTCGATCCCAATCCTAAATCGGTGAAAAAGTGCGGCGTTGAAGGGGTACCGGCAATCCGCGTTTTTAAAGACGGGGCGATCGTGGAATCCTTTGAGGGAGCCATTACCCAACAGGCATTAGCCACCCTAATCGACGCCCATCTCTAATCACCCCCTGGGACTCCCTAACTGGACCTGCTTGATGATGAGAGCCTGCGTAGGCAGGCTTTGTTCGTATAGCCCCACCCTTGAGGGTGCTCTTTGAGCAGACCCAGGTCAACCGGATTCCGGATCAGTTGCACTCCATCAGCTTCTCACCCGTTAACCATCATGCAGTTTGCTAACCGTTTAGAACCCCTGCGTTCCAATGTCTTTGCAGATATGGATAACGCTAAAGCTAAGGCAAAAGCCGCAGGATTGAAGGTCATTGATTTATCCTTGGGGTCTTCGGACCTCCCCCCGGCCCCCCATATCGTTGAGGCGATCGCCTCATCGTTACCCGATCGCAATTCTCACGGCTATGTCCTCTTTCACCGCACCCAAGCTTTTCGCGAAGCTGCCGCCCAGTGGTACCACCAGCGCTATGGCATTGCAGTAGACCCCCAAACTGAAGTCCTAGCCTTAATTGGTTCCCAAGAAGGCACCGCTCATTTACCCTTAGCGGTTTTAAATCCCGGAGATTTTGCCCTCCTCATGGATCCGGGCTATCCCTCCCATGCCGGTGGAGTGTACTTAGCCAGTGGTCAAATTTATGGGATGCCTCTGCGGGAAGAAAACGGGTTTCTGCCGGTGTTTGAGGAAATTCCCCCAGCGGTTCTCAATCAAGCGCGGATGATGGTTCTCAGCTATCCTCACAACCCGACGACTGCGATCGCTCCCCTGTCGTTTTTTCAAGAAGCAGTTGCCTTTTGTCAGCAGCATCAGTTAGTCCTGGTTCACGACTTTCCTTATGCTGATTTAGTCTTTGATGCCCAGATTGCCGTCCCCTCCGTCCTGCAAGCGGACCCCGAAAAAACCGTTTCTATCGAGTTTTTTACCTTGTCCAAATCCTATAACATGGGCGGATTACGGGTGGGGTATGCCATTGGAAATCCAGAACTGATTAAAGCCCTGCGGCAAGTCAAGGCGGCAGTAGATTTTAACCAATATCAGGGCATTCTCACCGGGGCGATCGCTGCCCTGACTGGTCCCCAAGACACCGTAGGCGAAATGACCAGTATTTTCCGCAACCGTCGGGATGCTTTCGTCAACGCCCTCCATCGCATCGGCTGGCAAGTGCCGATGCCCGAGTCTACCATGTATGTTTGGGCCAAACTCCCCGAACAGTGGGCCAACAATTCCATTGGATTTTGTACCCAGATGGTGGAAAAAACCGGCATTGCTGCTTCTCCCGGTTCCGGATTTGGAAAAATGGGTGAAGGATACGTCCGTTTTGCCTTAGTTTGGGATCCCCCCGTCTTAGAAGAAGCGGTAGAACGAATCGCGCAGTTTTTGAATTCATAATTTTACCGAGTCCCCCAGTCCCTAAAAAGCACGGATGAGACTATCTCATCCGTGCTTTTTTATAACAGCTACACCGGAAGAAAATTTAAGTAAAATTACTGAGAGGAAATGAGGGAAGTTTAGCAACTCTTTACACAACTTTTAGGAAACTCCATCATAACTTTATGGAAGGTAAGAGGGGTTACGGATAAGATGGGGACAGGTAATCAGAAATCCTATTGTTATTACTAAACCTTAGAGTTGAGCCCTTCGCAGATATAGAAGAGGGCCGCACAGTGCGCCAACCTGAGTCCAGTGTATTTACCAGAAAACTTCCAAACGATCGCGCCTTTAAAGTGATGGCGATCGCACTATCCCGGGAAACCCCGAGATTTAATGAAGCATCCGCAATAGCCAGCGGATTCCCCCACCTAACCCCACTTGCACATTCTTGAGGAGACCCCCACCATGACCGGATTTATCAACAAACTCGCAGTCGCTACTTCCATCGCCGTTGGCATGAGCGCGATCGGTAGCGCCCCCGCCTTTGCCGGTACTTTAACAAATCCCCAATTTGGTGGAACGGCTGCAACCAACGCCTTATCATACTGTTCCAATGGCACTAGCACCTTCACCGGACCCACCTGCACGGATTCCTTATCCACCATTCTCTCCGGCAATAGCAGCGCCCCAGGCGGCAACATCGAATTAGCAGCCACCAGCGAAAAAGCTGGATTTGATTTTACTAAAAACACCGCATTAACCGGGACAATCGGCGGCAAAGATATCGTCATCAGCAGCTTAACCGCAGCCGACTGGGAGAGCGATATGGACAATAATGGCAAGAGCCTGCTTAGTGAATGGTTAGACGCGGCCTTTGCAGCGAACCAGGTCACTATCTCCAATAATACAATCAAAGCAGCGGTTGAAACTGCCTTTAAGAACAATAATGGAAGGCAGCGCTTCAGTGACCCCAATATTTCCTATGTTAATCAGGATAACGGCACCGGGGAAATCAGCATTGGACTAGCAGGACACTATAATGCTTCCACTATCTTGAAAGAGGCGATGGGAAGCACCACAATGTTCGGGGTCCGTCTCGCCGACTTGGTACCCGCCAGCGTACAAGCCAGCGAACTGGTTAAAGTGATCTATAACAATGGTCCCGCTAAATACCTGTATAGCTTCGCTGCCACCGCTTCGGGTCAAGCCAACACCAGCGGCACTGGTGCAGATGGGATATCTCATAATGGGAACTATGAAGTTAAACTAGCAGGCGTCCCAGTTCCCCCAGTCACCTCAGTTCCCGAACCCTCTACAATGCTTGCTTTAATGGCTGTTGGCGGTCTATTTGCCACCGCAAAGCGCAAAGGAGCGAAAAACGCCTAAATTGTGAGACGGTTGCAGAAAAAGGAAGCCTAAAAGCTTCCTTTTTTTGTACCCTTCAGGAGGGGGATAACGCGGGTTCGTCAGGGGCGAAGCGGGAATCGCCCCTAGGGCTGTTATGCCAAATTACAAACTGGCTTGCAACTTATCCAATAAGCCCTCAATATAATCCAACGCACTGGCGATCGTCTGGGGATTTTCGATATCCACATCCACATACTTCCGCAACGCCTCAACCTGATTGATACTACCACCAGCGGCCAATAATTCCAGATATCCGGGAATAAAATCTTTACCCGTTTCCAGATACTTCTGATAACAGGCTAAACTCACAATATTAGAAGCAGCGTATTGATAGCAATAAAAAGGCTTGAAGAAAATATGCCCAATTCTCGCCCAATCATACTGGTGTTCCGGTAATAATTCTACGGAATTTCCACAGAGATTGCGATACAACTCCATCCATTTCTCATTGACGAACTTGGCATCAAAACTCCCTTCTTTGGCGCGATCGTGAATCGCCAATTCCAAGCGGCTAATCGTACTTTGCCGGAATAGCAAATTAAACTGGTCTTCCAACTGCCGAGTGAGCAACGACTTCATCAGTGCCTTATTGTCGGCAGCAGTTTTCAGTAAGTAATCCAGCAACAGCAACTCATTAAAGGTGGAAGCAATCTCTGCAAGGACCAAAGGCGGATTGCTATTATAATAGGACTGAGCATCATCAATCCAAGCAAAATGCAACCCATGACCCATTTCATGAGCCAAGGTAAACAAAGAGTTGTAATCGTCGGTGTAAGAGAGCAATAAATAACTGTGTTTACCATGAGAGTACGCACAAAATGCACCGCCCCGCTTACCTGGGCGAACCTTGGCGTCAATCCAATTTTTCAGGAAAAATTCTTCTGCACGCCGCGCATAATTGACATCAAACTCTTGTAAAGCCTTCAGCAATGTTTCTACCCCAGTGTTATATTTGACTGGCGGTAAAGGTTCCTCTTCGTCTGTTGTCCAAGGTGCATAAAGGTCACAAATCCGGATTTTTTGACCGAGTGCCTTTCCTTTGAGTTGATAGTAGCGCTCAAACAGTTCAAACCGACTCGCTGTCCCGTCCATAATGGCACGGAAAACAGGTTCGGAAACTTCATCAGCTAACAACTGCTTATGCAAAGTAGAGGAATACTGACGCATCTGACTTTCGATGCGATGATCCTGCGTGACGGTATTTAGAATAAATCCGTAAAGGGAGTTGTGCTGTTTGAGGACATTTCGGACGGATAGATAGGTATTGTACCGCACTTCCGGCGAGGGATGAAACAATAAGGCGCTCAATTCCGCCTCATTGCTTGCACTTTTGCCATCGGGGGTCGTCACAGGTTCATATTCTTGTTCACCCAAATGCACCGATCGCAATTGGATAAACGCTTGCCGACCCGTGAGACTATCCTGATTACGAGTTTGTTCGATTTCTTCGGAGAGGGTGTGAGGACGAAACTCCGCAATTCGATGGAGATAATGGGTATAACTGGCTAGTTCCGTCGCCCCCAGTAATTGATTAAAATTCTCTTCAGAAATCTGCTGTAATTCGAGGTCAAAAAATAGCAATTGATTTTCAATTGCTGTTAGAGCTTCCATCACTTGATCCAGCAGTTGCTTCGCTTGCGTATTGCGCGTATCTGCGGAAAAGGTTAGAGAAGGATAGGCATAGACATACCCGGAGATTTGCGAAATTTCTTCCAATTCCTGTAAACAATCGGCGATTTGCTCCGGTTTGAGGGTGGCGACATTGCCGCGATAGGTACGACGAAATCCGGCAGCGCGATGCTGAAGGACTTCTAAATCATGCTCGATCTGTGGGTCATCAAACCCTTGATAAAGGTCAGATAAGTCCCACTCCTGGGGATTTTCCAATTGAGCGATCGCCGGGGATTGAGGGGTTTGAACCAAAATAACACTCCTTTGTAACAATTTGCTACTTCTATTATGAGGGAAATTTTCCCCTTTATCCACACCCAGTCCGAGTACGGCAATCCGAACGAACTTCTTTCTCCTATCAGGCGATCGGCTCCCAGTGTGGGTCAATTCATGGCAACCTGGACAATTATTATAGACCTTTTTATCCTAAACTTAAACAGGAAACATGGCAATTAACCTCAAGGATCATGCCGATTGACAACTTATGTAAATACCTGGCTGCAAAATATCCACAACGGTTTGCCGCTTGGAGACTGGGAACCCCAATTTCCACCCCGGTCAAAGTTTTAAAAACTGAATTGACCCTAGAACCCGTTCGGGCTGATTCCGTAATTTTTTTACAGACGGACCGGGAAATTCTGCATTTAGAATTTCAAGTGAAAGTCCCCCAAGAACAATCCATGCCTTTGCGGATGTTAAATTACTGGGTGCGACTATACTGGCAATATAGACTACCCGTGAGGCAGGTAATTATCTGGCTTCAACCTACCCGCAACCCAGCCGTTTTTGAGGCCCAATTTCAGTTCCAATCAACCCGACATGGATATGAGGTTGTACGGATGTGGGAGGAATCTCCGGAAATCTTCCTAAAAGACCCTGCATTGCTACCCTTAGCAGTGTTATCGGCAACGGAAGACCCGACCCAACTCTTAGCTCAAGTTGCCCAAGAAGTCGCTAAGATAGAACAAACTGAACTACGCCAAGAAATCGCCGCTTGTACCCAGGTTCTCGCTGGGTTACGGTTTGACAAAGATGTGATTGCTAACTTTTTTCGGGAGGAAATTATGCAGGAATCTGTGATTTATCAAGACATCCTTCAAAAGGGACTAGCAAAGGGACTCGAACAGGGTCTGAATCAAGGGAAAAAGCAGGAGGCGATCGCCCTACTTCAGGGGATGCTGAACCGCCGTTTTGGTTCCCTAGAACCCGATGTCCGAGAGCACCTTGAATCCCTGACAATCACTCAACTAGAAGAGTTGAGTTTGGCCTTATTTGATTTTACAGGAGTTACAGATTTAGTGAGTTGGTTGCAGTCCCATTAAAGTTAGGGTTAGGGCAGTGGATTCACCGCCCTAACTGAATCAGTTGTGGAGTTATTCAATCCCAAGTTTCATGCCTTTTGATAACCTATGTAAATACCTAGCCACGAAATATCCCCAACGCTTTGCGGGTTGGATACTGCGAAGAATCATTACCTCACCTGTGGAGGTTTTAAAAACGGAACTAACCCTAGAACCAGTACGGGCCGATTCGGTGATTTTTTTACAGACGGACCGGGAAATTCTGCATTTAGAATTTCAGGTAAAAGTCTCCACGGATAGACCCATGCCTTTGCGGATGTTAAACTATTGGTTGCGACTGCATTGGCAATATGGATTGCCCGTGAAACAGGTCATTATTTGGCTCAAGCCTACCTCTAATCCAGCAGTGTTTGAGACAGAATTTGTCAGTGAAAATACTCGACATCGGTATGATGTGATTCGGATGTGGGAGGAATCTCCCGAACCTTTTTTAACAGACCCCGCATTACTTCCCTTGGCGGTGTTATCGGCGACTCAAGAACCGAATCAACTCCTGGCGCAAGTTGCCCAGAAAGTGGCTAATATAGAAGAACCTGAACTGCGCCAAGAAATCGCTGCTTGTACTCAGGTTCTCGCTGGGTTACGGTTTAACCAAGATGTGATTGCTAACTTTTTCCGGGAGGAAATTATGCAGGAATCCGTGATTTATCAAGACATCCTTCAAAAGGGACTAACTGAAGGGAAAAAGCAGGAGGCGATCGCCATGATTATGCGTCCAATTACCCGACGGTTTGGTTCCCTAGAACCCGAGATCCGAGACCAAATTGATTCACTGACAACAGATCAATTGGAAGATTTGAATGAAGTCTTATTTGACTTTACAGACCTCATAGATTTAGTGAATTGGTTGCAGTCTCGTTAGCATTTTGCCCAATATTTTTGCTAAATCAGGACAAGGTAGTGCCTTGTCTTTTTTACTATAATATTTTTCCATTTATCCAATCAAAACATAAAATTTAAGGGGCGATTAAATGCTCCTCAGAACGGCGATATTGGGCTTTGAGACGCGATCGCTTGATGGGAAGCCAGACCATTACTCCCATCAGGGGAACGCCAGTGATTGCCGCAGCAGCAATCAGTAATGGGGTCCAAAATCCTAATTGTAATGCAATGCCACAACTGATACCAGAGGCTGCGGTTAGTAGGGAGAGAGTGCTAGCGATTTTTAATCCAAATTCCCGGGTAATTCCAGCGGCGGCCAAGATTAAGGCAACCCCAGTCACCGTTGTGGCTGCTAAGGTTCCAGCGCTGGCCCAGGACCCCATTAAACTGGCCCCGGCAGCCATGCCTAGGGTAAATCCGGCGATCGCCGCGATTAGGGTCGTTGCCACGGAAGTCAGCAGAAATTTCACGACAAATCCCTGCTTTCCAGCCAGTTTAGCAAGCCCCGCCCAAGCGAGAAATCCACTGAGGGCGATCGCAATCGGTGTGGCGATCGAATGAAGGGCTAACATTCCTCCGGCACCGGCTGCTAAAAATAACAATCCTAACGAACTGTAGGGTAATTTTTGAGTCAAAATTGGAAGGGGAGCGGTAGTGATTTTTAGGGGGATTTTAATCGGATTGGGTATCCCATTATGTTCTAATAAAATTTCTCTTTGATACGTTTGATTGGCTCGTAATTGACGGGTATCAATAATAATTTGAATTTCCAAACGATTCTTTTTAAACCGCGCAGGCGAAAAGGAAATCCAAGCATGAGCATCGGGACTATGAGCGGGGTCCTGGGGATGGGGGGCAACCTGCCATTTTCCTCGAAGTTGGGTGTCTGAAACCGGGTTTTTAATCGAGAGGGTTTGGGTAATTTGTTCTCCTAGGATTGAGGACGTTGCTGTAATGTGAGTTCGGCTGAGATGAACTTCCGGTGTGCGGACGACATAAATCGGTTCTAATGCGGCCAAGGCCGTTGCTGCATCGGGGAAGCGATCGCCCAGATTAGGTTGAACCATTGTTTCCAACCATTCAATCCAGCGCCAACTCACTTTAGGCGTGAGATGTTTGAATTGGATTCGATAATCTTCATCAACCAACTCGGCGATCGCAACCGATCGAGTCCCCGTCAGTAAACAAATTAACGTAGCACCCAATCCGTAAAGGTCCGAAGCAGCCGAAAGTTGCCGATTTAGCAGTTGTTCAGGGGGCATAAATCCCATCGTTCCTTTGACCATACTGCTCATCGCCACATCTTCTAAACCAAGTTTAGCAAAGCCAAAATCAACGAGGTATAACGTGAGGCGATCGCTCACTAGGATATTTTCCGGTTTAATATCCCGATGAATCACCAACGGAGTCCGAGTTTGTAGATAAACTAAGATATTTAAAGCCGCGATCGCCAGTTCCTTGACCTCATCCGCCTCAAAACTGCGCGGAACCGCCAGGGATTGAGCATCTTTATACTCTTGTACCATACAAAACCCATCGGCAGTCTCAAACGAATCCAAATATTTGGGAATCCCGGGGTGATTTAACTGTTGCAACACCTCAATTTCCCGTTCCACCGCCCGATAAGCGGACCAGTCAGAACCACTGGTGGCAAATTGGAATTGTTTAATCGCTACCGATTCTTTTCGCTGCTGATCAAGCGCCAAATAAGTCACCCGACCCCCGGCACGATTATGGCCGAGTTCTCGGATAATTTTATAGCCGTTCGCGCTAAAGTCGGGAAAATCATTCATGGTGGGAAATCGCTAGGGGCTGTTTTTATTGTAGGAGATGGGGGAGATGGGGGAGATGGGGAGGATAGGGGAGATAGGGGAGATAGGGGAGATAGGGGAGATAGGGGAGATAGGGGAGAGACGGGAAGAAACGATAAAAAAATTCCCCATCCTCCCCATCCTCCCCATCCTCCCCATCCTCCCCATCCTCCCCATCCTCCCCATCCTCCCCATCCTCCCC
>NZ_JAMXFC010000027.1 GCF_025370755.1 Laspinema sp. D2d | reverse complement strand
TCAAAAAAGAATCGACCATCGGATTGTCAGTTTAACACAACCTCATGTCCGTCCAATCGTCCGAGGTAAATCAGGAAGTCCTACGGAATTCGGGGCCAAATTATCAGTCAGTTGTGTAGAAGGATATGTATTGCTCGAAAAAATTAGTTGGGAAAATTATAATGAAAGTGGAGATTTTATTAGTCAAGTAGAGGCGTACAAAGAATTGACGGGATTTTACCCGGAATCGGTTCACGCTGATAAAATTTATCGCACCCGAGTCAATCGAGCTTGGTGTAAAGAAAAAGAAATTAGGCTGAGTGGTCCTCCATTAGGGAGACCGCGAACCTAAGTCAGCCTTCAAGATAAAAAACAAGCGCAAGAAGACGAGCGTATTCGCAACGAAATTGAAGGGAAATTTGGACAGGGTAAAAGAAGATTCAGTCTGAATCGAGTCATGTCTAAACTATCTAAGACTTCGGAAACCTCCATTAATCTTACGTTTTTAGTCCTCAATCTGGTCAAACTGCTCAGGCAGTTTTACTGTCTTTTTTTGTGTCAATTTTTCCAAAATATTATAATTTTATGCCGAAGCATTAATTTTAGCTATGAATTAAAGAATCGAAGTAAAGCCATGTTTATTGGTACAGTCAGAGGAGCCTCTTGTTCATTTGCCACCCCCTGCTTTTTATAACTTTTTCAGCAAACCCTAAATAAGTGACGGTTGGAAGAAAGTCTATCCATCGGTTGCCCTAATTTTGATGGACTCTCTAAAAAAAAGACGCGATTAACGAAATTTGTTAATCGCGTTTTTACAAACTCTAAGTTCTGGATAAATTCAGCCTTTTACCAATATCGAACTGAAATTCCCAGGCTTTTAAATCCTCCTGCATTGATGCCGTGAATTTTTCTTGAGTAAATAAAAACTTACGGATTTTTTTCATCCATTAGCCCCACCTGAGACCACAGGAGATTGACCATCAGCGCTTTAGCAATGGCATTCAGTTCTTCCACTGATTCTGACTCGTCTGGCCCTAAGTTTGATTCCGGATACCTAGGAGAAGAGGATTTATCGTCTGGGTTATCAACTTTGGGTGAATCTTCTGGGTTCATGCTGATTTTACCTTCGAGGATCAATTCGGATATCTGTTCTTACTATAAATCTATTTGTTGCTCTCAAAGGCGATCGTCGTCTAACCCGAATGTGAAGATTATCCCTGGGAGATTGCGATCGCGATCGCAATCTCCCAGGGATAGACAAAACCCGGAAAATTTACCGGACATATGACCCATTTTTATCTAAACAGAGTTAATTCTACCTGCCAGTTTTTTTGCTCAAACTGCTTACGAGAATAAGGAAATTCTTCCCCACCTTCTAACTTAATAATATAGTTCTGAAGCTCGGGTATATTTTCTACCACCAGAGGAAACTTACAGGTCATTTTAGAAAAACCAGCTTGTAGAGGTTGTGGGGTCCCTACGCCTAACACTCCCGTAGCGATGGACTGGCGATCGCTATTTTGAATGAACACTTTCGTCCCGGGATGGAGATATCTTTCTTGACTCTGAATGCAGGGGTCTCCGGGTTCCGTAAATAGGATCTCTACATAACCCGTTAATTTTCCAGCTTGTGACTGGATTGAGTCTCCTGGATTCATCACATTTTTGGGACCCGGTGTAGCAAGAGGCATGAACCCAACTAAAAGCCCCCCGACTGCAAAAACTCCCACTGTTCGTAAAATCGACAAGTTAACCGTTTTCATAAAGTTTGTCTTAAGGTTAATAAACCGATGCCTTGATTGGGACTTTTTTGAGAAATCTAATCAGCCCCTAAAGGCATCACAGGGCTTTGGGCTGACTGGCAAATAGTGCCAGAACTCTAGGTTTTATTTTCCCAGCCTTCCGTGAATTTTTTCATCATTCTTAGGGGGGATTTTATAAAGGTTGTCGGCTATTCCTCTCTATCCGGATATCTTTCATCCTGATTGTTTCAAAGGGTTGTTATTTTAGGTCGAATGACAGTCTGTAAATTTCATAAATATCAGGCTATGTTTTGAATTAAATCAAGATAGCTTACCTCCATTTACCACTCTTGTTAGAGAGAGTCATCAAAAAACAAAGTATTTTTTTGTCAAAATTAAAGGATAGAGACAATAAGGGGTTTAAATTGTTGTTCTATAGAACGCTTTTCAATTCTTGTGACCCAATTGGCTAAATTTGCTCCTTCCCTGCTTGATCGAGCATTCAATTCCGGAAGACTTCCTGTATAGGGTCCCGTATGCTTGAGTCAAACTTAGGGCAATTTCAAAATTTTATGCTAAAAATAAGCACTTTGGGACTTGAGAGAGATTCAGTTTTTAGGGCTTATTCCCGATTTAGACTAGCCCAGGAAGTTAGCCTAGAGCAAAAAAGCTTAAATTAGAGCGATCGCGATCGCAACCCAAGGGTGATAGGGATTATTCATTCGGGTGATAGGAGTCCATTCCATTTTCACAGAAACTGGAGAAGATTTAAAGAATAGAACCTAAAGTCTGCATTCGACCGTCCGCTTGGGAAACCTAAACCTCTTGCGGATCAGTCAATAGATTGAGAGCCATCCGGGTTGACCCCATAAGAGGCTGTAATGTCCATGCAAGTGCTGACTTAGCACCCGCTCGTAACAACAGAGGAAACCAGATGAATGTATTAGATTATACCATACAGCATCTAATTCGCATCACTTGGATAGAGCTTTCTAACAAAGCGACCCAACAAAGCGATCAATCTAAGGTTCCCATGCCTCCACACTGGCAATTTTTCCAGCCATTAGGCCCACTCAAACAGTGGCTCGATCGCCTAGAAGTTCGCGATCGCCAAATGGCCCATAGCTTGTGCAAATTGATTCCCGCCCAATGTCCATTTGAACGGGATATCAAAGTCTGTGGTCGCGTCTTATTTCACATTCCGCCCCTGTGTAAACTTAACCCCTTTTATGAGCAGTTTGTAGGGCTGCGCTTTCGAGCATTATGCTATTTAGCGGATGAATGTGGTGAGGACGTCACGGTTTATTGTTAAACAAAATCCGGGTTTTTGTCCTCACGGATCTCAACCTAATCCGTCCTACTTTCGCCGAAGTTGCGATCGCTTTTTCAACTCTTCCAAGCGTTGCTGAAGAAGAGGAAGATTTGGTTCACTGCCGCCATACCGCCAACTCACATAAGCGTGAGAAATTTCATCGACTGCAGATGCGTCAGTTTGGGGTTGATGTTGGTGCAACTCTCTCGCATACTCGAATGGAGTTTGTGCCGGATGTTTGCGATATCCTTGCTGTCCTAACGTATCCAGCATTTGCTGATACAGTCGTGCCACTGGGGGCATTTTTGCTAAGAACCGACGATAACGCCACTGTCGGAAACCGTTCCAAGCTAACCAGGCTAGAAATGCTAAACCCGTCAGTAAGATTGCCCCGGCAAATAGGCCCACCCAGCCTCCAGTGAATAGTCGCAATAGCCAGACAACGCTACCCACCAGCCAACCGCCGAGAATAGAAAATACGGCTTGCAAAAATCCCGTCACCGGAGAAGGCAGCCACCCGGCAACCCACCGCCACAACATCCGCAACACGCTAAAGGGCTGATATTCTTGAATGGATGGGGGAATAATTTCATGCCCGGGAATTGGATCAAAGGCAAACCACCCATGTTCGGGAAAATATACCTCCGTCATGGCATAGGCATCGGTATTGCGAACCACATAAAGTCCGGTAAAGGGATTAAACTCTCCCGGTGCAAACCCTACGACTAACCGGGAGGGAATTCCAATGGAACGCAACATCACGGTATAGACAGTGGAAAAGTGGTCCGGATAGCCTCCCTGTTGCTGGAACAGAAACGTCTCAACCAAATCATCCTCGGGTCCTAAAAAAGGCAGACCAAAGGGGTCGTTGGGAATGCTGTAGTTTTGTTTGAGATATTGAGCCAGGTAGAGGGCTTTTTCGTAGGGGGAGGGTAAAGGATTGGGTGCGCCTGCTAAAATTTTCTCCGTATGTTGGCGCACGCGATCGCTGATTTCTGGAGGGACTTGCAAGTAATAATTGCGAATCGCCTTAGAATAGGTTGTGGGGGCTTGAGAAAGGGCAGTGCGATCGCGGTACGGAACTTCTGAAATCACGGTGTAAGTTAGTCCTTCCACCAAACCCAAGGGCGATCGCAGACTGCCTTCCGTATCGAACGTCACCTGTTCCGTGGGAAAATAAAGTGCTTTCGGCTCATACAGGGCCGGAATAATATTCGGTAAATCTGAAACTGCCGTATAACTTTGAACGATCTCCTCAGTTCTCCCGAGTCGGGTCCGGTCGATGGGAACCTGAAATTGATAGGACCAACTGGGACGGCGCAGGGTGGTTGCCTCTTCATTGCGACCGATTTCCCAGCCTTTGCCGGTATAGCGGTCAAACGCCAAGACGCGCCAAAATCCCTCAGTTTGCGATCGCACCCGCATCACGACTTTGGGTTTCATTTCGCCCCGGAGATTTTGGTTCATCCGGTTATTGAAGCCATAATAAAAAGTCTCATCAATCTCTCCGGGCCCATCGGTGCCATCTCCCCCAGTCCCGTCTCCTTCGCCGTTGCCATAGCCCGGATTGACAATTTGACGGCCATCTAAATCTCCGGGAATTTCAATGGGAGAACTCACGGGAAAGGTCTGTAATTGATAGCCAGGAAAGCGCGGCATGACGGCAAAAATGACCAGTCCAATCGCCAGAACCAGCGCAAACAGGAGACCGTAAAAACTCAGTTGGGAATAGTCGATTTTCTTTTTTTTCCGGGGTCCAGTGGGACGTTTCTCCGGTTTCAGTCCCAGGCGCGATCGATAATCCAAGACCAACGTCGGCAAGGCGATCGCCAAAAAGATTAATAATAACGGGGCAAAGGCTAAAGTTTGGCTAACGGTTCCCGCTACCCCCAACAGGATCAATCCGATGACCATCGAATAGCCCAAATCTGAGCGCCGGGGGAGGTCAAAACTATGGAGAATCTGAACTTGAATCAAGAGTTCAGCCAGAACCACACGGGTATCGTTGAGTGCCTCAATTAAGCGCCCAAAAAACGCACCGAGGGACACAAGCATCCCAATTGCAAGCAAAAATTTAAGGGCAATATTGCGATCGCGGCGGCGATACCAACTCCAGGTGGCTCCCAGAATGCTCAAGGGGACTGCCCAAAGGCTCATCGTCGTCCCTGCCGCCACATCCGTTGCAATAATCCCGACGACTACAAGGGCCTGCACCAGCACCCGCAGGATCAACGAGTCCTCTGGAGTCGGAGGTTTGCTTGACTCGATTTGCTGTCGGATCCTGCGCCAGATGGGAATAAGGGACAGATGCCGAATCCCTGACGAGTTAAACATAGTGATGAAGGATAAAAGAGCGAAAGAGTGTCTTTATTCCTTCCTAATTTACTCTATAGAACGGATGAATGCTGCCGTTACCCGTTCTAGGACAGACGCACCACAAAGGTCAGGGCGTTATGGTATTCGTTATGAAAACGCACTTCTAATAGATAAGAGCAGTCCGGGCGGGGTTCAAACAGTTCAACGTGCAAACATCCGGCATTGGGACGAGAGGTGGTAGATTGAGCCTCACCCCCGCGTATTTGTAAGGTTCCACCAGAGGGGAGTTCACCCCGAACTCGGAGGCAGCCTAGGGATTGAGTAGGTTTAGAGGCGTCGTGAATCGGTTTCCCCACACATTCCACGCGAATGCTCAACATACCGGCACTGGTGAGCCATTGTCGTTCGACGGGTCCTCCCGAGGCACTGACACTTAAGGTCAAGGTCCCCATAATTTCTCGGGCAGCCAGTAAGCAGAGAACCATTTGCTGATCCGTGCTGGCTCCTTCGTAGGTGGGGGGAAAATCGACGGTTCCACTGGCTAGGGGATTGAGCGCCTCGGCACTCGATCCACGGGTTGGAGACATCGCCAGGGCCCATCCTGCTAACTGATGTAGTTGAGGACGGCGATCGGGAAATAATCCTTCTACGGCACGGACTAATTTAGCGCCATCTTGCAAAGAAGATTGGATCAGAACTCGACATTCTTCTAAAAGTTGGGTGAGGACAGTCGCTGGGAGAGTAACGGGCAAACTCAACAAAGGCAACTGGGTCAACCAATCAAAAGCCGGAACTTTTTTCTCTTCCGGAAAATCTAAATAGTCAGGTTCGTAATCCAACAGTTCATTTTCCCAGGGAAATAGGGGGGGATGATGTTGAATTTCAGTTTCCAGTCGGCGTTTCACAAGTGTGTAAAAACGATCTTGCACGGCAGGTATCTCTCCTGGTTTAAGTGGTTGCTCTCCTTTGAGACTCACTGCCTCGTCCAGTTCGGTAAACCCTGCTTCCGATTCACCCTCCAGTGAAGGCGATCGCTCGATTGATTCCAATGATTCAGAATCGAGAGGGTCTAAGTTATTCTGATCTAAACGGTTGGTGAAGTCTGGTCCCGGAGGTGTTTCCGGACTGGTTAGCTCTTCCATTTGCGGCCTCGGGTCTGGCTGAGAGAGTTGAAACAGCCACCCGAGAATTCGCTCTTGAATAGCCTCTGAGTTGGCAAGATTTTGAAAAACTTGCTCGTCCCTATCCATGTCTTACCCCCCTATTCATCTGTAGATGCATTATTTCCGGAATCACGCTCGTTGCGAAGATGCCATGCGGCTTCTAGTAGTCTAAACCACCGTTTCTGCACTTGGTTCACTGTACATTCTAAGAGTTTGGCAATGTCGGAATCTTTTGCGCCTTGTTGCTTTAATTGGAGTAATTTCCGTTGGGAAGCTTCTAGGCTGTCTTGAAATTGTTGCCACCGTTCCGGGGTTAACCCTAAGTTTCGCTCTAAATCGGCTTCTAACCATTCATGGACCAATTCCCAGCGGTGAGAGAGGGCAAATCGAATCAAATGATATTTAAAGCGCTGCTGTAAGTAATCCCGCTGTCGGGGAGTCACGCCTAAAATTTCTTCGATTTCATTGGTGGGTAAATCTTGCAATCGCAAAATAAAATAGTCTGCACAGTCATTTTGTCCCCTCTCTTGCAAGTAAGCCAACACTTCTTTAATGACGGTTTCGCGTAAGGAATCATCAGCAGGTTCTAGATCGCGATCAACCATCGCATTTCGCACTTGCTGCACTGAAGAGTCATTCCAGGTTTGGTCTGAATCTAGGGAAGACCCTTCGGCAGCCTGTTCCATATCGACGGTTGTTTCTGGCGGTTGCTGTTGGGAAAAGGTTTGTGCTCGCAAAATTAGCAGTTGTTGCGATCGCCCTCCCGATAGAGGAATCCGCCGTTTAGCATACCGTTCGGTAAATGCCATATATTCCGACAGTTCTAACAAGGTGGTTGGGGAAAAGGTCCCCTCCAGTTGTGCTTCCCGTCGAAATGCATTTAAGGATTCCACATAAAATCCTTGGAGAAAATCTTCGATCAAGTTCAAGCGAGCTTGATAACTCGACTGGATTTGAGGCGGCGTGATGTAGCGATAAACCATCGCACTGAGGGTACTGTGTAATTCAACTCTCCCCCCTCGCGCCCCAAAATTATAATAAAATAGACATTGTTGTAAGCGATGTCGCGATAAAGTAACTCTCCACTTTTCTTCTTCTCCTGATGCTTTAATTCTTTGACTTTCTTGGCAAATCCGGTTAACTTCTGCCGCAATGCGATCGGCGACTTCCCGGCATTTTTGGTCAGAAGAACGGGTATTTTGCTGGAGTTCTGTAAATAGAAGTTGAAAAATATCTTCTTCCACGCGCCCCTCGATTTTTCCCATCATGGTGGTTTTGTTAAGTATCAACCCCCTAGTTCCAGCTAGGGATGACTACAGCTAAACTTAAATGGATGATAGAAAGCTCGACCTATTTAACAATGAATTTAGATCGACAAGTTCAGCTTCTGATTGACAATGCACCCCAAGATGGTCAAACTCCTGGTATCGTGGCTGCGATCGCGCCAGCGTTGAAGCAACTGGCTTTACAATTGCGCCATTCCCAGTATTATATCCTGCAAACTCTTAATCAACGTTGGATGGTGACGGCGTTACGCAATCGCGCTCAACCGGATCTTGAGAAACAGGTAATTTATGCTTTTCCTTCAGTTAAAGACGCCAGCAATGGTGCTTATGCTCCCAAGGATTCACAAGCAGTTGCTGTGCCGGTCCCGGTCATTCATATTTTATTTCAGATGGTGGCAATTGATACCCTCGATAGTGTGGTTTTTTTTGAAAAATCAGGAGATGTTTCCGCCGGTACGGAGGTCCGCCGTCAGGACCTTCAAGCCCTGATACAGGCGCAGTTACAACAACATCTGCAACTCCAGTCTAATCCGCTGAAATCTCGCCCGGTCCCGCCGGATCTGGCCTAATTCTGATCCGGGGGGGAGTCCCGGTGTGGTCAGGTTAGCCCTTTTGGAGGCACTCTCCCCTGAACAGTCTGGAGCAGTAGCGACAGAGCAAAGGGTTAGTCTGGCGGACCAGAATGGTCAGGAGAATTGGATTGGCCCTCGGTCGGGTTTTCTTTCGGTTTAGCACTCTAATTAACCCGGCAACCGCTTTGTTCAATCGGTTGTCGGGTGAATATTTCCATCCCATCGATGGATCTATTCCAGAAAAACGCTCCGGGTTCATTCGGTCAAGGGCCTAAGCACTTGACCTGGGCTGGTAAACTTCCTGTTTTGTTTCTGGGTTTCGGTACCACTGCCGTAGCAGAGCTTCCGAAATAGCGGCGGGAAATTGAGCAACTTTAAATGGCGATCGCAATTTCCTTTAAAAAGGGTTAAGCGCGATCGCGCCCGTTGAAGATTAGAGCCATCGAGTGCGATCGCCTCAGAACCCTCAACACCCTCAACGGACTATTAACGGTTCATGTTCGGTGCGATTGCGCTACCACTGGATCCAACCGACCGGCTGAACGCTCATTGCTAATACAAGCGACTTAGGACATAATCCGCTAAATTTACCAAGGCTTGATGACATTCCCCCGGGGGCAGCCCCTCTAAGTGCTTGACCGCATCCCGCGCATGGAAAGCCGCCAGTTCTCTAGCGCGAGGGATACCATTTGAGTCTTTAATCAAGGCGATCGCCTCGGCTAAATCCTCCTCTTCAGCAAACTCCCGCTCAATTAAAACCTCTAAATAGGGTTTCTCTTCCAACGCATATAACGTCGGTGCCGTCAGATTGCCGCTGCTGAGGTCCGAACCTGCATTTTTTCCCAAAACATCTGTCGAACCCGTGAAATCTAAGATATCATCCACAATTTGAAACGCGAGACCAATCTGGCGTCCATATTGATAGAAGTTTTCGGCTAACTCTTCATCTACCTCACTTAATATACCCGCCGCTTTAGAACTGTTGGCAATTAAGGAGGCGGTTTTATAGTAGCTTTTTTCTAGGTAAGCTTCAATCCCTAAACTGCTATCAAATCGATTCAGCCCTTGCTGAATCTCTCCCTCGGCTAGATTCATAATCACTTCCGAGAGCAATTTGACGACTTCTAGGTTATCTAAATTGGCTAAATACCAGCTCGATTGAGCAAACAGGAAATCCCCAGCTAACACCGCGACACGATTGCCAAATCGACTATGAACCGTCGGCACTCCTCGGCGGAGTTCCGATTCGTCCACAACATCATCATGGACTAAGCTGGCGGTGTGGATCATTTCCGTGATTTCTGCTAATCGGCGATGACGAGGGGTGATATCTCCATCGGGTGCCAGGGCCCGCGAGAGCAACAGCACGATTGCTGGCCTCATCCGTTTTCCCTTGGCCCCAAAAAGGTACTCCGCCGCAGCGAACAAAATGGGGTGACGGGCACCAACTAGCTGTTTCAGGTTCTCGGTTAACAACCGCAGGTCTGCTTCAACCGGGGAAAATAGGGAGGTGGTTGAGGTCATGGATAGGCCGACTCAGACGTAAAGTTACGAAATTTTACATCTATTCTAAGCGAAGCCTCTCCTGATCCGACACTTTTCTCATAAAAATATCCTGAAAAGCTCATCGGACCGATGTCTTGGCCTATTTTTAAAGAATTGTTAAATAAAGTTGCGAAAACCCTGGAAAACTTAACCTGCTTGTGTTAGGGTAGAAAGTAAGAATTTAAAGATTCCATCCATAGGTGTAGCAACGCTACCTAATATGGTTTGCCTCCAAAAATAGTGTTCAAGTAACAGATTGTTAACTAGGTGACTGATCTAAAGATTCAGAACTTCTCCTAGGTCACTTGGCGCTTGGGATGTAGACTAGATGATTGGATGAGAAAAAAACCCAGAGTGGGTTACGTTGAGTAAACCCAAGGCGGGTGGCTTTCAGTCTGGATTTTCTTTGATGATCGCTTCTTGTATTTTGTTCGCTCCCAAGCAGCTTGTTGCTTTGGGAAAGCAAGGAGTAGCCAGAAACCTGAAAAACCTAGAGTGGGTTTTTTCGGTCACCGCAAGACCGATGGTATTGGTTTTGGCATTCACCACTCCCATTTACACTGTTTCATGGGCTCGGGATCCCTGGGATCTATTGAAAACCCAGAACGATAGAGATCTTTTGGAAGGGATGTATTTCCAGCTTTGAAGGTTACAGATGTAACGGGAAGGGTTCGGGGAAGTCTCTACAGGTCCTCAAGATTAAGAAAGGGGTTTTCAGCGAGCCACTATATTGGGTCCTCTAAGGGCCATGCCAGTATTTTGAAGCCAATGGTGCTTGAAAGTGCTGACAAAATTTCTATGACTATTTTCCTTGACGACTCCTGCGCTTTCATTTCTGGCCGTACTATGACTTACACTGATATGCCTCTGATTATTCCCGTTCTGGCAACAGGTTATTTGTTAACCATCTATTTGCTCTTGAGTTTGGCAGGGCGACACGCCAAAGGTTCCAGTTCGAGACCTTGACAGACTGTTCCTGTGGGATTCAGATGCAGGAACAATATTCCAGTAGCAGAGCGATCGCCCTCAAGCGGAGTGGCGATCGCTCTACTACTCCAGTGATGACTCAGAAATTCTCTTTCCCTTAAAATCACTCGCCCTGGGGCGATCGCCTCATTGAGACCCCAGAACCTAAGAGCCATAACCCCAAACTTGATAAACTAAAGACGGCCCAAACCCCATTTGTATCGGACAACAGGCCGCCTGAATACTCAGCGCAGTTTGGCACAGCCTGTTAATCAAGGTTCCACCGGCAAAGGTTGACCTTCTAACACAGGTAAACATACCTTTTCTACCACTGGAGTACATCCCAGTAAGTGTACCGCCCGTTGAGCAAACTCTTGAGCACAACCACTCACCGTAAATCGAGTCGGGAGTGCCGGACGAGTTTCTCTTAGCCCTAACATCTCCAACTCCCGGGCCGCTGCTGCCACCACATGAACAGCCGGATCTACCAACTGGACCGAACTCGGCAAAATACTCTTGAAAACTGGCGCTAAAAGGGGATAGTGAGTGCAGCCATAAACCAACGTATCGATTTGCTGCTCTTGTAGAGGGGCTAAATATTCCCGGGCCACCTCCATCGTATAAGGGTCATTAATCAAGTTGCCTTCAATTAAAGGGACGAACTCCGGACAACCCACTTGCCAAACCCGCGACTCTGGACTCATTTCTTGAATCGCACGGCGATAGGCATTACTTGCCGCTGTTGCCGGGGTCGCAATCACCCCAATGCGGCGACCTTGATTGACCGCTGCCCGAGCACCGGGTAAAATTACCCCCAACATGGGTACTGGAAACTCCGCTTGCACCATTTCCAGGGCCAGAGCGGAACTGGTATTACAGGCCATAATGACCATTTTGACATTCTCTGTCATCATCCAGTAGAGAATCTCGCGCACAAATTGGACAATTTCTGCTTGAGAGCGGGTGCCATAAGGAAGACGAGCGGTATCCCCAAAATAAAGAATGGATTCCTGGGGTAGCTGGCGGTAGAGTTCTCGCAAGACAGTCAGGCCCCCCAGACCACTATCAAAAACCCCTATTCTAGGGCGTTGGTTGTTGCCATTAGTCTCGGAGGTATAGGGGGGGGAACCCGCACTGGCACTGGATAGATAGTCAGAAGAGCCAGTATTACGGACAAACCCATCGCTTTGTCCTGGACAATCGTCATGCAAGGGACGCAGGTCAGACTCAAAAAAGTTAGACACGGGTGGTTGATTTGCGAGAAGTGTATGGGTTAAAAATCAGCACTTAGCAGCCAAAATTCGGGAATTTTTCAGAAATATTTCCGATCAAGAGGCGGACTAAGGATTTTGCAGGTATTGTAGAACACCCTGGGCGATCGCCTGGGCTAATTGGGTCCGGTAGGCAGCATTTGCCAGTCGAGGGGCATCTTCTGCACCCGTGACAAACCCGACTTCCAGTAATACCGCAGGCATGGAGGTATGGCGCAAGACATAGAATCTCGATTGCCGTACCCGGCGATCGCGAGCGCCCGTCCCTTGTACAAGGCTGTTATGAAGGGTTTGGGCCAAACGCTGACCACTGGCATAATAATAAGTCTCGATACCATTCACATCCGGACGACTCATATCAATCGCATTGGCGTGAATGCTGACAAAAATATCTGCATTGACCCGGTTAGCCAGTTGAACCCGAGGCGCTAAATCGATTTCCCGGTCATCCTGACGAGTCATGACAACTTGGACGCCATTTTGTTCTAAAAGTCTAGCGACCTGTTGGGAAATGTCCATAACGACTCCCTTTTCTTGGAGTCCGCCAATGCCAACGGCACCAGGGTCCCCGCCGCCATGTCCCGGATCGATGACAACAACTCGTCTGCCATCGCGCGATCGCATCGGCGAGGGCGTGGGATAACTCATCGGTCCTGGTGCGGTGGGAATTGAGGTACTGGAATTAGGACCGGCGGCGACGTTACCGGGACGTTGTAAGCTAACCGAGAGCAATTGGGGACTGGGTTGGGTTAGAGGTCCAATCCGCACTCCAGCTGCGGGTTGTACCAGAATTGCCACAGTTTGGGGGTCTTCTTGCTGCAACTTCACCCATAAAAAAGCACCCCGATTCGTAGACTGGGGAGGTTGGACCCCATTGCCTAACTGGGCCGAAGGAATCACAATGCGATAGGCTCCGGAAGCGCGGTCCCATTCGCTGGTGTAGGTGAAGGGTTGATTGGATTTGATTAAAAGTTGGGACCCATCTTGTTGCAGTTCAATGCCTTCAATGGTGACTTGGCGATCGCTACTGGGATTCTGGGCCATTGCCACAGACCCGGACCCGACTCGGGAACCTTGAGGACCGGGTAAAACCACCACGCCACCCAAGTTGCTGGCGGTGACCTGCCAATCCGAGTTAGTATCCGATAAGACGAACGTCACGCGCACTCCCGGAGTTGACCCGTCTAGGGGTCGGACACTCATGCGAGCGACACCGTGGCGATCGAGCAATTGGTCTCGGGACCCCATATTGGGGGAAATGGTGGCCCCGGGGATATCTACATATAAGGAGCGATCGCTACTCCGCTCCATTTTGACTTGCGGCTGCCCTCCTCGGGTCCGGATAAAAAATCCATCCGGCGTCACCTGAACATTTTCAATTTGAACTCCACTGCTGGATTGAGTCGGTAGGGCCGCAGATCCACTCGATGCCGCCCCAATTCGTTGGGGTGTGGGTAAGTCAACCGTCCATTCCGTGGGAGAGAGTCCCCGGAACTGCACCTGTTGCGGATCTAGGGTATAACCAGGGCTTAATTCAATCACTAATCGAGTAATGTCTGACTCAAACTGTCCTACCCGAATGGACTCAAATCCTGAACTGCCCACGGGCTGAGTTACGGCCTGTCGATCCAGGGTAGTCCCGGGCAAATCAATCACCAGGCGTGTGGGATTGGCAATTAATTGCGCTTTGGGTTGAACCCCCCCGGCAGTGGTAAAGTGCAGTCGGTTTTGAGCCGTATCAAAACGCCAATATTCGAGTCGGGCAGCTTGCGCGGGAGCGGATAGTAGCAACACGGCAGTTGCCGTTGGGAGTAGCCAAGAAAATATTTGCGGTTTCACCCAATTTCTCATAATGAAAATGTTTTGTTTGCGGATAGTACAGCCATAGCGGTTAACAGGGGCTTGAATGGCTCCGTTGCCATCAGCACCCTCCCACGGTTTATAAGCCTTAGTTTATTAACATAATCTTAAGACTGGCTTGAACGATATCATGTTCTCATCGGGAAAGGTGGAAGTTTTGTCCCCATCAAGCGTAACCTACCCTTTTCTCTGATTTTTATTTAAAAAGCCTCTGTAAGGGACCAGTGCAGGCTCAAGCTGGGCAGTTGTTGAGGGAGGCTATACCCCAGTTCACATTTTTCTTCCTGAGTCAGTCCGGTATTGACCGGGTTAGAATCCTCACTACATCTCCTGAGTAAGTTATTATATCTAGCGAACTGGGAGATGCAAACCATTCTCATCGGTTTAAAGAATTCCTCGGGTGGCGTAGGTCTCGATTTGTTTTCAAAAACAGGCCACTCTTGGAGTGGAGATGCCCTACTTGGAATTGAACCCCTACTTTGCGATCGCACCATCCCCAGGTTGCCAACATTTTTCAGGCAACTAACCTACTTCTCCGGATGCACCATTGCCGGAGTGCAGATTGCGTTCCTCCGTCAGAATTTCTCAGATAGGGGTCTAGGGTGAGGGCATCCATAAAACTAGCCACTTTTGCTTAAAATAGTGAGAGGGGTTCGGTGATGAATCCCATCTATTTTTTTCAAGTGCGGGATCAGGAATACTGTGGTTTTGGCTACACCAAATAGTTGAGCGGTTTACCTGTTTAAAATGAGTCTCAGGTTTCTATTACCATAGTCCCCTCTTCTTAGATGCCCTCACCCCCTTCTGTTCACAAGGGTAACGCTTCGCGAATGATGCAAGAGGTCTATCCTCATAAAAGACAATGTTTTAGGTCTCGATCCGGTCGGGGATCTCAACTCAACCCAAACCTTTGTTGTCTGTTCCATTTTTAGGGTGCTGTAAAACTAATTCATGCAGTTTTCTTGTTCTTTTCAACCTTGCCAGATTGTCTGTCTCGAACATCACCAAACTTGCCTTTATGCAGAAGTTATTCAAATTTTGGCAACTCGTTCGATGTTATGGTTGAGGCCCCTAATGTTGGCCGTGGGTCCTGTTCTGACCCGTCCGCCCTTTCCCGACGAATCCCGAACACTGTATGATCTACGCCAGGGAGCGGATCTCGTCTGGCCTCAAAGTTTATTCCGCTTGGCCCTGGATACGGAAGTGATTCCCTTATTGACGGAACTCCAAAGTTTTCCTACCCCAGAACCAGGGTTCTCGCCGATCGCCCACGATCGCCTCCGAGGGTTTGTTCAACAGGTGTGGCAAGCCTACCCGGAAGCGTTTGAGGGCTGTTAGCGATCGCCCTTGGGATTTTAGAAGATGGCTACAGGGTTCAGAAACCGGGTTTCTGGACCCAATCCGGCGATCGCCTCCCAACTCCTGCAACCACTTTTTTGCTTTTTTATTGATACCGAATTCCCGCATCTTTCATGCGGTGAATCCCCTCAATTAATCTTTCTTCGGGTACGGTTAAAGCAATTCTAAAAAACCCTTCCCCTGCCGCCCCATATCCGTTTCCTGGAGGGACGATAATTCCACATTTTTCTAAGAGCAGGGTGACAAAATCAGCGGAAGAATAGCCCGGAGGAACAGGAGTCCAAACGTATAAAGTTGCTTTTGGCGGTGAAATCGGCCAGCCTAGAGATTGTAACCCTTGAATTAAGATATCTCGCCGATTTTGATAAACAGAAATCACCGATTGCAGTTCTTCTTCGGTGGTGGAAAACCCGGCGATCGCCGCCCGTTGAATCGCCTTGAATACTCCCGAATCAACATTTGATTTCACCTGCCGTAATCCCTGAATTCCTTTGGCATTCCCCACAGCAAAGCCAATCCGCCATCCAGTCATATTATAGGCTTTAGACAAACTGTGAAATTCTAGGCTGACATCTTTTGCCCCGGGTACTTCTAAGACGCTGGGCGGTTTATAGCCATCATAAGCCATTTCGGCATAAGCATGATCGTGACATAACAAGATGTCATGCTTACGGCAAAAAGCTACTAATTTTTCAAAAAATTCTAAAGAGGCGATCGCCCCAGTGGGATTGCTAGGATAATTAATCCATAATAATTTGCTCTGCCGTGCTACCTCTTCTGGTATCGCCTCTAAATCCGGTAAAAATTCCCGTTCTGGTGTCAGCGGCATCGTATAGGGTTCGCCACCCGCAAACAGGGTTGAGGACCGATAAACCGGGTAACCGGGATCGGGAATTAAGGTATAGTCTCCTGGTTCTACAAAGGCTAAAAAGGTATTATGAATCGCTTCTTTTGAGCCAATTGAAGAGACAATTTCTTGGTCGGGGTCTAATCCTTTCACCCCAAACCGTTTCTCCATCCACTGTACCGCTGCTTCCCGGAACTCCTGCGTTCCCTGGTACGGGGGATAGTTATGGGTTGCTGGATCCTCGATCGCCTCATGCATAGCCTTAAGAATATGTGCAGGCGTCGGTTTGTCCGGATCGCCGACCCCCATATTAATAATGTCAATCCCTTGGGCGATGAGTTCGTTGCGCTTGCGGTCAATCTCCGCAAATAGATAGGGAGGAATTTTTTCTAAACGTTTGGCAAACTGCATGACGACGTGACAACCCGATCCAGGTCAGCATAAAAAAACCTGAAGACAGTTTACCGCACTTTTTGATCCCCTAAAGTTTCTTTTTGACCGGGGGAAACAAGCCCCGTCCGACTGGGACCTGAGCAATCAGTTGACGGGTCCAATGCACCCCGATTCAGGGGTTGCAACCGATTGAAGGCTGTTTTTTAGTGGGGGGTTGGTTTTGAAGGCGATCGCGTTGAATGTTTTAGCGACTTGCCACTAATTGAATCCGACCTGCATCCATTTCCGCCATTAATAATTCCAAGGCTTCATAATCTACATCATCGATGTAACCAAGGCGGCTTAACTCAGAGTTGATACCATTTTCGATATCTGGAGTTAGCTGCTTGATATAGAGCGCTTTCTCTACCAGTTGACGAATCACTGCTGTACCTCGCATGGGGGCGATCGGGACAATTCGATACCTCTGTCATTGTCGGCTGAATCTTGATGGGTGCGAGTGATAAGATTCTGCCTTTATCAGTGATTTCGATCGCATAAGAATTTGACTGTCTGTGATATCTCAATCCCCCTCCCAATTTTTCTGGACTTGCGGAGATTACGGAGGCGATTGAGTATAATTTAATACGATTTTGAGCATCTTAATGAAAACTTTATAAAACCTAGAGTAAATAAAAAGATTCAACGAAACCGCCCCCCTTTAGGGAAGATTTTCCCGAACCTAGAGTAGATTATAAAAACAAGATGTCAAATTTACAAAAAAATAGCCTTCAGTCGAGGTTAAACAAATGCTTACTAATGTTGCTAGTCCCGAAATTAGCTTAATTCAGTTACAGGGTGAATTCAATGCCTCTAATGCGGCGGCACTTCAAAGTCAACTCACCTCTGTCGTCCAGTCTTCGATCCCTTCTACGGTTCTGGTGGATATGGAAAATGTGAATTTTCTGGATAGTGCAGGTCTGATGGCATTAGTTTCAGCCATGAGTCTGGCTCACCGGCTCAACCGCCGCTTTAGTTTATGTGGCGTTTCTCCCTCCATTCGGATTATTTTTGAAATCACTCAACTCGATCGCGTATTTGAGCTATTTGAAACGCGGGCGGAATTTGAAGCTGTTTTTATTTAGAACTATTTCTGAACTGTTAAACGTATATTTGGCTTTGATTGGATTTACTTAAGGATGTCTAAAAAGTCTAGGTCAACAGAGGCAAATTCCCGGCAAGCATAAAAGCAAGGGAGTCTGCCTCTTTTGCCTGGTTATGTTAGAGTCTATGCCTCCTCTTTATTTGGAATAGTTAGACTGCGTGCTTGGAAGCAATATTTTTGAACTGATTATTCGATTCATATTCATATTTTTAATTGTAATTTAAGAAGCAAAAGTTTTAAAAAGTAAAGTGCTTGAATTTTAAAAATTTAATATATCAAATCAAAATTTAGCTCAAGGTAAATCATTAATTTTTGGGACATAAATGGGGTAGATTAGACTTGTAAGCCTTATCTTAGAACTACAATAACGGCTAATCGTTATTCATCAAAGCTTTTTAATTGTACTTTGATTTTTAACGAGTATGTTTTATGGATTTTTAGATAATAGGAACATAGAACGGGGATTAGGGATGATTTTTTGAGAGGGAAGTCGAGATGTAAGGGGCGGTAAATGAATTGTCTCTATCTCTATAAAAGAGAGGGGATAGATGGGTCAGTCCTGGTAAAATCTCTTGAGGCTTGAGCTGGAGGTTTTGAGGGTTCAGCCTTCATGCTTTACTGCAAGCGTATAAAATAGAGAGGCTCGAATGGCGCATCCGTATGGACTGGATGTGACTGGGCCCTGATGAAGGGCATCGAGAACCCTTAGAAAGTAGAGAGTTGCCGTGTCAGTTGCAGTAGAGAAACTCCTCACCCCAGACATATTACAACCCGCTCGTTATCTGGGTAATGAGTTGGGGGCGGTGCATAAACCTTGGGAAAGTGCCGCTGTGCGTTGGGTGCTCACCTATCCAGAAGTTTATGAGGTAGGAGCCTCCAATTTAGGGCATCTGATTCTATACAATATTTTGAATGCCCAACCGCGACAGCTTTGCGATCGCTCGTATTTACCGGGTGCGGACCTGGTTTTGAAGCTGCGAAATACTCAGACTCCCTTATTTTCCGTGGAGTCGAAGCGATCGCTTCCAGAATTTGACATCCTGGGGTTCAGCCTCAGTTATGAACTTGGGGCTACCAATATCTTAGAAATGTTGGATCTAGGGTGCATTCCCCTAACCGCCCAAGATCGTTCTAGTCCAGGTCCCTGGAACGTGGAAACTGGAAGCTGGCCCCTCATATTCGCTGGGGGCCAAACTGCCACCTCTAATCCGGAACCCTACGCTGAGTTCTTTGACTTTATCGCCCTCGGTGATGGGGAGGAACTCCTGCCGGAAATTGGGTTAGTGCTGGAAGAAGGCAAAGCTGCGGGATTGACTCGGGAAGAGTTGCTGTTTGATTTAGCCCAAGTTCCGGGGGTGTACGTTCCCCAGTTCTACGATATGGCGGAGGATGGATCCGTGCATCCCAACCGTCCCGGAGTGCCGAAACGAGTCTTGCGCCGAGTTGCCACGCCGATTCCCGCCTATTCCATCGGGTTAGTCCCTTATGTGGAAACAGTGCACGATCGCCTGACAATGGAAATTCGCCGGGGATGTACTCGCGGTTGTCGGTTCTGTCAACCCGGAATGCTGACCCGTCCCGCCCGCGATGTGGATCCCGACCAAGTAATTGAGGCGATCGAAGCGGGAATGAGGGCCACCGGCTATAACGAATTTTCCCTCTTGTCCCTGAGTTGTTCCGACTATCTCGCCTTGCCTGCGGTGGGAATGGAAATCAAAAACCGACTCAAAGACCAAAATATTTCCCTGTCCCTGCCATCCCAACGGGTCGATCGCTTTGATGAAAATATTGCCAATATCCTTGGGGGTACTCGCACCAGTGGGCTGACTTTTGCGCCGGAAGCGGGAACGCAGCGGATGCGGGATATCATTAATAAAGGACTGACCAACGAAGAATTATGGCGCGGCATTAAAACCGCTTACGAACAGGGCTGGAATAAAGTCAAACTTTATTTTATGATCGGCTTACCTGGAGAAACCGATGCAGATGTTCTCGGAATTGCCGAAACCGTCCATTGGCTCCAACAGGAGTGTCGTACCCTAGGAGGGAAGCGGTTAGAGGTCACCTTGACGATTTCTAACTTTACGCCGAAACCCCATACTCCATTTCAATGGCATTCCGTCTCTACCGCTGAATTTTTGCGCAAGCAAGATTTGCTTCGTCAGGAATTTCGCCGGATGCGAGGGGTGAAAGCCAATTTTACGGATGTGCGGATCTCGGCGATGGAAGATTTTGTAGGCCGAGGCGATCGCCGGTTAGCGCCGGTAGTGCGTCGGGCTTGGGAACTGGGTGCGGGAATGGATTCTTGGTGGGAAAGTTTGGATCGGGCTTTTGGAGCCTGGACCCAGGCGATCGCTGAATCCGATTTAAGCTGGAAATACCGGCAGGTCGAAAGTGGCGAATGGAACGTCATGGACGGCCCTAGCACCGACTTGGACGCTCGTCTTGATGCTCCTCTGCCCTGGGATGTTTTAGATACCGGAATTGATAAAAACTGGTTGAAAGAAGATCTCAAGCGGGCCCTGGCAGCGGCAACGGTTCCCGACTGTTCTTTTGAGGGTTGCTCCCATTGCGGGGTTTGTGGTGTTGACTTTGGTCATAATATCGTGGTTGCACCCCTGCCAATTCCTGCATTTGCTGGTCACTTTTCGCCTAACATCGATCGCGTCCAAAGATTGCGGTTGTGGATGGGTAAAATGGGTGACATGGCATTAGTCAGCCATCTGGATTTACTCCGAGTATTTGATCGCGCCGTGCGCCGTGCGGATTTACCCATCTCCTTCACCGGGGGATATCATCCGGGACCTCGAATTTCACCGGCCAACGCTCTCACCCTGGGTTACACCTCGGAAAGCGAAATCGTAGATTTTGAACTGACTGAACTCATGGACCCCGAGGAATTCCGGGACAGGTTGACCGCTCAACTTCCGGCAGACTTGCCGATTTATCGGGTTGAGTCGGTGGAGGTGAAAGCACCTTCAGCCAGTCAACTCTTGGAGCAAGCTGAGTATATCCTGCGATTGGGTTTAACCCCATCGTCAGATCCGGAGGTCGCTTTGCAAGGGACAGACTGGCAGCAGTGGATCGCCCAAATCCTGGCTGCTGAGGAAATTGAATGGGAACATACGACCAAAAAAGGGAAAGTCAAATGGGTGAATCTGCGCGATCGCCTGTTTGAATTAGAACAAGTTGACCTGTCAGCCGATGCCTTAACTTGCACCCTCCGCGTTCTCGGGAGTTGCCGTCATGACGGCACCCTGTTACGTCCTACCCATATCCTCTATATGTTTGAACGGATGGCAAAACGCGAGTTTGAGTTGTTGCACGCTCACCGAAAACAGTTGATTTTGGCTGAAATCTGAAATTTATTTACCGCTATGCGAGATTCTGCTAAAATATAACCCGATGGCCCGACCCATCCCTACCTGAAGCTACATCAACTCAGTATTTGAGAACGTTTAGGGTTTCCTGCCTTGACCTTCCTCAAATTGAGTCAGCAAAGGGTAGAAAGTCGAGGGGCCTTTTGAAAGAGCCATCGTCATAGAGAGCATTCGATCAAGACAAACAGCCAAGGGACCTTTAAAACAGGTCAAGTTTTGAGAAAGCAACAGAGACAGAGCCGGTCGCTGTTCTCCTGTCGAACCCTTATGTTGTGATACTCCTTTCTGGCTAAGTGCGAAGCCGTTTAGGGTAAATTTGTCAAGATTAAGTTCCCACTTTCTGTTCTCTATACAGTCACTACAGTGTCAAAGGGGCAATAATCCGCTCGGTAGTTGTGGCTGGACAAACCGTAGAGAGGCAAAATTTAGCAGTTCTACGACCGTAGCCGCAAGATGCCAAGCACGAGATGCTGGCAATCATTCCCTGCCGCCAAAACTTTCAGAATTTAGATGTATTCTTTGCCAGTTCCATAATGAGGAATTGGATACCCACTCTTTCGCCAGAGGGAATCCAAAGTATTCTACGAATGTAGTCGGGATACCCTTTTCATCGTAGCTATTGATTCGATCTCTTCGGTCGCGGGCTTTTCGGCAGTAGCTCTAGCTTGGACCCAACGAGGGATATCAAAGATTAATTTTCCGCCCTAGTGGGTCGGTTCAGTATTAGATAAACAGGACAAAAAACTCGGTTTAAGGCCCAAAGCAATTCGCTTTCGCCGGCATAAATTTTGTCAAAAACCCTTGTTGTCTTCCCTCTACTGTCCCGACACCCTAGAACATCAAGTTTCGTTTTTTCTATAGCTACATAGGAAGCGGTCATCGGTCGTACTGGGCTTTTGATGCCACGAGCGAACCCAGAAAACGTAGAGACTCGACTAATGGTCTCGGTTGGTGATAGCTCATAGCCAAGTTTTGAGGAAATTGAATGCCGAAGCAAATTATTATCGCAGAGCAGTATAGAATTGCTGCTGTTTTTTCTGAAGATCAAATTCAGGAACTCGTTGTTGCCACCGGAACGCACCAAGTCAGTGATATCTATCTCGGAGTGGTGGAGAATGTCCTCCCTGGGATAGATGCAGCCTTTGTTAACATCGGCGATCCGGACCGCAATGGATTTATTCACGTTACTGATCTTGGACCGTTACGCCTAAAACGCTCTTCCGGAGCGATTACGGAACTGTTGTCTCCCCAACAAAAAGTTCTGGTCCAGGTGATGAAGGAACCGACGGGAAATAAGGGACCCCGCTTAACGGGGAATATCACCCTCCCCGGTCGCTATTTGGTCTTGATGCCGTTCGGTCGGGGGGTGAATCTCTCTCGCCGAATCCGCACGGAAGCGGAACGAAATCGACTCCGAGCCTTAGCTATTTTAATCAAGCCTGCCGGGATGGGACTGTTAGTCCGCACGGAAGCGGAAGGGGTCGGCGAAGAGGCGATTTTAGAAGATTTAGAGTTTCTCCAAAAACAGTGGGAGGATGTGCAACGAGAAGCGGCGACAATCCGTCCTCCGGCACTGTTGAATCGAGATGATGATTTTATTCAGCGTGTGCTTCGGGATATGTACAGCGCTGATGTGAATCGGATTGTGGTGGATGCTACCACCGGGGTGAAGCGTGTTAAGCAACAGTTGATGACTTGGAATGGGGGGAAAACACCTCCGGGGTTGTTGATTGATGAACACCGCGAACGCACTCCGATTTTGGAATATTTCCGGGTCAATGCGGCGATTCGCGAAGCGATGAAACCGAGGGTGGATTTACCGTCCGGGGGTTACATTATTATTGAGCCGACGGAAGCGCTGACGGTGATTGATGTGAACTCGGGTTCGTTTACGCGATCGGCGACTTCCCGGGAAACGGTGTTATGGACCAACTGTGAAGCGGCGACGGAAATCGCTCGTCAATTGCGGTTACGGAATATCGCTGGGGTGATTATTGTCGATTTTATTGATATGGACTCCCGTCGGGACCAATTGCAGGTTCTGGAGCATTTCAATAAAGCCCTGAAAGCGGATAAAAATAGACCGCAAATTGCTCAACTCTCGGAGTTGGGGTTGGTTGAACTGACCCGCAAGCGTCAAGGTCAGAATGTGTATGAGTTGTTTAGTCGCTCTTGTCCGACTTGTGGCGGGTCAGGACATCATGTGCATCTGCCAGGAGAAGGGGATAGTCCAATTGAACCGATCGCACCGATTCTCCCGGATGTGAGCGATCGCCTGATAGTCCCTTCGCCGGTTAAGGAAACTCGCATCCCGGAACCCACGGTTCGAGATATCCCGGATTATGAGCCAACGACGGAAGTCTCGGAGTTGGATCTGCTCAATCATCCTAGCTATCAAGAATTAGGTCCAGGAGGCCCTCGCCGTCGCCGTCGTCGTCGCTTAGATGCGGGTGAAGGGGAAGGAACGGAGGAAACCACGGTAAAAACTGCGTCGGTTCGCAGTATTTCGCCGATTTTACCGGCGAGTCGGGAACCGAAACCCGAATGGACAGAACCGGAACCGTTTGTGGCTGCTCCCGCTTATGCGCTGACGAATGAGCGAGATGTGCGATCGCCTAAAGAGGATCGTCCTGAGCGATCGGAACGGGGTCGCCGTTTCCGCGATTATGAGAAGGTGAATGAACCGGCAGAGGTGATTCAGGTCGAAATGACGCCGGAAGAGCAAGATGTCTATGCGCTGATGGGGATTTCGCCGTTAATCCTCCGGGAAGAAGAGGTAAAACCTTCCAAATCAGCCGTTATCTCGGTGACGGAACCGGGAGAGTCGGTTTCTTCGTTCTCGGAACCCAGTTTTAACGAGGAAGAACCCATTGTAGAGGCGGAGGTAGAGGCAGAATCTCCCGAGGAGGAATCTCCCGAGGAGAATTTTGCTCCGGTTCATCAGGCAGATGCTGATGATGATGAGGACATCTCCGCATCCTATGAGGAAGACAATGAGGATAATTCGGCTGGGTCCCCCCCTCGTCGTCGCCGTCGTCGTTCTTCTGCCGCAGAAGGTTAGTTCGTTTTGATTTAAGATTGTCCTTGGGGAGTTATTTTGCTGCTCCAAGGACAATCTTTTTGTCTAAATTTTGTTTGAACCGGAATAATTATTTACCCCCACCAAAATCGTGTCTTTAAATGTGCCGCAACAACTCACGCTCTGGGATGTTTCAAATAATAGCAAAAATCCTAAGAAAACGCCCCCAAATGACCGAATTGCCGGGGTGGATGAAGTGGGACGGGGTTGTTTGTTTGGTCCGGTGGTTGCAGGGGCGGTTATTTTGTCCGATGAGGCGGCTATACTGTTGAAGGCAGCGGGAGTAACGGATAGTAAGAAGCTGTCCCATAACCAACGCTATCGGTTAGCAAAACTGATTCGGGAGGAGGCGATCGCCTGTGCAATTGGCATGGCATCGGTCCAAGAAATCGATCGCCTGAATATTCTACAAGCCTCTTTATTAGCGATGAAACGGTCCGTTAATAAACTGCAAGTTAAACCGGAGTTTTGTTTAATTGACGGCAATCAGCGCATTCCCAATTTAGGAATTCCCCAACAAACGATGATTAAAGGAGATAGCAACTCGTTAGTGATTGCTGCTGCCAGTATTCTGGCAAAAGTCTGGCGCGATGATTTAATTGTGCGCTTGGCGAAGAAATATCCGGAGTATGATTTGACCAGTAATAAAGGATATGGTACGGCGAAACATACTCAGGCTTTGCAACAGTATGGGGTATCGCGGCAACATAGGCGATCGTTTGCACCTTGTCGGATAGGGGGAGTTTGAAGGGTTCGGTTTTATCGGGATTAGCGTTTTTCTATTTTGCGTTTTTCTATTTCTGCGATCGGTAACAGCAAAGTCTCCTCAATCTCCTCCCGCACCTCCCGGGAAACACGGCAATCACTATTGAGGCAGTCTAAGAGCAACTCATTGGCAGAAGAATACTCATGCAGTAATACTTCGTCTGTAGGGGAATCGATATGTTCCTGTACATTTATAAATTCAAGAATTTCCAGCATACTATTATTTATTTCCATTTCTTTTGACCAAGATTGCCATACATCTAAAACCTTTCCTGTCCATACAGCAGAACCATCGAAATTATTTAAGGCTATTTCAATGGTACTCAAATCCATTAGTTTATCAAAAAAATTTAAAACTGTATTTTCCTTGATAATTGGCGAAAATCCTAATAAGATAAAAATGTATCGGAAACGGATAATTAAAAAAATATTATTTCTAGTATTGATATAGGTTTCAACTGGCTCCAAAAAACTGTCAAAACCCACAGAAAAGTATGGAATAACTTTCAATTTATCCCCCACATTACATTGATAGCCTAAAATAGGGTGATTATTTACCAAATTTAGAATCTGTTCTATGCTCTCGTTGCCGCAAATCAGATGTTCAGCCTCCTGTTTCATTAAAAGCAACAGCTTATCTGCAGGACACGACATACCTGCTGCTAAGATAAAAACTTCACGCCAGCGTCTATCAGTAAGATGAGTAACTAACTTTCGTAATGCTTCTTCTGAAGATTGTTGACTAATAATTTCTCGGGCAGTAAAATATTCATGAAAGGTGAGATGAGAGAATGAATAAATCTCTTTAGCCCGTTCGATTAGCAACCCGTGTTGCGCTTCAATTGAGCCCAATACTGCCTCACTGTCCAGTTGTCGGACTTCCTCATCTGTATTGGCATCCGGTAAATTGCGAATGTAGTCTGTGATGTAGTGTTCTGCTTCTTCTTGCTTAAAGAAATAGTCTCCAGATTCAAAGGTGGTTAAAGCAATTTTGCTGAATAAATCTTTCTTACGCGGCTTTGATAACTTTTTATAAACTGGATCTCGACCAATTCCTGGTTTATCAACCCATTTTCCCAGTAGCACATCCAGACATTGTTTATAAAGTTCAGAACGATTAGCTGGAAAATATCCGGTTTGGTCAAAGGTCAAACACAGCAGTGTTAGCAGCAGGGGACTTGTGGCAAGTTCTTGGATTTTTGGGTAATTTTCAAGATGGTTTATAAAGGTTTCAGGTTTAACCTCTTTATTCTTAAACCACTTGTTTGCAAAATTAGAAATTTGGGTCGGTTCAAAATCGGCCATTTCAACTTCAGTAAATTTTTCAAATGTATATTCCTGTGCGGCAATTCTACAGGTCATTACAAAATGATTTTTCCAAAAAGTGTTTGAACAATCCCGAATTTTTTTTACAATTATATCACTATCTTTTTCTCGAACTTCATCCAAACCATCAAGCAAGACTAAAGCCTTGCCCTGTTGTAAAATCTCTTGTAAAGACAAAACTTTGTTAAAATTAGCGATATATTCTAGCAAACTGAGTTGGTTTGCCTCTTCGGCAAAGTCTTTAAGGGTGATAAAAATTGGGAGGCGATCGCCGAGAAATTTACCCTCAATGCACTGAATCCCCAGATATTTCAAAAAGGTGGTTTTCCCGGCCCCGGGCTTACCCAAAATTGTCAGCTTAGAATAGTCCGCAACTGCTTTTAATCCAGTTATTGGGGGTTCTTCTGTTCTTTTGCCCAGTCCAAACCGTTCCCAGTCATAGGCGTTACACTCTTGCAATAACTCAGCGATTCGTTTGCCTCTGCGCCCGGTAATATTTTCCAGGATATGGACATGGGTATAGATGTCATCTACCTCGATCGGGTGGGTCATATCCAGGACTTTCATGGTGCCGCAGTGGTATTTGATGTCGGCGCGGACCATTTCCCGTGCCTGTTGCACGAGGAACTCGATATCGATGGGAGGGTTAGAGGGATCGGGAATTGTAGAAGCACGAGATTGCTGATGCTTCTCAATCAGAAAAGAACGTAAGTCGTCTTCTTTCCCTGGTCCGTCATAGTTAAACCCGAACTTGCGATAGACTTCTGTCATTCGAGTTCGGAAAGCACCATAAGAGATATGGAGAGTCTTTGCAATTTCCTGCGGTTTCTTGTTATTGCTACTAAAGAGTGCTAGAAACGCCTCCTGGTGTTTACCCTTCACGCCATAATCGCCTGCCACTTTAATCAGAAAGTCACGCGGTAGAGGTTGCATGGACAAATTTATCAATCACTTTAAACCCAGTCTAGCAAAGACTTTCGTGGAAAGTCTACTTTGATGTCAGGCAATGTCAGGGTATGTCAGCCTAAGTTTGAGAGATAACTCTCAAGTTGAGTTGCGACAGTGGAGATGTCCAATAAATTAGGAAATCACCATGCACATCAACTTAGTGAACTTGGCCCTATCTGTCGTTGTCCAGAAGTCTGCCGAGATAGTCTTGGAGTTACTGCTTAAGAAGTTTTGGGAGTGGCTGCTTAGAGATGAGAATCTAAAGCGGCTGTTCACTGCTATCAAACTCAAGATTCTGGTGCTTTATCTCGACTGGCTTCTGCACAAGTTGGAACCTGGAGAATGGGAGGAGTAAAATAGGCTACTCCATAGATAAAACCCGCGTAGAGATTTCGATGAACTCAGATGCGCGGGTTTTATCTCGCCTTTAAGTCTATGCTTCTGGAATTCCTATCAATTCGCCATTTCCTGCAATGACTTCACCGATTTGATAGGCAGAAATTGCCTGAGATTCAAACCATTCAATGGTTTTTTCGGCTTGATTGGCTGGCACAACCACTACATAACCGATGCCCATGTTAAAGGTATTAAACATTTCGGGCAAGGTGACATTCCCGACTTCCGCTAACCAGGTGAAAATGGGCAGAATCGGCCAACTGTTGGGGTCAATTTGGATGGATAATCCTTCCGGTAAACAACGGGGGAGATTTTCTGGTAATCCACCTCCGGTAATATGCGCCATGCCGTGAATTTCTATTCCGGCTTTTCGGGCTTCTAAGACGGGTTTGACGTAGAGTTGGGTGGGGGTGAGCAAGACTTCGCCAACGGATGCGGGGAGGGTTTCCGGTTTGTCCTGCCAATCGATGTTGCAGTCGCTCACAATTTTTCTAACTAGGCTAAATCCATTACTATGCACTCCGGAACTGGCAAGCCCGATCGCCACATCTCCCACTTGGATTTGCTGACCCGTAAGGAGTTCGCTTTTTTCCACCACTCCCACACAAAACCCCGCTAAATCATATTCTCCCGGTTGATAAAATCCGGGCATTTCTGCGGTTTCTCCCCCTAACAGCGCACAACCGGATTGTTTACATCCATCGGTAATTCCTTGGACTACATTCGCCAGTTGTTCTTGATTCAGTTTTCCCGTGGCTAAATAATCTAAAAAGAACAAAGGTTCGGCACCGGATGTTAGAACATCATTCACACACATTGCTACTAAGTCAATGCCAACCGTATCGTGGCGATCGAGCAACATGGCGAGTTTGAGTTTCGTTCCCACCCCATCGGTCCCAGAGACGAGGATGGGTTGCCGATATCCGGTGGGTAACTCGAAATAACCGCTAAATCCACCAATCCCACCGAGGACTTCCGGTCGATGGGTCCCTGTAACCATATTCCGAATTTTCTGGACAAAGGCTCGACCCGCCTCAACATCCACGCCTGCTTCTCGATAATCCATGTATCAACCCATCTGAACGGCTATTTCCACCTTGGCTATTTTACAGGGGAGGTAGGACCAATGGATCGCGCGAGGCAGGATGTTTTCGGGATTTTTGGGCGCGATCGCCCCTTCCTTCTCCTCAAAACTCCAACTGTTCATCAATTACAGTTTGCAACTCTACACTTGGCAATTGAACACAGCGCAAATTTCGCTTCTTGAATGTAAAGTTTTGATAAAGTATTCTTTCTAGCAGATAAATACAAAATCCTTATTTTATATAGGGTTTAGTCGGATATACCCTATGGGTGAATTGTAAAGTTTTGATAAAGTTACCCGGTTTTAATCGCCCATACCGATCCCCAATCTCAAACCTTTGTGATAGTCTGTTGCAGTTCAACACACCAAACTGAAAACGTATCGACTATGAGAAAGGTTGAGCAACCCCCAAGGAAGGGGCTGCATCAGGTCTATCTCAGGACCTAACCCCACTCATGGATTGTTCTTTAAACAGTTCCTCACAGCAAAATATATGAAGCAAAGATTTTGGTGGACAACGGTTGTGCTGCTGATGACCGCCTGCGGGACAACCTCAACCAGTCATGCTGAACCTAATAGACCCGTCAATGTGAACTCGGATCCAGACCGAATCCAGGTCAGTCCTTGGTCCGAAGTCATCACCAAGATTCAACCCCATGAAATCACGGGGAAACCGGCAGCGACTCTCTATGTCAGAAATATTCCCGTCTTGACCTTTATCGAGTCTGCGGACATGACTGGGGATTCCAATTCAGAGACTGAGATGGGGTCGGCAGGATCGGGACTGAAGGCGAAGGGTTTGAAGGGGTTAAGCAATTTGGAATCCAAAGCGATCGCCCAGAATCCGATGCAGTCTGAGAATAGTCTGGATCCCGTAGCGAGAGCAGAGGCGATCGCCGCCACCTTGAATCAGTTACGAAAAAGTAACGCCACACCGGAAATTACCCTTGAATGGAATGGGGAATTGGACGAGGAAGGATACCCCATCCGTGATGAATATCTGATTAAAGTGAATGGCATGGACCTGGTGGCGATCGACGAGCAAACCCGCCTACCAGACACCACCAACGACCTAGCACAAGACGCGATTCAGGCCACCAACCGACTCCGCCGCCTGATTGCCAGCGCACCTGCGATCGCCGAAATTGCCAATCGCCCCCAACCCAGACCCGAACCGGAACCGCCCACGCTACAAGCTGCCACCCCGGAATATCTTCAATACCAAATCAACGGGATGGCATCTTGGTATGGCCCTGGCTTTCATGGTCGAATGAGTGCCAGTGGAGAAATCTTTGACGAAAATGCGTTAACTGCGGCCCATTTGTATTTGCCCTTTGGGACCCAAGTCCGGGTAACCAACCTAGATAATGGGAACTCTGTCGTCGTTAGAATCAACGATCGCGGACCTTATACCGGGGGACGCATCATTGATGTTTCAGCCGCCGCCGCTGAGAATCTGGGCATGATCAGTAGTGGCGTTGCCGAGGTGCGTTTGGAGATTTTAGGGTCCACCACCACCTCATCTGCTGAGTGATCGGGAGTTGGGTACCCCTTACAACAGTAGAATTTTTACGTTCAGGGGGATTTGCCTAACATTTAAGATTACTTCCGGTTCCCTCCCCTTGGCAAGGGGAGGGTTAGGGTGGGGTCCTATTGAGGTGCTTAAGCACCTCAAGAGGAATGGCTGGGTGGAGGGTGTCGGCGGTGACATGGCTTTGCCACCTCACGAAGAAAGAGCTTGGACGAGACTCTATACAGGCGCTTAAACCTTTAAGAGTGGTTTATGTGGCGGTAAGCGGAGCTATCCCGTAGGGAATCGCCACCCGTCGGACCCCACCCTAACCCTCCCCTTAGCAAGGGGAGGGGACCGGAGTTTTTTTGCGGAAAATTCCTCGTCCTGACTTCCGCCTGTATCCTTTCCTGGGATAAACTACTTTGCAAAGAGTATGTTTGGTCAGGATTTGGGGGTTGTGGTGCGCCTGTTTACAACGGTTGTTGCGTTGCGCTGTTACTTAGACCTACAGTCTAAGGGTCAGATTGTGGGTTTGGTTCCGACGATGGGAGCCTTGCACGGGGGGCATCTGAGTTTAATTGAACGGGCTAGAGCAGGCAATGATAGTGTTGTCGTTAGTATTTTTGTCAATCCGCTGCAATTTGGGCCGAATGAGGATTTGCTGCGATATCCTCGGACTTTAGAGCGCGATCGCCTCCTGTGTGAACAAGCGGGAGTAGATATCATCTTTGCGCCAATGCCGGAAGAGATGGGAATTGGGGAAGAAACAGAGACTGGTTTAACTCAGGTTGTGCCTCCCGAGTCCATGATGTCCGGGTTATGTGGCCGATCGCGTCCCGGTCACTTTCAGGGAGTCGCGACCATTGTTACCAAACTTTTCAATGTGGTACAACCGGACCGCGCTTATTTTGGCCGAAAAGATGCCCAGCAACTGGCGATTTTACAGCGGATGGTTCGGGATTTGAACCTGCCGGTGGAAATTGTCCCCTGTGAGATTGTTCGAGAGTCTTCGGGATTGGCAATGAGTTCTAGAAATCAGTACCTTAGCGATTCGGAAAAAGTGCGTGCAGCGGTGTTGTATCGTGGCTTACAAAAAGCTGAGAAAATTTTTCTCAGGGGGGAGGTGACTCGTCAGGATATAATTGCTGCGGTTCAAGCCGAAGTGGGCCTCGAACCGGACCTTAACCTAGAGTATTGTGAATTGGTAGAACCGACAAGTCTTAGACCGATTGAACAGATAGAATCTGCGGGATTAGTGGCGATCGCCGCAAAAATTGGCAACACCCGATTAATTGATAATATTATCCTGAAAGACCGTCAACCGATTGTAGCCATAGACGGTCCGGCTGGTGCAGGGAAATCTACTGTAGCCCGTCGGGTGGCGAAACAACTGGGATTGATGTATTTAGATACAGGGGCGATGTATCGGGCGATTACTTGGTTGGTTCAGGAAAAAGGGATCGCTTTTGACGATGAACCGGCGATCGCTGAAGTCGTCAGTCAGGCCAAAATTGAATTTATCGAGACCAGTCAGGACCCGGCAATTCCGACCCAAGTTTGGGTAGATGGATCGAACGTGACTGAGGCGATTAGAACGCAAGCAGTTACCGCTAATGTTTCCCAGGTGTCTAGCTTCAAAAGCGTGCGACTTCATTTAGTCAAACAGCAGCAGCACTTTGGAGAACGCGGTGGAGTGGTTGCAGAAGGGCGAGATATTGGCACTCATGTCTTCCCGGATGCGGAGTTAAAAATCTTTTTAACTGCTTCTGTGGGAGAACGGGCCCGGCGACGTCAACAAGACCTGACAAATGTCGGGGAAGAAGGGATTACCCTAGAACAGCTTGAAGGCCAAATTGCCTTGCGCGATCGCCTCGATAGCACTCGCCAAATTTCTCCCTTGACAAAAGCAGAGAATGCAATTGAAATTGAGACAGACCATCGGACTATCGATGAAGTTATCGATGAAATCGTCAGCCATTATGTAACAATCGTTCGCCCTAAATTTGAAGAATAAGAACAAGGAATTGGCAGAATCATGGACTAACCGTCAAGAACTAGAAAACCTGACTCGTTCCTAAACAGTGGTGAAGGTTTAGGAGGGGTTTAGAACCCTGATTCTTTTTAGAAATAAAGGGTTGAATGGGAAATGTTTGTGAGGGCTCAGCCTACCGAATACTGATTGACCCGGGGCTACTATCGGTAGCTGGGTCAATCTCCTGTAAGGAATTAAATCGGGTGGGTTAATTGAGCCTTATCTATATCAAAATCAGGAGTTAAAAACCCTGAAGATTATCCGCAAGTCATTAGGGAAGCCAAAAAATTTTAATTGAGCTTTTTTTTCAATTAGGGTGAAAGAAAGCGTTAAATTTTTCAGGAAAAATCTACTAAAGCATCACGATATAATTCGCCAAATAGGGCGGGAGAAATAAGTGTGGATGAACTGAAGCCCTTTTTTTCAAAATCGATGGTGTTAATGGCGGCGATCGCTGCGATTAGTACGATTATTATGGGTACATTTTTGCCGACCCTGATCTTATCCGGAGGAATCGTTGAAGCCAGTGGCAAATCCCCAGAGATTGTCTTAGCATCTCTCGGAGTTCAGGAAGCAATGAAGATTAGACTGGAAGGGTTTACCAAAGCGATCGCTCAAAAGCAGACCGACAAAGAAAACCAGTTTAATTTTGCTGTTACCCCGGAGTTTCAAGGAAACACATTGTATGAGGTCGCTTTAGATGACAGTGAAAAAGCGATCGCCCTCACCTTTGATGATGGTCCTTGGCCGATTTATACTGAACAAGTCTTAGATATTCTCAAAGAACAGGATATTAAAGCCACCTTCTTTTTGATTGGTCAACACTTAAAAAATCATCCAGAAATTGCTCAAAAAGTAGTCGAAGCGGGTCATGCCTTGGGTAACCATACTTGGAGTCATCAGTATCATAATGTCCCGCGAGAAATAGCCGCCCAAGAAATTGAAAATACCGCTGCACTCATTTATGAAAAAACCGGATGTAACACCAAGTGGTTTCGGCCTCCGGGAGGGGTTTTGACCAACGGATTAAACGACTATGCCTTGAGTCAAAATTATGCGGTAGCGATGTGGTCTTCTGATGCTCGGGAGTCTTTCTTTTCGAGTTCTGGAGCCTTAGTGAACAATGTTTTGAATAGCGCTAAACCTGGAGGAATTGTGCTATTACATGATGGCGGAGGCGATCGCACGGCCACGGTGCAAGCCTTACCTATTATTATTAACGAACTCAAACAACGGGGATATAAATTTGTTACTTTACCCGAACTGTTAGAACTTTACGAACAGCACAAGCAAAGCAGTCTGGCTGAAAACACTACTAATCCCACTCCCGTACCCGATGGGATTGATTAAACTCTAATCCAATAGGTGAGATTTTTCCCCGGGAAAAACTCACCTATTTTGATAGAATTTTACCGAATTTGCGAGTACAGAGTTTCGCTTCATCTGTTGGCACTGCTGGATTAGTTTTTAAATAATCTCGGACCCAATTACAAGCATAAGTCAGGGGGTCAAGATTAAGGAGGCGATCGAGATGCCAAAGGGTCATCACTTGTTCATCGCCGACCGAGGCTAAAATGGGCAAATTTGGATGAAAAGCCACCGCCCGAACTCCCGCCTGATGGCCGGTCAAAGTCGTGAGTAAAACCCCCTCTTGGGTCCAAATTTTAATCGTTTCATCAATACTACTCGTCGCAATTAAAGAACCATCTGGACTAAAATCAATTCCCCACACTGCCGCTGTATGTCCCGTCAAAGTTTTGAGTAATGTTCCATCTTTCCGCCAGAGTTTAGCTGTCATATCGCCACTACCCGAGGCTATCATTTCCCCATCGGGACTAAAGGTAACTTTCCAAACTGCCGAATTATGACCGTTCAGAGTTTTTAAAAGCTGTCCGGATCGGTTCCAAAGTCGAATCGTGGAATCGTTACTCGCCGACGCCAAAAGTTGACCATCGGGGCTAAATTCAACGCTCCAAGTGGGGGCAGTATGTCCCTTTAAAGGTTTTATAAAACCCTCTTGGCGACTCCACAACCAAACGACTCCATTGGCATCTCCGGCAGCCAGTCTTTCACCATTAAAGTCCCAATTAACCGATAATAAAGCGGCATTCGCATCATCAAAAGTTTTTAAAAGAGTGCCATCCAAGTTCCAGATTTTGAGGGTTTTATCTTCGCTCACTGATGCGATCATTTCCTGCTGAGGATGGAAATCGATATTAACAACCGATGCAGTATGACCTTCTACGGGTTGTCCCTTTGTTCCATCGAGTTGCCAAATATGAAAAGTTTTCTCGCTGCCTGATGTAGCAATAAAATTGCCATCGGCACTCAATGATAATCCCCGTACTAACCCATTTAAGGCATATAATTTTTGCTGAAAAATGCTGTTTGTTTTCCAAAGAATTGCCACATTTTCTGCACCCGCCGAAGCAATTTCTTTACCATCGGGACTAAAAGCCATTCCCCAAATTGCCGCATCATGACCGCGCAGAGTGGAAATTAACGTGCCATCCCGTTTCCAAAGTTTTAGAGTTTTATCCCAGCTTACCGAGGCTAAAATGCTGCTATCTGGGCTAAATCTCAGTTCTTTAACGGTGGCATCATGGGCTTTTACAGTATGGAGGAGGGTTCCTTCTCGGGTCCAAATATTAATCATCCCATCCACGGTACCCGAGGCCAAAAGGGTATTATCTGGACTAAAGGCGATCGCATAAATTGGGGCTGGATGTCCAACTAATTCCCGGAGTTTACTCCCCTGTGCATTCCATAACTGGATAGTATTATCAATTTTACCTGCTGCAACGGTTTGACCATCAGGACTAAATGCTACAGCCCGAATTCCCGTGGTTTCTCCTTCAAATCGCCTCACTAATTCACCCTGAGAATTCCAGGCTTCTACGGTACTATCAGACCCTCCAGAAATCACCTGCTCACCATCAGGACTAAAGTCAAGACTCCAAATGCCTGAAGTATTCGCCTGAACTGAACTTAATAAGGTTCCATCTCGGTTCCAAAATTTAAGGGTTTTATCATCACCCGATGAAACTAAAAATTTTCCATTGGGACTAAATTTGACCACCCGAACCACAGCTTGATGTCCAGTTAAGGTTTGAATCAGTTTGCCATCTCTATTCCAAAGTTTGAGGGTTCCATCAACTCCAGCCGTGACAATTTCTTGCCCATCGGGACTGTAATCCACCGCTAAAACGGCTGCGGTATGACCATTGAGCCGATTAGATTCCTGAATGCTTAAAATCACTTGCCAAAGGGCATCATCCAGGCTTTTGTTCAGTTGTGAATCGAGAATTTTAAGCTGTTTTAAGCGTTCTTTTCCTTTAATAGCTTGAAGCAGCGCATTTAAACTTTTATTAGAGGCAAATAATGCTTCTGAAGATAACGTAATCGCTCGTAGTTCACTTAGTGCTGTTTGTTGATATTGCTGATACGCAAACCCACCCAAACTGCTGGCAATGATAGTCGCCATGCTGAGAATTCCTAACAGGAGAGTTTGGCGCTTTAAGTGACGCTGTTCTAATTGTAGTCGCGCTTCTACTTCTTGGAGTCGTTCCGCTTCTAAGGTTCTTTGCGTTTCCTCCCGGTCTAATTCTTGTGAAGCTGCTAGAAATTGATAATCCAAATTACTCAGACTTTTCCCCTGGGACCAATCGAGAATATCCCGTAAGGCTTTTCCCCGCAATAGCCAGGATTTATCCTGATATCCGGAGACTATCCAAGCATCGATCGCCTGAGAATAGGGCCGGAGATTTGCCAGTTGGTTGGCGACCCAATCAAAACTAAAAATGTTCTGATAAATGGGATTTTTAATCTGTAGAATACCTTCGCGTTTTTCGATTAATCCGGTTAACATTAATTCAGTTTGTTCCGAACTATCATCAGCCGCCACTTTTTCAAACCCCGAGGAAGTTTCATCCTCTTCCGAATGCAGGAGAATTTTTTGGTAGAGTCCTAGCAACCGCCCAACTCGCTGTTCACTATAAAGCAGGCGATCGCAGATGGTTTTAAAATGTTCGGGTTCATCATTGGCTTTCCAGTTTCCAATCAGATTCGTCTCTACTAAACGATTGATAAAATCTGGTGTTAATTCCGGATAATTGTCCCCGGAGTGGCTGGAAATCATTTGACAGAGTTTTTGAGTCAAAAAAGGTTGACCCCCGGTCCAATAGAGAATCCGCTTTAATGCTAAGTGAGGATCGGCAAATTGCGGAGACAATCCCCCCAATAATGGCGAATTTTCTTGAAATTCAAATCCCGATAATTCAATCCCTTTTCCAATATTAAAAGGAGTGCGACTGCCATCGGAAATTAAATCAGCCGGGGTTGCCACGCCAAATAAAGCAAAGGCTAACCGGCGATACTCTTCATGATCGGCGCGGCGGTTATAACAGGCCCGAATTAGGGCAAAAAAATCATCCGTAGAAAAATTTAAACTGAGAACACTATCAATTTCATCAATAAAAATAACAATGGGTTCAGGGACTTGCGCCAGCAGAACAGTTTCCAAAAAATCACTTAAGCGATTGACATAGGAGGAATGAGCGCGATCGCGCCACCAACTTAACAGATTCACTTGCAGTCGAAATGCCTTAGTCAATAATCCGACAATCGACCCATACCACTGTTCTGGGGTGACCTCTTGGGTGCCAATTGCAGTTACATCAATTACCCCACAACGAATCCCAATCGATTGTAAGCGATGGGTCGTTTGCACCCGCAAACTGGATTTGCCCATTTGTCGTGCATTAAACACATAGCAGAATTCTCCTTTAACCAATTCATGAAATAAGGTTTCATCCGCTAATCGGCGCACATAAGTGGGAGCATTAAAGGGTAAACTCCCGCCAACTTGATAAGAAAAATCTGAGTTTTTGAGAAGTGGCATGGGTACATTAACTAAGAATAAAATAGTTTAAAGGGTCAGGTAAATAAAGGGGTGACTTTAAATTAAAGGGAGAGGAAATAAAATTTTTAAATCATTCTTTTCTCTCCCTCAATTATTAGAATTCTTGCAGAATACCGGATTGATCCCCCCAACCCCCTTGAATCCCCCTCCCGTCCCCCTTAAGAAGGGGAAAGCCCGAGGAATAAATAGTTAATTCTTGGGGGGCTTAAGAGAATTTGGCAAGAAGTCTAGTCTTTCAAGAATCGGGAAAAATAAGTTTGATAAAGCAGACAACTGGGGAAGGCTAACTGATTTTCAAATTTAATTAATCCCAATCCCTGCAATTTAAAAGCTTGGGTGGGGTGCAATTCTACACCCGTTGGGGCCAAAATCACTGATTTCCAGGCATCCTTGAGGTCAGGATGCTGCTCTAAATAGGCGAATTGTTGCCGTAAATGACTCTCAAAGATGCTATCGGGAGTCGTGATAGTTTCGAGCAAGCTTTCGAGGGTGACGGTTTGTTGACTTAAGTGAAAAAAGGCCAATTGGGTTAAGTAGGGATGGCCGCCAAGCAGGGCGATCGCACGAGTGGCATAGTGTTCGGGGGGCATTAATCCATAACGCACCGCTAACTCCTCAACCTGTTCTACCGTAAATGCTGATAAATTAATTAATAACCCAACATTAAACGGCGATTGATGCACCGTTAACGGCAGAAAAACATCCGTAGAATAGATAATAACTAACCGGAGTTTTTGCCAGAGTTCACTTCCCTCGGTACTGTGACGCGATCGCTCATACCAAGCGCGGAGCATTCCAAAAAAATCCGTGGCAATCTTCGGATAGCTAAAGACTAAATTTACTTCATCCAAGACGAGCAACAGTGGATTTTCAGCCGCAGGCAGCAAATAGCTTTCAAAATAATCATTGCAACTATAGCTGCTGCCAAACATCGGATTCCAAAATTCGTCTAGGCGATTGGGTAATCCCAGGCTCCGGGTGATCATGACACACAACCATTGCAAGAAAACTGTTAAACTGTCAAAAACACCGCTATCGGCCAGTTGCAAACTGACGATCGCGATGCGAAAATCACTTTCTTCTACAGGCGTAAATCCCCGCACTACTAAAGAAGTTTTGCCAAACTGTCGAGGCCCTCGAATCCGAATTAAGGCCCCCGGTTGCAAACTCTCAGCTTTCAGAAGCTGTTCCGCCGGGGATCGATAGATGTAGAATGGAGAATCAACCACTAACTGTCCCTTCAGTGGGGTCCTGAGTAAACCCGTTAAAGCGGCCATTGATGCCTCGGGGTCGGGCTCCTGGCTAACATAGTCCTGGGTTTGGAGGGAAAGGCCAAATGCGGTGAAGTAGTCGGCTAAGGTGACACAATCGACCGGCTTTTGTCGATGCCGGACTTTTGTCAGAGTTTTGGTACTCAGTCCGGTGCGATCGCTTAACTCTTCCAAGGTGTAGGAGTTGCCACCATTATCCCGTGCGGCTGACAAATGCTCCGCCGCTTGTAAGCGTTGAGCACCCTGAGAGCTGAGAATCACCCCTCTTCTACGTTTTTGAGCTGTTGTTCGTTCCAATGGGCTATCAGGAAAAACCACACTTAACACTTTGTAACCAATCTAAAATTATTGATCTCAATTCAATCCATTCGTTACCCATTTTACAGGGGTTATCAACCCCTTCCCATTAAGATTCCTGCTTCCATGCCTAAGTTACTGCCTTAACGTTCCATCGGGGGTGGCGATCGCGCTTGTCCGATGGCAGGATAAACTTCAGGAGAGAGAGCTGAGTTTCAAAAGCAGTCTGAAGGCAGAAGTTCCTCCACTGCAAAGAAACCGAACAGCCAGGAAATAGGTTCCAACCGACCGCTCCATCTTGGATAGAGTCTGAACCGGGTTAAAAACTCTCTGGAAATTGAATCAGAGACGATTCAATTTAGAGTGACACTCTCTGAGCCTAGACTCCCCTTCCTATTTTTATAAATGTTGACTGGATATTGCTCAAATTAAGAGTTGCAAGGAGAAGAGAACAGTGCTGGAATTCTTGAACGATTTTCTGACCCCACGTTACTATATTCCACACGGCCATTGTTACCTTTGGCAAACTCCCCTCGTTGCACTGCATCTGGTTAGCGATGCGCTAATTGCGATCGCCTACTTCTCCATTCCCACGATGCTGATTTACTTCATCTACAAACGCAGAGACATTGCGTTTTCTAGCATCTTTGCGATGTTTGGAGCCTTTATTGTTCTCTGTGGAGTGGGTCATTTATTAGATATTTGGACCCTGTGGCATCCTGATTATTGGGTTTCGGGAATTGAGCGAGCCCTCACCGCCATTGTTTCTTGCTATACCGCCTTGCGACTGGTGGAACTGCTGCCCCAATTTCTGGCCCTCCGCACCCCAGAACAGCTCGAAGCCGTTAATCACGAATTGCAGAAAGAAGTGCTACAACGGCAACGAACGGAAGAAATTCTGCAAGCGCTTGTGTCCGGAACTGCCTCCGTTACAGGACAAGATTTTTTTCCGGCCCTCGTTAAGAACTTAGCCAAGGCTTTAAATGTCAAGTATGTAATTGTTTCAGAAAAAAATCACGAGCAAGACCAAACTTTAGAGAGTCTAGGTTTTTGGGCTGGGGATGATTTGGGTAATAATTTTACTTATAACTTTACCGGAAGACCTTGCGATTTTATTACTTATAATCAAGACTTTGCCTGCTATCCCGAGAAATTGCAGGAACATTTTCCCAATGATCCTTTGCTGGAAGAAATTGGAGCCGAAAGCTATCTGGGAGTTTCTTTATTAGATGGCAATCACCAGGCGATCGGGACCCTGTGTATTCTCGATGTCAAGCCCTTAGAGGAGCAGGATCAAGCCCGAGCAATTATGAGTGTATTTGCGGCCAGAGCCGCTACGGAACTGCAAAGAAAATGGGCGGAAGAAGAGAAACATTTGGCTTATGAAGAGTTAGAATCTCGGGTTCAGAAGCGCACTGCTGAATTGGTCGCTGTAAACTCGACTTTAGAAACCGAAATTCAAGAACGGATTGAGATGGAAGCCGAACTGCGGGTGATGGCAGAACGGGAAAAAACCATTTCTCTGATCATCCAACGGATGCGGGAAAGTTTAAATTTAGAAACAATTTTTCATGCCACCACTAACGAACTGCGCCAAGCCGTTGACTGCGATCGCGTCATGATTTATCGCTTTAATCCTGATTGGAGTGGTGCATTAGTTTCCGAGTCTGTTACCCCGGGTTGGGATATGTTATTGCCCGAACAAGCAGACGACCCTCTCCTGACACAAGTCACCACCGATGGACCCAGTTGTGTCCTCACTCAAATGAATTCATCAAATTTGTTGATTAAAGACACCTACCTGCAAGAACAGGAAGGAGGAATCTATCGTCAGAAACAAACATTTTGTTCAGTTTCTGATATTTATCAAGCCGGTTTTAGCTCCTGCTATCTCAAATTTTTAGAGCAATTAAGCGCCCGGGCTTATGTGATTGCACCCATCTTTTCCGGAAGTACACTTTGGGGCTTGCTGGGAGTGTATCAAAATAGCGGTCCCCGAGATTGGAAAGAGGCGGAAGTTAAAATTGTTATCCAAATTGGTAATCAATTGGGAGTCGCCGTCCAACAAGCCGAACTATTTGCCCAAACCCACAAACAAGCCGAAGAATTGCATCGCACCGCTGAAGCTGCCAATGCAGCCAACCGAGCTAAAAGTGAATTTTTAGCCAATATGAGCCACGAACTGAGAACACCTCTAAATGCCATTTTAGGGTTTACTCAACTGATGCAACGGGATAGTTCTCTTGCGGATCTGCATCAAGGATATATTGACATTATCAACAAAAGTGGCTCCCATTTACTCGCTCTGATTAACGATGTCTTAGAAATGTCGAAAATCGAAGCGGGGCGAGTCACCCTGAATGAGGTGGAATTTGACCTCCCTAAACTGGTGTACAGCTTGGAATCCATGCTGCAACTCAAAGCCAAATCTAAGGGTTTAAGCCTGAAATTTGAACTGCAACCCAGCCTACCGCAATTTATTCGCGGGGATGAAAATAAATTGCGCCAGGTGCTCATTAATCTGCTGGGAAATGCTATCAAATTTACCAACACCGGGCTAGTTACCCTGCGGATATCTCGCCCAGAATTTTCAGATCAAAAGGAGAACCCCTACCAATCTACCTTGAAATTTGAAGTAGAAGATACGGGTCCCGGACTCAGTTCCGAAGACATCAAGGACCTATTTCAAGCCTTTCAGCAAACTCGGGTAGGACGCCAATCCCAAGAAGGAACAGGGTTAGGACTGCGAATTTCTCAGAAATTTGTCCAATTAATGGGAGGACTGATTACCGTTACCAGTACTGTAGGGGAAGGCAGTAGTTTTAAATTTGAGATTCCCGTGGGTTTGGTTCAAGGGTCCAGCATGGAACATTCTTGCGATCTCAATGGTGCTATTCGGTTAGCACCAGGACAACCGAACTATCGAATTTTGGTAGTAGAAGATAACCCGATTAACCGATTGTTATTAGTCACCTTGTTAAAGGATATCGGCGTGGAAGTTAACGAAGCCGAAAATGGGGAAGTGGCGATCGCCAGTTGGCAACAATGGCATCCTCACCTAATTTTTATGGATATGCATATGCCCAAAATGGATGGATATGAGGCAACCCAACGAATTAAACAATTCGGAACCCGCAGGAACCCCTCCCGTGATTTAGCCCCTGTTCCTCCGATTATCGCGATTACTGCCAGTGCCTTTTCAGAAAATCGAGAAGAGTGTTTACAAGTTGGTTGCGATAATTTCGTCAGCAAACCCTTCCGGCGAGAAGAAATTTTAGAGACCCTCTCCCATTATCTTGGGGCAAAATACTCCTACCAGGAGACGAAAATTACCCCCACTCGTCCCAGTTCCCAGAATAAAGAATCAACTTGCTCACTTGAGGCTGATGCCTTACAATTTATGCCCCCAGATTGGGTGAACCAATTTTACAATGCCGTCGCCCAAGGCAGCGATACCCTAGCTTTAGAACTCCTGAATAGGATTCCACGGGAACACTCTGAGCTAATCGAAACTTTAACTGATCTCTTAGAAAACTACCAATTTGATCGCCTGATGGAATTGGCTCAACCTCCCTCCCCAACTTTATCGACTTAAATTTCATGGTTACTCAATCTCAAATCCCCGGCTCAAATTTAGCCCATCCCCTTGATATTTTAATCGTAGATGATGTAGCCGATAACATTCGCCTACTCTCTCGGATTTTAGTGAAACGGGGATATCAAACTCGAAAAGCGCTCAATGGGAAAATGGCACTGACGGCGATTGAATCCTCTAAACCCCGTCTAATTCTGTTAGATGTTCAAATGCCGGATATGAGTGGCTATCAACTCTGTCATCTCATTAAATCTGACCCCAATACCCTTGATATTCCCATCATATTTTTGAGTGCTAATGATGATCCTTCCGAAAAACGGAAAGCTATTAGTACAGGAGGAGCCGACTATATTTCTAAGCCTTTTAATATAGAGAAACTCATGGAGGCTATCAAAAAACAGATAGAAACAGCCTCCATTTATTAAATCTATCTGATTTATTTCAATTATTTACAGTTCATTTTCTTGATTCATTAAATGACATTAAATCACACCCTCTATAGTCGTAATTGTCAGTCCCCTATCGTAGTTATTAAGGATTGATGAAATGGGTCTCTCATGCCAACAGAGCAATTCTTTAGGGTTTAAGGAATTAAGAATTGACTTTAATTCTACCCCTGAATCTTGATGCAAAGCCTAGGGGATGGCTTACGGGTCTCATACCTAGGAGGAAGAGCGATCGCTTAGGGTAATTCAAAAATTTGGGGCGTTTCTAATCTCCTATTTAGATACCCCACACCTTAACTTGAGAAAAAATGAGATATTAACCGGATTTTACGGGATGAATAATAAAATTCCCCCTATGCAACTGATGAAATTACCCCCTTAAACCTCTTCCGATATTTTAACAATTTCATTAATCAGGACGGATTTTTAGCCTGATTTAATCTCGCAATTTAGAGAATTAAAAGTAACTGAACTTTATTGTTAGGTAACCTTATGACAGAATTTCCCACCCCTCAAGAGCTTGGCAATATTTTAATTGTAGATGACAAGCTAGAAAATATCCGGTTTTTAGCAAACTTCTTATCGAGTCAAGGGTACTCAATTCGTAAAGCGACTAATGGAAAATATGCGTTAAATGCTGCCAAAATGCTTCCTCCTGACCTAATTCTTCTGGATATTAATATGCCAGAAATGGGAGGTTATGAAGTCTGTGAACATTTAAAAAGTGACCCTCAAACCCGTGAGGTTCCTGTGATTTTTTTAAGCGCTGGAAATGAAGTGGAGGATAAACTTAAAGCGTTTCAAGTTGGAGGCGTAGATTACATTACCAAACCTTTTCAATTGGAAGAAGTGTTAGTCCGAGTTAAAACCCAACTCAATTTAAAAAACCTCCAACAACAATTAACCCTTAAAAATGAAGAATTGCAGGGAACAATTATTGGCCTAGAAAAAGCCCAAACTGATTTAGAGACCTCTCAAAACGAATTATTAGCCCTCATTAAAAGCATGAATGAATTGATTTATGTTTTAGATGCTCAGGGCCGGTATTTAAAAATTGCCAACACCAATACTAAGCTGCTTTCCCAACCCGCTGAAGAGATATTAGGTCAAACAATCTATGATGTACTTCCCGAAGCAACTGCTCAGTTATTCTTAATTGAAGTTCGAGAAGCTTTAGCGCGCCAAGAAACGCGAGAAGTCGAATATAGTTTCACCCTCGGACAAACTAAAATAGAGGCATCTGCAAGCCTTTCCCCCATTTCTTTAAACTCAGTTCTCTGTGTCGTCCGAGATATCAGCGATCGCAAACGGCGAGAAGAAGCCCTCAAACTCATTGTTGAAGGCACTGCCTCCAAAACTGGACAAGACTTTTTCCAGTCTTGTGTTCAATATTTGGCGGAAATTTTGGGAATTCGCTATGCCTTGATTACGGAATGTGCGAACGTGCAAAAAGACCGAGTTCGGATGTTATCTTTCTGGAAAGACCAAAACTTTTCTGAAAAATTAGAATATGATTTAGTGGGGACACCTTGCAATGAAGTGATTGCCAAGGGACAATATTATTACTATCCTGAAAATATTACGGCTCGGTTTCCCGAGCGAGCCGATTTGGCCGCGTTGAATGTGCAAAGCTATGCCGGAATCCCCTTAATGAACACCACAGGGGAGGTGATTGGTCATATTGCCGTCTTAGATACCCACCCCATGATCGATGACGACACCCGCAAGCTCGTATTGAAAATTTTTGCGGCTAGGGCCGGGGCTGAATTAGAGCGAAAAATCACCGATATTGCCTTGCAACAAAGTCAAGAACAAACCGAAAAATTATTATTAAATATCTTACCCAAAGCCATTGCCGATCGCTTGAAAACCGACACTAGCGCTATTGCTGAACAATTTGAGGAAGTCACCATTTTATTTTCCGATATTGTTGGATTCACCCCGCTTTCGGCCAAAATGCAACCCCCCGAATTAGTCAACCTACTCAATGAAATTTTCTCCACCTTTGATACCCTCAGCGAAAAACTGGGGTTAGAGAAAATTAAAACTATAGGTGATGCCTATATGGTAGTCGGTGGACTTCCTGTTAAACACCCCAATTCGGCTGAGGCGATCGCTCAAATGGCCTTAGAAATGCAATCCAGCATCGCCCAATTTCAATCCCACTATGGGTCCACGCTTCAAATTAGAATCGGCATCAACACCGGACCCGTTGTTGCGGGTGTGATTGGCGTCAAAAAGTTCAGTTACGACTTATGGGGAGATGCCGTCAATGTCGCCTCGCGCATGGAATCATCCGGCATCCCCGGCAAAATTCAAGTCACAGAAACCGTTTACGAACGCTTAAAACATCAGTTCCACTTTGAGCCACGCGGACTGGTTGAGGTGAAAGGAAGAGGAGAGATGATGACTTATTGGTTACTGGGAGGATGGGGAGGATAGGGAGGATGGGGAGGATGGGGAGGATAGGGAGGATAGGGGAGGTGGGGACAGGAAATGGCTGAAGTCGTGACGTTGAAAGGGGGGTAACGACTTCACTCAAACCCCCAACCCATCTCCCCCATCCTCCCCATCTCCCCCATCCTCCCCATCCTCCCCATCTCCCCCATCTCCCCCATCTCCCCCATCTCCCCCATCTCCCTTATGCCTTCACGGGCACCTTCTCAACAGTGGACTCAGCGGATGCCTCGGGACTATCGGCTTCCGAAGGCGGGACGACTTGCCAGAACTTGGGTAAATACTCCGTCCAGTTGTCCAGAATCTGAGATGCCTTCTCGCTACCCGTGTGTTCTTGGTGCATCTGAATCATCTCCTTGAGTTGCGCCTCTCCGGCAGGCGTCGTTACCCGCTGAACCTGGACAATCTCATGATTGACCAACTCCTCAAAACTGCCCTCTTCATCCAAGAAATAGGCCAATCCTCCGGTCATCCCGGCCCCCACGTTCCGGCCCGTTTTGCCCAGAACCACAATTACGCCGCCGGTCATATATTCGCAGGCATGGTCCCCGGCCCCTTCGATCACAGCCTTACCTAGGGAATTGCGGACCGCAAAACGTTCTCCGGCTTGACCCCGGGCAAACAAGTATCCGCCGGTGGACCCATAAAGGCAGGTATTCCCCACGATCGCATTGTCTGCCGGATTATAAGTGGCTCCCGCTGGGGGCACCACCACCAAGGTTCCGCCAGTCATGCCTTTACCGACATAATCATTGGCCTCTCCTTCTAGGCGCAGGGTGACTCCAGAGACATTAAATGCCCCAAAACTCTGTCCGGCAGCCCCTTGGAAGGTCAGGTTAATGTGACCGCCAAAGCCATTATTGCCATAGCGAGAGGCAATTTCCCCGGCCAGACGCGCCCCTAGGGAACGGTCTGTATTGACAATCGGCAGAGTTTTGGAGACTTGGGATTGAGTGGCGATCGCCCGAGTAATCTCTGTATCTGCCAACAATTCATCATCCAACACCGGCCCATTACTATGCACCGGACCATGATTTAACCAACTGCGATCGCCCCGGGTATCCGGCAACATCTTGGTAATCACATCCAAACTCAGTCCCTGAGTCTTGGTCAACTGCACCGACTCCCGCAGGGTCAGCAAGTCTCCGCGTCCAATCACGTCTTGCAAAGAGCGATATCCCAACATCGCCAACAATTGGCGAACTTCTTCCCCTATGAAATAGAAGAAGTTGACGACGTGCTCGGGAACCCCAGTAAACCGCGCCCGGAGTTTCTCCTGCTGGGTGGCGACGCCCACGGGACAATTGTTCGTATGGCAAATCCGGGCCATGATGCAACCTTCAGCAATCATGGCGATACTGCCAAAACCAAACTCTTCCGCCCCCATCAAGGCAGCAATCAGGACATCCCAGCCACTTTTCAAGCCGCCATCGGTGCGGAGGACGACGCGATCGCGCAGTCCATTGCTCATCAACACCCGCTGCACTTCGGCTAATCCCAATTCCCAGGGACTCCCAGCGTGTTTAATCGAACTCAAGGGAGAAGCGCCGGTACCGCCATCATGGCCGGAAATCTGGATAATATCCGCATTCGCCTTGGCAACCCCAGCGGCGATCGTGCCAATGCCAATTTCTGAGACCAATTTCACCGAAACCCCGGCTTTGGGATTAATTTGGTGCAGGTCAAAAATTAACTGGGCCAAATCTTCAATGCTGTAGATATCGTGGTGCGGTGGGGGCGAAATCAACGGCACTCCGGGCTTAGATTTCCGCAACATAGCGATATAGGGACTAACTTTTTTCCCAGGCAGTTGTCCACCTTCACCGGGTTTGGCCCCTTGCGCCATTTTAATTTCGATTTGCTGGGCACTCATCAGGTACTCGGGAGTCACCCCAAAGCGACCAGAGGCCACCTGTTTAATCGCCGAGGAAGCAGTATCCCCATTTTGTAACCCGTTCAGATGCGGTAACGAAGGCGACTTACCTTGGTCATCCACATCATCCAACCGACCAAACCGTACCGGGTCTTCCCCGCCTTCTCCGGAGTTGGATTTACCCCCAATCCGGTTCATGGCGATCGCTAATACTTCATGGGACTCCCGAGACAGGGCCCCGAGGGACATTCCACCCGTGCAGAACCGTTTGAGAATTTCGGCTACAGGTTCAACTTCATCAATGGAAATCGAAGGGCGATCGCTCTTGAAATCCAACAAATCTCGCAACGCTGTCGGTGGCCGTTCGGCTAAATACTGCTTATAGAGTTGATAATGCTCGTACCCTTCTCCAGAACCCTTGGTATCCGCTACCGCCTTATGTAGCGCCTTAGACATTTCCGGAGAATTCATGTGATATTCCCCACCCGGGCGATACTGGACAAACCCTTCATTCTGCAATTTCTTGCCCACGGGTTGGGGGAATGCCTTCTCATGGAACGCCCGCAGTTCTGAGGCTAATTCAGCGACACTCAATCCGCCAATTTGAGAAGCCGTACCCACAAAGGCCAGATCCAGCAACTCCCGACCAATCCCGATCGCCTCAAAAATTTGAGCGCCGTGATAACTCGACAGCAGGGAAATCCCCATTTTCGAGAGAATCTTCAACAGTCCCGCTTCGATCGCATGACGATAATTTTCCTGGGACTGCTCTAGGGTAACTTGCGGCAGTTTACCCCGTTCCATCAACTTCTGAGTTTTGCCATCTTCATGCCAATGGCGCACCGATTCTAAAGCCAAATAGGGACAAACTGCCGATGCACCATAGCCAATCAGACAAGCAAAATGATGGGTACTCCAACATTGGGCCGTATTGACAATCAAAGAAGCATGAGAGCGCAATCCTGCCCGAATCAGGGCATGATGAACCGCCCCAACCGCCACCAGTGGGGGAATGTAGGTGGTCTCCGCATTCGGTCCCGGTGCATCACTCAGAATCACCAGGGTTGCGCCATTTCGCACCGCTGACTCAGCTTGATTGCAGAGGGTTTGCACCGAGTCGGCCAATTCTGAGGGGCTATCTGTCAGGGGAAATAGGGTAGACAGAGACACCGCATCGGACCGAGATTCAATCTGGCGTAAATCCGCTTCATTGAGCACCGGGGAGTCAATTTCTAGCTGTCCTGCAAATTCGGGTTTGACTTCCAGGAGATTTCCCCGAACGCCTAAATGCATACGCAGGGACATCACCAGACTTTCCCGCAGGGGGTCAATGGGGGGATTGGTGACTTGCGCAAACCGTTGTTTGAAATAGTCATAAAGCAGACGGGGTTTTTGAGACAGAACCGCCAAGGGGATATCATCGCCCATACAGAAGGTCGGTTCTTTACCCATTGCCGCCATTTCTTCAACGATCATTTCCACGTCTTCGCTGGTGTAACCGAAGGCAGTTTGGGCGGATAGGAGTTGTTCAGAAGTCAGTTGATTGGCCGTCAGGGGAGTTTGGCGTTGGAGATGTTGACGATGTTGGGCCAACCATTCACCATAGGGATGGGCTTGAGCAATCCGTTCCTTAACTTCCCAGTTTTTGAGGACTTCGTGAGTGCTTAGGTCTACAACGAGGGTTTGACCGGGACCCAGACGGCCTTTTTCGAGGATGTCGGCTTCGGGAATATTGACGACACCGGCTTCGGAAGCGACCATGACTAAGCCATTACGGGCGATCGCATAGCGGGCGGGGCGTAATCCGTTGCGATCAAGAGTAGCCCCAACCTGTTGACCATCACTATAGGCAATCAAAGCCGGACCATCCCAAGGTTCTTGGATGCCGCTGTAGTATTCATAAAAATCGACAATAGACTGACGATTCTTGAGTGCAGGCTGATTTTTGTAAGCTTCCGGCACCATAATCATCAAGGCTTCGCTGGCGCGAGACCCCGATCGCACCAGCAATTCCATGACATTATCTAGGTTGGCAGAATCGCTATTGTTGGGATTGACTAGGGGTTTAAGTTGTTCAATCTTTTCCCCCCATAGCGGCGACTGTAAATCCACTTGCCGCGCCATCATCCAATTGATATTGCCCAACAGGGTATTAATTTCCCCATTGTGTCCTAACAACCGCATCGGTTGAGCCAACGGCCATCGGGGCAGGGTATTGGTGCTAAACCGGCGATGATAAACCGCGAAAGCACTGGTATAGGACTCATCCAGCAGATCCAGATAAAAGTCACAGAGCACCGCAGAACGAACCATGCCTTTATAGACAATGGTGCGGTTAGAGAAGGAGCAAATATAGAAATCTTGTCCCCAAATCATAGGATTTGGGTGGTTCGGCCCCCCTGCATTCACTTTCAAGGCAGAACCGATCGCGCGGCGCGTCAGATACAGATGCCGTTCCAACTCATCCCCGGTTTTATCCGGCGAATGGACAAACATTTGCTCAATATGAGGCTGATTTTCCCGCGCTTGCACCCCCAACACTTCCGGACGCACGGGGACCTTACGCCACCCCAACAGTTGCAAATTATATGTTTTGAGCGTGTCCTCAACCATTTGACGCGCTGCCTGTTGCAACACCGGGTCCAGGGAGAAAAACACCATCCCGACCCCAATAGATTCGAGGGGATAGGAATTCGGGTTATGCTCTTGTAACCAAGGCTGGAAGAGTTGCCAAGGAATAGCGGTCATTACTCCGGCCCCATCTCCCGAATCCCGGTCGGCAGAACAACCGCCCCGATGTTCAAGACAGGTTAAGGCATTGAGCGCCATTGAAACAATTTCCCGACTGGGAACGTTTTCGGGATTGGCGATATAACCGACTCCACAGGCGTCTCGTTCTTCCACTAACCAGGGTTGACCGAGAAAACCGAACTCATTGATGGAATTGGATTGAGTATTTGGGTTGGGCATTGCTTTTCGGGTAGATGATGGATGGAGAATTGTAGAGTTTAGAGTTTAGGTTTTAGAGGTTCTTCCGGTTAAATCTGCCAGCTTTTAATCATCGATTTCTCTATAAATTAGGGGTAAACAATGTTGGGATGGAAATGAGCCGGTCTGGGGTAGGCGCGATCGCATTTAAATGCTGTCCCTTCTGACCCTCAAGGGTTTGGCTTGATCTGGTGAGGTGCCTATCCGTTTTTACCCGAATGCAAGTCCCGAACGGAAATAGCCAATCTGGCGATCGGGCATCTGTGTAAATTGACCTTCTTTCTCATTAATTTTAGAAGGTTTTCAGGCCATTGTTAATTCCGGTCTGACTTGAGCGGTTGTCTTGAGAATGGCCCTAAATTTGTGTTGAACCTGGGGACTTTCTCGGTTCCCTCTGATTTAGCTCTCCTTCCCTGCGGTCTTGAGATGCTGAGGGCGGCCCTGTTGAACCAGGATGGACCAGAGGAGTCCAGATTAAACCCCTGAATGTTAGGGGTAAGCCACAGTTATAGGTCCGGATTAAAAATCATATAGAAATAACTTTCATCTGACAATCCCTGGTCTGAAGATACTCAGGACTTACACATGAGATCTATAAAAGATGGGCCATCCAACGGAGTTGCCCCAAGCTGTAGAGGGGGATGGGTGCGATCGCTCATACCGATTAAGGGTTAAGTGTTGAGGTGAAAATTAAAGCCCGGATAAAGTCCCTAGGGTTAGAGATTAAAGATTTGATATAGATTGCCCCAATCTATCCCGAGGACGACTGACAAGGGGTTTTTGGCTTGTTATGGTGGGGTAAAGAGGGTTCGGGAAGGCCCTCGGTTCTGTAACGAAATTCAATGCTTTATTTTAATTGGGCGCTTTCGGGGAAATATATCTTTAAGAAGCAGATCCGAGCTACTCGTTAGCTCAACTCATGTCAGAAAATTTCTCATCGTGCAGATCCACCCCAAACGAACCTTCCGGGCGATCGCTTAGATGGACTGGATGCCGCTTCCCCACTCTCAATCAACGATTATGGAGACTCGAACAATGGCTAACGCTCAAGAAATTCTTCATCCCGTAGCAACTGCTACCTCTTCATCCTCTGCGATGGTGGCAGCAACGGAACTCCGCCCCTGGGGTTCGTTTACGGTTTTAGAAGATGCGAAAGGATATAAAATTAAGCGAATTGAAGTCAAACCGGGTCACCGTCTCAGTTTGCAAATGCACCACCATCGCAGCGAACATTGGATCGTGGTTTGCGGAACAGCCCGGGTGGTTTGCGGAGACCAAGAACTGATGCTCACCAGCAACCAGTCTACTTATGTGCCGCAATGCACGAATCATCGTCTGGAAAATCCCGGGGTGATTCCTTTGATTTTGATTGAGGTTCAAAATGGGGAATATTTGGGTGAAGATGATATCGTGCGCTTCCAAGATGACTACGCCCGGACTAAATAATCCTCATTGGGATGGTCAGCAACTCTTGTGATTTTCTTGTTTTTATCGCTATAGCGGTGATTCAATGGCGGCCTAAAATAGGCCGCCATTGGAGTTTTGGGGGAAGGGTTGTCAATGGGGAAGGAGAAAAAACTTCCCGTTGTGATAGGGCGGAATGGGGTTTGAATCGGTTATAAATGAGAGGCGATCGCCTTTTATCCGAGTAAAGGGCGATTTTTCGAGGAAATTCTCCGGCGATCGCGGTAGCATTTGAGTCGCGATCGCGGTAAAATGGCGATCGCCGATCACGACAGCCAATGTCCACCATTCATGATTCAGCTGAGTAAAGCAGCCGTCACCGAAATTAAACGCATCCAGTCTAAACAGTCCAACCCAAATGTCTGGTTTCGTCTCGGGGTTGAAACCGGGGGTTGTGCTGGGTGGTACTATACGATGGCGTTTGACGAACAGTGCAACCCCGATGATCTCATCTGTGAGTGCGATGGCGTTCAAGTGACGGTCGATAGCCGCCTCCTCGACTATCTCAACGGCCTAACTTTAGATTACTCGCAGGATTTGATGGGAGGAGGGTTCCGCTTCCATAATCCCAAGGCTGCAAAGACTTGTGGTTGTGGTAACTCCTTCTCAATTGTTGAGTCCTCCACCCCCTAGGGACCCGCTTAGGTCAGCCCTTCAATCTTTAATATGGCCCCCCGGCGATTTTTATCCCCTGCCATTTAAGATTGTTGTTCTGCCCTAAAAATTGACACGGGATACTAGGGTAAGATATAATTGTAGATTGTTGTCAACTTGATCCTTGAAAACCTGAATACCCCATAACTCATGCCCACAATACAACAACTTATTCGTACCGAACGGCAGAAGATCGAAAAGAAAACCAAGTCGCCTGCACTCAAGAGTTGTCCGCAGCGTCGGGGCGTTTGTACGAGAGTTTATACCACCACACCGAAAAAACCGAACTCAGCCCTCAGAAAAGTAGCACGGGTTCGTCTGACCTCTGGATTTGAAGTCACCGCCTACATTCCAGGCATTGGTCATAACCTGCAAGAACACTCCGTAGTGATGATCCGAGGCGGCAGGGTCAAGGATTTACCCGGAGTTCGTTACCACATCATCCGTGGAACTTTAGACACTGCCGGAGTCAAGGACCGCCGTCAAGGGCGTTCTAAATATGGGGCGAAGCGTCCTAAATCCTAAATAGATATTAAATGAGGCGCGAAGCCTGAATCAGAACCTTCAAGGGTCTGCTGGAAAGTTGAAGGGCGATCGCTGATGTGGGGTATCCAAGGTATTGAACCCAAGGATTAACAAGCTTCCCACGGGATGCAGAGAGTCCAACCCTTAAGTTGATCGACAAAAAGAGGTACAATCTGACGGCGCTCATCTCGCCCAATGATGGCCTGAAAAACCCCATCGATTCAATGGATGATATCAGGATGAGCGATCCCCAGAAAGATTCAGGTAGTTCTCAACGGACTCGGTAGGAAAACTAGAGGGAGCAGTCGCCTTGGACAGCTAAAAGATGCGATCGCCTGACCTAATTAAAGCATCGGCCAGACCATCAAGCCTGTCCAACCCATCGCGAACCGTCACTTCACAGGGACTAAGCGGACCTCCGAACACTCCAAAGAAACAAAACCGCCTTCCTGCCCACAACAGTGGGAGGATTCAAGCTGAATCGCCTCAGCCACAAATCACAGCTAGTCATGGCTAGTTACAGTTAGTTACAGTTAGTTACAGTCGTTAGTTTGGGTGAAAAGTTAGTATGTCTCGTCGCACTGGTAGTCAAAAACGTTCTGTTGCTCCCGATCCAGTTTATAACAGCCGCTTGGTTGGTATGATGGTGCGGCGCGTAATGAAGAGTGGCAAAAAGTCAGTTGCCTTCAACATTGTTTACAACGCCATGAAAACCATCGAAGAAAGAACCGGCGCAGATGCCCTGGAAGTCTTTGAAAAGGCGGTCAAAAATGTGACTCCCCTAGTGGAAGTCAAAGGTCGTCGGGTTGGCGGGGCCACCTATCAAGTCCCGATGGAAGTTCGGTCCGATCGCGGTACAGCCTTAGCCTTGCGCTGGATCATTCACTTTTCCAGAACCCGTGCGGGTCGCACGATGGCAATGAAATTGGCAAACGAATTAATGGATGCCGCCAACGAAACGGGCAACGCAATCCGCAAACGGGAAGAAACCCACCGGATGGCAGAAGCTAACAAAGCGTTCGCGCACTATCGTTACTAAAATCGGAATCAAACCCATTGCGGAAAAAAAAGGTGTTCTATGTAAACAAATTTTGCAAAAAATATTAAAATGTAACAGGACCGGGGAAAATCCACAGGAGTATGACCCATTCGGGTTGACTTCTAAGACGGTGGATTCCTTCTGTCATGTCGAGGTGAACCTTTTTCTAGACTTCTAGAAAAGTGGCAAAGCAGAAGTCAAACTCCTTAAAAAAATAACAGCGAGTGACTTCGCAACCCGAGGAGAATTTTTAGGTGTTGTCTTCTCGGGAAGGTAAGTCGGTGAAATGACGTTAGCCCGTTTCAGCAAACGGCGGGTCACCCAACCCCATTCAACCCTAAGACTTACTGAAAGTCGAACGCGACATTCCCAGCGCGATCGTCAAGCGCTTAGGAAATAGAATCGCCAAGCGTCTAAACAGTAAAACCGCCAAGCGTCTGGTGAAGTAGAATCGAGGATTGTGCCGGAGGCTTGGAAAGGCACGAACATCAAAGTGCGTTTAACGCATCATTCAAAGATAATTGCGGCAACACAAACAAGGAGGTAGCTGTGGCACGTACTGTCCCGCTTGAGAAAGTGCGAAACATAGGAATCGCCGCCCACATCGATGCGGGCAAGACCACAACGACGGAGCGGATTCTGTTTTATTCCGGTGTGGTTCACAAAATCGGTGAGGTGCATGATGGCAACACCGTGACAGACTGGATGGAGCAAGAGCGAGAGCGGGGCATTACCATCACGGCTGCTGCCATCACCACCAGTTGGAAAGACAACCAGATCAACATTATTGACACCCCCGGTCACGTAGACTTCACCATTGAAGTGGAGCGCTCCATGCGTGTACTGGACGGCGTGATTGCCGTCTTCTGCTCCGTGGGTGGAGTTCAGCCGCAATCCGAAACCGTGTGGCGTCAAGCCGATCGCTATAAAGTGCCGCGCATCGCGTTTATCAACAAGATGGACCGCACTGGGGCGAATTTCTACAAGGTTTACGATCAGATTTGCGATCGGATGCGGACTAATGCCGTAGCGATCCAACTCCCGATCGGCAGCGAAGACCAATTCTCTGGCATCATCGACTTGGTAGGAATGAAGGCTCGGATCTACACCAATGATACGGGTACTGATATCCAAGAGACCGAGATTCCCGATGACCTAATGGAACTGGCTCAAAAATATCGCACCAAGCTCGTTGAAGCCGTGGCAGATATGAGCGATGTGTTGACCGAAAAATACCTCGAAGGTGAAGAATTCACCGAGGAAGAAATCGTCAAAGCATTACGCCAAGGAACCATTAGCGGTAAGATCGTCCCCACCATGTGCGGTTCGGCCTTTAAGAACAAAGGGGTACAGCTCCTATTGGATGCCGTGGTAGATTATCTACCCGCTCCCATTGACGTGCCTCCGATTCAGGGAACCTTGCCCAATGGGGAAGAAATCACTCGCAGTGCCGATGACAAGGCTCCCCTCTCGGCATTAGCCTTCAAAATCATGGCCGATCCTTATGGACGTCTGACCTTTATTCGGGTCTATTCCGGCGTTCTGGAAAAAGGCAGTTACGTTCTCAACTCCACCAAGGATAAGAAAGAACGGATTTCCCGCCTGATTGTCATGAAAGCCGACGAGCGGATTGAAGTCGATGAACTGCGAGCTGGGGACTTGGGTGCCGCTGTCGGTTTGAAAGACACCTTCACCGGCGATACCATCTGTACCCCGGATAGTCCGGTGATTCTGGAATCCCTGTTCATTCCGGAACCCGTGATCTCCGTGGCGGTGGAACCCAAGACCAAGCAAGACATGGAGAAGCTGTCGAAAGCACTGCAATCCTTGTCCCAAGAAGACCCCACCTTCCGGGTGAGCATTGATGCCGAAACCAATCAAACCGTGATTGCCGGGATGGGTGAACTCCACCTCGAAATTCTGGTGGATCGGATGTTGCGCGAGTTTAAGGTAGAAGCGAACGTGGGTGCACCCCAAGTTGCTTACCGAGAAACGATTCGGAAAGCCGTCAAAGCTGAAGGCAAATTTATTCGCCAAAGCGGTGGTAAAGGTCAGTACGGTCACGTCGTCATCCAGATCGAACCGGGTGAGCCAGGTACCGGATTTGAGTTTGTCTCGAAAATTGTGGGCGGAACCGTACCTAAAGAGTACATCTCCCCCGCAGAACAAGGGATGAAAGAAGCCTGCGAATCTGGGATTTTAGCAGGCTACCCCATGATTGACATCAAGGCCACGTTGGTAGATGGTTCCTACCACGATGTTGACTCCTCGGAAATGGCCTTTAAAATTGCTGGCTCTATGGCAATTAAAGAAGGGGTGATGAAAGCGTCACCCGTTCTGTTAGAGCCTATGATGAAGGTTGAGGTAGAAGTTCCCGAGAACTATCTCGGGGACGTAATGGGCGACCTCAATTCCCGCCGGGGCCAAATCGAAGGAATGGGCTCCGAGCAAGGAATTGCCAAGGTGACTGCTAAAGTTCCATTAGCAGAAATGTTTGGCTATGCCACGGATATCCGGTCTAAAACCCAAGGCCGAGGTATCTTTACGATGGAGTTTAGCCGCTATGAAGAGGTGCCTCGCAACGTGGCTGAACCCATCATCGCCAAGAGTAAAGGGAACGCATAATAGTAGTTCATTTGTTCACGGTTCATTGTTCATTGCTTTTTCCCAATGAACAATGAACAATGAACAATGAACAATGAACGATTGAGAAAGGAACTAGAGAAGACATGGCACGCGCAAAGTTTGAACGGAATAAACCCCACGTTAACATCGGTACGATCGGTCACGTTGACCACGGTAAAACGACCCTGACCGCAGCAATTACTCTGACTCTTGCTGCTCTGGGTCAAGCCAAAGCCAGAAAGTACGATGAAATCGATGCTGCTCCCGAAGAAAAACAACGGGGGATCACGATTAACACCGCTCACGTGGAATACGAAACCACTGATCGTCACTATGCCCACGTTGACTGCCCGGGTCACGCTGACTATGTGAAAAACATGATCACCGGAGCTGCCCAAATGGATGGCGCTATCCTGGTGGTGTCCGCTGCTGATGGCCCTATGCCTCAGACCCGGGAACACATTCTGTTGGCAAAACAGGTGGGGGTTCCGAATATCGTCGTCTTCTTGAACAAACAAGACCAAGTTGATGATGAAGAACTCCTGGAACTCGTGGAACTGGAAGTTCGCGAACTCCTGAGCTCCTACGATTTCCCCGGTGATGATATTCCGATTGTTTCCGGTTCTGGTCTGTTGGCCCTAGAAGCCTTGACCAAAACTCCGGGTCTCAAGAAAGGTGACAATGAGTGGGTTGATAAAATCTACGCCTTGATGGATGAAGTGGATGCTTACATTCCGACTCCGGAACGGGCGATCGATAAGCCCTTCTTGATGGCGGTAGAAGACGTCTTCTCCATTACGGGTCGGGGAACTGTTGCCACGGGTCGGATCGAACGCGGTAAGGTCAAAGTCGGCGAAACCGTGGAATTGGTTGGAATCAAAAACACTCGCAGCACCACGGTGACTGGGGTGGAAATGTTCCAAAAAATCCTGGAAGAAGGTCTGGCTGGAGATAACGTCGGGGTCCTGCTCCGGGGTATCCAAAAGGCAGATATCGAGCGTGGGATGGTGATTGCTAAACCCGGTTCGATTACGCCTCACACTCAGTTTGAATCTGAAGTGTATATTCTCAAGAAGGAAGAAGGGGGCCGTCATACACCGTTCTTCTCTGGCTATCGTCCTCAGTTCTATGTTCGGACGACTGACGTGACCGGAACCATTAAAGCCTTCACCTCCGACGAAGGAGACGAAGTGGAAATGGTCATGCCCGGAGACCGGATCAAGATGACGGTTGAACTAATCAACCCGATCGCCATTGAACAAGGGATGCGCTTCGCCATCCGTGAAGGTGGACGGACCGTCGGCGCGGGTGTGGTCTCTAAAATCCTCGACCAACCAGCAGCAGCCAAGAAGTAAACCGGCTTAGGGCGCTCCTGCCTTTTAAGGCAGAAGCGTCCTGATTGACGGTAGAGCAGAAAAGCTATCCCAACTTGAGAAGCTTTTCTGCTCTGCTTGTGTCTGTCACGGGTCAAATGACCCATTTATTAACCGAACCTAGACAACTAAAAATCAATGGCTACCTTACAACAGCAAAAAATTCGTATTCGTCTAAAAGCCTTCGATCGCAGATTGCTGGATACTTCCTGCGAAAAAATCGTAGATACCGCGAATCGGACCAACGCCACAGCCGTCGGCCCTATTCCTTTACCGACGAACCGACGTATTTACTGTTTACTCCGTTCTCCCCACGTGGATAAAGATTCCCGGGAGCATTTTGAAACTCGTACTCACCGCCGCATTATCGATATCTATCAACCGTCTTCTAAGACGATTGATGCGCTGATGAAACTCGATTTGCCTGCCGGTGTAGATATTGAAGTCAAACTCTAAAGGTCTTCCTCAGCCGATCGCACGGTCTGCATAAATCCAGCGCCTCGCTTCTGGCATTACAGCGGACTGTTTTATCTATACTTTTAAAAAAGGAGAACTCAGAATTCTCCTTTTTTAAACATTTAAGCGGAGACCAACCTTAAAAGCGATCGCCTTTCAATCTATTAAAATTCTTTAAAATTCTAATTACGCTTAAAAAACTTTCCTTAAAATTGAAATTTTCCTAACATAACACTTTAAAAAAGTCAAGCTTTTAAATCAAAAAATTATCAAAAAATCCTCACTCAGTCGGGAGGGTGGACCGGCGATCGGCGGGTGCTGGAATGTTCAGTTCAAACCTATCAGCTAAGATAAAAGCGAAGTTACTTTTTGAACTGAGGCATAATGCAATCCTCCTCCTCGATCGCCGTTCGAGAACTCCCCTTATTTCCCTTACCTGAAGTCGTACTCTTTCCCGGCAGACCCCTCCCCCTGCATATTTTCGAGTTTCGCTACCGAATTATGATGAACACCATTTTGGAGAGCGATCGCAGATTTGGGGTACTTATGTGGGATCCCGTCAAAGGTCAACCCAGCTCCATCGGGTGCTGTGCGGAAATTCTGCAATATGTCCGACTCCCCGACGACCGGATGAAAATGCTCACCCTCGGCCAGCAGAGGTTTCGAGTCCTAGAATATGTCCGAGAAAAACCCTATCTCGTTGGGTTAGTCGAGTGGCTCGAAGATCAACCCCCCGAGGAAGACCTCCGACCCCTCGCCAGTGAAGTTGATCGGCTCTTAAGAGATGTGGTCCGTCTTTCTGGCAAACTCATGGATCAAACCATCGAACTTCCCGACGACATCCCCGATCTCCCCGTGGAACTCTCCTATTGGGTCGCCAGTAATCTCTATGGCGTCGCTGCCGAACAGCAATCCCTTCTGGAAATGTTAGATACCGGAGCCCGACTGGAACGCGAATCAGAGATTCTCACCTCCACGCGCTCTCATTTGGCCGCACGGACCGTCCTCAAAGACACCCTGAATGAGTGAGCAAAGCCTTTGGATATTGGATTTTAGATCGGCGATCGCCTCTAAAATCCAACATCTCTCGATTTCTAAGTTTCTAAAATCTCAACCGTCCCACTCCTCCATACCAATGGCGAAGGGCCAGCCAAACCACGGACAGCAATCCAGCAACACTCAACGTTAGACCCGTATAGCCGCCAACTAATCCCCAGATTGGCAGAACTGCTCCAGTAAAGGTACAAATCAGTGCAGCTAACGAAGCGCGCTTCTGATTTCCCAAACCCCATACCAACAGCAACAGGATGAGAGAAAGCAACAGCCAAGCCAGGGTAACATCCATCACCCGACTAAAATAAGTCAAACTCAACAATCCTGCAAAAAATAGACCCCCCGCCAGGGAGACATCCACCAGACGCATCGGGACCGAGAGATAAAGCAGGACAATCCACCACAAAAATACCCCCGGTGCTAACAACAGTAACCGAGGCAGCACCCCTGTCTTACGGACCGTCTCTGTTGCAGTAAAAACCCCAAACGGATCGCGAACCGATACATTATCTTCAAACACCCAACTAAAGCGCGTCCCCGAACGTTCTTGGTTCGTGGCGGTTGGGATAATCCCACTGGCAAAATCAGCTGTGGGAAAATTTGCTAATGCGGTGAGGCGGAAATTAGAGAGGGACTCACCTTGGGAATTGTAAACCCATCGAGGTCCTCCTTGAGCCTTGTAAGTCACCCGAAAGCGCGTTTCTTCCCCAGGTTGTAAGGAGAACGGAAAACCATAATCTCCCGGATTAATTTGGAGCATCCGCTCCCCATCCCGCTCTACTTTAAAGTTTTGGAGTAGGGAATAACCATAAGGAGCAGGAATTTCAAAGAAAAAATTCCGAGGTTCTCTCAGGGAGTTAATCACTTGGTATTCTGCTTCAAATTCAGCCAGATAAATGGCTTTGTTATTGCTAACATCTGTTGATTGATTAAGGGTGACGGAAATTTCTGAACCCGAGAGGGCCAGGAAACGATTGACTTCTTGGGTATCCTGGATTTCAACTAACTGACCATTAATCCAATTGCTGTATTTGTACGGTTCTTCAACCACATAGCGAATCCGAGGAGAAGGCTGTTCCAGTCGTTCTCCTGAAACGCTGGCAGCTATCTCTTGAACCCGGGATTGTTCCCAGTGATGATAGCGATTGGCTAAGGTCGAGGATAAAAAGAATCCCCCGATTAAAAAGGCGAGAATTAAAATAAAATGGGGTAACTTGTGGAGCAAAACTAAATAACCGCCTACCCAATCTTCGAGGAGGGGGAAGGGGGGTTCGGGTTGTCGGTAAGTCCATTTGATAGCAGCGATCGCCAATCCGAAAACCACTAAAAAAATTCCTAAGCCTACGGATAGACTGAGAATGCGATCGCCAAACTGCATCAATTCATCAGCATGAGTCAGATCGGGTAATGCCGGAATGCCTTGAACCATTGAATACATAATCAGGGTAAAGCTGAAATCCTCCAGCTTCTCAAAGGGTTAAAGGAAGGTAGAATAGGTTTATCGATCTATCCCCATCGCCACACCAGGGAGTCAGACCCGGAACCGGATTGGTTGCATCCATAAACTAGATCAGAAGGGTTACATCTCCGATGACGATCGCCCCGGGAAGAAATGACATCCTTTAGTCATGCGATCGCCATAACACTGCCATATCTGCTGACTACTCTTTTTATAGAGAACAATAACGTTCACTTCTCACACCACATGAGAACCTCGCTCAACAGCTCCGAGCGGGGTCTTTTTTTTGACGAAAACCTACCGTTTTAATTGGGTGGAACCCCTTTAGGTCAGGATTCGAGATAGATGCTGCCTATCCTAACCTGACCAACCCCCAGGAGACATCCCCTAATCCGACTTAATCGCGACAAAATCGTAACTGCCAAAAATTTTCAGCGTCTCCGTATGGGAGCGTAATTCCTGGAATGCTGATTCCACCGAGGATTTTCGAGAATCGCATTCTAAATCGAGAAAAAACAAATATTCCCCGAGCGATCGCTTTGTTGGACGAGATTCAATCCGACTTAAATTAATCCCCCGACTGGCAAAGACTTGGAGCGGTTGAGACAGCGCGCCGGGAAGATTCGCGGGGACACTAAACCCCAACGAGGTATAAGCCCCCCCGGGAGACGGTTGTAAACTCACTACCCAAAAGCGAGTGCAGTTATCCGGGCGATCATTAATCGGAAAAGCGATGATGGGGAGATCGTAAAGTTCAGCAGCGCGTTGAGAAGAAATCGCCGCAGCGAAGCGATCGCCTTCTAACTGTTGCACCGCCTCCGTTGTAGAATTCGTGGGAATTAACTGTACCGCCGGGAGAAACTGTTCCAACCATCCCTGACATTGAGCTAACGCTTGGGGATGAGAATACACCGTTTTGATCGCTGACAACTCGGGGACAGGTGAAATCAGCGCATGGGAAATCGGCAACACCAGAGCCCGTTGAATTTGCAGACTATCTAACTGCCAAATGGCATCTAAAGTCATCGGTACACTCCCTTCCAGGGAATTTTCCACGGGGACCACTGCCCGTTGAGCCTGCGATCGGGCAACAGCGCGTAACGTTTGGGAGATACTGGGATAGGGACATAACAGACAGTCCTCCCCTGTATCTTGCTGCAACTGGTCCACATAAGCTAGAGCTGCCGCTTCAGAATAGGTGCCTGGAGGCCCTAAATAGGCAATGGATACAGTCATCGCAGGTTTCCTCAGTTAACTCAGTTCTTTTTGAAAAATAGCAAAAGGGTGAACACCAGAAAGCTCCAAAAAGTTGGGTCTACTTCCCTGGGTGTGCTGGTCAAACTTTCATCGGTGAGATTATCCCAATCCGTTAAGTTTTTGAGGGGGTTTCTCAGAAATAGAGTAAGATTAACGGCAAGTTAAAGCGGTTATTCTACAGATAGCCTGGGTCATTTCCCGTATTTAATCACCAAATGGCCCAAAATAAAGCCTGAGCTAGGAAAGTTTACACTTTGTTAAATAAATGTAAATTTTGATAGCGTAGTGATTAAGAAACCTCAACCTGAGTTTAACCCCCATGCATAATATCCGGTTTGTCGCCTCTCAATCTGTGTCCATACCTGTTCCCGTGCAACCTGTTCCGATTCAACATTATCTACGGCAACCCCAACGGTTAATTCAGGCGCTGGTGGATCCGACGCGCACTGAACAATTAGGGAAAGAGCGGTTTAGATTAAAAATGCGTCCCTTAGAATTTATGATGCTGCGGATTCAACCGACGGTAGATCTCCGAGTCTGGGCAAAACCCGATGGAACTGTGCATTTGGTTTCCGTGGGGAGTGAAATCCGAGGGATTGAATATATCGATCGCCGCTTTTGCCTGGATCTGGTAGGGAAACTTTCCCCAGTGGAAGAAGGGGGGGTCACTTATTTGAAGGGAAAAGCGGATTTAGTCGTAGAAGTAGATTTGCCACCGCCCTTGTGGATGGCCCCGAAATCTTTATTAGAAACTACAGGGAATGGATTGCTGAAGAGTGTGTTGCTGACGATTAAACAACGGTTGATGTACCAGTTGTTGCTGGATTATCGTCATTGGGCATCGGATGCCACCGAGTCGGAGTTGGCGCTGGGGGGTCAAGTGCTGTCCCCGAATACACCCTCCGCATAAGGGATAGAGGCCGATCGCGAGTTCAGCCCTGGGGTACATAGAAAATATTGCCAATAGGTGTAAACTACTGTAAGGTTTATGAAACCCGCTTAACAAATATTCATAGAGTCTTCTCCCATGTACTATCAGTTTGTTGCCACCCAATCGGTTGATCTGGCTGTTCCACAGCAACCTGTAGAGATTGAGAGGTATTTGCAGTCCCCTGAACGAATTGTTAGGGCGATCGCAGATCCAAGCTGCATCGAACAGTTAAGTAGCAATTGCTACCGCCTCAGAATGCGCCCCTTAAACTTTTTTAGTTTAAAAATCGAACCCACCGTAGACATGAAAGTTTGGGCGGATGGGGATGGTACAATTTGTTTAGAATCCGTAGGCTGTAATTTGCGTGGGATTGAAACCATTAATGAACACTTTCAGTTAGAACTGAGTGGGACAATGGAAGCCTATCGCAATCAAGGGAAGACTTATTTAGGAGGGGATGCGGAGTTAGGATTAACCATTTACCTACCCCCACCGTTTTCGATGATGCCGAAATCCATGATTCAAAGTACGGGGAATAATTTACTCGGAAATGTCCTCCTGAAAATGAAACAAGGATTAATGCAACAGTTATTATTAGATTACAAAACTTGGGCAACCACCGAGCAAGGGAAAGAACTGGTGGCAGCTTAGAAGAAGCTTTAGGCATGAGGAGAAAGTCTGTAGAGGTCATTCCGGGGGGATTGCCTCTACTGGGTCCTCAATCCCCAAGAAGATGCGCGATTGCTGTAAATTTAATCATTTTTTAAGAGATTAGATCCAAGAGGAGGGTAATCTGGTTGCAGGGTCCGCGATCGCACCTGGCACAGAAGACTCGCCGGATCAAGCCTAATTTAACCACAGCACCTCACCCGCGTTACCTCGGGTGGGGTGAAATTGCTATGAGAAAAAGCTAAACAGCCAGTTTAGGATAAGGGTGATTGTAGCGACAGATTGCCATTGACTCATCGGGCTGTCGAGAATAAGATATGGGTAGCATTTGATTTTAATCCACAAATGGGATAAGGAAAAGATGCCTACGTCCCTACCCATTCCGGATTGACCCGCTGCTGATTCATTGAGTAGAGAGTACCCTAGGTCAACCGGATGCGGACTTAACCCGATCACGAACCGTCATGAACTATTCAAGGCGATCGCAACCGCGAGGATGCCTGCGACTGTTTTTATAGCAGCGAGGGCGAGTTCCTGGTTTGTGTTAATCTCGCCAAAATTAAGCTGGAGTTATTTTAATTAGAGCGATTGTAAAATGGCGAACACCCTCAAGTTAGATATCAAAGAACCAGCAGATGAACTCAAAACTCGTTTCAAAAAAGAGACGAACGCTCAAAAAAAAGAAAGACTACACGCATTGTACTTGCTAAAATCTGGTAAAGTCACCACCTTAGAATCCCTTTCAAGGCTGCTATCGAGAGATACTTCAACCCTCTATCGCTGGTTTCAGAAATACAAACATGAAGGATTAGAGGGATTACTCAAAGTTTATAAACCCGCTGGGAGACCCATTACCATTCCCGCCGAGGCCCTAGAAAAACTGAAATTAAGAATTCAAAGCGACGAAGGGTTTAACAGTTATGGAGAGATTCAATCTTGGTTGAAAGAAGCCTGCGGAGTTGATGTAGATTATCATGTAGTTTACCGAGCAGTTCGCTATAAATTCAAAGGAAAATTTAAGTCAAACAGGTGCTCAAGGCCGAGAAGAAGTTCTCCAATTTCTCCGTTGCAACTTAGCTCATTTAATTGAGTTAAAATTAGTCTATCAATGGACTATGCTTTTGGGAAAATTCTCTCAAGCCAATAGGCTTTGAGAAAGGGGTTCAAAAAAATCAAGCCAAAATTGCTTAAGAGGTCTTTTTCTATTAAATAAGCGAGCTATTTCATGTATTTTTAGGTTAAAAATATCGGAAATGCTCGCTTTTTTCAACAAAAACTCTTTTAGTTATTGCCGAACTGTTTATTTAAAACATAGTAGGGATGAAACCCCGGATTGACTGGGAAGCCAGACATCATTTCTTCGCCTGATTGTAGCGCTAGAAAAGACTTGAAAAATTTGGAAAGCGCGAGAAATTTCATACAATACTAGGAACAAGAAACCGAAAGAGAGGCCCAAGTTTCAATCGCTTTAATTAAACAGGAAATAGAAACAACACCGGATACAAAAACGAGATGAGTCGGTACAGATTTATCATGAAATTGTAACAAAGTCTCCACCACAAGAGCATACCGAAATTCATTCTTGCCAATGGTGAGAGAGTCAGTCAGGGAAACGAGTTCTTCAATATCAAAGCAGGGAATAGAAAACGAAAGTTGTCGCTGAAGCATTTTGCTTAACATCCCTAAATAAGCATTTAAAACAATATTTCCGACTTCAGTTAAAATCTCACAAGCTGAAGCATCGAGGCGATGAGGGAGGATATCCGAATCATGCCTGAATACATTAGACAACATCAAGGCATAGTAATAATCGACTAACAATAGAGCATCCCCGGTGATAGAACCCGTAAACAATTGATGAATTGTTGCCACTTGGTTCGGTAAAAGTTCGGAAAATTCAGGGACCAATCCACTGAGCGGCTGGAGGGAAACATTAGAGACCTGGACGACGACTGGGAAACCAATCAGTTCTGAAAGGGAGGCAGCAGTGCGTCGGGCTAAGGCCATTTTGGTAAATTCAGTTAATCCATTTTTTTGTGTTTCAGTCAGTAGCATTGTTCACCTCTATGTTGCTAATTAAATGGCTAAGGCCAGTATCCAAAATGGTTAAGGGTAATATTCCCTGAAAACCCGCTGGGGTATGACCGCCCTAAACCCTAAATTCTCAACCCTGAAATGAGAGACCCTAAATGGAGGAATTGAAATGTCCTCGTCATCGATCGCCAGAACAGAAATTTCAGAGAAACCCGAGTCAACAGTTTTTCGGATGAACCCGAAACTAACCCAACTGCCGAACCCCTTTGGGGCGTTTCCTTGCCCTCACAAGAAACAACCCCGGTGGACCATTACAGCCGGTCAAGAATCGCCTGTGCCATGCCATCTAAAGGCAAAGAGCGGTCACTTAAGCCCGCTTCGACAACCGATCGCGGCATTCCATAGACAATACAACTTTCCTCCGCTTCGGTAAAAATGGATCCGCCACGAGATTTAATCCAAGCCGAACCTTGAGTGCCATCGGAACCCATCCCTGTCATCACCACCCCCAAAACGCGATCGCCATATATCTCCGCTGCGGATTGAAACATCACATCCACCGAGGGACGATGCAGTGTATCGAACGGGCGAGCATCCAGATGCGTCCTCACCGTGCCATCACTGTGGCGAACAAACGTCAAATGCCGTCCCGCCGCAGCGACAAACACAACCCCTGGTTCAAGTACATCCCCTTCGGAAGCTTCTACAACCTTGATCAACGACATCTCATTCAGCCGTTTGGCATACATTGCGGTATAACCCACAGGCATATGTAACACGATCGCCACAGGGACAGGTAAATCCGCAGGCAACTGACCGATTAAAAAAGCTAGGGCCTGGGGACCCCCGGTAGAAATTCCGATCGCCACGAGGTCCACCACCCCAGATGAGGGGGAAGAAGGTATCGCCTTGCTCAATTGAATCGGTCGTTCCGACATCACCGGCAGGCGATTCAGGGGCACATTAGCAGCCGCTTTCACCTTTTCAATCAACTCATTGCTAATCTCAAAAATCTTTTCATTTGCCAACGCCGTAGGCTTTTGTAAGAAGTCAACCGCCCCCGCATCCAGTGCAGCCAGTACCTGTTCACCCCCTTCACTCGCAATACTAATAATCACCACCGGAATGGGACGACGAGCCATTTGTTTATGCAAGAATTCCACCCCGTCCATTTCCGGCATGATCAAGTCTAAAGTCACCACATCGGGGTTGAGGTGTTCGATCGCCTCCAATGCTTCTGCACCATCTCGGGACGTTCCTACCACTTCAATAAAGGGAGAACGGGATAACATTTGCTTGACCACCTTGCGGACATAAGCTGAATCATCTACGACCAAAACTCGTACAACTTTCTTCATATAGCTCTCCATTGATTGAACCCTTGATGTTAATGAATTGGACTTAATTTAAGCTGTTACTTGTCTAAATTAGAGATTAGAAAATTAGGAACCCTTTGGAGTGCATTCGCGATCGCAACAAACAGCCTGTGCGTGATGCCTGGAAGCCTGCCTACTTGCTTTACATCTTGCTCTCTACAAACACCCAATTGAAATGCTGAACAGCTTAATCCTTTTTTGGCTTAAAAATAGAAATTATTCAATTTGCTTCTTTTTAATTTAAAGGATGAGTAACCACATATCCTAATTTTTCGCCCTTTACCCTTTAATAACTTTCTCCTTAACATACACAAAAGCACCGCCTATTTCTCGTAAATCAAAATCGCTATTCAGTTTGAGCAGCGATTCAGAAGACCCTAAAAATAAATAAGCACGACTGGGCATCTTCTGATAAAAATAATCAACAGTTTTCCGAATCGAATCTGGTGAGAAATAGATAAATACATTCCGGCAAAAAATGATATCAGCTTGACTGAATCGTTCAATTTCTGACTCATTCATTAAATTGGCAAGACTCCATTGAATACGCTTATGCAGGGAAGAACAGACTTGCCAACCGAATTCTGATTTGGTAAAGTATTTCTCTTGGAGGGATGCCGAAAAATTGCGGAAAGACCGCTCTCGATAAACTCCCGTTTGAGCTTTGGCGATCGCCACGCTAGCGGCATCAGACGCATACAATTCAATGGGTAAGCGTTCAAACCATCCCCCTTCCTCCAATGCCATCACAATGGAAAGGGGTTCTTCTCCCGTAGCACAGGCAGCACTCCAAATTCGCAGGGGTTTGGAAGAAAGCGAGTAAGAACCCCCCCGAGCAACCATCTCTCGACGCTCCGCCAAATATTGGGGTAACAACACCTCAACCAGAGCGGTTAATGCATCGTTTTCTCTCCAAAAGAAGGTCTCCGGGACTGAAAGAACATCCAGGACCGACTTCCATTCATTGGTAGCGATCGCATCGTATTTCAGCAGATAGTAATAATCTAAAAATGAATTTAACCCGCGATCAATTACGCGAGGAGTCAGTTTATCTGCTAAAATTTCCCGCTTATCATTGTCGTAGTATAAACCCGTCCGTTCATGAATCAAATCGCGCAGAATAGTAAAAACACTATCCGTCAACTGTAAAGGCTCTGGAAAAAATCTCATGGCTAGAATAGAAAAGTATAGAAATCTTTCATGAGACACAACATCCTGGACGTTGATTAATACCTCGATGTCCAAGATGAGCGATCGCTTCCGGGTCAGGATTAGATCAAGGGGAGCAGAAACCAGGAATAGGTCCAAACCCTTCGGACTTTAAGAGTAGATCTGTTCTCCACACATTCCCGGGTCTTCCTGCCCAGAACCTAACCCCGGCAAAGCAGAAAATGGGCCTGAGATTCAACTGAAATTGACCAGAATAACGGTAAAAGCCGTTAACCCCTAGAATCCCTCTCCATCTCCCCATCCGGCCCCGCTGGTCTGCCAATCAGCTTTGCAGAACCTTACGGGCAGCCCGACGAACCCGAGTATCCGAATCAGTCCGCGCCAAAATGACTAACTTATCCTCACAGGCATGGTTACCCAGATGACCCAGGGCAGTCACGGCAGCGAGGCGGACTTGAGGATCGCTATCATCCAGGGCCAAAATTAACAGTTCGGAGGCTTCTGGATGTTTTAAGCGAGTCAGAATTTCCACCACCGCAGTGCGCACCGCTGGATGGACATGGCGTAAACCCCGCCCGATCGCCTCAATATAGGCTTCAATAGAGACGATCGCCGGGTAAGGATTAGGATGGTTGAACCCTTTGCTATCATGGACTCCGCCGCGAGTGGCTAAGGTTTTGATGCAAGTATCCCGGCAGGTGGGGTCCACCGTTAAATCCAAGAGGGAGGCGATCGCCTCGGGAGTCCCCATCCGCGCTAAAGAATCGATCGCCGCCTGCACCACCCGGGTTTCGGGGTCGGCGGCCCCCAACCATTGCAGGGCAACTCCCGCTTCCGTGCCGCCCCGTTCTTTAAACGCTTGCAAGGCATCCATTCGCCGTTCGGCTTGGGGAGAATTTAAAGCAGTTAATAACGGGGCCAGAGCCATTGGATGCTCAATTCGCCCTAAGGCGCGCAGGGCGGCCCGGACCAAATCTTCATCTTGGCCGGGGTCTTCGGCAATGGCGGCTAAAATCGGGACGGCTTGTTCTTGGCCGAAATAGCCCAAAGCTTCCGTAGCGGAAGCCCGCACCGGATTGGCGGGATCGTGCAAGGCGAGGTTTTGCAGGATGGCAAAAAAGTTGGAGATGGGGCTGAGTTCGTCCCACTGTGCTGCTTGCTCTGAAATATTTTCCCGGCGGCGGCTATGGGTGAGCTTGGCCGTGGCACTTACGGCATAGTAGCGAACCCAAGAGTCCTCATCCTGTAAGGCTTGGAGTAGATACTCATAACACAAGGGATGTTCAATTTCCCCACAGGCGCGAGCGGCTGCAGCCCGGACGAGGGGGGTATCGTTGTCGAGGACTTTTTTGAGAACGCTCAGGGCGCGCTCTTCTTGTTCTAAGTAGGGAAGATGCTCGATCGCCGCACGGCGTACCCGTTCTTCCGGGTCTTGGCAGAGGTTAAATAAAGGGTCAATGCAGTTGGCATAGGCAAAATATCCAGCGATTTTAATGGCGGATTCGCGGACAAGGGGGTTGGCATCCAGGAGGAGGGTTAAGACCCGTTCAGGCATGGCCGGATGGCCCAGAGAGTTGAGGGCCGCGATCGCTCCGAGGCGGACGGAGACATCGGGATGACCTAATAAGGCAATCAGGGCTTCATAGGAGGAGCGATCGCCAATTTGCGCCAGGGAGGTGGTGGTCACCATCACCAACTCGGAGGTTTGATTGAGCAACTGTTCCATTAAAGCGGGGACGGACTGACTGCTGCCAATTCGGCCCAGGGCAATGATGGCCGCTTTTCGCGTCTCCAGGTCTTCAGCATCGAGTTGTTCAATTAACAGGTCAGTAACCGGGCTGCGGGAACGGACTAAGGCTTCTAGGGCAATTTCGCGCACTTCCGGTTTACCCAGCAACTGTCCCAGGGTTTGGGCGACGGCGGGACCCTCTAACCAGCCCAAGATCAGGGCCAGGGCGGGTAATTCTTGGGAGTTGGGGTTGAGGGTAGTGGCGAGGATCAGGTTCTCTTGGCCTCGGGGTAAGATTTGGGCGCGGGTGAGGTCGGCGATATGAATGCCTTCCCCAAAGAGAGTTTCATAGCGGTGGTAAATGGCGGCGATCGCGACCGCTATTTCTTTGATGGGCTGTTGTTCGAGGTTTAATAAGGTGGCGAGGGGCTTGATGACATCGGCATCTCCCAGTTGACCGAGGGCATCGGCCACTTGGGGACCGAGGAGTTCGTTGGTTTCCAGGAGGGTGGCGAGGCGGGGGGCAATGGTGCGATCGCCAATCCGAGTCAGGGCATCAATGGCGGGAAAGGCCAGGAAGAAGTCTTCAGATTCAGCAAGGGTGAGCAGGGGTTCCACCGCATCCACACCCCGCAAGCGCCCCAGGGCTTCAATGGCGTGATAGATGACGTTGGTATCGGGGTCATTGAGGACTTCGATCAAGGCAGGTACGGCCCGGTCATCATGACGTTCCCCCAGGGCGAGGGCGGTATAGATCCGAAGGTCGGGGTCTGGATCTTTGAGGCATTCGACCAGGGAGGGAATGGGGTCAACGTCGCTGAGAACGAGGATTTGGAGGACGCTGTTGAGGACGTTGGGATTGCGGTGTTGCTCGCGCAACATTCGCAGGAGTTCGATGGCGATCGCTGGGTCATTTTGTTGGGCGAGGCTATCGACCGCTTCACGACGGACCCGCCAACTGAGGGTATTTTTGAGCAGGGGAAGCAGACGGGGGGCAATGGCGGTATCGCAAATCCGCATCAGGGCATCTAAGGCGGGAAAGGCGAGGAAAAAGTCATTGGACTCGGCGATCGCCACGAGGGGTTCGACAGCTTCAGGGGCGCGTAACTGGCCCAAGGCATCGATCGCGTGATAGCGGACATTGGGGCTGGGGTCCTCTAGGGCCGTGAGTAGGGGTTGGACGGCTCTGGGGTCGGCGCGTTCGCCCAGGGCCAGGGCAGCATAAATCCGTAAGTCAGGGTCGGAGTCGCTCAGGCATTCCACTAAGGCGGGAATCATATCGACTTCGGAGACGGCTAAGACCTGAAGCACGCCATTGAGGATGCCTGGATTGCGGTGTTCGTTACGCAGCAGTTGTAATAATTCAGCCGTTAAGTTGGGGTCGGTATCGGAAGCCAAGCGATCGACCGCATCCCGTCGCACTTGCCAATTTTTATCCTGTAAGGCTTGCAAGAGCGGAAAGTTAGCAAAAGTCAAGGAGGAGGACACCTCATTGCTGATCGGGGCTTCCTCCCGGGTACTCAATATCGATTCCGGGCGGGAAAGCTGTTCGGCGAGTTCTCGTTCCCGCTCTAACCGAGGGGTGACATCTTCAATGGTGACAATGGTCCCGATGATGCGGTCTTTATCCCGCAGGGGCCCAATGGTCACCCGTTGCTGCATATGGTCGAAATATTTGGAGGGGACTAAGGGGGGGCAGGGGATCAAGTAGTGGTGCAGGGCTGGGGCGAGAGTTTCTACCACTCCTTCAGTCAGAACCCGCTCAAAGCGAGTGGCGAATCCCCGGGAGATCAGGTCCGGAGCCAGGGTAGCTAAATGGAGTCCGACAGCGGTTTCTCCACTGAGGCCAGTCATTTGGGCGAGGCGGGGGTCCCAGGAGCGTACAATCAGATTCGTGTCGGTTGTAAAAATGCTAATAGTCATGAGCCTGACACCGGGTTGTAAGGATGAACGAGTGGCATGGGAAGGAAGGAGCAGGGGTGAGGGGGCTGAAGCCAGAGGTTTTGGCGGGTTGGCATACTTAATCCGGTTGTCTCAAGTCGGTTTTATCTATAAGCGAAGCGAAGGCAGGCTCCGTCTGTTTAGCCCCACCCTTGCGGGTGTGGGTTTCTATAGCCCTATCAGTACCGTATGGAGTATGCCGCGAAGGGGGCGAAGGGGTTAGCAGGGGCTTCATTCCGAGGTGTCTTGGATTGAACCGGCGATCGCAGCAAGATTAATGGCCCGTTCCACGAGGTTGGAGGTGGCCCGTTGGGTTTCCTGCACTCCCTTGGCGTTCCATTCGGCAATTTCCCGCATTTGTTGAAAGGAAGTAAGGATGCTTTCGGAGACAGTGCCATGTTCTTGATTAGCATGAACCATCGACTGAATTTGTTTGGAAATGGTGTTGAGGGCTACGGTCATTTCTTTGATGGCGCGGGATTGTTCAGTCATGGCGCGAGCCACTTGTTCCGATTGTTGTTGGAGGTTTTGGACCGCGCTGGCAATAAAGTCGCTGGCGCTGCCTTGTTCAAGCATTCCTCGGGAAATGTTAGAAATTAAGCGGGCCAGACGTCCGGCTTCTTGATTGACTTGTTCCGAAGCGGTGGATTGTTGGGCCAGGGCGCGGGAGGTGCTGGTAGCGGCACGGCGCATGGATTCCACCGCTTGAACGATTTGGTTTGCCCCTTTAGCCTGTTCGGCGGTAGCTTTGCGAATTTGGGCGGTGAGCAGGGAGGTATTTTGCGCCGCTTTCATGACATCTCGGGCAGCGCGGGCTTGTTCGTTCATGGCTTTGGTGACTTCCATCGCAATTTTCCGCATTTGCGAAGCCGCTTGAACGATGCTTTGAGCCGTCTCGGATTGTTCGGCGGTTGCGCCAGCGACTTGTTTGGCTTGATTGGCAGTGGTATCGATGCTGGTGACGACGGCTTGTCCGGCGCTGAGTTGTTCTTCTGAGGCGCGGGTGATTTGGTTCACCAGTTGGGCGGTTTCTTCAATACCGCTGAGGATTTGTTTGAGGGCATTGACCCCATCTTCGGCTTGACGCCCGCTATCGTCCGCGACTTTGAGGCCATCATTGGAGGTGTTGACCGCTTCTTGAACAACGGTTTGTAAGCTTTTGATGATTCCGCCAATTTCCGAGGTAGCCGTGGCAGCGCGATCGGCCAGGGCGCGAATTTCTTCGGCCACTACGGCGAAACCGCGTCCCGCTTCTCCGGCACGGGCGGCTTCAATGGAGGCATTGAGGGATAGGAGATTGGTGCGCTCGGCGATTAAATTAATGGTGTCTACGATGGAGCTAATTTCGTCCGTGCGTTTGCCGGTTTCCCGGATAGCATCGGCGGATTTGACCATTGAGGCCCGCACGAGGCTGAGTCCTTGGATGGTTTTTTGGACTGTGGCTCCCCCAACCGTGGCATCGGTGGCAACTTTGCGGGTGATTTCGTTGGTTTGTTGGGTGAGGGTGGAGACGTTGCGGATAGAGCGCGCCAGTTGTTCGGCACTGACGGCGGCATTGGTGGCGGCGTCGGTAATTTCTTTGCTGTTGAGCGCCACACCGGAGACTGAGCGGGCCATTTCTTCGATGGAGACGGAAACTTGTTCCACCATTGCGGCGAGGTTTTCCGAGGTGGCGGAGACTTCCTCAATGGAGGCGGCCATTTCATCCATTGAATGGGTAGTTTCTTCGGCGGCGGTGTTTAAGTCATCGGCATTGAGCGCAACGCCGGAGATGGAGGTAGTAATTTGTTCAATGGAGGCGGCGGTTTGATTGATGGCGGAGGCGAGTTCGTCGGTATCTCGACTAACGCTTTTGATGGAGGCGGCGATTTCGCCCATTGAGCTGGTGAGCTGGGTTCCAGAGGTCGCCATCTCCTCGGTGGTGGCGCTGACACTTTTGATGGAACTGGCGGTTTCCTGGGTGTTGGTGGAGATTTCGCTAATTTCTGTAGCTAAACTGATGGTGCTGGCGGTGACTTGCTCAATGGAGGCGGCCATTTCATTGACAAAGGAGACCAACTGCTCGCTGGCGGTGGCAACGGAGTCCGCTTGGGTAGCAGTTTCCTTCAGAGAGATGACCATTTGATTGATTTGGACCGTACTATCATCGAGCGATCGGATTTGCTTCACTGCGCCGGTGGAAACCTCCTCAGCAATCCGAGAAATTTCATGGGCAGATTCAGTCATCTGACTGGCAGATAACTGAATTTTACCCTTTTCGGATTTGACTGAGACTTTACCATTCTTGATTTTGTTTTTGCTGTTAAATTTAGGCTCTTTCTTTGCCATGACTTTCTCTCAAATAGTTTTGGAATAAATTCAGTAACCCTTAAATTTTCGGGTTTATACTGAATTAATTTTAAATTAAAATGTACCCGTGAATCACGTTACGGTTACTCGCTCTATGGATCCCGAGCCATTCAATAACTCGTCAACATTGAGTAAGAGAACAACTCGCTCTCCTAATGTGGCAATTCCTGATAAATAACGGCTGGTCAATCCGGGCATTCCTTCTGGGGGCGGTTGTATGGCCTCCATCGGTACGGATACGAACTCGCGGGCTGTATCCACTACCAATCCGACTGTGCGCTGATTGATGTGAATGACGATTAAGCGGGTGCGAAGATCGTAGGGAATTTTTTCTAGGCCAAATTTCACGCGCAAATTCAGGACGGGAATCACTTGTCCCCGAGAAAAAACAACGCCTTCCACAAAAGCCTGTGCTTTGGGAACGGGGGTAATTCGGTCAATCATTTCCATCTGCTGCACGACTTCGGAACGAATTCCATAGGTGGTATTCGCCAGTTCAAAAAAAATAAAGGTAGAGTCGGTATTTTGAGTATTTACCATTGGACTAAAAGGGAGTAGAAATCAGGAGTGTCAGGGAGAACCCGAGGGGGTAAAAATCCTCCGGGGTGATGTTCAGGGGTTATTTGGGATTGGAGGTTCGCACTAAGGCGGGGGCATCAAGAATTAAGATGACCCGACCATCCCCGATTTCAGTGGCTCCAGAAATGCCGAGGACTTGAACAAAGGGGTCGTTTAGGGGGCGCACCACAATTTCTCTTTGTCCGATAATGCGATCAACGGCAATGGCGACGGTACTGGGTCCACTGCCGACAATCACGACCCGTAAGGAGGAGTTCGTTTGTGGCGGTTGGCGGGTTAAGAGGGTAGGATTTCTAGGGGATTCGGTGAGGGCAGAGGGACTGGAATTGGCCTTGGGGGAGAGAGGGGACTGTTGCCCATTCCGGGAGTTAGACCGGGTTAATTCCAGGGGAGTTAAGTCAAACAGGCATTCTAAGCGCAATAGGGGAATGACTTTCCCTCGGTAAGGAATCATTTCGGTCTGTTCAAAGACGGTGACGGCGGTGGAGGGGAGGGCGATCGCCTCGCGCACTGAACTTTGCGGAATGGCGTAGGTTTCGCGACAAACGCTGACGAGAAAGGCATCGGCGATCGCCAAGGTCAGGGGTAATTCAATCATAAATCTCGTTCCTTGACCGATTACACTCTCAAAGGTGAGGGTTCCACCCAGTTCCTGAACGGTATTTTTGACGATCGCCATCCCGACTCCCCGACCACTGGCTAAATCGGCCACATCTCGGGTGGAAAACCCAGGGGTGCAAAGAATCTCTAAAATAGTCGTGGGGTCATAACCCTGATGCAGCATATTTCGACTCTCGCAGTTGGGTAACAACCCTCGCGAAGCGGCCCTTTCCATCACCTTGGGTTGATCAATCCCAATCCCATCATCTTCGATTTCAATAACCACCATCTCCCCGCAAGTTTTGGCTCTCAGGGCAATTTTTCCCTCGATGGGTTTGCCCGCGAGGGAACGCTCTTCAATGGTCTCTAATCCATGACTTACGGCATTTCTGACTAAATGCAATAGCGGATCCATCATCCGCTCAACTACAAATTTATCAATTTCAGTTTCCTGTCCGCTCAATTCAACCCGGACTTGTTTCTGGCTCTCCCGCACGAGGTCTCGGACGACAAATTGCATCCGGGCAAAGATTTCCCCGATCTGCACTAACCGCACCCGCATCACCCCTTCCCGCAAATCCCGCAGTTGTCGTTCCAGGATTTGGTTGATTTCAATTAAGGGACGCAAGTCGGCCAGGGGGACTTTCTCTTTCATCCGGGTGAGGGTATCTTCCAGTCGCGCCCTTGTAATCACCAAATCCCCCATCATCCGCATCAATTCATCTAATTTGGGGAGGTCTACCCGCACTACGTTGGAACTCTGAGAAATTAAGGGAGCGCTTGGGGTAATCGCAGAGGCCGGGAGAGGGTTTTCTTCCCGTTCGAGGGTGGGGTTACTTTCCACGGAGGTGGGTGGTAACGGGTTGGAAACCGGAGTAGGCTCCACAGGAGGGGTAGGGGCGGCATCGGGGGGCGCTAGGTTTGGGGAAGGGGTGGCGGAATCAAGATAGGGCATCCAGCTCAGTCCCTCATTTTCCCACCCCATAAAGGTGCTGACATTCAGGCTACTAACGATTAGAAAATCAAACTCGATTTTTCCCTCTCGGGTCATTCGAGGGGCGGCATAAATTAATTCCCCTACACTTTGTAGGCGATCGCGAATTTTATTGACGTTAATACCATTATTCGAGAGTTGCGGTGTGGGGACAAAAATAAAGTGCCACGCGGTAACTCCTGGGAGAACGATCGCCCGGTCAAAGTGGGCGATTTCTTCCGGTTTGAGTCGCAGTTTTGGAGGGGCTGACTCTTCTACAATAGAAGGTTCGGGTTCAGCTTGGGAAATTACAGATCTTAAAGCGGCGATCGCGGGTTTAATATCCAGGGGCGGGGTTTTGTTACGATGGGATGCAATGGTTTGCTCTAGTCCCTTCGTTCCTCCCAATAAGGCATCAAATCCTTCGGGACTCAGCATGACTTCTTGATCCCGCAGTACCCGCAAATAGCTTTCCATTTCATGGGCTAATTCTTCTGCATCTTTCACGCCGACCATACCGGATAACCCTTTGAGGGAATGAAAGCTACGAAACAGTTCATTTAAAACCGAACGCTCTATTTTCTCTTTTCCCACAAACGGTTCAATATTCAATAATTCTCGACGGACTACTGTTAAATGCTCGTCGCATTCTGCAAAATAGTCGTCTAAGAAATCTTTAAAAAAATTTGTAGCGTCTGGGTGGGTAGACACGAGGTTTTTCTCTCTTTTATATCTTGGTACTCAAGGAATGAATTAGATTTTAGAGGCAAAATTTGTCAGGATTTGGCGGGGGAGTAGAATTAGAAGTGAGGATTTAATGAGTTAGTAAATCATGCACTTGACTGGAAAGCGATCGGGGTTCAAAGGGTTTGGTTAAATAACAGGATGCCCCAGCTTGAATGGCTTCGCTCCGACTGCCTTCATCCCCTTTAGTGGTTAAAATGACAATCGGTGTTGCATTGTAGCTGGGATGTCCCAGAACGAACCTCAATACTTCCAGCCCGTGCATATCCGGCATATTCAAATCTAAAATCATCAAATCAAAGGGAGCAACTGCTAACTGTTCGATCGCTTCTAGTCCATTCCCGGCTTCCTGAAAAGTGACGTTGGTTAAGTCTCGCAGGGATGCGATTACCATTTTTCTCATCGTAGCGGAATCATCCACAACTAAAATCCGTTTCATCGTTTCTTTACTCCTTGATATGGATGCGGTGATTAAAGGTAAAAAGGGTGATTTTTCTCCCTTGGGGTGAACTGAAGATGTTGAGTGGTTACAATTTGGGTTCGGGGTATCCTTTTCTTGAACCTGTATGTCCAAGCATTCTTTTTTATGAGTTGCCTGAAGTTTATAGTCAACCCGTGTTCCTAGGGCTTTCTAAACTTTATATAATATTCCTCCCATAACCCATGAGACTCTCGTTAATGACAGCGCCCAATTGACTTTGGGCTAACCCTTTAACTATTTTCTCATGTTCTTTTCCAAATGGGGGGATTTCTTCAAAAAATGAAACAATATCCCCAGGGCTTTCTAAAATTGTCAATTTCTTGAATCCCTATCCCTAGCACTGCTTGGAGAGTCTGGCATAACGGAGTAAACTCGGTCTGAAATCCCCTTGCTTCTTCGTCAGAGCCTGTTCCTCTTCTGCAATTCCCTAGTGATGCAGGTTTCTTGTCGGTGTTCAGTCCAGGGTTTGAGTTGAATTTGGGAGAGTTTTAAGACTTGATGAGTCTGGTAATTCTCAGTTTAACCCATTTTTTGAACAGTTCCTCTTTTATTTTATTCGTAAAAATTTTTGCAATTTTTTAGATTATAGATTATTATAAAATATTTTGTTAAACTATAATAAATTAATTCTATCAGCAATTGAAGAAGGGGTTTCTGAACTTAATAAAAATTTAATTATCTAGGAAACGCTCCCACTTGGACAACATTTTGGTTTTCAAACCAGAGGACTCGATTCGGGCGATCGCAAGAGGGGTGCAAAAGAGAGTTTCCTGTTTCTATAAACTCGGGAAATCACTGTAGCAATGGGTGGGAGTGGGACGGCTGATTCCCAGATTTATTCGGAAAAACCCCTAACTTTACCAGTTCCCAGACTCCAAGCGATCGCCTGGGGAAGTCGGAAGGGACAGCATGGAAACCACCAACAGGGATTCGAGAAAAACCCTGTAGCCGTTAGCACCTCATCTGGACCAAAACTCTGATTTTGGGTCCCTAGAATCTCCTATTGGACCGATACTCTAGGGCCGAAAAATTACCCTTGCCATCGGGGGGCAACTGCTTCCATACTCAGACAATAGGTCAATCCGTAACACTCAAGGGACCCAACAAGCCATGCTAACTCCTGTAACCAACCCCTCCCAATTGGGTGAACCGGCGATCGCCAATGCCGATATCCAATTGCTGGTCCTTGATATTGATGGCACCATTGCCGGAGTCTCAAATCAAATCACCCAATCAGTGAAGGAAGCGATCGCCGCAGTCCATAGAAAAGGCATCCCTGTCGCGATCGCCACGGGACGGATGTATCGATCGGCCCTTCGGTTCCACCAGGAAATTGTCTCCCCCTTACCCTTAATTGCTTACCAAGGGGCATTAATCAAAGACCCCGCCACGGAAACCCTTCATTATCACACCCCAGTTGCATCAGAAATCGCCCTGGAACTATTAGACTACTTTGATGATTCCACCGTGCGATCACAGCTTTCAGTTCACTGCTATATTGACGATTGTCTCTACGTTCGGGAACTCACCGCAGACAGCCAAGCTTATGGCGATCGCACCGGAGTGACACCCATTCCCTATGGCGACTTGAGACCCCTCATCGCCGCATCTGCGCCCACAAAACTCCTCGCCCTCAGCCAAAATACCGCTTTAATCGACGAGTTACTGCAAGCCTTTAGTTTGCGCTATACCCCCACCGAACTCTACCTCACCAAATCCCATACCACCTTCCTAGAAGCGGGAAATCCAGCGGTGAATAAAGGCGCTGCTGTGCGTTATCTAGCAGAAGATATCCTCGGACTCTCCCCAGGGAACGTCATGTGTATTGGAGATAATTTCAACGATGTGGAAATGCTGGAGTATGCCGGAGTCGGGGTGGCAATGGGTAACGCCCCCGAAGGAGTCAAAGCAGTCGCCAATTGGGTGAGTCCCTCAGTTGAAGAAGAAGGGGTTGCCCGGGCGATCGAGCGGTTTTTGCTCTAACTCTGACTCGGGGAGATGGGGGAGGATGGGGAGGATGGGGGAGGATGGGGAGGATGGGGAGGATGGGGAGGATGGGGAGGATGGGGAGGATGGGGAGGATGGGGAGGATGGGGAGGATTGGAGAAATTTTGCTTCCCTATCTCCCCCATCTCCCCTATCTCCCCTATCTCCCCTATCTCCCCTATCTCCCCTATCTCCCCTATCTCCCCCATCTCCCCTATAAACCTCTGGGTTATAGAGTTTTAAAAATTTGCAGCAGAAAGGGCACCGACGACTGGCCGTGTTTCGTCTCGGTGCCCTTATCTGGTTCGCTCCTCACACACCTGTTAATATATCGAACCCAAGCGGATTTGTCACCCCCCTCAACAAACTTTCTTGAGAATTTTGTGACATTTTTTTGAGTTCCAATTCCCAGACGGAGGCATTTGGCCTAAAGTTCCAAGGGGGCCAAACTACTAAAGTCTTTTTCTAGCAAGCGTTTCAGCAATTTTTGAGTGAGGAAAATTAGCCCTAATCTGGCTTGGGCTAAATCCAAATCTTGGGATTGCACGGATCCAAAAATTTGACATTGCGCGTGAAAAGTCAGGAAGTCCTGACTTAACAGGGTGGCGATCGCAAGTCGGCTAGTAATTTGGGACGGAGAAAGGGGACAACTGAGGGCATCGACGGTGGCGATCGCCCGGGAAATTAAGGTACGTTCCGCAGGATGATGGGGCTTGAGGCGGGTTGGGGACTCCAACCAGGCGCTCGGATCTGGTGCAGTTACTGAGCCAATATTGGTAGAGGTTCCAGGAGGGGTGGGGTTTTCCAGGGTAATCAAGCCCTCGCGGTGGGCTAACCGTAACAGGGCGCAACACCGGGCATGGGCGTACTGAATTGCAAATAAATCCAGGGACTCAGAGGGGGGAAGGGGTCCCGGGTCTGGAGTGGCATCCGATTCAAGGTCCCAAGCGATCGCCCGTTGTAACCAAATCGCAATCCCGGGGTCTGTGAGTTCGAGGTACAGTTTGCCCGGTGGAATTACGCTCAGGTTCCAGAGGTTGGCCCCAAGGGGAGAAGGGAGGTCTGGGGGCCTGGAGTTCCGGAAACTCTCAGCGATCGCCTGGGCAATTTCCATCGGGGGTATAGACCCCTGTTTTGCCAGTTGTAGAGCGACTGGGGAAATATAAAGGATCCGTTGGGTATCTTTGGAGCGATAAAGGGGGATAGACTGGGGTCCAGTCACGGGGATGGACCCACCAGAAAGCTGGCCCGGGGTGAACCGTGAGGGGATGGCTTGTTGAAGTTGGAGTAGGAGTACGGAGGCGATCGCCAAGGGTTCAACCATGATCGGGTGAGGGAGTGAGAGGGTGAGTTGATGCGGTCCAGTGGGGTCTCCAAAATTCAGGAGATAGCCGCAAGCCTGCCGATCCCTCACCAGACAAAACTAAGCAAAAAGTAACCGGACAAGTCAGAGGGGATTAAGTAATATTGGCTACCCTAATTGTTGGATCCCAGCTTATTTTATATGAACCGAGACCTGTTCAAGGGCGATCGCTCCCAACCGATGACCCATTATTCTGGACTCTCTAGTGTTTTAACTCCTCTGACCCGGTTTCAAGGTCAAGTCGGTTTAGGCGCTACAAATCGAGAAGGCTACAGGTGGGGCAGAAACCGCCTATTTTTATGAGGTTGAACCAGACTGAGGGTCAACATGAACGGTTTTTAACAGTTTATGACGCTTTATAGCGCGTCTAAATCATTCTGACAATGGATACAAGGCTCATCGTCTTGTTCGCACATCGGAGCTATGCCTACTTACTTTGTATCTTGCTCGCTGTCTCTAGGTCACTTTCATTTAGGGTCGCTTTAGTTAGAGAAGGGAGTATTTGCATCGCCACTGCATCATCAGCTTTGGTGCGTCGAGCCAAACTCTGCAAAAATTTTAGATATGTACTCATCTGAACCTGCCCAACCCTCTCGGCCTTTTTTAACTCACCAACCGATTTTGGAGTGGGCTGAACAACACTATCGATGTCGGACCTTTCGGAAAGAAGAACGAATCCCCACTCGTCCTGGATTAGTATATTTGGTGATATCAGGAGCCGTCCGGTTGGTGGGAATTGCCAAAGATAGCCCTTGTTCCCTTCCGGTTTCATCCCGGAAAAGGACCCGGGAAAGTCTCCCTTACGCGGATTTGTCTCCTGTGGAAGTTGCCTCCCCTGAGCGATCGCATGGAGAAATGGCCTCTCAAGGCTCGAAACTCAATACCCTCCCCGTCCTAGGGGAAGACAAAGGGGAAAACGCTGAAACCTTTTTAGGATTTGTGAGTCAGGGTCAACCCTTTGAAGTAGTCAGCGAAACGTTTTTTACCTTTGAAGCTTACGCTCACATTGACCAAACCGCTGTGATGTGGATGTACTGGCCGGACTTAGATCAGTGGCCGTTATTTCGACAACAGGTCCTGGATGCGTTTCGGTATCAGCACCAGCGCAAGCTTCTGTGGCTGGGAATTTTGGGACAGCGACGCACGATCGCCAGACTGTTGGGATTTTTGAGCTTACTGATTGAAGAACATGGTCAAGCGATCAGGGATGAGCCGAAAGAAGAGGGGGTAAGCGGGTATTACCTGCCTTGGAATTTAACTCATGCTCAAATTGGGAGTGCGATCGGTTCAACTCGGGTAACCGTGACGAGATTAATGGGCAAATTACGGGCAGAGGGGTTGATTCAAGTGGGGGAGGGTCACTTAATTGGATTACCCCGCCGGTAGCGGTCTCTTGCCCGGTTTAACCCGCACCGGGCGTAGGGTTACGTTCGGAAAGGGTGTGGGTTCTGAACGAGCAGAACCCAGCTTCAGATTAGACGGTGCCATTTTTGAGGGCATCTAGGAGAATTTCCGTGGCGGATTCGTATAACGGTAAGGTGATACTAAAAGTCGAGCCTTGATTGGGGTGAGAGGTGACAGAAATCCATCCTCCGTGGAGTTCGACTAATTTTCGGGTAATGGCTAACCCCAACCCACTGCCTTGATATTTGCGAGTGAGAGAGGAATCAATTTGAGAGAAGGGAGAAAACAACCTCGGGCGATCGCGCTCGTCAATGCCAATCCCCGTATCCCAGACCACAAAGTGAATCCAATCATGAGGGCGACTCACTGTGTTCCGCATAGGCTTAGATAGGCCCTTGTCTTCCGCTTTTGAGTTCCCATCGCAACCCTCGGGAGTTTCGTTGGCACTAGACCGATAAATTTTTAACCCAACCTCACCTTCTGGGGTGAATTTAATCGCATTCGTGAGAAGATTAAGCAGCATTTGTTTGAGTCTGCGGGGGTCAACCACCATACATTCTAGGGAGGGGTCTACTTCCATTTGAAATTGTAAGCCGTGATTAGCGACTCGCTCTTGAATCAAGCTGACGAGACCCTGACAAATATCGCAAATATACACCAGTTGGGGTTCGAGTTCCAGGCGATCGGCTTCAATTCGGGAGAGGTCGAGGATATCATTAATCAAGGATAATAAGTGTTGTCCGCTAATATGAATCCGGTCTAGGTAAATTTTTTGTTTACCGTTTAATGACCCGAAGGATTCTTCGAGCAGGACGCTGGAGAAGCCGAGAATAGCAGTTAAGGGGGTGCGGAGTTCGTGAGAGGTGGTGGCAATAAATTCTTCTTTGAGACGGTTGATGGCGGCTAGTTCTTGATTTTGCTCTTGCAGGCGCTGCCATTGGTGACGAAATTCACTCACATCTCGGGCGATCGCAATGATTCGATGGATTGAGCCGGTTTCGTCGGAGATGGGTGAGTAGACGGTTTCTAGGGTTTTGTTGCCAATGGGGAAACTAATATCGTGACTGACTAAAACGCGATCGCCGGTTTCATAGACATGATGCAGCAAGGGTTCGATCGCATCGGCAGCGTTGGCGTTTAGTTCTCGATTAGTTTTGCCGATGATTTGTTCACGAGTCAGGCCAAAGAAGGTCGCACCTGCTGCGTTAATGGATAAATAACGCAGTTGGGTATCATATTCAACAAAAATATCAGTGGATTGACGCAGAAAAGACCGAAAGTAGTCCGCACTCAAGCGGGAGGACTGTTCTTTTCTCAGTAGGCGGGCTTGCCGGATGGCGATCGCACAAACTTTAGCGACTTGCTTCACCAGTTCAATCTCGTCGCTATTAAAGTCTTTGTGTTGGGGTTGAATGATGCCTAACGCACCAATGGAACCGCTATCGTCGGCGATCGGAACTAGGGTTTGTTGGAAACATTGGTTTTGAGGCAACTCGTTGAAATTCTCATCCCCAGGTAGAGGACGATCGCTGAGTTCCTCACAATTCACCGCTGCTAAGACACACAGTTCCCCCTGTAAGAGGACAGTACGGCAGTCCGAAGGAATCTGATTAAAGTCCAAGCGAGTAGCAATGGGCAAGGCTTTTTCCGACAGGGGATTGAGAAACGATGCCTGGACCTGATATACTCCTTGTGCCTCATCCCATAACAGGGCATGACAGCTATCGACCCCGAGAGTTTCTACGATGCCTTGTACCGCTGCATTGATTACACTATCTTCATTGGTGGCACTGCTGAGGGTTTCGGTTAAGTGGCGAATCAGTTGCTCAAATTGGAGCGATCGCGCAAGGGTTGTAGTTCTCTGCTGTACCCGATCTTCGAGTTCCCGCGCGTAGGTGCGTAATTGTTGGACCAGATTGGCTTGTTCGATCGCGATCGCCATCTGAGTCGCCACCGCTTGCACCAGTTGCTTTTCATCCGTAGTCCATTGTCGGGGACCATGACAGTGATGGACAACCAACAATCCCCACAGACTAGAAACACTCGCCGATTTGAGTACAGTGGCGTCAATCTCAGAAATTTCCACCGTGGAGTTCGGCAGTTCTCTCACGCCGAGACTATCAGGTATAATAGACTCGTCTTTCTGCCGCCCAATCGCAACTCCCATAAAACTGCGGACTTGAAACTGGTTGAGCATTTTGCGATGGCAATCGCTCAGGGCTGCATTTTGAATATCTGGAATTGAGCCGAGACGTCCATTGCGATAGGCATCTTGATGGGCTAGAGGCATACAGTCGGCAGGAAACCACTGTCCTTTGATGGATGGATAAGGCGTTTGCACATCTTCAGCGATACAAACCCCACTGCCATCCGCCAAAAACTGAAAGGCAAGGGCGCGATCAGTATCTAGGGCTTGTCGGAGACCCTGAACCCCGAGTTTTAAAATGGTGGGCAGATCAAAAGTGGAGCGGATTTTAGCGGAAATTCGGCTCAGAAGCATTTCCCGCGATCGCCGTTGTTGAATTTCCTGTTCAGCTCGGGCGCGATCGCTCAAATCCGTAACAAAGGTCATAAAATAGCTATCGTCCTCTTCTTCCCCCACGAGGCAGAGGGTCACCTCTGCTGCCAATAGGGAACCATTGGCGCAGATATAGCGCTGGCGGAGGGTTTGCCGTTTGACTCCCTCTCGCACCATTTGTTGAATCAGTCGCAACAAGGCTGCGAAATCTTCAGGATGGGAAATTGCCCGGTAATCTAAATAGCGCAGTTGACTGGAACTATACCCGGTCATTTGACAAAAGGCGGGATTGGCTTTGAGGATTCCGCCATCCATGCTGTGGTAAACAATTCCCGTGGGACAGTCCCAAAACAGCCCATCAAAGCCGGGATTTGGAAACGAGATCCAGGAGGAGGGTTGCTCGATGCCGTCGGAAGGTGACTCCGGGGGTAGAGAATTATAAGCGGGCGATCGCACCGCCTCTCTCCCCCGGGAAAATCGCCGGTTTTGAGCCGTCCTCTCTCCTAATGGGTTAGACTCGCCGAGGTTGGGACGCTCTTGAGCAACAGCGATCGATGAGTCTTGGGAAGAAATTAAATGGAGGGTATGTAACCAAAACCGCCGCAAAACCCGCTCATCATTCTCTAAATCCACTGCTTCCAAGCCGGAACAATGAGGGACTGCTGTCGCCAGGGTTGAGCTTCGGAGCAATTTAACGATCGCCCCGGGATCGAACACCACCGATACCCGAGTACGGGGTTCATTCCCTTCCTCAACGGCTGCAAATTCTTCCTCTGTGTAAGCTTGATTCAGTTCCACTTGAATCCAGACATTCAGATGAGAACTCAGGGCCAGAATGCTCGTTTCCACTCCCCCTAGGGCAATCACCGGAACCGGCGCAAATCGTTGGGGCTTACTTAGGGAATAGTTGGGCGGGCTGGCGGCATGGGGCATGGATTGCACCTCCATTTCAGCTACGGAGAACCGACTAGGCGTGATTGCTGTTTTTACCGGATATGTCACCACTTCAGATTCCACCTTCTCTGGAATCCTCTGCCCAGTTTTATACCACATTTCTTGTAGCTTTTGACACCGTTCTAAATTATCTCCGACTACTAATAAAGCCCGTAACCAACCACTACTTTCTAGGGCATGGCGCAGCAGTTGAAATAAAGAGAACAAATGTTCGCGGTCCAAATATAGGATAATTTGGCTGGGTAACCGATGATTCATATTTATTTTAGAATTTAGAGTTTCCATAGTTTTAGAGAGAATTGGGCCGATTTGTTCAATTTTGGCGTTGCCTAAGTTAATGATTCCCTAACTCCTCCGGAGTATTTAAAGGATTGCCCCAACCCCTTTAAATGTAATGTTTCTTAACAAAAAAGAGTAAAATTTCCCACTAGACAATAAGCATAAAAGCTGGGGTAATCTGTCAACCTCTAGTCAAAATAAGTTAACGAATTGTACCCACAGAACCTCACCCCTTTTACCCTTGCCCATCGCTTCGACGGTTGTCTATATGACCTAGGGACTTGGAAAACTGTTCAGGTTTGAGGCGATCGCCTCTGACACCCTATGCGAACCCACCTGAACTTTCCGACTCCTACCATCTCCTCAATCTTTACTGTACTTCATTTATCCCGGATTAGAGAGAGGCCCTCAAAACCCGAGGGGATTTCTTCTAATCTAGTGCAGGTCAAGGTTTCGGGTGCAACCCTTTCATCAATTCATAGCCTAACAGGGCATCGCCGTGAGTCGCCCTGTACCAAAAGAGTGGTTTTTCCCACCCTTTCGGGACTTTCCCCTTCTTGAAAGCGGCGATCGGATTCCCATCACCTCGGAAGCCACCTTTCTGAGTCGAGCAACCCGAATATGCTGCCCTGGATCAACCTGACTCCCCAAGGGGCAAAGAATGAGCCAAGTTACCCCCTAATCGCCTCAATTCGATTCTCCTATTGCGGGATGAGCATCCCAGACTAGAATCATTTAGGGGTTTCATTTTACTAGAAACTTTTAAGATTGTACAATCCTGCTCCTTGCTTGCCATCCGGCTGCTGAGAACCAACTTTTGCGGATGCAATGATAGTCCATATTTAGGATTACCTTCCCAGCATCAATAAAATTTGTTTTACATAACTTTTATTTTAAAACCCCCTTCTTTAAATCTAGCGATCGCCCTCCTCAATCATGGATAACCCAACTAACAAACCCGATGATCCCTGGCTTTGTTACCACTTATTTAAGATTACTCTAGCGGTTCCCACAGTTATTCCCCTACATTTTTAGAGGGCGGTAATCGAGGCTAGGCCGTAGGCTTTGTAACTTACTCGCTGGAGACCAAATTCATATTTTAAAGCCTCAAATCTGTACCTCACTGGACTGGGAACCGCTAGATAGGCTTTAGTGGAGTTGGGAACTATTCAATAGGTTTACTGGCAACTGAATCCGATGATACGATCCGATCTGATCCACCTATATTTTTGGCTAGGAGGTGAGTACAGGAGAAGGTAGACAAACGGAGTTAGGTCACAAAATATAAGTGCTGCAAGAGCAATCGGGTCAGCCCAAACCCACCCCGAGCAAGAATGGGGCCATTTGGGGGGATTCTCTGATGCGGAGGCTAAAGAGTTCATAAATCTTTGACTACGGGACTGGGTAGAAGCTGAGAGGGTGACAAGGCAGGGGAAACCCATACGGGGCAATTGTTTGAGATAATGAAGAAGTCGTAAAAAAGCGGGT
>NZ_JAMXFC010000077.1 GCF_025370755.1 Laspinema sp. D2d | reverse complement strand
AACCTCTTATCCTCATCTAAATCTAAACGGTTGAAAGCGGCTTACGAACATAAAGAGGAATTTCGGCAGATTTATGAAACCCGTCAAACCGTTTCAGAAGGGAAAAAGCGCTTTGAAGACTGGTTACAAAAAACCCGAAAAATTTATGGGAAAGTTATTCAAACTATTTCGGAGTATTTACCAACCATCTGTAATTACTTTATTAGTCATTCTAGCAGTGGACCTATGGAAGGAATTAACAACAAGATAAAGCTCATAAAACGGCAAGGCTATGGATTTAGAAATTTTGAAAACTTTCGGTTACGTCTTTTATCAGCTTTTTCATAAGACTCGTTATAAATTCCAGCTCTAGCCATTCAAAAACATTAAATGTTTTAGCATTTAATTATACGGAATCCGGTTTGTAAAGGTCTACAACAAATTATCAATAGGTCAACCAATGATAATTGGTCAAAGCTTTGATTTCGGTTTGCATATTTTCTTGGAGAAAGCGGCAGCGTTCAACTAAGACTTTTTCTAGGTCATCTAAGGTTTCAAAATAAGTATTAATTAACGGCTCATCTATCAATTTCCCTAACCGCTCTGCTGGTTGTAATTCCGGAGAATAGGGCGGAAAATTTTCAATTTTTACCCCTAAAGGTAGCGAAACTTTCTTGCTTCTATGCCATCCGGCGTTATCCTCGACAATTAAAATAATTTTATCTTCACCCGCTCCAACGTCTTTGGCAAAAGTCTCAAAAACTAAATTTAACCATTGAACGTTTACTCGCGGAATTAAATAACTGTGAATTCCTCCAGTTTTGGGGTTAACAAATCCATAAACATATAACCACTCATATCTATGATGAACAATCGCTGTAGGTCTTTCCCCAACAGGAACCCACACTTTCGCCAAAATTGGTTTTAACCCAACGCGATGTTCATCAAAAAACCAAACCTCTATTTCAGCATTGGGATTTTCTTCTCGAATAAGCTGAACTTTTTTAGGAAAGCTTTCCTTAAATTCTTGTTGCTCAATTGGGCAACCTTCTCGATGTTTAGGTCTGGGTCTTTGCCATGAGTATCCTAACTTTTTTAAGTAGTCCCATCCTCTAGAATCATAGATTTTACTACGTCCGGTTTCTTGTTCCATCCATCGAGCGACTTTAGGTCCGGTCCAAATTCCTCCATCTACAGGCTTCTGTTTTATAACTTCTTTTAATCGCTCTAATTGTTGTGAATTTAATATAGATTTTTTACCTCCTTTATGGTTTATGGGAGTTTTAGGGCGAGCATTTTTAAGTGAATCTATCCCCATTTCATTATATTTCTTGACAACTCGGCGGGCATAGTCATAATTGAGGCCCACAACTGCGGCGGCAGCCTTAACCGTCCACCCCGAAGCGACTTTCCAGAGTAGATGACAACGACGCGCTTCTACTGGATCCTTAGAAGATCGGTATCGCGCTTTCAGGTCCCCCGGACTTAAATGAGGCTTTAATTCGGCTTTTCTGGGCATGGCTATTTTTGTTCGATTTTTTCAGATATTATAACATACCTTAAGCAATCGTATATGGTATTAGATAAACTTATCACCATAAGTCCTGAAGAGCCAAAATAATTTGTTCGATTGGCTCGGGGGCCGTTGAGTCAACAGTCAAACCAATTGACAGACGATTAAAAATTTCCGGAGCTCAGTGGTCTACGGAAAATATTAATTAGATGCTTAATTTGAGATGTGCCTACTTGAATAACTTATTATAAAGTTTAGGCATCCGACAGAATTACTGAATAATTGTTCTAATTTTAAATACTTTGATAAGCGGGTTTGGTTAGGGAGTCGCTAACTTTTGCAGTTCTATAATATGGGGAGAGACTAAAAATTTTTCCCTTATATCATACTTTTGGCTATTTAAAAAATCGGGATGCTCCCAATTTGTTCAGACCTCTAATGCGGAACTTTCTGGATAGAAATCCTTATAAGGAGGCTTCAGACAAGCAAAATTGGTCGAGGGGGGGTTTCTGGGTGTGAAAAATGCCTACTGTTCGGTTCTCACACAAAACTGATTCCAATGGCTCATCGTTAGTTTTGGGCAGTTCGGGAAACTTGAAGGATACAGCGAAATTTGCTAACACCAGGCATAGGGCTAGACTTAAGAAGGCTCGGCACTTTCTCAGCTCTTTATCGAGTTCATCTACCATGATTCTAGCTCCGTAACTCTTCTAATCCTTTAAAAACACTCTAACTTGAACGATCAATGAATGGGCCGTTTTTAACCCCCACAGGGCGGCATCATGGATCCACCTGAAACGGTTAGCAAATTTGTACTCTAAATTTGAACCTACAGAAAATATATCTTCTATCGATCGCGACATCCTCTCCCTTTAGTATGAAGTATTATAGCCCATATTCCGCACTTCCAAATGTAGTATCTTATGTTGTACTAGCCCGCACCCAAACAGGCAGGCTCCCAGCCGAGGCCCTCAAGGGAAGTGAGCGATAATAGTTTAGGTAGAATCCTTGCATCCTAACTATTCAGGGGGTTGAGATGTCAATCGAAGTCAGTAACGTAGACCATTTAGGATTGGTCGCCGGAATAATAGATGACATTGGGATAGTTGAAAAAATCAATCAAAGACTAGGAAACGACAAGCAAGAAAGAATCACTGCGGGTCTTGTGGTTAAAGCGATGATATTAAATGGGTTGGGATTAGTCTCATCCCCCTTATATATGTTCAGTGGGTTCTTTGAAGGAAAAGCGCTAAAGCATTTATTAGGGTCCTTCATAGAAGCTCAACATTTAAATGATGACCGGCTAGGGAGAATTCTGGATGAACTCTACAAATACGGATTATCTATCCCTCTTCTGTCACTCTAGGGCGTCGGTTCAGTACCCGGACTTGACAAAACGACTCAACTAGGCATAAGTGAAATTGACGACCCGATTAAATTAAGCGCTCATTACGGAGTAAAGTCTATGCGTCCTCCTTTGTGGCACCCGCCAGTAGAGCTATCAGATTCAGAACAGGTAAGTAACTAGCCAAAATTAATTACATAGTTTCCCCCAAATTCTTGGAGAATTGTTTCAATGGAGTTTACGAGGGATCCCCAACATGAATAACCATCTAAATTGAGCCATTCATATTTAATAAACCGCCACAAAATTTCAATTAGATTCAAATGAGGAGAATAAGTAGGT
>NZ_JAMXFC010000026.1 GCF_025370755.1 Laspinema sp. D2d | reverse complement strand
CATCTCCCCCATCTCCCCCATCTCCCCCATCTCCCCCATCTCCCCCATCTCCCCCATCTCCCCCATCTCCCCCATCTTCCCCATCTCCCCCATCTCCCCCATCTTCCCCATCTCCCCCATCTCCCCCATCTCCCCCATCTCCCCCATCTCCCCCATCCCCCCATCCCTGGGAATGATTAAAAAATGGGTGAGCTTTTCAGGTAAAATTCCCTAAGCGCAGAGCTACTTGGAACAGCGTTGTAGGAGGTGTTCTCAATGTCGATGGTCAGTCTTCCCGGACTCCGATCGCTGCTTGATACGATGAGTCAACAGCGCTCTTTACCGCCGCTTGCGGTCCAGGCAGCGCTGAAAGCTGCATTGCTGAAAGGATATGAGCGCTATCGTCGCAGCCAAATTCGCAACGATGAGGATTTTCCTGAAGACTACTTTGAAAATTTTGCGGTCAAACTTGACCTGAAGGCAGAAGGGTTTCGGGTGATTGCGACGAAAACGGTTGTGGAGACAGTGGAGGATAGCGATCGCGAAATTCCCCTGGATTTGGCGATTAAAAAGGGGGCAAAAGTCAAAGTCGGCGATCGCGTGATTGTGGATGTGACTCCCAATCAAGGAGATTTTGGACGTCTGGCGGCGTTACAAACCAAAACGGTCCTCACTCAAAAATTGCAAGAACAGCAGTGCAAATACATTCAAGAGACGTTTGCCGATCGCAAGGGGACCGTTCTGGTGGGTAAGGTCCTCAAAAGTGATGCCCGGGGGGTCATCTTGGGGGTCAGCGGAGGTGCGGGTCACCCCCTGGTGGAAGCCGAACTTCCCAAATATGAAAAGTTACCCAATGATGACTATCAAGAGGGTACAGAATTGAAGGTTTATCTAAAAAAAGTCTTCGATCGCCCCAGTTCTAAACCCATGTTACGGGTGTCCCGCGCTACGAGTTATCTGGTTTCCGGTTTGTTAAGCGATCGCGTTCCAGAAATTCGACAAGCGCGGGTTGAAATTAAAGGCGTAGCCCGGGATTCCATCCCTACGAAACCCGATATCGTCCCTCGCACTAAAATTGCGGTCCATGCTTTGGATCCGGACGTTGATCCGGTGGCTGCTTGTATCGGTAAACTGGGGGAACATCTCAATGCGATCGCCCAGGAAATCCCTGGGGAAAAAATCGAAGTGATTCCCTGGTCCGAGGACCCCGCCACTTATATTGCCAACGCTTTATCTCCGGCGCAAATTGAAGGGGCGATCGCCCTCGATTTGGAAAATCAATCGGCTGAGGTGATCGTTTCTCCGGATCAGTTGACAGTCGCCCTGGGGCCCGAGGACCAAAATCTCCAACTCGCTTCCCGTCTCACAGAGTGGAAAATCATCCTCAAAACCCTCCCAGAGACCTAGGGTTTCATCCACTCTAGGCCATCGCCCCCCGAGGCCCCCTTGTAGCGTCAGTTTTTGTTCCTTCAGATAGATGACTGACCTCATTTCGGGGGGTATGATTCAAGTGGTATTCAGGTACTTATACACTTAATTTTCTACCTTTTCTAACCTAGATCTCACAAAAGCTATGCAACCGACTTCCAGTTCAAAAGAAGAATCTCTCACATTTGGCTCCTCGCCCTCGAATGTTGACGCCTCTACCGGGGCTGAAAGGACCAGCCACAAAGAAGAAGAAGGAAACGAATTTGAGTTTCTTTTCACCCGGGCCATTGAATTTCGCCAAGAGACCATTTATTTTATCGTTGTAGACCGATTTTTTGATGGCGACCCCACCAATAGCGAAGGACCCAATCCCGAACTCTACGACCCCTCGGGAGAAGATTGGGGCAAATACTGGGGGGGAGATTTACAAGGCATCATTGACAAATTAGACTATCTCAAATCCCTCGGCATCACCGCCATTTGGTTAACTCCCTTGTTTGAACAAGTTGAAGCCTTATTTGTCGAACAAGCGGCCATTCATGGCTACTGGACCCGAGATTTTAAACGCCTCAATCCTCGCTTTATTGCCCCAGATGATAACCCCTCCCTCAACGCCACCCAAGATAGTCGCGATACAGTTTTTGACAAACTGATTGATGAGTTACACAAACGAGATATGAAACTCATTCTCGATATTGTCTGTAACCATAGTAACCCCGATTTTAGCGGGGTTAAGGGTGAACTTTATGATGATGGGGTGAAAATTGCTGATTTTAATGATGATAAAGAAAACTGGTATCACCACTATGGGGAGGTGACCAATTGGGAAGATGAATGGCAGGTGCAGAACTGCGAATTAGCAGGGTTGGCTACCTTTAACGAAAATAATATCCAATACCGCAACTATATCAAAGCGGCCATTAAACAATGGCTCGATCGCGGCGTCGATGCCTTGCGTGTGGATACGGTCAAACATATGCCCATCTGGTTTTGGCAGGAGTTCAACGCCGATATTCAATCTCATAAACCCGATGTTTTTATCTTTGGAGAATGGATTTATAACCACCCCAATGAGGAGCGATCGGTCAGCTTTGCCAATGAATCCGGAATGACCATTTTGGACTTTGGTTTAGCTACCGCAATTCGGGAAGCTTTGGCAGTCAATGCCGCCCCCGGATTTCAAATGATCCAGTCTATTTTTGACCAGGATTCTCGCTATAATGCCGCCACGGAACTGATTACCTTTATTGATAATCATGATATGCATCGGTTCCAAACCTTGAACCCGGACCCCGATGCCTTACGTTTGGGGATTAATTTAATTATGACTTGCCGGGGAATTCCCTGTATCTATTACGGGACCGAGCAGTATCTGCATAACGACACCAACGGAGATAGTAATCCCTACGGCAACAACGACCCCTACAACCGTCCCATGATGGAAAACTGGGATACAGATACCCCGATTTATCGGGATATTCGCTTACTCTCCGGGGTGCGTCGTCTGAATCCTGCGGTTTCCCTGGGCAGTCAATGGAGTAAATACCTCACCGCTGATGTGTATGCCTATGTGCGCCGATATCGGGATTCCGTCTGCTTCGTGGCGATGAATCGCGGAGAAGCAACCACCATTGATGTACACACAGATTTACCCGATGGGGAACATACCTGTATTTTGACTCGGCGCAAACTGGAAGTGCAGGGGGGAATGTTACATCAATTAGAACTGGGTGCTAAAGAGGCAGTCGTCATCAGTCATGTTGGGGAACGGATTAAAGGGACCGTCTTAGTGCGAGCTCATTTGAATGGACTTTCCACCAACGTGGGTCAATATGTGGTAGTCACCGGAGATTGTCCAGAATTAGGGAATTGGGATATTAACCAAGCCTATCCCTTGGAGTATATCAACTCGAATACCTGGTTTGCCGAAATCCCATTTGAGGAGAGTGCCGGAAAGGCGATCGCCTATAAATATGCGATCGTGTATAAAGATGAACATGGCAACAATGCCGCACTCGCCACCCGAGAAAACATCGTCTGTCGTCGCTGGTTATTAGCCGATGAAGGCACAGTCAAATGGATTGACAAGTGGGCGTATTGATGTGATAGGGGGAATCGAAGGGCGATCGGTTTCCTCACCCATTCCTTAACCGCATAAACGCCGATTTGGAAACCAAACCCCATACTGTAGGGGCGATTCGCGGATCGCCCAAAACAAATCTCATCCTTAAATCCCATCCCACAATCGAGATGAAATGCTCCTAGCGAGTAAGATGCTTGCACTCCTAATCTCTTGGACTCTAAGCATCTTGCTTCCTAGAATTATCTCACTTAGGTACTCACTCCCATCAGAAACCTGATATCCTCAGTCTTCTCCTAAATCTGACCGCTGTACCAACACAACGGCCCAAAATAGGTTACCCTACAATAAAAACCAGACAGCAGCGAATATCCGCGATCGGCGAACCCACCCCCCTAAAGGCGCAGCATTGCCCTATAAATTGGGGAGTAGACTGAAAAATGCACCTCCCAAATATCACCCCTCCCCCGGCAAACCAACCCCTACCAACCCTACCCCATCCGCCTGAGTCAAAAAAAGCCCGACAAGTAAGCTAAGATTGAGTGATGATTTTTAACTATTTCAAAAATCTAAAATGTAGCAAAATTATCAAACAAGCTGCCAAGGATAAGGTAACGTCCCTAGAGCTTTCAAAACTGGGGCTGACAAAGCTGCCGCCGGAAATCGGGCAGCTTTCCAAGCTAACCCAGCTAAATCTCTCCGACAATAAATTAAATGCGCTGCCGCCGGAAATCGGGCAGCTTTCCAATCTAACCCAGCTAAATCTCTCCGACAATAAATTAAGTGCGCTGCCGCCGGAAATCGGGCAGCTTTCCAATCTAACCCAGTTAAATTTCTCCAATAATAAATTAAGTGCGCTGCCGCCGGAAATTGGGCAAATTTCCCATCTAACCCAGCTAAATCTTAGTTGGAATCAAATAAGTGTATTACCACCGGAAATCGGGCAACTTCCCAATCTGATAGAGCTAAATCTATGCGATAATCAACTAAGTGCGCTGCCGCCGGAAATTGGGAAACTTTTTAATCTAATACAGCTCAATCTTAGCTGGAATCGAATAAGTGCATTACCGTCGGAAATTGGGAAACTTTTTAATCTAACACACCTAGATCTTAGCTGGAATCAAGTAAGCTGTTTGCCGCCAGAAATCGGGCAAATTTCCAATTTGATAAAGCTAAATCTCTGGGACAATCAACTCAGTGCGCTGCCGCCGGAAATTGGGCAACTTTTTAATCTGACAGAGCTAAATCTCTGGGACAATCAACTAAGTACACTGCCGCCGGAAATCGGACAACTTTCCCACCTAACAAAGCTAAACCTCTGGGACAATCAACTCAGTGCGCTGCCGCCGGAAATCGGGCAACTTTTCAATCTAACAGAACTAAACCTCGGCGGCAATCCCCTCTCCTCTATACCTCCGGAAATCTTAACCCAAGGCAGCGATGCCACCTTAGCCTATCTGCGTGAACAACTCTACATCGAACAACCCCAATGGGTCTCCAAACTCATCCTATTAGGCGAGGGGAGAGGGGACAAAACCTCCTTTTTAAAAGTGTTAAATGATGAGTTTGTAAAAATGGATTTAGACTGTCTTGATTCAGAATCGCCTGGTTATGACTTAGGATATGGGGAGGTAGAAGTGGATAAAAATTCCTTTTTAAAAATGTTAAATGATGAATTAGGGAAAATAGATTTAGGCTGTCTTGATTCAGAATCGTCCGGTGATGACTTAGGATGCATGGATTTAGTCAGTCTTGATTCAAATACCTCTGAAAATTTAAGGGATAGCAACCTTGCCGAATTTTATGAAGAGACTGACGAAAATGCGATCAATATGTCAAATTTATTTGGAAAAACTGTAGCAGATGACCTGGGAAACTTTGATTTAGAAGGGTTAGGAGAAGAATCGGCCTCCAACGATGACCTCGCCGACCTGAATTTAGAGGGATTTGGATACTCAATTTTTGACGATGCCCTCGGAGAGTTAAACTTCGATGGGTTAGGAGAGGATGACTCAGAAGATCCGTTGGGGGATGTCGATTGGGATGCATTAGCGGATGAGGGGGACTCTGAAGACGAGTCAGAAATATTTGATTTTTTGAATGACTTCTAAAGGACTAATTCAGCACCAACAATTAAGGCAGGAGAATCAATTGTATGACTGTTTCTCCATTTGAAGCGCTCATCGGGGTTTTTACGGAGTTTTTGATAATTAGTGTTACATTTGGGCAAAAACCCGATTTCTGGTGTAGGGGATTTTTAGTCTTTCTCTGTAAAAGCGCCATACTGTTCCCACATCTGTTCCGATTGCTGGGGTGTTCCAGTTGGCAAACTGTCCCTATGAACCCATACCGGATCAAACGGACTCGGAAATACTAAACTCTTAGAGACATCTTTATTTTTAGAGGTTAATAGCGATGAGTCAGATTGCTTATTCAACCGATACCACTATCAGCGATCGCGAACGGGGATATTTACAGCTTCCCCCGGATTATACGGCGATTCAATCTATGCCGGAAGTGTGGCCCCTGGCCCGATCGCAGTTTGGCAATACTCTGGCATTGTGTGACCCCCATGCTAAACCCGTGGTGGAGTTGACTTTTGGTCAATTATGCGAGCAAATTCAGCAGTTTGCCGCTGGGGTGCAATCCTTGGGATTACCGGCGATCGCCGATCATCTCCCCCCCCGAGTTGCCCTGTTTTCTAACGATAGTCCCCGGTGGATGATTGCGGACCAAGGATTGATGAGGGCAGGTGCAGCGGATGTGGTGCGCGGTTCTGATGCCGATCTCGAGGAGTTGTTGTTTATTCTCCAAAATAGCGGCAGTATGGGTTTGGTGGTAGAAAATCTCGCCTTACTCAAAAAACTCCGCCCTCAACTGGATGACTTACCCATCCAGTGGATTATCTATCTCTCCGATGAATCTCTACCCACCGATGATACTCTGCCTGTAAAAATTTTATCCTTTCAACAGGTGATGGAAAAAGGGGCCGCTTCTACCTTGCAACCCGTCACCCTCACCCGGGAGACTTTGGCAACTTTAATTTACACCTCCGGAACCACGGGTAAACCCAAAGGGGTGATGCTAAGTCATGGTAACCTATTACATCAAATCGAGAACCTGCCGACGATTCTACAACCGGAACCGGGCGATCGCATCATTACCATTCTCCCAACTTGGCACAGTTTTGGGCGCATGGGTCAATACTTTCTCCTCTCCCGAGGGTGCAGTCAGTTTTACACGAATATTCGCTATCTAAAAGCCGATTTAAAAGAATATCACCCCAAATATACGTTCGGTGTCCCCCGCCTCTGGGAATCGATTTATGAAGGGGTACAAAAGCAATTTCGGGAACAACCCGCCAATCGCCAAAAATTGGTTAAAACCTTCTTTGGGTTTTCCCAAAGTTATATAGAAGCGGGTCGGATTTTGCAGGGATTGCAGTTGCAACTCAAACCCGCTTCTGGGAGTGAAAAACTCCTGGCGGCAATCAAACGGGCGGTATTCTGGCCCCTCCATGCTTTGGGCGATCGCCTCGTATATCAGAAAGTCCGCCAAGCGACGGGGGGCCAGCTCAAATATGTGATTAGTGGCGGCGGGTCCCTTGCCATGCATATCGAAAATTTCTTTGAAATTATTGGGATTGATGTGCTCGTAGGGTATGGGTTGACCGAAACTACGCCAGTCTTGACAGCGCGCCGGTTTTGGCATAATCTGCGGGGTTCTGCGGGTCGTCCCATTCCGTACACCGAATTACGAATCGTTCACCCTGAAACCGGCAAACCCCTACAAATGGGGGAACGGGGTTTAGTGTTGGCGCGGGGTCCTCAAATTATGCAGGGTTACTACCAAAATCCCGAAGCGACACGCAAGGCGATCGACCCCGACGGATGGTTTGATACAGGGGATTTGGGGTGGTTGACTCCGGGTAATGATTTAGTCCTCACGGGTCGCGCCAAAGATACCATTGTTTTGACCAACGGGGAAAATATCGAACCCCAACCGATTGAAGATGCCTGTATCCGTAGTCCTTATATTGACCAAATGATGCTCGTGGGTCAGGACCAAAAGTGCCTCGGGGCCTTGATTGTGCCGAATTTTGAAGCCCTGAAACAGTGGGCCGAGTCCCAAAACCTGTCCTTGCGTCTGCCGGAAACCATTTCTCAAGGGAATCCTCCCCCAGCATCGGGAACCGCAGAAATTGACCTGTCTAGTCCTGAGATTGAGAACCTGTTCCGCCAGGAGTTAAATCGGGAGGTGAAAAACCGTCCGGGATATCGTCCTGATGACCGCATTGGACCCTTCCAGCTTTTGAGTGAGCCCTTTACGATGGAGAATGGAATGCTCACCCAAACCCTGAAAATTAAGCGGCCCGTGATTACCGAACGGTACGGCGATCGCATTGACAAAATGTTTATTTGATCCCCCTTAGCCCCGTGGCATGGTAGCATAACGGGGCCAATTCTCGGCAAAATTTCTACTTAAACCTTGATCTAGGTCACCTAATATGGATGTCTCTAACTCGAAATTACTGTTGAAGCGGAATACCATTATCAAAGCGATCGTGACCCCGCGCTGGAAAGAAGAAGTTCAGCAGCAACTCCAAGGACAAATCAATCAAATTGATGCCCAACTTCAACAGCTTGAAATGCAAGCCCAGCAGATGATTTCAGAGATCCAAAAACAGAGCATTCAACCCCCCGGACCGCAAGTCCAGCAACAAATTGAGTCGGTGAAAATGCAGGCCAATCAACGGCAAAGAGAAATGCTGGATCAGAAAAATCAAATTCTTCAAAATCTGCAACAAGTCCAGACTTTGGAAATGGGTCAAGAAGTCGCCAGCGGACAAATGGATAGTTTTTTCTATTTGGAACGTGGGGATGATTTAATCAAAAAAATGCAGATAGAAGTCGTCTTGCGCGATGGCGTCGTTGAGGAAATTCGCGGCGATTTGTAGTCGCTAGGGTGGGGAGATGGGGAAGGTAGGGGAGATGGGGAAGGTAGGGGAGATGGGGAAGGTAGGGGAGAGAGATATAGTTGATGCTGTATCCTCTCGGCTGCAAATCAGGGGAAATTTTCTCGGGGGACGGATCAAGGTAGAATAAAAACTTGCTTTATTTTAGTTTTGAGCGTCGAAAAGAAGCTACCTATGATTAACGAAGTGTTCATGCCTGCTCTGAGTTCCACGATGACCGAAGGCAAAATTGTCTCTTGGGAAAAAGCGCCGGGGGACAAAGTGGAGAAGGGCGAAACAGTGGTTGTAGTGGAGTCTGACAAAGCAGACATGGACGTAGAGTCCTTCTATGAAGGATATCTCGCTACGATCCTCGTCCAAGCCGGGGAAGCGGCCCCCGTCGGTGCGCCGATCGCTTTGTTAGCCGAAACGGAAGCCGAAATCGAACAGGCGAAGCAGCAAGGGGCCAACCTCAGCAATAAATCCGCTCAACCGGCAGCCCCTGCTCAGTCTACCCCATCCCCTGCGCCAGAACCGGCAATGGCGACGGCGGGATCGACCTCCAATCGTCAAAATGGCCGCATGGTTGCTTCTCCTCGGGCCAAAAAATTGGCGAAGGAATATAAAGTGGACTTGGCAACCCTCTCCGGCAGTGGTCCTTTTGGTCGGATTGTGGCGGAAGATGTAGAAGCGGCAGCAGGTAAGGCCCCAGCCGCGATCGCCCCCCCACCGCAACCCACGGTAGCAGCACCCCCGAGGATTGCCACCCAGGCGGTCCCTGCGGCCCCCGCAGCCTCGGGAGATGTGGTCCCCTTCAATACCCTGCAAAATGCGGTGGTGCGGAATATGGTGGCGTCATTGCAGGTGCCGATTTTCCATGTAGGCTATACGATTACTACCGATCAGTTAGACAAGCTCTACAAACAGATTAAGTCCAAAGGGGTAACCATGACTGCCCTCCTGGCAAAAGCTGTGGCCCTCACGTTACAGAAACATCCCTTACTCAATGCCAGTTGTGTAGAGGGCGGTATCCAACATCATGGTAATATCAATATTGCGGTAGCGGTGGCAATGGGAGATGGCGGTTTAATTACGCCGGTGCTGCAAAATGCTGACCAAATGGATATTTATTCCCTGTCTCGCACTTGGAAAGATTTAGTAGAACGCGCCCGAGTCAAACAGTTGCAACCGACGGAGTATAATAGCGGGACTTTTACCCTGTCTAATTTGGGAATGTATGGGGTGGATAGTTTTGATGCGATTCTGCCTCCGGGTCAAGGGTCGATTCTCGCCATAGGTGGGGCGAAAAATCAAGTGGTTGCCACGGAAGATGGCATGATGGGCGTCCGGCGACAAATGCGGGTCAATATCACCTGTGACCACCGGATTATCTATGGTGCCGATGCAGCGGCATTCCTGCAAGATTTAGCCAAGCTGATTGAAACCAATTCTCAGTCTCTGACGATGTAGGGATTGAGTGAGGGAAGAAACCTAACCCCCCAGCCCCCTTCCCTGCGAGGGAAGGGGGATTCGGAAGGACAGATGATACTTAATCAGGTATTATACTTGATTAATGTTATACTTTTCTGCTAGAATAGACGGGAAGTTGTTAGATTTTCTGGACAGTCAAGACCGAGATTTCTGATATATCCCTTCCAACAAGACAAAATTTTTTATACCTCCCTCTGCTCTTAAGGGGAGGGCCGGGGAGGGGTTTCTTCAGTAGATTGACGCACAGTAAGTATCCTGTAATTGGAAGGATGAAGGGGGATACTGACACGGGATTTATCCTTCATCCTTCTGCAGTCCTCATCCTATAGTGCAATGGTGAATCAAGTGGAATCCATAAAAACTCTAGCGGTTGATATTGGCGGTAGTGGCACGAAGACAATAGTCTTAGATGCAGCAGGGGAAGCGGTGACAACCCGTAACCGCGTTCCCACTCCGAATCCGGCTAAACCAGCACCTGTAATTGAGGCGATCGCCGGTTTAGCGAAAGAACAAGGTGAGTTTGCTCGGGTTTCCGTCGGCTTTCCGGGGGTGGTTCGGAATGGAATCGTCTACACTGCGGTTAATTTACACCCGGATTGGGTAGAATTCAATCTCGCTGAAGCGCTGACGAATGTCTTAGAAAAACCTGTTCGGGTTTGCAATGATGCAGATATCCAAGGTTTAGGTGCAATTTCAGGGAAAGGGGTCGAACTCACGATTACCCTGGGGACGGGGTTTGGTAGTGCTTTGTTTGTGAATGGAGCACTGGTTCCCAATTTGGAACTGGGACATCATCCATTCCGCAAAAGTCAAACCTACGAGGAACAATTGGGACGTGCGGCATTGGATAAAGTCGGGGATAGACGCTGGAATCGCCGATTACAAAAAGCGATCGCCAATTTAGAACATTTGTTTAATTACGATCGCCTCTACATCGGTGGCGGTGAAGCCAAAAAAATCACCTTTGATTTACCCGCTAAAGTCACCATTGTTCCCAATATCAGCGGGTTATTAGGGGGAATTGCCTTGTGGCGGGACCCGTAACTCCATCCCGGAAGAGGCGATCGCCTTCTCCCTTTCCCTAGATTTAGCTCAAAATTTGGCAATTAGACCTAATACAGGTGAAGTGAGTAGGAAGTTAGTAGGGTAAGTCATCTTCATCTTACCCTACGGTTAGGCTCTAGGCCAGACCAAGTGTCAGTCATTCGATAAAACAAACTCTTGAGGAAAGACTATGAAAGCAGTTATCATGACCGGATCAGGCGCAGCAGCGGATGTCTTGAAAGTGCAAGATATTCCGGGTCCGCAATTAGACGGCGATCGCGATATTTTAGTCCGTCTTCATGCTGCCGGGGTCAATCCCATTGATACCAAAATCCGCAAACGGGGAACCTTTCACCCGGACCTCACCCCGGATATCCTGGGATGTGATGGAGCAGGAGTTGTCGAGGCGATCGCCTCTGGGGTCCAAACCCTTAATGTGGGAGATGAAGTATATTTTTGTAATGGGGGATTAGGTGGACCTCACGGCAACTATGCCGAATATATTGCGATCGATGAACGATTTGTCGCCAAAAAACCTTCCTCTCTCAGCTTTGTAGAAGCGGCTGCTGCACCCCTCGTCCTGATTACTGCCTGGGAAGCACTCTACGATCGCGCGGGTCTACAACCGGGCCAAAAAGTGCTAATTCAGGCCGGTGCAGGGGGTGTCGGTCATGTCGCCATCCAATTGGCTAAACTCAAAGGTGCTGAAGTTGCTACCACCGTCAGCACTCCCGAAAAAGCCGAATTTGTCCGCAAATTGGGGGCTGATTTAGTCATTTTATACAAAGAACAAAATGTCATCGAGACCGTGATGGACTGGACCAATGGGGAAGGTGCAGATATCGGATTTGATACCGTCGGTGACAAAACCTTTTTTGAAACCGCTGAAGCGGTGCGCTTATATGGAGATGTGGTTACCATTTTAGAACCCAATCCAGAGCATGGCACGTTAAAAACTTCTCGACTCCGTAATCATCGCATCAGTTTTGAATTAATGCTGACTCCGATGTTACAAAATCGCATTCCGGAACAAGAAGACCAAGGCAAAATGTTACAACAATGTGCAAGCCTATTTGATGAAGGCAAGTTAATGATTCATGTGGGTAAAACCTTCCCCCTAGAACAAGCTGTTGCGGCACATGAGTTATTAGAAACGGGTTCGATGCAAGGAAAAATTGTCCTCACAATGGGCAGTTAATCCTTTCGGTGTCACGACTTCAGGTATCTCTTTGTGAAAGGGGGATAATGACTGAAGTCGTGACACCGACACGGGGAAAGACCTCTTGAAAATATTTTTAATATCAATTAAATTAATCAAGATTTGCATGAAAAAGCGAGTTATTTTATTTTTTATAATTATTCTAAATTTAATTTTCAATTTGATAACTTCCCTCCCGGCTTATGCAGAAATTACCCCATTAAATAATCCGAATCCAGACACTCTGGAACGTCTCACCCTAGAGCAATTACAACAGCGAATTACCTCCCCGATTATTTCGGAAGGAGTGCGGACGATTGACTTGCGGGAGTTTTTGATTGATTTAACCCCGAGTAATGCCGAATTTAGAGACCGATTTTATCCGTTGTTACAAAATCAACTGAATCGGTCCGGAACTCCTATCGCTTTAGATTTATCCTATTCCATCATTCAGGGAGACTTTGATGGAAATGAGTTGGGATTGAGAGCACCGCTTTATGGAGAGGCATTTTTACCCTTATTCTCAGAACAAGAGCGATCGCAACTGCAACGCGATCGCACCCGATTGGCAAGGTTAAGTCAACTCTCGCGATCGCTACTGGGAGTTCCCCCAGAACAAGTCGAAATTACCCTCTTCCAAGAACCCATTAAACTGGTTCACACTCATTTCCAAGGAGAAGTTCATTTTAACCATAGTTTCTTCCTCAATCGCGTTGAAGCAATGGGAGCAATTTTTGATAAATTGGCCGATTGGTCCGAAACTCGGTTTAGTAAACTCAGCAACTTTGCTGGAGCAAACTTTGTGGCAGAAGCGCGATTTCAGGGAAGCATCTTTTTTGAAGCTATAGGATTTAATCACGGGTTATTTCAAGGAAACGCAAATTTTAAAGCGACTCGGTTTGAGGGGTCGGGTAATTTTAATCAAGTTCTGTTTAACCAGGGGTCTAATTTTACGCGATCGCAGTGGAATGGTAATGCGGATTTTAGTGGCTGTCAATGGGAAAATCCTGCTTTATTTGACCGCGCTAAGTTTAATGAATCTCTATTTTTAACCGAAATAACATTCCGGAATCTAGCCAGTTTCCGAGAAACTGCCTTTAATCAATCTATCAATTTGCGGGAAGCAAGTCTGCGCGATCGCGTCGCCTTTAGCGATACAACCTTTGCCAATTCTGCTTTTATTAATGTAGCCGGATTACGCTTTGATTCAGAATCCGCTAGAATTACGGGTGACCCCGGACAAATTGGCAAAAAACTCTCCCTCCCCAGTCTCTCTGGCAATGAAACTCTCCTGCGTCAATTAGTCCGGAATTTCCGACAACAAGAACAAATTGCTGATGCCAATCAGATGGAATATTTAACGGAAAACCTCCGGCAAGAGAGTCTATTTCATCAATTAATCGGGATTAATATTAATACGGCTTCTCAGAAACAATTAATCAAACTGGGATTATCAGAAACTCAAGCCGATGCCATCATTCACAGTCAAGATGAGCGGATTTTCGGCAGTCTCAGCGAAGTCCTAAATTTACCCGAAATTGACCTATCGAGTTACATCAAACTCCGCGATCGCGCTGTTGCCGGTGAACCCCTTTCCCTCCCCGGATGGTTGCGAACCGCCATCCAGTGGTTAGGATTAAGTGCACTGCTACTGCTAACCCACTACGGCACCAGTTTTTGGCTGATTTTCGGTGTAGGATTAGTGGCGATCGCCTATTTCAGCTTATTATTTTGGTTCGTTGATCGTTATCGGCGCATCCTTCCCAAACCCATCATTCCTACCGCCTTTGAAACCCCTTGGATGCTATCCACTTGCCTAGGATTAGCGAGTATTGGACTATTCGCCATTATTCGCACCAGTAGCGAACCTTTTTTGACCCTAACCTGCTTAGGAATTCTGATTATCCCCATCCCCACCCTTTTAATCATCATTCTCTACAAAAAAGGCCGCTATCATAACCTTATTGACTCCAGCTACTTCGTAGAAGATACCGGAATGCGCCAACTCCGTTTAGCGATCGGACGCTTACCCATTATTCCCCGCTTTCCTACCATGAGAGAACGCTATCTCCCCCTCCTGTGGAACCGCCGCTGGAACTGGCTTAATTATTACGATTTCAGCCTCAATAACCTCCTAAAATTTGGCTTTAATGATATCCGTCTCCGAGATGAACATCTCCCCGGTATTGTCTCCAGTTTAGTCTGGTATCAATGGACCCTTGGCTTACTTTATCTCAGTCTCTTACTCTGGACCCTCTCCCGAACTATCCCCGGATTAAACCTCCTCATTTATCTCAAATAACCGTTCTCCCCTCTCCTCTCTTCCTTCTGTAAAAATTCGTCAAATCTGTGGTTAAAACTCCCTAAACAATGACCTTTTCTCACCTCTCAGAACTCGCGCAAATCTTCCTCAAACTCGGCATCATTGGATTTGGTGGTCCAGCGGCACATATTGCTATGATGGAAGATGAAGTTGTCCATCAGCGGCAATGGTTAACCCAAGAACAATTTCTGGACCTCGTAGGTGCGACTAATTTAATTCCCGGACCCAATTCAACTGAAATGGCGATTCATATCGGCTATATTTATGCCGGTGGGTTGGGATTAATCGTTGCGGGAACTTGTTTTGTTGTTCCTGCCGTATTAATGACCGCAGCTTTGGCCTGGGGATATGTCCAATTTGGAGAATTACCCCAAGTTTATCCCTGGTTATATGGCATCAAACCGGCAGTTTTAGCCGTGATTTTTACCGCTTTATGGCGTTTGGGAAAAAAAGCAGTAAAGTCTCGGGAATTATTAATAATTGCGATCGCCACTGCGATGGCAGTCTGGTTGGGTATCAATGAAGTGTTTGCCTTGTTGTTAGGCGGACTCTTCGGTGCAATTTGGCTGAATTGGCGTAATCAACCGACTTTAGGCGCATGGCTTTTTGGGTTGTTTTTATCCCAAACTCCCCGCACTGTATCTCCAGTTAACCCTGAAATTTCTGAAGCTGTTCCCCTGTGGAAATTGGGGTTATTTTTCCTGAAAGTGGGTAGTGTTTTATATGGCAGTGGTTATGTGTTAATTGCCTTTTTACAGGGTCAATTAGTGGATGAATTGGGATGGGTGACTCAGCAACAATTATTAGATGCGGTGGCAATGGGTCAAGTCACTCCCGGTCCGTTGCTGACCACAGCGACTTTTATTGGTTATGTGATAGGCGGATTTCCCGGTGCAATGGTCTCAACCTTGGGGATTACTTTGCCATCGTTTCTGTTTGTATTAATTCTGAATCCTTGGATTCCCCGGTTGCGATCGCGCAAATGGACTTCAGCCTTTTTAGATGCCATTAATGTTAGTGCTGTGGCACTAATGGCGGTGGTGACGGTTCAATTAGCGGTGAGCACTCTGCGGATTAATTTTAGCGGAATACCCCTAGGAACTGCACTCCTGGGGATTGATTGGATTGCGACTTTGATTGCGGCGATCGCTGCTATTTGTGCCTTAATTTGGCGCATTAATGCTGCTTGGTTAGTCTTCGGAGGTGCGATCGCTGGTTGGCTAGTGAATCATATTTTCTAGCCAGTTCTGAACCCAATTAACCGACAATTGGCGGAGTTTTTCACCCCCACCAATTATCAGTTAATCCTTAAGACTTAAGACCGGCCAATTCCCACATAGCGGAACCCAGCTTTTTGCAGCATTTCCCGATCCAGGAAATTACGACCATCAATCATGACCGCATGGTTCATCAATTGCGCCATTTTCTCATAGTTCAAACTTTGGAATTGCTTCCAATCGGTGACAAGAACTAAGGCATCGCAACCATCCGCCAAGCGTTCTGGGTCGGTTTCCACCAATACCCCAGTCAATCCCTGACCAATCCCTGTTTGAGAAACAATGGGGTCATAAGCTTTCACTTTCGCACCCAGGCGGTTCAGTTGTTCGATTAAATTCAAGGCCGGTGCATCGCGCATATCGTCCGTATCGGGTTTGAAAGTTAACCCTAACAATCCAACCGTTTTACCTTTGAGGATTTTGAGTTCATGCTGCAATTTTTCAATGGCAATTTGACGCTGACGTTTGTTAACTTCGATCGCCGCTTTGAGTAACTGAGCATCATAGCCATAATCATCGGCAGTATGCACCATTGCCGACACATCTTTGGGGAAACAAGACCCCCCCCAACCAATACCGGCTTGGAGGAATTTAGTACCAATTCGGGAGTCGAGACCCATGCCTTTGGCAACTTGCACCACATCGGCACCAACGCGATCGCAAACGTTGGCGATTTCGTTGATAAAGCTAATTTTTGTCGCTAAGAATGCATTAGCGGCATATTTAATCATTTCTGCCGAACTAATGTCCGTCAAAACCACCGGAACTGGAGGTAAGGAAGCATCTTCAGCAAACTTGCGCTGGATGATGGGTTGATAGAGTTCTTCCATCATTTTTAAGGCGCGGGGATTGTTGCTACCAAGGACGATGCGATCGGGATTAAAGGTGTCATAAACCGCTGACCCTTCCCGAAGAAATTCGGGATTACTGACCACATCAAATTCCACACCCAATTTTTTGGCAGTTTCGTCTTTACTGCCTTCCTGTTGATGCCGTTCAGTGACTCCATCAAGGACAATCATCCGCACCCAGTCACCGGAACCAATAGGAACCGTGGACTTATTAACGATGACTTTATACCCTTTATCCAGATGAGCACCGATGCCTCGCGCTACGGCTTCTACATAGCGGGTATCACTTTCTCCCGTGGGGAGGGGAGGAGTACCCACCGCAATGAATAAAATCTCACCGTGGGAGACGCCATATTGTAAGTCGGTGGTAAATTCTAAACGTCCGGCTTCCGAGGCTTCTTGCATGATTTCAGACAGTCCCGGTTCATAAATTGGGGACCGTCCGGATTTCATTAATTTGACTTTTTCTTCGTTATTGTCCACACAGATCACATGGTGACCTGTGTAGGCTAAACAAGCGCCGGTGACTAAGCCAACGTATCCGGTACCAATAACACAAACGCGCATATAAGGTATCTCCTGCTCTCTTTATAGAAGTCTGTCCCAAGAAAAAGGGGGGGAAATCTTTTGAAAGGGATGGGGGGAGAAATACTCGGGAATCCCTAATTTTGCCCCCTTTTGATTTCATCCTAACTTTCAATTTTAGGCGATCGCTGCTTTTGGCTTCCCCGCTCCTTCATCCTGTCCAATTTTTGTATGCTGCACCCTGAAGGAATCGCGATTATACTCTATCTCATGTGGGAGAATATTTCCACTCATTAGGAAGATAATTCTCCTACTGAAAGATTACCCCGTTCGGTTATTTGGATATCAGGCGATCGCGAAAATCTTCTATGGTCAATTTTAATCCTTCATCCACATGAACTTGAGGTTCCCATCCCAGCCAAGTCTTCGCCAGGGTAATATCGGGTTGGCGTTGGCGCGGATCATCTTGCGGAAGGGGCTTAAATTGAATATCCGCATCTGGATTTACCATTTTCTGGATTTTTTCAGCCAGTTGTAAAATTGTGTATTCATCCGGATTCCCCAAATTTATGGGACCGATATGTTCTCCATTCATCAAGCGCATTAACCCTTCTACTAAGTCAGAAACATAGCAGAAACTCCGGGTTTGAGACCCATCCCCATACACCGTCAAGGGAATTCCTCGCAACGCTTGCACGACAAAATTGCTCACCACTCGTCCATCATTTTCTAACATTCGGGACCCGAAGGTATTAAAAATTCGAGCAACCCGAATATCGACATTATTTTGACGGTGGTAATCAAAACAGAGGGTTTCTGCTACTCGTTTTCCTTCGTCGTAACAACTCCGAATTCCAATGGTATTGACATTTCCTCGATAGTCTTCCGTTTGAGGATGCACGTCTGGGTCCCCATAGACTTCTGAAGTAGAAGCCATTAAAAGTCTCGCCTTAACTCGTTTGGCGAGTCCCAACATATTCATCGTACCAATGACGTTGGTTTTAATGGTTTTTACTGGATTGTACTGATAGTGAACCGGCGATGCAGGACAAGCTAAATGATAGATTTGCTCAACTTCTAACCGAATCGGTTCTGTTACATCGTGGCGAATCAGTTCAAAATAGGGGTTTCCCAACCATTTACTGATATTTCGCTTATCTCCGGTAAAAAAGTTATCTAGGCATAAAACATCATGCCCTTGTTCCATTAACCTATCAATGAGATGGGAACCGATAAAACCGGCACCCCCCGTAACCAATATTCTCATACTTTTAAGCTACTTAGAGTTAGAAAGGACAGAGCCATCGGCTCAAAACCTGGCATCCCGTTAATTTCTTTCTTAAAATAACAAAAAAAGCGCCCTTTTCGGCGCTTTTGAAGCAAAGTTAATTAAAACTTTACGTTTTGTTATATAGCCTTTCTTTTGGTGGTCAAATCCATTAAGGACCCCCCTAAATCCTCCTTTCCCAAAGGGACTTTCTAGGTTCCCCCCTTAGAAAGGGGGGCTAGGCGGGATCGAATAGACGTACCTCATGAAGGGGAAAATTGCTATAAAACCCTTAAAACTGGGAGTTTTGTTTTAACCCCGATCGAGCTTGAGGACAGCCATAAATGCTTCCTGGGGGACATCAACGGTCCCGATCGCCTTGAGGCGTTTCTTACCCTTCGCTTGCTTTTTCAGTAGTTTCTTCTTCCGGGAGATGTCCCCGCCATAACATTTGGCTAACACATCCTTTCGCAGGGCGGGAATATTTTCACTGGCAATCACCCGAGACCCAATCGAGGCTTGGAGTGGGACCTTAAATTGATGGCGGGGGATCAATTCCTTGAGTTTTTCTACCAAGGCGCGACCCATGACATAGGCTTTATCCCGGTGAACAATCATCGCTAGGGCATCCACGAGATCATTTTTAATCAAAATATCCATCCGCACCAACGGATTCTCTCGGTAGCCAATGACGTGATATTCCATGCTGGCATACCCGCGCGATCGCGACTTCATCTGGTCAAAAAAGTCCGTCACCACCTCTGCCAACGGCAACTCATACACCAACGTAGTCCGGTCCGGGGTCAGGTACTTCATATCCGTAAACTCCCCACGGCGAGTCTGACAGAGTTCCATTAAAGCCCCCACGTAGGTTTCTGGGGTAATCATCTCCACGCGCACATAAGGCTCCTCAATTTTTTCCCGTTCTTGAGGACCGGGCAAAAGACTGGGATTATCAACGTAAACCTTTTCCCCGTTGATTTTTGTGACCAGATAAACCACCGAGGGGGCCGTGGTGATTAAATCCAGGTCATACTCGCGTTCTAGGCGTTCCTGGACGATTTCCATGTGCAGCAGTCCCAGGAATCCGCACCGGAAACCAAACCCCATCGCGCTGGAGGTTTCCGGTTCATAAGAGAGGGCGGCATCGTTGAGTTTAAGCCGTTGCAGGGCTTCGCGCAGGTCCTCAAATTGGTCTGCATCCGTGGGAAATAGGCCACAGAACACCATTGGATTCGCTTCGGTGTAGCCCGGGAGGGGGGTTTCTGCCGGTTCTTTAGCCAAGGTGATGGTATCCCCAACCCGGGCATCTTCGACGGTTTTGATGGCAGCGGCGAGATAGCCCACTTCTCCGGCGTGGAGTTCATCTAGGGGTTGTTGGGTAGGGGAGAGTACGCCGATTTCGTCGGCATCATATTCCTTACCGGCGACCATGAGGCGGACCCGATCGCCTTTTTTGAGGGTCCCATCCATCACGCGAAAATAGGCGATCGCCCCGCGATAGGCATCGTAATAACTATCAAAAATCAACGCCCGTAAGGGAGCATTCACCGTATCTTTAGGCGCGGGAATCCGATTGACGATCGCCTCCAAAATCTCATCCACTCCGATCCCCTCTTTTGCGGAAGCGAGAATGGCATTGGAGCAATCTAACCCAATAATTTGTTCAATTTCATTTTTAACCCGTTCCGGTTCTGCTCCCGGCAGGTCAATTTTATTCAAAACTGGAATAATTGCTAAATCATATTCCAGGGCTAAATACAGGTTAGCCAGGGTTTGGGCCTCCACCCCTTGGGACGCATCCACCACCAACAGCGCCCCTTCGCAAGCCGCCAGCGATCGGGAGACTTCGTAGGAAAAATCCACGTGACCCGGGGTATCGATTAAATTGAGGACGTATTTTTCCCCATCGTTTGCCTGATAGTTCATCCGGGCCGCTTGCAGCTTAATCGTAATGCCGCGCTCCCGTTCCAGTTCCATGTTATCAAGGAACTGTTGCTTCATGGCCCGTTTTTCCACTGTGCCGGTCACCTGGAGGAGACGGTCAGCCAAGGTGGATTTTCCGTGGTCGATATGAGCAATGATTGAAAAGTTACGAATACGAGATACAGGAACGTCGGTCATACGCTTTTGTCAGTTATCGGCGCGATAGGCTTCGGATGCAATGGGCAAGATGGTTTTAACAAGGGTCGTCACCCCCGGTCATTTAGACTCCGGCGATTCCCTTGCCCTCACCCTATTTCTTAACACATTTTAATACTTTTCGGATCCAGACGGTCCCCCTTTGAGCAGTTTCCTCTTTGGCGATCGTCCGATCGCATTTGCGCGGTGATTATTAACAGAATTTGATGAAGGAATCGCATCCAGGGTCTAAATTCATGACGTCTATTGCAACCCACTTGCCTGAAAAAACAACTCCACCGCTCAAGGGTAAGCCCTCAATCCGCAGATTAGGGAGATTAAGAGAGCCTAACTCTTACGCAAGTTGGCTATAAAGTTGCGAGTTAGCACCCCAGGGAATCATCTCGTTATCCCACAAGATGAATTAATACTCAGTAGATAGATTGGAAGCAGCATCGTACAATAGATAGGATGACATCCCAGGGATGCTCGGGTCCTGATGCACCGGAGTTCTCCTGCGGTTGTTCACTGCTGACTCACCAGAGCCGTATTGAGTGCACGGGACTTGAATTTTGAACCGGCACGCTTTCACGAGGGCCGTGTAACCTTATACCCCAGTTTAGAAATTTACAACTGTATGAACGATCAGGCTGTGCAATATAGTCGCAACCCCGAAAAAGTAGAGATTTCGATCCATATCGATCCCGAACTGCTCGATCGCGTCAGTCATTTGACCAACGATCCGAGCAAAGTCATTGAAACAGCCCTGCGACAATGGTTACGCGGGGATACCAGTCGCGATGATGAATTGACCCGCAATTTGACCCGCAATCCGCCAGTTCCCCCCCGTGGAGAGTGGAATGATTGAGATGCAATGCCAATTTTAGTCGGGGTACTTAATCAATGGCCTCCGGTTGTGGATCGGTAGAAAGAATGGGTTTTGAAACCCTGGTGATGCCCTATTTGGTGATGATTTTTCCCGTGCCGTGAATGACTCTACACCCCCAGCTTATCCAGCGGAAAATGATTCGAGTTGGTTGCGATCGCTAGGCGCACAACTGGCATTTACTCAAGATGCCTCGGGTTTATATCGAGGATTTTATTGGTCAAATGCTGAACATTACGGGTTAAATTCCCAGGAAATCGTCGGCACTTTCGTGGGAGATCAGTTTAAACCTTTAAGCATCACCCCTTATTTAGAACGGGTCGAACGGGTGTTAAACTCCCGGATTCCTGAGCGGTTTAGCTATCCGTTTCGCTATGGCGATCAATACTTCTTATTTGAACTGGCGATCAGTCCGATTTTTCCCCCTCAAGGAGAACCGCTTGAAGTGCTGGTAATAGGACGATTACTGCCCAATGCGCTCCTCTGGGGGCAGGAGGAGCAATCGGGCAATCCCCAGGCGATCGCGTCGAATCACTTAGATCTGCATCACAAATTCCTCAGTAGCATTGTAGGGAGTATTCGCCGGACTTTACCTCCGGGATCGGAACTCTATCAGAAACTTCTCGGGGAAATGGCGCGCAAGATTCGGCGTACCCTAGACCTCGATACCATCTGGAACGAAACGGTTCAAGGTTTGGGGTTGGCATTGGGGGTCAGCCGTTGTATGATTTGTCCCTACCAGCCGGGAAGCTTGAAAGTCCGAGTGGTGGCTGAATACATTACGCCACCTTTACCCACCCTACAAGGGCAGGACCTTTATCTAGCAGAGCATCCCGCTCTAAATCAGGTGTTGCTGACTCAAATGGCAATGGTTGTGGGTCCCGAAGAGGCGATCGCCTCGGAACCTGAGTCTATGTTAGTGGTGGCAACCAGCTACCAAGATCGACCCAATGGCTTAATTTGTCTCGATCGCCCCGGTATCCTCCCGAACCCACCCGTTGAGGCAAATCCGGCGGAATCAGCCAAAAATACCCCGTTGCGTCCCTGGAGTATGGCCGAAATTGAGTTAGTCCAGGAACTCGCTGAACAAGTCGGCACGGCGATCGCTCATGCCACCCTCTACGAAGAATTAGAAGACGCTCGTCAAAAAGCCGAAGAAATTTCCCAGATCAAAAGTCAGTTTCTCGCCAATACCTCCCACGAACTGCGGACCCCCCTCAATGGCATTATCGGGTTCCTCAAATTAATCGTGGATGATATGGCAGAAGATGAAGAAGAAAAACAAGAATTTATTAAAGAAGCCTATCGCAGTGCGGTCCATCTCCTCAATTTAATTAATGATGTTTTGGATATTGCCAAAATTGAAGCGGGCAAAATGGAACTCGATTTAGTTCCGGTGAAACTGGATGAACTCTTAACCGGAATTGAAAATCATGCTCGCGCTCACGGACAGGAAAAAAATTTAAGTTTTCAGGTTTATAAACCCCGTACAGAAGATGAAATAATTCTCTACGGGAACTATCAACGGTTGTTACAGGTTCTCTTTAACTTAGTGGGAAATGCTATTAAGTTTACCCATGAAGGAGGAATCACTATTACCGCTGAACTCATCGAATACCCCGTATTTTTTCAAAACCAAGAGTTTCCCGGCATGGTTTCCATTGCTGTTGCTGATACCGGCATCGGCGTTTCTCTGGATCAACAAGATAAACTCTTTCAATCGTTTTCTCAAGTGGATGGGGAACGAACCCGGCGATATGGAGGGACGGGATTAGGACTAGCGATTTCCCAACGGCTGATCGAAGCAATGGGGGGAACAGTTAATTTCTATAGCATGGGGGAAGGACTCGGTTCGACGGTAACTTTTACCGTCTTGCTTTATCAAAAACCTGTGATGATTTTCACCCCAAATTCCGAATCCCTTGATTTATTACTGTAAGGGGTTCCTCCCGGATTTCGGGGAAAAATCATCTCTAAATCATTGCCATTATTTCGTTGAATTGGGATGAAATATTGTCCCGACAGAGGCAGGGGTTTGAACAGCACAAGAGGAGCGATCGCCTTAGACAAAGAGCTTGGGGGGCTTCACGATATCTTTACACGATCGCCCGGGGGTTAAGTCGGCTCAACCCTAAGCACTTCCGTAATTGTACGGTTGACAGAAGAGGAGGATTAAATTATCTTTCCTAAAGATTTTATAAAGCTCCTACAAGACACTGGTCAGGGAGAGAAAGATTATGCAAGAATTCCAGTGGGCTTAAATATATACCGCTTTCCGGTAGCCCGTTGGCAGGATAAATCTCCGGCGCTTCTTTTTCCTGGATTTGAGTGAACAATCCTCCCAAAGCGATTAGGATCAATACTGACGAGTCTTTAAATGATGATTAGAAAGATTATGTAACGTTCGGCGAGATCAGCCGATTAGGGGAAGGGTGTCATGTCTGAGCAACAATCGAAGAAATCACAACAGCTACTACTCCAAATCGCGAAAAGTATCCATCGCACGTCTAACTTGGAGCGAATTTGGCAGCAAACTGCCCGAGATTTAGGGAGTGGACTGAGTGCAAGCCGTTGTATTATTTATTCCTATCAGGAGGAGAATCAGCCTTTAAAGGTGGTAGCGGAGTATCAGCAACAGGCAATGGCTTCGATGTTAGGATGGGAAGTCAGACTAGAGGAATGTCCAGAAATTGGCAGGGCGATCGCCACCCTTGAACCTGTCCTAGTGGATACAAGCCTACCCCAAGAAAATGGCGAACGGTATTCTACTTTGATTGTTCCTACAGCTTATGAAGATCGACCCAATGGGGCGATCGTTTTGTATCACAAAGTCCATAAATCGCAACTGAATCAAGAGCCTTGTCCCCTCCTCTGGAGTGAGGCAGAAATCGAATTAGTCCAAGAAGTTGCCAAGCAAGCGGGAAGTGCGATCGCCTCAGCAACCCTCTATCATCAACTCCAAGAAGCCCGACAACAAGCCCAAGAAGCCGCCCGCCTCAAACATGATTTTTTGGGCAAGATTTCCCACGAATTCCGAACTCCCCTGAACCATATCATCGGATTTCTGCAACTCATTCTCGATGATATGGTAGACGATAGCGAAGAGCAACGAGAATTTATCCATGAAGCTCACCATAGCGCCCTCCACTTCCTCCACATGATTAATGACGTTTTGGATTTCAATAAACCCAAAACCATTCCTATTATCGAACTAGAACTCAGTCCCGTTAATTTACATAAGCTTTTAAAAAATATCGAACGCTGTGCCTTCAATCAAATTGAATCTAAACAGCTTACGTTTAAAATTATCCAACCTTCTAATTCCCGCAATATTTTCTTACAAGGGAATGAAAACCAGTTGCTGCAAGTCATGTTAAATCTAGTGGGGAATGCGATTAAATTTACCCATCAAGGGGGCATTATCATTGAAGCGGAAACCATCGCTCACAAAGTGATAAAGGAGGAGGCTGACCCTTTCAATGGGATAGAAATTCGCATTTCTGATACGGGAATCGGCGTTCCCCTAGAATATCAATCCCGACTCTTTGAACCGTTTTTTCGAGTTCATGAAGCCTATACCAGTCCCTACCCCGGAACAGGGCTGGGTCTAGCCCTTTCCAAAAAAATTATCGAAGGCATGGGCGGTGAGATTCATTTTTATAGTATGGGGGAAGGACTCGGATCCACTGTAACCGTGGACTTGCCCCTAGCCGCCCCTTGCTTCAGTTCTAAATCTTCCCCGGAGATTAGCCCTGCCCTCAATCTTCAGTCCACTCCGATCCGAGAAGAGCGCGGATAGGGGAGGGATTCCTGGGCAGACAGGCGTAAAAAACCCGGTTTCTAACATCGGTTGTGTCCCCGGAGTGGGCGCACCCCAGACGACGAGTCCCTTGAGTCTGATACCACAACCCACCCAGTCAGCTTGTACCCTAAAAGGAGGACAACATTGAAAAACTAAGGGCAAACATGACCGAACAAACGAACCCCCGTGATTTATTTCGCGCCGCCTACGAAAACCGTTACACCTGGGACTCGAACTTTCCAGGATATCGTGCTGAACTCCAAGTTAAGCAGGGAGAAGAAACCTATACCGGCCAAATCCACATTAAAGGCGATCTCACCGTAGAAGTTAGCGGAATCGACCAGGAAGAGGTGCAACAAAGCGTTTATACCCAATTGCGGGATATCGTGACCCACCGCAAACGGAGCAAATTTGAGGATGCCCACGGCAAAAATAGCTTTAGCGCCGGGGAATCCGATGACACGGATGCCATCGAAATCCTGGTGAAAGGGGATGCGATGGGGTCTAACTACAAAATCCGAGGGACCGAAATCTGTCAAGTCAGCCGAGTCATGGGTCGGATGGCATTTACGATTGATACTGCCGAAAGTCTGGATACGGGGGAGGGCTATGTTGCCACGCGCTATCATGTCGTCTTCCGCAATGCTCAAACCAACGACTTGATCCGAGAACTTGACTTTGAGGACAACTACGAAAAATTTGGAGACTATTACCTGATGACCCATCAAGTCATCCACTCCAAAGAAAATGACACCGTAACCGCCACGGAGTTCAATTTCTCTAACATTAAACTCTTAGAACCGGCAATGGTTTAAATCGCCAAAACTCAGGGGTCTGGGGTGACCCAGATTCCGGGATCCCCAGACTGAGTGCAGATCCCCCTCGGTGAAAATCTGTGAAATCTGGGGTTCACGGCCAAAATTTTGCCTGTTCCTCAACCCGATCGGCGATCGCCCCTCACCCGTTCCCCAGAACCGTTAAAATTTGGACAGGACCATAAACCAAAACCAGGAGAATTTATGTCTGCAACATTGGCACTAACTTCGGAAAATGTCGAAACTGTATTAGATGAACTGCGCCCCTACTTGATGGCCGATGGCGGAAATGTCGAACTCGTAGAACTAGAGGGTCCAATTGTCAAGCTGCGACTCCAAGGAGCCTGCGGATCCTGCCCGAGTTCTGCCATGACTTTAAGAATGGGGATCGAACGCAAATTACGCGAATGCATCCCTGAGATTGCTGAAGTGGAACAAGTGCTGTAAGTTCAGAAGGAATTGACGATCGCAGGTCGGTTAGGAATGTTCACCCGCAAGCAGTCTGTGCGATGAACCCTTCAACCCTGACCAGCGATCGCCATCTCCTGTCCTCATCACTTCTTCTTACTATGCCTCACCCGCTCTATGTTGCTTTTATTTGGCATCAGCATCAGCCCCTCTATAAAAGCCGAATTGGGGGTCAGTATCGATTGCCTTGGGTTCGTCTACACGGCACGAAAGATTATTTAGATTTAGTGCTGATCTTGAATCGGTATCCTAAACTCCGTCAAACGGTGAACTTAGTACCGTCCTTGATTTTACAGCTAGAAGACTATATCGAAGGCACGGCATTTGATCCTTACCTGACTGCCGCCCTCACCCGAGAAGACCAGCTTAACCTGGAACAGAAACATTTTATTGTCGAGCATTTCTTTGACGGGAACCATCGCACCTTAATCGATCCCCATCCCCGCTACGCTGAATTGTACGCCCAACGGCAGAACGAGGGCCGGGGATGGTGTTTGGAACATTGGGGCGATCGCGAGTATGGGGATTTGCTGGCATGGCACAATCTCGCTTGGATTGACCCGATTTTTTGGGATGACCCGGAAATTGAAGCTTGGTTAAAACAAGGTCGGAATTTCACCCTGAGCGATCGCCAGCGCATCTATTCCAAACAGCGGGAGATTATCAGCAAAATTATCCCCCAACATCGTCAGATGCAGGAATCGGGTCAATTGGAGGTAATTACTTCCCCCTATACCCACCCGATTTTACCGTTACTGGCGGATACCAATGCGGGTCGAGTGGCGATTCCCCACATGGAATTACCCCAGCATCGCTTCCAGTGGTCCGAAGATATTCCTCGGCACTTAAGTAAAGCTTGGACCATGTATCAAGAGCGATTCGGCCAGAATCCCCGGGGGTTATGGCCTTCGGAACAAGCGGTCAGTCCTGAGATTTTACCCTATATTGCCGAACAAGGGTTTAAATGGATCTGTTCCGATGAAGCGGTTTTAGGCTGGACTTTGCAGCACTTTTTCCATCGGGATGGCGCAGGGAATCTGTTTGAACCGGAATATTTGTATCGTCCTTATCGGTTAGAAACACCCCAAGGGGATTTATCCATTGTATTCCGAGATCACCGCTTATCCGATTTGATTGGATTTACCTATGGTGCGATGGAACCGAGGCGGGCGGCATCGGATTTGGTGGGCCATTTAGAGGCGATCGCTTATTCCCTAAAACAGCGACAAGCCGCCGGTCCCGAAAGCGGGTTAGAACAGCCTTGGTTAGTGACGATCGCCCTGGATGGAGAAAACTGCTGGGAATTTTATAACCGCGATGGTGAACCGTTCTTAAATTCCCTTTATGAAAAACTCAGTCATCATGGAGAGATTGAGTTAGTTACGGTTGCGGAGTTTATCGAGAAGTTTCCTCCTACGGCGACGCTGCCAAGTGGTCGTTTACATAGTGGATCTTGGGTCGATGGCAGTCTCACAACCTGGATTGGTGACCCGGCCAAAAATAAAGCCTGGGATTTGTTAGAACCAGCGCGGCAGATGCTGGCCCAACATCCGGAAGCGACGGAAGAAGCCAATCCGGAAGCCTGGGAAGCGTTGTATGCTGCCGAGGGTTCGGATTGGTTCTGGTGGTTTGGCGAAGGTCATTCCTCCAACCAAGATGCCATGTTCGATCAGTTGTTCCGGGAACATATTGCCGCCCTCTATCAAGCACTGGGTGAGCCAGTTCCGGAGACTGTCTTACGTCCGGTGGAAGACCATGAGCAAGAAGGCGATCGGCGTCCCCAAAGTTTTATCCATCCCATTATTGATGGCATTGGAGACGAACAGGATTGGGACAAAGCCGGTCGCATTGAAATCGGCGGTGCCCGGGGGACTATGCATCGCAGCAGCGCCATTCAACGGGTTTGGTATGGGGTGGATCACCTCCATTTCTATCTCCGAATTGATTTTAAAACCGGGACAGAAATTGGCAAAGATTGTCCACCGGAATTAAATTTATTGTGGTACTATCCCGGTCATCCCATGAGTATCAGTCCCATGCCTTTAGCACAACCCCCCGATCGCGAACCCTTCAACCACCTGTTCCATCACCATCTCGGCATCAACTTAGTGAGTCAATCTGTGTGGTTTCAGGAAGCACGAGACCATCATCAGTGGCATCCCCGCAAGGGTCGCGCCCAAGTTGCTTTCAATAAATGCCTAGAAATCGCCATTCCCTGGGCGGATTTACCCACCGATCCGGATTGGACCCTTCATTTAATGCTCGTCTTATCTAACGGAGGTCGATTCCAGGATGGGGTTACCGAGGATCATTTAATTCCCATTCAAATGCCCTAATTTCTATTTCTAGTCTAAATGAATTTGACCATTCCGGAAGACCATTCCGGAAAGGAGTGGGAGTATCGGGTTCTCTCCTATGGAAAGGGGGCCAGATGCTCCCACTCCTTTTAATCATATTTTGGATTAAGCTGATATCACGGTTAAAATTTTTCCTCAATTGAATCCCAAACTTAATGGTTTAAATCATTTAAATTGGCTCTATTTTCAGAATTTTTAATTGCTTGAAAATGTAATTAGTTGCTGGGAATTTCCTCAATATAAGCTTGAGCATCTAAATGAATTTGACCGGGAACAATTTTTAATCCGTGTAAGCGAATTGACATTCCTGATGATAGCTCAAAATTAGAAATATTGAGCAGATATTCACATTTTTTTAATAACTCTGCGGTCATTTCTGGGGAGAGTTCATTCCCATCTAGGTACTCAATTTCCTCTAAACGCGCCCCGGTTCCATCAGATTGGACCTTCGGTATGGCAGTAAATTCCACCTGACGAGTTTCTCCGGTTTCCCGGAACAGTACGCCGATACTGAGTCGGATTTTTCCCTCACCGGGAAGGCTAAAATTAACCTGATGAGCATCCAAAGTCAGGGGTTTTCCCTCGACGGTGACCGGAAAATTTTGGAGTTTATCTTGAAGATAATCTGAATCAAAGGCATCATTAATATCCTGTTCATTTAAAACAACTGCAACGGTGGCTTCCGTGGGTTGTTGTAATTGAATATTTCCCAGGGCAGCTAAAAGAGGATTGACGGATATTTTGCCCGTTTTTATATCCAATTTTTCCATTCTTAACTCTTGCTTCATAACCATCCCTTCCCCGGAAATTTCTACTGCTTCTAATTCACCTTTTACCAAATTAGCGGACTCAGAATGAACGGAAACATCCAAGGTTTGAAACTCATCGAATTGACTAGAAATGGCTAATTTGGCTGCGGCATTAATAGCGCGGTCCTGCAGTGACTCTTCTTCGATCATGAGCTTGATCTCTCTGTAATTATAAGGGATATATTTAATGTAGGCGATCGCCTCGGTTCTGAGTTCTCTCTCTTGGGTTACTTTAAGGCAAATTTTAAATCTCTCCACAGGGTTAGGTCAAAGTTAGTTAAACCCAGTCATAATTTCCCTCATTTCAAGAGACCTCTTGCAGAATCTTGCAAGAGGTCTCTCTCAGATTTGTCTCAGTTTAGCCAGAAAACAGTTTAATTTTCCTCACCCTTTTGATAAACGTTTTCGGCGAACATCACGGGACGGTCTCCAAACTCTTCAACTAATAGAGTTTGCATCTCAGGACTCCATCCTCGGATATCAAATTCTGCCATCACAAAAGGCCGAACTTCGCCTGTTACGACGATATCTTCTCCCGCATTAATCCGGTTGGCTTCCGGGGGAAGTAATACCAGCATCTCTCCACCACCAATTAAGCCACTTTGTTGTACTAACATGGCATTGGCGGTAAAATATTCATTCAGTTCACCTTCTACCGCAATGGTTTGGCCGTAAAACTGTTCGGGATTGTCTGCAATTTGGCCCGGATCCGGGGCTAACGCCACAGATTCAGCAACAATTACAGGTCTCTCGTCATATTCCACATACACATCAGGATTCCAAAAGTCCCAGCCAAAATCTTTCTCAAGTTCAGCTACTCGCAGTTGTCGGACTTGTCCGGTGACTTGAAGAGGTATATTGTCATTCTCCGGGGGGAGAATGGGTTGTCCGGTATTGTTAACGACTAAGATTTCTGAACCGCCAAAGAATAAAAAACCACCGCGAGTTAGTTTAAACGCATTCTCATCGATGCTTTCTTTAAAATCTCCTCGCACTGTCACCGTTTGTCCGTAAAATTCTTCTGGGGATCCGGCTACATTTTCTAGGGTAATTACGGAATTAGCAGGATAGTTTTCGATTTGGGCGACCGCTTTTCTAGGGAAAGCGGGAACCAAGGTAGCCGTCATCAAGGCTAAGGCGATCGCTACCCCCATCGGGTTTCCCATTCGGTTCTTCTTTTTCGTCGGGGTTAAATTCTTAAGCATCTTGAGATAACCTCATAGAATAAACTGATAGTTTTAAACGGGACATTTCTGGTTTTTAAGTCAGTCAATTTCAGGAAAATCCGCACAGTGTGATAAAAGTAAATTCCCCTCTACTTTATCGAGAAAAGTCTGATTCTCCCTCCCTCTTTAGAGGGGTTATTTCTTCAGGGAGGGGCAATGACATCAATTCCCCCTCCCGCGTTCTGAAGGTGAATTATTCAGCGTTAGGATAGATGCCATCGGCGACTAACACCAGGCGATCGCTATACTCCGATTGGATCCGTTGTTGCATTTCAGCATCCCAGTTGAGATTATACTCACTTTGCAAGGCAGCCATATCTAAGGGACGTAGTTCCCCAGTGACGACGATATCTTGATTTTCTGGGATGACTTGCCCTTGATCTGCATTGATTACAATCACGTTGTCGCCATCGAAACTAAAGGTATTAGGCGCTAACATTTCATCGATTTGGCCTTCCATCGCAACCGGGCGATTGAAAAAGGCATCGGGATTGTCAGACACTTGGTCACCCGTCGGAGAGAGGGCCATAGACTCAGCAATAATTACGGGTTGATCCTCATACTCGCTATACAACTGCGGATCTAAGTCCAATCCGTACTGTGAAGTGATCTCCTCCCGGCGGAATTGACGGACTTCTCCACTCACTTGGACTCGCATATCCTCAGCATCGGGAATCCCAAAGGGTTCGCTGGTGGAGTTGATGACTAGAATGCCCTCCCCAGCCAAAGCGCGGTCATCACTCATTAAAAAGGTATCCGCAGAGGTATCCATTTCGTCCACGTCTCCACGCACTGTCACGGTTTGACCGATAAAGTTTTCGGGATTAGAGGAGATATTTTCCGGGGTTGTCTCCATTTGTTCCCCTTCCATTGCCGTGGTGCTCTCTCCCGTAGTCATTCCCCGTTGTCCTGGACTTGTCGCCGTCGATTCTCTTCCGGGACCGGGGGCGGTTGGCGATTCTTGGTACTCGGTAGTCGTCGGTTGCTGTTCGGTCTCATTGTAGGCTTGGTTATCTTGCTGACAAGCCGGTAACAACAGGGCAAACAGTCCCAAAGCCAGCGCACTGGTACGAAGGCCACCTTTTTTTAGGTCCTTAATAATCATAATTTTCTTTGCTCCTAATTTACGGCCTGACCCCTTAATCAAAGGAAGGGCTGAATTAATTTCTGACAATTCTCCCAGGCCGGGTCTGCACTGAGTATTGGTTTTTTATGTAACTTGATAATAAGAAGAATAACTCGGCGATCGCCTCTACCCATAGGGCAATTTTAACCTCTATCCAATTAGGTACCCAAGGAGGGAAAATCAACTCTCACCCTTCAAAGGGGCAACTCTTATTTTAAATAGATGGTCACCGCCCTGAAGGAATTTAAACCTCACTAGACCTGATGGTAAAATACGGGATTGCTGCCCCCCAAACCCCTTGTAATAAAAGAAATTTTTACAATTTGACAAAAGGTCTACTCAGTTCAACCCAGCAAGATTTAATTTTTTTTATAGAATAAAAGGATGCCCTAGAGTGGGCTTAATTCATTGAATTTCAAATTAAATTAATATGCCCCAATATTTTGGAAAACTTCCCACAACAGAACAGCCTTGGACCAGCCTCCAGTCTGTGCAAGCAGTCAAACAACTTGAGAACTACCTTTACTTCAATTGTGGCAGTCAAACCCTGGTGATTCATGCAGTTGCACCGAATCTAATCCGGGTGCGAATGTCCCCAACGGGAGGAGTTTCGCCCCCGCGATCATGGGCCGTAACTCAGGAGGAAAATTGGCCTGCGGTAGAATTGACTGTACAGCAACATCCGGATTCTACAGAACTCATCACGGACCGGATGCGGGTGGCGATCGCCCACCATCCCTGTCGCCTCACTTGTTTTGATAGCCAGGACCAACCCTTTGCCCGAGATATCGACCCGGGAATAAGCTGGCGGCAAGGGGCCGTTGCCAACTGGAAACAAATCGAAGCAGGGGAACATTTCTACGGATTTGGAGAACGCACAGGACTCTTAGACCAGCGATCGCAAGTGCGGACCAACTGGACCACCGATGCCCTGGATTATGATATCCTCACCGATGAAATGTATCAGGCCATTCCCTTTTTCATGGCCCTCCGTCCCGGGGTCGGCTATGGCATTTTTTTCAATACTACCTTTTGGAGTCAATTTGATTTAGGTGCATCCCAACCGGGGGTCTGGAGTATGGAAACCCGAGGCGGTGAGTTGGACTATTATATCATTTATGGTCCAGAACCCGCCGAAATTGTGGCAACTTATACTCAGCTTACGGGTCGGATGCCGATGCCGCCCAAATGGGCTTTGGGTTATCACCAATGCCGCTGGAGTTACGACTCAGAAACCGAAGTGCGAGAGTTGGCCCAAACCTTTCGCGATCGCCGGATTCCTTGCGATGTTATCCACCTTGATATCGACTATATGCGCGGATATCGGGTCTTTACCTGGGGTCCGAAACGCTTCCCAGACCCAGCCAAACTGATTGCCGATTTGCGTGAGAATGGGTTCAAAACTGTCACTATTATCGATCCGGGGGTGAAATATGAACCCGAAGGAGATTACCCGGTATTTGATGAAGGCAAAGACCGGGACTATTTCGTTCGCAACCCCGATGGATCAATCTTTCACGGGTATGTCTGGCCGGATAAAGCCGTATTCCCCGATTTCCTCAATCCGGAAGTGAGACAATGGTGGGGAGACTGGCACAAAACCCTCATAAATATGGGTGTAGCGGGAATTTGGAATGATATGAACGAACCGGCGATCGAAAACCGGCCCTTTGGAGATGACGGCCATAAAATTTGCTTCCCTTTAGATGCACTCCAAGGACCGCCCGAAGACCGGGCCACCCATTTAGAAGTGCATAATCTCTATGGTCAGATGATGGCGCAGTCCTGCTATCAAGGGTTGCGGCGACATCGACCCAATCAGCGATCGTTTGTGCTAACGCGATCGGGATTTGCCGGAATCCAACGCTGGTCATCCGTCTGGATGGGGGATAATCAATCCCTCTGGGAACATTTGGAGATGTCCCTGCCGATGTTATGTAATATGGGCTTATCCGGCGTCGCCTTTGTCGGCTGTGATATCGGCGGATTTGCCGGAAACGCCACCGCTGAACTGTTTGCTCGATGGATACAGGTGGGAATGCTCTATCCCTTAATGCGGGCGCATTCAGCATTAAATACAGCCCGTCATGAACCCTGGGTCTTTGGCGATCGCGTGGAACGCATCTGTCGCGAGTACATCGAATTACGCTATCAGTTGCTTCCTTATTTGTATAGCTTATTCTGGGAAGCTGCAACCACCGGAGCACCGATTTTACGGCCTTTACTGTATCAGTTCCCCAATGAACCCCAAACCTATCAAATTCAAGACCAAGTAATGCTCGGTCCCTCTCTCATGGCCGCCCCAGTGTATCGTCCCGGCGTCCAATGTCGGGCAGTTTATTTGCCTTCCGGGGTTTGGTATAATTGGTGGACCGGAGAGCAACACCAAGGACCAGGCTATATTTTAGCCGACGCACCCTTGGAACGAATGCCGCTATTTGTTCCCGCCGGGGCGATCGTCCCAATGGGTCCAGTAATGCAATATACCGACGAACGACCTCTGGATTCTCTCACAATTCGAGTCTGGCCGGTAACAGGTTTGGAAACTTTGCACAAAACCTTTGTCCTCTATGAAGATGATGGTCACAGTTTGGACTATGAAACCGGCACTCAGGGCATGACAACCTATACATTACAGCAGTCTGCCGGAGAACTGGTCTTCAGTATCTCCCCCCGCACAGGAAATTGGACCCCACCCCCCCGAGAGGTAGTGATTGAAGTCCTGGGATTTGGGGAACAGCGCTTTATAGATGACGGAGGCGATCGGCAGTTACGCTTCCTACTCTAACAGCACCTCCAGTACCCTCCCCTTGGCAAGGGGAGGGCTAGGGTGGGGTCCCTCTGGTACCAAGAGGAAGACTAAAGTGAGCTTCTCCCCTCCGGTTCCCTCCCCTTGCCAAGGGGAGGGTTAGGGTGGGGTCCTTCCCGCAATCGGCAAATCATCAGAGAGATCGCCTCAATCACACCATCCAACTCGTTATACACTTCCTGATTCGTAAACCTTAAAAAACAAACCCCTGTAGCTTCTAAAAAAGACTGTCGTTCAACGTCATAAATTCTCGCCTCATCCCCAAAATGACTCTCTCCATCAATCTCGATCGCCAACTTCAGTTCAGGTGCATAAAAATCAACAACAAATATACCAATACTATACTGCCGCCGAAATTTGCAGCCCTCAACCTGGCGATCGCGCAATCTACCCCAGACCAACTTTTCAGCAGGGGGCATATTATGACGCAGCGATCGCCGTTTTTCCTTTTCTGAGGTCTTGTTGTAGAGTTCGGTCATGAATCCACCGCCAATCACTCGACTTTATCCGTTAGGATACCCGACAACAACTCCCCTCTTTCTCCGGTCCCCTCCCCTTGGCAAGGGGAGGGCTAGGGTGGGGTCCTCTTGAGCCGGGGATTGGGGTAAAAAGCGTCAATTTGTTGGCTGAATATTGGAGGCGATCGGAACCCCCCCTAGCCCCCCCTTGCTAAGGGGGGGGACCGGAATTTCTAATACCTCCGGTCCCCTCCCCTTAGCAAGGGGAGGGTTAGGGTGGGGTTCTTCTTGGCCGATCGCCACCTCACCCACCCTTAACTCAACCTCTTGTCCCCTCCCCTTGCCAAGGGGAGGGCTAGGGTGGGGTTCTTTTAGCGATCGCCACCTCACCCACCCTTAACTCCACCTCTTGTCCCCTCCCCTTAGCAAGGGGAGGGCTAGGGTGGGGTTCTTTTAGCGATCGCCACCTCACCCACTCTTAACTCCTCCTCCGGTCCCCTCCCCTTGGCAAGGTCCGGGTTAGGGTGAGGTCCTCTTGAGCCGGGGATTTGGGTAAAAAGCCTCTATTTCCTATTTGAATATTAGACGGTTTCCCGCAACATTGGGACCCCCCCTAGCCCCCCCTTGCTAAGGGGGGGGACCGGAATTTCTAATACCTCTTGTCCTCTCCCCTTGCCAAGGTCCGGGTTAGGGTGGGGTCCTCTTAGCGATCGCCACATAACCCACCCTTAACTCCACCTCCGGTCCCCTCCCCTTGGCAAGGGGAGGGCTAGGGTGGGGTTCTTTTAGCGATCGCCACCTCAACCAATCATGAGAGGCGATCGCACCTGTATAGAAACTGGCCCGATCGCCACCTCACCAGAACTCTCCACCCACTCATTCATCTTGACGCGCTTCAGCGCATCAAGAGGACCCCACCCTAACCCTCCCCTTGCCAAGGGGAGGGGACCGGAGGACCGCTAACAATGAGAGGGGCACACCTGGGGTACAGTAAGAGAGAGTTGCCCCAACGGCTTTCCTCATGGTAGTTCACTCATAGTTCAGGGTACTAGGATGTTAGGTAAACTTTGGCGTTGGTTGAAATCCACAGTGGCTCGGTGGTGGGGAGGGGGACGAACAGCCGCCCCCCCACCGCCACCGCAGATGAATCCCCTCAGTGATACTCAATATGAACAAGTCTTTCTGAAACTGCTGGATGGAGTGGCTCTGGGATGGGACTCGGGACGGGTGTTGGACTATCTGGGAGAGCGAGTGGATGACCGCTTTTTTCACAATTGGCTGATGCGCTTTGGTCGCGATCGCCTTCTGGGTTCCCCCCGTCCTCACCGGGAACTCGCCTCGCGGATGGTGCGGTTGGGGGAACTCGGCAGTGGGAAAATCGGCGAGTTGGCTCATCAGTATGGGGCGCAGAAGTTGGCTCAACCGTTGTCCCCCCTGACCGAGGCGGAGTTTGAGTCATTGTTCCCTGAGTTGTTGCAACAGCGACACCAGGGATGTGAGGCGGTGCTGGAGTGGTTGCAGGAGTTGGAACCTCGGGCCCAGGAGAGGGATTGGTTGGACTGGTTGGAGAAGGCGGGGGAGACTTGGTTGGCGAACCCCCCAGAGGCGCGGTTTGTTCAGGCGTTGCAGGAGTTTGGCAATCTGGGAGCGCTCCCCCTGGCGCAACGGGTGGGGGATTTGGGACAACAATTGCAAGAGCGTTTGAGGGTTAGTTCGCCTCATCCGTTGCCGCCGGGGACTGGGGGAATGACATCTCCAGTGGCACATCCAGGGGGGACTGGGGGCAGTTCAGTAGAGGCTGGGGGGAGTCAGGTGAGTTTGACCTTTGAAAATCCGGAAGCAGAAGCGGCATTTGGACGGATAGTGGAGCTATTTAACGCTGGTGATGATGAGGCGGCGCTGATGTTAGCTAATGAGGCAATTGAATCCTTTCCAGATGAGTGGGTGTTGTGGGGGATTCAGGGCGACGTGCTGGGTAACTTAGGTCGCTATGAGGAGGCTGTTGCGAGTTATGACCGCGCCCTCGAACTCAATCCTAAGTATCCAATAGCCTGGAGTGCCCGGGGCTATGTGCTGGGTAACTTAGGTCGCTATGAGGAGTCTGTTGCCAGTGATGACCGCGCCCTTGCCCTCAATCCTAAGTATGCAGACGGCTGGTCTAACCGGGGCATTACGCTGTCTGAGTTAGGTCGCGATGAGGAGGCTGTTGCCAGTTATAACCGCGCCCTCGAACTCAATCCTAACTTGGCAAAAGGCTGGGGTAGCCGGGGCATTTCGCTGGTTAACTTAGGTCGCTATGAGGAGGCGGTTGCCAGTTATGACCGCGCCCTCGAACTCAATCCTAACTTGGCAGAAGGCTGGACTAATCGAGGCAATGCGCTGTATAACTTAGGTCGCCATGAGGAGGCGGTTGCCAGTCATGACCATGCCCTTGACCTCAATCCTAACAATGCAATAGTTTGGGTCAACCGAGGCAGTGCTGCCGGAAACTCCCCAGGATGCTTCTATTCCGTCACTCTTACCCTCCCCCCTCACCTGCAAAACCCCGCCCTGGACCAACGGGGGTATGAGGGAGAGTTAGCCAGCTATGAAGAAGGTTTGAAATATTGTCTCCCCGACCGTGACCCACAAGGCGCGGGATGGCTGAATTATAATATAGGTTCCGTCCATTATTTCCGAGGTCGCCGGGACGCGAACCCTTATCCCTTCTGGCGAAAAGCGGTCACTCGTTACAACGCCGCCCTCGACACCCTCAGCGAAACCCACTCCCCCGAACTGCGACTCAAAGCCCTGCGAGACTTGAGCCGCGTCCTCTTTGAACTGGGTCAACGTGAGGAAGCAGCAGAAGTACGGCGTCAGGGGTCTGACCTGTTGCGCTGCTTGATTCAACAATCCCCCAGTCCCGGGAAACAACGACTACTGGCCCTGGAGTTTATCAGCTTCCAACAGTTGACCGTTGACCTGGAATGCCAAGCCGGACATCCCGTGAGCGCCCTGATGCTGGCGGAACAAGGCAAAAATAGCTGTTTGCGCTGGTGGCTGTCGGGTTGGATGGAGGAGATTCCCAGTCCTGACTTCCCGAGTCTGCAACAGTATCTCTGCCGTGAGAAGACCGCAGCGGTTTACTGGCACATCAGTCCTGCGGCCCTGACCACGTTTCTGCTCAAACCCAACCAAGACCCCATCCCCCTCCTAGCTTCAGAGGAGAGCGATGCGCCTTTCCCCAGACTGCAACAATTACTGGCATGGGAGAAGTGGGTCGATACCTGGAAACAGGACTATCAAGACTATCGCAGCGGTAAATCCAAGTCCGGTTCTCCCAAGCGAGACCATCCCTGGCGTCAGCAGATGGACTCTCGCCTGCAACAGTTGGGGGAAATTTTGCGGATTGAGGCCCTGCTGGCGGAGTTGGCCCATGAGGAGATTGACCATCTGATTTTACTGCCCCACCGGGACTTGCACCTGTTCCCCCTGGAAGCTTTATTCCCCCCCCACTACAGTCTCATCCGCCTTCCCAGCGCTCAGGTGGGCATGACCCTGGCGCAACAGCCGGTTCCCCCCATCACCTCCGAGGCTCCCCTGCTGTTGGTGGGAGATCCCGAGAGTCAGGGATTCCCGCGTCTTGATTTTGCCGCGTTCGAGACGGAAAGCCTGGGGAGGCGGTTTCAGCGGGTGCAGCCTCTGTGTGGTCCCCAAGTCCGTCAAGAGTCCCTCAAGGACGAACTGGTAAAGGGGGAGTATCGGCTGATGCACTTTACGGGACATGGGGGCTACGATTTTGACGCGCCGGATCAATCCTGGTTAGCCTTATCGGGGAAGGAGTTTTTGCGGGTTAGGGAGTTGCTGAATCTGCCCCTGTCGGGCTATCGTTTAGTCAGTTTGGCGGCTTGTGAAACAGCCATGACCGGCCAGAAATCGATTACCACCGACTATGTGGGACTCAGCAGTGGCTGGCTGATGGCGGGGGTGTCCTTGGTGTTGAGTACCCTCTGGAGGGTGGACGATCCCGCGAGTATGCTGTTGACCCTGAAGTTCTATGACCTGGTGCTGGCAGGAGTCCCGGAACCCCAGGCCCTGGCTGAGGCGAAACGGTGGTTATCCCACTGTGATGTGGCGGGGTTACGGCAGTTTTACGAGGCGGAACAGGAACGGTATGGGGCAGATAATAGGCGGGTTCGTCCTTTCTTCCTGGACCAACTGGATTTCCTGGAGGGACAGGACCCCCAGGCGCAACTCTATGCTCATCCTTATTATTGGGCCGCATTTACATTAACTGGAGATACAAAATTATGAATTCTCTCACTTACGTTACGCTCAAGGCGTTTCTGGCGGCGCTTTGTACTCTGGAGGAGTCTCTTCCGGATGAGGTTCAGGCGGAGATTCGGACGGTTGGTCAGAAGGGGGACTATGATCAGTTGGATGAGATCGCCCGCAACTGTCCACAGTTGGAAACCACCTATCTTAAAGCGCGCAAAGCCTTAAATCGCCAGAGTCAGGAACGCAACAAGGGCAAGGATTTTCGCCCGGATAACACGCCTGAACCCCTCAATACAGAAACAGAGAATTTTGCTCGCAATATTGAGGAGTTGAAGGATATGCAGGAGTTATTGGACAAGATTGAGGCGGAAATGACGAGAAATAACGCCAATGGGTCAGAGGTTCCGGAGAAGATTGAGCGGATTCTGACGGCTGAGGATTGTGTTGCGATCGCCTCTCAAGTGTTTCCCTAACGTCCTTTAGCTTAACTCTGATTGTTGCCCCCGCCTAGCCCCGATTTGGACTCATGTTGTATGGATGAACAGGATTCTCTACGATTTCTCACCCTCGACTGGTTTCTCTACGATTTGTCGGAAGAGTCATCAGAAACCGTCGCCTCTAAGGAGTTCCCCGCCGGGGACCTCCGCGACTCACTCGATGGTTATATTAGACATCAGAAGATTCAAGACAGTCAAATAGTTCAAATTGACTGTTCTGGGGAGAAGTCCGAGGTCAAATCGCTTCAGGAACTCAAAAACATCCAAGAAACGGTTATTAAATATAGTCAGAAACCGGAGAAAACCTCCCTGGGAAAACTGGGGTCAAGTTGGCTGGTTTGGGGACAATTAATGTCCGATGAGCAATCCCCAGTGAAACTGGCGCAAGAGATTTGTACTCAATTACAGTTTGAGGGAACTTCTCCCAATTGGCAAGTGGATTTAATTGCCCACGGTCCTCTGTTGGGGGCGACCTTGTATGAACTGTGGTGTCCGCCCCAAGCACAAGGGGAGGGAGACAGCTATCATCTATTAATTTGTTTGTTTGAGAGTCACTGGCGAAAAGAATCCCTACAAAAGCGCGTAGGAACTCTTTTGAAGCATTGCCAATTTTTGTTTTTATACCGCCATAAAGTAGTCTGGGCATTTCAACAAAGTCGCGGCTTCCGGGAGTCGTTACAACAGGCATCCGGTCTCGTTCCCCAGGTGACTAATCAAAGTTTAGACCGCCTCGAACAATCTGTGGTCAATTTGACGGAGTTACAAGACCATTTGCACCAAAGTTTGAAGGTTTTAGCGTCCTATGCGATTCCGCTTAATTATTTGCAGGAACAACGCTACACGATTGAAATTAATTTGGAGAATTATCGTGACCGAGTTCTTAAGTTAGCGGCAGAAGATAGTCCAAAACCCGAAGGTGAAAAGGTTGGGGGAGGGCAAGGTCAAGGGAGTTCTTTGCTGTTTGAGAAATTTAGTCAGTTTGCTGAGAACAAGTATTTACGACAAATTGAGCGAGATTATAGCAGTTTAAGTCCGGGATTATTGTTAATTGAAAATTCAATTAAAGCCGTTGAAAGTCTGAATCAGATAGAACAAACCCGCAGCGATCGGCGTCTGAATACCACCCTCACCATTGCCAGTGTAGGGGTAGCAACCAGTGCAGTAGTTGCAACGGTGATAGTAGCTACACCGCCCCCGAATCGCCATCACCTAGAGTTTCAAATCACCACAACTTTGGTAAGTTTGATATTAGGCGCAGTAATGAGTGTCCTAGTTTGGGGTTGGTTACACTGGCAGCGCAAATAAGGGCATTCGGGCAATGTGAGTTTCTCCAGGCTTTAGCATCAAAAAAGAGCAGTTGATCCGCAATCCACCTGTCAAAAGTATATAAAAACCTCCGGTCCCCACCCCTTGGCAAGGGGAGGGTTAGGGTGGGGTTCCCCTTGGGCGATCTCCATCTCAAAAGTATATAAAAACCTCCGGTCCCCACCCCTTGGCAAGGGGAGGGTTAGGGTGGGGTTCCCCTTGGGGGATCACCACCTCAAAAGTATATAAAAACCTCCGGTCCCCACCCCTTGGCAAGGGGAGGGTTAGGGTGGGGTTCCCCTTGGGCGATCGCCACCTCACCCACTCATGAGAGGCGATCGCACCTGTATAGAATGTGAGGAAATTTTTTCTTCGTGAGGTGGCGATCGCGCGTCACGAGAACTCTCCACCCAATCATTCTTCTTGAAGCGCTTAAGCGCCTCAAGAGGACCTCACCCTAACCCTCCCCTTGCCAAGGGGAGGGGACCGGAGAACCCCACCCTAACCCTCCCCTTGCCAAGGGGAGGGGACCGGATGACCCCACCCTAACCCTCCCCTTGCCAAGGAGGGGACCGGAGGTAAGGCAAATCCCTTCTGAACGTAAAAACCTGCTCTTGATAGCCTTAAAATTTTAATTAGCGTCTCAATCTGCTGTTCTCAATTTACCATGTCTGACTTACCTCATCCAAATCCGGTCCTTCCTGGAATAGAACTGCTAGAAGAAAAAATTAGTCGATTGCCCATTAAAAAATTTAAGTGGGACCCGACAAATTCCCTTGGGTCTTATTTAGAAATGTCTGTGGACATGGTGAATGTTGATGAGGTAATGAAGCTGAGTAAAGCGTTTATTTTAGATAAAACCCTCGGTGGACTTACCGTGCTGTTCAAACAGTTTTGGCAACGATTTGAGGGGGAGGTGAATCAGTTACCGACTAAAAATTTTAAAATCGACCCGTTTCATGGGTTTAATCAATCGGCGACTTTATTTGTTCAAGAAGTTTATGTAGAATTAAGAGATATCCAGACTACGATTTGGAAGTTAAAACCCATCTGGAAGGGGATAGAACAGGCCATCTCTATTTTATTATCAGAGGTCATTCTAAACAAAGAACGGCAATTGTTGGGCATGATGGATAGTTTTATTCAGCCACCGTTACCGTTGGCAAATTTGGTGGGGAAGAAAGATGACATTAAAACAGGCATAGCAATTCGCGACCAGGCGATCGCTTATTTTCAGGGGTCGGAGTTATGCAGGAATTGGTCCCCATTTTTGCGATCGCTTCTGGATGTGGCGATTGCAGAGGTGGATAATGCTTCCTGGTGGATTGAAAATGAACATCGTCTGGTGCGCGGGATTTTGTTGAAAGTCAGTCAGTCTGTAGATGAATTTTATTTTCATCATTTAGAGGTGATACAGTTCACCGATTAAACTGAGACCCAACTCCTGGGAAATACGAGAGGTTTTCAATCCAATGGACGGGGGAGTTCCCTCTGGCGATCGCCCCCCAGGGGATCTAGTTATTCCTTATGTTACCCTGTATTTAGTCGCGAACCCTTCCGTTAATGAACTCGGGATTGGCGATGTCTGATAGTTGCGCGTTTCGCGGGAGTTGGGCGATCGCTTGTCCGGGATTCCCCCTAAAAGAGCTTTAATAAATTCATAGAGAGGTAAGCAATGGTTGTCAACCTATTTGATCCCCAATTTTATCGAGCTAACTCCTCAGATTTACAAAATTTAGATGAGACTCAACTCAGGGAACACTGGCTAAATTTTGGTTTAGATGAGGCACGGCCATTTTCTCCCTGGGTTAATCTCAATGTTTATCGTCGGAACAATCCCGACTTAGAAGCAGCAGGTTTAACGACCAACCGGCAATTATTTGAACATTTGCAGAGTGTGGGGGTAAGCGAGGGACGGCAGTTTTCAGAACAGTTTGATGCGGCTTTTTATCGAGATGCTCATCCGGACGTAACTGCCGCCGGACTTGAGACAAACGAACAACTGTTTGAACATTTCCGGACCTTTGGATTCCAGGAAGGACGCCCAGGAATTGCCCCGACGGAACCGATCGCGATCGCCCCCCCGCCCTCAGCATCCGGTGAAATCTTGCCCCTGCCCTTTAATCTGCCTCCATTAATGGATTCCCCAGTGGTTGCCAGTCTCTCCCCCCCCCTGCAAAGCTCTGTACCCCCAATCTTTCCTGGGAACTTCACTGCGGAACCCCCCGGACCTCTGCCGGAAATTCCACCCTTGGATGAACCTGTGTCCTTTGACCCCCTCTCTCCCGGAACTGGGGATACTCTCAATTCTGACCTGGGAATGACTTTGAGCAACTTTAACATCACCTTTAGCGATGTGGTAGGGGCTCCGGATGACCTGAATGATTACTATCGGTTTCATCTGAATCAGAACAGCAATTTTAATGGGTCTATCTCGGGACCGCAAGTGGGTTTAGAAGTTTACCGGGATGCTAATCAGGATGGAATTCTTCAGCCGGATGAAGTCTTTATGGCTGGGGCCAATGGATTGAGCGGATCAAGCGGTTTTGGAGGACCGACTACCTCACTCAATGGCAATTTAGTAGAAGGGTCTTATTATGTCCGCGTTTTCGCCGCCAATGAAAATACTAACTATGCCCTTACTTTATCGGCTTTTTCTGACTGGGGAGGTGCTTATCCCCTGATTTAACGGGGGTAATCCGGGCAATAAAACCCGGAAGGACTCGGCTGTGATGAAATAACCGAAAACGACTGAAGTTGTTACTACAAAATCAGAAGGATAACGACTTCAGTTGTTACTAGGAACTGGGGAATGATTTGGGTTAACGGGGGGCGATCGGGATGTCGAGGGGTTGACCCGATCGCGCATCCAGAATCATGAGATCCCATTGTCCGTTAGCGCTGGATTCAAAGGCAATGGTACTACCATCGGCGCTGATGACGGGGTTGCGAACTTCTGCTTTAAAGTTTTCCGTGAGGTTGCGTAACTGTCGGGTTTCGCGATCGTGGAGGTAGATATTGGATTGTCCCTGACGGGTTCCGGCAAAGACGATATAACGTCCATCTTCGGAGATGCCAGGGTGGGAGGCAAGGATATCGAGTTGGTTTAATCCAGGGATATCGACGAGGCGACGAGTGTTGCCATCAAAGAGGTAGACATCTTGTCTTCCCTGGCGATCGGAGACAAAGGTAATAAAACGTCCCGAGATTTGTGGGGTGATATCATCACTGGGACTATTTAAACTCCGTCCTGCGGGATCGAAGGTAAAGTTAAGCAAACGCGGGTAGGTGGTGCAGCTACTCAAAAGGCTGACCAGGGAAACCATTGGAATCAACAGAAAGCGCTTCACAATTTCACGGTTTTTTTAAGGTGAATTACCCTGAAATAAAATTTTAAATTACTGCGGTCCGGTGAGGGAGAAACCGGAGGGAACGCCATCGATGAGGTCTAATTCAATACTGGGTCCGCGATCAAGGACTTCGATATCCCATTGACCACGACCGCCACTTTCAAAGACAATATAACGACCATCCGGGCTAATTTTGGGATTGCGAATCCACCCTTGATAGGGTTGGTAAATGACTTGGGAACCTCGGGTGATGCGATCGTACAAGATTACCGAGGACCGGCCTTGGTTACTGGTGAGGTAGACGATATAACGGGCGGTGTTGCTGATGCTGGGACTTTCGGCGATCGCATTTTGCCGGTTCAACCCTGGTAAATCGGCGAACTGTCGATTTTGCAAGTCATACAGTAAGATATTTCGGCTGCCATTGCGATTGGAAACAAAGGCTAAAAAGCGCCCATTAGCACTCAAGGACGGCTGTTCGTCGGTATAGCGACTATTGATAGAAGTGGGTCCGATCGGGATACTGGTAGGGTTACATCCGACTAAAAAGCTGCCAAGACTTAACCCAAAAACTAAGGTTAGGCTGTGGCGGATGAGGGTTTTTGGAGCGAATCTGTTCACCTTGGTTTTTCCCAGTTGAGGACAGGGAGGCCACAATTTGGGGGGGAATGGCACGGACGGAATCAAATTAAATCAATTAACAAAGGGGCAATTAACAAAGGGGCGATCGCCATCAATTGCCCCCGATCGCCCGTTTCTGTCCCCGGTTGTTTAATAATCGAAATTCCCCGTATTATCTTGTTCGCGATCGTCCTCTTCGATGGGGTCGATCGGTTGATAATCTACATAATCATTCGGTGCCGGTTCTTCTGAGGCTGGGGGTCTGCGGGTCCGTTCCTCGGGGGGAGGAGTCCGCGAGGGACGAGCACCTGGGGGTCTTCTACTCCCTGAACTCCCTGCACTGGATGGGGGACGTCGAGAGGATTTTTCCTCCGTCGTATCCACCGATGCCTCCCATTCTGGATAAGAAGGACCTGTAGGCGGGCGTTCCGTTGAGCGGGAACGAGTTGCACGGGTACTGGGATTGGTGCGATCGCCGCTGGACCGGCGACTGGGCGGACGTCTGGGGGCCTCATCCGCATAATAGGAATTGCGAGACGCTCGGGGGTCCTGAGTCCCTTTGATCCGGCGTCGGGTAGGATTTTCTTCGTAGTAGGATTCGATTTCGTCGAGTTCCGCATCTACTCGGTAGACGCTACTGACGGGACGCTCTTCATCTACAATTCGCCCCGATTGGCGCTTCGCCTGATTGGTGGTGACACCGCGCAAACGAATATTGTCAAAGGCAAAGTAGATTGCTGACCCCCCCAACAGAATCTGACCAAACTGCATAATTGGGTCAAAGCGCCATCCGTAAAAGAACAGAATGCCGCCACAAAGTAACCCCACTGCTGCAAAAAACAGATCGGTATCTCGCGATAGTTCGGGACGCCATGAGCGGACGGCATAGAGTCCGGCCCCACCGATGGCGATCGCGATTCCGACGATACTCGCTAAGTTGAGACTAAAATTTACCATCTGCTCTCTCCTTCATCTTTTTTATGTTAGCGAGTATCCCGCTAAATCTCCACCCGCTCCAGATTCGCTTGGATTGGGATGAGCATAAGTTGGGCTTCTGTTTAGGGCAATTGCCCTTCCGGGTAAGCGAAGAAACCTCAGCGTATAGGGAGTCCCTAACCTTCCTAAATGGGTTGGCGATCGCGCTGCGCTGAGGTTTCCATCGAGTTCGCCGGTTTAGAACCGTTGCACTTTATCTTTCTGGCTGATGAAGATCAGGGCAGCAGTGGCGGGGATCACGATCAGGAATGCACCCCAGAAGAGGCTCCAAAAAAGGTTGGCGAGTGATGGCGTCATAGTATCTCCTTAAACAAGATTTACATTTCTATCATTTTATTAAACCGTTACCCCGTTGAGAAGTCCAGTTTATTCCAATTCCAAAACTCCATCACTTAGGGATTCAAGGGGAGAAGCAACAACAAGGGGCTACACCAGGGGGCAGGGATTGAAATAGAATGGAGTTAACAAGGTTGTAACAAAACTTAAATTTTTACTCATGATGACATCGGTAGCGATCGCCAGTTGGATCATTGGCCCCCTCTTAGTCGTGATGACCCTATGCTTCATTTTCCGGATTATCCTAACCTGGTATCCCCAAGTCGAACTCACTAAATTTCCCTGGGTCCTAATTGCCCTCCCCACAGAACCCTTCCTAGCCCCAACCCGCAAAATCATCGCCCCCCTAGGCGGTGTAGACATTACCCCCATTATCTGGGTCGGTATCTTCAGTCTACTCCGTGAAATTCTCTTGGGTCAGCAAGGGTTGTTGCGGATGATGATGTAGTTAGATAGGGGATGGGGGAGATGGGGAGGATACGGGAGATGGGGAGGATACGGGAGATGATGCAGAAAAGACAGCAGGTCGTTAATTACAAAGTTCTTAATCTCCCCTATCTCCCCTATCTCCCCCATCTCCTCCAAACCTCAACTCTTCGACATCATCTGTTCTACAAAGTTGGTATAAACATCCCCTTTAATAAAATCGGGATGTTCCAGAATCTTTTGATGGAAAGGAATTGTAGTGGGGACGCCGGTGATGGCGCATTCGCGGAGGGCGCGTCTCATGCGTTTGAGGGCCGAAGGGCGATCGCAACCCCAGACAATTAACTTGCCAATGAGCGAATCATAATAGGCGGGAATATCGTAATCCGTGTAGACGTGGGAATCCATCCGCACACCGGGACCGCCTGGGGGTAAAAATCCGTTAATGCGTCCGGGACAAGGGCGAAAATTGCGATCGGGGTCTTCCGCATTAATCCGACATTCGATCGCATGACCCCTTAACTGCACCTCATCCTGACTCAGGCGCAGTTTTTCCCCTTGAGCAATCCGAATCTGTTCCGCAATCAAATCCAACCCCGTAATCATTTCCGTCACCGGGTGTTCTACCTGGATCCGAGTATTCATTTCCATAAAATAGAAATGACCCGTGTGATCCAGCAGAAACTCAATCGTTCCAGCACCCGTATAATTAATCGACTTCGCCGCCTTCACCGCCGCCTTGCCCATTTTTTGGCGTAAGCTGGGAGTTAAAGCCGGACTAGGGGCTTCTTCCAGCAGTTTTTGGTGACGGCGCTGAATCGAGCATTCCCGTTCTCCCAAATGGATCACATTGCCATGAGCATCCGCCAGGATTTGAAACTCAATATGGCGAGGGCGTTCAATAAATTTTTCTAAATAAACCCCAGGATTCCCAAATGCCGCTTCTGCTTCCCCTTGCGCTGCTGCAAACAGTTTCGGAAGTTCGCTTTCTTCGCGAACTAAGCGCATTCCTCGTCCGCCACCCCCAGCGGTTGCCTTAATAATGACGGGATAGCCGATTTTGAGGGCAATTTCCCGGGCATCTTTTTCATTACTAATTAACCCATCACTTCCCGGGACTGTGGGCACTCCAGCCTTTTGCATGGTTTCCTTTGCCGTAGACTTATCTCCCATTGCACGCATCGCCTCGGGAGTCGGTCCGATAAAACTAATCTGATGATCAGCACAGATTTCGGCAAACCGCGCATTTTCCGACAGGAACCCATAACCCGGGTGAATTGCCGTGGCGTTGAGGGTTAAGGCAGCAGAGATAATATTGGGAATATTCAGATAACTTTTGGCACTGGGAGGTTCGCCAATACAAACCGCCTCATCAGCCAGTTGGACATGGAGGGCATGACGGTCAATCGTGGAGTGTACCGCAACCGTGGCAATCCCCATCTCCTCACAGGTCCGGAGAATCCGAAGGGCGATTTCGCCGCGATTGGCAATGAGAACTTTGGAGAATTGCATGGGCCTGCGGTTGCTCAACTCGTAAAAATCAATAAAGGATGACCGAATCCTGTGGGTGTCCCGGATTCAGCCGCATAGATATGCCAACTCCAAATCCTATCATGTATCGGATAATACGAGATTGCCTCGAAAGCATCAAGAGGCTGAAACCCGGGTTCCTGGAAGAATTCTGACAATTTTGAAAAAAATCTTTCAAAATTGTGAACATTTTTCAGAAAAGTATGGTAAGTTAATCACAGATGAGCTAAGATAGTTCATTGCGTGCGGATGTGGCGGAATTGGTATACGCGCACGTTTGAGGGGCGTGTGGCTTTGCCTTGCGAGTTCGAGTCTCGCCATCCGCATTAAAGCTAAATAAGGGGTTACAACATTCATGCTGTAACCCCTTATTTAGCTTTGGTGGGAATGGGAGCTGGGAAACCGAGTGAGTTAGAATCTCCCATTCCTATGGTTCTGATTTTGAAGCGGATGGATGAGCATGACCCAGGCAGATTTTAGCTTCGAGTCTTCACCTGTTTATCAAGGGGGGCTTTGAAAAAAGTTTTGGCCCCCAACCAAACTGCATAAATCCCACATAATCCCAGAACTGTAGCTAATAGTTCCCAAGAATGATGCTGGGCAAACTGTAGAACTCCTAACCCTATTCCCTTGATTATTCCCCACACAAACACCAGAATTTTTTCGATTATCCAGGGGATTATGCTCTGGAAGGAGTTATCAATCGTCTCAATTGCCCCGGTGATCACCTTGGATGCTTCCTCAGTAATGGTTGAAGTGGCGTTTCCAATCGTATGAACCGTACCAGTGGCAAAGTTGCCAATGGCATGACCAGTAGCTGCAGTAGTGTCACTAACCCAGTGAACAGTACCGCTTGCCGCCTTGGATGCTTCCTCAGCAATGGTTAAAGTGGCGTTTCCAATCGTATGAACCGTGCCAGTGGCAAAGTTGCCAATGGCATGACCAGTAGCTGCAGTAGTGTCACTAACCCAGTGAACAGTACCGCTTGCCGCCTTAGATGCTTCCTCAGTAATGGTTGAAGTGGCGTTTCCAATCGTATGAACCGTCCCACTTGCTGCGTTTATTGCAGTTTGGGTTACGGATGAGGTGGTATTGCCGATCGCATCCGATGCACTACTTGCCGCCTTACCCACTATCGTTCCCACAGAGGAAACGGCTTCTGTTGTCTTAGAACCACTCCAGGATGCAGCCTTTCCGATTGATTTGACTGTTTCACCCGTGGTATTCGTGACGACCTCTTGGACATGAGCCACTGTTTTGTGGGCTGATTGCCAAAAGGATTCACTCCCACCTGTTTCACTAGATTGAGCGATGAATTGGGGAGCGATGAGGTCAGAAAATTGTACAACCATAAGCTTCTGTGTTGTTCATTAAGTTAGGGGTCTAACCGATGCAGAGGAAAGTCATCCCGGGAGTCCCTGGTTGTTCTCCACTGGGTTAATACCAATGAATCATCGCACCCCATTCCGGGTTGGGACGGATGCGAATCAGAGCTATCCCCTTCACGACTGCAATCATCAGGTGGATATTTCTTGATTTTTTGTATTAAAATATACTTCCTGAGAGGGTTGGGCCAGACTTCTTTAAATTTGCAATCATTATAACTCTATAATTTTGATTAATCTTGTTAAAAATAATTAAAAAATGTGAAGAAAAATATGACTCCTTCACAGAAAATATAAGGGTCTGTCTGATTATTCGGGGAGTGGGAGCGTCTCTCGCTCCCTGGGAAACCCTTGCTCGGTAATAAAAACTGCGTTCCCAGTTTCAAACTAGGAACACAGGAAAACCACTCTTCTCATAAACCGTTAATCGCGCCTTAACCTCGCATCTGAACTGGCATGATTAAATGGGTCATTTTTACGCCGGTTAGGGGAGATAAGACGACGGGGGAGGTGGCTGAATTCAGCTTGATGATAATTTCGGTAGCGCTGATATTTTTTAAGGATTCCATTGCATATTTGACGTTAAATGCAATCTCTAAACTCTCTCCGGTAATTTGAGCGGACATGGATTCTCGTCCACTGCCGACATCGGCAGCTTCGACGGAGAGAGAGAGCATTTGTTTTTCTTGGTCGATGGAGAATTTGACGATGTTATTTTTGCGATCGGCTAAGACGCCAATGCGTTCTAAAGCGCTTAGAAGTTGGCGGCGTTCTACAGTGACTTGACGCTCAAAGGACCGGGGAACTAATTGGCTATAGGCGGGATATTGACCTTCTAGGGTGCGACTGGTGAGGCGAAATCCTCCCAGTTCTAAGACGATTTGTCCGGGGTCAAAGTTGAGGGAAATGGGTTCATGTCCTTCATGCATTCCCACGATGCGATCGAGTTCTCGTAAGGCACGCGCTGGGACGGTGACTTCTAATTCATCGGCATCTTCATCGGGTTCATCTGATTCATCGCTGTCACTTTCTTCTGTTTCGTTGATGGTTTCCACGATCGCCAAGCGGTGTCCATCGGTAGCGGCAAATTCTAAGCTATCCGCATGGACGATTAAATGAACGCCGGTTAACACTTGCTTGGTTTCATCGGCAGAGGTGGCGAATAAGGTCCCGTGCAGTCCTTGCATGAGGGCCTCGGCGGGAAGTTGCACGGTTTGTCCTTCGGAAACGGTTGGCAGTGCGGGAAATTCTTCGGCACTCATTCCCCGGACTTCGTAACGTCCCGAGGTGGAGGTGATGGTGGCTAAAATTCCCGCTTCAGAGGTGCTATCTTCGCCGCTGGAGGGTCTTTCATCGTCGAGGGTGACTTCTCCATCGGGAAGGCGCGAGATGATGTCGTTAAAGAGTTTGGCGGGGAGGGTGAGGGTGCCGCTGGTTTCGACTTTGGCGGCAAAACTGGTTTTGATCCCCAGGGATAAATCAAAGGCAGTTAAGCTGACTTGCTGCTGTTCCTCATCGGCACTGAGTAGCACGTTGGCGAGTACCGGATGAGTCGGACGAGAGGGGACTGCACGACTGATGAGGGATAGGTTGGTGGCGAGTTCGTTTTGAGCGCAAATAAATTTCATGAGTCTTCAGAGGTGCCTTGTTTGGGGTCAGTACAGCGATCGGCGCAATTTTTGCCCGATCGCCCATCCTACCACTGCTTCTTTCCTCTATCCAGTGGCAAAGGTGTGATCGCCTTTTTTCCTACCTCTTGATTTCTCCTCCTCTACCCCTGTGGAAAACTTGTGGAAAACTTTACCGATTTTTCCACAAAGTATTTTTACTTAATCCGTAATTTTCGCCTAGGGAGGAGACTTTTTCCCCGGTGTTTTCCCCAGTTTTTCCACAATTTAAAGAAATTTTCCCCAGGCGATCGCCGCCGGGGGAGGAATGGGGAGGGAACCCATCGGACGCCTTACTCGGGGGATTTACTTGCAAAGTGAATGCGATCGCTCAACTGCCGCAGCAAATTCCGCATTTCCACATCATTATCCTTGAGCGCCGCAATTTTTTCACAACTGTACAGCACTGTGGTATGGTCTTTTCCGCCAAATTCTTCCCCAATTTTGGGTAAACTCAAATCCGTATGCTGACGGATTAGATACATGGCAATCTGACGCGCTTGGCTAATTTCTCGCCGTCGCGAATTCCCCTTTAAATCCTCTAGGGAAATTCCCAATATCTCGACTACCGCTGCCATCACCGATTCTACTGTGGCCTTGACTGGCTCAGTTTGGGGATTTAAAATCGGGGCTATATTTTCCACCGTCATCGGTAATCCCGAAATGGATAAATAAGCCACCACCCGAATTAATGCCCCTTCTAATTCTCGAATATTTGAAGTGAAATGAGAAGCAATATATTCAATCACATCCCGAGGTAATCGCATTTTTTCATATTCGGCTTTTTTTTGTAAAATTGCCATGCGAGTTTCCAAGTCTGGGGTTTGAATATCCGCAATTAATCCCATTGAAAACCGCGAACATAATCGCTCTTGCAAGCGGGGGATGTGATTAGGAGGGCGGTCTGAAGCTAAGACCACTTGCTTCCCCGCTTCATGCAGAGTATTAAAGGTATAGAAAAATTCTTCTTGAGTGTATTCTTTGCCTTCAATAAATTGAATGTCATCGACTAATAACACATCTGCTGCTCGATAATGTTCCCGGAAACTTTGCATACTATCCTTGCGAATGGCGGCAATTAAATCATTGGTGAATTGTTCCGTGGAGACATAAAATATCTTACACTCAGGAGAGATTTCTAAGCGATAATGACCGATCGCCTGCATCAGGTGAGTTTTTCCCAATCCGACCCCGCCACAGAGAAACAACGGATTAAACTCCCGTCCTGGAGATTCGGCAACAGCGAGGGAAGCGGCATGAGCCATCCGGTTGTTTGCACCCACCACAAATCGGGAAAAAACATATTTGGAATTGAGTTCTGTAGGACGGTGCGGATGCGGGGGAGTGGGTTCGGGAATCTGAGTGACAACGGGAGAGGGCCACATATAATCGCTGCGATCGCTCCCTTGGGTGGCTTCGCTGCCGCTGGTAGTAATGTAAATATCTACAGGATGTCCCAGGATATCGGTGACGACATCCGCAATGGTTTTAATGTAATACTTCTGTAACCAGTTGCGGGCAAAGGGATTGGGGGTGTCAATCACCAAGCAGTTATTTTCTAGCTGCACGGCAGTGGCGGTTTTGATCCAGGTTTCAAAGGTGGGACGGCTCAATTGCACCTGTAACCGTTCCAGTACCCGATCCCAAAGACTTTCGAGAGGAATGTCCACAACTGACCTCGCAAGCAGTAATCTTTGATGCCTTATGACTGTAGCAAAAAATTCTGCCCAGAGTAGGAGATTGTTGGATGAGGCTGGTATCTAAGTTAACCATCGTTTGTGCCATAGAGTTGGGTTTCGCAGGCGATCGCCACTTGGATTCAGGAATTGTCTATAATCAAAGGGGTTAAAGACTAATTTTTAAGTCTTTTTTTTACAAACGTAAGATTGTTTAACGAGTTTTAGTAAGGAACATAGGAAAGCACCAATGAAAAATTCAGAGCGGGATCATCAACGGGGTCATTTTTCTGGGACACAGGTGTTCCTTTACCTGTTGTTGGTGGTGGTAGGTGCTGGTGCAGCATTTATGGGCGATCGCTGGTTACGCACCAATGGACCTTTATCCCTAGGGTCGTTGGATCCTCGCACTCCCTCGGTGACGACTTCCGATGATGCTCCCCTCCCTCCCGGCGTCTTATCCTTGCCGGTGAATTCTAATTTTATTGTCGAGGCGGTGGAAAAGGTGGGTCCGGCAGTGGTACGAATTGATGCCGCACGAACGGTTACCCAGGATCTCCCCGATGCCTTTCGGGACCCGTTTTTTCGGCGGTTTTTTGGACAGGCACCGATGGAGCCACAACAACGAGTGGAACGGGGTACAGGGTCGGGATTTATTATCAGCGATGATGGTCAAATTTTGACGAATGCTCATGTGATTAATGGTGCGGATACGGTGAGTGTGGTCCTCAAGGATGGGCGAAGTTTTGAGGGAACGGTATTGGGAGAGGACCCGATTTCTGATGTGGCGGTGGTAAAGATTGAGGCGACGGATCTACCCAAGGCGACTTTGGGGAATTCAGAACAATTGCAACCGGGAGAATGGGCGATCGCGATCGGAAATCCCCTGGGGTTAGATAATAGTGTGACGGCAGGGATTGTCAGTGCCACCGGGCGATCGAGTCGCGATGTGGGGGTTCCCGATAAGCGGGTGGGATTTATCCAAACCGATGCGGCAATCAATCCCGGGAATTCAGGCGGTCCGTTGCTGAATGCCCGAGGAGAAGTGATTGGCATGAATACGGCGATTATTAGTGGTGCACAAGGATTGGGATTTGCCATTCCCATCCAAACCGCACAAGCGATCGCCCAGCAATTGATTACCACAGGGAAAGTGCAACATCCCTTTTTAGGGATTGAAATGGTCACCATTACACCGGAATTACAGCAAGAGTTGAATACTGACCCCAATAGTCCGATGCAGTTATCGGTAGATAGCGGAGTATTAATTGTGCGAGTCTCTCCCAATTCCCCAGCGGAACGCGCCGGATTGCGCGAGGGGGATGTGATTCAACGCATGGAAGATCAGGCGATCGCTCAGTCCGATGTGGTCCAGCAAATTGTTCAAGGGTCGCAAGTGGGAAATGCCTTGGAACTACAAATTAACCGTGATGGAAAAACCTTAAATGTCACCGTAGAACCGGGAGAAATGCCTGTTAATCCGAGTTTTTAAGTTCTAAGTTCTAATTTCTAAAAAAAATTGTTTTGTTCCAAGTGTTGACGAAGCTCACTTTGCAGCAATTCGACTATTGCCCTCAAGGAGTGGGAGCGAGCTTCTCCCCCTCCTTAATACTCCAGTTGGACAGCTACAAAACTTCCTATACAATCGTAGACTAACACGATGAATAACTTTCGAGAGATTGTTCAATTAGGCAATCCCATCTTACGGGTCCAAGCCCAACCTGTGACTAACGTTCACTTAGATGCAATTCAGTCGCTGATTGACGAGTTAATGACAACTTTGAAACCGTCCAATGGAGTTGGGATTGCCGCTCCCCAGATTGCGGAATCCTATCGAGTCTTTATCTTAGCGTCCCGTCCCACCTTGCGCTATCCCCAAGCTCCGACAATGGAGCCAATCGCCATTATTGACCCCCAGATTATCGCCTATTCTGAGGAAAAGGTCAAAGATTGGGAAGGGTGTCTGAGTGTACCCGGAATTCGCGGATTAGTGCCGAGACATCAGGCGATCGAGGTCAAATATCTGGACCAGCAGGGGACATTACACCAGCAAGAATTTACAGGATTTGTGGCCCGAATTTTCCAGCATGAATATGACCATTTAGAGGGAAAGGTCTTTTTAGACCGAGTGGAAAGTATGCTGGATATTGTCACCGAGCAGGAGTATCAAAAGCAGATTCTACAGCAATTGTGAGAGCAAGAAAAAGCACAGTATTAAATTTTAAATTACCTCTCTTTAGGAAGAGACTAGAGAAGGTTAATACCCACTAAACTGAAAGGAGCGAACTTTAAGGAATAGATTCATGGAAAATAGCTTATTTAATCAAACATTTCGAGATGACACGGGCAATATTGTGATTGCTCAACCCCCCAATCTGCCCATTCTGGTGGCAATTACAACCACCCTACTCACATTGGTAGTTCCCAGTGGGACACTGCATACGGGCCTAGATGCGATCGCCTTTGGGTCCTGGTTTACTTGGGCATGGTTGGAGATTTTCGACGGCGTGAACTATTTTCGGCGGGCATTAGGTTTATTCGTCTTGCTTGCTGTCATCGCTTCCCGCGTCTTTAACACCTTCTGAACCGAAACGATGTTTTAAAAGGTGAGGATTCGATGAGCTAAACGGGGCAATCAACTCAGTTTAAAGTCCCGTTTAGCTACTATAGCGTTCCTCAAAAGATTGAGGTTCAGTGATCGGGTCAAAGTCCCCCTTGACAAAGGAGATTTAGGGGGATCATACAGATATCATCCGAGCGAAAACTGCTATAAATTGCAGAATTTTTGTAAAAATCCGGGTTATCGTGACTATAATCGGGCAGCACAGATGGCGGCACCGATTAACCCGACTTGGGGATTAAGAACGATATGAACCGGGACTTTTTCTACCAAGGGACTGACTCGACCTTTGTGGTTAAAACTGTTGATAAACCGATCGCCCTCTTTAATTAAGGGTAGAATTTTAGCTGCAATTCCCCCCGCCAGATACAATCCCCCGTAGGGTAGTAATTTTAAAGCCAGATTTCCCGCTTCCGCCCCGTAAGCTTCCACGAAAATTTGTAACGTTTGTTCACAGATCGGGTCAGATTTTTCTAGGGCCGCTTGGGAAATTTCTGCGGGGTCTTTGTCTGCGGGGGAAATATCTTTTCCAGCAGCGATCGCCCGATCGCGCAAAAATTGATAAATTGATGCAATCCCCATCCCCGATACCACGCGTTCAACAGAAACCCGATCAATGTTCTCCCGTTGCTTTAAGTCTTGCAACAGTTCAAACTCGACTGCGGTACGCGGTGCAAAATCCCCATGACCCCCTTCCGAAGGATAGACAAAATATTCATCCAAATGCCGGATTAAAAACCCTTGTCCGAGTCCCGTTCCTGCGCCAATTACTGCGATCGGGGCGGCAGTTTGGGACTCCCCGGGTTGTAAGGTATGGAGGTCCCCTGGATTCATCCCCAACACCCCGTAACCCACCGCTACAAAGTCATTAATTAACTTGACATGGGGAATATTGAGTTCTTTTTCAAGTCGGTCCGTTGTTAAGGTCCAACTTAGGTTAGTCAAAACGGATGTATGTCCCATCACAGGTCCGGCGATCGCAAAACAGGCCCCCTTGGGTGAGGGGACCTCTCCTAATTTCTGACTCGCTTCCTTAAAAAACTGATCCACAATGGGTACTAAGTCAGGATAGTTTTGACTGGCATACCTCCCCTCATAGAGAGTGTCAATCTGGAATGTCCCTGAAGTATCTGCTGCAGTCGGCATTTCCACCAAGCGCAAAAGGGATTTTGTACCCCCAATATCTCCGGCTAATAGTAAGGTCATCTTGTTGATTCTGAGCGTATGGACTGTTGGATTAAATCCGGTTTCTTTTTCATCTTCCTAAAAAAATCGGATTTCTGCCTCAATTTCTCGCAAATGAGAGCGATCGCCCTTCAGTTCAATTTCCCAGATTTCCTCTTTGCGGACTAGCTTGTACAAACAGCATAATCCCGCACTCAACTCCATTTCCGCCGCATCCACCGCTAGACCCATTGTCGCCCCAATTACTGAGGCCCCATGCCCCACCAGCAAAATCTCCTCGGAAAACTCATCCGCCAGCAGGCGCGCCGTTTCTCCCGCCCGTTGCAGACAAACCGGATCATATTCGGGGTACTTCGGCACCACCCGAGAGTGATAATTTAAATCAATTCTAGGAAATTTCCGGGCTAATACCTCCCGAGGGAGGGTTTCCGGCATTTCCGTCATCCACTCTGGATTTAACCATTCACACAGTCCCCACTCAAGTTTTAGGGGTAAATCTAAAATTTCTGCCACCTGATTTGCAGTTTGTACGGTTCTCAGAAAAGGAGAGGTGAAGATGTGATTTATACGTTCTCCCTTGAGACGTTCGGCAAGTTCTTTCGCTTGTAAAAAACCATCTGCCGACAAGGGCGGATCGTACCGACGTTTTGCTGTATTAAACCATTCAGGGTTTACGAAGTCTAAACGGTTCGCGTGTCTTGCAATCCAAACGATTTGAGACATGGGTATAACTCATCCACTCATCAGCAATTTCAGTCTCAGTTGGCACAAGGATGAGTTGTCCCAACCCGGACTTCCTCCTCACTATACTGGTTTCTGACCGCTGGGGATGCGGCCTATGTAGTGGGGGTTACAAACGGTTCTGAAAGTCGGGCCAGCCTAAACACCAGGGCAAAGATAGGCAACCCTCTGGCTAACTGCCAGCCCCGACTCAGACAACGACTGGTATCGGCATTTTACTTGTTTTTGGGTTAGAAATTATGACCGCAGCACAATCCTATTCAACTTCATCTACCGCCTCCGGAAACCAGTTCACCGAACTAAAAATTCTTTCTGATACAATTCTCAAACAGAAACCCCTTCCCTCATCGGATCTCAGCGATTCTGAAAAACAAGCGATTCCAGCGGGAACGGTTTTAAAAGTTCAGTCTTACGCCCCAGAAAGCGATCACGTTAAGGTTTGTTTTGCCCAAGAAAGTTTCCAAGGTCGCAACACTTGGTATGTTTATTATAAACATGGGGTGATTCTGCACAAAGGGTCCGTGGCTTTTCCCGATCGCATTAAACTGGCAGTTCCCTACAAATCCCAACTGGATAATTCCAAAAATCCTTACGGCAGTTGCAACACCACCAGCATTGCCATGTGTTTAGCTTACTTGGGAATTAAAGGCGAACAGCCTCACAAACAGTTAGAAGATGAACTCCAAGACTGGTTAGAAGCGCGGGGTTTAAGTCGTCATGACCCCTATCATTTGGCTCAAGTTGCCGAAGCTTATGGGGCAAAAGACCGCTTTACTGAAAAAGCGACTTTTAATGAAATCAAGGAATGGCTGATTCAAGGTAACCCGATTGTAATCCATGGTTATTTTACCAGTTTCGGTCATATTGTTTGCTTGATTGGCTACAATTCTCATGGATTTATCGTTCATGACCCTTATGGTGAATATTGGTCTCATGGATACAATACTTCTGCACGAGGTGCAGGGTTAAGCTATTCCTATGACCTAATTCAGAATACCTGCAAAGCTGATGGCGATTGTTGGGTTCATTTCATCTCCCGTTAATCTCATGTTTGCTGGACTACCCAGCGTAATCTAACCCCCAACCCCTTTCCCTAACAGGAAATGGTAAGAAGACGAAGCAGCTTAGAAACCGGGTTTCTGTAACAAATTTGTTGATAATTATCAGCATTTGTATTCAGAAACCCGGTTTTTATTTCTGAAAAATCAGAAACAGAGTTTGTTATCTTATGTTAGAAATAGTATCAAAAATTGTGGTAATAAACTCAGGGTTTATCCCCTTTGGGTTAAATTACGGCAGTTGTTCGATGATATCCCGGGGGGAGTAAGTGCGCATGGGCGCTTGAGAAAATCCGTCGCGATCGCAAGAAATAATAGCCTCCAGATTAGAGGCGATCGCACAGGCAATTTATACCGCATCTTCAAAATCATTCAACTCTAACGCCAGGGCGGATTCAAGAATCAGGCGATCTACCTTGCAGATCTCTAACCCATCTAACAGTTTTGAAACCACTTGTTTTGCGACTTGAATCCCTTTACTCTTGCTGACAATATAAAAGATATCAGTTAAACTGGTGGCGGTGATATATCCTTCTATTTGCTTCGCTTCAATTTTAGCAAATAAGGCTTCCACATCATTCATGAAAGGGTCTCATTCTAAGAAATAATCTAAAATAATATTAGTATTCAGCAACACCCTCATGTTAAGTATTTTTCCTTCAACCGTTCTTCTTTAATAGCTTCAATTTCTTCATCGGTGGGAGGAGGCCCGTCTGTTTTGAGAATTCCCCGTAATCGGGTTATGGTTCCCGGTGGCACCGGGGGCCGGGGTCTGATTTCCTCATGCACAGAATGGACGATCGCTTCGACGAGGGCTAATCGATCGCTGACCGATAAATTGTAGGCTTCTTTCCGGAGTTCTTGCCAGTCCATTGGGTTTCCTCGCAATCCATTGGGTCAATTTTAACATGGCATGGCCGGGGATTGGGTCAGTTCAAGATGGGGTTCAATTAACTTTAAGAACGACTGAAGTTGTTACTCAGAAAATCAGAGAACAACTTCAGTCGTTACTACTGTTACTACGAACTGTGGAAAGTTCGGCTTTTTTGGATTAGGAACGGGTGGCGATCGCCGATCGTGGTGCAAAGGCGATCGCAATGGAGTCACTTTGTTCGATGGTTTCGGTTTGGGTGAGAATTCCGTCTTCTGGGAGAGGGATAAGTTGGACTGCACAGGCTTTTAATTCCGGTTGCAGAGAGGAGGGACAGGCTTCCGGGTGGGTGAGGGCGTTGGCTTCGGTTTGATCTCCCCAGAGTGCGCCCCAGTGCATGGGGACGAAGACGGTACCCGGGGCGATCGCCTGGGTGACTTTGGCAGGAAATCGGGCAATGCCTCGGCGCGATCTCACTTCGATTCTCATCCCCTCCACAATGTCCAATTTCTTAGCATCCCGAGGATGAATCTCGATAAAGGGATTCGGGTGCATTTTGACAATTTTATCGATTCTGCCGGTCCGAGTTAAAGTATGCCAATGTCCGTAGAGACGCCCGTTTGTGAGAACAAACGGATAATTGGGGTCCGGGGGTTCTGCCAGTCCTTTGGCATGAAGGGCCCCAAAGCGGGCGCGTCCGTCGGGCGTGGGAAATCTCCAGTCAGTGTAGAGGCGTTTGTTGACCTGTGGGAGGCTTTGTCCTGCAGGACAGGGCCACTGGGTTGGTCCTTGTTCGGCGAGGCGTTCATGGCTTAACCCCGTCATATCACAGACGCGATCGCGGGTGATTTGCACAAATTCCGCATAAACTTGGGCCGAATTCTCAAAGGGAAACTGTTCGGCAAATCCTAATCGGCGTCCAACTTCAGCAAAGATTTCCCAATCCGGTTTCGCTTGTCCGGGGGGTTCGCGAAAGGCGGGACAGAGGGTCACCACCCGTTCAGAATTGGTCATCGCCCCGGTTTTTTCCCCCCATTGCGCTGCTGGTAACAAAACATGGGCGTAGGCAGCGGTTTCCGTGGGATAGTAGGCGTCTTGATACACGGTAAAGGGCGATCGCCTTAAGGCAGCTTTAGTCCGTTCGATATCCGGCATACTCACCGCTGGATTTGTTGCCGCAACCCACAATAACCCGACGTTTCCGGTTTCTAATCCGGTAATCATATCCCAGGCAGTCCGACCCACTTCCGGGGCGATTCTGCCTTCGGGGAGTCCCCAAAATTGTTCAATATCCCGGCGATGTTCAGGATTTTTGACTAGGCGGTATCCCGGGAGTAGATTGGCTAATCCTCCCGCTTCTCTACCTCCCATTGCGTTGGGTTGTCCGGTGAGGGAAAAGGGACCGGCACCGGGTTTACCAATTTGCGCTGTCATCAGGTGCAGATTAATCAAACTCCGGACTTTGGCTGTGCCTTCCGAGGACTGATTCATCCCCATTGACCACAGGGACAAGACGCGCTGGGACTCACTCCAGTAGCGCGCAGCGGTTTCGAGTTCATCGATACGAATGCCACAGCGTTCGGCGACAATTTGCGGGGGATAGTGGCGAATCACTTCGGCATATTCGGGAAACCCGGAGGTGCATTCGTCAATAAAGACGGTATTGAGATGTCCCCATTGCATGAGTAAGTAAGCAATGCCGTTGAGGAGGTCAATATCGGTTCCCGGACGAATGCCTAAATAGAGGTCGGCAGCATCAGCGGTGGTGGTCCGACGGGGATCAACGACGATCAGTTTAACGTTTTTATTCTTTTTATGATACTTGCGAAGTCGGTTGAAAGCGATGGGATGACATTCCGCCGCGTTAGTGCCGATGAGAAAGGCACAGTCGGTTTGTTCGAGGTCGTCATAACAGGTAGGCGGACCATCGGACCCCAGACTTTGAATGTATCCGGCAACGGCGGAGGACATACAGAGACGGGAGTTTGCATCAAAGTTATTGGTGCCCAGGCAGCCTTTCATCAGTTTTTGGGCAATGTAGTAGTCTTCGGTTTGGAATTGTCCCGACCCATACATACAGATGCCGTCACTACCGAGGGTGGATTGGACGGTTTGAATGCGATCGACGATTAAGGTAAAAGCTTCTTCCCAGGTGGCGCGGCGAAAGGGTTCGTCGAGGGACGCCCGGACCATGGGATATTTCAGGCGGTCTTTGTCTAAGGATTCGGCTATAGTGGCCCCTTTGACGCAAACCATGCCTTGTGAGGAGGGGTGGGTGCGATCGCCCTGGACTTTCCACATCGGCTTACCTTCACTGTCCCGATGGGTGGCTTTTCCCGGTTGTGCCGGAGGAGAAACTTCTAATCCGCAGCCAACTCCGCAGTAAGGACACAGGGTTTTGGTGGGTTGAGTAGACATAAAAGTTTAGTTAGCTTGTAAAGTCTAAAGTTTTTTAGAGTTTAGAGTATCAGAAAGGACAGGTTAGGGTCCGGTTAGTAAGAATTAAGTGTAAGCAATTATCAGAGATTAACGGGGGAGAGGGGCGATCGCACCGACGGCGATCGCTCCTGCAAGGGATTTTAGGCTTCTCGGCCTTCTTCCACAAAATGGGGGACAGGTTGTCCTACAGCAGTCTCAGGATGGACCTCTTCTCCCTCATGATGAGCAGAGAACGATCCTTTAGGTTCTTTCAGGTAGAAGGCACAAAGGAAGGTGACGATAATCGCGGTGACGCCTAGGACCTGGAAAAAAATCTTGTTCCCAATATCACCTTCAGGGAGCAGGCTAAACAAGGTGAGATAAGCTACTGCACCGACGTTCCCATAAGCGCCGACATTTCCGGCAATTTGTCCAGTGACCCGACGTTTGACCAGGGGAACCATTGCAAAGGTTGACCCTTCACCGGCTTGGACGAAGAAGGAACAAAACATCGTGAGCAGAATCGCGATGGGTAGCCACCAGCTACCTTGGACCGCACTCATCATCATATAGGAGAGGCCCATACAGCCAGTGAGGACAATCATCGTGAGCTTCCGACTTCCGAGGGTATCAGAAATTAACCCACCCCCGGGACGGGCGGCTAAGTTCATAAAGGCGTATGTTGCCGCAATCATCCCCGCCAGCACTTTACTCAGTCCAAAGGTATTCTCGAAGAACGCAGGCAGCATGGAAACCACCGCCAGTTCTGACCCAAAGTTAACGAGATAAGTGAGTTCTAACAAGGCAACTTGGGAAAATTCGTAGCGATCGCTGGCCGGATACCGTTTTTGACCCAAAACTAACTCTTTGTTAACCGTCCAGCACTTATAGGATTGGAAAGCATACAAACCTACTAAGAACACCCAAGTGATCCAGAGTTGGGTCGTATTTAAAAACCCAATTTTAGTGAGACGCCAAGCGAGTAACCCGAGGATAGCACTGAGGGGAATATTCATTGCCATCATGAACCAGAAGTCCCGACGGCTAGTGACTTCAAGCCCACCGTGACGGTTGGGACGCTGATACACTTTACCCGGTGGGGTATCTTGGACATTAAAGAAGTAGATTACCCCGTAAACAGCAGCAACAATTCCCGTCAGGGCGATCGCAAAGCGCCAGTTGATTTGACCCGCTGACATAAAGGCGGCCACTGTTGCCAAGGTAGGTAGGGTAAAAGCAGCACCAGCGGAACCAAAGTTACCCCATCCCCCATAAATCCCTTCGGCTAAACCGATTTCTTTCGGAGGGAACCACTCAGCCACCATGCGGATACCAATTACGAATCCAGCACCCACAATGGATAACAGTAAGCGAGAGATAACCAACTGCCCAAAGTTTTGCGCGAGGGCAAACATTAAACAAGGAATGGCTGCATAAATCAGTAACAAAGAATAAGTAATACGCGGTCCATATTTATCTAGGACCATACCAATAATAATTCGGGCAGGAACGGTGAGGGCAACGTTACAAATTGCCAGGGTTCTCATTTGTCCTGCTTGTAACCCTAATGATTCTTGTACCGCTGTGGCAAAGGGGGCAAAGTTAAACCAGACGACAAAGGAGAGAAAGAAGGCAAACCAGGTTAAGTGTAGGATGCGGTATCGTCCGCGAAATGACCAGAGTTCTGTTAGCATGATTCCTCTACGGGGTTGAAATATTTTCTAGGAAGGTTAGTAAATCTTTATGACTGAGCGATTCGCAACAGGTCCGATGTTTTTGCTCACTTCACCTTGTCATCAGCCGCCTTGGTTGTGGATGGGTTGGGATGTGATGCGATCGCACCCGAGGCTCAGTTTGATTCACCCACCGAGGGGAGTTGTCCAGAAATCCGTTCGTGAAGGGGTTGCGTTTCCTGTCGATCCTTGGCTGGTAGTTTCCCCTCTTCCTCCCTTGTGAGTGGGTGGGAAGAGGGGTAGCTATATAATTTATAGCCCACATACCCTTGTGTTCACCAGCCATCATTATCCCATTCCTTTAAGCGTTGTTGTTACTGGGGAATGTCATTTTGCCAGGGATTAACCTGGAGACCGCCAGTGGGACTAAAGACAACGCGGAAGTTAGCCAGAGGTTGCGCAGTAGCGCTTCCTGCCGGTGGAGTCTCACTCAAGTTAGGAAGTGGAAGCTCCTTGGTATATTGTTGAGCCATCGGATCGACTGGCTCGTATGATACGATTTCCCCTTCTTCGTTGATTTGGACGCGATAGGTTAAATCTTGAGTAAAAGTCGGATAAGTGGTCCAGTTACTATCCAGTTTCGTATAAAGATCCTGGCTTAAAGTCTCAATCACGACTGGATCGGCGATCGCTTGGGGTTGTGCCGTGGCTGCGGGAGCCTCACCCATCATGTCCGGCGATTCTCCCATCGTGTTGGGAGTCTCACCCAGAGTTGGGGTAGTCGTCTCACCCAGCGTCGGGGTAGTCGCCTCACCCGTGGCTGCGGGAGCCTCACCCAGGGTCGGGGTAGTCGCCTCACCTAGGGTCGGGGTAGTCGCCTCACCCAGCGTCGGAGTAGTCGCCTCACCCATTGGCGCGGGGGAAGTTGTGACTCCAGGAGCCTGATCCATTGGTGCCGGAGTCGTTGGAGGAACCGCAGGTTGCTCCGTGACGATCGGGGTTTGTTGAACCACGGGAGGAGGACTTGCCACAAAAGGCTGATTATTCATCCCAGCCGGAGGGGTTTGAACGCCCCCAGGCTGCTGCTGAGTCAAGGAAGGCTCTTGGGTAATGATTCGCGTCTCATCCACCTGGGTTTCCACCGAGGGTTGAGTCTCGGGGCGAGGGGTGACGCTTTCCACCACTACTGATTCTTCAGTCATGGTCACGGGTGCGGGTTCTTCCTGGGCACGGGCACCGCCAGAAAGCAGGTGCAGTATCCCTCCAAGGAGAAAAACGGAAAGGGTTGCGCCTAAAACGATGATGGCATCGGTTGGAATATGGCGTTTGGGTTCGGAAGAAAAGTCGTTAAAACTCATAGTCAGTCCTCATTGTAGTTGCCCCAAGAGAGCAATTTTTGATAAATGGGTTCGGAAAGTCAAGTATAGAGTTTCCGACTGGACTCTATCAATACTGCCCTAGTCTTGACGGTACAAGTAGCATAACCGAGTTTAAAAAACGGTCAATCTCGAACAATTGGATTTACCCTTTAGTCTTTTCCCTGGGTTGTCCCGGGATGCCTGGAGGGGAAGGAATCAGCCTAGATGATCCCCCGCCTTGCGATCGCCCACTTAGTCCTCGTGCAGCTTTCAGCGGCTCAGTTCTAGTTCCCCACCCAAGGACTGATTTCTAAGGTCCCGCTGGGCATGAGCAAGACTAGAAACTTAGCCTGGGGCTCGGTTGAAGTTTCAGCTAGGGGCGCGGTATTCGAGGTTAATTCCGGCAGGGGGGTTTCCCCCAGGTAATCTTCAGCCGGTTGATTCAGTGAGTCATACCCGGCGATCGCCCCATCCTGTTGCACCTGGACTTGATAGACTAAATTGCTGGTAAAGGTCGGATAACTCTTCCAGTTGCCATCAATTTGTTCGTACAGTTTTTGACTGAGGCTGGTCAAGGTTGCCGGGTCCGTAATTGCCGGGGTGGGCGCGGGTTCGCTGAGCATCGGGACAGCGGCAGGGGCGGCAGGGGCGACTTGTGGGGTAATCGCAGCAGGGGTTGCCGTCATGGCGGGTTGAGTCGCCGAGGGTTGCACTTGAGCCTCCACCGGAGCTGTTGCTGGGGTTTCCGCCACTACGGGGGCTTCGGCTTGAGCTTTCTGGGCGAGACTATGTTGAACTAGGGTCTGATGCCAGCTACTGAACATATATCCAGAAAACCCTAGGACACCTACGGCACAGATGAGTTGTAGGGCCAGGGAATTGGAGGCTTTGGGGGTTTCATCTGCTCCCGGACTAGAAGAAACGGAGTTAGTCGGTTTGGAGGCTAATTCTTGAGAAGACATGGATTATTTTACTCCTGTTGAGATAAAGTTGCGGATTGACAGAACGTGATGGGTTTAAGTCAAAATTTCTTGACAAGTGCCTCGGTTAGGCGTCAATTTCCACGGGACCGATGGGATGGGCGCTACAGGCCAAAATATATCCTTGCTGGCGATCGCCATTGCTCAGGGCCTGGGGTTCATTTTCGTAGCGAACCTCTCCGCTGAGGAGTTTTTGCTTGCAAGTCCCGCAAGTTCCACCCCGGCAACTGCTATCGAGTTCGATTCCCTCGCGTTCAGCAATCTCTAAAATCGGGGCAGAGTCATCGCAGGAAATGGTTTTACCAGACTTGGCAAAGGTGACGATTGCCGGTTGACTTGCTTTCGCGGTAGAGGGTTCAGTTGACTCTTCTAATTCCGGAGGTACATCGACAATGGCATGAGCCATTCCAGGTTTCAGTTTCGCCTCAAACTGCTCGACGAGTAACTGCCGTAATACGGGTTTCAGGTCCTCGCAGGGAATCCCCTTTTGAACACAGCTACCTAGGTGAGCATCCTTGCCCACTTTACCGCCCATGTACAGGTCCACCCCTTCCACAGTTTTGCCATTTTTGCGGGTTTTGGTTCCCATCAAGCCAATCTCTGCGACTTGGGGTTGTCCGCAGGAATTGGGACAGCCAGTCCAGTGAATTCGGACGGTTTTGGGGATTTCTAATTCGGCTTCGAGTTCTTGAACTAAGGCTAAAGCGCGATTTTTGGTTTCAATTAAGGCAAAGTTACAGAATTGAGCGCCGGTGCAGGAAACGAGCGATCGCGTCAGGGGTGCGGGATCAATTCTAAATTTCTCTAAAATCGGTTCTTGCAATAAGGCTTCTAACCGCGAATCGGGAATATTCGGAATAATGACATTTTGTTCCACCGTTAACCGGATCTCACCATTGCCATAGACTTCCGCCAGTCTAGCCAACTCAAACATCTCGGGGGCAAACAACCGACCCACGGGAACATTGAATCCCACAAAGTTTAAGCCCGCTTGCTTCTGAGGGAACACGCCCAGATGATCCCGTTTTTCCCAAACAATCTCATCTTTCTCAGCAGCTTCGGCTAGTGGTTTTCCGAACTCTTGCTCGACTTCAGTCCGGAATTTCTCTACGCCCCATTCGTCGATCAGCCACATTAAACGAGACTTCTGGCGATTGGCTCGCGGTCCATGATCTCGGTAAATTTCTAAAATAGCACGGCATAATTCCACTACATCATCATTGGGGGGGACCCAAACATTGAGGGGGATCGCCGCTTCACACCGTTTCGCCGAGAAAAAGCCCCCGACGAGTACGTTAAAGCCAATTTCTCCATTTTTATAAGCCGGAACGAAGGCAATATCATTGATTTCGGCATGAATAGAGTTGTCTGGACATCCACCGATCGCAATGTTAAATTTCCTCGGTAAGTTGGTAAAAGCGGGGTTACCCTCTCCCGTATTGGTAATCATATCTTGGACCTTTTGGACCAACTCTTGAGTATCGATTAACTCATGTTTGTCGATCCCTGAAACCGGAGACCCTGTAATGTTTCTAACGTTATCCATCCCCGACTGAATCGAGGTCATTCCCGCTGCTTTAAATCGGTTGAAAATATCGGGAATATCTTCTATTCTGATGCCCCGCAGTTGGAGATTTTGTCGGGTGGTAATATCTGCATTTCCATCCTCTCCATACCGCTCTACGATCTCGGCAAGGACCCGCATTTGCAGACTATTCATGACTCCATGAGGCATCCGCATCCTTACCATGAACTGACCGGGCGTCACCGGGCGAAAGAACACCCCCAGCCACTTGAGCCGGTAGTCGCGATCGCTCGCATCAATGGCCTCCCAGCCCATTTGAGCAAAATCTTCTAGCTGATTTTTTACATCAAGTCCGTCTTTTTCGGCCTTGATTTTTTCAAATTTATTTAAACTCGTTGTGGGCTTTTCTGTGGCTAACGTCATAGAGAACCTCGTTTTATCTGTTGCCTCTTAATGAAAATAATAACCTAGCAAATTTCTAAAAATGTCCAAACCGTATCATTGATTACCTTATTTTTATTTAGATTCATTTTCTCCTTTATTTCCGCTTGATTTCCCTATAAGTTAGTCGCATCAACTAGGGGGATGCGTATCTAAAGTTACAAAATATTTATAAGTATGATTTTTACGCAAGGCAGCAATGCACTTTTCACATAATCAAGGGCAACAGTGGCTGCAACCCTGATTTTTCGGTGCAATCCGCTCATTTCCCAGTTCAACCTCCCTCCTGAAGGCAATATCTTCAGTGTGGAGTAAGGACTAAAGGTAGGAGGATATCTATAAAAAGCCCCAGGCTTGAGCCTGCGGGTTTTTATAGCCCGATAACAACCGGATTCCCTGACTTTTAGCCCGCGTAAGCGGGCTTCGTTAGTATAGTCCCAGGCTTGAGCCTGCGGGTTTTTATAGACCGATAATAACCGGATTCGGGATGAAGTTGCGAAAAAAACAGAGATGTAGCGGTGGTGCTACATCTCTGTTTATACATTTATCCTAGAGTTATGGAAAAAAGATACAATGTTAGTAAATGGCTAACGCTGAGAACCAGGCAATTAGGGAACCGAAGAGGAACGCTAGAACGACTCCGGTTTTTAAGAGGGGAGTTTGCGATCGCATGAGGGCGAGTTGGGATTCTAGCTGCGATCGCTGTTGGTTGGCAGCTTCCAATTGTGACAGTGCCTCCGATCGCTCGCGGTTAGCTTGGGTGACTCGGGATTCTGCATGGGATTGATCCTGCAAGACGCGCTGTAATTTTTCTTGGGTTTGTGATAAATCCCCCTGGAGTTGGGACTGTGCTGCGTGGGATTTGGCAAGCTGAGTCTGTAAGTCCGATCGCTGTTGTTGTGCGCGCTCGTTTTCTGCCTTAATTTGAGCGAGTTCGGTTTGCAGGTGCGATCGCATCTCTTCCACTCCCAGTAATTGGGTCCGGGTTTCAGAAAGTTGGTGTTGCCAGTCCTGTTTCTCCCCTTCCAGGTGTTGCAATCTTTCCCCCCGTTCCTCTAGGTGGGATTGAAGCTGCGATCGCTCTTGTTGCGATTGCGTTAACTCGGTTCGCACCTGGTTCAGTTGAGAGTTTAATTCCCCTGATTGCTGTTGCGCTTGCGTTAACTCGGTTCGCACCTGAGTCAGTTGAGAGTCGAGTTCCCCGGAATGCTGTTGCACTTGCGCTAACTGCGATCGCACCTGGTTCAGTTGAGCGTTTAATTCCCCTGATTGCTGATGAGCTTGTTCTAACTCAGTTCGCACCTGAGTCAGTTGAGACTCGACTTCCCCTGAATGTTGTTTCGATTGAGCTAACTCCGTTTGTAACTGATTCAGTTGAGAATTTAATTCCCCTGAATGCTGTTGGGATTGAGCTAACTCCGTTTGTAACTGATTCAGTTGAGAGTTTAATTCCCCTGAATTTTGTTGGGATTGAGCTAATTCCGTTTGTACCTGAGTCAGTTGAGAATTTAATTCCCCTGAATGGTGTTGGGATTGAGCTAATTCCGTTTGTAACTGATTCAGTTGGGAATTCAATTCCCCTGAATTTTGTTGGGATTGAGCTAACTCCGTTTGTACCTGAGTCAGTTGAGCTTCTAATTCCCCTGAATTTTGTTGGGATTGAGCTAATTCCGTTTGTAACTGATTGAGTTGAGCTTCTAATTCCCCTGAATGGTGTTGCGATCGCGCTAACTCAGTTTGTAACTGACTCAGTTGCGCTTCTAATTCTCCTGAATGTTGATGAGCTTGCCCTAACTCAGTTTTCAGCTCTTCCGTTTGGCGAGTAGAAGCTTCTAACGCAGACTGAATTTCCTGTAATTGAGCCTGTAATTGAGCCGTTTGCTCTTGAGTTTCGGTGAGTTGGGTACTCTTTTGCGCCAGTTCCGATTCCAGGGATTCAGATTGATTTGCCTGAGCCAACTGCTGCCGAGTTTCCTCTAGTTCTGATTGAAGTTGCGCTGTTTGTTGTTCCGCCCGTTCTAAGTTGGTCCGAATCTCCTGTAACTCCGATTGCAATTGACCCGAATGCTGAGTCGCTTGCTCTAAATCCGATTGTAATTGAGCGTTACGTTCAGTGGCGGTTTGTAATTGTTGAGCAGTCGCATTCCCTGGGGACTGTTCATGGGCGGGGGTTTCTGCGGTAGAAGGAGCAGGCATAGCAACGGGTTCTGGGTCGCGGGGTGCCGGGGAGGGGTGTGCCTCCTGGGTTGCAGTTTCTGGGGCGACGGGGACATCTAGGATCGGCGGTAATGCCACGGAAGGGAGTTGCAACCCGGCAGCGGATAAGCGCTCAATTAAGGTTTGATTGGCCTGAATCCGGAACCAGGAATAGACAGACTGGGCAGTTTCGGGGCTGATCCGTTCCATAGCCTCTAGTTCGGCGATTTCAGCTTTGGCGAGGTCTCCGACGGTGGCAAATTCTTGGGCGAGCACTTGTGCAGTGGCCCGACCGACTTGGCGAATGCCTAAACTGGCGAGGACTCTGGACCAGGGGAGGGATTTGGATTTGGCGATCGCCTTGAGCAGGTTTTTTGCCGATTTTTTCCCCATCCGTTCCAGGGTGATCAGTTGGTCTGCGTTGATTTCGTACAAGTCGGCCACGGATTTAACCAAACCATGTTCGATCAGTTGGTGGGCCAGTTTTTCTCCCAATCCGCTAATTTCCATTGCATCGCGACTAGCCCAATTAAGCAAGCTGTAGGGAAGAATGGGCGCACAGGAGGAGTTAATACAACTGATTTCATCATCAGCCGTCCGGATGACAGGGGATCCGCATTCGGGGCAGTGCTTGGGCATTTTAAAGGGTTGAGTGCCGGAAGACCGTTCTTCGGAAATGACCCCCACCACTTCCGCCATTTTGTCAGTTCCCCCATGACACAGGAGGAGGGTATCGCCAATTTGGGGGTTTAACTCGGTGAAGCGATCGCTGCCGAGGAAGGTGGCGTACTCAATTTTAGTCCCTTCAACCTCAACGGGTGCAATTTGCGCGATCGGGGTCAAATGGCCGTTGCGTTCAACTTTAATTTTTATTGCTTCGATCTGCGCTCGGACTTCTTTTGTGGTAATATCGGTCGTCACTTCTTTTTACCTCCTCTAATCCTTTTCTTTATTGGTTAACATTGAGGATCATCCTCGGGTGATCGGGGATCGACGCTAAACTATTAAGTCTGGCATAGAAGAAACTATTTTAATTGAAAACTGGGTGGCTTCTAAGTCCCCAAAAGAATAAAAATAGACGGCTATTCTATTTTGCCCCCAAGCTGCCCGCTTAAATCCCCAGAAACTGTGGCGGGGATCAGGTGCAATTCCTTCGCCAGGGGCGTTTCACCCGGGAGGAGGAAAGGTCTATAGAGGCGGGGGAGTAGGGTTTCGGCAGTTCAATCCCCGGTGATCCCTCTACCGATCCATGCCGAATGGATCATTCTGCGGAGTTCGAGGCAGTTCCTGAAGCGGGGTAAGTTTGGGTTGGAGTTTCAATTGTTGCTTTAACTGGTTGATCTCCCGGGAGAGTCCGGAGATATCTTCATAGAGGGAGGCGATCGCTTCCGTCTGTTGCATTTGGTTTAAACTATCGCTTAACCGGGCCACAATGCGGCTTAATTTAGACAGTTGGGCCATTTCTGGTCGGGCGTTAAACTTTTGAGTTAGGGTATCCACCTTCCGGGTGAGAATCAAATCAGTCTGTTGTAACTTTTGAATTTCCCCTTCCAATTGCTGAAGGTAAGGCGAGAGGACCTCTCGGCGATCGGCTTCCACTTGCAAAATTTGACGATGCAGTTTGTCAAAGTCTTGCAAATCAATAATCGGGCGTTGTGCTAAAAATTGAACGGCCACATTCAATGAGGCAATTTTGGCTTCAAACCGGGTGAGATCAAAAGGTTCGGTAAATTCAGAAATTTGTTTTTGCAAAGCGTCAATTTTTAAACTTAAGTTATCGTAAACTTTTGAGGTCATAAACGCAGCTTTGCCCTCAATCATGGTCACGGATTTGTTCAGTTTTGATAACTCTTCATGAACTTCAGATAAATTAATAGTAACTGGCGCAGGGATGGTTTTTAATTGGCGGTCTAATTCTGATAGTTTGAGTTCAATTTCAGAAATAACTAAGGGGATTTTCTCGTCTTGCAACCCGTCTCGACGTTTCTGGTTAATAAAATTTAGCCAGAGGGCAAGGGTTACGGGGGCAGCCGCATAAGCCGCCTGTTTGGCGATCGCCGCTGCTACTGTCCCCACAACGGATCCTACTAATAACAGAAGTTCTGTTGTTTCAAGCCAATGATCCGGTTTAACCCGTTCCCTGAATTGGATGAGTAGATGCTCCTGTTTCAACATGGAATGATACCCATTTAAAGTGATTAATTTACCTAAAAAGAGATGCTTTAAAAAAGGTTAAATCAAGAGATAAAACAACCCCTTGAGCCGCATCAATTAGAACGGTTTTACCTTATCAGTTCTGAGAAGTTTTCCCGGTCCTAAATAGAAGTTTAGACCCCTCCATGATGGCGATCGCTGTTGAACCGTATTGAATCAAGGGGATAAGAAACTGGATTTTCTCTCCTCATGGGAGCAATAGAAGTAGAGACCCGTTGGTAAAAAAACACGGTTTCTACCCCTTACTGTACTAACGTCCTAGACGGTCAGGGAGAGGTTTTCAAATCCTCCCTTGCTTTCACCCGGTTGTCAAGAGTGCGACCCCAGGCAACCCCTCCTCCTTTTGCCTCAATTCTCCTCGCTCTCCCTCCCGTTCTCTGTTGAGTTCTGCTGTGATGATTGTAGCGAAAATAGGCTCAACTCTCCATCGGTTAGGTTCAAAACCCTCTCTCTCTTCAGAATCCCTCGTTCCCGTCACTGGAGAACTACACTCAACTCCCTCTGAAAACGACTGGGATACCTCATTCTCCCAGTTTTACCCTCCAGGCGATCGCTTCCCCTTGGGCGATCGCCACTCATCCCTAAAACCATTTGATAGACTATAAGCATACTTTCATTTACAGGACTGATTATCATGACTGAACCTATTCGTCCAAAAGATCCCCTCGGAACTCCTTTCCAAGAACCTGTCATTAGTTCTTCCCAAGAACCTGTCCTCCCCATTGACCCCGAAGTGCAAACTAATTCAAACGTTCGGGTTGAAGAGTTTAAACTTAATGGAGACGACCTGGTAAAAAAAGTTAGAGAACTAATTCAACAAGGAAATGCCCGACGGATTGTCATTAAAAATGAAGAAGGTCACACATTAATTGAAATTCCTCTTACCGTGGGCGTTGTCGGAGGAACCATTGGGGTGGCTTTATTTCCCGTGGTGGCAGCAGTTGGCGCAATTGGGGCAATGGTCGCTCGTCTCACCCTAGTGGTTGAAAAAAAAGAAGAATAGACGGCTGATAAACCGCATAAAAAATGCCCTCTCTTCCTTTTTTTAGGCAGCCTTTTAAAATGTTGTAATCGGTTTTCTTTATATCCAATCCACCCCGGATTTATGGATCAGATTAAGCAAAAGAGAGGGGTAATTTATGAAGTACCCCTCTCTTTCAAAATATCCGCTTAAAATTTCCGCGATAAGTCCTAGTTTAACATTACCCTTTCTCAGTGGGTTTGATTCCGTTAACCGCACCCTTGAGGGGGTATTGGTTTTTACATCTTTTTCGCTTCGGCTAACAATTCCAAAATTGAACCATTGGTCCAACCAAATCCCACTTCATTGGTATTGTAACCAAAAACAATTTCGTTGGAAACTTCTGAAGAACAGGAGAGAACGTCATATTTTTCTAAAAGTGTGCCGGTTTTTTCAAATTCTTGGGTGACTAAATTAATGAATTTGCCCCCAATGCGATCGCCTTCACTGCGATATCCATAGCGATACAATCCTTCTACCGCAATTAAGGTTAAAGGTGCCCAACCAAAGGGCGCATCCCATTGATTTCCAGTAACATGAGAACTGGTAAGCAATCCTCCGGGGGCTTCAAATAACTCCAAGTTTTCTACCACGCGTTGCGCTTGTTCTTCTGATGCCAGTCCAACCCATAAGGGATAAAATGTTGTGGCAAATTCATAGAGGCGGCGTTCGTTGGTTCGGAAGTTATAATCTAAGTACAAACCGGAGGGTTCATCCCAGAGGAATTTATCGATTAACTGATGACGGGTTTGAGCGCGCTCATCCCAGGATTCTGCCAGTTGCGGATTGCCTAAAATCCTCAGAATTTGGGCAATATCTTGCTCCATTCGATAGAGTAGGGCGTTTAAACAAACCGGCGCGTAATGGATAATATCGATATTAAAAGGACCAAAACGGTTGGAGGGGTCGAATCCTGATTCTCTCATGGAGCGATCGCCTTTATAAAAAAGGTCAGTCAGGGTATCGGTTTCTTTGTCGTAATACAAGCTCACATCATACGCCATCACTTCAAATCGTCGATAATATTCTCGGATGCGATCGTAGTGAGTTCGCCCTTGAGCATCAGTTTCTGATACCAGCACTTCCGGGGCGGGTCCTTCTCCTAAAGCACAATAGCGAGAAAGTCCCGTGGATTGATTCAAGTGGGGGGGGACAATCCAATAATAGTAATGACTTTCTACCGCCCCCAATAGCGATCGCAACCAGTCTTTATCCTGAGTCTGTTCATACACCGCCAAAATCATCGGGGTTAAAAACGGCGGTTGCGATCGGGATAACAAATAACTCCGATTCGCATTTAAAATCGTTCCATAATGGTCGATTTGATAAATTAGCTGATCTACTTGACTTTTTGCTAATTCTATCTCCCCATCCCGTAACAATCCCAGAACAATAAAATAACTATCCCATCCATACATTTCATTAAACCGACCCCCCGGTACTACATAATCTCCGGGAAGATACAACAATCCATGTTCGGTAATTTGGTCAATTTCTGAAGGAAGACTCAAAACTTCAATTTGTTTAAATTCATCGGGGGTTAAAACCTTTTTGAATTCGGCTTCTACCCGAGCTTTATCCTCCATTGCAGAAATATAAATCGGCCAGCGTTGGTTATCTGTATGACCGATTTTTTCATCTTTGGCCGCTTCTAAAATATGAGCATGAGAACGATAGAGAGTTTTCCAAGTTTTTTTGATATATTCTCTCATCGCCGCAATGCGACTCGGACTCGGGAATTCGTTCGGTTGAAAGACATCTGCTATCATGGTTATCAAGCGTTGATATTAAATTAACGGTTTAAAAAGAACGCAAATCTATCTCAGATATCGCCCTTTATTCTATTGTAGCGTTTCTGTAAAAAAGCGGTCAGAATGCCCCTTTCATCTGCCCTTGGGATGAGGGACTACTGATTTTATAGGGTTCCTCAACCTCAAATAGAGACGGAAAATATCCGTCTCTAAATCTGCCTTTAGGGGGCTGCCATCGGGTTAATTTAAACGAGAGTCACCCCTGATTAAGAGGGTTGACTCATGAGCAAGGCGATGGGGAAATGGGTTAAGGTTTGGGCAATGGACAAACTGCCATCGGTTTGAATGGGTTGTCCGGAAATTGCATCCTGCCACTGGGAGGGGAGTCCGGAAGGCAATTCTAAATGGGTATCTTGCCAGACTTGTCCCAAGGGGAATGTGTCTGGTTGAATGAGATGAGTGAGAAAGCGGGGTGCGATCGCGATCGCTACTTGATTGCCGTGCGATCGGGCAAACCCTACCACATTTTCGCTAAATTTTCCCGACCCTTTCAAGGGGTGGTAATCGCCCGTTTGGAACAGTTCAATTGCCTGGGTTCTTGCTTCTAAAATTCGGGCGATCGCAAAGAGTTTAATCTTTCCCGATTCTGGATGAGACAGTAACTCCTTCATCAAGGCTAAAATATCCGCAGATGCTTGGGTACGAATCTCTCTTAACCCTGTTATCCGTTGCTCAAAATCCACAGGACGCCGATTATCGGGGTCAACTAAACTTAAATCCCACAATTCCGTTCCTTGATAAAAATCTGGCACTCCAGGAGTAGTCAGTTTTAGCAACACTTGAGCCAAAGAATTATAAACCCCATAAGCGGCTATTTTCTCTTGGAACGGCTGGAATTTTTGTAAAAATTGATTTTCGGGTGACGGTTGCATTACGGCATCGATAAAGGCCAGAAATCCCTCCTCATAAGCGGTATCTGGGCGCAACCACGCCGTATGTAATTTCGCCTCTCGCACCGACTTAATTGAACAATCTTTAACCCGCTGAATAAATTCAGAATACTCGCTTTCCGCAAAGGGAAAAGCACCTAATAAGGTTTGATAAAAGAAATATTCATCGTTAGCAGTAGGCACGACTTTATCGGGCAGTTTTGTTTTATGCCCTTGATTAATTTCTCGCCAGGAGGTGATTTGCTGTTCCCACTCATCGGGAATTTCTGACAGAACATTGATGCGGGCACGGACATCTTCTCCCCGTTTGGTATCATGGGTAGAAGTGGCATTCATTTTATGAATCCAACTGTCTTTTTGTTGAGTATTAAACTCATGAAACTCATCTAAAGTCAACCCAAACTGGGCGGGGTCGCCACCGACTTCATTAAGAGAAACCAACCGATTGTAAACGTAAAAGAGGGTATCTTCAATCCCTTTTGCCATCAAAGGTCCTGTCCATTGCTGAATCCGCATCACGGAATAGAGACGCTGTTCTCGTTCTTCTTCCGTTAAATAATCCGCATTTTCCAGTAACATTAATTTTTCAATAAACTCAAGCTCTTTTCCCTGCAAGGGTAGAAGCTCTTTTGCTTGATCAATCACCTCTTGGATATAGTGGCGATCGCGACTGCTGACCCCCTCTCCATTAATATAGGTGCGATAGACGGGGAACGCTACCAGTACCTCCACCAGTGCTCGTTTTAGAGAATATAAGGTAAAATCTCGACCCTCCCGGGATTGATTGGCGATGGATTTTAACAAATGAGCCAGATTGTCTGCATCTCCTGCCATATTGCGATCGACAATCAGATGCTTTTTCTCAAAAAACAAATCTTTATAACTGTGATTTAATCCCGTAAACTTGCCATAAATCTCACTGAATCGGTCTTGATTATTGCGGTTACAAAACAACCCATTCAGGCGATTCATAAAATCATAGCCACTGGTGCCCTGAATCGGCCAATTGGATGGCATAATTTCGGCCATTTCCAGGATTTTTTCTACCGTAATATAGATATCTCCTAATTTTTCTCGCAATCGTTGTAAATATTGCTGAGGGTCATAAAGTCCATCAATATGATCAATCCGGACCCCGGTAAATTTCCCCTCTTTAACTAGCTTGGTGATTAAATGATGGGTATCATGAAATACCCGCAGGGTTTCCACCCGAACGGAAATCAGTTCATTCACCGTAAAAAATCGTCGGTAGTTAATTTCTTCCGCCCCTACTTTCCAAAAGGTGAGGCGATACACCTGTTCCCGCAGCAACTCTTCCAGTAAATTAAAGCTTTCGGGTATTCCCGGTGTGCCATTAAATTCCTTTAGGTTATCCTGGATAAATTGGCAGATATCACGATTTTGGTCATATAACTCCCACAACAACCCTTTAACAAACGTCAGTTGATCATATCGTTCTCGTCCCTTGGTTTCAGCCGGAATACTTTTTAGTAAGTAAAGGATTCCCAACAGTTTGATAAACTCGGGATGATTTCGTCCCAAAGTTCTTCGCAGTGTGCCTAAATTATGAGTCAAAAAAGATACATAAGACTCGATACGGATGGGCAGTTTTAGGCTATAATACTGGACGGTTAATCCTGTGGCATCGTATTGAAGCTGAATTTCCCCATTTTCCAGACATTCTTGATAAAAGTTCCCCAGTAAAGGAGCGAGAACCCCTTCACTAATATCCCCATAAGGCGCATTCCAGGCAATATCAAAATAGTCAAAATAATCCGAGGATGCTCCATTTTCCAGGACATCCATTAGCATGACATTTTCACTATCATAGGCGGTATGATTGGGGACAATATCTTGCACCCATCCGAGGTCTTTTTCTTGGACTTTTTTAATCAAGGATTCAAAAGCCTCTGGGGGTCCCAGTTCCGGATTAATCTGGTTGGGGTCTACCACATCATAGCCGTGGGTACTGCCTTGACGCGCTTTAAAAATAGGCGAAGCATAAATATCTGAAATTCCTAAATCGGCCAGATAATTAACGATTTTTTCAGCGTCTGTAAATTGAAATTTAGAGTTAAATTGAATGCGGTAAGTGGCTTTGGGAATTCTCATGGTTTAACTTGAATTGGGGTGGAAATAAAAGGTTTACAAGGGGGGTATAACATCAAGCTATTTTATATGCTGTCCGCTTGAGTAGGTAGGAGATAAATCCTCTCCTGCCGTTTCCCGGCGGTACCCGAGAACGACAGGGAGGAGTATTTTTATTCCGCCATTTGATAAACGGCGACGGTTAAAGGGGGAATTGAAACGGATTTCTGGGGGTGAAGCACTTCCGGTAAGGAGGACCCTGAACCTTTCCAAGTTTCTTCAGAAGAGTCTAAGATTTTTTGCCAATTTCCCTCGGGAATATTCGGTTCAAATTTGACGGTGTTAGTGCTGAAATTAATCACATAAAAGACTTGACTCTTTTCAGCCCATCGCCGGACAAACAAGAGATTTTCGGCTTTCAGGCAGCTACAGTCTAGGGTTTCTTTACTGAGCTTTTTCAGGGCTGGAACGGTGCGACGTAATTCAATTAATTTGCGGTAAAAGTTCCATAAAACCTGGTGTTGACCTTGTTGATGTTTTTCCCAATTCAGTTGGCATTGAGAAAAGGTGTTAACATCTTGAGGATTATTAAATTTCCCTGATTCAAAACCTTTCTTAAATTCTTTTTCTTTGTCTTGGCGGATTGCTTCGATGAGGTCGGGGTCCGAGTGGCTGACAAAATATAAAAATGGGGCGGTTTCTCCATACTCTTCGCCCATGAATAAAAAGGGTAAGAAGGGAGAGAGTAATACGGCGGCTGCGGCTAGTTTGAGCCCGTCAAAGGAAATCAAATTAGAAAGCCGATCGCCTCCAATTCGGTTGCCGGTTTGGTCGTGATTTTGAGAAAATACAATAAATTGATGAGCGGGTTGATCCTTCGCCGAATTTCCATGTTTGCGCTTGCGGTGGGGCGCATATTGTCCATCATAAATAAACCCCTCTTTAAAGGATTTAACCAACTGTTCAATTTGACCAAAATCTTGATAGTATCGGTCACTTTCTCCCGTCAATAACGTATGCAAAGCATGATGGAAATCATCACACCATTGGGAGTCCAGCCCATAGCCTCCCAGTTCTTTAGGACGTAAAACCCGCGCATCGTTTAAATCGCTTTCCGCTGTGATATAAAATTTTCGTCCTTCCTGCTCAGATAAGTCCGCTACGGCATCAGAAAGTTCCTGCAAAAAAGGCCGAGCCCCCATTTCAAAAATAGCTTGAATCGCATCTAAGCGTAATGCATCAATGTGATACTCTCGCAGCCAATAAAGGGCATTTTCAATGAAAAAGTGGCGCACTCCATCGCTGTATTCTTCATCAAAATTTAGCGCTTCTCCCCAAAGGGGTCGATATTTGTTGGTAAAATAGGGACCAAAATCGGGTAAATAATTACCTTCAGGACCGAGGTGGTTATAAACCACATCTATAAGGACGGCGATGCCTTGTTGATGACAGGCATCAACTAATTGTTTTAATTGATCAGGTCCTCCGTAGGAATTCTGGACGGCATAAGGAAATACGCCATCATATCCCCAGTTGCGATCGCCAGGAAATTGAGCGACTGGCATAATTTCAATGGCATTAATTCCCAAATCTTTTAAGATGCCAAGACGGGGAATAATTGCCTCAAATGTTCCTTCAGGGGTAAATGTGCCAACGTGGAGTTCATAGATGATATACTCTTCCAGGGGAAGGTTACACCAACTGCGATCGGTCCAGGAGAAGGCTTTTGGGTCTACCACGGCTGAGGCCCCATGTACCCCATCGGGTTGGAAATGCGCGGCGGGGTCGGGTCTCATCAGATTCCCATCTAACCGATAGAAATATCGAGTCCCCGGTGTAATCCCTTCCGCAGTCGCCTTCCAGTATCCTTCCGCCTGCCTTTCCATTGCGATCGCCCGGTTTTTATCCTCCGCAGCAATCACTACCGCTACTTCCTTAAGCGTGGGTGCCCACACGGTAAACTCACAGCGATCGTTCCCTAAATAATTAGAACCTAGTGTAACCGTCATACGTTTTAATAGAACCTACTGATTAGAGTGGGAATAGACCCTTTAAGTCTCAAATAAACTCACTCTTGATTATTGCTGCAAACAGGCCAACACAGCATCTTTCTAAAGAGAGAAGATTTAAGGGGCAAATTCATTTACAATACCATCGCATTCAGAAGGTATCGGCTAAATGGTATCAGAGAAAACAATTGCATTGTTTTTGCGCGATAAAACAATGCAATTTAACCCCAAATCTGAAGAGAACAGAAGGGCCTCTAAATCGTATCCAGCAACTTCCACAGTTCCGGGTCAGTGAAATCAGAAACCGCCATTGATGCACCCAAATCTTTGAGGTACTTCGGCAATTGAGTCGAGGCAATGCCAATGGTGTAAATACCAGCCCCCACCGCTGACCGAATCCCCGAGGGAGAATCCTCAAAAGCGATCGCCTCCGATGCGCCAATCCCTAATCTTTCCAATGCCACTCGATAAGGAAGCGGATCAGGCTTGCCAGCGGGTAAATTTTCTGCTAAGATTACCGATTCAAACATTTCAGTTAATCCCAACACTTGTAACATGAATTCTACATTTTTCGGGGGAGCATTCGTGACGAGCGATCGCAATAATTTCCGTTCTTCAGTCCAGGCTAAAATAGTGGAGACCCCGGCCAATTGCTCTAGTTTTAAGGCGAGTTTGCGGAACCTCGCTTCTTTTTCATCTGCAAGTTGCTTCCCCTCCAACGGTGAAAGTTGAGGGAACAAATCTTGAATAATTGCCTCATTCAGCCGTCCGGTAATCCGGGCTTGATAAAAGGCTTCATCAATCTCCATCCCATACTCCCGCAACAGTTCCACCCAAGTTTTAAAGTGAGTGGGGTCAGTGTTGCACAGGGTTCCATCTAAATCAAAAAGTAATGCCGATATCATTGTGTCTCCAGAAAGCCAGTAAACTGAGATTAGCCGAAAATTCAGTTTTTTGAATAACCAGCTTAGGAAACTGAAAAACTCGGGGATGAAAACCCAGTAACCTTTAAGTCTGAAAATCTAAGGATGTTAAATTAAATGACCATCACCAAAGCCTTTGCAATTCTGGCCCCCGTTTCCGAAGCCCACTTAATTTCCGGCAAGGAAACTTGCGATCGCGAGGGGAAAGTTGTCTTCGGAAGTGATTCCTGGGAACTGTTTCGGGAAGCCGATGAAATCAGAAAAGGTCAAGGGGTAGAAGTGTTTATCTACCCCTCCCATTCTGACTCTGATAAACCCCTTCTGATGTCCGTAGCGTGGCATGGCATCTACCAAGGACACCTCCCCTCCCGTCGCGGTCGATATCCTGGAGAAAAGCGATTTCGCCCCGATTCAGCGCAACTCGATAAAAGCACCTGGGCCGTATTTTGGGAAGTGGAAAACCTGAGTGAATTGCCGGTGAGTGAACAGATTCCCATTGCCTCTTTTCATGCCCTCAATAAAAAAGCTCATGCCGATCGCCGGTTGCTCCCGCATGGACCCTTAATTGTTGAATATCCCTAATCCATCCGGCGATCGCATCTCCACTCCTCCATCTAATTCTGAATAAAATTATTATCCAATCCTGGCGATCGCCCCTCCCTTTTGCAGTACAATACCCATTCACCTCTAAAGGAGTCATTTTTCATGTATATCACAATCTATTCAGACGGAGCCTCTCGCCGTAATCCCGGCCCTGCTGGAGCCGGTGCAGTCCTCCTTGATGAACAGGGAAATATCTTGAATAAAGTCTGTAAATACCTCGGCGAAACCACCAACAATCAAGCGGAATATCAAGCCGCCATTCTCGGCCTAGAAACCGCCCTAGAAATGGGGGCAACCCGTGTTAAACTCCGCGCCGATAGTGAACTGATGGTCAAACAACTCCTCGGCCAATATCGCGTCAAAAAACCGGAATTAAAACCCCTCTATGACCAAGTAAAATCTCTCCTTAATCAATTTGAAAGCTACGCCCCTCCTGAACACGTCCGTAGAGCAGACAACGCCCTAGCCGACGCCGAAGCCAATCGAGCCATAGACGAATACGAAGCTTAACTCGATGGGTTTTTATTTGCCCCTAAAAACGAACCTAAATTCAGTCATTTCTGATCTCGGTTCATAGTCAACTATTCCCGATTTAATGTGAACCGAGTCCCCAACAAGCCGTTTCCTCTCTAACTTTAACCTTAAGACTTCACTGGAGCGTTCAAATCTAGTCCCGCCCCAGAATTAGACTGCAAGTAGACCAGAAACCGGGATGAAGTCGGATACCTTTAGCCCAGGCTTGAGGGGGATTTAAAATTCAAAAAGCGCGGAGATGGGACCCTCTCTACCCCAGGAGGGTTGACGGATTAGCCTAAATTTAAAAATCACCTGGGGTTACCTCTTTTGATAGATTGGCTCTCCACTCACCGGGGGAATAAAAATTAAGCGGACCTGGGGTTAAGATATTAAAAAAAACCGCTTTTTGAACCTGGAGAAGCGGCTAGAAGAGCGGCTATGAGGGGTATTACGAAAGCCCGGTTAAAAAAATCCCTAGAGTAATCTTTCCAGATTTCGGGTAGGAACTCTATAAAATTTGGCCCCAAAATAGCGGATTTTTCTTTAAAAATAGTAAAAAATCTGGAGCGGCAAATCCCTTATTCCTGGGCGATCGGGTAGGGTCACAGGGCTGGCTTAACCGGAGGTTTAGAGATATAAAATATTAATAATTCATCCCGCAGGTAGAGGAGTTTAGGCGGGGGATTAGATACACTTAATATAAGTCTTTTACAGCGTCAATTCTTATTATTGCCGGCTCAAAGTAGGGTCCCATACCTTTTTCTTTTCTCTCCTTTACCGCTCTCGAAAGGGGTCATCCTAATCATCAAGAGTCGATGAGGGAAGAGAGAGAAAATAGGAGAATTGGTCGATCGCCCATCGGGAGATTTCCACTTGGGCGGACAATCACTCTTCCTAGATCGTCTGCCTTTTAGGGAAAGATCCTGCGTAGGGGTAACTTTATATATTGCCTAAAGGGAAATAGACTTGCCAATCCTCACGCTTCTTTGGTTAATCAGAGAAAAAGAATGAATCAGCAAACTCAACCCTTTGTTTCTACTATCATTCCCGTTTTAAATGATCCGCAACGACTTCGACTCTGTTTAGAGGCATTAGAAAACCAGACTTATCCCAAACATTTGTATGAAGTTTTAGTCATTGATAATGGATCCGATGAGAGTCTGGAGCCAGTGGTTCGCCCATTTAAGCAAGCCAAAATACTCTTAGAACCTTCTCGGGGTTCTTATACCGCCCGCAATAAAGGAATTTTACACGCTAAAGGTAAAATTCTGGCTTTTACGGATGCGGATTGTATTCCCCAGTCCGATTGGTTAGAGAAGGGAATAGCCCATTTATTAAGTGTTCCCAATTGTGGATTAGTGGGGGGTTCTATCCAGTTTTCTTTTAAAATTCCCAACCGTCCCAACCCGGCAGAACTCTACGACTGGTTGTTCTTTTTGCAGCAAGAATATTATCTGGAGCATGAACAATTTGCGGCAACCGCCAATGTTTTTACTTATAAACAAGTGTTTGAGCAAGTTGGGTTATTTAACTCTATGCTGAAATCTGGAGGCGATCGCGAATGGGGAAAGCGGGTTTTTGCAGCGGGTTACGCCCAAAGTTTTGCCCCTGATGCGACAATCTGTCATCCCGCCCGAGATTCGGTGCAAAAACTTCAAAAAAAGGTGAAAAGAGTAGCAATGGCTACTTATCATCTCAACCGCGATCGCCCCAATTTTCCCTTAGTTCTCCTCCAGTTTATCCTCATGGACTTGAAGCCTCCCTTGCGGATCTGGTTTAGAATTGGACATAATAATAGACCCAATCACTTAACTTATAAGCTCAAGTTTATGGCTCTTTTAATGTGGATGAAGCTGGTTAAAGCGGGGGAAAAAGTTAGGTTATTTATCACGGACTTGATGGAGGGAAGGCCGGGAATTCAATTGAGAAGTCACCGGAACCCCAACCTGAGTCAGCCCAGGGAAAATTGATAAATCGATTGATTGCAGTGCCTTTTTTAAAATTATTAGATTCGGGGATGCTTTACTATATTTAAACCTAACTCAGGGCAGGCAGAAGCTGCTGCTAGTCTGCCCAGTCCTAGAAAACTGATTAAACTTATTAAAAAATTGAGTTGAACCCTCACGGCATGAGAAACAACGATGAGAATAGCCTTTATTGTCCGTCACTTTCCTGTATTATCCCAAACTTTCATCCTCAATCAGATTACCGGCTTAATCGATCGCCATCATGAGGTAGATATTTATCCTCTGGAAGGTATCCCCCCAAAAAACTTGGAAAAGGTGCATCCGGATGTAGAGAAATATCAGCTACTTGAGCGCACCTATCCTTTACCGGAAATTAGTTCTAATTATGCCGTCCGTTGGCTGAATGGGATAAAATTATTCGCCGTGAATTTCTCCAAGAATCCCGGCGTAGTGTGGCGATCACTCAACGTTTTTAAATATGGTACGTCAGCAGCAACCTTTTGGTTACTCCATGTCGCCCTCCCCACCCTAGACAAAGAACCTTATGACATCATTCACTGTCAATTTGGGGATTTAGGATTACGGGGGATTTCTTTTCGGGATATTTGCTTCCCTTCCGCTAAATTAGTCACCACCTTTCGAGGATTTGATATTAGCCTGTATCTGCGGGAACATGGCGATCGCGTTTATGAAACCCTGTTTAAACAAGGCGATTTTTTCATGACCAACTGCGACTATTTCAAGCGTGAACTCATCCGCATTGGCTGTGACCCGAATCGCCTCGCTGTAGTCCGTTCGGGACTCGAACCTCGGGATTTTACCTTCTCCCCTCCTCGCCCTCCTGCCGATGGAAAAATCCGCATTGCCACTACGGGACGACTGAGTGAAAAAAAGGGAATTGAATACGCAATTCGCGCCGTGGCTCAACTGCTTCCAGCCTATCCTAATTTAACCTTTCAAATTATTGGGGATGGTCCTTTAAAAGCTAAATTAAAACACTTAATTGATGAACTGAGAGTCAAGGATTCAGTCCAGTTACTCGGCTGGAAAACGCAACCCGAAATTCAAGAAATTTTGGCAAATATTCATCTGTTTATGGCCCCGAGTGTCACCGCTGCCGATGGCGACTGTGATGCACCCATTAATGTTTTAAAAGAAGCAATGGCGATGGGATTGCCGGTGATTAGTACCTATCATGGAGGAATTCCAGAATTAGTCCGGGATGGGATTTCCGGGTATCTTGTTCCGGAACGAGATACTCAGGGATTAGCGGAGAAAATCAAGTTCCTGATTGAACATCCAGAATTGTGGTTTCAACTGGGTCAAGCGGGGCGCAGGGAAGTAGAAAACAACTACAATATTAACCCCCTCAATGATCGCCTACTGGATATTTATCACCAGGCATTCAACGGCCCGCCAACAGCCCAATCCCCCCAACTCTCTTCGTTGATTGCCGTCCAAAATGAATAATCTAAAAAATTTTATTTTTATCCCAACTTACCAAGTTGTTAACCGATAGTTTAAGGAGAACTTAACCATGACTGAACCGCTAGTGACTCTTGTTATTGTTCCTCGGGAACGATTTAGTTGTACCCGGGAATCCCTGGAAAGCATTTATCAATACACGAATATTCCCTTTAAATTAGTTTATGTGGATGGCAATTCTCCTGATGGAGTGCGCCAGTATTTAGAAGAACAAGCCCTATTACATGGGTTTAACTTGATTCGAGTTAATCGCTATTTATCCCCAAATAAGAGTCGCAATATTGGCTTGAGTCAAGTTAAAACCAAATATGTCGCCTTCCTGGATAACGATGTCATTGTCAGTCCCGGATGGTTGGAACGATTGATCGACTGCGCGGAAGAAACCCATGCCACCGTTGTTGGTCCTTTAATGTGTCAAGATAAACCCGTTCATGAAATCATCCATTTTGCTGGAGGAGAGTCCCATATTTGGACCGATAATCATGGGGAGAGTCCCCGACGCCGACTGCGGGAAAAAATGTATAAACAAGGGAAGCGGGTGGCGGAAGTGCGCGACGAACTCCAGCGACAGGAAACGGAACTAGCGGAATTTCACTGCGTTTTGGTGCGCTGTTCGATATTCGATCGCCTGGGACCTTTGGATGAAGCAATGCTGAACACCAAAGAACATCTGGACTTTTGTATGAGTGTCCGAGAAGCGGGAGAAACGGTCTATTTTGAGCCAGCATCCCTAGTGACTTATGTTCCCGGTCCTCCCCTAGAATGGACCGATTTACCCTTCTATATGCTGCGCTGGAGTGATGCGTGGCAGTTGAATAGTTTGCACCGCTTACGGGATAAATGGAATCTGGACGAAGATGCTTATTTTCAAGTCAAGTATAAACGCATGGGATGGCGGCGGAGAAAGTCAATTTTAATGCCGTTAAGTGAACGGTTGACCTTTGGGATTAAAAGTGGCTTTTTTGAGCGCCGGATTCTCTATCCTTTGGATAAGTTGCTCAACCGTTACTTGACCGATCGCTACGTCAAACAGCAATCTGAACCCATCCCAATTAAACCCATAATGGCAACGGAAACTCAACCGGAGGAACAGAACATACCCCAGCCCTCGTTATTCCAATCTTAAGCCGTTTATAGCATCCTGAAATACTAGATTTCTGGCAAAATAATAACCGTTTTAGCTGCCTTTTTCTGTGTGCGATCCCCCTCCCGTCCCCCTTCTTAAGGGGGAGGCCGGAGGAAGAGACTTCCTACAAAATTCTCTCCCCTCAATAAGCCCCCCTTTTTAAGGAAGGGGGAGCCTGGAGGAAGAGACTTCCTACAAAATTCTCTCCCCTCAATAAGCCCCCCTTTTTAAGGGGGGTTGGGGGGATACAATCAGTATTTAGCAAAAGGTCTACTTTAAAAAAAGCAAGGTTCCAGGGTACGATTAACCCCATAGTTTCCCCTTCCAGTTCTTTCTTAATCTCCAGTCAGTCAACGAAATATGGAACCCGAATACATTTATACTCCCCAAAGTGAACTCCGCCATCCGAAACGAATGTTTCGTCAAATGTGGCGGGATTTGTTGGCAGCCCGATCGCTGGCATGGCGGCTGATGGTTCGGGATATTAGCGCTCAATATCGTCAGTCTTTTCTAGGCATTGCTTGGGCGTTTATTCCCCCGATCGCAATGGCAGTAGGATTTACGTTAGCGGGAAATGCGAGAGCTATTTCTATTGGCGAAACTGACATTCCCTATCCCGCTTATGTCATGTTTAGTACCGCCCTTTGGCAAACCTTTATTGAATCTTTACAAGGTCCAGTGCAAGCTTCTTCCGATGCTAAACCCATGTTAGCCCGAGTTAAATTTCCCCGCGAAGCTTTGATTTTAGCCAAATTAGGGGAAGTGGGGTTTAATTTTGGCATCAAAATGATTTTAATTTGCGCGTTATTTCTAATATTTCAAGTGCCGGTCAGTTGGACGGTCATTTTAGCCCCAGTTGCCTTAATTCATTTAATTTTACTTGGGACCTTTTTCGGCATTTTATTAGCCCCCCTTGGTTTGTTATATAAAGATGTTTCCAAAGGATTAACCATGCTTACGGGATTGTGGTTATTTATTACTCCCGTGGTTTATCCTGTTCCCCAAGAGGGAACCTTTGCAACCATCGTTAAACTGAATCCCGTGACGCCGTTACTCGTCACTACCCGAGAGTTAGCCACCACGGGAATCCTGACCCAGCAGACTGGGTTTTGGGTTGCCAGCTTGTTTACTTTACTGGGATTAATGGTAACTTGGGTGGGATTCCGAATTGCTTTGCCATTTGCGATCGAGAGAGTGAGTTCCTGATGATAATTGAAGAATTGAAACAACAAGAGTTTACCTCCCCTCCTTCCAATGATTCTGATTTGTTGGTTTCCGTGGAAAATCTGTCTAAGAAATTTTGCCGAAATTTAAAGAAATCGTTGCTTTATGGGGTACGAGATATTGCGGCGGAATTAATCGGTGGGGGCCGAAAAAGCGATGTGCTGCGAGAGGGGGAATTTTGGGCGTTGCGCGATATTGAGTTCCAACTCAGAAAGGGGGAAGCCCTGGGATTGGTGGGAGCAAATGGAGCCGGAAAAAGCACCCTATTACGGATTATTAGTGGGTTAATTCATCCCGATACGGGTTCGGTGAAAATTAGAGGACGAGTCGCGCCTTTAATTGCGTTGGGAGCAGGATTTAATCCGATTTTAACCGGGCGAGAAAATATTTATGCCAATATGTCAATTTTGGGATTACCCACCCGAGAAATTGAGGAACGATTTGATGAAGTGGTAGAATTTGCAGAGATTGCCGATGCCATTGATGCGCCGGTACAAACCTATAGTTCAGGGATGGCAGCGCGTTTAGGATTTGCTTGTGCGGCTCATATTAATCCCGATATTTTACTGATTGATGAGGTGTTAGCTGTCGGGGATGTCAAGTTTAAAATTAAGTGTCATCGACGGTTGGCTGAATTGCGGGAAACGGGGACTGCGTTTATTCTGGTATCCCATAATTCCCACAGTTTGCTAAATGTTTGCGATCGCTCGATTTATTTGAAAAAAGGCCAACTGATTACCTCGGGAGAAACGGAGTCAGTGATTCGCCATTATGAAGAAGACCTCTGTTTGAGTGGCACAGATAAAGCAACGGGTGCAATGGTACTCCCGCCCAAATCTCCGAAGGAAAGCATGGGGTTAGATATTACCCAGGTTTGTTTTAAAGATGAAGCCGGAAATATTTTAGAATATGTCCATTCTGGGGAACCGGCTTATTTATCCGTCGAATGTAAGTCAGCCGGGTATTTTGATAATGCCAATTTGGGGTTTTTACTCACCGGATTAGGGGGCGATCGCGAGTATGTATTATATCTGACGACAGCCAGTGATAATGAGTTGTTGGACATCTCCCCGGGACGCGTGGAAATTCAGATGCACTTGCCGCACTGCGGATTAGTTCCCGGTGCATACAGTGCCAAGATTTATATCAGAACCGGGGTGAAATCTTTGGATATTGTAGAATCATTTAGATTTACCGTCAAATCTAATAAAGTAACCAGCCGCTGTCTGTTTTATCAGCCCCGGAATTGGAAAGTGATTCATCATCAGGATTAAACCTTATTACAAAATACCGAATTGATCCCCCCAACCCCCCTTGTCAAGGGGGGCTTTATATTAACCCATTACTAAAACCCCCCTTGCCAAGGGGGGTTGGGAGGATCTCCCCTAGTAGTTTTATTTTTTGGAGTTCCCTAAACTCGTCACGAGGAACTGCTTCTCTAGGTAGAAATCCCCGTTAAAAGTTATTCCGATTGGGGGGTTGACATCGGGTTGGAGCTTTGTTAGGTTTAGGCTATCTAGGCATACATTCAATTGACTCATCAATTTCTCATCATCATGTTAAACCCCAGCCCCTATTTTTATTTTTGGTTTATCTTGGTTCACCAGCCGTGAATCCATTTTGACATGGAAACCGCTGGTGAACCGCAGAAGCAACGCTGCGGTTTTTTGTTGGTTTGAAGCACTATCTCGCAAAGGAAAAAGGCGATCGCCATGACATCCCATCTCAATAACTGGTTTTTTGGCTTTTATTTTTGGCTCAGAAAGAGTTCTGGGTAGGTTTTGTCATGATGCCAAATCGCCTCCGCCCGGAACTTTAAACAGGTTCCGGGCTTTTTTATCGGCCATTTTGATTATTTGTACATTAGGAGAAATTCCATGAAAAATGCCAAACTCGTCAGCAAATCTCATCCCACGCACCAAACCGCCATTTCTATCGGCGATCGCACCACTATCGGGGGCCAAGACTTATTAATTATTGGCGGTCCCTGTGCCGTGGAGAGTCTCGAACAAATGGAAACCGTCGCCCGTCACCTCGCCCATGCCCCTGTACAACTGTTACGCGGTGGCGTTTTCAAACCCCGCACCTCCCCTTACGCGTTTCAAGGCATGGGAGATGCGGGGTTAACTATTTTATCGGCAGTGCGTCAGCGCTATGGGATTCCGGTGGTGACGGAGGTGATGTCGGTTCACCAAATTGAAAGTATTGTTGCTCACGCGGATCTGTTACAAGTGGGTAGTCGGAATATGCAAAATTTCGACTTGCTCAAAGCATTAGGGGAAGCGGGTAAACCTGTGTTGTTAAAGCGGGGACTGGCAGCGACTCTGGAGGAATTTGTATTTGCTGCCGAATATATCCTCAGTCATGGGAATCCCGATGTGATTCTTTGTGAACGGGGGATCCGCAGTTTCGATTCCTTCACCCGGAATATTCTGGATTTGGGGGCAGTGGTGGCCCTGAAACAGATTACCCATTTGCCGGTAATGGTGGACCCGTCTCATGCCGCAGGGAAGCGCGAATTAGTAGCAGGATTGGCAAGGGCGGCAGTGGCAGCGGGTGCCGATGGGTTGATTATTGAGTGTCACCCGGAACCGGAACAGTCGGTATCTGATGCGAGGCAGGCGCTTTCTCTTCCCGAAATGGTAGAGTTGGTGCAGAGTTTGGGTCCGGTGGCAGCAGCAGTCGGGCGTCGGGTGCGTGGGGTGGAAGCGGTGCGTGAATTATCCGCAGCGTAACCGGAGTGGGAGACTCGGATCTATTGAGCGTTCCCTGGGAAATCCGAGTCTCTTACTTTTGAAAATTCTTCTCAGGTAGGTAGCTTGTCGCGTCGGATGAGTTGTGGATACAATAAAAGGATCTGGGTAAGTCACAAAGCTAGGGTGTTTTCACCCAAAAGGTTGATGCGCCTGATGAGTGAGCGATCGCGACGGGTATCCCAACCGCCGGAAAATCTCCACCTGATAATCCCGGGATGGAGGAATAGTCCAACGGCAACACTTCACTCATTTGATATCGACAATCGGGGCGATTCTGAGGGGGGGTAGAGTAATGGTGCAAGACTAAACAGGTCCTGTTTAGAATGCGATCGCCCCGATTGTCGATATCAACATTTCTCCATCCATCAGTAAGGTGATCCGTTTTCCGAGTAGATCCGCTGAAGAATCTCCCTGATCTATTGTTGTGTTTTACTGTAACCCCATTACTAATCGTGAATTACTGATCTAGCCCCTAAAACCCCCTTATGACTGAGATATTTGGAGACTTCATTGAGGATTTGCCTTCGGGAACGGAATATTTGATTCTGGGATTTTCTCCGGCTTCAATTCCCCTCAAGCAGCGATGGCGAAATAATGGATTATCAGCGGATTTTCTGGCAGATTATTTAACCACATTTTTCCCAAGTAGTGATGAAACCATTTCTCACCGGGATAAAAAAGCGGAAATTCAATGTGCAGTCAGCTATATTGCCAATGAACTTTTAGAAAATGCTATGAAGTTTAGCGTTGAGACTCAGGGATATCCGATTAGTATTCAACTTCACTTAAATTCTGAAAGAATTATTTTTGTTACCACTAATAGTATTTGCCGGGATAAAGTGGCAGATTTTCAGACATTTTTAAAGCTGTTAAGCACTGAGGACCCTCTCGAACTCTACATTAAGCAACTGGAAAAAAATGCCCTAGAGGGTGGCGGCAGCACATCGGGACTGGGTTTCTTGACCATGATTAACGACTATGGCGCTCAGATCGGATGGAAATTTCAGGATATGGACGGGGAGCAAAAAGCGATCGCCATAACCACAATGGTACAGCTCTTATTATAAACTCATTAAATATCCAGATAATCCGACCCCTATCCGATTCTCTAATTGGGCCGGTGGGACAATTGCTCGTCGCGAGCAAGGCGTCAGTGATTCAGCAGCGCTCACTGCACGCTCAGGGAGCGTTCGTTGCCAATAAACTCAAGGGGTAATTCTACTGAACGCTATTCTGGCATTGTCCCGTACCATGAATTAGGGAGTGATTCTGCAAGCATCCGTCAGCGTCGGTGAGTGCATCGACTACCACCGGAGAAAAACGAGAGAGGAGGTAATCCAATCTGGGTAAACTCCGGTTAGGATCGGCAAGCTGACCTTCCTGCTCCTTATACCCTTAACCTGAGATCCCTTATTAACGACTGACTACTGATGATGGAAATTAAGACTGATGATTATCGCCTGTGGTATGAGAATGAAACCTCAACACTAAACTGCCAGGGTTCCCTCCGTTTAAATGGTATGGATGAATATGACCCCATTATTCAACTTCTCGAAAGTGCGATCGACCAAGAACCGGAAACGATGATTCTTAATCTCAAGGGCCTGGAATTTTTAAATAGCTCGGGGATCAACGTGCTTTCCAAGTTTGTGATTAAGGTCCGGCAAAAAAAGAATGTCAATCTAATTGTCAAAGGTTCTAAAAACCTGTTATGGCAGGGAAAATCATTGAAGAACTTACAACGCCTGATGCCGTCTTTAGAACTGGAATGGGAATAAGAAGAGACTCAAGAGGAGGGGGTCGTGGTCAGGGGCCTAACACAGGTCGTCATCCCGTAGACGACCGGAGACTGCTCTAACCCGAGTAGCTCAAGGGTCAAAACAAAACCGGCTGATTGCCTTCAGTTGAATCCCTAGTCCTCTTTCAAGTCTGCAAAACTAGGTTAAAGCGGCCCTCAACCGGAGCTTTACTGCTAGAACTTTGATAAGGCTTGAACAAGGCGAGTACAACGGGGTAAATGCGACAAACGTCACGCGATCGCCAAAGGAAGAGATTAAGTCTATGTGGGAAGAGACAGTAACAAGAGAACAACTCCTTTTGGAGGTCCAGACCCTGCGCCGGGATGTGGAAATGCTCAAGCAGGAAAAAAATGACTTGGAAATCCTACTGGAGAATACCACAGAACATTGCGATAATATCGAAGCCGAACTGTTAAAAGCTAAAGAGGTGGCAGAAGTGGCAAGCCGTGCTAAAAGCGAGTTTTTAGCCAATATGAGCCACGAACTGCGAACCCCATTAAATGGGATTTTAGGGTATGCCCAATTGATGTTGGAAGAAGAAGAAGACCTCACGGAACAACAACGACTCGACCTCACTAAAATTTATCAGTGCGGCGAACATCTCTTAACTTTAATTGCCGATATTCTGGATATTGCTAAAATAGAAGCGTGCCGATTAGAAATCGATGCCCAGGAATTTCATTTTCCTCAATTTATTAAGGGAATTTGTGATTTATTTGATATGCGTTCCAAGCAAAAGGGAATCGAGTTTAATTATGAGCGGGTTACCCCTTTACCCAGTGGAATTTACACCGATCAGAAACGATTACGTCAAATTCTAATTAATTTATTGGGCAATGCCATTAAGTTTACCGATTCCGGTTTTGTGGCCTTTAAAGTAGGCTATGCAGTTAATGGACAGTGGTATAATCGCGATCGCCCCCCCGGTTGTCACGCCCTCCCCAGTGCCAACGGGACAACGGAGGAACTCAACACAGAATCCGAGAATAGCGGACCGCTGACCCCCCCCAAAATTCGCTTTGAAATTCAAGATACGGGCATCGGTATTCCCGAAGAAATGCTCAACGAAATTTTTCTGCCCTTCCATCAAGTGGGAGATAAAAGCCGGATGGCAGAAGGGACCGGACTGGGACTGGCTATTAGTAAAAAATTAGTGGAAATGATGGGAGGAGAACTCCATGTCATCAGTCGCATTGGCGAAGGAAGCATCTTTTGGATGGAGTTGGAGTTGCAAGAACTGCCGGAATGGGTCGATAGCAACTCCTTACCTTTAAGAATCGGAAATTAACCCTCAAAATAACCGAGGAAAGGGCAAAGCCGATATCATGTGTTTAGGCATTTTTTTACCCAAAAACAGCGGGACGACTGCTGGACAAAATAGAATGTAAATTGACCACTTGACCAATCACCGCGATCGCCGGGGCTTCAAATCCACTTTCTTCAACCCGTTGAACAATCGTTTCTAAAGTACCAATCAGTTCTTCTTGATCCGGGCGAGTCCCCCAACGAATTAAGGCGATCGGGGTGTCTGCACTCAACCCGGCATTCAGCAGTTCCCGAGTAATATAGGGTAAATTATGCACGCCCATATAGACGGCGATGGTTTCTGAACCTTGGGCGATCGCCTGCCAATTCACCTGGGGTCGATATTTCCCCACCGTCTCATGTCCCGTGACAAACGTCACCGACGAACTATATCCCCGATGAGTCAGGGGAATTCCCGCATAAGCAGGGGCCGCAATTCCCGAAGTCACTCCAGGGACCACCTCCACCGCCACCCCAGCCGCAATTAAATCCTCCATCTCTTCCCCACCGCGTCCGAAGACAAAGGGATCGCCGCCTTTTAAGCGCACAACAACAGCATGAATCTGCGCCTGTTCGATTAAAATTTGAGTCGTTTCATCCTGCTTCAACGAATGCCGTCCCCGGCGTTTTCCGGCATTAATTTGTTCAGCATGAGGATTAATCAGGGCAAGAATTTGTGGACTGACTAACGCATCATAAATCACCACATCGGCACATTCTAAGAGGGTTTTGCCCTTAATCGTGAGCAAACCCGGGTCTCCCGGTCCTGCCCCAACTAAATAAACTTTCCCTAATGTTTTTGGCTTGGGCCCGCTTGAGTTTGAAGATTGTACTACCATATTGACTCAACTCTAATCCCTGACTTTAGTTGCTGTGAATCGGTCCGATTGATGTAGGTTTATTGCGTTAAAATGTATCAATAATATCAAAATAAGATTGGGGTCCTGGAATTCCAGACCGCTCGGTTATTTCTAGTTTAGGCTATTTGTAATCTGGATGACAATTCGTATCTTTGATTACCAGAATGGTTTATCAATGAAAGGATTGCATTTATCTTATCCGGTTTTTGCATAATTTTGAGGGTAAACCCCGGATTTCACGGATTTTCAGGCAGGTAGAGGAGGGTAAGAGATGGATTTGGAAGCATTGTTTACGGTTCATTGCAATCTGCCCAGAGAAGGACCCGGAAGTGATGAGGCGACCCGGGAGGCGATTCGCCGGTTGCCTCCGTTGCCGCGATCGCCGAAGGTTTTGGACCTGGGATGCGGTCCTGGGCGGCAGAGTTTGGTTTTAGCCCAGGAGTTGAATACGACGGTAATCGCGGTGGATTTGCATGAACCCTTTCTCAAGCAGTTGGAAGGGTCTGCGGTGGCAGTGGGACTGCGCGATCGCATCACGATTCGTCAAGCCGATATGGGGGCCTTAGATTACCCTCCGGGCAGTTTTGACCTGATTTGGTCAGAAGGGGCCGTCTATCTCCTGGGGTTTAGCAACGGATTGCGCCTGTGGCGTCCCCTGTTGCGGGATGGAGGACTGGTGGTGGTCAGTGAATGTACTTGGATTCAGGATAATCCGCCTCGGGAAGTTTGGGAATATTGGCAAGTGGGATATCCAGAAATGATGACAATTAAGGACAATATTAAAATAGCAACCGAGGCCGGGTATGAGGTATTGGATACCTTTATTTTACCGCGATCGGCCTGGTGGGATGAATATTTAAACCCTCTGAGTCATCGCGTCCAAGAATTACGCAAGGCAGGCAATCTTACCCCGGCATTATCCGAAGTCCTCACTGAAACTGAACGAGAACTTGACATTTGCGATCGCTATAGTGAGTTTTTTGGGTATGTCTTTTATTTGATGCAAAAACCCTTATAACGGTTACCAAACTGATGAGGTACAGATGCTATGGTGCAGGCTTTACGCACTCGAAAAAGAGATTAGATTTCTGGCAAAATTCTGGATTGATCCCCCCAACCCCCCTTAAAAAAGGGGGGCTTAAGATAATTCTGGAAGGAGTCGATTAATAGACCTCTGGCAAAATTCTAAAAAGCCTCCCTTAATAAGGGGGGTTGGGGGGATCAATCCGCTAATAGACCTCTGGCAAAATTCTAAAAAGCCCCCCTTAATAAGGGGGGTTGGGGGGATCAATCCGCTATTTTGCAAGAGGTCTAATTTAGAGGTCGTTTCCCGATGTTCGTAGTAACGACATCCTCGAAAGATTCTGCAATACTCCACCCGTGATTTCACCCCAGATCATCGCACTTGTAAAGTCCGCAAGCGATTGAGGGCCGCCGCGAGTTCTAGCGGACGAAAGCGCACTAAATCCCCTTCCGGAAACCGCGTTAACACATCTAATCCCTGTGCATCAATATCCGTCATGACGCGATCAAGAATTTCCCGCAGCGATCGCCTGCCATCCATATAGCGGTTCTTCCCATACACCATTGCTGCGGCGATCGCCCGTAATTGTCCCGGATCCACAATTTGCTCAACGGCAGTTAAATCAATGTCTTCCACACCAAACCGCACTTCATCCACATCTCGCACCTTCAGACGCACATCCCGTTTCCCAGAACTCGGATCGAGACTATCAGGGAGGGGAATTCGATTTGCGATCGCCCCGAATTCTTGTCCCCCTTCCGATTGCCGACCCGTGGCATATTCTGCCGCAACTGCCTTGGCGCGATCGGTGACGTCGTAGGCTACAAAATTATCCATTGCCACAGCGCGATCGGCCACATCAAAATAATCGCCACTGCCTCCCATAACTAAAATGGTCGAAACGCCCAAAGTTGTCAGGGATTTAATTTTATCAATAAACGGTGTAATCGGTTCTTTTTCTTTGGCAATTAAAGCTTGCATCCGGCGATCGCGAATCATGAAATTAGTCGCCGCTGTATCTTCATCAACTAATAACACCGTTGTTCCGGCTTCCAAGGCTTCCATAATATTAGCCGCTTGGGAGGTACTGCCACTAGCATTGGTGGTGGAAAACTGTTGGGTAGAACGACCTTGGGGTAAATGATTGATAAAGGGTGAAATATCAACCCCGACGACGCTGCGACCATCTTCGGCCCGAATTTTCATCGCCCCTGGATCGGTGACGACAAATTCTCGTCCATCTCCGGGAATATGATTATAAACTCCTAATTCGATCGCCCGAAGTAAGGTAGATTTGCCATGATAACCGCCTCCAACAATGAGGGTAATTCCAGTGGGAATTCCCATGCCGGTAAGGTTGCCGCGATTGGGACAGTCAAATTCCACCTGTAATGACTCTGGAGAGACGAAGGGAATTGCTTCTGTGGCCGTTAATGGGCGATCGTCTACGCCACTGCGTCGGGGTAAAATGGCACCATTGGCAATAAAGGCGATTAAATTTTGTTCTTTGAGGCGATCGCGCAACCAGTCGGCATCTTCAATAGTTTCTACCTGGGTGCGAATTTTTGACGGATTTAGATTGCGATAAAACAGCGCTTTTTCTACAATTTTAGGAATATCATCGCAGAGCATTTCCCCCGCGAGATGACCTAAAATTCGCCGTCCTTGGGCCGGAAGTCCGACGGTAAAGCGAATTTCTACCCAATCGGAATTGATGGCAGCACAACTGCGTTCTAGGACCTCTTGGGTTACCTTGGCGATCGCAATTTGACCACTTTTCCCCGTTCCTCGTCGCGTCGAAACCTGCCTTGCCGCCTGAGCAAACTCCCGCGTGAGATAATCTCCTAGGGCAATATTCCGACTGGGAGAGTGATACAATTCACCGGGAAAACCCGCCACCGATTGAGGCACTCGCACTGAAAGTTTACTCGGTGAGGCAAATGGATCGCCCTGAACATAATCAATAGACAGGGTAAAATCCGGGAATTCGTAGCGACCCTGGATATCTTTATAAGCTTTATAACTTCTCCCGTCTAATTGATTTAGCTGCTGCCGTAACTGTTGATATTGCATGATTGTCCCAAAAAAGATAACCCCTCGTTAGAACACTGAATTTCGGCGATTCCAAAGTTCAGTCCCCTGGCTGACAATTATCCCACAGTTATGAACAGTTAATTCAAAATCAAACTTGTAGGAACCACTGAAGTCCTTCCCCGCAGGCATAAAAAAATCGAAAGGGCGCATAACTTGCGCCCCCAATCATTTAAGAATTTATGATGAGTAATCTCCTCAAAAACGTTGAATTGATTTGACCCTATCCTGAGTTGGGAAAACCTGACCGCTTCCCATCTGAGTCGGGTGATGATGGGGGTATAAAGGACAAAATCCGGTGAATTATGCCACCTCTTGATGACCGATCGCTCGGTCGATGAAACGCTTCCCCGCAGCGATCGCCACCTCGGGAGTGGGATAGGGTTTCGTATCGCTGAGGACCTCAGTTTCTGAGGCAAGGCACAAGGGACGGTATCCATCGGTTCCGGGAAAAACCAAAATGGTCCAATCCCGATAATTAACCTGATGGGGTTTTGCCGTTTGCAAGTCCCGATTTAGGTTCATGATTGCCCTTCCTTTTTAATAAACCGTCTTAACATACAAGACATTCTCAAGGGATTCCGTCACCCAGCAAACAACCAGACCCCGGGAGTCCTTCTTGTCCCCTCCCCTTGGCAAGGGGAGGGTTAGGGTAGGGTCCCCGTGAAGTGGCGATCGCCACTTCACCCACTCTTAGCAGCGATCGCGCCTGGATGGAGGTTAGTCCAACCTATTTCTTCGTGACGTAGCTCAAGCGCGTCACCGCCGACACCCCACCCTAACCCTCTTACAGATATATGTTTTTAACCCCTAACAAGTATTGAGGGGTAAAGTGAGCGGATGTAGAGGTAAGGGGTCTGGGA
>NZ_JAMXFC010000025.1 GCF_025370755.1 Laspinema sp. D2d | reverse complement strand
GCCTAGTGCCGTGAAAGTGGCACGCTGGGTTCTGAATGGGAGGTGGGGAAAGTGATTTCCCCATCGACCCCTAATAATACCAAGCAATATCATGGTACACCAACTGTAGAGGCCAGACTTGCAAAGGACCGACCAACCCGCGACCATAGGGGTCACGCTTACGAGACAGTTCGATCGCCTGAGCAGAGGCGATTGCTTCCTCCACCGTTGCTTGTTGATGAAATAAAGTATTTTGATTCTTCCCCCGTTTCATCATCTCCAAAGGGTCAGTCTCCATGATGGCTCGATTTAGATGTTGGCGTATCGGGTAAGAAAATTGCCTTGCACTTGCCAACTCCAACCCTCGCAACCGCCGAGATAACAGTTCGTAAAGTTGACGTGCTTGGGGATTACCTTGATATTTACCTTGAGATTCCAAGGCGCACATCATCACCTGCAACTGTTCTAGGCTCATCACGCCAGTTCCCAAGTAATATCCCCAGCGATAAATCCGGTGATCAAGGATACCGTAATCTCGCAAGCATTGTAAATCTTTGCGAAGAGTGGCAGTTGCTGGATAGCCTGAAGGCAATTTGATTTCCAAACTCGCCGCCAAATCGCACAATTTCTCTTGAACAGCTTGCAGCGCATCGCCGGAGTGACTTTCCCGTTCCTCTTCCGGGATATGTCCGACGCCAGGATAGTGAACCAGGGCCGTAATCAGTAACATCAGCCGCTCAAAACTGCTGCGGTCGGAGTAAGGGTGGGGGGTTGGTTTCTTAGCCATGCGGTTTACCCTTTTTTTTGGAGAATGTCAAGGTAATGGCAATATTGACACAGTTTGTTAACAATGGCGAAATGTGTTGATTTGTAAGGGTTTGTATCGTTTTGCAATAATTTAGATACATATCTTCAAATATCAGACAACCCTAGAAAAAGCTGATAAATTAAGGATTAATCGGATTTTTGTGCGCAGCGTTGGGTTCGTAAATCGTGAGAGTCTTACTCTAATTACACAATGTCACGGGCAAACCTTGCATATTGGAGCAATTGCTTCCCTACAGAATGAAGCAGAATCCTTATGGCATTCCTAGATGGAGGCTGGGAACGGCAAGAAATTCTAAGAATGTCCCAAAAATTGCGTAATTTTTCCCAAATATCCCGATAGGTCAACAGAAGGCGACGGCTTGCGTTAATTCCCCGCCGGTCCATTCATCTCAATAAAAATCAACAAACCATGACAAATATACCCTATTGGCAAGCGAAGATCTGGGGATTGCTCCATGATCCAGCGCTCAAAGCATTACATACGAATGTGGGACGCGGTAGCGAAGGAGCATGGCGATCACTGGCTTGCATGGAGGGCTGGATATCCCCGAAAGCCAAGTCTTATAAGGAGTCTGTCTATAATAGCAACTGGTTGAAACAGATTGGCTTGTGCGATTTGATTGCCTCAGCCAGCGATCGCGCTGCCCTGGGTCGTCTGCCCGGTCATAAAGCGGTAGATTATGACGAGAACGGCTTAGAAATCAAACATCTACTTTCGGGAGCCAAACAAACCCTTAAGTTAGCCGAATGGCACGATTTCTTGCTCAATGACAAGACTAATCGAAGCAAATGGTTAGCGGAAGTTGAAGCTAGTTTGATTCCCGACAGTATCCGCACTTGTACGGATGTACGGCAAGTTTACTGGTGGTTATGGCGCTGCTATCCCGTGGCCCTCTCCCGCGCCCTAGACCAGACGGCGAACCTCTCAGAAGAATCCACGTTGCCCTTACTCCCGGCAGATACTCGGATTCCCGATGCGTCCGTATGGAGTCATACCACCATGACTTCAGCTTTGGCTGGGGCTTTAGCAGGTTATCATTGTGACCCAAATAATTATCCCCGGAAGCGGGCCATCCAAGGCAAAGATTATCACCAATCCCGTCCTTATGTAGGCATTTTTAGCTTCACGCCGGTGCAGGAACTCATCAAAGCCAGCCGTAAGATGCGCGACTTTTGGGCGGGGTCTTGGTTACTCCATTATTTGTCTGCTAAGGTCGCTTGGGCGCTTGCTTGGAAATACGGCCCGGACACCCTGGTGTATCCCTGCCTCTATGCCCAACCGCTCATTGACTGTTGGCTGTTGTCAAAATATCCTGGCTTTTCCGAGTGGATTGAATCCCCTAGCGAACGGCAACTGCTCACCGCTGGATTTCCTAATGTGTTGGTGATGATTCTGCCAGATAACGGGGCAGGTAGCACCGGCAAGGGGCAAGTAAAAAATCCGGTGTGCGCCGCAATGCAACAGGCTGAACAAACCCTCCAGGAAGAATGGCTGAGTTTGGGAAACCAAGTGTTGGCGGATTTGCAAAACAGTCAAAAATGGATGCCCAAACTCAACCCCCATACTTGGTCCGACTGGCTCAAAGCGCAGTGGCAAACCTATTGGACGGCCTTACCCCTGGGCGATCGCCTTTTGGAACTGCACCAGTCCCCACGTCAACCTCAAAGTTATCAAACTTGGCAAAAAGTCCAAAATCAGTTTGCTCGTCCAGCATCCGATTTACTGGTGGAGGCCGAAGCGCAATTTGTGGCCGAAACTTATCAGAGTAGCGTTGTCGAAGATTGGCGCGATCGCCGCCAACGGTCACAATCTTATAAAGCCAGACAGCCGAATTTGAATGTGGGTTCTTGGTGGGCCAGCATTTTCGACCAAACCCGGTTTGCGTTGACGGCGGTGAAAAATTCGCGGACTTGGAATATTCCGTCTGCCTTTGGACCCCGGTCTACTATTTCGGGGATAGGTCCAGTAGTCCATAACGGTCCCGATTGGGTCACCGAAGGAGAGACGGCCAAAGATTGGCAGCGGTCGGTCGGATTATTTGATGGGATTGAAGAACTGAATGCCACCGAAGTGCTTAAACGGGGATTGCACCGGATTCTGCCCGATTTATTGCACCAGCCCCAAACCCGATTGCAGCTCTATTATCCTGACTTGACTTCGGGGGTCGCCGGATGGTTGCGACATCATCCCCAACAACAAGAAGCCTTGGCTTACTATCAGAAGGCTTGCGAAAGTTTAAGCGATCTTCCTTGGATTAAAAAGAATTCTAAGGGGGAACCCCAATCTTGGGGAATTCCTTGGATCGCGGACCAACATCCCGAATGGCCTCATCCCCGGGTTTTAAATGCCGGATGGTACATTGAAGAGTTTGAACCACAAGCGCAGACAGCCGGGGCGGTCCTGACTAAAACCGAGCAAAAACAGCAGAAACAAGAAGAACTTCGGAAACTGCGTGAGGCCATCAGCCAATGGTTCCCCTCTGGCGCTAATCCAACGGATTGGTATGTCCTCGCCGCTGGCGATGGCGATGGGATGAGCAACTGGCTCAAAGGTGAACCCTTGCAAGCCTATAAGAAGTATATTCCCAAAGCCTTGCAAGACCAAATCCCGGACTTAGCCGTTCGTGAGTCCCTAGAGAAGTTCCTAGAGTGCCAAAAACGTATGGGTCCAGCGAGTCATAACGCCCTGAGTCGCGCCTTGTTGGATTTTTCCAATCAGTTAGTCCCCTATTTAACCGAAGTGCGCCATGCCGGACGGTTGATTTATGGTGGTGGCGATGACGTTTTGGCCTACACCAACTTATGGGAATGGGATAGCTGGCTTTGGGATATTCGCCAATGTTTCAAGGGCGGCAGCGACCCGAAAGGGGAATTTACCAGTGAGGGGGACTATTGGCGCTGGCAAGGGGAAAAGTTGCCCAAAAATCTTTCTCAGCGGCCTTTGTTTACGATGGGTTCACTAGCCAGTATTAGCTTTGGCATAGTCCTAGCTCATCATTCCGTTCCCCTGGCAATCGCTTTAGAAAATCTCTGGGCGGCGGAAGAGGGAGCCAAGGACCATCGTAGTCCCGAGGGAAAAGTTAAAGATGCGGTCCAAGTACGGGTCCTCTATGGCAATGGAAATATTCTTAAGGCAACGGCCAAGTTCAATGTATTTGATCAGTGGCGATCGCTGTTGGATTTCCCTAAGTTAGATGGCATTAACTTAGATTTCCCTGCCCTAGATTCTGCCCTATTTGAGCAAGCCGCCGAGGTGTGGAGTCAACATCCGGTTCCCTGTGCCGACGCCATTATGCCTTGGAGCATCGCCTTTTGTAGCCGTCGTGAGGTGTTCAAAGGCGATGATGCCTTGAAAGCTAAATTTCAAGAGACCTTGAGCGAATTTCTCACCGGGTTATACCAGACCACCGAAACCCAACATGAAGAAGCCGAGGTCAAAAACTGGCTGAAACTGGCTGCTTTTGTGCTGCGTAGTCGCCAGATTAAGTTAGGAGGTCCAAATTAAATGTATTGGTACACAATCACGCCGCTGGACGTGCTGATGTTCCGAGATGCCAAGCCCTTCACCCCGGGGGAACGCGCCTGGGCGGGGAGCATTTTTCCGCCCAACGGGCATACTATCGCCGGGGCATTGCGAGGGATTGCCGGTGACCCGGTTAAGTTTCACGTCAAGGGCGTGTTTCTTGCTCATGAGGATACGCTCTATTTTCCCCGGCCTTTGGGATTTGTGGGACCTAATCCCTTGCTTCCCTTAGACTGGATGCCAAACTCTCCTTTGTCCCAAGGATTTTGGGATCGACTCCAGCCTTGTCCCTTAGTAAAACCCCGTCTGGAAAGAGATAACGAGGGGGAAGATGACGAACTACCCAAAGGCTACTTTTATCGTCAGTTTTTATCGAGTCAGGCGATCGCCACTTATTTAGAAACAGGACAAATTGCCAAACCGAACTGGCTAACTCAAGACTCCAAGGCTGTCAAACCCTGGACCGTGGAAACTCGCTCCCACAATACCTTGGAAGAAGGAACCCGCCAGGTCAAAGATGCTGATGGCTATTTTGTCGAGAATGCCATCCGGATGGCACCGGGTTGGAGTTTGGCGATCGCTGTTGATCAGGAACTCGACAGGACGGTGATTCAACTCGGCGGGGAAGGACACCGGGCAATTTTAGAGCGCTGTCCACCGTTAGACGAGCAATGGCAGGCGATCACTACCTTGAGCGATCGCAACTTTAAAACATCCAGCAAGGCGATCGCCTATCTTGTCACCCCTGGGGTTTTTGAGCGTAAACAGGATCAAGGCCAAGCCTTATGCCGCGCTTGGCCCTGGGAATGGAAATTAGCTCATGCGGTCAATAGTAATCAAAAACTTGGCAGTTTAGTCAGCGTAGCAACGGACAAAGCTGTAGCGATTAGTTGCCGTGTTCGAGAGAAAGAGAGTCAACAGGGGCAAGTTAAGCGTAGTATTCCGGCCCCCCAGGTCTTTGCCGCGCCCCCAGGAAGTTTGTACTACCTCAATCAGCCGGAACCCTTGTTCCAGGATAGTCTCACCGCACCCCCTCACGTTCAACGCTGGCGACAGTTGGGGTATTCCGAATTGTTGTGGATTTCTTACGAAGGAGCAAATTAATGACTCAGTTAGTTTATCTATATCTCTTAGCCCCATTACATACCGGCGGCACAACTCAAGAAGGGAACCTGTTGGGAATTGCCCGTGAATCTCATACGGATTTACCTTATATTCCATCAAGTACGATTCGGGGACGCCAACGAGCTAATGTGGACAATCGCGTACTTCGCACTCAACTCTTTGGCCCAGACTTGAAAGATTTGGACAATCAAGAGTTTTTGGCAGAATACCAATCCCAAACAGGTAAGACAATCACCCAACTCGAACAAGGAGATGTCTGGATTGGAGATGGTTCTTTATTGTGGCTGCCTGTACCTTCCCTGAGTCATGGCGTGATTTGGATTAGCTGCCCAATGTTACTCCGTCGCTGGAAGCGGTTTAATCCGACTCTACCTGAAATTCCTGCGGACTCCTATTTGAGCAATGTGAAAAAAAATCAGTCAGGGATTTATCTCAAAGATGCGATTATCCGTTCCAATGAGTTACAAGACTGGAACAACTGGCAAGCATTTATTCCGCAGCATCCAGCTAGTCAAAGTATTGATCGCGTTTTGGTCTTGCCTGACCAACATTGTATGACATTAATCCAAATGAGTCTCTGGCGGCAGGTGAAAGTTAAGTTAGATGAGCATAAATCCGTCGAGGGCGGTTTTCGCTACGAGGAAGCCATTCCACCGGATACTGTGATGTATTTTCCTTGGGGCGTTACATCCCAGGCAAATGGGACCCGCGAAAGTTCTCAGGCTGCATTTGAAAATTTGTTGAGTCGCCAAGAAATTATCCAGATTGGGGGTCAAGAAAGTCTAGGACGCGGATTCGTTCAGCAATGGTCAATTTGACCTTGTTAGAACTTGTAAGGAGAGCCTCTTTGTAAATACAAGCTGTACTTCTTCTAAAGAATTCAGAGATAGGAACAAGACCCGTCTAAACGGGTTATTCCCCAATTTCCATGTATTGATTGACTCCAAGGAGTAACCATGATGACTTTTGACCCGCGTACTATTGCAACTCCCGTTTATGAGGCGCTGTCTGGGTTGCGATCGCAAACTCAGGAGAACACTCGCCTCAAAGAACAGAAAAATCAAGCGGTTGAACTTTATACCTATCTTTCTACTTGGGGCATGATGCGCCTGAAAGCTGAAGAACAGGCCCTCAGCCAAGAAGGGAAAAGGCAGGTCGTTCGTAAGTATTTCGAGTGTTTACAGACCCTTGCTAATTTGCAGAATGCCAACCTAACCGGCGATCGCGGCTTAACTACCCTCAAAAACTTGCAAACCGATGAGTATTTAGGATTGACCGGCTTGGGATTAGCTTTGGCACGAGAGTTTAGTTTTTGGGCGACTGCTGTTTATCACGATGTTTCTGGAGAGGATTAAATCATGACACCCGATCCAGTACAACGTCCGAACAGACCCCAGCCTCCTGCAACTCCTCCAATCCGCCCAACTCCTGCTGAAAATACAGTCCCTCGCCGGGTTATTCCTCCAGTCGGTGCTAACCGAGGTGGCGGGAATCCAGGTAGTGGCGGGAATCCAGGTAGCGGCGGGAATCCAGGTGACGGTGGGAATCAAAATTCGCCTCCGTCTCCCTGGTTATTTCCCGATCACCCACCGCAACCCGATCGCACTGCCAGTTTTGTAGAGTATCTACGCTGGATGCGATCGCTTGAAGCTCCACAAAAAGATGGTACAAAGTTGCAGCTTTTGCAACTGGCAGAGGAAAACGCCCAGTATCAGCGGCGACTGCAACAACTGGGCGATCGCACCAAAGCAATCGCCGGTGAAAAGAATACTTTTCAAGTTAAATGTCCCTGGCGGATTCGAGTCGGCGGACATCGGGGACCTGAAAGCATTCTATTACCTGCTTTTGATGCTTTGGGGATGCCTTACATTCCTTCGGCAACTTTGCGTGGGGTTGCTAGAACCCAGGCGATTCGAGAACGGATGGTAGCAGAAGGGGTAGGCTGGAAGGAAGCCGAAAAGCAGATTGCCCCTTGGTTTGGTTCTCTGGATGCCGAAGGGAGTGATCGCTATGGTAAAGTGGTCTTCCTTGATGCTTATCCCCTGCCTAACAAAGCTGGATTAAAGGTGGATATGGCAAACAACATCTGGAAATGGGATGGAGATTCTTTACCTAATTATAGTCCCAATCCTAATCCGTTTTTCTCCCTAGAAGAACCCACATTTTTAATTGGATTACGCTTGGTTAGCAATTGCAGCGATGCCAAAATTTTAGACCAAGTTAAAGCATGGTTGGTGACCGGGTTGCAAGGGGGAATTGGCTCTCAAGTTAATAGTGGCTATGGAGAACTCATCCGAGCCGGTGCTGGTCAACCCAAGGATGAATTTTTCCGCCTAGAATTTACCCTGCAAGGTCAACTGATTCACGGACGCCAAAAGTTTACCCAATGGAATTGGAACGATAGACGTCAAGAATGGCAGATGCGCGGACAACCGGATTCAGAAGTTCGCCCGATCGCCTTTAAATCGATGTTGCGCTATTGGTTCCGCAGCTTTACTTTGGGTGTCTTACCCCCAGAGGAAGTTCAGCGCTGGGAAGCTCAATTCTTTGGTGGCATTAACCCCAAGCAATGGGGATGGCTACGAGTTGAGATTTTAGAGGGGAAAGTCACTCAAAGAGAACCCAGTCCTAACCACCAAGGAAAAAATGACGATTGTGGTGAACAGGTGGGAATCCTCGTCCTGCGCTATTCCCCCGAAGCACCTGGTAACCGGCAACAGGCGATCTCTTCTTTGTTCAAAACTCTCACTTGGATGATGTTTCATTTAGGAGGAATCGGACAAGGGGCGCGGCGTCCTTGTTATTCCCGCCAGAACCGCGAACGAGCGCCCTGGTATCGAGGGTCTACGTTATACCCCGAAACCAAAGATTCCTTCTGGAACCTACCGGATACTATCCAGGAATTTAAGCAACGTTTTCAACAGCGGTTGCAGGAATTTTACCAAGCTTTAAACCAGGTGACTCAGCTTGCTGTAAATCCCCGTTCACCGTTACAAGTGGGACAAGTCACCAGCAATCGTTGGAGTGAAGCGGTTGATCGCAATTGTCGAATAGTTGTTGTTTCGGGCCAAAACCAAGATAAGCCTTATGCCTTAAATCTTCTTCACCAAGAATTCCATAACCTGGAAAACAATAAGAACTTTGATCAGGCTAAAAGTTTGTGTGGTGGGGTTCAACGCGGAGCAGTTCCGTCTCCTATTTGGATAGCTGATTTAGATGCTTATCAAGTCGTGACCGTGTTTGGTGCAACCGCAGATCCGCGTAAAAACTACCTTAATTTGTTAAGACAACCCGCTCAAATTTGGCCGATGACCTAGGTTTAATTTTTGTTGGTGATTGGCAAATTTTCTCATCATTTGGGTGAATAAACTCTAATTTTAAAAGCCATTTTGGACAAATATGACTACTCTTGATTTGTCCAACTGGCTTTCTCATTCAGGTTTTTTACTGGAATGAATAGCAATTTCTGAGGGGCTTTTATTGAGAAGGCACTTAAACTTTAGGATGGATGGAAAAATCATGATGAAAACAACTGCACAGATCGAAATTGAGCGCGTTGATACATTAATCATTACTGTTGGAACTCGCCAAGTCGGTTGGCGGAGTAAAGATGGGGTAGTTCGCTGTTTTGGGGCGGATGGTGATCGCGGTCATCCTCCCCATATTAACCAGTTGTATCAAGAACTGGGGATTGAGCGGGGTTTTTATGAACCGAGCATAACCTCTATGTCTTGGAGTGTCCGAGATTTGGGGTCTCGTTACTATGAATATTGTCAAGAATGGTTGGGGGGTGATTTTAGTTCGGTTGAACTGTTACTGGACCATAAAATTATTTCCGATAGTGTGACTAAAGGGCTGAACCATATCATCCTTTGGGCAACGAATCAGCCAGAAACAGTGCCTTGGAATTACCGGCGGGCTGATACCTGCTGGTTGGCGCAGTTGATGAAAGGCAAGATTAACATGACGTGGCCTGGAGTCAAGGTGGATGTCTTGGAGTTGAAGGTAAATGCTAATGATCGTCATGCAATTCGGGAGGAGTTTGAGAATTTTATCTGGCCTTTTGCCCTAGAGCAGCGGGAAAAGTCTCCCCTGAATGAATTTGTCTTGATGATTGAAAATAAAGGGTCTATTCCGGCAATTGCAGAAAGCCTGGAAATCTGTGCGGCGGCCTTAGTGCGCGAGTTTCAGGTGATTAATGCCTCACCAATTGAGCCGCCTAATTCCTATCCCGCAAGTGAAAACGGGATGTTGTCGGCAGTCCTTTCCCAAACTTATGAAATGGTTCCCTTGAGCGAATATTTTTGGCCGCTAGAGCGCTCTCGTATAATTTCAGCCTGGGAACGAGGGGATTTTCAGGAAGCTCAAGTCTGGTTATCAGCCCATCAAAGCCGCCATAAGCCGTTATATCAGCTTGCCGGATACTTAGCACTTTCGACCAATTGGGAAATTGTCCGGTTTGCTCAGAACAAACAAATTGAGAATGGGTGGCTGCGATCGCGCCTGGTGGAACAACTAGCCGGGGCTGAACAGGTGCAGCAATGGCGCGATCAGCTATTGGAGTTGCGAACCAATCCAGGTTTGCAAACCTGGGAAACGGTGTTTTTAATTGAATTGCAGTTAAAGCGGCAAAACTATACCACCACCTTTATGCAATTTTCTCAAACTGTCGAGCGATTGCTTTATCTTCGGAGTGAGCAAGAAAATTGGTTAGGAAAAAATATTATCAGCCTCCCCCCTAATTTTGACCCTTATGGGAAACCCTATCAACCGGGTTTTTATGGCTTAATTAATGGGTGGTGCAAGCTGGAAAATATCCGTGAGTCAGATAAATGGTACAAACTGCTACATGGGATTCGGTTTAAGCGCAATGATTTGATTCATAAAGCAACTCCAGTAACCTTACAGGAGATGCAATTGCTCTGGTCAAACAATGGATTTCCGAAGGTTTCTGAGAGTCCAGAATTTTTGATGAAATTAATCGTTGAAAGTCTCCAAAAGGTCTGCGGTCGCCATTTGCAAATTCCTCAACAACCGCTATCGCGCTCATTATATGCTTGGGCACTAGAGATTTTACGCTCTGAGGTAGGTTCCCCCTAGAGTTTCACGAAACCCCAACTTTTCGGAGGACTCTGTTTATCTCTGCTACAAGTACGATCGCCCCCGGTTGATTCCCCTCAACGTTCATGCCCCATCTACCTAGCGCTGCCCCAAAATTCCGAAAAGGCGGCCAGAATTTATCTATCTTTCATCAATCAGGAGTCAAACTCATGTATCTATCAATGCGTGGAATTCTCATTCGTCATATTGCCGTCGCTTGTATTAATGGCATAATCACCTTAGTTATTTTGTTGATTGCACCTTTAGGATTAACCGCTGTTATCACCAATACTATAATGGTGGTTTTGTCCACATTAGTAACTTCAGCTTTTGTCGATGGGGTGGTGCGTTTTTTAAATCCTGGTGAAACGGAAATGCTGCGAAATGCTCAAGCTCAAAAAGCTGCTTCAGTAATCCCCAATCGCAATTATGATGAACTAGACCGTCGTCCCTAATGTTTCCATTTGTAGGGGCATTCGATTAAATTGCCCCTACAGACAAGATTTGGGCGTCAAAGATATCTGTATCAAAACTATTAATTTGTGTGTGAGCTTTGTCCTAAAATTGAGTTGGTTTTTGAGCAAAATGCTCGACAAACGGGAGTTAAGCCAATTTTTATTATTTTCATGGCAATTTATTATGCAGACTTTATATGTTTCTCAGCAAGGTTGCTATGTTTGTTTAGATGGCGAACTCTTGCTCGTTAAACGGCGCAATACCATTTTAAATGAAATTCAATTGCCCCTGTTAGAAATGATTCTGGTGTTTGGCAAATCTCAAATAACCACCCAAGCGATTAGAAGTTGCCTTTGGCGGAATATTTCCATTGCTTATTTATCGCGGATGGGATACTGTTATGGCCGGATTCTGCCCATTGAACGCGGGTATCGGCAACTGTCTCGGTATCAACAAGAATTGAGCTTGGTAGACCGCTTAATTGTAGCACGGCGCATCGTCCAAGCTAAACTAAAAAACTCTCGGGTGATTTTGATGCGCCAACAACGGCGACAAAATTCTGACGTGGTTGCTTTTGCCATTCAGAGTTTGGATTATCTGACGACCAAAGCTGGAAAAGCAGAACAAGTTGACCAATTGATGGGGTATGAAGGGACTGGCGCGGCCCAATATTTCTCGGCTTTTGGATACTGTCTTAACTCTCGCGATTTTGTGTTTGCCGGTCGGTCCCGCCGTCCTCCAGGGAATGCGGTCAATGCCATGTTGTCCTTTGGATATCAAGTGCTGTGGAATCATCTGCTGACGCTGATTGAACTGCAAGGACTTGACCCCTACTCCGGTTGTTTGCATGAGGGCAGCTATCGTCATGCGGCCCTAGCTTCAGATTTAATCGAAGAATTTCGCGCACCCTTGGTTGATTCGCTAGTTTTATATCTAGTAAATCGCAATATCATGGATGTGCGGGATGATTTTGTTTACAAAAATGGCGGTTGTTACTTGAATGAGTCTGGACGACCTAAGTTTTTGAAAGCATTCCTGCAACGCATGGAAGAGACGGTTACTGATGATTTTGGAGAAGCTCAACCAAAATGGGATTTGCTTCATCAACAAGTTAAGGAATACAAGCAATTTGTCTATGAACCTATCAACGGATACTCCCCGTATCAGATTCGCTAAACTTTTGCCAAAATTATAAATTTTGGTTTTCTTTTATCTTACAATGAAAATAGAGCCAATAAAAAATGATGAGTCTAATATTTCCACCCACAAATTCTGAACTGACATACAATCGCTGATGCTGTTTTATGTGGTGGTTTACGATATTCCTGACAACAAACGGCGCAAGAAAGTTCATGATTTGCTAGAAGGCTATGGAAAATGGGTGCAGTATTCTACCTTTGAATGCGTCCTAACTCGTTCTAAGTTTGATGAACTCAAGAAACGACTGGGCGATCGGCTCAACCTAGAGGAAGACAGCATCCGGTTTTATCCCCTTTCCCGCCATACCTCCGCCCGAGTTGAAACTTGGGGCGTGGGTCCAGCGATTGCTGAATACCCGAGTTCGGTCATTGTTTAATGGACCGAGTTAGTTCATTGGCCCCAGTCCTTCAGGAATTGAGTCCCTTCCGTTTTGGGAGTCTTTGCGAGGCTCAGTCAAAATCGCTGAAACGACCAAAACCTGTTGGGAGCCTCGCAGCCTTGCTGGGTAAGGGTTCTAGGTGTTAGATAGAGGTGCTTTTATGACCAATGTAGCAACAATTTTCTTGAGCTTCGCAAACCGCCTCTGGACTTCCCACCCAGTAAGGGTTACAATCGGGGTATCTCCCTACTCGCTAGGGAAATTAGTTGATTGGAAACGATCAAGGTTTATTCCAATGTTGTGTTTTTTGGTTAACCACCTCCCTACTCGCTAGGGAAATTAGTTGATTGGAAACCAATCTCCTCAATATCGAATCCCTTGTTAGCTGAGAGATTGATACCTTGACTCCCTACTCGCTAGGGAAATTAGTTGATTGGAAACCTTGATATCTTTACTTGCCTTGAACTCCTTATCTACTGGTTGGAGATACTCCCTACTCGCTAGGGAAATTAGTTGATTGGAAACTGGAACTTCAAGATGTCTGAAGTTAAGTCATTAGCAAACCCACTCCCTACTCGCTAGGGAAATTAGTTGATTGGAAACTATCGAACTGCCCTAGCACCACTACATAGTGCTTACACCCTACTCCCTACTCGCTAGGGAAATTAGTTGATTGGAAACATACCTAAGAAATACAGTGAAGGTTCAGTAATCACTCCCTACTCGCTAGGGAAATTAGTTGATTGGAAACCACCATGATGGAGTTAATACTCCCCATTTCAGTAAGAGCTCTCCCTACTCGCTAGGGAAATTAGTTGATTGGAAACACCGATGGATTGATTGAATGCATTGAGTCGTCGGACTCCCTACTCGCTAGGGAAATTAGTTGATTGGAAACACATGTCCCACTCAGGGCACATGTCTGTAGCATCTACTCCCCTCCCTACTCGCTAGGGAAATTAGTTGATTGGAAACACTCCATCGCGATGGTTTTCAAGAATGCCTGAGCCGCTTGCACCCTCCCTACTCGCTAGGGAAATTAGTTGATTGGAAACAACGTGAAGAACTTGGTTATCGCTCATTCGCATCTTGAACTCCCTACTCGCTAGGGAAATTAGTTGATTGGAAACTCTTGGAACCTTGGGCAAAGGCTTGCTTAATCCTTTCTGCTCCCTACTCGCTAGGGAAATTAGTTGATTGGAAACACATATTTATGACGATTGCTGGGACGACGCCGATCGCATGATTGCCTCCCTACTCGCTAGGGAAATTAGTTGATTGGAAACCGAAATTGTTGGTGTCCATGAAATTAATTCCTTAACCTCCCTACTCGCTAGGGAAATTAGTTGATTGGAAACTGCTGCAATTCTCTCTCGCTCGGATGTTCTTTATAGGTATGGACTCCCTACTCGCTAGGGAAATTAGTTGATTGGAAACCATTTGATAGGGGACCTGCTGTTTAAGGTTGAGCTTTAATTCAACTCCCTACTCGCTAGGGAAATTAGTTGATTGGAAACCTCACCCGACAGGTGTTTGTTTTCAGATTTTGCTTGGGCTCCCTACTCGCTAGGGAAATTAGTTGATTGGAAACGGTCTCAAAAACAGGTTTCCCGTTGTCTTTTCTGGACTCCCTACTCGCTAGGGAAATTAGTTGATTGGAAACCTCCTTCTGAGTTGCTGTTTCCAGCGTCAGAGGAGCAATCTCCACCCCTCCCTACTCGCTAGGGAAATTAGTTGATTGGAAACCCCTTTGCATTGTTGGCTCGGTCTTGTACCCGGATGTTGGCTCCCTACTCGCTAGGGAAATTAGTTGATTGGAAACGAGGTACTTCATTTCTTCTAACTCCATATGACGAGTCTCCTCCCTACTCGCTAGGGAAATTAGTTGATTGGAAACAAGTAGAGAGAAGAATTATTAACTTTATAGACCAGATTTAAACTCCCTACTCGCTAGGGAAATTAGTTGATTGGAAACAACCGGGGCAGACACAAAGAACTTAGACATTTGATGAAGTCTCCCTCCCTACTCGCTAGGGAAATTAGTTGATTGGAAACCCTCATAGATTAAGCGCCAGCATACCGCACAGGTAGCCATCTCCCTACTCGCTAGGGAAATTAGTTGATTGGAAACTTAGCTACTAATCCACTGACTTGTTCGGAGGCTTCTTCACCTCGGAGTTGTTGCTCCCTACTCGCTAGGGAAATTAGTTGATTGGAAACACAGAGGAAAGAACCGAAGCTTTCAAATCTTTCTCTCCCTACTCGCTAGGGAAATTAGTTGATTGGAAACGGTAATAAACGCGCCTCGGCTGTCTGCTTTGACGGGGAACAACTCCCTACTCGCTAGGGAAATTAGTTGATTGGAAACAGTAACTCGGGCTGCTTTCATGTGTTGGACAGTCTTATGTTTCCAACTCCCTACTCGCTAGGGAAATTAGTTGATTGGAAACTTGGAGTTACTAGGAACTCCTTAGTAGGATGAGCTTCAGCATACTCCCTACTCGCTAGGGAAATTAGTTGATTGGAAACTTATTGTTAGACATGATACTTTTCTCCTAAGTTTTTTCCTCCCTACTCGCTAGGGAAATTAGTTGATTGGAAACAGTAGTCATTGATTTGAATTTCTTTGGGTTCAATTCCGTAAACTCCCTACTCGCTAGGGAAATTAGTTGATTGGAAACTCGTAGGTAATCCCTTCGGGGCCTACGTTTTGCTTGACCACAGGCTCCCTACTCGCTAGGGAAATTAGTTGATTGGAAACGTCACAATAGATTTTATTAATTTTTTAATTCCCGTCTCCCTACTCGCTAGGGAAATTAGTTGATTGGAAACGCGAATCCCCGTCGAAACCCACTGCATCTCCGAATACCCTCCCTACTCGCTAGGGAAATTAGTTGATTGGAAACTTTCACAAGAGATTGCAACAATTTTTTGACGCTCTTTAACCTCCCTACTCGCTAGGGAAATTAGTTGATTGGAAACCACTCGTATCCTTCCAATCCCCCGCAACGAGCTACACTCCCTACTCGCTAGGGAAATTAGTTGATTGGAAACTAGCAGAGTGCAGTGGTTGCGATCGCCGCCCCTACTCCCTACTCGCTAGGGAAATTAGTTGATTGGAAACAAAATACCTTCTTTCAGCAAGGCAGCCTCTTCCTTAGCCTCCCTACTCGCTAGGGAAATTAGTTGATTGACTTAGGATGCAGTGTGATAGAGAAATATTAGCGGGAATAACCTCATGGCTTGAAAAAAAAAGGTGTTAGTTGGAATTTTACTCCTGCTACTTGCAGGGGTAGTCTGGAACATTTACGAAACTGCCACTATTGGCAAAGGCAGTGATTTAGAACGTTTAGCTGATGAATTAGATAACAGGTAACTAGCAATTTCCTACTAGATGGGAAAATTAATTGATTGGAAATTTCAGCGATTACTTTAATTCATGGAATCAGCTTGCTGTGGCTGCTTTTACCTATTGTATAAGTAGCCAATCAACACCCCATTTGTACTCGTAGAAAGGTATCATTCAATGAAATACACAACTCTCAAATACCTGTTTTTGTTAGGACTAACCATAGCACTCCTTATATTAGAGTTATATCCTGAAGCAGTTGCTTGGGTGAGTTTTTCAGTTCAAACTCCCTTGATTGATTATTATCATTATGAAGGCAAAAAAAGAGCTTGCCTTGTAATGATAGCGGGTATTATATTTGCCATAGTATGTTATGCAATGGAATGGAAATTGGCTTTCGTTATATGGTGTCTTAGTGTGCTTGGATCTGGAATGTTTCTCCGTTCCTTCTAAAAGCGGTTTCTTTTTCTTCATCATGCAGCAGTTGCAAAAGATAAAGCTATCTACCTGAGCGCCATCTATTGTGCTAATTTCGTTAAGGTGGCAATCGTATCCTAAGAAATTTAGCTGGAGTTTGATAAGATGCCGCACGTCGTTGGTGGAGCCTGCGCGTTAGCACTAGCTATGTCGCAGGCCATCGCTAACCGAGCCATCTACAGTCCACCACATAGATCAAGAACAACAACCCCTTTGCCACGCAAACCAGCCCGGGATACCTCGTTGGGTAAGGGTTATAATTTTTGCTATCCCCACTCGCTGGGGAAACCAATTGATTGGAAACGTTAAAACAAAGTCTTTAATTGAAGTCTTATACGAATGGGAGATGCGACTGTTGACACAAGAGTAGATTTCGAGTAATATAGTTTTTGGAGACACCTCTACCGCATAGAGTAATGTCCCCAGCCTGACGCTCTAGCAGTAAAGTTATCCCCCCAGCCCAAGGGTTAGGGCAAAATTTTCTATGGTGACCGAGACTAGGTCGTTAAAACAAAGTCTTTAAGTTGAAGTCTTATACGAATGCGGAAATCGAAATAAGGCTTCGACTCCCCTCCAATTCGCAAATAAAAACTTAAAAACTTAGGGCTTCCGTAGCGACAAAAGCTCTACATTTTCAATTTTTGGAAAACTCAAAAGACACTTTTTTAAAACTTAAATTTGTGCGACAGACTTACTATCCTCACTCGCTGAGGATATTAGATGGATTGAAACTTCAGTAGTATCGCCGCCAGTATGGGGTTATACTGGTTCAAAGTCTCACTTGTTCGGGATACTACTTGAAGGAAAAAAGGTGTGCGATTTATGCGATGTCTAATTCATAACCAACGGGAAAAACTAATTAAAACTAGCCCGTAAAGTTAGCTTCCTAAGTAACCCTTTGATACAAGTAAAACTTTGGTCCTGTAAGGGACACCATGACTCGTAACTTGTCCACACATCGATAGGCTCGGAATTTTAAGAATGAAGCTGGCATCAAGCCGTAATTAGAACCAAAGCAGATAAGTACACTGGCGGTAAGGGGGAAACAGCATGGGTAAACGGCGTTTGAGTAGCAATCGTACAGAAACTTACGCTAAGGCTGAAATCCTTACTGGGTAATACTTTTAGCTTTCAGAATCTTCTGTGCTTATGCTAGTCAAAGATGGAGCGGTTTTTTGCCTATGTCGCTTCACAATGTCATTAACTGTAGTCTTACTCAGCAGCTATCAGCTTTAGGTTTGGTAGTTAATGTGCTGGTTTTATGGAATACCTATTACATGAATACCGCCTTGAATCATCTCCGCCTTCAAGGAACACCGCTCAAGGCAGAAGATATCGCTCGGCTATCTCCTCTGGCCTATTCTCATATCAATATGCTGGGTCGCTATCACTTTAATTTGCCTTCGGAGTTGCTTGATGGAGGGATGCGTCCCTTACGTGACCTCAATGATTTCCCAGAAACATGGGGTGAAAACCCTTGTATGTAAGGCTTTTAGCCTTAGCATAAGTTTCTGCCTGGTTGCTATTCAAACCCCTAAACTGGTTCTATAAAAGCGTTAATACCATAAGTTGCAATGTGACCCCAAAGTGCTAACTTTGGTCCATTAACCCTCACATCATTTTTAAGAGTAATAGCCCTTATTTCATCTGAGATAACGCTAAAAAACTACCTGCTCTAACCTGCCCAAGTCGTCAAGAGATGGAGCGAACAAAACTTACATTCGAGTGAACAAAAGTAGCGCGAGAAAAACAGACGGAAACGCTAGAAGTTCCCAAAAAACTAGGATATCTGCCCTACCCAAATGGAAGCGACTTATGCTCACGCTGACTTAAAATAACCAGACGGCTCCCATCCGGCTGCTGACGATTGCACCATACCAGACCAGCACCAGAGTCCTCAACCTGAAATGCTTGACACTTTCGTCTAAGACTTACATCGTTCTGGCACAATTGGCCCCCACCTAAAACAGAGTGGTCCTATTTTCGCTGGAAAAGATGGCTTTTTCCTTGGGTGCGATCGCCTACGACATAGCTCCGCTTACCGCTCAATCAGCCAGCAGACTGATCGCCTACCAACGAGGGCCAATTTCGCCGATGTTGCATCGTTCGGCAGTTTCCTTGAGAGTAAGCTAACCACCTCATCAAAATCGTTACAATCAAGATAGGGCAATGTTTTTTTGGGAGTGAACACAAGTTCCCTCTAAAATCGATTTCTTATAAATAAGCTGACTTGTGTTCACCCTATCCCAATGGAAAAACCGGATCTTTGTTGGTGGCGGATTCGATGGATGCCGCACAGCCCAGCTATGCAGTAGGCTCTCGTCAACTGGTCAGGAACCAAACATTATGAGGAGACTAGGATTTGTCAATTATGGCTTTGTTCAGTGCGATCGCCAACTGGCGGGATGCCATTTGAATTTGCCCAGAAGCAAGTCGGTAGATGCGATCGCCAACAGGTGACGAAATGGACGCGACGCATCGCGATGGCAGCAGAGAAAGCCCATGCCGGATTCGACAGAATGCGGTAAGCCCAGCCTGGGCATAGACGATCGCTTTTCCCAGTTATCTAGGCTCCACCAGTTAAATCAAGAGCAAGAGTCCTTTGTCCAAAGCCTTAATTAGACCTATCCGAACCGCGTCGAACTAGCCACGATTTCCCAGGATGCGATCGCCAACCTAATCATCTAGGCTCCACCAGCTAAATCACACACACCAGTCCTTACCACTTGTCTCGAACTAGCCCTGATTCCCCACACTGCTGCCAACCCCAAGGAAATCGCTGAAACCGTAGCAGAATTAGACTTTTCCAGGGTGATCACAAGTCATCTGTCAAAGTCATCTCTTATAAATAAGCTGACTTGTGATCACCCCCACGCCCCACTAATTCACCTGCCCAGTCGGTCTGAGCAAAATCTCGTTCACGTTCACCCGCTGCGGCTGAGATAGCGCAAACCCGATCGCCCCCGCCACATCCTCCGGCATCAGTGGCTCCCCGATGCCCTCTTGCCAACGCGCAATCCGCTCCTGCATGGCCCCACTTGCAATCGCGTCATAGAGTGGCGTCTCGACCCAACCCGGTTCGACCACGGTCAAGCGCACCCCGCTCTTGCAGAGTTCCTGCCGCAACGCTTCCGAGAACGCCCCCACACCCCACTTGCTGGCATTGTAGGCACTCACCCCAGCCGAAGCCGTCCGACCCGCCACCGAGGAAACATTGACGATATGTCCGCACTGCTGTTCTTGCATAACCGGGGCCACGGCATGGCAACAGTACATCGTCCCAAGCAAATTCACCTGAATCAACTGCTGCCAGCACTCCACACTCGCCTCAACGGTCGGAGCCACATCAATCAGTCCGGCAGAGTTGACCAGGATATCGATTCGTCCAAACTTGTCCAGGACCGTTTGCACCATTTGTTGAACTTGTTGGCAATCGGTAATATTCGCGGGAATGGCGACTGTTGTGCCGCTGCTGCTGAGAATCTGGTCGGCAAGTTGTTGGAGGCGATCGCCATTCCTTGAGACCAGCGTGACTTGGACGCCCGCCTCAGCCAGTAGCAGTGCGGTGGCCCGTCCGATGCCCGAGGAAGCGCCGGTGATGATGGCCGTTTTGTGGGCAAGATTTATCATTAGTTATGCAGCAGAGCGAGTCGGGTTAGGTTCGGGCAGCAGTTCCCAGTTATCGGGGCGAGACACGACAATTCGCATGGGAATTCCCAGGTGGTCTTCGACGAAATAAAAGTCAGCCCACACACCAATAAAAGAACCGTTCACGCGCCGGATTTTGTGGTAGAACTCGCCGATGAACTTGTCCCGGTGGAGTAAGCTATAAAGTTGCTCGTGATAGTCCCACGAATCTCGCCACAGAGCGCGATTGTCGAACGAGCGCGGGTCGGTCATCTGGTGGGCTGGGACAATCACCCTAGCGCTCGAATACAAATCGTTGGTGTAGATTACCCGGTCATCGACCATACTGGCTGCCATCACCGCATAACCCTCAGCCCGTTTGGTCCGCATGAAGTCGATAACGCGCAGGTAGTTGGCATCAGCTAGGGCTGAGTTATTTTGATTATCGTTTTGCATAAAATACCATCCTTGAGTTTTCAAAATGTCGAGCAAATGGGTCGCAACGGGTTCAAACTCGTTCGGGGAAAAACAACGATTAAATGTCAGCAATTTGAGGGGGTCGAAAATCGGGGCGACGGGTTGCAGGTTATGGCAGATGCCAACGTGGGGGACCGGACGCAGGGATAAGCAATCCGACAGCATCACCACACAAACACACAGCCGCTCTACATTGACAAGCAAGTTATCCGCAACGGCGACCGAAGCACAGTCGATGGACAACCCAAACCCAGAGCGAATGGAAACGTCCGCAGCCTGTTCCAGCAAACCCAAGCGCACCAGCAACTCACAAAAAACTAGCTCCACCAACCGACTGCGGAATGCCCGAGTTAGCCGCCAAGTCTGGCTGGCTGTCGTCCGTAAAGCCTCAATCCAGCGACTTGATTCCATTGCCCCCCTTCGCCCCCAAATCTTCGATTGGCTCGTCTGGTTCCTCCTGTGGGCGACTGGCACTGAAGAAATCCACATTGCCCGCTCTTAGGGCCAACAACTCATCATGACTATAAAACTCGCCTTGAGCATTTTTGAGCAAACAACCCACCCACAAGACCTCACCGTTATCAGGTAGCAGCTTCCCCGAGGCGATCGCAGCAGCCGTCTGTTTGTCGAATCGCCCACCGGACTTGAGGTAGAGTTGTTCGCTCAGTTGCTCCCGGGACAATCCCGCATCTAGCCGGTATTCTTCGAGCTTACGAAACAGCGGATTATGCTGGAACGGACGCGATTCGAGCAACCCCAACTCCTGCATTCGGTGTTCCAAAGTCGTGATGCGATCGCCTAGCAAGATTTTCACCCGTTCAGCCACTTGCATCACTGAGTCTAGGTCTAGCAATGACGCGAGGGCCTCGACCACCTCCACAATATCCCGGGGTCCATGCCGACTCATTTCGGTTTGGAGTGTGGTTAACCGCTTGACAATCGCTTGCAGTGCTTCGACAGCCTCTAACCAAGTCAGTTGGTCAATCCTCTTAAAAAAGCTCTCTTTCGAGGCTGGCGCTTCCTCTTGACCCAGTTCGTGGATGGATTGTTTAGAGCAGGTCGCTTTAAACTCATCCCAGGATAAGGCCCCGCTCAAAAACTCGTCCAATGACTTTTGCGGACATCCGAGCAACGAGACAATTCGGGCTTTGGTTTCCTCCTTGAGCGTACTCGTTTTGCCCTTAGTCCACTTGCTAATAGCAGCCGGAGTCAAGCCCAAAACCCGAGCTAGAGCCACGTTAGACTGCTCGGGTAATAACTGCCTCATCTCGAAAACCAAGATTTTGATTTGTTGGGAATTAACTTGCGACAACGGACTACCTGCACAAACGCGCCAGTTAAATCTTAACTTTCCTCTACTCCTTAACTTGCTTGACACTTAGATTTGTTAATTGATATAGTTGAGTTTAACTAAGTCAACCATAAAGGAGCCAGCATCATTTCGCAACCCTCGGGCATCAGTCCGACTCAGGAAGCGCGGCGATGGCTCCTAGTCAGTGCTTGTCTCGGGTCACCAGCCCACAAACAAAAAAAGCGGGTACCACCCCGCTCGAACAAATAAAAAACTACCTTCAACTTATCATGAGCGCCCAACAACTTGCCACGGCTAATGCGTTTAGCCAACTGCCCCTTGACCTGCGGTTCGAGTATGATTACAGCACCCTCGGTTCCGAAGCCTTGCAGCGTCAAGCCAAAGCAACCCTGTCCCAGTTTTTCGGATTCGTCCAGCACACCTTCACCAGCGGCCTAGAAATCGGTCGCAGCTTCCGCCGATTGCTGCATGAACTCTGCCTCGAACATGGACTCAGCCAGGGAGAGCAGCGATTTGAAGACTGGCTGCGTTCGTCTGACTTTGGCGGTTCGACTTGGATGGCCCGCGCCCTGATTCAAGTTTCGGAATGGTTCGACAGCCAACGTAAACGCATCCAACGGCTCATTCTTAAGTCGGTCCAGTCCTGGAGCATCAGCGCCCTGAAGGAACTCACGAAAGTCAGCGATGAGCATCTACTCGTCAAACTGCTCAAAGCGGGCAAGCAGACGGTCACCAGCATCCGCAAAGCTCGTCACAGCAGCATCACGTTAGGGCAACCCGTCAGTGAAGCCGATTGGGAACTGGTGGCGGACAAATTCCAAGCCGATGAGGATGCAGTCGCCACCTTGCAAGCTGAAGCCCAGCGGTTGGCCCAGGTCATGAACTCGCCGGTGCTGACAGACCATCTGATTGAAGCCATCCAGACTTTAACTGAGTGGGACGTTGCCAAGTTGATGCAATCTTCCCCCAGGACTAACAAAGCAACTCCAGCAATCGCTTCGTTCATTGCCAACGCTGGGGAACCAGATGAAGTCATCGAGGAAGCGCAACTCAACTGGATAGAACGTGGGTTGGGGTTAGATGAAGTAGGTTCGGACCAATTTCGCTCCTGTGTTCGTAACTTAGCGCGGCAAGAAGCTGGGGAAAGTGGCGACATTACTCCCCGGCATCGCCATGTCCAACAAGCCTTGAGCCTGCAAAAACTAGCGCCGGTGGTTCCGCAACAAAGCGATCGCCTCGTTGAACTGGAACGGCAAGTCAAAGACCTCAGCGCCCAACTCAAAGAAGCAGACAAGGCCACGGCCCTGATTCACGGACTGCAAGCCCAACGGGACCGGCTCGAACGAGAAAATCAGCAACTCCAGGCGCTTGTTCAGGAAAACGCCCAGAAAGACTTAGAAATTCACCTGTTGCAACAACAGCTTGAACAACTCGAAGCCAGCCGGTCCGATGCGGTCCTAGAGCAACTCGTTGAGCAGAACCAACAACTGGTGATTCAGCTAGAAGAGATGCAGCAGCGTTACGAAGCCCTTGCCTCGCAGATGGCAGCGAAAGAGCGCAGTATGAAATATGCCGACAACTCGCAACTGACCGCTAAGGTGATGGCGCTGGAGACCCAGTTAGCCGAGGCTCACCGCGCTCTCGAAAAACAGCAGAAACCGGACCCGAAACCGCTCACTGTGGGGTCCTATGTTCGGATTGTGAAGCATGACAACCGCGAACATTGCGATCGCATCGCCCAAATTGTGGAACTGCCCGATGAGAGCGATACCCTAAATCGGTTCAAAGTGCAGCTTTCTGGCGATAAGTTAATGATTACCTGCTATCCCGAACAGATGGAGCCGGTGGAAGTGTTCTTGCCTCCTGTGGATAAGTTCATCCCCCTCGCCCAAGTCCAAGCCCAAATCACCGCAGTCACTCAAGAAAAGCAGTTGCAGATTGAGCAGATGCAACAATTGCTCCGACAAGCCCAGGAAGCGATCGCACGGCAGAAAGACCCGGGCAAGAATCCAGAAGTTGTGCAGTGGCAGCAGCAGGTCACGGAACTCAATGCCAAACTGTATGACACGAGCAAGCAGCTAACGCAATTTCAGACCGAGAACGAGCAACTCAAGCAGCAACTAGCTTGGGCTTCGTCCCCGCTGGGTCAGATGCAGCAATCAAGAGAAGAAAAAAATAAGAAGTGAGAAATAAAAAGCTATCGCGTTGGATGAAAGAAATAGTGAGGAACAACTCATGGAAACAATCACCCAAGCCGATTTAGCTCGATTCCAAGGCACAGAGAACCACTACCAGCACTGGCTTCAACGGTTCAACTACACCGATGGCGTGAAGTATCTAGCGGATACTGCCCAGGCTTACTGGCTGATTGATGCGATCGCCTCGTACCAACTAGATGCGCGTGTTCAGACTGACGAGATGTTGCAGCATTTCCAAACCTGGCAATTATCGGTACAGGAAAACTCGGGAATTCTCACATTGTTACGCGATACCAATGACCCGGTGTTGACCCAAGAAATCCCATATACGGACTTTCCGTTAGCTGAAATCAAGCTCTTTCTGAACGAAAAAGTCTTGATGTTGCCCAGCGAATACTAACTCATTTTTCTTTAGTTTTTCTAAGCGGTTGCCCATTCGCGGTAACCGCTACCTCTATCACGAGAATTTGCCATGAACGAACAAAAAATCGAATGCAAAATGGGCTGTTGGGAACATCATCCCGCACCCACTTCTAAAGTCGAAATCCCTAGCGCTTACTTGTTACCGATGGGCATTCCCCCGAAACTATTGAGTGCGTTGCAAGTCGAAAATAAACCCGCCAAACGATACGTCATTTTGACTTATCAAGCTACTAACTGTTACGTCGAGCATATCTATGGCGGACACACGGATTCGTTCTGGGTCTATTCCGCACTGATTGACCATTTTTCGGTGGCAATTCATCTGATTGGTTGCGACTTAGGTTCGGACGATAGTTACCCGGTCTATGGTTTGTTACTCGACCAACAGGAAGACCAGATTTGGTTAGGGCAGTATCGTCACTTAAAAGCGTTCCTAAAGACTTGGCGAGAGTATGCTTATCCGGAACCAGTTTTAACGCCAGAGCAGCGCGAACAAATCCAGAAAAACGTCCAAAAATTCTATCAAGAACTCAGACAAAACCCTGAGAAGTTTCCGCAACTGTCAGCCCAGGAATTTGGCGAGATAGTCCAAGCTCGGATGAAACGACAAGAGGAAGCAATTTGCGCGATTACGCAATACCTAGACCAACACATTTCCGACGCGCTCAGTCTAGCAGAACGTCGGTTGAATGCGGCAAAAAACAACGAAGACCATCAAATTATACGGTACTTAGACTCGTTAATTTACCGGCTAAAACACCAACAAAACTAGGTTTTATCTATGTTTATCTTTGCCTTGATTGGCGGGTTGAGTGGTGTTCCAATCTTGCCACCACCTAAACTCAATCTGCCCATCATTCTTGTTACGACCCAAAGACGCTCAGACATTCACCGAGGAGGAACCAGAAGAGATGAGAATCACCAAAGAAAGATACTCAAAACCCAGTTGCCGACGATGGACTACGTTCGTCGTCCGTGATGGCGAGACGGGCTGCATTTACTTGAGAGAGCTGGTTGATTGCCAGATGGGAGCAATCTTCTTGAAAATCTCCGGGTTCTACTCGATCCAAAAAGCCCATCAGTATGCGCGGAATCTTCGGGCGGAATATCGCCATCAAAATGCGGCACAAGTGCTAGATATCTTAACGAGCAAAATTGGCACATCTGGCAAAAATTCTCGTAAAACCTCTCGCAAAAAGGCTCGATAATTATGGCACATCTAGCATTGGACTCCAACTTAGTCATACCTGACCCAGATTTTGTCTTATCTCCTTCGGGTTTGCTGTTGCCTCGAAAGTCTTACGTTTCAAAACCATATCCGATTGCCATTGACTTGTTCTGTGGTGCTGGAGGATTTAGTTTGGGTTTTATGCAGGCAGGATTCCAAGTCGTTGCGGCGGCTGATAATAACGTCCATGCCGCGCTCACCTATATGCACAACCTTGGAGCCTATCCGTGCGAGTTCCACTATGGCAGCGACGATGACCAAACCAAGTTAGAAAAAGCTCTGGCGCAGCGGTTAGACAATCGCAAGGAAGAATCAGATAGTGCAGTTCAAATCCCATTCGTCAGTGGTGGAGGATGGCGTGCCGCTTACCCGGAAATTCCAGGTTGTCCCCATTTTTATCTAGGCGACATTTGCCAACTTCAAGGTGAAGAATTGCTCGGTTGGCTTGGGCTAGAACGCGGAGAAGTCGATGTGATTATTGGTGGCCCACCCTGTCAAGGATTTAGCCGGATGAACCGCAACCGTAATCCGAACGACCCCCGCAATCAATTAATTTTCGAGTTTGCTCGACTCATTTGCGAAATCAACCCGAGATTTTTCGTCCTTGAAAACGTGCCCGAACTAGCCAACATGACCACCCCTGAAGGAATTTCCGTGTTGGATGCGTTTTGTCAGTGTTTAGATGAGCGCGGTTACAGTAGTTATCACTCACTAAAATCCTCGCTAAAAACTCAGCATAACTGGATGTCCACGCAATCAACTAAACCAGTACCCAAAACTGCTCGGAAATCTAACCCCTCTAGTTATGAGCAACTCAACCTGTTTTAAAAAGACCATCTGTGTTGTCTAAGGAAAATTTAGTCATGTTCTGGATTTTGTACTACCTATTTCTCGGTTTTGTCTTAGCCCTAGCTGTCAGCGTTCGATTTTCCAAGAATCTTTGAGGAGCAATTTTTATGTATGCACTACAACCGAATCCACACCGATGCAATCGCCACCTATCACCGCGCCAAAACAACCAGCACTCGCCGGATGCGGTAAGCGAAGCTATGCCGAAGGTAATCGCCATGAGTCCCGAGCAATTCTGTGACCGATTCTTGCCATTACGTTACCCTGGAGAAAAACTCGATTATAAATCAGGCAGACGAGCGCGATGTGTTCGGTTTCTAGCCGCAGTGTTGAGTCGGTTTACTACAGAAACAATTTTAGAATCGCGCATCGACAAATGGGGAGCCGGTTTAGAGTTCGCCAAAGCTCCTTGCTTCTTTCCTGAACTGCTGGCACTATTGGCCCAAACCCACACGAGCGAACTCGAAAACATCGGCAAACACTTTTGAGCTTGTTGTTCCCACTAGGCTGCTGTCCCCTTCCAATGAGGGGATTTTTTTTGCGAACCAGAACGGAAATTATTCCGTAAACTCTTGTACTCTCTGAGCGCGTTGGATTAAATGAAAATAACTAATTCCTAGTTGATTACAAGTTGTTACGAAATCTCATCTTACTGCATTAGAACTCCTAATGTGCTGAGGTAGAAAATCGCATCAACTTCGACCGGGTTAGGAAAAGTGCAAATTGGCAAAAGCGATGGTAAATGGAACCCAAACGAATTCAAAGACTGACAGAATATGCGCCTTACACCAAAGGTAAGCTCATCGCGCTCTATGGTTGTAACTACCAGACCCTTCAGCATTACATGGAGCAAACCGGACTAACGTTAGCTGGATTGAAAGTACCCCGAGGACCGCATGGAGCGTTCTTAGATTTCAAGTATGTTTTGATGGTGCATTTCGTATGGTTTGGGGTCAGCAAATTGCGAATGACCTACAAAGATTATCAAGAGATGGTGGTCAAGAAAGGTAAGGCGTTACGCTTCTGGGACGTATTTTCGACCATGACCGGAGGGGGGTCGCTCGTCATGGCGCTGGAAGAATTTTGGTTGCCCAGCACCACCCACCCAGGACAGCGGCAAGTCCTCGAATTTTTGATTGATTACATCCGCACTAAAGAGGAACGGAAACATGGCTAATATTCTCGAACTGGCAACTCAACTAGAACTCGAACCCGAGCAAATTGAAGCGGTCTGTTCTATCTTTGGTTTGACCTGGGATGGCGAGGGAACTATCGACAATCACTCAACTAAACTCAACCAGCCTTTGCAGATTGAATCCTTGTTAGAACGGTTGGTTGAGCAATCCAAAACCAGCGAAATTTCCCTGGAAGTCCTGGCCCAAAAAGTGCTGGACGAAATGGTGCTAATCGCATCCAATCAAGCCCAGCAACGGCAGCAGCAACCTAACGACAAGTTTGACTTAGATAAATACTTCCAAGCGCGTTATGGCCTTTATCCACAGCAGTTAGCCAAGGGTAGCATCCCGCACTTTATCTACGAGTTGCTCCGGACTACCTACCAGCCGATGAGCGACCAAATCACGGCAATGGGCTATGAGTTCATGGCGTTGCAAATCCAAGCCAATCTCACCCAAGGCTGGCAATCCGACGAACTGGGAAAGTGCGACGAAGCGATCGCCACTGCCTTGGAGTCGCTCCAAACTGGGATGGGCAACTTGCTAGATTGGCAAAAACCGACCAACGCACCGGCGCTGGGTTCGTCACCGTCCCGCAAGCAAATCACGCCTTCCTCGTCGAACGAGTAACCGAACGCGCCCGGGCAGATACCGAAAATGCGATCGCCACCTACCAGCACCAACTAGAAATTCAATCCCAAGAACGACTGGAGGTTGCCCGGTGGTGTGCAGTCGCATCGGTGGGAATCCAAACACTTTCAGTCACTACCACTACCACGATAGCTGTGGCGCTCCCCCAGGCCAAAGCTTTACATGAGCGACTTTTGACCGGGGGAATCATCGGCATCATCCTAGGTGCGATCGCCTCCGTTTCGTTCATTCATTACGCATTCAAGAAAATTCGCACATGAAATCACTACTCAAAACCTTGGCAACACGCGCTCGACATTTGGCAATCGGGGTCACCTGGTCGAGCCTAGTCGGTGCAGCAGTCGGCTGTATGACCCACGGAAGTATAGCGCTGGCCTTCACTCCGGCAATGCTGGCCGGTGGATTGCTTGTGGGTGCTTTTGCCGTGCCAGTCATCGAATACCTGTTGTTTCAAGCCAAAAGTGCCCTGAGTCTGGACCCTCAGTGGTATGACGAAGCTCACAACATTGTTCATTACTAGAGAGAAAACCCATGACCATTGCTAATCCAGGATTTGATACGCCCTATCTTGATGAGTTAGCGGATGATTTAGTCCAAGACTCACGGCTACCGCAGTTGGGCCAAATCAAGGCCAATCTGCTGCAACTGTTGCTCAATCGCTGGTTAGCCGCAGGATTGGCCGCAGCGCTTGCTACGTTAATGCTTTCGGTGATTGCCATTGTTCACAGCGAAGGGACCCTCAGCCAGAGTGGGGCAACGATCGCCCAAGTCGATCCGGCCAACTGCAATGCAACTGAAGTTAGCTGTTTGGAGGCGATTCGCAGCAGCGCACAAAACCAACTGCAAAACCGACGGGTTGCTGAAGTTGCCAAAATCACGCAGTTCGACCTCAACCCGAACAATCCCGAGGCGATGGGATATTTGCAAATGGCGATTACCAACGAAGCCAACGCATTCAATAGTCGGGTCCAAGAATCCCGGGGCGATCGCAACAACCCGAACTATGGCAAACACCCAGCCGCCATCAAGTATGCCAGTGCCATTGAAGCCATGAAAAAGGTTAACCTGGGTGCCGGTGGCGAAGGGTCTACGTTAGTCTGGACCGACCCGGCTGCGGTGAAAACGGACGAAACGGGTCAACCTGTTCTGGACGAGAACGGCAAACCTGAGCGCAAAGTGGTCTACGAAAAGCTATCTCCGCATCTGACTCAAGCCGTTGGCATGGTGCAGTTGCTGGCTAACATTATCAGCGAAAACCCGAACCTGCCCCAGTCTGACGCCGTTGCAGTCGCACTCGATTTGATGAACGGACAAGAAGACCTCAAGGCTGCACTGGTCCCTTTATTGCGCTTACAAGGATTAGATGCAGTAGCAACCGAATTGGAACGGCGGGATGTTTACGGGCGATCGGTCGTGAAAAACATCCCCGAAGATGCCGCCCCAGGGCAAGTCAACCCGGTGGACTACTACAACCCATTCCCGGGAGGATTCTGATGTCCTTAAACTTGAAATGGCTGGCACTGGCTCCTGTGTCCTGGTTGATTGGCGGCACGATGTTTGCGGCCTCCTTTGAGCGGGTTGAGCGGGTGCCAGTGCTAGTTAATGCGTACAACAACCAAACCCAGGAAGTCTCATTTGGCGTTCCCACAACCGCAAGAATAATTCTGCAATTCGGTGGCGGCGCGATCGCCATCGGGGGAACTGCCGCCGCTGCTTTTTTCGGGGTCGGGTCGGGTTCGGACTCAAAGCGCAATGCTGGTTCCCAGACGCAGCATGAACGGTTGACAAGGCCCATCCCGGTAACGGGAAATCAGCCAGCTAGAACCATGCCTACCACCGCACCCCAAGTCCAGCCGAAGCCGTCCAGCCCCAGCCACGAAGCCTTGAACGAGTCCCAGGATAGTGCGTTGGGTTCGGATTTATGGCGATCGCATGAACCAACAGAATCACCGAATCATCCAGCCCCAACGGATAAAGTCAAATCATCGTTATCCGAGCCAATCGTGCTATCGGGATATGCCAATAAAATGCCGACTCAACCTGAACAACCGGAACTCAATCTAGTGCAGCAAGCGGCAGTGTTTGGCTGCGGACAAAACTCGGATAGCATCAAAGTTCACTTGCTGATTCCGGCTATCACCCAGTCCGGGAAAACTAGCACATTGTGCGGGATGATTCGGGAAGTCTCGCAAATCTGTCCCGATGTCATCTGGAATGGCGTGGACCCGAAAGGTTCAGTGTTCCTGGGACTCGAACGGCTCTGTCATAGCGATGGATTCCCGGTCATCGTCAGCATTGACCTAGACAAACCCAACGTGGGCGTGTCGATGTGCGTTGAGCTATTACGTCGTGCGATGAGTGAGCAAACCCAACGGAAAAAAGCACGGCAACGAGCGATGCAGACTGGGCAGAATTATGACCCATCGCCCTACATCGTCATCCTGGACGAATGGCCCGCTATCATCAAAGCTGCCAAAGACTGCGACCTTACCAGTGGAACCAAACATCGCTCAACAATTGTTCAACTAGCAGAAACTTTAGCTTTTATTGGCTTAGAAGACAAGATTTTTCTGTGGATTGTCTCCCAATCTCCTTACGTCTCTCAGTTAGGTTTTGATGGCTCAGTTAGCGCCCAATTCTGCACCTTTGCCATTGGTCGAGGCTTCAACATGAAATCTATTGAAATTTGCAAGAAAGCTATCGAAAGGTCAACGAGTGACGAGGCTCAAAAAGTCCAACTCTTTGGCAAGCTCAAAAAACTCAGCGAGGCTCGTCCTTATCACCCCGTCTGCTTCTCTAGTGCAGGCGGACAGATTGCCTACGCCCCGGACCTCAAAGATATCCAACGACAACAACTGTTCCGTGCGGAAGATTCCATGGATGACGAAGACATCGCTCATTTACGTTCGTTGTCCCCTCAGGCCATCGCTTTAGAATTTAACGAGTTTCTTGAACAGAAGCGTTCTGATGATACCGAGGATGACCAACTTTAATTGGCTGGGCAGACCTCCACCAAAACACGAAACTAACTAGGTTTTTTAGCTTTCATTAATCGAGGTAAATCATGAATTCTTATCCAACGGAAACTGACCCGCAAACTCAAATCCAACAAGCTCAAACCCAACTCCAACACGCTCAACGGATTACACAAGATGCGTTGAATGCCATCCAACGGGCTTCGGCTAGTGCAAACAACCGGCTGGCGGGTGCGCCTGATGCGATGAAATCCGGCGCGGGGACTGCCATTGACACGATTGGGAATGCGCTCGGCAACACCCTCAAACACTCGAATCCCAAGCATCCCTGGCGCTCTTTGGCGTACTGGTCCATGAGCATCGGCTTGTTTGTCATTGTCACTGGCCTTTTCAATGCTTGCCAAGGTGCAATCTCCGGGGTCGCTAGTAACGAGCCTTTGCCCTACAACGCCCCGGTTGCAGCCCGGACTGGCAACGCCACGGTGCGCGGACTCAAGTTGGTGACGCAGTTGGGCAGTCCGTTGGTTGAGGAGAGCGATCGCACCTACCGGACCCAACTCATCCGTCAGCAAGGGGGGCCAGTTGCGAACAATGGGCCTATCCCTGTTAATAGTAGCCGCATCCTGAATGTGCGGACCAACGTAGAGCAGTATCAATCTCGATAAAACTACAGCAAGCGACAGTATTTTTACACTGTTTGCTTGCTGTTATTTATTCAGCTTTGGAGCAAATTATGAACGAATTTATCGACAGAAACGGACGGCCTCTCAAAGGTGCGGCATTGCAGGCTAGACTCACGGCTTTGCAACGGCAAGAATTTGAACAGAAAGCGCGACACTATTTAGAAACTCATCCTATAGATTGGTCCAATGAAATTGAAGTTAGCGAGAAAATTCCCATCCTGGTTGCTCTGAACAATTTGCTCCAAGATTATTCGACCCATAACTCCATTATTTCCCTCCAGACTATCGAACCCAGTAAGCCTCTAGTTAGATGGGGCGAGTTTCCGCTAACGAAAACTGCCAAAGCCATTGGTTATGCCCTGGCGATTGCGGGTGGCAGCACTCTATTTTTCCTGATAATTCGTGGAGGTGCAACTGCAATGGCAGCAACTTCAGGGGCTAGTTTAGGAGCAGGTGTCGCCCTTGTCAAATTGTTTGATGAAAATGAAACATGAAACGCTGGATAATCATTCCTAGAGTCTCAGGCTTGCTCGTTCTACTCATGCTGGTGTTGTTTGGGTTGGACATGGCAAAACCAGGAATCGGACAATTTGCGCTTATTCCTAGTTTAAGAAAATCAGCCTCACAATCGATTCAAGCGATTCCCAAACCTAGAATTATCCCGAACCTGCCCGCACCTGAAACGCTACCCGCCACAGCAAACGAGCCACCTCAACCGCCACCACAACGAGCCAACTGCACAGCAATCGAAGTCTATGCCAGTCAATGTCGCCAGTTATGAACCAAACCTCACTTGATGTACTCCAGCAATTAGAGCCAGAGTTCCAGTATCGTGAACTCAAAGGAATTGAACTGCGAACCGAGCGGCAACTCCAAGAACAACGCGATCGCATCATCGCAGAAAACCACCAATTTATCGCTAATCTCGAATCCCAAGCAGCCCAGAAAGAACGAGCTAATGCCCAACATTATGCAGCAGTGAGTCGAGGTAATGCTTTGTGTGCGATCGCCTCAGTGACGTTGCTCTCGTTCATGGTAATTCCGCCGTTGAACCGTATCGCTGAACAGAGCCTCAAACTTTACGAATGGACTCATTCACTGGCAACCACTACCGCAACCACTGCGAACCAGGCCATTGAACGAGAAACCGACAAGACCAAATCGGCTGAGTCTGTTGTCCCGTTTAGGCCACTCATTCAGCATCGTGGTCCGCACTTTATCGACCAGTCTCCCCCAGGCAGCTATGACCCCGTTTATGTTTTCCAGGATGAACCGCGTAACACTGCCGTCCCCTTGCCCTCTCCTTGTCATGCCAAGGTTCTTGTCAGTGAATTCCAGGGCAAAACTGGCGGACTAAAGACCGGCAGCGGCTATGGCAATGTGGTCATTCTTGAGTGCCTTGACCGCACAATCCAGGGTAAGCCCTTGGTCTGGCTGACGGGACACTTGGCTAAACGTTCGGTCAAGGTTGGCAATGTTATCCAAAAAGGTCAAACCTACGGTGTCCAAGGCACAACCGGGCGCTCATCCGGGGTACACGCGCACCACGGAATCATGGCTGGGTTTGGTCCAGGATTGTGGCGAAACTATCAAATCACTGACCGAAGTATCACGTTTCCTTTGATAGACGAATACCGAGATTTTGTAGCGACTGGAGGCCAAACTCATGAGTGAAGTTGTTAAGACTATTGAGCAGAATATCAAGCATTTACCGGCTGAAACTCGCCTAGAATGGTTCCTTCAGTTCAAAGAATTCGGCAATCAATATCCCGAGACTGAAGACTGGTTTACCGCTTGCGGAAAGGTTTATGTTGGAATCTTTGGTTATCCCGATGATTACACTATTTATCTCGATTGTGGACGGTATAGCTACCTGGCATTAAAACAAGAATTTGAGCCAAAAACTTGACATGAATTCGAGTTGGTGCGAGGGCATCATTCGTGGATAAATTCTTGTTAGTTTTAGTGAAAAAATGAGGAGAAACTAGGGGATGAATATTGTCACCTTTGAACAATTTGAAAATCAAGAAATTCGAGTTACTGAAGATGGTCGTTACTCTGTCTATGATGTCATTCGGTTTTGTGGTCAGAAGAATCCGCATGAAGTCTGGAAACGCTTGTGCCGTGAGCATTCTGAATTACTCACTCGGAGTGAGAAATACAAATTTCCTGGACGAGGTGGTGCAGCACGAGCCACCCCAGTAGCGGATAGGTCTCAACTTCTTTACATCATTGGATTACTCCCAGGGGCAGTAGGGCAAGCCTACCGGGAAGATGCGGCTAAAGTTTTCCTGCAATATTTAGAGGCTTCACCCGAACTTGCTGAATCAGTAATCGACCGCGCAAGCCCCGAGGATTTAGAACGAATTAAGTTGAGGCTCCAGGGCAAGGAAATCCGGGTTAGTTTCACCACAGTTTTGCACAATCATGGGGTGGTAGAAGGCTGGCAGTTCGGAGCTTGCACGAATGCCATGTATCGCCCTTTGTTGGGAGGTAGTTGCAAAGAAGTAAAACTAGCCAGAGGATTATCTCGAACTGCTAACTTGAGAGACCACTTAGAAACAGAAGAACTGGTGGATATCATGTTTGCCGAACGACTGGCTAAACGCCAAATAGAATCCGAGAACTTGTCAGGCTACAAACCTTGTTTGGATGCCTGTGAAAATGCAGCCCACCGCACTAGACAAGCCTTAGATGGGTAAACCAGAAATGAAACTTCACGACAAGATTTTGATAGGAGCCAGCTTAGGTGCAGTCGCCATCGGAGGAATCAACCACCACATCAACGTAATGCCGTGCCAATTGCTGTCACCTGGAGCCAAACAGATGTGCGAATTGGCAACGATTCCGGATACCGCCGCTGCTGCCCAAAGCGGGTTTATCCTCGCTGGAACTCTTACAGCAGTGGGCATGGGATTGGGAGCCATCAAGAAATCACCTTCAGGCGATCGCATCGAATGTCACCCAAACCCCGACTCGTTCGGTTCAGCCACCAGCGTGGGCGAATTGTACGCGAACCAGTTAATGCAGCGTCTCGCACAACCCGTACCGCAACAGAGCGAGTTCCAGTGGAATTGGTTGATTTACGGTGCGGTTGGGATTGCCAGTGCGATCGCCATCAGTAACCCCACCACTCGTCAAACTCTTGCCGATAGTCCGCTCGTTCGTCCTGTTACTCAAGCCGTCAATCAAGTCACCTACCGCACTCCTCCAGTAATAGCGGATGTCGCCAAGAACATGGACTCGATTGCGGTGTTAGCGATCGGTCACGCCGAGGGCAATCTCACTGTTTCTGGACAATACACCAGTTTGATTCATGGACACATTGACCCGAGTCTGATTGGAGGGAGAAAGGTTCTCAACAAAGGCTGGTGCAGCAATTATGGAAAAGGCGGCACATTAGAGCAAGCCAATCAAGGTTGCTTAAAACGAACACAATCTCGCATCAACTTGATTGCTTCCCGAATGGAAAAACACGGTCTACCACCGGAACAACACCTTGAATTGTTCCTGAATATTCTCGACCTTTGGAATCAAGCCAGTCCCCGAGTGAGCGATGTTGCCCCATCTGTTGCTGGGAATTTGCACAAGAAAGGGTTACGAGGTGAAGACTTTATTCTGACCACAAGAGTCGAATCTTTCCGGGATGAAACAACCGAGCAATTGAGCGCCGGTGGCTTGTTCAACATTTGCGCTAATCCAGCCAACCAAGCACACGATTTCGTCAAGTCTTATCCGCATCGCTCAGAACAATGGCGGGCCGCTTGCATTAGATGGGACCAAAGAAGACGCGCAACAGCGATTAGAAACGTACTCAAATATCGAGGTTATCTGCAATGAAAGACTTTATCTTAGGCACATTATTCGGCAGCGGCATGGTCTGCGGCATCTATTTCGGTTGGGTTCATTTTGAGTTTAAATTGTTCGGTATTAGCATTCACAGCGCTCAACTCGAAAATGCCAGTGCTGCCCGATGCCGAGCCGAAATCAAACGCGCCAACCAACGAGCTTTTGCCGCTGATAGAGTTGCCGAGTCCATGCGGAATCGTGCCTTGGTTGCGGAACAAGAACTCAATCAACGGCGACGGACAACTCAACCGTATCGCCCTCACTAACCCAAGCACATTGCTCCTTTATAGTTGAGTAAAAAAACTTAAAGCCATTTCGTTAGGAGCCAGGTTAAGATCCAAAGTGCTGTTTCGGGAGGATGCAAGATTATGAACCAGTTACTGATAGACAAGATTGTATTTTATCTAGCTGTTATCCTGTATCTGGTGGTCGTTGGCTTTTTGCTCACATGGCTATCTCAGTTCTTTTGGTTCTGGGTTGCCTTTAAGTTGTTTCTACTGAGTCTAATGGTAGTGAGATTAAAAATGGCTGTTAATCCGTGGGCTAGTCACCCCGATAGGCGGGCATGGGTTGGCAAAGCTGCATCCATCTTATTTTTTCCATTTGTAAGCTACCTTAAAATAGTTGGATACTCTTTTGCAATAATTGGGCTGCCATTTTTTGGACCTTTGATACTGTTTGCTTTAGAACATCGAACTTAAATATAAAAAATGAATCGTTCCCTTTTAGCAGGTGGATTAATTGTTGCAGTCTTCCTGAGTTTCTATCTATTCTTACTCCGTCTAATCCTAGTTTGGCTGGCTCAATTTGCTGGCTATCCTTTTTTCCTCAACTTGGCCCTCGTGAGCCTGGTTGTGGTGATTCTAGCTGGTGGCTTGTTCTGCTGGGCGGATGACCTAGACGAACGCAAGCGGGTGGCTGATATTGCGGTATTATTCGCTCGTCCGTTCGTTTTCTACCTGGGTGCGGTAGGTTGTTGCTTGTATGCGATCGCCTGGGTGGTCGGTGCTGTTCTGCTGTTGCCTTTTTCGTTATTTTGGCCCCGTAAACGGGCTGGACTCAATTAAAAAACTAGAAAATAAATGGATAATCAAGAAAAACTAAAACTGATTAAAGGCAAGCTATCGCGGAGGGCGAAATGAATCAAGAAAAAGAAAATGAAAATTTTCGAGAGCCAGAAAAAAGAGCATAAAGAATTCACCGCGTTCTTTGCCTACGTTAGCGTATTCAACGAAACCCGTTGCATAGAAAACCATTACCATGCTGCAAAGGTCTTTAAATCGCCTAATGGAACTGCAATGTTTCCCGAAGACTGGAAAGAATCAAGGAAATGGGCTAAAGCCGGAGTTCGACAAATAGGCTGGAAAATAGGCGATTTTATTCTACCGCTCAGGATGAATAGCAAGGGGTATAAAATAAATGATTTCGGGGTGCAGTGGTATATCCTATTGTGGTACAAGCATCTACGAGAAAACCCTGAAAAATTAGAATACCTCCAGCAGTTCGACAAATTTAATGACTCGTACAAAAACAAATCTTTTCCGTTTGGGCAAGCGGACATCATGCTAAAAATCAAGCAAGATGGCCTGAATAGTTTACGCTCATTGGCTAGTGAATTGTGGAATTTGCTAAGTTACAAGTCACTCACCATTAAATATGATTTGCTAGATATTAAGTATGGGTTCATTTGCCACGAGGTTAGTCCCGATGGAGTGATGACTGGACTATCCCAGCAAATATGCAAACGTTATCCTAGCGTCTACGATTCCTATCAAGATAGTTTGCTCTGTTGTTGCTTAGGTGATATTCGAGTAATTCCGGTCTCAAATAGTCTATCAGTGGTCAACTTGTTCACTCAAATTGGTGACCAAACAGACTTAAAAGCCTTGAGGAAATGTGTAATAAAACTGGCTGATTTGCAAGAAACCTCTCGACCTGCACCGATTTACTTGCCTCAAACTATCTTAAACGGAATTTCCGATGATGATGCTTCTCAAGTCTTGTCTTTGATTGAAAACCATTTAATGCCCGTAGCGATTTGTAGTTAATCGTTAGTGGAGGATGATGCTGGATTGCCTTTTCCTCCATATCGCACCCACCCGCCATCCGTGAGTTATGGCTGCATCTAGCTCAATCCTGCATCCGTGGTGATCGGCTCGTTGAGCGATTCTATCGGGTTGATGCCAGTCGTGATTGACTAGAGTCAGAGAGGATTCGGTGTTGCCGCGAACTTGTCATGCTCTGAGCGATCGCCTACTCATCTAGTCCACAGTCCGATGCTCGTGAATCGGTCCGGCTGAAGCTGGCTGAGGTCAAGAGTTGCCAAGGGTATGATAATTGTACCCTTTAGAAGCGATCGCCAAGTTGCCGAAACCAATCGCATCTATCCGTATCCATAGCGCATTGTCTGGGTGGGTCTTGCATTCATGGCGATCGCACCCGCTGACTGCATCCGGTTGTTCACGAACGTAAACCACACCGATTCCAGGCAGCGAGATAGGGCTGGACGCGAGGCATCTGGGGACAAGTGCAGCCCGATTCATGGTCTAGGATTGCTAGTCTTGCCCATTCTTGAGGTGTTCCCCCTTTGGCTTGGAGTTTGCGAAATAGTTGCTGGCGGCTGGCAGTAATGGAATTTCCCAAGACTGCATCGGTCGCGTGAGGTTGAGTTCCCCTACCGCCTAAGACTGCATCGGTTGCGCGAGGTTGGTCTTTGGGCCTGAGCTTGGGTTTGGGAGTATGCCGGTGGATTCCAGTAGGTTTAGCACAGAAGGCTTGATGTTCCTGGGCAAATTCTTGAGCTTGTTCTTGATTGAGGAAGATAGCTGGACTGCCATCGGGTTGACTTAGGATTGACTGGGCGTATCCGAGCGACCCATCCGTTTCAGGGCAGCAAATCTCGACCGATTCGTACACCACATAATAGCCCTGTCTTCGGTAGTTTTGAATCTCGCTATCGTCGAACACACCATTACGAGCATATTCCTCTCGCCACGCATTCGAGACTTGCCTTGCCCATTCACCAAACCCTAGAGACATGATTTCCTAATCTCCAAATAGACTTTCACCAAATGGACCCTCTGCTAATTCTTATGGACTAGATTTTGTTTGAGTTACACCCCGCACTTGCATCAAGTATTCCGCTATATGCAATTCTTTATTAGCTAGGTTGTGACATACTTTTTTGGTCAAAGTTTGCACGAACTCGCCCTCACCCGTTTCAAGGCAAGACTCTAGCGAAACCGACTCAACCCTTTCTGGAATCTCACCATAGAAATAACCAGGTTTTCTTTGCAGCCCAACGTTATCAAGCATAAACCCAACAGCCTGTAATATTCCTCGGAGACAATTAATTTTCCAGGATAATTTAGGCTCTTTTGGAGGTAATCCTTTGCGAGTAAAATCCCATGCTGCTTTTTCTTCAAGATACTGGGTTGAGGCATTCCAATCCTCGTACCAAGGGCAAGGTATTTTCGAGGTTTTGATTGACAAGACTCTGCTTTGTTTTTGCATGGGTAAGGTTCTCGATTATTGGATTTTGACTCGTCTGACAATTTTATCTAGTATCGTTCATTGTTGGCTAGATTTTCTTAATCAAATAGTTGCAATTGTTTGTAGGGCAAAGTTTCCTTACGAGCTTGGGCCGCGCGTTCTAAGAGCCATTGGGCTAGATTAATCCAGTTAGTCGAGGAAAGCTGAATTTCTAACATTGGATTCCAGTTTAGCTCATGAAACCACCAGAAATCTAGCTCATCAAGTTGAGATTGTGCCGCATCCTGGAAATGGCAGAAGTCTCCATCTTGCAGCGCATATTCTTCAGGGCTGACAACTAGAGGGTCACAGTCTTCATCCTCGCTGCTTACCAAGAATGCCGCATGAGTTGCCACCTTAGCCAAAGCTAGATAATCGCTCAATGATAATTCCTCGCTCTGGCTGTCCAAAAACACTTTAATTTGCTCAAGATTCATCCGATTTTGCTCCGTTTGATTAGCAATAATTGTTAAGACTACCCTTTAATTTTGACAGGCGATTGCCTCGTTGGGAAGCGATCGCCTCAACGGTCACTAACCGCGCTCGATTGCTCGCCAAATCATCTTGGCAGCCCGGGCGAGTTGGTCTTGAATGTGCTGCAACCGACTGGCTTCAGCGCGCTCCTGCCAATCCCACGAGCGCCAACTCGGATGGGGACTGAACCGACGCACTAGAACATAAATCTGACCCGGCTCACTTTCGGGCATCGGCGGCCAAGCGGCGCACCAGTAACCGTCCGGTGTGGGAAAGATTCGCAAGTCCAAGGCCGGTACTTCGGCTTGGGGCAAGACCATAGTGAGAGTGGTGGCTTCCTCTAGTTCTTGGAACCAGCTTTCAAGTGCAGTGACACTCCAGCCTTGGTAGCGATCGCTAGTGTGATAGGGCGGCCTAACGTGGGGCGTGATGATGAGGCAATCACCCACGACTCCATCGCGATGCTGGAATTGACAGAGCCATCCATTGCGGCTCCAGAAATCGGTAAATTCGGTCATGGTAATGCTCCAAAGTGCAAAGGTTTACAGGTTGAGTGCAAGATTTCTTGGCAGTTGATGCCGGTGAGATGGGGTGGGAGGCTTCTAAACCTCCCAGTTTTTACTTGATTTTGTGCAGTTGATGACGAGGGCAAGAGATACGTTTATTCCCGCGTAAGCGCACGAAATAATCTTGAAAATCCCGACCTGCCCAATAGCGAGGAATACTGACCCGTCCCGTTTTTCCCGCTTGTGGACCGCTCAAAATCAAGACTCTATCACCACTTTCTAGCCGGATTCCTCGCACGTTAAGGTCAAGATAAAGCTGATAGCCTTCCATGAGAATGCTTGAGTTAGTTGCCCGCCAAAAGTTTTACGTTCGGTTCGTGAGTTTGGCTCGAATTTCCCAAGTGAGCAGCCATCAAGTTAGCAATCTGATGAGGCGGTAATTCGTCTAAGCAAATCATCTCGCGTGTGCCATCTAAGTCAATCATCCGCGCTTGGTTTTGTGGATCGGCTAATACCGCTGCGGCCTTCTCAATCATGTCCCAGTTCGAGCGTTCCATCCAGTCCCATTTGAGGCTGTAATAGTTAATCGGTTTGACCATGCCCGACTCGTCCGGTTTCTGGCCCGAATGCTTGATGAAACTAGGAATAAATAGCCCTTCAGCCGGTTCAATCCCTCGCGCCTGGACGGTGGCAACGAGTCGGTTGAAGTCACTGAGGCTGCGACCTTTGACGTAGGTTACTAGCAAAACATCGTGAGGCAATTCCCCCGATTCAGCGATGAACCAAATCTGTCCCCAGAGCGTATGTTTCGTTTGACCTAGACTGCCAAAGAACTTGCTAAACTTTAAGATGGTCATGGTCACTTTCGAGCCGTAGTCTTCATCGCCTAGAGTCCACTTTCCAGCTTGACAATTGTTCCGAGCATTAATCGGAATCTCCGGGACAACGAGTGCGTTTTCTTCTTTGAAGCCAAATACCGAGATAGTTGGTTTTCTGTCTGTTTGAGTCATAACAAATTCTCAATTGTTTCACTCTATCCGAAAGGCTCTTATTTTTAGCTTACTTTACTTATTTTTTCCTTCTTTCTTGGATTTATCTGACCTCCATTTGATAGCAGATAGAGGCCAGATATGACCCAATCAAGCTAAGACTAAAGCCGGTTGAGGGGAACTAACGGGAAGCCATTTCTGGTTTTGGAAGACGTACCATTTTCCCTTAGTTGGGTCGAAGGTTTCCACGACACATCCCATTAAAATAAACTGTTGAGCGCGGTAATTTACGAGGTCTTTTGGGTAGCCATCACCACAGAATTTGTCCGTGTTCATATCGCGGAACCAGTAGAGTCCAGTCTCTTCGTCCTTCTCCACCCGAATCGTTCGAGTCTGGTGCTGTTCTTGCTCGGACTGCACGGATTGTTTCGCCGCCGGTGCCGATCGCGCCGGTGCAGGTTGCGGGGTTGCCGGTCGGATCAGTGTCGATCGCGCCGGTGTCGGTTGTGTGGTTGCCGAGTTAGCGATCGGCTTGATGCGGCTCCAGTTGATGGTTACACTTGCGAGTTCCTGGAGGTCTACTTCGTCCTCACCCGATCGCGCCGGTGTCGGTTGCGGGGTTGCAGGTTGCGGGGTTGCCCGGTTAGCGATCGGCTTGATGCGGCTCCAGTTGATCGCCGCACTCGCCAATTCATTGAGGTCCACTTTATCCTCGTCTTTGGCGTTCGGGTCTATCACTTGCCAATCGCTATACATCGAACGCTGGTGCAACTCTTGGCACATCACCCTCAAATTCGTGGCAGTGGCGGTGACCCGTTTTCCGAATGTACCGCGCGGATTCGAGTAGTTGACCCATTCGCCCTGCTGCTCCACGGTCCCGATGACCTTAGCCTGCTCTCGTCCCATGCGATCGCGCAGGTCTGCCACCACCCGATATCCTTGCGCTGTGCGGACCAACCGGAACCCAGGTGCTAAGACCAAACCGGGATGAAGCTGCACCGTTTCAGGTTCGGCTTGTCGTTGTCCAAACGGGTAAACATAGAGCGGTTGTTCGAGCCAAGGCGATTGATTGAGTTCGGGAGCAGCTACCTGTAAATGTTTGCACTGGCCCTCGACTAAGCCAGTCTGGAACTGGAAGGACTGGCAGGTGCAGGTTGTGCGGGTGAGGGCATATTCATGGAACTCACGGCCATCCCAACTGTGGACTCGTAACTGATTGTTCTCGCGGGTAATGCCGAAAACGCTCCAGCCTTGCGCCGAACAGCGGCGTGTCTGAATCTTGCCATCAACAGTCTCGTAAGTCACGATGGCTTTGAATTTGAGTTCGTGATACAGGACATGGCCCCGATGCCAGACAGGTTTCTGGTACGGCTCGAATCGCACACTAATTGCCTGGGATACATTCTGGTAATGCTTGATATGGTCCCAAATCGCTGCGTTTAGCAATTCGGTGGTTTTGTAGTAGCCGATTACTACGGTTGTCATCTATAATCTCCTTAGATTAATTACTTGGTTTGGGACGGTTGCTGCCGTTCCTTTTTTTGGGGTCAGACTCTATCTCGTCTGTCTCACCCACTGCGAAAGCCTTTAGTTGATTTTTTCATCATTATATCTTATAATCCACGATTTATTTTGTGTTTTATGCATTAGAATTGCTGATGGTATTGACAGATTTGTGGGGGCTAACTTGATGGGTGTTGAGAGCAAGATGGTTGGCGACTGGGTGAGTCAGCGAATGGCGGAATGGCTCCAGTCTTACGAGTGAATTTGAGTCCGTCAACCCGCCGGTTGTGGGCGGGTTTAGCTTGAACGGGTCAATTGTTTCTTAGGATTCTGGCTTTATGGCGGGCAATTTCCGAACAGTTTTCCCATTCGGATTTCCAGACATCTTTAAGCTTTACTTTGGTATAGTTGTTGATAGTGCGAATTTCGGTTCTTATCTGTTCACAATGCTGCTCTAAAGTTTCGGTGGTAAGATACTGGTACACGCCATAGAGCGGGTTACCGAGAATCACCCAGAGAAAGATTGCATAGGTTATCCACTCTAAGCCAACCCCTATTTTGTCCCAAAAAGTTTCTTTCTCAGTGGCGGGAAAAATTTTGACAAATTCGGCTTCAGTCATTCCTAATTTTTTCATAGTTTGTCCTCATTTTTTTCATCCTCTGCGAAAGCCTTTTATTTGTTTTTATTTGGTTTTGTTAGTTTTTATTGGTTACTAGAATGGTCTTTATTTTGTCCATAATCCACAAGTCATTGCCGTTTTTGTCCCAACGCCAAACAACCCGCACCATCACTCAGACTGACGAGGCGATCGCAACACTCAAACCAACCGAAGACTATCCTTGGCGATCGCATCAACCAAACACCGGCTCAACTACTGAAGCTGCCTAGGCGATCACAATATTCTGGTCAATCAGCGCCCTGAGCGAGACTGCCCTTGGAAAGCGCATAATGCAGTAGCCTAATCACCCAGACTACCTAAGCAATCGGTCCTGCTCAAGCCCAGCCGAGATACGGGCACGATAGGACATCATGTAAAGTTTTGTAAAGAAACCGTAATTCCAATAGTGAGACTTATCCTTGACGATTGCACTACTCAAGGTAAAGAACCAACTCACCGAAACTGTCCTTAGCGATCGCATGAATAATACCAGCAACCTAATCACTCAGGCTGTCGAGGCGATCGTAACACTCCAACCAGCTATATAACTTGCCTAGGGCGCGACACGAACGCGGAACAACTAGCTCGGTTGATACAGGCGAGGACAATAAACTAAGCTGATGTTTTGTCCCAGAGCGCGACACGAACGCGGGACAACTGGCTCGGGTTTCCCCAAGCCAGGGCGAGAACTCTAGCGATAAATTGTCAAGTCAGTGGGTGCGAATGCAATGGGCTGGCCGAGTTGGGAGGACCATTGGCCGATGAGTTGAGCTTGGTTGGTGCTGGACTTGAGCCAGCGACCGCCGCCGTAACGGAAAGTGCTGCCGATGGTGAGTTGTTGGAACCGAATGAGCATCGTAAACTCTTGCAATAACTTCACTCACTGCGAGAGCTTCTCGGTTGATTCTAACGGTTACAATTTTGTCCTTTTTGTTTACGTTGCGCCCCAAGTAATGTTGACAAATAGGTGCAGTATCGGTGTTTTCCTGAACGGAACGTAATCCGTCCTAGTCGTCCATTCGTTACGCCCAAATAGTTGAATTGAACTCGATAAATATTGTTGCGATGATAAAAGCTAGTATTTGCCGCATCAATCTTGACCTGGGGTATCCCTAGACTCTGCCAGTTTGCGTTGGTGCAGGTTCCGCCCCATCGACGATGATGCACAGAATATTCGATATTGCCTTGATGTTCGCGGAAACAAGCTTCATGAGTTTCCTTAGTATGTCGTGCTGTAGATTTGGCGTTGAGCAGCACTTGATAGGCATTATCTCGCGCTGAACGAGTACGATAATCTTGCAGAAATGATAGCCAAGATGGGATAACAATCGCTGCGATAATGGCAACAATTAAAACAGTGACTAACAATTCCACAAGCGTAATTCCTTTCTGGGTTTGCATCGTTTTATTCCGATAACTTCACCCATCGCGATAGCTGGCTCGTTTTTACTCGGTTTTATTCATGTAACTTGGTTTTCTAGTGTGACTTGATTTTATCATTCTGCCTAAGAGCGCGACACGAACAAGCGAGGAAAGGCCCCGCTCATGCTGCTGTGACCTATCGGGTACGGACAGGCTGGAGTCGCTTGTAAGATGCGGTTGTCGGGTCAAAGTTGAGTACCGTAATGCCCTGATTCAGCGCATAATCGACGGCATGACAGGTTCCGCCACTTCGTCCGTCCCACACTGCTAACACCAAACTGCATCGGTCTATCATCCATTTGTTCCGGTCGTTCATACAACCGTGATAATAAGTTCGATGGGAAAGATAACAAACATTATCGGCTTTTTCGAGCAAGTGAAAATAGTAGCGTTGACTAGATTTGGGCCATTTCTTATATTGTTCTTTACAGGGAATAGCGGCTATCAAACGCAAATCTGGGTCATCAGCAACGATACCGGCTGCCCACTGGTCTACGCCAATCGCCATGCCCGAGATGAAACTATTATAACCTCGTTCTTTGGCTCGGGAAATCATCCGTTGTAATGCAACTTGAACGGGAAATATATCAGTGGCTACAAATTGACGATGACCTGTGAATGCGACTGTTTTAGCTTGAATTAGTTCCATAATTTTCCTCCAGAATAAATATGCAAAAAAAGAGAGTGACGTTTCCGCCACCCTCTCGAAAGATTAGTTAGATTTCAATGGGTTCTGTTGCTGCTTTTTCGACTTTCTCTGCATTGACTGCATTGACTGCATTGACTCCTAGACTCGCATCCACGTTATCCGCAAACTCTGGATTCTGAGCTAACCACGCCTGTGCTTCGGCTTCCTTACGTTTGCGAATCGCCACAATTTCTAGTTTGTTCGATTTGGCCGGTTGAGTAGCTTTCGGTTGCGACTTCTGCACAGGTTTTTTGACGGCTTCAATTGGCTGACTATTCGCAACTTGTCCTCGCAATTGTTGAGGTTGATTTTGATAGGATTTGCGCTTTTCTAGCTGTGCTTTGTTAATCTCTAACAATGCTGCCTTAATCTGGTCTAGCTCTGGCACATCGCTGTTTTGATTGATGAGCTTATCGCCAAAGTACACTTTCGCTGTCGAGAGCAACATTGAAATACGATGATTGATTGACTTGACCGTATTCGCCTTATCAATCTCGCTCAAGAAGAACTCCGCTTCAAACTCTTCATAGAATTGATTCCGATAAGTTGCCCACAAGCCATCTCGCCAATCATTAATCCGGTCCCAATCATATTCTGCTTGACTGTAACTCCCATCCTCATTACGCCGCCCTGGAGCTATCTGATAAACTTCAAGCTGACCCATTTCATACGCATTCCGCCAGATTTCGGACTTACTCAGCGATTTCCACCAAAAATGCCGCAACCCATAATAAAGCTGCTTGAACAAATACTGCAAATTATTAATCTCGTACTCAGCCTCACGATTAAGTTTTGCTTGCTTTATATGTGCCGGATTGAAGATGCTAGAGATTGAATTGAGCTGCATAGTTGACTCCAAGTTCTGATTATTTTTCACTCGCCGCGATAGCTTTTTATCTTGCATTTCATTGTTTTTGCTTACTTCCTTTTCTTTCTCTTTATTTTTCTTTTCTTTTTCTTGTTTCTTCATTTTCTTTTTACCTTCCACCAGATTTTCTTGAACCAACCAATTAATCGCTTTGAGAATCACATCGCCATGACAACCTAACGGAGCGCAATAACAAGCCAACTCTAGCTTTTCTCCGCGAACTGCACGTTTTGCTATCGAGATTAGCTCCTCAAATGCCGCATTCGACTCGCCCCGCAGACCCGCTTTAATCTGAACCCAGAGCCAATGACGATATTTCTCAATGACCATTTCGCGGTTGCCATCTTTGCCAATATGGAACGGATTCGCCAATGCCGATTGTGCTAATCCGTAACGTGCATTTGAACGCCCAATGTATTGCCGGTTTACTCCCCGGAATCCACCGACCTTGCCGTTCACCACCGAGATGTTGATTGCTGTATTCATGATTTTGTCCTCCTAAGTTCAACTACGCGAGGCTCTTCTTCCCCCGCCCCTTGTGGGGTTATAGGGGCGCGAGGGGGGCCTAGAAGTCGTTAGGCGGGGGTTGCCGCAGAGAGTGTACGCAACAAACAGTCAACCTCCCCCGCCTTACGAATTCTTGGCTAGGTCAAGGCTTAGAGAGACTTAGCGATCCCCGTCGGGCTGCAAGAGTTTATGACTCTCACTAAGTGTTTCGCAAAGCCCGACGGGGATCGCTTAGTCGAACTTACTTGCTCGGAGTCAGTTAGAAGCTCTTACCAAATACGGTACCTGGTAGAATTTCTTAGCGACGATAGGAGCTTAGAAATTCGTCAGGTAGCCTATTTGGTTAGAGATTCTTACTGACTCCGAGGCCTTTACCGGTCCCGACCACCCCTATATACTAGGGTTGCTGGGGGGGCTGGCCCAGCGGCCATGAGCGCTCCCCTGGGGGCGGGGGGGGCGCGAGTGAGGGAGTGGGGAGGGTACCCCCTCCCCCGACCGAATGAGCACTCTATGTTGATGCGATCGGCAAGATTTGACTGAACCTCCCCTGGGGGTCGGGGGGCGCGAGTGAGGGAGCGGGGAGGGGCTGACGGGACGGGCCGCAATCGAGGTTTGTCGCGTTGGCCCCTCCCCCGACCGAATGAGCACTTTATTTTTGTTGCGATCGCCAAGTCTGGATGAACGGCTGGCACTCCATTGGGTCGTACTCGGACTCACTCGTTCACCCTGAAGAATCCTAACTGAATCAAGACCAGACTCATGTCTGGCAACTCACCTACAAATTATTTAAGTTTGTGGTCGATATTTCGGAACATTAAGCTGCAATATTCATAAGGGCTTAGAGTTAACAAAATTCAGGGAGATTATCGAGGAAGAAACTACGTCACCGAACTATGGAACGAGTTTTATATTGACCATTACCCAACTGTTTCTCGCTTTTTTAGTATAGCCAAAACCGGGCTAAAGAAAACTATCGTTATCGAATTTGACTCCATCGAATTTCGGTGAATTTCGGTGAACTATTCTCGATTATCCTCAACGTCTAGTTTGTTTCCAATTGCTCAAACTATGACGCACTTTATCCGGTAAAATGAGAACCAACCTATTCACTTTCAGCCTTTTCTTGAGCCGATGACTTGCCTCCAACTCTCGCTGACACTAACCCCAGACAATGCCAAACTAGCCCACTCGACCGCCAACGGACTAGACAAAATTACATCTGATGTGCTAACAGTTCAACCGTTGCGAGTCCAAAAGGAAGCATAATTTCCCCAGTGTAATTAGGGAAGAGAGAGGCTACGGATGAGAGTGTATGGCGGGGGTGGATTACCAGTGGATAACGAGTGGGACATTCCGGTACTGGATGAGGAGCGGTGCGCCGGGATGATGGCGATGCCAGTAACGCCTTGGGGAACGAAGAACGTGCAGGTAGTCCGGGGTGGGACCTGGCATTTTTATACTTGGGATGACAAGTTTGAGGGACTTTGGAAGAAGCCGGACAAAGTGCCAGAGGGTGAGCCGTTCGGTTGCGTGGAGGTAAACTTCAGCATCGACCCGGATGGACCGGCAGCGGTGGCCTTATATCAGATTTACCGGAAACGCTGGCTAAGTCGGTACTGGCAGAGCCGGGGTATCAATATCATCGTGGACTTGAACGTGCCGCAGCGGTTTGAGCGCTTGAATTTGCTAGGAGTGCCGCGTGGCTGGAGTGCGTACGCGACCCGAGGCAGTTGGGACCTAGAAAAGTTGCTCCATCAGTATGGGTTGGCGCAGGAGCATTCGGGCCGGTCTAATCCGCTGTTCTGGGTGTACGCTGGGGGCGAACAAGTCAGAGCGTTGGCCCAAGCGAATCGGTGGCTGTACTGCGATACTTACCGAGGTCCGTTGGTCTATAAGGGGCGATATCGAGCAGATGGTAGCAAAGGGTAAATCGTTTGGGTGCTTAGTTAACTTCATGAATGCGCTGGCAACGAGTGCGGTCACGAGTGCAGTCGTTAGCGGGGGCATCAACCCCAGTGGGGCGCTCTCGCAAGCTATCGAATCCTTTATCGAATGCAAAGCGGAAGGGGCGGCCAAAATTGGCGTGGAATCCACCTTGCAAAAGACGGGCAATCAACGCTTTGGGGAAGTACCTTCCGGCACAACCAAATCGGGGGAGACCGTGGTGGGTCGTTATGGAGAGCGCACGAACCGGCGAGAGGTCAACTATGTCACCATTAATGGAACCCGCGAAAGTTTGCGTGCCGCTTCCCGAGAGCGTAACAGCGAGTTGTTTAGCAAGATGCCAGCAGATCCCCAACAACGTCAGCAATATCTGGACAATGCTTGGATCCAACAAGAACGAGCCATCCAAGAATTGCGGATTCAGTATGACCTGTACGGCCCCAATTCCCGCGAAGGCAAGCTGATTGAGCAAGAATTAACGAGTAGGACCTGGGAGATGAGCCAGATTGAGCGGGCGGCAGGGGTGCGCGACGGCTGGGCGGGGAACGCGACTAAGCAAAGTGGCAACACGCGAGATTTTGGTTTCGTTCCCGACTCCTACGCGGGACAAGGGGGCTTTGGAGAGCGCGTCCGACGTGGGGAGATGGGCGAGAGTTTGCGAACGCAACTCCAGCAATTTGCAGATTTGAACCGGGAGTGGCGTAGTGACTTTTGGGATAACGAGTTTTTGGCGTTGGGGAACAAGGATACCAATGCGTTGCAAGCTAATCGGACCAGCTACATCAATCGGCTGCAAAATAAGATTGAATTTACAGTTTATCAACTTGATTTGTATCGGGGGACGGCACAGGAGCGTTATTTGCAGAATGAAATCTTGCGCGATATGCGGCTAATGCGTGATATTTCTATGAGGGACAACACCTTCCAAAGTAACTTTAATTCGACGTACGAGCGCTTTGGTTCGGTGCTGCCCAATTCGATGCGAAATCAGCTTTAGTGAGAGTGAGCTAACCTGTGCAAATCAACCGACATCTGGCTGCCCGGGCCAAGAACAAACTAGCGCCACTCTTCCGCCAAGCCATTGCCCAAGGAATTCTGACGCGGGACGATTATTTGCTCGATATCGGCTGCGGAGTGGGAGCCGACTTCAATCAGTTGCGGCAGATGGGTTATCGGGCTTATGGCTGGGATTTGTACTATTATCCCCTATGTTGTGGTTGTTGCCATCGTCCCGATATTGTCAGCCTTAACTATGTCTTGAACGTCATCGAGAATCCACAAGAACGACGCGAGTTGTTGGCGAATTCTTGGCAGCTTTGCACCAAAGCATTACTAATCGCATTACCTCGTTGTGTCAAGCAGACCGGGACAGCCTACGCGGACGGACGACTCAACTCACGCTACTGCTTCAATCGTGCCTTTGAAACGGACGAATTCTATGCACTTCTCGAAAGCGTGACAGGCCGACTCCCGCGACGGTTGGGCGATGATTTAGCCTGCTGTCTCAAGGATGACCCGGCCATCGAACTGGACAATTACTATCAACTTATCAGGTTGCTGCACAACGAAAAGCAGCGGTTATCCCTCGTACAGCAACGACGATTACGAGCGCTCATCCGTCAATCTTCCGGTTGCAAAAGCATCGGTGGCAAATGAGCCAGGGCTGCATCAAGTTTAGCCAAGACAAGTTGACTTTGTTGCAACGCAATCCGCGTATGACCGCGCTCTAATGCGGTGCAAATGGTCTGGACTTCCTGGCGAGTCAACAGCAATAGTTTACGAGCATTCTCAGCAGTTTCTAAGGCGATTGAGTCGGACATTGCACTACTAACATAAAATCTAGTTTGCGGTTATTGTATCGCACTCAGATACTCGATTCGGGCTGCTAGAATCCGCATCCGTTCGCGACGGGCCAGAGCCGCTTCAATCCACCGGCGACGGGGAGAACCCTTTGCACCAGCGTGTAAACTTTTGTTGAATTTGCCCGTGTTAGGGTTGGGGATGTCAGGCAAAGGCGATCGCAGTCTGGGATACCGATAGCCTTTGGCGAGGATGCTATCCCAGCGGACCTGTTCAGATGGAACCCAGCCGGAAGCGAGGAGGTGAACCCGTTCGTCTTGATAGTGCTTGAGCAGTTGGCGACGTTGACGGCGAGTTAGGGCGTGGGGTTGCAGGATATCGCCAGGATGCTGTTTTGGCACCAAGTAAGCGCCTGTCGCGCCCAACAACGGCATTGGGAATAGCCCGAGAATCGCACATAGAAACGTTTGGATTTCGGCTGCATCATAAAACTTGCAGAAGGTGTTCCACTGGGTACGGTAGCCGTCCCCGTCCGGTCGCCAATGCGGTTGCGCCTCACCCCAGCTAATCGCCACCACCAACTGTTCTTGGGCGAGATGGTACGCTTCCACCAGCACTGCCTCGCGCTCTATCGGGTCACGAATCACGTTGAGCACGAACAACAACGTCACCACATCTGCCGCTCGTTTACGCTCGTGTGGTCGGTGGTACGGGTCATAGCCTGCCGAGCAAATGCCTTGGTGTTGCAGGTAATCCACATCGAATCCGTAACCGCACCCATAATCGAAATGAGTGCGGTCTGGCGTGATGATGCCCGATTGGAGACATTGACGAATCGGGACACTAAGAGCGCGGCGGATGGGGGCGCTACGTCCGGGGGTTGGGGCAAACATGACAGAATCTATGCGACGCTGCCATGATACCCCAAAAGTGAGCTTGATTAAGCTTGGTAGTAGTCCCGTTCATCCAGCCAGCGTTGTTCGGCTGTGCTGGTTGCTTCATCTACGGGCATCGACTCATCATATTCTTCAAGCCAGTCGGGTAACTCGAATTCGGGCAGTGTTTCTGCTGTGTTAGATTTAGGGATGAACAGGTCAGAAATAGCCAGCATTTGGTAAGATTGATTCGGTTGGTTTTCCATGAGAATGACCTCGCTGATGTTAATAGATTGCATGAGTTTCAACCCAGGCGAGAGCTGGTGATGCTCCCACCTGGTTCAATCGGTTTAGTAGGGAATTTCGTCTTTTACGTCTTCATCTTGGGCTAAACGGTTTTGGTAGCGTTGATAACGCTCACACGATTTGCGGTTGCTTTCGATGAGTTGTTCTAGGTTTTTGCCCAGTTTGAGGTGGGCATATTCTAGGAGTTGTTTGAGGCTGTACTTGCGATTGTCAGGTGTTCCAAAGGTTTTAGCGAAGTTTTGTTTGTACTCTTTCCAGTCAAACTTTTCTTTGCTGCCAGCCTTGGCAATGCGTCCGACTTCTTCACGGATTGCGTAGTAAACTTGACGATACAACCGTTCGGCATGGTCGGATACTTCATAGCCTAGTGCTGAATCGTCTATCACGTTGTTCTTCACGGATTTGTTGATGCTTACAATGTTGCTGTTTTCAGTTACTTGAGTCATGATTCAATTCCTCGTTAATTCCACCCTACGCGAGAGCTTTTTTGTTGCTTTTTGTTTCTTTCTAGTTCTGAATAATTCTTTTTCTTCGCTTAATCTTGCCCTGAATTATTCATTGAGTTGTGCTATCTTTTCATCGTCTTTCCTAGACTTTCGCTGACTCCGGCGTTTTCGGGCCAGTCGCACAGAATCGCACCGGGGCAGTTCGTGGCGATCGCATCACTTGCCGCATCGATGGGCAGCGCTGGCAGGTAAACGCTCAGATGCTGTTGGGTGCCGAACTGGTGCAGTTTGGACAGGCATTCTTGGAAGGCGATTCTCCTTGGGAGACGCCCAGCGATCGCTCCACTTCCTGCATCATCGCCCAAAGCCAGATGAGCCAGGAACAACGGCGGATTCTCCAGGATTTGAATCAGTTGCAGTTTGCCCGGGGTGAATGCATCACGGTGCTGACAATATTTGTGATAGGCGTTAGGGAATGCTTGGGCAATCGTGCGAGGATAGTGGTCATCGATGGGAACGCCAATGATGCCGGTGTAGATATCGCAATCCAATCGCGCTTGAATCTGCAACACCGGCGGATTCTCGAACAATTGCACCAGAGGCTGACAACGACGGCGCAAGACTAACGGGCCATCACTCACTAAAGTCTGCCAGATATGAGCCGTCAAAAGCTGGGACTCTTCTTCGTCTTGGAACTGGTCAAACTGCTGGGCATATTCAATTAATGCTTGATGGTCTCGCACATACTTGAGCCACAGGGCAATCTGGTACTGCTCTCCCCAGTCGAGATGGCCCGGTTCATGGCAAATTGGCAACGTCCAATCGCCCAAGCGCCAACCAATATGCAGCAACCCTAAATTTGCCCAGTCTTTCGACTCTAGGGCGTTGTGCGGGGTTTTGCCGTTGCCAAACAGTTTGGCGCGATGGTAATGGTTGGCGATGCTGTCAATCCGACCCAACGAGCGCACGAGGCAATGTTGACTCGAAAAGCGTCGGTCTCCTCGATGATGACATTGCAAGATTTTGTGTCCGGCGCGTTCAACCCAGGGTGCGTCAATCAGTTTCATTGCTTTTCCTCAATGACTTCACCCCGGGCGAACGCCTATACATTAAATTGCTAATTGTTGACTCGTTATTCTAACCGAACTAGGAAGCTGGGTTTTTTGCAGGTCAGGGCCGATTCGCGCTCGGCATACTCGGCTTGGAGTTGGCGGCCTGCGTCAGTTTGGGAGAGTTCGTCACGTTTGGCTTGCAGAGTAGCGATCGCCGCCTCGATGGACTGGAGGGCATCGGCGTTGTGGTACTGAGCCTTGCGCTGTTCGAGGGCGATCGCTTCGGCGAGGCTTTCGAGGTCTTGGTCATCGCTAGGTTTGGGCTTGACGGTGCGAAATTGGAGGCTGATGCTGCAAGGATACTCGCCCGTGCTTTGGTAGACTTTGCGTTTGCCGTTGACCGTTTCTCCGTTACAGAGCACGTCAAAGGCTTGTTGGATGGCCTGGGGTTCAAGTTCTTGGATTTGCTGTTCTAGGATATACTTTTGCCAGCGGAGTTTGCCGTAAGTGTCGAGCAAGGATTCGGTCTGTTGAATGCGTTCAGTTGTCATGGTATTTGCCTTTTTAGTTTGTTGGATTGATTCAATTTGAGCGAGAGTTTTCTTAGTTAAACTGGGTAATTTTTCATGCCCAATTTGTCCTAAAATGTCAAGTAATCGTCGGGTTTTGGCGGTGTTTGGTTGAGGCGAGTTGGGTCAATCTGAGGCTGGATTGCTTGGATTCGTTGATAGTTTTGTTCGTTCCAGAGGCCATCGGATAAGCCCGAATGAAACAGGTAATTGAGTCCTTCTAGCAGATTCGGATCCCACTGCATTCGCTCCCATTCTTCCGCCGTCCATTCTTGGGTGATGTCGTAGTCCATGTTCGATTCTTCCAAGACTTTTTTCTTGTAGGAATAGGCTTCGGCAAATCCATCGGCTCGGTCGTAGAGTTCTTTCGAGATAAAGATGTCGCCACCCAAATCCGCCTGGATGTGGTCTTCAATCGATAACTGGTATTGTTGAGCCATTTTTGCCCAGGTTAGGACACATTCAACCATCACCCAGTTTTGAGCTTGCCGTCCTAGTTCGTTTAGTTTTCGGTTGGGTTTGGTGCTACCAATGGGTATGCGATAACGGGGTTTGCGAGTTGGAGTATTTGCGCTAGTTTTTGCTTGTGGTTTCATCGCTTTTTTTCGATAATTTTACCCACCGCGATAGCTTCAATTTTTCAATTGTTTTTTCCTTTTTATCTAACGTAAAATGGGAAGGATGCCAATTAATACGGGCATCCCCCAAATAATCAAGTGACAAAGGAACCTACTCAACGATTAATGCTTCCAAGTCGAGGATTCGTTCTAAGGCCCGATAATGAGCTTGGAGGATTTTAAGTTGCGGGATATCGCACAAATCTTCAGCCATAAGCCAGCGTTCGTGCAAAGAGTCACGCGCCTTGACGCAGTAGTACCATTTCGGCTGATACCGTAACGTATCCAGCGGTAACGGCCAACGGGCATAGTCGAGTTTGATGCCGGTGACTTCGACGACATCCCATTGGGTCGGAGGCTGGTTGGTACGGATGGCGACGGGCTGGCTGACCTGAAATTCTAAGCTCGGAAATTCGTATTCGTCATCCAGGTTAATCTTAAAACCAAATTCGTTCATAACCGTTCCTCTATTGTTTCACTAACCGCGAATGCTTGTTCAATTTTTGCTTGTTCTTGCTCTTTGAGTCCCCAAACTTTCAACTCCCACGGACAGGTTGTGCGACTTCCCCGACGTAATTGGGCATAACTGGCGAGTTTATTTTCTCGTATTTGCGTTTGATATTTTTGTGCGTTATTCTTGTAGTAAAAGCCCAAGTTAGTGGTCCAGTTCCATTCCACATTGTCACCATTTAAGCGATAGTTGCAGAAGACTAGCCGAGGGGAAATAACGCGCTCATAAAACTGGCAATAGCGAGGGGAAGGTGCAGCTAGAGCGCAGAGGTCAGATTTGGCTAGAAACACCGGAGCCAAACCCAAATCCTCACCGAACATCACCCGCAAACTATGGCGCAGTGGTTCGATATGCTGGATATCACCATACTGCGGATAGCGTTGGAGTTCGCGGGCAACATGGGGAGCGGCTGCGGCACGTTCGGGCGCAACATAATTTAGGTAGTTGTCCAGCGATGTAAAACCAATCCGTTGCCGAGAACAGTCGCGTCGGAGCCAACGTTTAATTTGGCGCGCCAATAACTGGACACAAAAATAGTGTATTTCGTTGTCACAAAAGCCGGGGATTAGCCGAGAAGAAGCTCGTTGTTGCATGATATTCTATCGATTACTTCACTCGGACGCGAAAGCCTAAACGATTGCATTGACTATCACGATAACCAAAATTCCAGTTAACCATTGCCCTAACAAAATTGTCAGCAACTAACGCGATTGTGTATGATTCATCTAGTTTTTTCCAACGACTTCACCCTGCGCCGGTGACCGCTTTTTTGCGCGTGTGGTTTATCGTGGTTTTGCAGCGTTGGATTGCAGATGGGACACAGTTGCGGATGGTTATGTCGCCGCTTGAGTTGGCGTTCCAGACTGCGGGTTCCGTTTTTCCAGACTCGCACGCACTCAAACTCAATTCCTTGTTCGGCAAAGGCAGCAGTTAGTTTGGCTCCTTTCCCTTGGGCGTGGTCTTGCAGTCGTTGGCTTAAGTTGCGCGTATAACCGAGATAATGCTGGGCCATTCCGTTGGCTTGTTGTGGGTTGCCAATCGGTCGGTCGTAATGCAGCAGATAGACAAAAGACATGGGACAGACCTCGAATGAATCTGCCCCATGCGGAAGCTAGTGAGATTGTTGCCAATGTGCGATGGCAGGCAAAAGCCAGAACGCGACTAGGATGAACGAGAATTCGAGCATGAGAGTTACTCCAATGTTTTCACCCTCTGCGAACGCTCTTTTGTTTGTTTTTTCTCTTTTCTTCTTTTCTTTTCCTAAAGTTTGCGCCGTTCTCGTTCTACCTGGTCAATCCAGTCGCACAAGGACTCTAGCTGCCTCGGGTCGTCGGAGCGCTCAAACCGTTGAATTTCGTTGGTATGCGGGTCATGCAACAGATATTCCGACGAACGGCACTCCATCGCCCAATCTCGATAGAGCTTGTCGCCCCGGTTCGGATCCATCAGCGCAAAACTGGCAAGCAACCAAGGCGGGCAACTTTCCCAGGTGCGGTAAGCGGAGCCATGCCGTAGGCTATCGGCGCAGTCGCGTTCGAGGTCGTTAGCGTAGGCGATCGCTTCGGCTTCCGAGTCAAAGCTCAAGCAACACCAGCCCAACGCATCCAGACTGTCCCAGACCAGCAACCGATAGCGTCCGTCAGCTAACGGATTGACCTGATAACGCCAAGATTGAGCCGTTTGATTGCTTTGCATCTGATTCTCCTTACTGTGGGCTGTAGCGGTCCAATTCTATTCTAGCGTAGTAGCCCAGTACGCTCACCCTCCCCAGCCAACTGCATATTGGAGACGAAGGGAACGATTGAATATCTGTTCAGCACAACAGAAACTTTTCGACCAATTTGGGTTTAAACTGCAAACCTTTACAGTTTATAGCGAGTCAAACCCAAAGGGATAAAACTGAAAATCTTTACAGTTTAGTAAAAGTCTAATCGCCGGTTGAAGGTAAGCAATTCGGTTGAGGGGTTGGTGTTGGACCGGCGATGTATGGGCTAGTTATCGGGCATGATGCAAATTGCAACTGCCTGGAGCAGCTTCTGCCAAACTATCTTGGGCAAGCCTTTTAACTGGCTGCTAATTTCGTCCACGCTCTTGTTGACGTGGATGAAAAAGCTATCGTTTCTTATGTCCGAAGCATTTTTGCTAATTAGCTGCCGCGTAAGTTCTAATCGTTGCTCCAACGAAAGTCCTTGAATTTGATTGACTATCTCTTCAACCTGAATTTGTTTAACCCCATAATGGTGGTTTTGGTCCATGACACCTGAGTTCTAAATCGACCCTCTAATTATGCCTACAATTAGGCTCTAAATTTCTGGCTTTTTGCAGGAGTTAAATCTTTCGCATCAAGATTGACAGCCAGCGACATGAGCAACATCGACTTTTGCTCTTGAGATAGCTCCGAAATAATCTGGTCTAGCGAGTCACTGCTAAAGAAAACGTTCCCGCTTACTTCTTGGCAAAATCGGTTCACAAACCCAGGACGCGCCCGCTCCGCTACCTCTAACAACTCTCCAAGGGTTTGGATGCTCGTGTTGGTCTTGCCTAAGCGAATCTCACTTATGTTATTGACGGACCGATTCGCCAGCTCTGCTAACTCACTTACCCCCAATTTCATGACTTCCATCGTAACTTTGAATTTTTCGGCTAGGTCCATACATTTTACAAAAGTTAATGAAAGTTAAATCTGATAGATGTAATCATGACATTAATTTACACCTATCAGATGTAAAAGCTAAATTTATTGGTGTCCTGATTATGACACAGACCGCGCATTTTTACTACGTCCAACACCGGGTGAAAGCCTCTGGGGAGCAAATTGAATCGGAGTGTCATGCCCGTTCAACGGAGGCATGGCGATGAATCAACCTCACCCCAACCAGCATTATCGGCTATCCATCGAAATGACCCGACGCGACTATGCCGACGGACTCATCACCGCAGCCGGTTTGCTTTACTACTGCGTCGGCGTCTTGCGCAAACGAGGCCAGCGCGTGGCGATGCCGGTCAAGGACTGGCTGGAACTCACCGGATTGCCGGAGAGAACGTTCTACAAAGCCAAGGCCAAATTAGTCAGCACCGGCAGGCTGGAGGAGCGTCTCACCGGCAGCGTTGAGTTGTGGATGTCCAGCCCTATCGCCGGAACTATCGAGCCACAATCTAGCCCCACGGTCCAAGATTGTCCACCCCTGCCCGAACGGTCAACGCAGACTGAGCGCCCAATCGTTCATGCTCTGGCCTGCCCAACTGTTCAAGCTTCTACCCAGTCAACTGTTCAGGCTGACTGCCCAATCGTTCTGGCCCCTACCTGCCCGACCGTTCCGAAGGACTGCCCAATCGTTCCGAAGGACTGCCCAAATGGGCAGGTGGACTGCCCAAATGGGCAGGTGGACTGCCCAATCGTTCCGAACCGAGCGCCAAAAGCCAGCACCAGCAAGCTGTTCAGCGATTCCCCAGATAATTCAAATAAATCAAATAAACCCACTCTAAAGAAGGTGGCGGGTGTGAAATCTGTTATCCACAAACCGCCCCCAGAGATTCCCGGGGACCTCAGACGCCAATTAGAGGAGTTAGGAATTCTGGATGGTAGCGCGAGGGATGCGGGGGTGTTGCGGGCGATCGCAGCGTGGGACATTAGCCGAGCGCAGGGGGCAGCGGCGCACGTCGAGCGTTCGTTTGAGTCTTGCTCTGACCCAAGGGGCTTGTTCTTGTACCAAATCCGTAAACAGCCGGTTGAGAAAAGTGGACCCATTCAGCCGGTGAGAACCGCAGCCGATTTCAAGTTGCCGATCGCCGCACTCAAGCAGAGGTATCCGCCAGGGGTCTGGCAGGAGGCAGCGTTGGCCTATGGATATAGCAAGGAGGAGATAGCAAATGCCGATGAATATGGAGGAAACCATGCAGCCGAATAACGATGAATTTGCCTTAGTTTTCAAGCGGATGGACCCGCAAGATTGCTTTTACAGTCCTCGGGCAAATTCAATATTAAATCGCTATCCAGGCTGGGCGATTGCATTTGTGGAATTGCCCAGCAGCTACACCGAAAAGATTTACCTCGTCCGCAACCGCTTAGGAGAGACTTGCTGGGTCGATAGCCGTTGCGTGTGGTTTCGAGGGGATTGTGCTGAGTTCAACTCGTTCATCGGTCGGAACTTTGATTGGAGTCAAATCGAACGTTTGAAACAGTTGCCGATTGATTACAAATTAGCCAACATTTGTTTACCGGAGGAATTTTAAGATGGTGCCATTCAAATCAGGCGATTGGGTTGAGTGTCCTTGGGGCATTGCGTTAGTCTCCGAAGTCCGGGGCGAAATGGTTGAGGTGATGACAGGGGACGGAATTCGTTCAGTCAAATCGAGCATTGTCCAAATCGCCCAACCCAGGCAAGTCCAGACCAGTTGGGGACCATTCGAGTATAACTATGACTGTCAGGTCTGGGTTCCCATGAAGCGCAAAGACCGCATTTATGACGAAGGTCGCGAGTATTTAGTGCTGCTAGAAGATGCCGAGGAATCCTTGGTGATTCCTTATGGCAAACTGCCCAAGAATGCGGATGGTTCGGCTCCCGTACCCGGTGAATCTTCCTACAAGCCGTTCTGGATACCAACCGCTAAATCACCCGATAAATCCAAGATAAAATCCAAGTTTAAGCTCAAACAAAAAGTCGTTTATAATAGGGCAAAATTAACGGGAACTATCGTCAAATTATTCCAGAAAAAATGCTGGATTCAACCGACAAATACCAGCGAACCCGAGGACATCCTCAAAGGCGTTCCGTTAGATGAACTCGAACTGTATTCGAGTGAACCTGGACCGCTTGAAATTGCTCTGGCTCAGTTGTCCACGTCCAAAAACTCTAAGCCCTTGCAGGTTGAGTCGAAGCCGAAAAAAGCTCGTTTGCCAGTTGAGCCCGAGTTGGAGCCAGCCCGTCGAGGCGATCGCATTGGGCAACCTGTTCGCATTGAGCAAGGCGAGCGCACCCAACAAAGCGATCGCACTGAAGAACCCACTCGCACTGAAGAACCCACTCGCACTGAAGAACCCACTCGCACTGAAGAACCTGAAACCTTTTGGCTCCCGATAGAAGCGATTATGGAACGACCCGAATTCCAGCCCCGGGGACAACAGCAGCAACATGAGAAAGGCATCGATGCGGATATGGTGGCGCAGTATTACGATTTGCTGGAATACTCGGAACCTCCACCGCTTGAGGTCTGGTTCGGTCAATGCCCTGGGGACAACGACGAGCAATATTACTTGGTCTCGGGGCATCACCGGATTCGGGCCTTGCGTAAAGCCGGACGGGAACGGGTGGAATGCTTCCAAGAAGCGCGGTCTTATGAAGAGGCCGTCTTCCAGTCGTCCGTTTCTAATGCAGGGGATGGTCGTCAACGCCAACTGCTGAAGATGAGTACAGAAGAATGGGCGCAAGCCTGCAAGAATTTCTTGCGGGTTGCGGACAAACTGCCCGCCGATGCGATTGCCAAGTTTCTGGAGCGCGCCAAGCAAATCACCGGGAAAAACACCTGGCCCAAATTGAACGATTCGGCAATTGGCGAGGTGTTCAGGGTGAGTCGGGTTAGTGTGGCGAACTACCGCAAAGAAATTGAGATAGAGCGCGAAGTCGAAAATTTCCCCCCAGGAACGCGGGTGTTGCTCGTTGAATTCCAGCAGGAACGCTTTCTGCTCGAAAACCGCGAACACCGCCTCGGCATCGTCGAAAAGTGCGATAAACGGCGGGGCCTCTACGTTCGGTTTGATTCGTGCCGCTGCGAGGATGGATTCCATCTGCCCAAGGATTTGCTGGTGGTCGATGACCCAGTGTTTGAACCGAAACTGCCCCAACTCGGCGATCGCTTATGGTCAAATCAAGGCGCGGGTGTAGTGGTCGCTATCGAACCCGATGGTTTTGTTTGGTCTAGCTTGTATAATATTTCGCGTAACACGCCTCTAGTCTGCTTCGAGTCAGGGGAGCATCAAGTGTTGACGAGCTTTGACAACGATGGACCAGGTGAGCCACTTTCGCTCGAACAACGACTTAACCGGCTGCGGCAGTTTGCCACGGATAATCCGCTCACTCAGCAAATCATCCGCCAACAGATTGCTCACCTGGAATCTAGTCTAAACCGTAAACCGTTGCAGGTTAAAAACTCGCCACAAAACGAGCAACACCAGCGCAAAGCGTTGATGGGCCGTGTCACCCCCGCCGGTGATGATGCAGAGTTGCCCGATGTAGCTGGAGTCTACGGCAAACAGCCCGAGAATCCGGCTACCACTGCGGTAGGGGTGTTTGAGCGTCCGGTTCCAGTCCGTAATCTGGACCAAGCGCAACTACAAGCGCGACGGTCCGGGGCGTTGAATGCGATCGTCAATCTCAAGCTCGATTTGCCCATGCTGGAGGATTCGGAAATCAAAGCAATCGTCAAAGCAGCTAAGGCAGAACTGACGAGGCGTCACCGTCCTAGTCAAGAGGGCGATGGGGAAAGCCGACGGGGCAATTTCCAGTCCGTTGCCAGTTGAAGTTTGTGGGGGCAGTTTGTCCCCTATATTCGTGTAGTTTCAGGAGTGTATAACGTATGACAGGTATCGTAATCTTTAACAAGGATGGGACGTTGGTGGAGCCGGTGAGTGGTGCTAACGTACAACATCCTCGTGACCAGAAGATTCGGGCGGGGGCGGATAAAGCCGTGCAAAGTCTGCATGAACGCGGCTATCAGTTGGCGATGGCTTACAATCAAGAAGCAATTGAGGCGGGCTACAAGACGATTGAGGATGCACTTGCCGAATGCCGGTATGCCCTAGAGTTGTTTCCCCAAATTGAGTTTGGGATGTTCTGCCCGTCTTATCAAGGCTTCACCTGCTGCATGGTTTGGCCGGACAAAGCCGCTGAGATTCGTCCCGAGGATGAGGTCGAGGAGTCGTTCCGTAAACCGGACCCGGGAATGCTCGTCTTGATTCATCGCTATTTCGACAAACCCCCATTGAGTGATTGCTGGATGATTGGCGATCGCTTTGAAGATGAACAAGCGGCAGAGGCGCTGGGCTGCAACTTTATGGCGGGGGATATTCTTCGGTCCCGGTACTTGCCAGGATGGAGCGATTTGAGTGTCAGTGTTGACGAGCTTGGACTTGTGGACCCGGATATCAAAGCAATCTATCGGGTTTAAGCCCAACGCAAAAACCCCGCCGATAAAGCGGGGTCACTGGATTAACTCGACTTCGTTAGTTGCGATCGGCCATCAACTCAATAACAGCGGATTGCCAGTGAATCTGAGCGCCACTCCATTGGTCGTTGGTTGCCAAATAAACCTGACCATATTCGTGACCGGCTTCGGTGAGTTGCCAGATGGGCTTTTTTCCCAGAGCGATCGCGATACTGGAGTCCGAGGGCTTCGAGCTTGGCGTTGACTTGTCGAGCGGATAGGGGTGGTTTCTCACCGGGTCAGAATATTGTTTCCATAATGTCCGTCAATTGCCAGCATAATACGATTGATAACTTCGCCAATGTTGAAATGGGCTAGGTCTGGATTGAACCGGATGAATTGACACTGTAATTCATTGATAATAGCTGTTTCTCGTTTTTGCTCTTTGACCAAACTTAAATGTTGGTGACCATTTTCATCGCATTCTACGGCAATCTTTTCAGAGGGAAAGTACAAATCTATCTTGTAACCTAAGACGCTAAACTGCGAAATCGGGCTTAAATGAGCGAATGCTGCTTTGATTATGCTCAAACAATCCATTTCTCGTGTTGTAACCATTACCTCAATACCTAAAATAGTAGCCAGTTTTTTAGCGTTGGGTTTGTAGGAGGTGGATACTAGCCTTTTGAGTCCTTTTTTGTTGATAGTTAGGAGTTTCTGCTTTCCTCTAGTTGTCGTCACTAATGCTAGATCCTTTTCATCATCATCCAGACGAGACAAAGCATGGCTGACATTGTTAAGTCCCAACACCTTGCAGACATCCCGAGCAATCCACTCAGGCTCCTCCGCCGTCCCCACACAGCGGACCTCATGGCCCTCGAACGCAAAAACTGCTAGATTATTCATGTTGACTGCTCGATAAAGTTAACCGGCTCCTGGATGTTCGTAGCATCGCAGGAGCATTATCTTTAGTTTAACTGTCATATTATCTAGCGTCAACCCTCTAGCGGAAATTTGAGGGTTAGGGCTTCTAGTAGGGTTTCGACGAGGGGCATAGCTTCATCAGGCAATTCCCCGATTAGCTCCACTGCTCTGACTTTCGAGTGTTTGATATACAACCGCTTACCCCGTCCGCTCGGGGGTCGTCCTCCAGGATGTTTGGTCATGATTCCTCGTTAATTACTCTGCCATATTATCTTGCCATATTTCCCGGCAGTTTGGCAGTGGCAGGGGTAGGGCTGGCCTACGAAAATAACCGAAAAAAAATCAACTTTTATCAACCTAGCCCCACCCGAACGAAAACCTATCAACGAGTTTTAAACTAGAGCTATAACCTGTTTACGAGTCGAGTCATGGCAAAACCGAAGGGAGGCAGAGGCAAGAAAGCGCCTTACACAACTAAGCAGATGCGGGTTCCGGTGCCGCTGGAATCGAATCGTGATTGAACTATGCGGTAAGCGCAGCTATGCCGCAGGCAATCGCTACCGTGAATTTATCGAAGCTGGGGGCAATCCCGAAGAACCGCCATCGATGCTGAAGTCGAGAACGCGAAAAGCCCTGGGGGCATCGCTGCGCTTACCGCAATTAATTGCAGAATTCGCTCCCCTGGCGTTCGAGGCGATCAGGATAACGGGGGAAGATTGGGCAATTCGGCTGGATGAGTTTTTGGCGGAACTGTCCGAGGCGATTGCCTGCGGCATAGCTCCGCTTACCGCAATCATCAAGCAGCAGAATGAACCCGAACCCAAACCCGAGCCTGAACCCGAGCCTGAACCCGAACCCAAACCCGAGCCAGTCCCCGAACCCACTCAACCGCGCTCCAAACACGAAAAAATCTGGGATGAATTGAACGAGCGGCAGCAGACCTATCTCAAGCAGATTTTCGAGATTGACCAGAACCGGGAAGCCGGTGAGCGTGGTGCTTGGAATAGCGGCTGTCGTCCCAGACCCGCAAGCGAATGGCGATGGATTGAGTATTTGGAGCTATTCGGAAACTCATCCCAACTCAGGCAGAAACTAAAAGCGGCGGATGTGGTTGACCCAGGAACAGGCAGCACATTCAAGGCACTCGCCAAGAGCAAGCTGATTGAAATTGACTACTGCTATCCAGTGAAAGACTGGTTTAATTGCAAGCTGACTCGGTTGGGTCGTGCCGTGGTTCGTGCTGGATTGGGCGTTCAGTCGGAGAAAAAGTTGCCCGCAAGGACGCTCCGGGATTATCAGTGGAAAGCGTTGGTGAGCGCGTGGAATGGCGGGAATGACGGGTTGACAGCAGCCGGGGAACGCTCAGGAGACTACGGCGGGCACAGTTGGCGGCATTGTTGGGTACGACTACGCAATTGGAATGAGCGTTATGGCAAGAATGGGCTGGTTCAGGAGTTTCACAAAAACTGGAAATCCTGCCTCGGCATCACCGAAGAAGGACGCAGATTCTATCGAGAAAACTGGCAGAAATATCGGGAGCTTTATCCCGAGGTGGAAGCGCCTGAACCTGATTGAATCGGCTGCCTTTGAGTTAGAATTCACCTTCTAATTTTGAGTGTTTGGTTTTTTGGTTGTTGGCAGTTCGTTAACTTTCAAACTCCGATTAAGTTCTGACAACATTCTAGGGGGTCCAATATCTTCCAGTTGATAGCCATGCGGGTAACTTCTGATTTGACTCTCCGTGAAAAAGTCAGGGTTGCGTCTGGGTGGAAGCCACTGGGAAACCCAACTGCGCCACTTTAGGCCATTTGCGACTAAGTTGCGGATAACTTGTGGAGGACTAGACCAACCGAACGCCGTCAGCATTGACTCATCAAACAACGCTAAAACATAAGGCTTCAATAGGGAACGAGTTGGAGACGGAAACCAACTTAGAAATAAATTGACCGTTGATTCTCCCACCGACCGATTACTATCCGAGTAGGTAAAGTGTTTTTGTTCGTAATCGCGGTTGAATTGAGCAAATTCCTCATAATTGGTGGGGATGTTCTGGATGTGCATCTTTTGACCCACCGCTTGCCAAAAATAGAAAATAGCCAACTTTTCCGTTTCACTAAACAATCGCCAGCCAAAACGCTCATTCCACCGAATCGGTTCGTAGATAAAGCTCGAAAGAACGTAGAGAAAATCTTCGTTGCTGATAGGAAAATGTCCATGAATCGCATTCATCCGCCGAATGGAGGCTTGACCCTGTTCACTCTCGTGACCCCATTTGAACAGGAGAGCCACCAGTAAACCCGTGTCATCGTAGCGTTTTTGGGTATGCTGATAGAACTCGCCGGTGCGGTCGAGGAGTTGGGAAATGCTCGGGACGCAGTAGGTTTTGAGCAGGGCTAGTTCAAGAGCGCGGGTAACATCCCAAGGAAATTCATACCCCATCAAAAGGTGACAAATCTGGCAATGGTCGGCTACCGGGTCGAGTTGTTGAATCTGACGAAAGCGCTCATAACGAAAGTCAAGCCAGGACATAGGATAAGGATGGGTCAAACACTAGAGTTTATCTATCTTATACCCGTTTCCTCAAGATGAGCGACAGATGCGGCGCTAACTCCAGCTTTATCAGGGCGGTTCGAGGCTGCTGGGTAGGAGGCTGTTTTGACTCGGTTGCCCTTGGATACCGCCAAGTGGAAGCGCCTGAACCTGAGTGAATTGGCTAGTTTCTATGAGGCGATCGCACTGAATCACCAGCCAACCAAAAGCCCCGGCTGTTTATGACCAGGGCTTGAAAACGAGATTGAGTGGCGTGGCACTTCTTGGAAATGGCAGAACATTCAACGAGGATTATTCGTCAATTGAGTTCGTAAAAGAAAAGCTAATTTCGGCATGGTCGCCGCCACCGCTTTCTGTGTTACGCAGATTGACACCGTGATGGGCCGGACGGCCTCCTTTAGGTACCGTAAAAGTGACGACTTTCTCATCCTCTAAATCGTCAGTATTCTCCGAAGTTCCTTCAAACAGCTTGGCATTGCCTTCGATTTGGACTTCTCCTGTGCCAACAACTCGGGCGGTCAGTCCGACCTCAACGCGACACTCGCCACCCCAGCGCACATGAGGAATATCTAACGCGACTGCGGGCTGGTTTTCGCTCAGGACCATCGTCACGGTATGCGAACGGTGGACCTTTTCGTTTGAACCCCAGGTTTCATCGTCGGTTCCGTTGATAATCACTGTCCCGGATAATCTTCGAGCCATAATTTTCCTTCCTGTATCTTACTGCCAGCATCATTCTGTTGGGCTAAAATTTATCCGGGAAAACACGCAAGTAAATTTCAAAACTTACGTCAAAGTCGGGTGAGTATCCGAAAAAATACTTAGTTATTCTCGGAACGGGAGGGAAGCGATCGCTTGTAGCCTAGCGGTTGAGTAGTTGGTAATTGTTGGGAGCTTCGACACATCACGTTATTCCGCCGATTCTTGTTGGGCTTTAACCGGGCGGGGTTTGGGCTTCGCTTGGGCAGGTTTGGACTTTGACTTAGAGGGGGTGGCCTTTGCCTTAGAAGGGGTAGCGTTCTTTCTTTTCTCCTTTTGGACGGTGGCTTTATCGTCGTTAGATGCCTTGAAAAACTTAGGTGCTTTTTCGAGCGGTGGCGCGAGTAATGCCACAAACTCAAACCCGTTTTTCTCCGGGATAAACTTCGCTTTGAGTTGCAGAAACAGTGGACGACCTTGCTCCTCTTTTTCGAGTTTAGGGTTGAACCGGAATGGCTTGAACGGTGAATCTTTCCATATCAAAGGCACATGGGTCGCTTTCATGAAATTGACCTTTTTTTTAGCCGCAATTGCTTCGTCTAATTTCTTTAAATTCTGGTGGATGGCTTCGTCAAAATTGCGGAACACCGAAATGACCGGAACCCGACAAACTGGGATAAACTGCCACAACCCAGACAACTTAAACTCAAAATCTTCTAGCTGCATGGAGATGGCGGACGATGCCGGGTCTTTCTCAAATCCCACCAACTGAAAAGCAAGCTGATGGGGCTGGTCCTGCTTCGGGAAGTGCATCACCTTTGGATAAACAATCAACCGTTGAGTGCTTACTCCCGACTGTTTTATCTCCAGTTTTAAGGCGACCATTGCGGACATCAACCGGGGCTTGAACAAGAGTGGATATTCCTTACCCCCCACCGTCACTTTTGACATGATACTCCCCTCCTCAAAGCTAACCTCGCCGGGGAGGATGCCAACGGCTTGAAAAAATGCGCTCTTATGTTCGGGTTCGGGTTCGGGTTCAGTTGTTTCGGCAGTTTCTAATTTGGCAGATACTTCAATTGTTTCTGTAGTTTCTAATTTGGCAGGCGCTTCAGTTGTTTTTGTAGTTTCTAATTTGGCTGGTGTGGGTTCTATTTGGGCTTTATCGCTCATTGTTCAGGCGGGTTTTTCTTTGCTAGTATGATAACTAAAATTGCCCGGTTGAGTTCAGAATCCCCGAAGTTGTTCGGGTTGGGTGTCGAGTCAGTCGCCTCCGTTGGGAAGCAACCGAAAAAACCTCAACGGCTACTCCACTGCAACGAGCTTTTAAAACTCCAGCTTTTGTACGGCTGCGCGCTTAGTCTCCTCGCCCCTGCGGTCATAGCGGGCCGTGGTTCCGATATTGCTATGTCCGGCCAACTGCTGGACTGTCGCGATATCCACCCCTTTATCCAACAGGTTCGAGATAAACGTGCGTCTAAAATCATGGGCACAGAACGGTTCCAACCCAGCCACCTTGCCCCATTCTTGCAACCGCAATGCGATCGCCTCACTGGTAATTCGTTTGGGAACAATCTCGCCCCACCATTGACAGTGGTAAAACAAGGGTCCGGCCCTACGTCCGCGCAAGCTCACCCAGTTTTCCAGCAACTCTAGGCTACCGGGTCGCAGGTAGGTTTGGCGGTACTTTTTGCCTTTGCCTTGTCGCACCAGCAGGCCGCGCGTTTCCCAAACGCAATCCTGGTAGTCCAGGGCCACCACTTCTGCGCGTCGCAATCCAGCACAGAAGCAGGCGACTGCGGCTGCATCCCGAACGCCAATGGTTGTCTCTGATTCGAGGCAAACCCGCACCAGGGCTTGAATTTCGTCCGGCTGCAACAACCGACCCCGCAGAGGAGCGTCCCCGCGAATCCGGTCAATGGAAACGGCATCCTCATAATCATCGGCATCTATCAACCGCAACTTCCGTGCTGCTTTGAGCACTTGCTTGATTGCTGTCAACTTTAAATTCCCCGTTGATGGCGGGTGAATTTCGAGCAAGATTGCGCGCAGGGCTGCCGTGTGTTCGTAGCGCAACTTAGACCAGTCCAACGTCAGGCGATCGCACTGACCGGCACTCAAAACTCTGGCGCACCAATTGAGGTTGTGGGTCATGGTGCGGCGGCTGTTTTCCGAAAGCTGGCTGAGATAGACCGCAGCGGGATGGCGGGTGAGCGGCAATGGCTCAAGTAACGCCAACGGGTGCGGATGTTCAACAGATTCTACTAATAAACTCATGGAGCCGCTCTCCCGAACGACTGGGGCTATTCTGATGGTCGCATGAAGGAGGGGCTTTTGGCGAAACTGCCACACTCAGGTAAAGAGGTATTTCCACAAGTCTGACCGGCGCAAACCTGTCCAATAGACAATTCCAACGAATTCATAGTCATGCTTTAAATGGGTTGGAAATGGCACGCAATTCGAGGGCAAATCAGCGGCTATGATGGGAGAGCAAAGCACGACTACAGCACACTCGAAGCATGACACCGCCAACGAAACGGATTGTGGGTTATTTGCCGGTGGAATACCATAACCGGCTCCGTCAATATATGGAAGAACACAACCTAGGCGAGAGTGCGGCGTTAGTGCAAATTCTGCGCGAGTTTTTTGACGGGTCCCAGAAGAATCCCGAACTCGACGCACTCAAGTCCGAACTGGTCCAGTTGCAACAGCGGATGGCGGTGGTCGAGGCGGTCTTGCGTGCGGGGGGCAGAGGCGGCAGCAGACGTAGCTCCATGCCGGTGATGTCTGAACCGATTAAGCCGAAAGCGTTGACTACGGCAGAACTCGCTCAACGATTGAAAGTGACAGCCCAGGAAGTTGACGAAGCAGTGCTCAAAGGGGTCGAGGAATTCAAGAAGTGGAGCCGTAGCCATGACCCGGCTTTGATTCGCTGGGAGAAACGGGGTGCGTTGTTCCATCAAGTTGAGCGCTGAAAGAAGGTGTCTTGTTGTCGTGATAAAATTTTAGTCATGGGCTAGATTCCCACCCACTCGGATGTCATTCATCTGGATAAGGGCCATTGTTGGCCGTTATGGATACGAGTTAGAGGGCGACGTTGGAACCCGGTTAGTCTGGGTCAAGCGAATCGCCTTTTGACTTGCCCCCAACTGAAAGATTTTGCCGGTTATCGAATAGCGGTGTCTAGTCAAATCGCAGGCTGACTCGCTTGGCGTCATCACGGTTGCCTCTGGACCCATCGGGCCAAACTGAAATGGTTTACAGTTTCTCAGGCGAGTGGGGCGAATGGGGCGAGTTTCGTTACAGCATTTTTTTCGGACTCAGTGGAGCCATTGTCAATCCTGGGACTAGGTGAACACAAGTCGGCATATTTATAAGGAATAGCTTTGACACAGGACTTGTGTTCACCCCACAAAAGCATTGTCCTGTCTGGTAAGGAGCGATTTCGGTAAGTTAGCCGCCTCAGAATGAGGTGGAATCGCCCAAGAATGCAACAGCGACAAAGTTGGTTCCCCTTAGTGGGCAATAGGTCTCGTTGGCAGTTGACCGATCGCCTCAAACACACCAAGCCATTTTTTCCCTCGCAAATAGGACCCCTCTATTTGTGAACCGGGGCCATAAGAATCAGGGCTATTCTAGCGTCCGTATGACCCCTAGTTCTAAGTTCTAGCAACCGATACGATTAAGTTGCATTTACTGGGAAATTTCTATATCATGATTCGTCAAAATCGTTTTAAATAAATCAATAGTTTCTGCATTGGGAAATGCTCTCTTGGGAAGCACATAATGGACGTTAGTGATATGCAACATGACAAATAGGGAATTGGATTCAGCCACTTTTTTGATTGTTTTCCAGGCATATTCTGCTTTACCCACGGGACTGGTGTAGATAAAAAGGTCGTCATTTATTAAGAGTTGAACAGGTTCTGCTAAATAGGGGTATTCTTTATAAATTCGCTTGGCAACGACTCCAAACTGAACCTTGGGCATTAGGAAAAAGCCCGCTATTCCCAAATAGGTGGATAGGATTAATAATCCGAGTTTCATATAAATGATTGCCACCGGGAAACTTACTATCGCAATGATGAACGATATTATGCCGAGTATTTTATAAAAAAAGTAAATACGCATGAGGCGAAAAACTTTGTAAGCAATTATCAACCCCTCCTTAAATTCGGTTTGAGACAATCTGTATTCAAGAGAGATATTCATGGGTTTGTATTTCTTTAACTAATATTTGATAAGTGAACGTCCTGCTGTAACGACCTCAATGCCCGAATAATACAACCGCCACCAAATTGGTCCTTCTAAGTAGGTGAGCAGTCTCGGTCGGATTGACCAGTCGCCTCGAAAAAAAAGCGACTCTTTTCGGGGGATAGGACCCTTCTATTTTGGGTCAAAGCCGGTTGGTACTCCTGCCGTGAAAGTGCTCGTGATTTCAGATGGTGGTGATGGGGCGGATGAACTCGGGTTTCAGCGGAGGCATGGCAAAATCTTACCCAAAAAAAGGGCTAGTCTTTCCATTGGACCCAGGTGAACACAAGTCACCTTATTTATAGCAAAACCCGATTTGACCAGACTTGTGTTCACCTGGGCAAAGTCTTACCCAGTCAGGTAAAGAGCGATTTGACTAGAGGAGGACGAGGGGAATGGGCAAGCGATAGCCTACGGCATAGCTGGTGCTTACCGCAACATCGGCCAAAGTTTCCTCCGGCTCAGGCGACTGGCTTGGTGGCCGAATGGGCGATCGCTTCTAGCAGGAGCATGATTCCACTCCATCCCACCTAAGCCCCATGCTGAAACTGGAGGGGTCTGGTTTTGGTGGCGATTGGCCCTAGGAAGCCGAACTGATTGGCGAGTAATTTATCTGGGTGGAACTGGAACTGGAGGTCTTGTTTTGGAAGGCGATCGGCACTGAGGACTAGAGTCGCACTGGTTTGCAGCGTCCCATTTACCCTCGAATAATCTCGCTCAATCTGCCTGCTGCTCGGCTTGGAGCGCCTCCAGCAACTCTTCATCGGAGTAAGATTTTTCCCACTCACCCTCTAGCTGAATCCGTACCGACTTGGCCCCACCATCCGGAGTGCAAACGACCCAATAAGTATCGCTAGTTCCTTTCACTTGGGCCGCCTCCCGGTTTTCTGGCTCATCTGAAAGACCCGCATAAGCCTGAACACAACTCCAGGTGATTCCCTTGGCGTCCGTAACTTCTCTCGTCATTTTGCCACTCCTCATGGTTGCTCTTAGTTTATGCCCCTTCGGTTTTTCATGCCTCTATCTCAGTATTGATTTAGGAGTGATTCGGCAAGATTTCCCTAAGATTGGTTTATGCGCTCTCATCCGAATTTATGCGATCGCCTGTGAACCAAACTGTCCAGGGAATCAGCTATCTATCGCATGGGATCAGGCTAATGCTGAGGAGCCACTATCGTATGGAGCCTATGTCCCTAGAAGTAGCTTAGAGCTTTACGTTGGGCATCATCCTTAAATATGCTTGCCGATGTCCGGATAATGTAAATGTCTTTTGTATGAGTGGATCACATTTATTTTATAGCTACGAATAATATGTCCCTAAGTAAGGCTTGGAAAAAGGCAGTGGGTGCAGGTGAAAATTTTATAAAAGGGGTAGGTAGCACGGTCGGTTTGGCCCTGCCCGTCGATATCCTCGCTCAAACAATCAGCAACAATGGGATACTCCCTTTTGATATGGGAAGAATTCCTTCAATTGGTTCATTTATCCCGAAAATATCTGTCCCCAATCCTTTTAAATTTATCAAAGAAGTGGTCGAATCAATCGCCAATGTTTTCAAGGGGTTGGCTGATGGTGTACTCAATAAATTAGACTATGTTATTACCAAAGCAGCAGACCAACTCAAGAATGCTGGAATAGCTGTGGCTAATAAGTTTGAAGAAGTTGCGAATAATATTATCACCAATGTAGGAGAAACTTACAAAGAATTGCTGAATCAGACTCTAACTGAACTTCGCTCTTTCCTGAATGAGGCTTTAGAAGAAGCCAAAGCGTTGCTGCATGAGACTAACGTTTATGTAGAGGCTCGGATAAGTCAAGTTGCAGAAATTATTGCATCTAGCTTGAATAAAGTAGCTACAATAGCCGAGGATTACACCCCAGGCAAAATTAGAAGTGAGCTAGTTGCTCCAACTTTAGAAAAGATAGAAGAAATGCAAAAACAGTTATTCAAAGACATTAATAATGTTTTAGATAAGCTGATTAGTGAAGTCAACCAAAAGGCTGAAGCATTTAAAAGACGAACTAACTTGGTGGCTATCGTTAGCTCATCAATCGGGAGAGATACTTTAAAAATTATGGGTTTAGGAGTGGGGGACCTACAACTTTCAGACTGGAATTATTACCAATTCCAAAAAGCCTACTTACAACAAGTAATCGAGCGAGACGGGCAAGTAACTATTAAAGAAAGATTAGCAGTTTATGACGAAATGCAAGAAAATGCCGCTATTATGAAGTTCCTCAATATAGTTGCTACACCGGGTCAAAATGAATTTTTCGCACAAGAATGGTTAGAACATGGCTTGCTCCGGCAGGAAACTGAAAAATTCCTAGGTGTTGCCACTAACATCACTTCAGGGGAAAGACCCTCTATTATAGACCGATTGATTCAGAGAGCCTTGACTATTTAATCGGAGATTTTAAATGATTTTAACGCGATATTTCCGAACTTCATTCTTTCCCCTTGCTTTGGCTTTTAGCCTAGTGGGGGTAACGAGTTGTGGACCATTCAGGAAACCTCAACTGTCTGAGATTAAAACTTGTGAACAATTAAATGTCGAAGGCTTTTGTCAAGAAGACTCACCAGTGTTTGACAATAAAAACCAGCCATTATTTGTTAGTGCTAATTTGAAAAATGCTTCAAGTAATACCCTAGTTACTGTCGATTGGAAATACTTGCCCAATACTGGTCCGGTAGCGGGACAAGAAATTCCGCTGACCCAAGAAACAATCAAGCCTAAAGGAAGTGATAACTTTGTCGTGTCATCAATTTCTAGTCCAGCGAGAGGATGGCAACCGGGAAACTATCAAGTAATTCTTACTCTACCTAATGTAGCAAACTCCGAACCTACCATTAAAGAGTTTACCATTAATCCTTAGTTTCATAGGACTCATACTCTGGGTACTGTTTTCAGTTTTCTGGAACGCCGCACAGCGTTGGCGCAGCCTGCGCGAAGCGCTTAACTATGCCTACTTGCGATCGCCACTAACAACCTGCAACCCGTTTTAGTTTCTAGCCCATGTCACGCTCAGGGTCGAATCCCTAGATGGCAACAGCCAGAGAATCGGGCGTGGATGTGAATGGCTTCGCAGAAATGGTCCAGGTTGAAAGCGATTCTCCTTCGCAGAGACTGGGCGATCGTCGCGGGTCATGCGGCAGAGTTTTTCTCCAAAGTGTCGCCTCCGACAGTTTAGCCGGGTGATGATTCCTAAACTGTGGGCATTGATAGTTATCAGGTTGAAAACCAGGCGATCGCCTACTCCACCCGCCGCAGTTGCCCACCGACAAATTGCCAGCCGTCCGGTGTCCAGTTTTCCTCGGGCGCATCGTGATAGGGATTGGTGATGGGAGCTTCAATGTTCACGGTTTCCCCCAGTCCGAGGAAATCTTGAAACTGTCGGGTTTCTGAGTTAGGGTCTGGGTCATGGTCCAAGCAAGTTTCTTGCGATGGCCCCGATGAATGAACGGTACAAAAGAGGGCGTAATGGTGGGAGTGATATCGGCAGGAGTTGCATTCTGGTTTGAGCATGGGTGGCGGCAAGCTGGTGTGATTCAATTTTTGCATACCCCATAACTACAAGAACGCTAACCGTTGTCCGATTAAGCGCCGGTGAAAATATGGCAAAGTAACTGGACCACGGTGCGATCGCATCCTCAATGGAAACGTTCGAGTATTCCGCCGCTGAAGATAATGAGGAATGAGACTCTAGTGAGTCGAAACAGCTTTATGCCGGTGTCAATAGACATCTCCAACAACTGCCGGTCATTCCCGTGGGTTTTTGCATTTCATTCTTTTAATGTAAAATTACTTTTTATTTATTTCTTGGTAGGATATTTCCGGATTTTGGCTGGTTCTTGTTGATACTCTCTTTGTCTTCAAGCTGTTCATTTTCTTCTTTTTGCTTGATTTTTAAATCTTCTTGTTCACGCTTAAACTCTTGTTCCAAAAGTTCTTTTTCTTTGGGTGGCAAGGCTTTAAAGTTTGGTTGTGATTCTCTTAAAACTTTTTTCTGAGTCAGTAATGCCATTTCTTCTTGATGTTGTTCTTTCAAATTTTCTTTTTCGAGATTAATTTCTGCCTGTGAATTTACCTTAATTTCCTCATTTTTCTTGTTAGATTTTTCTGGTGTAGGGAATCTCTGAATATGTGATTCAGATTTCATAACAGCCCCTGAATTATTACCGGCTTGCTGAACGACATGAGTCAACTCATGAGCCAACAACTCTTGTCCTCCAGCACTACTCGGATTGTATTCGCCTTTCTTAAAGAAAATGTGCTGTCCTGTCGTAAAAGCACGAGCGCTGATAGACCGACTTAACATATCTGAACTAGCATCGGTATGAACACGCACGCCGCCAAAATCTGCACCAAACGCACTCTCCATTTTGGGACGAGTGGCATTATCTAGTGGAGACCCGCCACCTTTAGCGCGGCTGATGGAGGATTCCAAGTCAGGGGTTGCTTCTTCTTTTCGACGTTGTATTGATCGTGTGGGAAAAGACAGCTTGGGTTGAATGGAGAGCGTGGGACTCTGACGCTGCACGGTTTCACTTGCTCCCGACCCAGATGAGTTGACTTGCTGCACAACTTTTCGGGCAACGGTGTCAGCTTCTTGCTCATACTTGTCACCCGGTGCGCCAATGGTTAACTTAGGTTGAATCGTTGGCGGTACTGAAAAATCAACGTAGCTGAGGCGGTTAGATTGAGACTGAGTTTTTGCTTTGGCCTGAACTTCTGGAGTCTGCGAGGATGCGGATTTAGGTGCCGCAAACGGACGCGATTGAAACATTCCAGTTTTAGGAGCTGGTTTAAAGTTTGTCGGTTGATTCCGTTGGATTTTGGACCGTAATGCCATAGTGTTGACCTGATTTATTCGATTTTGCTTTAGAGCTTCATTTTATCTGGCTAAAATCTATTTAGTAAATTCTCCGAACGTCGCGGTTGATTTGCCTTGAAAAATAAAAATACTATCCCTTAGTTAATTGACATTTTGCGTAAATGATGCACATAATTATCTTATTATTTTTTATCTGAATAGAGAAAAATTTCGCCCTGTCTGGCTTGCCAAACTGAATCAGGGGGAAAGCTGCTCCGCAACAATGCGATCGTCTATTCCACTGCCTCAATCCACCCGCCGTAACTCACCACTGACAAACTGCCAGCCGTCTGGTGCCCAATTTTCCTCGGCTTCATCGTGATAGGGATTGTTGATTGGGGCTTCAATGTCCACGAGTTCGCCCAGTCCGAGAAAGTCTTGAAAGGGTATATGTATTAATGATGTGCTTGGGTCGTAGTCTTTGCAGGTCTCGCCCGTGGGTCCCGATGGATGCAGGGCGCAGACTAACAAGTAATTCTGAGCGTTGTATCGGCAGGTGTGGCATTCGGGGAGTTTGGGCATGGGTGGCGATCGCCTCTGAAACTAAACGGCCATCTTTAAAATAAGGGGATTACAAAAAATAAATCATCCAACCGTTCAACTGAAAGGAAATGTAGGGGCGCAATGTACAAGCCCTCTAAAAAGCCTGCACATTGCGCCCCTACATTGACTGGGCTACTCCGTTGATCCGGAACTACGAACGAACGTTCTGGAGGTTTTATTTTTTGGAGTTCCCTAACTGTCAGCGTTGAGAGTTATTTCCCGCTTCAGTCCTAAGAGGCGAATACCATCACAGCAAAACTATCGGTTGCCACATTATTTGTCGCCGTTGACAGATTAATGTCGCCCAGCAATCAATCAGTTTGTCGGTGCTTCTCCCACGGTTTCGGCAGTTATCTGATTTCTGATTCTCCCGTTACCGATGGCGCAGAAGAAGCCTACTTACAATCCCTTGCCAATACCTTTTACAAGAAACGACCTCTAATTTGTCAAAATTACAAAAGACGACATTTAATTTGTCAAGCCTAGTTTGGGGTGGGTCCTCGTGTAAAAATAGCCTGAACCTTTATGCACAGAGGGATTCAGGCTATCAAGTTTAGCGACATTAATTTGGCAAGACGATATTTAAGTTGGCAACCGACAAAAACTCAGCCAATAACTGCCAGAATCCACCATTATTTCCCTCTTTCGGGTCAGGATATAGTATTGAAGGTAAGAAGGTAGGTTTCATTTTATTGACGCCCTACAAAAGCCGTAATCCTACCAAATTATCAAAGTATCTCAGTATAGCCATATCTTCTTAATGCTAATTCTGCATGATCGTCTGGCCAGCCCTTTCCTTCATACCAACTTTCAAAACCAGGTTGACTGACACTATCCATTCCATCAATAAATAAATATTTCCGTGGAATATCTCCCTCATAAGCCCATGCTCCAGTTGTAGATTTTCCACCTAATGGCCCCATATTATCACCTTTTAAAGTTCCTCTGCTATACCAAGTTGGCTCACTTAATCCTTGCATTCTAATCCTGACTTTTACTACTTCCCCCTGTGACTCAATACCAATTGAACCTTGAATTCCTTTCTTTGAACTATCCCACATAAAAACGTGCTGGTGGTGTCCTAGTTTTTCACTGCCTTCCGACAGAGAAATATTCCTGTTTTCTGCTGTTTGCAAGCCGTTTTCATTCAAAGATTCACGCAGTGCATCCAATCCCACGTCTTGTTTGTCTATAACTAAATGCTTATACTCTTTAACCAATTGAATAGGAAGATTGTTCTTAAAATAATTTCCCATTAACTGACAGCTTTTGAGATTATCTGGCAATCCTATTGGTCCTCTTTTATTTTCGGATTGCACCTGAGTTTGCCTGTCTTTGCTGTCTCCTGATATTTTTGCTTTCTGGCCCATCAGATCTGCTTCTCTCTCCAAACCCTGATCATCGTTAATCTGTGTCCCCTTCATTTGTATGGTCGGCTTCACCCTTCCTTGCTTCTGCTGGACAACGTGCCATGCTTCATGGGGTAAATGCTTCTCTTGTCCAGGCGCTACATGAATCTCAGTGCCTTGGGTGTAAGCTAATGCCTGTAATTGGGCGGGTTTTGGCGAGTTGTAATGGACCCTGACATCATCTAGGGAATATCCTGATAGATTTTCGATTTCGGCTTTGAGGTTATCCGGTAATCCCGTTTGATTGGCGGGTTTATCTCCTTTGGCTTGTATCGGTTCAGCCGTCTTTTCACTGGAGATTTTCCGCTGAATGGGATTGGAATCACTGCTTTGGAGATTGGCTTGAGGAGCCTGGATGCGATTGGCCATTTGCCGCGCCACCCGGTGGGTTTCCTGCTCGTGTTTATCCCCCACATCGCCGACAGTCAGCTTGGCTTGGATAGGAAAACGTGAAGTAGATGGAGGCGTGGGTGGAACCGCTGAGACTTGAGCGAGATTATCTTGACGTTTCCGTTGAATCTTATGCTGATTGCCTGGGCCTTCCCTGCCAACTTCCGACCCGATTTGTTGCGATTCAGATACGGGTTCGGAATGGGTCAGGCGAGAAAGTAGATTACTATTTTGGGGCGAATGCTCCACTAAAGGAGCAGCAGTGGGATTGTCTTGCGCTTTTGCTTGCACAGCAGGCGAAAACGGACGGGGAGAAAAAGGGCTTTTTGCGGGTTGCCGGGGTAAGTCCGTCTGACGCGAGATGAATTTCTTAGTCATTGTTTTAAGTTTAAATTCAAACTATTTTGCGTTATACTTCCATCATTAAAATGTGATATACCTGGCAAATCCCCTGATTCCCAAGTCAAAAAACTGTTTTTTTGTAGCAACGCTTTCTCTTTATATTCACTAAGTTTGACAATTCGTCTCTATCTTAAGGAATAGATTCGAGGCAGTTTTAGTGTCATAACTCTCTAAATTTAAAGTCTGCACAGGAGAACCGGACACCATCAAGCAAAAGTGTAGTTTTAAGAGGCGATCGCTCAGAACATAGCCGGTGGCGGGTCCCTGGGTCCAGCAATTGTTGAATTCGGTCATGGCGATCGCTTGTGCCAATCCATCAGAATCCAGCGAAACCCAACGGGATCGGGTAGGCCCATCCGAGGCAAAAACTCCTTATCTGCAAGGGTTTCAACTGGGGACCGGCTAAGTCACTCCGGTCGGTCTTGGGGTGTTAGTTGCGATGACTTCCACCAAAACTCTCAGCGCTAACAGTTTGAGGATTCAGCCAGTTGCGACGCCTCTCCCAACTCAATTCAATGTGAGGTTTCATTCCAGGCGGTAAGCATCAGCTATGCCTACTTGCGATCGCATCGCTCATCCAGTTCAAACCAGACTTCCAGAAACTCAACCGGATTGCCAGGTTTCTCCAGATTCCCGAGCAACCGTTGCATCCTGAGTTCTTTGCATAGAAACGCCTTGGCTCTTTCCGAGTCGAACCCCCGAGCTTGCCAAAAATTCCCATAGCCCGCACTGGTTGGAATCAAAGCAATGAATGCCCCGAGCACATCCTGCCGCACTATCAAATCAGCTTGAGTCTGCTCATCGGGAGCTAGAGTATCCCACCAGTCTTGCTGAAACTTGGAAAGTGTCATGATTATTCCTCCCGCCGGTGCGGCAAACGCTCAATGCAAGGGACTCACCGCCGCATCGGAGGCAAATCTGGGTCAGTGCGACACACGCTCAACTCTAGGGCTTCCCCGCCTTCAATCCGAACAATTCGGTCTCGTTCGCTATCGGTGACGACTTCCAAACAGGCGCAACCATATCCGTAATTGACATTCGTTCGGACATATTCCTCGCCAAGGTCAGGAATATTTTCCATGCCTTGAGCTTGATAGCCACCCTGCGCTCCAATCGTCCAGGTTGTGTCTCTATCGGTTAACAACCAGTTGGCTGGCGTTGGATTTCGCAGCCAGCCACAACGGAGTTCGGTCGCCGTGGCGGGAAGGGCGGTGGAAATTAAAGCAAGCGTAACCCATCCAATTTTTTGCATAGTCTGGTATTTATTCCGCAAATAACGTTTGAAGCAGGCGAGGCGATAATATTACGGATTGTAGCACTGACTATGACTGCCAAGTACAACTGAGGCCGGTCAAGGCGATTGGTACAAAAGATGGAACCAGACTCAGCCAAGTTAAGATGAAAGTTCCCTATTTGCAAGGCTTATTCCCGGTTGCGGTAAGCACCAGCCCGGGTGTAGGCTTATCGCATCCAACTCGGTCCCAAATTGTCACAGTTCTTGCATAGAGGCTCGTTTACCAGCAAGTATCACCCCCGACCGTTAGAATGCCAGTTCAGGTAAGCACTATCGCCTCCAGTTATCGGCTCAGTGCAACCCCTCACCCATTGACCAAGACCGGCTGAATCCATCGCCATTTCCGTTCTTGCCGTCCCTCGCCGACTGCCACCCTCCGCCAGTGACCTCGCCGCCAGTGAGTCCGGGGGGTGGCATGGGTTGAGTGAGCAGAACGTGAGATGCGTTCAGTCTGAGGCTGAAACTGTTGCCCGAGGATAAGCGGATTGAGCCGGTCCTTGTCAGATTTCTTGCCAGCAAACCCTTGGCCCTTGTTAGAGATGCGGACCGCGTTCGTGGGAGCCAGCAAATCATCGGGGCGGATTTGGAGGTAAAGGAGCGTTTGCAAGACAATTTTTTCGAGAGTTAACTGGAATTGTTGTTCGAGGGTCAGGTCTTGGTTGCTGTCAGTCAAACACTGAGTCCCCATCGAAAAGTTGCCCCGAACGAGTTCATCGCCGTTGATTTCGACAAGGCTGGCGTAAGATGTGCCATTTCTGAGTACCGTAACCCAGCGCAACTTTTCGCATTCTACGGGCTGGAATTGAATCGTATGCCGCCCAAAGCGCAACGTGGGTGGCACGGACCCTTGGGACAGATGCTGAAAGAAAATCCAGTCACAGGGTTCGCCATCCGGGTTGAGGATTCTATCTCGCGGCAACATAATCATCCCAAACGGTGCGCTCACCTGCAAATCCGCAATCGCCTTGGGCAGGTCCGACGCCTCAAACGCTTCAAACAAATTTCGGTGCAGCCACCAGACTGGGAACGGGTTGTAAGCTAGAGTCCAGGCCGAAGAAATTACCGCACTCCACGCAAAATCGTCTAACATTCGTTGCGGTTCGAGCAACCCTCCCACGAAACCGGACTCCGCTGCCACCAAATTGTAGGCGAGGTTTTTCGCAGCAGTGGAGAACGGCTCGTAACCATCCACCTTGCGATAGCGACGGTCCAGCTTTTGGAACCAATCCGAGCGCTTGGCAATTTCTAAGCCCTGGCGATGGATGGCTTTCGCTTCGGCTAATGTCTTGTTCATGGCAGTGAAGGCAAACGAATGAAACCAACCCGATTCTAACGCTCAAGCTGCATTGAGACTGATTATCTGTTGTATCAAAACTTTGCCAAATCTGTGCAAGATTTTCAGGCGGCTGTAGTAAAATAAAAGGAACAGGCTTGGGATGTTAGCACCACCCCAAACCCTACCAACCCCTGATGAGACCAGGAGCTGACATCATGAATAATACCGTTTTTGCGGACCTTTTTGGATCCGCACGGCTAGTTTTATGCCCCGAACTTGCCGCAACCCTCGCCCAAATCGACGATGCCCAGTACAAAACTTGGGCCGTGGATATGGCGCTAGTCCTGCAACAACTAGACTTTTGGATGAAGGGCCACTCCGGCGAGACCGACTCTCAAGGGCGTCGCTGGATTCACAATTCTTTACAAACGTGGCAAGAGCAATTCCCCTGGATGAGTATCTGGGGGGTCCGGCAGGCCCTGGAAAAACTACGCGAGTTGGGCCTTGTTTTGTTCGAGAAACGCAAGAAGCAACACTGGTGGCACCGAGGTTGGTACAGCCTGGACTACGAGGCACTCCAACGGCTGAAACCCTTGCCAGACTCGATGTGTGAGTCTCCACATATCCATGAGAGTGCTAGTCCTCATATCGACGTGCGGGATAGTCACACATCGAAACAAAAGACCTCATTACAAAAGAGTCATCCCACCAAAGAGGGCTGGCCCGCTAACGCTCAAGAAGAAGAGGCCCCCCAAACATCTCGGGTAACCCCGGCAGTTAAAACAAAAACCCTGGCTTCGCAACATACTCCGACTGAGACAAATGTTCCGCAGGTTGCAAGTAATGAAACGAACTCGCCAGCATCGGGGCAAACGGTGACGGTGAGTGTGGTAGCGCGACCTGCGTCAAACAACCTCACTCAGGAGGTCAAGGACAGGCTGGCGGCCTGTCAGATTCCGCTGGATAAGAAAGTAGTGGGAGATATCGAAAAGCACCATCTCAGCCAGGTGCGTGGGGCTTTGGCTCATGTGGAAGCGACTTGGGAATCAATTGATAACCCGCGTGGTGTGTTCTTGTTCCAACTGTCAAAACAGCCGGTGGAGCAGTTAGGGACGCGCCTGCCAGTTTATAGCGTTGAGACTGCCCCGGGAACTCAGGTCGAACCCTCTGAGCCACCCACGGGATTCTTTGACTCGCTACGGAAAAAGTTTGGGCGGAAGTAGTTGATCCGTGCAAGTTGATTTGATGCGATCGCCACGGGAAGGACCGAATCATCCAGCTTGGATTTCGCCGCCGGTGCTAGGTGAATCTGACTGATAATGCGGTAAGCGGAGCTATCCCGTAGGGAATCGCCCCAGAGAGGAACCGAATCATTAAGTTTGAGCTTGGTCCCAGGTTCTCGCTTAGAACTCAATGCGATCGCCCACGGGAGGAACCGAAGTCATCGAGTTTGGGTTTCGCTGTTGGTGGTTGCTTGGAACTCAATGCGATCACCCACGGGAGAAACCGAAGTAATCGAGCTTGTGTTTGGCCGCCAGTGCTAGGTTAATCGGACTAACGATGCGATCGTCTCATGAGATGAACGCCTTGGGTCCGATAAAACCGGGTGAGTCCGGTTACCTTGTCCTGGGCTGCCACTGTTCTAGTCCGAGTGAGCCTTGCCACCGATAGAACCGGGTCAGTCTCCGTGCGGTGCGATCGGCAACCATCCAGCGAGGTCTTGTCCGGGATAGCCTAGGTGAATCAGGGAACTGATCACAACCGACTCAATCTAACGAGACTCTGCACGGGTGCGATTGCCATCGGTCAACTTCCAAACCCCAAGGCTCTATCGTTATTTTGATGCTGACAACTGGAGGAATCTCAATGAAGTGCGATTTTTGTGATAACCCTGCACCCTTATTGTGCGATGGCAAAAACTGCGATCGGCCCATCTGTCGGCTCCATGCGCGTCAACTCTCGTTCTACCTGATTTGTCGCGGGTATGGGGGCGATACCGTGGATGTTTGCCCCGAGTGCGAGGCGGCCAAGAATCATTGGCTGTTACGGAGGGCAGTTGTTGACCAGCGGTAACTCAATCTACCCAGGTACTCCCTCGGTGATAATGTAACAGACTCCTAGCACTGGCAAGTGCAGTATGGCGGGTGGAGCCGAATGCGATGGGTTGCGTTGATGATGAGATCGCATTGTGTGGATGCCTGCCCCGTTGTCAACCCAGCCCAAAAGACTGAAGCATCACGTTTTAGTTGCGGTGACGAAAAAGATGTGGGGTCCATCCGTAACCGAGCGCGGGGGAAACTGATAGGTGAAACGTCCGAATGAAGCGCCCTCGTCACTCGGTTGGATGGCTTGAGCGCTCCAGCCAAACTCGGCAAAAAACGTTTCCGGCTCGTTGCAACTCGACTGCCAATATGCCGCAAGTGCGTCCGAACCGTTGCAAATTATATCATTGATAACATCGGCGGCGAAATGGCTTCCCGGTGCGGTCAAATTATCAATTGCTTTCATCAAGGCACTTACTTCGCTGTCACTTAAATAGTAGAGCAGTCCTTCCAGCAGCCATACCGAGGGTTGGTCCGGTTGATAGCCATTTTCAATGAGGAGTGGTACCCAATCTTCGCGCAAGTCTGCTCTTACGACGTGCCGATTGCATTGGGGCGCGAACGTTTCCAGTTCGGTTTCTTTGTAATCCAAGACTGATGAGCGGTCAAGTTCGTATAGATGAGTTTCCGGTTGCCAGTCGAGTCGGTAGGCGCGGGTATCCATTCCAGCACCGAGCAGCACCACTTGGCGGATGGTCGCGTTGCACTGCAACAAAAAGTCATCGAAAAAGCGAGTCCGCACGGCAGCATAGGGTCGGCCTTGGGCTTCGTATTCTTCAGCCCGGGGGATGATAAGTTTCATCGTTTCTGTTCCCGCCAACCGTTCGGCAAATGGGTCACGGAACAAAGGATTGGCTTGCTGGCTCTCAAAGGCTCGACTCGCTGCCATAAATCGAGCGGTTAAACTCACTTGAGCATCTGCATCGTCTGACATAATTTTTGGACACTCGCCCAATAGAAATTTCTTAACTTTACTGCCAATCGTTTCACCTAAACAAGAATGATTTGGCCCACAGAAATGCTTCGAGTGCATTTGCTGCTAAGAACCTTGCTTTGAGTTTACTAAGGATGCGGGAAGTATCTTCGATGCCAAAAGTCCGGGGTCACTGTCAAATTTAACCTGCCTGGTTCGTGTGAAGGATGCGATCGCCTATCGAACTAAACCAATCCGATGGGGTTCTCTCACCGGCGATCGCAACTCAATCCCCAAACTCTCAGCCCTGATAGTTATTGCCGAGGACTCGCCCCCAGGGGAACCGAATCCATTCGAGTGTTTTCCCCCGCCGGTGATTTTCGAGATAAATTGGCTGGGGTGTTTGGTGGGCAATCGCCAGGTTGGGAACGGACGCCAAGCTCGTTTCATCCCGGTGATGCGATCGCCTATCAACTGAATCAATCCGGTTGGGTCTTGGTTGATTCCACCGGCGATCGGCATTCTCCAAACTCTCAGACCTGATAGTTATCGGGTTGATTTGTTCGGCAACTTTTCAGATAACTGTCGGACCTGAGAGTTATTTTCGAGTGGATGAATTCGACCCCTTCAGATAACTGTCACTTCTGAGAGTTATTTGGGCTGAGAACTTTTACTCAGTCATGCAAGGATTCTAGCCCCTTAGACTGTCGCCTCAGTTGTAGTGATGAGTCGGTGGGCGAGTTTCGGGTGAGTCGGAGGCGAAGGTTGCCGATTCGGGTGGGAGTGGTTAAAATTTTTCTCAATTCACAAATCCATAATATGCAACGGCTTGAGGAAAAAATTTATGCAAACCACCGACCCGAATCGCTTCACCCCAACCGAATTGATGGAACGCTGGAGAATTAAGAAGGATGCCTACTACAAGCGGCTTCAATACTTGCAGATTAAAGCAAATATAGACCCGGACACCAAAGAGGCTTATCTCGAACTGCCAGAGGTTCAACGGTTGGATAACCTCCATGCCTGGATTCAAAAAACTGGTAAAAAGGATGGTTTTATTGAGCATGAGGAAGAGTTGAACCAGCAATCCCAGGAATCCCATGAGGAAGCGGGCGAGTTGGTGACCGCGACCAAGGGAAATGGAATCCAGCGGAAGTCAACTCAGCAGGAAATCAATGAGGCAGTTTCAGGCGATCGCAACCAAGACTCAATGCGGCGGTTTGACCGTGCGGCTCAGAGTCGGGCGGCGGCTGTTTTGGTCGAGGCGAGTAACCGGCTGACGGCTGGATATATCTCTAATCCTGATGACTTGGACGAGGATTTAAAAGAGCAACTTTTTTTCGAGGAGTCCCCGGAGTTAATCAACCGGGAATGGGCGGCGGCTCATCTGGCGGAAGCTATCAAGGCGCAGAAGAAACGCAGTTAAATCACAAGGAATTTCAATTAGTCTCTGAGGCTCTCCGTCGCGGGGAGTCCGTTTTGGTGTTGGCTGAGTCTGGGGTCGGCGGGTCTGAATTCGTTACTCGCGTTGTGGATGAGTTTACGGGTGAGTTGGATGTGGCGATCGCAACTTACAAAGGCAGCGGGAAAAATTTCTTTCACCGGCTGGCTGAACAGTTGGATGTGGATATCACCGAACCCAAACTTAATCGCGAGGGTGAACCAGTCGGGGAACGGTCTCTCACAATGGATGAATTGAAAGAGGCGTTACTCGACCGGATGAACTCGGACACTTTGCTGATTTTCCCAGAGGCGAAGCGGTTAACCACCGGCGTTCGGTATTGGTTGGAAGATGCCATCTCTAACGGGGTGAGGATTTGTTGCTTTGCCGTGGTGAATCCGCGCAGGGACATTTTTTTAGACATGGTGGAGATTGAACTCGAACCCCCCAGCGAAAAACATATCCGGGAAGTGATGCGATCGGAAGCTCAAGCCAGGGGATTAAATCTCAGTGAATCCGAACTCGCTGACCTTGCACCCCAAGCCGGACGGTCCCCCCTGATGGCAAAGCAGGTGATTAAGCGCCACTCCCTCGGGATTCATGATGAGAAGGCAGAGCATACACAGTATATAAATGTTACTGCGCTCTGGTTCGCGTTCCTCCTTGGGTTTGGCGCTATGCGATATATCGGGATGTCTACCGGGCAAAAGGATGTACAAATCTTTGGGGGCTTGGCTTTCATGGCTTTCATGGGCCTGAAGCAATTGGGCCAAATCAAGGGAACTCGCAAGCGGCTGGGACAGTGAGTTACTGAGTTTTTGATATCTTGATGGGGCTAGACTGGGACCTAATTATCGACGTGATTGCAGCCAATATTCATTACCAATCATGCAGGAAAACCCCACGCTAAAATAATAGGTGGTCTAAAAAATGTAGGTATTGAAATGTACCAAATTTACGAGTTTATGAACCAGATTACTGAGCTAAGTAACATTTTACTTGAGGGACTATTTGTGGTTGCAATAATAGCAACTCTTCTGGGAGCCTTTATTGTTAGCTTTAAAAGCCGTGACTTGTTGGCTGTGTTGACTTTCGCGGGTTTATTTCTTTTGTACGGGCTTTTGTCAGGCTATATTCATTCAGCAGGGATGCCCCAAATAGCTGCTGTCCTACTCGCTATATCTACTGGACTCAGTGTGGGAGGTTCTTTTAAAACCTGGAAGTGGTTCTTCCAAGAACTCCCTATTTTGTTTCGGTAATTTCTAAGTAACACAGCCCCCTAACCCGGGGCTTTTTGATGTCTCTTTACTCTCCGAACGGGTGACCCCACTGCACTCGGTTTTCCTTGTTAAAAGGCGATCGCCACTTCTTGATAAGCTCGAATTCCATCTTTTGCCTCAGCCTGGTTTCGTGCGGTGCTCCCCACTCGAAAGCTAAAGCGGGCAGCACTTCCAACCCGTGTTTGCGGTTGAGTTGGATGTATTTTGCCAAGTATTCTTCGACATGGTGACCCCCTTTCCAGCGTTGGTTCGAGTGGACTGTCTCCCCGATGTATAAAATTAGGGGAAAACAATTATCAATCAAAAAGTAGAGGCAGGGGTCCCCTTCCTGGCCCAAGCGCATCTCAGCCAGGTCGTAAAACCGGGTGGCGTATTGCCGAAGCCCGAACGGGTCTATCCCCTGGGGGTCGAACTGGTTTACTCCGGTATCGAATAGGGTCGGTTGCTGCGGGTGATTCTCCCGGGTGGCTTGCTGATGGCTGGCGATTTGCCGTTTCCACTGGATGAACTGGTCCCGGGTCATCTCTAGTTTCTGCTGCTTCCGGGTGGGTTCTGGGGAGTGGTCGAATAAATTTAGCTGTCGCTCGTCCACAATTTAAAATATTATTATAATGAGACCAGTTTAAACGGTAACACTACTATGACATCTTTTGAATTTAAAATTGACCGAGCGAGCGACGATCCACTTATTGTCCCCGCTGATTTAGGAGATATTTTGTTTGTTCTTGGTGCTAATGGAACCGGAAAATCTAGTTTGATGCAACGCTTATATAGAGATAATGCTTCAAATGCACAATGGATATATGCTCATCGCCCAAATTGGTTTACTTCTAATTCAAGCAGTTTTTCACCTGATGAGAAGAAATTTATAGAACAAACTCTCCAATCAATGAATCTTTCTGAATCTGCACGTTATAAATTCACAAATCTCGATCTACATCGTTTACCAAATTTGGGAATTAATAATTTTATCGATTATCAAACCACTTTACATCAGGTAGTTTTTGAAACAGTCGGGAATCGGGATTTTGAAAAAGCAGTAGAACATTATGAACAAGATAATCTTATTGAAATTATTAATGAAATTTTCCAGTTTTCTAATATAAATATTAAAATTCGGTTAACTACAAAGAGGGAGATAGTTGCCAAAGCAAAAAATGGCGGAGATTCAGAATATAGTGTTGCAGAACTTTCAGACGGTGAGCGAAATGCTTTATTAATTGCAGCAGAAGTGCTTACAGCTAAGGAAGGTACATTACTACTAATCGATGAACCAGAGCGTCACCTTCATCGTTCTATAATTTCACCATTGTTGACAAATTTATTCTCTAAGCGTAGGGACTGTACATTTGTCATATCAACACATGAAGTGATGCTTCCCTTAGATAATCCTGAGTCAAAGACACTTTTACTTCGAGGCTGCACCTATACTGAATCTTCGGTAAGTGCCTGGGATTTAGATTTGATGCTGCCAGGAACTCAAATCGATGATGAAATCAAAAAAGATATCCTTGGAGCGCGTAGAAAGATTTTATTTATTGAAGGGCAGGAGACAAGCCTAGACAAACCCCTTTATAGTTTACTGTTTCCCAATGTTTCTGTTATTCCTAAATCGGGCTGTGGAGAAGTAGAAAAAGCTGTTAAAGGCATCCAGTCTTCTCAAGATATTGCCTGGGTAGAGGCTTTTGGTATTATTGATAAGGATAATCGCTCAGATGAAGACATACAAAAACTTGAAAGCGAACATCGGATATATGTACTACCATTTTCATCGGTAGAATCTATTTATTATCATCCAGACGTTATTGAATTAGCTTACAAAAAACATTGGGACAATTATGAGCCATCACCATTAAATGAAGATGATAAAAACCAGCGAATAAAAAAAGCGAAAGAGGAGGCAATTAAGGCTTTTTCTTCCCAGTATGATGCTAAAAAAAAGATTATTAACGAGAGGGCTTATCGAAAAATACTACAAAAATATTCTCAAGAAAAACCTATAAAAGAGGTGATTAATACTAAAGCTCCGGTGGATATTCACTTTCCTACCTCCCTTATTATAGAGGAAGAAATTCAACGCTTAGACGAGTTAATTACACAAAAAGATTTCCGAGAAATTGTTTTAGAATATCCTGTTAAAAAAACATCAATTTTACACACAATTAGTAAAGAATTAGGATTTGCAGATCAGAAAATGTATCAAAAATATGTAAAGACTCTATTAATGAAAGATGTAGAGGCTTTACATTTGGTCAAATCTTTACTGGGTCCCTTGATAGTTGCTATTGAAGAACTTGATACTGACGAAGAATGATTACTTGGGTGCTTATGGGGATTAGCGGCGGGTGAAATTGTCCGGAATCGTGCCGGTAGAAAACGAAGTCACCCGGGGGGCTTGGGAGTTGGTGGAAAACAAGCGGGAGTGAGCCGATCGCCTGAAAGTTGGGTTTCGCTGGATAACTGTCAGCCCCGACACTTATCGGGAGATGCGATCGGCTCACTCATCTGATTCCAGTTTCCCCCAAACCGCCTCAAACTGCTGCCAGTCCCGCTCGGTTTCCAATGGCTTCTGAGCCAGTCCCACTAACCGGGTCAGCAGCACTGCATCCCTGGACGATTCCCCCGCCGCTCTTATCAGCCGTTCTAGGTTGGGGTCGTAGTCAGTGGCGATGAGGGCTGCATAGTCCGTGTCTAAAAGGTCGAGGCGATTGGGTTCGGTCATGGAAACTGTTAGGGCTGAGACTTATTTGATTTTAGGGGGCAGTTGCCAGAGAGTGACCCCCAACGCAACAAACCCGCTAGACTAGCTCTGGCGGGTTTGTCTGTTATATCAGTTTTTAAAAAGACCTGCGCGGTCTGTGTTAACGGGTTTTTGTTTTTCTTATGTTCTTAATCTATTGGACTGCTCGGGTCTGCGAATCCATCCGGGGAGGTAACTTGAGCGGGATAGTCTCTATTCCCAACGGATTGGCAGCGGGTGAAGTTGGCCGGAATCGCGCCGGTGGGAACCGAGGTCACCTCTGGGGCTGGGGAGTTGGTGGAGAACGAGCGGGGGAGAGGCGGTAAGCGAAGCCATGCCCCCGGGCTTATCGCATCTAGTCCGAGTTCGCTGGATAAGTGTCGGAGCCGATAGTTATTGGGGGAGGTGATGGCCTCACTCATTTGATTCCAGTTGGGAAGCATGGAGTAGGGGGAGGGCATTGTAAAGTTTTGCGATTAAACCTTCAAAAACCCATAAAAACCGCAGCCTACTCCTAGAAATAGAGGTAGAATCGTAAGATATTTCCTCTATGTACTTACAACGCAAACCCAAATTCATCTCAACAGAGTTCCGGGAGTGGCTGCCCAACCAACCCATCCAACTCTTCCAACCATTGGCAGGATGCACCCAGAAGCATCGCGCAGTATTAACCGTTGCTTACCGATACCCACTGAACTTCTAACAGCCCAATGGATAACCCAAATAGTCAAAACCCTGACAACTCACCCGTTAAGAACATCAGGCTGGACCAAATTTCTCCTCCAGGGTTTCAATCTCGGAGATATTTTGATGAAGAGGCGATGGCGGAACTCACAGCCAGCATTCAACAACATGGCATTCTTCAACCGATTATTGTCCGACCCCTAGGAGACAACCAGTATGAATTGGTCACTGGAGAACGCCGGTATAAAGCAGCCAAAGCCGTTGGATTAACTCAACTGCCCGTGGTGGTTCAAATACCAATCTCATGGCCGGGAATTAGTCCGAAGCCAAATAAAAAGTTAATATTTGAAGATATCTTAGGGATAAAACAGCATTTTTTCAACAATTCTTCTTCACAAATTATCAAAGGTATCCTTTTATATACGAATGAAGATGTAGAATTAGTAAATTATATTAACAAACATATTAATGAATTAGATATATTAACTGGAAAATGGTCTGAAATTTACATTTTAGAAAATATTGCCCATGATTTGCAATTGTTAAACCAGTATTGGAGATTTATTTTACATTCTAACTTATATAAAAAATTTCCTCTATTTAGGTGGTTTACAAACAAACCATTTAATAAAGCGGAATGCTATGAAATTGGGAGAGCTTTAAATGTATATGCCGACCAGTTTCCTTGCTTGGTTTTATTACCTCCTTTAACCAAGATTTCCGGCGATGACAAGTTAATTATTCCCATTCAAGAAGTTTCTACTCAATACTTTAGAAAACTGTTTAGCCTATTAGAAGATATTGTAAAAACCTCCCAAGAAGCCAACAAATATGAATCCATTAAAATAAAATTTGAAAATATTGTTCAATATTTGGAGGAAAATTCTCAGCGTGTCATCACGCAAACTACAAGGGACTATCAAATTAATGGAACTAACATTTTTGTCAACAGCCAAATCAGGAGAAATGTCATGAATGAAGGCGATATCTATAATGTGTACGGCCAAGCGGGTGCGGTAGGAAAAGAGTCAAAGTCAGATTACAATACTTTTATTCAGTCGAATCCAGCTTATTTTCAGGAGCTTAAAAATGAGGTTAGGCAGTTACTTGATGAGCTAAATAAAGAAAACGCTAAGGAGAGCCAAGTCATTGAAAAAATTCAAGCTAAAATAAAATATGATGTCACTTTTAAAGACCGTCTCATCAATGCTTTCAAAGAAGGTGGAATAGAAGCTGTTAAAGCAATATTCAACCATCCTTTCATAAATGTTCCTATTGAAACCGTCAAAGGGTTTATTGAAGCTGAAGCGCGAAAGTAACAAATTCCCGATCGCCTTCTTGCATCCCCCAACTCCTAGATGCCGCCATCCAATTGCCCCAATAACTGCCACGGCTAACAGTTGGCGATCGCATCTAGTCCAGGTTCGCGGGATAACTGTCAACTCTGAGAGTTATCGGGAGGCGCATCGACAGTCCGATATCCGATTGCTCCAATAAGTGCCGGGTCTGACAGTTATCGGGGAGGCGATTTGCTCTAACCGTGGGAAGGTGCTGGGTTAGACGGGGGTTAGGACGCGGGAGCGATCGCCTGGAGAATCTTCAAAATTTTGCCCCTCTCTTGATGAGGTCCGCTTTTAGAGCTTCATCAATGCCTTGATTTTGTCCAAATCGGGTTTTGACAACTGTGGCATTTTCAAATTTAGTCCTACTCAGGTTAGCCAAACTTAGGTCAGCCTCAGTCAGATTAGCCCCAGTCAGGTCAGCCCCACTCAAGTTAGCCCCTCTCAGGTCAGCCCCTCTTAAATCAGCTTTAATTAATTGAGCCCCTAGCAAGTCAGTCTTAATTAGGTTAGTTCCAATCAAATAAACCCCATTCATCTCAGCCAGACTCAGGATAGCTAGATTCAAATTAGCCAAACTCAGGTTAGCCCCATTCATCTCAACCTCTCCCAGGTCAGCCTCTCTCAGATTAGCCTTATATAGATTAGCCCCATCTAAACTAACCCTTCTTAAATAAGCCCCACCTAGGTCAGCCTCTCTCAAGTCAGCGCCACCCAGGTCCGACCCACTTAAATAGGCGTTGTTTAAGTTAGCCTCTTTGAGGTTAGCTTTATACAACATAATGCCACTCAGGTAAGCCTCACTCAGGTCAGCTCCATTTAGGTCAGCATTACACAGGTCAGCCTCTCTCATGTCAGCCTTTCTTAGATTCGCTTTACAAAGGTTGGCTCCCGTCAAATTAGCCTCACCCAGGTCAGCTCCACTCAAATTAGCTCCACTCAAATTAGCACCGCTCAGGTCAGCATCATATAGTTCGGCCTCGCTCAGGTCAGCCCCACTCAGATTAGCCCCACTCAGATTTTTTTCACCTGCTTTAATCCGTTTAATCAAAGAAATTTTCGCTTCTTCTTCTGGTGTTGGGTCTGATTGCGTCATAACCTTATTCTCACTGGTTTAAGGGAAAAATCTCGATCGCCCCCAAGATGGCGACTTAATTCAACTGCCTCAGTCGGTCGGTCCGCAACGGGTTGGCGGTTTTTCTGAGCGGGCGATCGCATCCACCATCGGTCCCACCCAGATAACTGTCACCTCTGACAGTTATCCGCTAGTTCCAAACCCCTTCGCGAGTGCCCGCCGGTCCGATAGCGGTTGGCTAAACTCTCAGTGCTGAGAGTTTGGGAAACCGGAACCCCTGGAAGCCGGTGCGTACTGGTGGGGCCTATTTGGGTCGGGGTGGAAGGAGGCGATCGCATCTTAGTCTTAGCAGATTTCAAAGTTTTCATCTCGTTTACTCCTTCAATTCATGAACCCGCTGCCACTGAATGGGAGTGACTTTAAAGTTGGTCGCGTTCGGCTGGCGAATCACTCCCAGGTCTTTGAGAATTTCGTCGTTCTTCAGATGCGATCGCAACAACGGCTTATCCAGCAGCTTCGTGGTAAACCGGATTCGAGCGTGGGGGTGAGTGTAGATTTTGCTCTTGTCCAGCCAGTAGCCGATATCAGGCACTTCAGTCAAAATCGTAGCGGGTTCGATGACCTCGGCGATCGCATAGATTCCGGCATCTGTCCCCGATATCCAAATCAGGACCCCATCACCCACGGCGATTTCTTTGTGGTAGCGCGTGACTAGCCAAGGCATCCGGTCAAAGTCTTGGATGCCAGCACGGAGTCGATAATATTTGGGATTGCCTTGGAATAGCCAGTAGGTCATAGTAGCGGTTAGGAGCTTGATTGGGTTGGATAAAACCATTCATAGCAAACGAGTTGAATATCTTCTCGTTTGACCATTTTGAAAGTTTTTAGTTGTGGGTCCTCCTCCATTTCTGGATACAACTCATTGTCAGCAAAAAACTCATCTAGGTCGGCGGCCAGTTCAGACAAACTTTTTGAGTCCTTGAATTTATCCCACATTCGTCTAATTTCTCGCTCAAACACGCTGAGTTTCTCTGTACTGATGACAGAAATAATTCGTTCAATCATTTCCGAATTGACCGAATCCTGGAATAAGTCTGGTTGCCTAAAGGCTTGCAAAACATTGTTAAGAACTTTTGTCAGCACTGGTTTAACTTTAGAACCTGATTGCTGTTTCTCAAACATGAGCATTAGATTATTGAGCGCACTTTCCACTACCGGAAAAATTGTTGGATTGAACGGTGTTGGTGGCAGTTGCTCAGGCGGTGGAAATTCGGATTCTTGGCATTTTATCCAATTAAATATTTTGCGCTTATCTGTGATAGCCGTATTAAAATCAGTAGAAATTGCATTATTAATGCGTGGATAGAAATGCCAGTAATGGTTATCTTCAGTCTTAAAAGCTAGAAAAAGGCCACCTTCGGCAAATTCAGACTGAGGGATCCTAAAATAGCGAGTGCTGTGAATGCCTAGGGGAATATCCTCAACTTCCTCAGCGGTTTTGCGCTGAATGTATTCAAGCAAAGGCAATCGCATCTCATCTAAGGAAATTAAATCGGAGGCTTGTTCCAATTCTTCCAAAATGGCTTGTTTTTCGGCTTCGGTGGTCGCGCGCTTGAGCCGGAATAGTTCCTCAAGGGATTTATCGGAGATGGTTTCACCGAGGACACTAGCATCGAGTCCAACTTCTCGGTCAATATCAGCAATCCGTTTCTGTAAACGTTTCACCAAACCCAGCAGTTCTTCTAGTCCTTCTTCGGGGAAACAGTTGTAAATGTAGAGTTGCTCATAATCTGTGCCGAGTCGGTCGATACGTCCAGCCCGTTGAATCATCCGTACCGGGTTCCAGTGTAAGTCATAATTCACCAGCACCCCAGCATCTTGTAAGTTTTGGCCTTCCGAGAGTACGTCTGTGCAAATCAGGATATCAATCGGGTTGTTCAGTAGCAGTTGTAAATCCTCTGGAGTTTCATGGTTTGCCTTGGGTGCAAATCGGCTTACCATTTCCTTGCGCTGCTTACCCGACGTACTGCCGGTGATGAGTTCGATAACTGGCGATCGCCCGCTAACTACCATCTGCTGCAACCACCTTGAATCATTAGTTAGCGTTTTGTGCAGATATTCCGCCGTGTCCTTAAAGTAGCTAAAAACAAGGATTTTCTGCCCTTTCAGGTTCTCCCCTAGCAATTCCTTGAAGGCAACCAGTTTGCGGTCATAGTCTGTTCCCGTTTCAACACTGGTTTCAATGGTGTCAAGCATTTTGAGGATATCGTGTAACATCGTCAAATCGGCTTGAATTTGTTCTTCCAAAGTCTTTAAACTATATTGCTTGGAATCCACTGCTTCCAGACTGTTGATAATTTCTGTGACGGAGTGGGATTCCTCTTCATCTTCAAGAGCTAGAAGTAGTTTGCGGAAGTTCTTGCTATCGAGCAACTTACCTTCTTCAGTAAGAATTTGATAAAATTTATCTTGAAATTTAGCCTGCCTTTCAACGCTATTCTTAAAAGCAACCAGCGCACTTTCTAGCCGCTTAAGGTAAAGCGCCTTTTGTAATGCCACCAGTGCCTTATTCCGCTTTACCTCGTTTTCATCTTCCCTCGCTTTGCGTTTTTTGAATGCCTTGATGTTGTACGGGGCTAAATTTAACTCATCAATGCAGTTGGCAATTTTAAGATACAACCCAGAAAAGCTGGCTTCAAAATTATAAGTAAAATTCTCTAACTTTCTTGTTGGGAAACGGATGAGTTTCCCCGCAATCCGAATCTCTTCCCCTGCCTGCTGCCGCCGAATCACATCCTGCCTCGATCGCCGAACCATCGTTTCAAATAGGAGATTAGTAATTTCTATTTGACCTTTGGATAATGCTTTAAAATAAGTTTGAAGGTTGCTAATGCCATCGGTCCGATAATAAGTGGTCTGGCCCCGAGCAAGTAAAAAAACTTGATGGTAGAGGTCAAAAACACTATTATTAATTGGGGTTGCCGTCAGCAAGACTAATTTTTTATGGCGATTACCACTATTAATCAATTTTTGTAGATTCTGATAACGGTTAGTGGCAGAGTTGCGGAAATTATGACATTCGTCAATCACTATCATATCGTGACTGCTATAGCGACGGATATCAAATTCCTTACGGCTAATTTCTTCGTGAGAGAGGACATCTGCTTTAATCCCAAAGTCGTCTAGCTTCTTATTCCAGACCAAATCACGCAACTGAGCCGGACATAGCACCAGAGCACGAGGGACTTTCCCCGGTTTACGTTCTTCAATTAAATAGTGTTCCAGCACCCGCAGCCCGATGTAGGTTTTTCCTAAGCCCACCGCATCGGCAACCATGCAACCACCGTGCTTGTTAATCAGCCGTACTGCCCTAGCGAATCCTTCTTGCTGGAAATTAGCTAATTCCACCGACGAGCGATCGCCTTCCCCAACAACCGACTCTTCCTTAAACAGTTCGTACAGCGCTTTGAGGAAAACCTGATAGGGCGTGTAAGCCTTGCTGCCAAACTTGGAAGCGTTGAGGGCGTCAATAAATTTGCTCTTGTAGTCTAGGTCAACGCTGGGGTCATTCCAAAACCGCTCGAACCAGTTCTCTCGCAAATCACGAGCGATCGCCTCAATTTTGTTGACCACATTTAGTTCAGAGTTGCCCTCCAGTCCCGATGGCGTGAAGTTGCTCGAACCGACAATACTGTATTTGTCGAATATGTAAGCCTTAGCATGGAGAAACTGGGACTTATCACCCACAGCCCCGAACAACCTCATCTCGATATGGTCTTGCTGGAAGTAGGCGATCGCACGGTCAATCTGATGTTTGTACTCGATTTGGAATGACGCCTGCTCTAACTGCTCCTGAATCACCCGCCGCAGATGCTTCACCAAATCAATGCGATCGCTCTCAGCAGGTCGGATAGCTGGGTCACGACCTATGAGCAGCCGCAGCCGGGTTAGCTGATTCATAGGAGCTTCTAACCGCAACCATGCTTCAATACGGAAAAAGCCGGTGGCAAGGTCGAGGACAAGCTGGCGATCGTTCTTAATTAAGTCGGTGAGGACGGCTTCGAGGGTGTGTTGGCTATTGTCAATGTAGTCGGGTAATATCATAGGATTTAACTATAAAGAATAATTAAGTTAAAGAGGTTGGAAGAAGTTCCCATTGTTTTAGTTGGTTCTGGGCAATAGAGTAGAGGTCAGTTTGAGTGGCCTCAATTCCCCAAACGAGGTAGATAATGTTTTTGATAATGTATGTAGGTTTGGCATAGTATTTATTTGTGATTAAGGTAAATAGGTGTTGTTTTAAGGATGAGTCGTCATTGGCATAGAGCCGACGATGAGCGTTCAATTCTTGGAACTGAATGAGTACAGATACGGAAGGATTGCAAAAAAATTGCAAAGCGGGGGAGTTCAGTGAATCACTACTACCTGTGTCAGCTTTTAATCGAGTGGCATCTTTAAACAATTGGGATAGCGGTAGAATAACTTTATTTATTTCTGAAGTAGTTTGTTGCGTCTCTGTATCTTTAAGGTGTTGTCGCGGGCTGTATGCCGCTTTAAATTTCCTTAGTGCCTTATCCTGAACTTGACGGATTCTTTCTCGTGTCAGTCCATAGTAATCACCAATTTTTTCTAGGGTCCGTTCTCCCTGACCATCTAAGCCAAAGCGAAAGGTTAACACTTCCTGCTCTCGTGGTGTTAAAGTACACAAGGCTTTATCAATTTCTTCGCGTAACCACTGCTGTTCTAAGCGTTGAGCGGAGTTGTCGTTGCTAGGGAGTAAATCAGCTAGAGTTAAGTCATCGGTTAGTAGAGAATCCAAAGAGCTTGGTCGGCTTAATTGGTTGATTCCGCGTAAAAATTCGACTTTTTCTCCACTCATCTCTAGCTCAACCGCAATCTCTTCTAAACTGGGAGTATGTTCAAGGTTAAGGGTAAGGTGACAGGTTGCTTTTTTGATTTTACTCAGACTCTCATAGATATGGACAGGGAGTCGAATTATTCTGGATTCATTACACAAGCCACGAGTAATATGCTGCCGAATCCAATGGGTTGCACAGGTGGAGAATTTATAGCCCATTGTCGGGTCAAATTTTTCAGTAGCTTTAATCAATCCCTCGTTTCCATGCTGAATTAAATCTAATAACTCTAGGCCACGATGTTGGTAAATTTTGGCAATGGATACCACCAATCTGAGGTTACTACAAACTAGAGATTTTTGGGCATCTCGTCCCTTTGAAATAAAATCCTGCAATTGAGATAATGACAACCCCGTAATATTTGCCCACTCTAAGTCTGTAGGTTCTCGGTAAAGTTTGGAATATAAGGATTTCTTATTTTGTTCTAACTGAATCCATCGTTGCACCTGTTGAGCTAAAGATATCTCATCCTCGCGTTTAAGTAATGGAATCCAGCCAATTTCTCTGAAGTAGCATTGCACTAAATCTGTACTGATGGGTTGCCGTTTCTCTTCCCTCACCTGTTTCAAGGTTTGGTGTTGCACCTGATAAAGTTGGCTAGGTTTGAGGCTATGAGCAGCTATCTTCTCTAATTGATTCAAGTCATAAAAGCTGGGTTTTTTGACATTGATGAACATCTTAGCAATGCTCAATTTAAGATTTAATTGTTGGTCAAATGTTCTAAAAGGACTGACCAACACTAATTGTTGATAATTTATTGTAGCAACAATTAAAATATCAGTATCACGCTGGCATAAATTCTTGGCAATCGCTGTTAGTCGGAGGATTACTCCTGCATTAGAACTCCAACTTTTCGGTTGTAGTTCCAATAAAAATACTTGTAGTGTTCCCTTTTCCTGATTTGCAATTAGATACGCTGTTTTTATCGCTTCGATGTTGGTAGGCGATAAGTCTAGGTCACTCACCTCAAGAGCCTCGCAACAAGCATCATAACCCAATGATTCAAATACGACGGCTACCGATAAAGCATCCTTGATATTTTCTAAGTCTTCTATATGTATATGCCGATAAACCATAAGTTTTTCCCGATAAATACATGAAATAATAGTGGAAAATTGAACTATCTAAGAATTTTAGTTTTGTTAAAAGGTGAATTTATAAAACCAAAAATATCAATTATAAATATTTTTGGTTTTCCATAATTCATATTCTGGTTATAAATTACAAGGCTCTTAATAACCAACAATTCATTACCCAAATCATCACTCGCCTTGACAGCAATCTGCTTATGTTTCCCTAGCTCAAACGGGGTGCTAGTCGTTTCGCCTAAATGGTCCCAGACAGATTCTTCATAGGTTCCCCTGAGCGCTTTCCGGCGATAAGTGTCAGAACCGACAGTTATCCCGCGAGACGACGCATGAGCAGTCCGATATCATTTTGCCCCAATAACCTCCAGGACTAACAATCATCGGTTGGCAGCCTGAAATTCGGTACAGGTCTCCGTCGGATAAGTGTCGAGACTGACAGTTTGTCCGAAGCAATCGCATAAACCTCGAAACGTGCAAACCAGTGGCTCACCCCAAGCCACAGAATTTCCTGGATTACCACTGCATCAAAGTTTTACTCAAGTCCCTAGGCGTGGTATTTTCAGAATCAAAAGCTGTAACAAAACAATGCTAACCGTCCACCATCTCAACGTTTCCCAGTCCGAGCGGATAATCTGGCTGTTAGAAGAACTGGAATTGCCTTACGAACTGGTTTTATATCAACGTGACCCAGTGACCCAGTTTGCTCCCCCAGAACTGCGGGACGTTCATCCCGTGGGAACTGCGCCGGTGCTGGTCGATGGCGAGGTGGTGCTGGGTGAATCGGGAGCGATCGTTGAATATATCTTGGGACGCTACGGGGAAGGAAGATTGGCAGTTCCCGCCACATCACCTCAGTATCCAGATTATTTGTACTGGTTCCACTACGCCAATGCCAGCTTGGTGAGTTGGAGTATTGTAAGCTGGATTACGGGTATGGCCCTAGGCCCTGATAGCAATTCTCCACTGCTCCCGGCTCTACGGCAGCGGCTCGATCGCCATCTGGAAATGGTCGAAACTCGCCTATCCCAAGGGGACTACTTCGCTGGTGCTGATTTTACAGCCGCCGACATTATGATGCACTTCCCGTTCGGCACGATGAAGGCATTTTATGACTTGGGTTTCGACAACCGGCCCAACATCAAGGCGTGGCTGACTCAGATTAGCGATCGCCCTGGATATCAGCGCGGGATGAAAGCAGCAGGACACGAGCAAGACCCAGTTTTGGAGGGGAACACAAGCCGCGTGATTGGGTTGGATTCCTCTGCTTGATTGATTCAGCATAGTTTCCCGTGGATTTCTACGATTTCTCAGAACGCCGGAAAACCTGCTTGACCGATGCGATCGGCTCCTCATGCAATGCGATCGCATCAGTCAAGCAGCATTAACAACGCACCCACCGCAACAACCGCGCTCATCCCTCGTTGGTGACAACCGCTCCTGCTACAACCAAGACTTCGAGTTTCTGCAAATTCTAGGGGAAAACTTGATAACTCGCTTACGGTTTCGAGGATGAAAAAGTCTGGACGGCAAACACTCTTCTGCTGAAAGGTTCGGTCATAATTCCATACCCAAAATGGGTATATTCTGGCTTTAACAACTTACGGTTCGCTCATTTTAAAAAAAGTAAAAAAGATGGCAATTCAATCCTCTCCTTATGACTAGAAAACAACAG
>NZ_JAMXFC010000024.1 GCF_025370755.1 Laspinema sp. D2d | reverse complement strand
CTCCCCATCCTCCCCATCCTCCCCATCCTCCCCATCCTCCCCATCCTCCCCATCCTCCCCATCCTCCCCATCCTCCCATTGTGCGTGAGGCTTTTATAAGTTTTGATAAAGGGTATAAATGGTTACGGTTTCCGGTGTCTAAAACCTGAAAAAATTGTTAAAAATTACCAAAAATATCGGGGAAAAGAAAGCGGCCAAAAAATCTGGACCTGAATTGAGTCTCCCCCAAAAATTGGGGAGGAAAATTGGATGAAATTATGTAAAATAAAAACATAAGCCTGAGATTTTTTCTCCTTTGGGGCTGTTCTAGGTGTATTTAAACTATTTTCAGTTGAGCGATTGCATCCTTCAGTCTGAAGTGGAGGGGAGTGGATTGAAGTTGACCCAGAGTTAACATCAAATTCAGTAAATTTATCAAGATAGGTTGATAAAACTTAAACAAGTCAGGTGTACAAACCGATCGCCGGTGAGGAGGGAGTCTAATTGCAAGGGGGGAGAACTATTTAACCAAAGCCCAACGGGAATTTTCCGATGAACAAAAAGAGGTTTTCTGAGTAAATCCGGCCAATTTTGAGTCAATGGAGCGCCCGCAACAAGCCAACCAAAGCCGCCCCAATTCGTCGCGGCCTAGTCCAGAACATCGAGGTGTTTGAAGAGTCAGCCATGAGTAAAACGAGCGAGACCGGGAACCAATGCGAGTCCACTGTCAAAGTGGGAATATTGCACTCCCTGAGTGGAACGATGGCAATTGGAGAAGCATCCCTCAAAGATGCGGAGTTGATGGCGATCGCTGAAATTAATGCCGCTGGAGGTGTACTCGGAAAACCTATAGAACCTGTGATTGAAGATGGCGCATCTTTACCGGCCCAATTCGCTCAAAAAGCTCGCAAGCTCATCCAAGAGGAGCAAGTAGTGACGATTTTTGGGGGATGGTCTTCTGCATCGCGCAAAGCCGTTCTACCTGTTTTAGAGGAGTTTAATGCCCAACTCTGGTATCCCGTAGAATATGAAGGTCTTGAATCTTCTCCACACATTTTCTATACGGGGATCTGTCCGAATCAGCAAGTGGAACCGGCCCTCACTTGGGCGATCGCCAATAAAGGCAAGCGCATCTACTTAATTGGCTCTAACTATGTATTCCCCCGGACAATTAACAAAATTATCCGCGCTCACCTCAAACAACAAGGCGGAGAAATTGTGGGAGAAGAATACATTTTGTTGGGGGAACAAGACTTTCAGGAAATTATCCCGCGAATTCGAGCAACTCAACCGGACTTAGTATTTAACACGTTAAATGGAGATAGCAATATTGCCTTTTATCACCACTATCGAAAAGCTGGAATTAGCGCAGCCGATTTGCCGATTCTGGCGGTTAGTGTGGCCGAAGATGAAGTACGCCGGATTGGGGATGCAGCAACGGGACATTATGCGACCTGGAGTTATTTTCAAAGTGTGAATACCCCCCAAAATCGAAAATTTGTCCAAAATTTTCAGGCCCGTTATGGAAAAAATCGGGTAACCAGTGATCCGATTGAAGCGGCTTATACACAAGTTTATTTATGGAAACAATCGGTAGAAACAGCGGGAACCTTTGATGTAGAACAGGTGAGAAAAGCGGCCTACAATCAAACTTTTGAAGCACCTGGGGGGGTGGTGCGGATTGAGGCAAATAATCATATGTGCAAAACTTGTCGAATCGGAGAAATTTTACCGAATGGACAGTTTAAAATTGTCTGGGAAACGCCTCATGCGATCGCCCCCCTGCCTTGGTTGGGCATAGAAACAGTGAGTGGGAGTGTCTCTGCCGTGGCGATCGAGATGTTGGCGGAGGTGTCCCAGGCGATTCAATATAGTTGCCAAATGGAAGAAAAATCCCGTCAACTGGAGATGGCAATGGCGGAAGTCAAAGCGACAAATGAACGTTTAGAACGCACTCAAGCGGAACTGGTGGCTTCGGAAACGCGGTTTCGAGAACTGCGATCGCGGGTGGAACTCCTCAAGCGCCGCCTCTCTAGTCAAATTCATACCTCACTCAATATTGACACGATTTTAAAAACCGCAGTCAGTGAAATTCGCAATCTTCTCTCCATTGACCGCTGTCAGTTTCTATGGTTCAATACTGACTCGAACCCTCCCACTTACGAACCGAGTCAGGAAGCGCGGGACCCCACGCAGTCCCTGGATTGTACGGATAATCCCCTGGGCGAAATTCCGGTTCTGGGAAAGGCTCTGCAACAGTTTCAACTCCTGCAACTGGATGACGTCATCGCCGATCGCCAACTGGACTCCCAAAGTCGCGATCGCTTACAAACCCGCTCTATTCGTTCCTTACTGGCGGTAGCAGTCCAAACCCATTCGGGACAAAAAGGTGCTCTCGTTTGTCTACATGGGAGTTCGACTCATCCTTGGACCGAAAGTGAGGTGGAGTTGATTCAAGATGTGGCGATACAAATTGCGATCGCCATTGATCAAGCCAAACTCTATGACCAAAGTTGTATTACCGCGACTGCCGCTAACGCCCAAGCCTTTAAGCTGAAAACGGCCCTGCACGAACTCAAACAGACTCAAGCCAAACTGATACAAACGGAAAAAATATCCAGTTTGGGGTCTTTAGTCGCGGGGGTCGCCCATGAAATCAATAACCCGGTTAATTTTATCTATGGGAATCTCTCTTATGCTACTAAGTATCTACAAGAGTTGATGCAACTATTGGGACTCTATGAAAAATACTATGGGGAACCCCCGGAGGAAATTCGGGCTTACAGTGAAGAAATCGAACTGGACTACCTCCTTGAAGATCTACCCCAAATGATTTCCTCTATGCGAGTGGGTGCGGAACGGATTGGAGAATTGGCCCGATCGCTGCGGAACTTCTCCCGGGCTGATACGGGGGAACTAAAAGTCACCGACATTCATGAAGGATTGAAAAGTACCCTGTTAATTCTGCATCACCGCCTTAAAGCTAATCCCTATTGCGGGGCGATCGCCACCATTGAACAGTTTGGAGATCTTCCCCTGGTGGAATGTTACCCGAGTCAACTTAATCAAGTCTTTATGAATGCGATCGGGAATGCGATCGATGCTTTAGAAGAAATGACAGGTAAATGGAACAGCCCTAATTCTGCCGAGGGGAATGGACATCACTTAGAGAATAGTCATCGCCAGGGGAAGAAAACCACAAGTGGAACTGGGGAAGTGTCCTTATCGGATCAGGATTTGTCTCAATCTCCTCTCCCTGTGTATCAATTACCCCTGCCCACCATTTGGATTCGCACGGAAGTCGTGCGGGATGAGGCTGTTGCTATTCGAGTGGCGGATAATGGACCTGGGATGACACCGGAGGTCCGAGAACAACTCTTTGAAGCCTTTTTCACGACCAAACCGGAAGGCAAAGGAACGGGTTTGGGACTGTCGATTAGTTATCAAATTGTAGTGGAACGGCATGGTGGGTCTATTTCTTGTATATCTGAGGTGGGTCAGGGGACCGAGTTTCGGATTGTCATTCCCATCCGGCAAGGGGGTAAAGTGCGAGCAGCGGATCCGGCGATCGATGCAATTCCGTCTTTGATGGGGGGAACCAGTTAATCTGTCTTAGGGTTGCAGGAGGACCCGAATCCGATGTGATTTCGCGAATGAGCCGGACTTAAGTGCGATCGCCTGGGAGCGGTTTGAGTATTTTTTATTTGTTGAAAAACTTTAAAAAACGTCATGTAAAAAATACATAAATTAACATAAAAAATAGTATAGTGTGAAAAGTCTGTAACTTCAACTACAAACTCATTCCCTGAATCGGCATAAAAAAGATTTAGGGCAGGACTTACGCCTATTCTTTGAGCCCACCCTCACTGTAGGGGCGATTTACGAATCCCCTCTATCAATATAAAGGTAATGCGTCAGTCCTGTAGGTGAAAAAACTCTATTTATTAGATGTGGAGTCAAAAGCCGTGTTCGGTTTGACCAACTGTTTTCAGATGGCCGAGATACAAACTATGCGAGAAATTAATGCGGCAGTAGTCAATATCAGTGGTCGCCAGCGAATGCTGTCTCAACGTACTGCACTTTTTGCCTTGCAACTAGAGCGGTCTAAGACAGCAGAAGAGAGAACCAAATGGCGTTCGGCTTTGCAGGAAACCATCATCTTGATGGAAAAATCCCACAATGGGCTAGTTTATGGGGATGCGGCTTTGCAATTACCGGGACATCCCTCTCCAACGGTTAAATCCATGTACTTTGAACCCCCGATCGATTTAGATCGGAAAATTAAAGCCTATATTGCCGCAGTCCATCAGGCGATCGCCACAGCCGATGTGGAATTGACCTGGGAAAATCCTCATCTATGTTACATCCTAGAGGCAGCGAGTGGACCCTTGCTAGATGACTTGGATGCGATCGTGAGTCAATATCAACTCGAAAGTAACCACCAACAAGAGGCCCTGGCTCGTCAGCAAGCGGAACTCTATCGTCAAAGCCAGATTGCAGCCACCCTCGCTCGATCTCAAGCTGCCGAATTAACCCAAGCCCTCGGGGACTTAAAAAACGCCCAAGATCGCCTGATTCAGAGCGAAAAAATGTCCAGCTTAGGCCAACTTTTGGCGAATGTTGCCCATGAACTCAACAATCCCGTGAGTTTTATTTATGGCAACGTCAACCATGCGATCGCCTATGTTCAAGAATTGTTGGAAATTATCGAACTGTATCAACAACACTATCCAAATCCTGAACCCCAAATCAGTGAATATCTTGAAGAAGTTGATTTTAATTTTCTCGAAAAAGATTTACCTAAAACCTTAGCTTCCATTAAAATTGGTTCAGATTCGATGCACCAATTAGTGCTATCTTTACGAGATTTTTCTCGAAAAGATGAAGCGGTCATGAAACAAGTTGATATTCATGACGGTATCGAAAGTACCCTATTGATTTTACAAAATCGCCTCAAAGCCAATGGGAAAAGCCACGCCATTAATATTGTCAAAAACTATGGTGACATTACGGAAATCGAAGGATTTCCCTGCCAGCTCAATCAAGTGTTTATGAATTTAATTGGAAATGCGATTGATGCTTTGGAAATGAAGCGGGGAGATTGGGGGGAGGAAAATGAAGGGTGGAAATTAGCCCAAGAACAGGTCTTATCCTCAAACCTTTCCAGTTCCGATGAGTTTATTCCCACTATTTATATTCGCACTCACCTGAGCGAGGATGAGCGAGTGGTGATTCAAATTGGCGATAATGGTGCAGGCATGAGTGCTGAGGTACTCGGCTCTCTATTTGACCCCTTTTTTACGACCAAACCCGTGGGAAAAGGAACCGGGTTGGGGTTGTCTATTAGTCATCAAATCGTTGTAGAAAAGCATGGGGGTCAGATTCAGTGTAGTTCAACCCCGGGCCAGGGAACTGAGTTTTGGATTGAACTGCCTGTTAAACAAGCTTGCCCATGTGAAAAGGTCCTACAATCTTAATTTTAATCAAGGCTTTTTAGTTGGGTTCAGCGGACTAAATTTGATTTTATAACTGATAATTGGGGATGTTTAGCTGGAGAGTTGGGGGGCTAAATTGCCCAATATTTTGACATTTTAAGGGTCATCAACTACGCCCGGTATTCTTGATATTTAGTCATCGGGTGGCTTCTAGGTAACGTTAATTAAAGGGGTGACCTTGCCTTGTAGTTTTTACTAAAACATAAAAAAAATATAAAAACTGCAAAATAGACTACAGAAATGCGGGGGCCTGGATCCGTTAGAGTCTAAACCAGGAGAGGGGTGACCGCCACTTCTTGAAGTTCAAGTAAATTTCGTCTGAAAAATAAGGATAATTAGAGAATGCTGACTCAATGTAGAGGCGGGGAAATAGAAATGGTCGAGCGATATTCCAACCCACCTACAACCTCCAGTGCGATCGCATCCCTGCAATCGGTGTCTCAACGGATGAGCATTGCAGTGACTCTGATTGGTTTGATAGTTCTGCTGGGCTGGATTTTCAATATTCCTGCTCTCAAAAGTGTTTGGCCGGGACTCGTGACGATGAAAGCAAATACGGCCATTAGTTTTATTCTGTGCGGTCTTTCTCTCTGGCAATTGGGACGTAAAAATTCGCGATCGCAGAATAATTTATCGCCACACAATCGACAGCGAATCTTGAATAAGAAGGGGAGAGGTTTTCTAAAACCGCTGGTTTATTTGGGGGTTTCAATCCTGTCCACTTTATCCTATTTCCCAATTTTTATTGGGGTCTTGACCCTATTTCAGTATATATTGAATGTTAATTTAGGCATAGACCAATGGCTTTTTGAAGAAACAGCAAATGCCGTAGGAACTTCCATCCCAGGGCGGATGGCTCCTAATACCGCTTTTAATTTTATATTACTGGGTTGGGCGCTGGTTTTGTCTCAAAAAAAACGCTACCCAATGGCGCAGTATTTGAGTGTGATAGCTTGGGCGATCGGGTTTTTAGGATTACTGGGCTATTTGTACGGTATTTCTGCATTTTATGGACTCGGACGCAGTACGGAAATGGCATTGCATACGAGTGTCGGGTTTATATTACTTTCTGTGGGGATTTTGTTAGCGAATCCGGACCGGGGACCCGTCGCTTTATTGACCAGCGATCGCACCCTTCGGCTACTCATGCAACCCCTGGCGATCGCCGCTTTAGTGCTTCCTCCTCTGTTGGGAGGATTAATCCTACAAGGTACTCAATTAAATCTCTATGATCGCGGGGTAGGAATTGCGTTGTTAAGTGTATTTAATACCCTGCTATTAGCCACGGCGATCGGGTGGAATGCGCATACTCTGAGCATTATGGATGCCAGACGGGAACAAGCGGAACGAGAACGATACCTGAGCGCGATCGCCGCTGCACGCAGTGAGGAACTCCAAAAAACTCTGATTGAACTACAACAGGCTCAAGCGGAACAAAAGCAAGCCGAACAAAAATATCGTAGCATCTTTGAAAATGCTGTTGAAGGAATTTTTCAAAGTACCCTTAACGGACGTTATATTACCGTGAATCCCATGTTAGCCCAAATCTACGGCTATGATGGACCGGAAGAACTGATCAACAAAGTTAATAATATTGAATATCAAATTTATGTAGACAAAAATCGCCGCACCCAATTCGTTCACCTCCTCCAGAAAAGTAATGCTTTTTGGAACTTTGAATCGCAAGTTTATCGCAAAGATGGGAGCATCATCTGGATCTCAGAAAATGCCAGAGTGATTCGTAATTCCGAAGGAAAAATTATTGGCTATGAAGGGACAGTCGAGGATATCACTCAACGCAAACAAGCCGAAGAACGGCTGGAAAACTCTCTGTCTTTATTGCAGGCTACTCTCGAATCTACAGCGGATGGAATTTTTGCGATCGACCAGAAGGGTTGTATCACCAGCTATAATCAAAAATTTATTGAATTATTGAACATTTCCCCGTATTGGCTGGAAAAGGGGACCTTTAAGCAAGGGCTAAAAATTTTATTGCCTCAGTTAAAAAAGCCCCAAGACTGCCTCAGTCAAATTAGAAAATGGTGGGATTCTCCGAATCTGGAATTTTGGGATACTTTGGAATTTAAAGAAGGGAGAATTTTAGAATGTTATTCTCGCCCTCAAATGGTTGGAAATTCTACCGTTGGCCGAGTTTTTAGCTTTCGGGATATCACCGATGCAACTCGGGCAGAACAGCATATTCGCTATCAAGCTTTTCACGACTCCCTAACGGATTTACCTAATAGAAATTTATTAAATGAGTGCTTGGTGGAGGTTTTGGAAGAAGCGAAAAATAGTAGCACTCGGGTAGCGGTGATGTTCCTGGATTTGGATCGGTTTAAAACGATTAATGATACCCTGGGTCATGCGATCGGGGATAAAGTATTACAAGGGGTAGCTGCCCGACTAAAAGCCACCTTGGGAGACCCGGATATCATCGCCCGATGGGGCGGGGATGAATTTACTATCATCCTTCCCCAGGTTTCTTCCCGGGTTGCTGCGACGAAGATTGCTGAACAGATTATTCAAACTTTAAAGCCCGCTTTTTCCATTGAAAATCACCACCTCCATATCAGTACCAGTATTGGAATTGCCCTCTATCCCCAAGATGGAGAGGATGGAGAAACGTTGATTAAACACGCAGATTCTGCCCTGTATCGAGCCAAGGAAAAAGGCCGCAATACTTATGAAATTTATACCCCCTCTTTGGATATTCTAGCCAGTGAATTATTAGAGTTAGAAAATAGGCTACACCGGGCATTAGACCGAGGAGAATTCCTGCTTAACTTTCAGCCCAAGGTGAATATTAAAACGGGAGAAATTAAGGGAATGGAGGCATTAGTGCGGTGGAATCATCCCGAATTAGGCTTAGTCTCCCCGGCGAAATTTATCCCCCTTGCCGAAGAAACGGGGTTAATCATGCCTATTGGAGAATGGGTTTTAAAGACAGCTTGTCGTCAAAATAAAGCCTGGATTGACTCGGGTTTATCAGCGATTCCAGTAGCAGTAAACCTCTCAGTTCGACAATTCCAACAACCCGGATTAGTCCAAAACATTGCTCAAGTCTTAGAGGAAACTGGGTTAGAGGCGCAGTATTTGACCCTAGAAATTACAGAAACTGCGGCCATGCTCAATGTGGATTTTACCCGGCAGTTATTAAGGGAGTTAGAACAGATGGGGGTGAATATTGCCCTGGATGATTTTGGGACGGGATATTCTTCGTTGAGTTATTTGAAACAGTTTCCCCTCCATACATTAAAAATAGACCGCTCTTTTGTGAAGGATTTGACCGTAGAACCGGCAGATATTGCGATCGCACGGGCGGTGATTGCCTTGGGACATGGGTTACATTTAAACGTTGTAGCCGAAGGAGTAGAAACCCAGGAACAATTAGATTGCCTCCGGATGTTAGACTGTGAAGAAATTCAAGGCTATTTCTTCAGTCCTCCCTTATCCTCGGAAGAAGCAACCCAACTGTTGCAAGGAATCAGCTTACAGCAAGAAGTTTCGATTTGATGGGGTGAATTGGGGTATGATTTTAATTGGAAATCGGGACTGGCTCTAAAACTTGAATGGCCCTTGGTGAGTGGGTGGATAAAGTGCGATCGCCCTTATGGTTCTGCGATCGGACGAACGGCGTAAGTGCTATCTTCAATCGAAACTTTGGCCTCCAAACCCAGGGAAGGAAACTGCATGAGAAAATACTCCCCAAACTCTACCCAATTCATCTCAATTACATCGGCCAATTCAACTAAAAAATTATGAGAAGACCCCCCACTTTTGGCAGCAGCCGTTTGAGGAGAAGGAGGAATCATCCGTTGTTCGACTAACCCGCTCAAGAGATCCAGCAACCAATTCGGAACCTTTTCAGAATCATCTAAATCGCTATTTTCGATGACATCCCGCAACTCTTCAAGGGTTTCTTCAGAAGGAGCATGACCGCTGGTAACTTGTACCAATGCCTGCAAAATTTCCAACAGTTTAGAATCTTCCATGATCGGTAAAAATTGAAGGGTGAATTAGGGTGTTTGATTATCGTATTCTTTCGGTGGACTGGCTTGGGGAAACATCGTAATAATTTTATCATAGTCTTTATCCCACTTGCCTGCACCCGTTTGTTCCAAAACAATTACCACCCAGTCCACGGAGGTTGCTAACACCTGATCCGTTCCAGATGGATCGAGTTTGTATGAAATGCCTGCACCCGGAATATTGTAAGCCAAAGTGATGCGCTTTTTACTTCTCTTCTTCCCTTTAGAGACTGAATCTTTAGCCGCATCCATAACAGCCTGGGCGATCGCTGTTTTCATTACCGCATCCGATGCAAACTTACTCGAACTCTCTGGAATATCTGCGACTCGTCCAGAGGGTGTCTTACCCGTCTTGAGTCTTTCTTTGTGCTGTTCTGCAGTGGTTTGTGCGCCATGATCACCATATCCATGACCCCCATCGTTATCGTAACTTAAGGGATTATTAGCATCAAAAGCACGCTGTAGAGCCTGGAGGGAACCGGAAATGCCGAGGGTGATTGGATAACGCGGGGTACTTGTAGTCGCGGTGGTTGACGTAGAGGAGGAGTTCGTTTGTGGCGATCGATAAACCTTTCCCCCACTTTGCTGGACCACATGGGTCAACTCATGGGCAATCAACTCCTGTCCTCCCCGACTCCCCGGATCATAGGCCCCCTGGCGAAAAAACAGATCCTGCCCTGTCGTAAACGCCTTCGCCTGAATCGATCGCGCTAAGCGATCGGCCCTCCCATCGGTATGCACGCGCACCCCACTAAAATTTGCCCCAAACCCTTGTTCCATCGGCTCTTTCACCGTTGCCGCCAGGGGATTTCCTCCCGTTCGGGCTTGGTTCAACGCCCCTTCCCATTCCTGGGAAACTGATCCACCCTCCCCAGATGCCTGAACCGAGATTTTCCGTTGTACCGGCGTCGGTTCACTACTGTGAGCAATCACTCGGGGGGCATGGATTTGGTTAACCACTTGCCGCGCCACCTGGTCCGCTTCTTGCTCATAGCGATCGCCTACCGCACCCACCGTCAGTTTGGGTTGGATGGGAAAACGCGGTGTTGAAGGGACCCCCGGCGGAATCACAAACCCCTTTTCCCGGCAGTTCTCCCCCTGGATTTTTCGGTGAATTTTCTCCCCTGGATTGCCCTGATTCTCAGCAATATCCGAAGACAATTCTGCCGATTGAACTGTAAAGGTCCGCGTCACAGGTTCCGGTTGCATCATCCGGGAGAGCAGATGACGATTTTCGAGTAATTGCGGGATGGGAGGGGCTGTAGCACTCTCGATTTTCCCTTGTACTTTCGGCGCAAAAGGACGAGGAGTAAATGGGCTGGTTTGGGGATTAACATTTGCCCTAGACTTGGGTGCAATCAATTTAGGGATCATCTGGATTATTCCTTTTAAATGAGAAGATAAGAGTCAATGTAAATCTTTTATTTAATCCGCAATCCAGTCTTGATTTTACCAGACTTTAAGTTCCGGTAAAAATCAGGACTCAAGCCTTGATAAATTTTCAGACTTTTTCCGATTTAATCTGTTATATGCCTATTTTTCTCCGGCTTGTCTCTATCTGGAGAAATAGTTGGATAATCCTAGGGTTCTTGTCCTGGGGCTTGACTTCTGGAGTAATCTGCAAAGCCTTATTCCACTTAAGTGGTCCGTTTTCAGTTCCCCGCTCCTTCGGAAATCAAGCCCTGATTGAGGATAAGCAATGATAGGGTTTCCGAGGGTTATTAGGTCCATTTACGCAGGGCGATCGTCTTGCTCCCTAGACTGTTCCAGTTGAAATACTCAACAGCCTATCCAGTCACCCAGGGGCTGATTATTTCATTTGACCTCGCTTCAACTCGGTTGCTCCCAGATGTTAAACTCATAGAAATATCTGACCCGGTGGCCTCATTCCCAAATAAGGGACAAGCTTGGTCTGAATTTATTCCAAAAGTGGGAACTTAATTCGTTTTTTGAGCGTAAATTTTAAAGAGACTTCATCCACATAACAAATGGGTTAAATTTGGGGTTTTAATTTGTCTGTATCAATTCATACAAATTAACATTTATTAACAAAACCCGGAGGGGAGAAACATGATTGAACTGAGTGGCTATCAGATTGCGGAAGAAATTTACCGCAATAGTAAGCGCGTGGTATATCGAGGGATGCGAGAAGCCGATGGGTTGCCGGTAATTTTAAAAGCCCTAGGAACGGAGTATCCCAGTCCGACCGATATTGTTCAACTTCATCACGAATATGAAATAACCAAAGCCTTAAAATTAGGCGGTATCATTGAACCCTTAAGTGTGGAAAAAAGTAGTAACTTACCCATTTTGATTTTACCGGATATAGGGGGAGTTTCTCTAAAAATTTTTTTAAATAAACATCGATTAGGCATTGATAACTTTTTAAAATTAGGGATTCAACTCGCCCAAACTTTAGGGGAGATTCATCAACATCATATTATTCATAAAGATATTAAACCCAGCAATATTATTATTCAGCCCGAGAGTTTAGAAGTGAAGTTAATTGACTTTGCGATCGCCTCGAAATTATCCAAAGAAACAGCGGCAGCGGTTCATCCCAATAGCCTGGAAGGGACCCTCGCCTATATGTCCCCAGAACAAACCGGGCGGATGAATCGGGCGATCGACTATCGCACAGATTTTTACTCATTAGGGGTGACCTTTTATGAAATGCTCATAGGGGAATTACCTTGTCAAGCCGAGGATGCAGTTGAGCTAGTTCACTGTCATATTGCCCGGATGCCAGTTCCCCCTACTGAACTCATTCCCGAGATTCCTGTGGCGGTTTCTAACCTAGTCATGAAATTATTATCAAAAAACGCAGAAAACCGCTATCAAAGTGGATTTGGGTTAAAAAGAGATTTAGAAATTTGTCTAAAACAATGGCAAGAAAAGGGCAAAATTGATGAGTTTAGTTTAGGACAACAGGACGTATCGGGTAAATTAGAAATTCCCCAAAAACTGTATGGACGGGACCGAGAACTCGCGCAATTATTGGTAGCATTTGAACGAGTCTGTGGGGGGGCGGCTGAACTAATTCTCGTTGCCGGTTATTCCGGGGTGGGTAAATCAGCCCTAGTTCAGGAGACTCAAAAACCTTTAGTCAAACATCGCGGCTATTTTATTAGTGGGAAATTTGACCAATTCAAGCGCAATATTCCTTATGATTCTCTGATTCAAGCCTTTCAGTCCTTAATTCGGCAAATTTTCACCGAAAACGAAGCCCAAATCCAAGGATGGAAAGAAAAATTGCTGGCTGCCTTGGGACCCAATGGACAGGCGATCGTTGATGTCATTCCAACCGTTGAATTCATTATCGGCAAACAGCCACCCCTTCCCGAATTAGGACCCACAGAATCGCAAAACCGCTTCACTCAGGTTTTCAAACAATTTATTAGTGTTTTTACCCGTAAAAAACATCCTTTGGTGATATTTTTGGATGACTTACAATGGGCTGATTCCGCCTCATTGAAATTAATTGAAGGATTGATGAGCGATGCAGATAGTGAGTATTTACTGTTGATTGGGGCTTATCGAGATAACGAAGTTTCTGCCATTCATCCACTCATCCAAACCCTTGAAACCCTAAAAAAAGTGGGGGCAGCCGTTAAGCAAATTATCCTGGAACCTTTACAACTGATTCATGTTGAAGAATTAGTCCGAGACACTTTGAATCAATCGATTGAATCAAAAGAATTGGCAAAACTTTTATTCAATCAAGCCGGAGGCAATCCCTTTTTCTTGACCCAACTACTGACCACTATTTATCGAGAATCTTTACTCAGTTATGACTGGAAAACTCAAAAATGGCAGTGGGATATCAACCACATTCAAGCAGTCGGCATCAGCGATTATAACGTAGTTGACTTGATGATCCGCAATATTTGCCGACTGCCCCAAGCGACACAAAAGGTATTAACATTAGCCGCTTGTATTGGCAATACCTTTAATTTAGAGTTGCTGGCGATCGTCAACGAAGAAATTATCTCGATTACCGCCCATCAATTGCAGCCAGCTATTGAGTCAGGTTTGATTTTTCTTTTAAATCATGACTATAAAAGTTTATTTTTGCTGAGTCAATCGCAAGCCCCAGACTCTACCCTAAAAGATATCAAATTGGACTATAAGTTTTTGCATGACCGAGTACAACAAGCAGCCTATGCTCTAATTCCCGAGGAACAGAAAAAACAAACGCACCTTAAGCTTGGTAAATTGCTTTTACAAAGCACGAGTGAAGAAGAACAAAAAGACAATATTTTTTCCCTAGTTAACCAGTTGAATCATGGGGCGGATTTACTGAAGTCCCCGGCGGAAAAATATCAACTCGCAGCACTCAATCTCATCGCGGGACAAAAAGCCAAAGCAGCAACAGCTTTTGAATCTGCATCGAAATATTTTCATTTGGGGTTAGGATTGCTCACAGAAAACTGTTGGGACCGTCAGTATCACCTCACTTTGGCACTCCATGAAGAAGCAGCCGAAGCGGCACTTTTAAATGGTCATTTTGAGGTTATGGAAGCTTTAGCTGAGGTGGTGGGGACCCATGCTAATACATTACTGGATACCCTGAAAATTAATGAACTTCGCCTGAAGAGTTGTGAAATGCAAGGGGAACTGCTCAAAGGGGTAAAACTCGGCTTACAAATTCTTAAAGGTCTTGGGATAGAACTCAGCGAATCCCCAACTCCTGCCGAAGTAGAAGAGGCTTTAATCACGACGCGAGCGACCCTCAATGAAGAAAGTCTGGCTCAGTTGCTAGATATGTTTCTAGTAGAAGATGAGACTAAACAGGCAATTTTACAATTGATTACAACCCTGGTCCCGGCTGCATTTTTATCGGCTCCTTCTGTATTTATTCTATTAGTTTGTCAGCACGTTAACTGTTCCTATAAATTTGGAAACTCTGCCTATTCTGCTTGTGGTTTTGCAGATTATGGCATTATTTTAATTGGGGTTATGCAAGATATTCAACTGGGATATCAATTTGGACAATTAGCGTTAAACTTGTTAAAGCGCTTGGATATTAAAGAGGTTAAAACCGCAACTTTGTTTAAAGTAGCTTCATTTACTATTCACTGGAAACATCATCTAAAGGAGACATTAGGACTTTTATCTGAGGCTTATTGTAGTGGATTAGAATATGGAGATGTAGCCAATGCTGGCTATTCTGCCAGTCATAGATGCCAACATTTATATTGGATGGGAGTTGAACTCAATACTCTAAAAGAGGAAATGGCAACCTATAGTAAAGCCATTATTAAAATTAATCAAAAAACCGCATTTAAGTGGCATCAACCCTTTTACCAAGGGGTTTTAAATTTAATGGGAGAGGCAGAAAATCCGTGCCAATTGATAGGGACAGCTTATAATGAAAGCTACTGGTTACCATTACATATTCAGGCTAATGAGCGAACGGTTCTTCATTATATATTCTTAAATAAATTAATTTTATGTTATCTATTTTATCAATTTGAAGAAGCCATTAAAAATGGTAACCAGGCTGAAGAATATTTAGATGGGGTCACCGGATGGATGGCTGTACCTGTATTCTATTTTTATCATTCCTTGGCCCAACTATCAGTCTATCTAGGCCACGGGGAATCGGAGCAAGTGTTAATTCTTGAGCGCATTCAAGCGAATCAAGAAAAAATGAAAACTTGGGCAGATCATGCCCCGGCAAATTTTCAGCATAAATATCAGTTGGTCGAGGCTGAAAAAGCCAGAGTTATGGGACATAAGGAAGAAGCAATTGATTATTATGAACAAGCGATTCAAGGGGCAAAAGCACAAGGATATATTCAAGAAGAAGCATTAGGAAATGAACTCGCAGGCAAGTTTCAACTGGCTTTAGGTCGGCAAAAAATAGCAAAAACTTATCTCACTGATGCTTACTATTGTTATATTCACTGGGGTGCCAAAGCCAAAGTAAAGAATTTAGAAGAACGCTATCCGCAATTACTGACGCCAGATCTCAAGCAACTTCTAAATATTCCAATCTTTGAAACAAATACCAGTGCCAGTACGACGGAATCTAGTCTTCTTGATCTAGAATCGGTCATGAAAGCGGCTCAAACTATTTCGGGCGAGATTATTTTGCCTCAATTGCTTGAGAATTTAATGAAAATTTTAATAGAAAATGCTGGGGCTGAAACGGGGGTTTTAATTTTATCCCAAGCTGATAAATGGGTGATTGAAGCAAGTGGGAATAAACAGGAGTTGCGGGTTCGCCAATCGATTCCATTGTCTGAGAGTTTAGATGTACCGATTTCGGTAATTCAGTATGTGAAGCGGACTCAAAATGATGTGATTTTAGCGGATGCACGGGAGGAGGAACTGTTTCGAGGCGATCGCTATATTCTCGAATCGCAACCCAAATCTATCCTCTGTTGTCCCATTCTCTCCCAAGGGAAACTCATCGGTATCCTTTATTTAGAAAATAATCTGATTACCAATGCCTTTACCCCAAAACGGGTAGAAGTCTTGAGAATGTTATCTGCACAAGCCGCCCTTTCTCTGGAAAATGCTCAACTCTATGAAGCGCAAAAAGAATATTCTCGAAAGCTAGAGCAAACCGTCCAAGAGCGCACCCAAGAATTGCAACAAAGTAACACCCGGTATTATAATCTCGCCGCCAACATCCCGGGGATGATTTATCAATTGATGATGCATCCCGATGGGACATCCAGTTGTCCCTACGTCAGTCCAGGATCTCGCGAAATTTTTGGCATAGAAGCTGAAGCGTTCATGAAGGATATATCACTATTTCACGAGGTCACGCATCCTGACGATCGCGAGAAATTCAGTGAATCGATCGCCCTTTCAGCTACAACCCTAGAACCGTGGCATTGGACCTGGAGAATTATCGTATCTGGTGAAATTAAATGGGTTCAAGGGGATTCTCGACCCGAAAAGCAACCTGATGGGAGTATCATCTGGGATGGGTTAGTCATTGATATAACTGCACGCAAGGAAGCAGAAAAGGAATTAAGAACCAGTGAAGAACGCTGGCAGTTAGCTTTAAAAGGAACCAATGATGGCATCTGGGATTGGAATGTCCAGACCAATGAAGTCTTCTTTTCAGCTCGTTGGAAAGAAATGATTGGATATGAAGACTATGAAATAGTTAATCATACTGATGAATTTTTTAAAAAGCTCCATCCCGATGATAGAGACTGGGTATGGCAAGCCCTTCAAGACCACATTAAGGGTAAAACACTTTATTACAGTGCCGAGTTTCGATTTCAATGCAAAAATGGTACTTATAAATGGATGCTATCGAGAGCACAGGTCCTATGGGATGAATTAGGAAATCCCGTGAGATTAGTGGGTTCCCATACTGATATCACCGATCGCAAGCAACGAGAAGAAGCCTTAGAACTTATTGTTTTGGGAACCGCCTCCGTCATTGGGAGTGCCTTTTTTAAATCCTTAGTACAATCCCTTGCGCAGGTGAGTCAGGCCCGTTATGCTGTGCTTGCCGAAACCGATTTAACTCTACATAAAGCTCAGACTCTAGCCTTTTGGACTGGGGAAGACTTTGGGCAAAACTTTGAGTACAATTTAGCCGGAACCGCCTGCGAATGTGTAATCCAAAACCAAGCTTCTTATTATACGGCTCAGGTTCAGCAATTATTTCCCAATAATCCAGATTTAAAAGCCCTGGGAGTTGAAGCCTATTGGGGAACCCCCCTTTATAATTCCACTGGCAAGATTATTGGAATTTTATCTATTCTGGACGAACGGCCTATAGAAAAAAACTACCTTTTAGAGTCAATTTTAAAAATTTTCGCGGCTAGAGCAGGGGCAGAATTAGAACGGCAACAAGCTCAAAGTAAGCTCAATGCTGCAAAAGAAGCAGCGGATGCCGCCAGCAAAGCTAAAGGGGAATTCCTCTCCAAAATGAGCCATGAATTGCGAACCCCACTCAATGCGATTCTCGGCTTTACGCAAATTCTCAACCGCGACAACAGCTTGAAATCTCAACAACAAGACTACCTCGGCATCATCTCTCGGGCGGGGGAACATCTGCTCACCCTGATTAATGATGTGTTGGAAATGTCTAAAATTGAAGCCGGTCGAATTTCTTTGAATGAAACCAGCTTTGACTTATATTGTTTGTTAACCTCTATCGAGGAAATGTTTCAGCTTAAGGCGGAGTCTCAAGGATTAAAACTGATGTTTGAGCGCACTCCTAATTTGCCACAGTTCATCAAAACCGATGAAAGTAAATTGCGGCAAGTTTTCATTAATTTACTGGGAAATGCCATCAAATTTACCGAAAAAGGTGGGGTAGCAGTCCGGGTCGCCATTCAACAAAAAATCTCGGCCATCGGAGAAAAAACGAGTGAGCCCTATCCATCGCAACCGGAGGAACTAGAATCTTATTTAGTTTGTGAAATTGAAGATACAGGACCGGGAATTAGTGCAGAAGAACTCGATAGTTTATTTGAGCCGTTCATGCAAACGGCAACGGGAATTAAATCACAATCAGGAACGGGATTGGGCCTGCCTATTAGCCGTCAGTTTGTGCAATTAATGGGAGGTGAAATTACGGTTAGCTCCACCTTAGAAAAGGGCACTATTTTTAAGTTTAACCTCAAAATTAGTCCCGCAGAGGGCATGAGTGAAATCACTCAAAAATCCAGCCAACGAGTCATCGGTTTAGCCGCGAATCAACCGACTTATCGGATTCTGGTGGTTGAGGATAAATGGGAAAGCCGTCTATTATTAGTCAATCTACTTTCCCCTTTAGGTTTTGAAGTCCGGGAAGCCATGAATGGAGCAGAAGCGGTGAGGATATCCCAGAGTTGGCAACCCCATCTAATTTGGATGGATATGCAAATGCCGGTGATGGATGGCTACGAAGCTACGAAGCAAATTAAACAGGCAAATAGCGGACAAATTCCGGTGATTATTGGGTTAACAGCTAGTGCATTTGAAGAGAATCGAATTAAAGTTTTAGAGGTAGGATGTGATGATTTTGCGAGTAAGCCGTTTCGCGAACCCGTCATTTTTGAAAAAATGGCTGAACATTTGGGGGTGCATTATGTCTATGAAGAAGTTCGCTCTTCCGATGGAAATAATGCCCAACCGTCGGTTCAGTCAGAAGCAGCCGTTATCGCCGAATGTTTACAGCAAATGTCGCCGGAGTGGACAACTCAACTCCATCAAGCGGCGAGAGAATTGGATGATGAGGCGATCGCCAACTTAACCGCCCAAATTCCTGACTCCAATCATGCCTTAGCTAACCAGATTACTAATTTTGTAACTCATCTGCGGTTTGACAAAATTATCGAGTTAATCGAGAGCAATGAACCCCTTTATAAATCGTAAACTTTGATTTTTCGAGTCTTTAAGGATAAAAATAGTCTATTATTTTTTTAAAGAAAACTAGGAGGACAGAAAAAGATGATTGAACTAACGGGTTATCAGATTGGGGAGGAAATTTACCGCAATAGCAAGCGGGTTGTGTATCGAGGGATTCGAGAAGCGGATGGCTTGCCGGTGATTTTAAAAGCCCTAGGGACGGAGTATCCAAGTTCCACGGATATCGCTCAACTTTATCACGAATATGAGATCACCCAAGACTTAAAATTAGCAGGAGTTATTGAGCCATTAAACTTAGAAATTACTAGCAATTTGCCTATTTTAATTTTACCGGATACAGGTGGCATTTCCCTAAAAACGTTTTTAAACCAACAGCGGTTAGACGTTGAAAGTTTTTTGTACCTAGGGATTCAACTGGCCCAGACCCTAGGAGAAATTCATCAGCGCTACATTATTCATAAAGATATTAAACCCAGCAATATTATTATTAATTCTCAGAGTTTAGAGGTGAAGTTAATTGATTTTGCGATCGCCTCTGAGTTATCGAGAGAAACCGCAGCAGCAGTTCATCCCAATAGCCTGGAAGGAACCCTTGCTTATATGTCCCCCGAACAAACTGGGCGAATGAATCGGGCGATCGACTATCGCACCGATTTTTACTCATTAGGGGTAACTTTTTATGAAATGCTCACGGGGGAATTACCTTGTCAAGCCGAGGATGCAGTTGAGCTAGTTCACTGTCATATTGCCCGGATGCCAATTCCTCCCGCTGAACTGCTTCCAGAGATTCCTGTTGCGGTTTCTAACCTGGTTATGAAATTATTAGAAAAAACCCCTGAAAACCGCTATCAAAGTGGATTTGGTTTAAAGTATGATTTGGAATATTGCCTAAAACAATGGCAAGATCAGGGACGAATTGATGAGTTTAAGTTAGCACAAAAAGACTTTTCGGGTAAACTAGAAATCCCCCAAAAACTGTACGGACGAGACCTAGAAAGGGTGCAACTTTTATCAGCATTTGAACGAGTTTGTGAAGGAGCAACGGAACTCGTTCTGATCTCGGGGTATTCTGGGGTTGGTAAATCGGCTTTAGTGCAGGAGACTCAAAAACCTTTGGTTAAACATCGAGGCTATTTTATTAGCGGTAAGTTTGACCAATTTAAGTTAAACATTCCCTATGCTGCGGTGATTCAAGCTTTTACCTCTCTAGTCCGGCAACTGCTGAGTGAACCAGAAGCTGAGATTAAAGCCTGGAAAGCCAAAATATTAGAGGCGATCGGAGAAAATGGGCTGGTTATTATCGAGGTAATTCCTGAAGTAGAACTGATTATTGGTCCTCAACCGGCGTTGGTATCTCTACCTCCGACGGAATCTCAAAATCGCTTTAATTTGGTTTTTCAAAATTTCATCAACGTTTTTACTCAAAAAGAACATCCTCTGATTCTTTTCATTGATGACTTACAGTGGGCCGATTTAGCATCTCTGGAATTAATTAAGTGCGTCATGACTGACCGTCAAAATCATCACTTATTGATGATTGTTTCTTATCGTGATAATGAAGTCACCGCGACTCACCCGGTGGGTTTGACATTACAGGAGATTAAAAATACGGCGGTTCCGATGACCGAAATCAATCTCACCCCCTTGAATGTTCATCATGTGAATGATTTCCTAGCAGAAACCTTAAATTGTACGACAGCCAAATCTTTTGGTCTAGCCAAGCTAATTTTTAAGAAAACTCAGGGAAATCCTTTCTTTTTAACACAAATTTTAAAATCTTTAGAACAAGGGCAGTTGTTAAAATTTAATTGGGGCAAAGGGAGTTGGGACTGGAAAATCAGCCGGATTGAAAAAATTGGAATAACCGATAATGTAGTAGAGTTAATGGTTAGCAAAATTCAAAATTTGCAGCCTAGGACGCAAATCGCCTTAAAATTAGCGGCTTGTATTGGCAATTGCTTTGATATTGAAATGCTATCTATTGTCAATGAGCGATCGCCTGAAATAACCGCTAAAGACTTGCGAGAAGCCGTTCAACAAGCGTTGATTATCCCCTTAACCAAAACTCATAAACTTACCCCAGGGGGAGAACCGGGGAATGGCGGAAAAATCTGTTACCAGTTTTTACACGATCGCGTGCAACAAGCGGCTTACTCGTTGATTCCAGAAAACCGCAAAAAAGAAACACACTGGCAAATTGCTTATCTCCTTTTATCTAAGACTCCGGCTGAAAACATCCCAGAAAATATTTTTGAAATTGTCAATCATTTAAACTATAGTTATGAATTAATCACCAGTCCGGAGCAAAAAATTAAGTTAGTCCAATTAAATTTGAGTGCGGGGCAGAAAGCCCTATCAGCCAATGCTTATGAATTAGCTGATACCTATTTTCAGGTCGGTTTAAAACTTTTAGGAGAAAAAAGCTGGGAGACTGATTATCCAACCACGCTAAGGCTACATATCCAGGCGGCTTATGCAGCTTACATCAATACGGATTTTGATCGAATGGAGGATTTGGTAAAAATTGGCCTAATCCAAGCCAAATCTACCCTACATCAAGCTAATTTTTATGAAATCAGAATTAAAGCTTATAGCTCTTGTAGTCAACAACTGAAAGCCTTAGAGAATACCCAAAAAGCGCTTCAATTGTTAGATATCCATTTACCTGAACAGCCAACCTTCATCGATATTCAAGTGGGGCTGAATGAAATAGCAAACCAATTAATGGGAAAAGATGTCCAAGATTTAATCCATTTACCTGAAATGTCCGAGGCTCATCAAAAAGCCGGGATGCGGATTCTCAATAGTGCGATCGCGCCAGCCTATCAAGTTGCACCGCTGCTGCTGCCCTTAATTGTATTGCAGGAAATTAAGTTATCCCTAACTTATGGTAATACCGATGAATCAGCTTATGCTTACGCTTGTTATGGCCTGATTTTATGTGGCATTGTGGGAGATATTGAAACCGGCCATCAATTCGGTCAATTAGCATTAAAAATTTTAGAAAAGTTTAACAATAAAGAGCTAAAATGCCGCACCTTAATGGTCGTCAATAATAACATAAATATCTGGAAAGAACCCCTGCTGCAAATCATTAGCCCTTTGCTACAGGCTTATGAGAGTGGATTGGAAAATGGAGATTTAGAATATGCGGGCCTTTCTGCTTATAATTACTGTATCAATTCTTATTTCACTGGAAAAGAGCTTTATAAGTTGGAAGGAGAAATTGTCGCTTATAATTCTTTGCTTAAAAAATTTAAACAAACCACTACCCTGAGTTATTCTCAAATGTATGGACAAGTGGTCTTAAATTTAATGAATAAATCAGATAACCCGCTGAAAATTATCGGCGCAGTTTATAATGAGGAGACAATGCTGCCCCTCCATGAACAATCTAGCGATCACTATGCCCTGTGTTGTTTGTATTTGCATAAACTCATCCTCAGTTATTTATTTCGGCAACCAAAACAGGCGGTGCTCAATGCTCGTATTGCCGAAACTTACTTAGATGTATTAACAGCAGTTTATCCCCTTCCTCTGTTTTATTTTTATGATTCTCTGTCCGCTTTGGCGGTGTATTTCCAAGCGTCAGAATCTGAACAAAAGGAGATTTTGGTTAAAGTAGAAACCAACCAAGATAAAATGAAAAATTGGGCCAGCTTTGCGCCCGCGAATTTTCAACAGAAGTATGAATTAGTTGAAGCTGAAAAAGCGCGGGTGAAAGGAGAAGTGTTAGAGGCGATGAATGGGTATGATTTGGCGATCGCCACAGCGCAAAAAAATAACTATATCCAAGAAGAAGCGATCGCCTGGGAATTAGCAGCAGAATTTTATGAACAGATTGGACGAGACCCCATTGCCGGATTTTACCGAAAAAAAGCCCATTCCTGCTATTATCGTTGGGGTGCATTAGCTAAAGTTCAGGATTTAGAACATCGATTTTCTTACTTAAATTCTAAAACACTAGAACTAAGCACGACTGAGTTTCAGACTCATAATTCGACCGAATCAAAAAGTAGCAGTTACGATCTATTTTTAGACTTAAATACCGTCATCAAAGCATCTCAAGCCCTCATTGGAGAGGTACATCTTGACATATTACTGAAAAAATTGATGCGTCTTGCTCTCGAAAATGCCGGAGCACAACAGGGGTATTTACTCTTAAACCAAAATGGGAGTTTTGTGATAGAAGCGGCGGGGACAATTGACCAAGCTGAGGTTTCAGTTCGACAGGAGATCGCAGTTGAATCTTCCTCATTTTTGCCCCTATCTTTAATTAATTATGTCAGTCGCACTCAAGAGGATGTTGTTCTCAACGATGCCAGTGAAAATGACCAATTTATCAGTGACCCCTACATTTTAGCAACGCAGCCAAAGTCAGTTTTATGTACGCCTATTTTGGGTCAAGGTAAACTCATTGGGATTCTCTACCTAGAAAATAACCTCATTGTCGGTGCCTTTAGTCCGTCGCGAGTTGAATTGCTCAAACTCCTTTCCTCTCAAGCGGCGATCGCTTTAGAAAATGCCCAACTTTATGAAGAACAAAAAGAGTATTCCCGGAAGTTAGAGCAAACGGTACAAGAGCGTACCCAACAATTACAACAAAGCAATACCCGATATTATAATCTCGCTGGCAATATTCCGGGGATGATTTATCAATTTAAAAGGCATCCTGATGGGACATTCAGTTGTCCTTACATCAGTCCTGGTTGCTACAAAATTTATGGCATTGAAGCCGAAGCTGCGATGGAAGACACCTCTTTATTGTCTGAGAAAATTCATTTAGGCGATCGCGAGCAACATACTGAATCTATCACCCGTTCAGCCACTACCTTAGAACCGTGGCATTCCATCTGGAGAATTATCGTAGCGGGTCAAATTAAATGGGTTCAAGGAGATGCCAACCCAGAAAAGCAACCGGATGGGAGTATTCTCTGGGATGGATTAGTAGTTGATATCAGCGATCGCAAACAGGCAGAAGAGGAATTGCGGCAGAGTGAAGAACGCTGGCAATTAGCCTTACAAGGCAACAATGATGGCATTTGGGACTGGAATTTAAAAACCAATGAAGCGTTCTTTTCAAGTCGCTGGAAAGAAATCCTCGGTTATGAAGATCATGAACTTCTCAACCACTCAAATACCTGGGTCAGTCGCATACATCCCCATGATGGAAGTTGGGTCATGCAGGCCATTAAAGAACATTTTTATGGTCAAACATCCTATTTCGCCACGGAACATCGCCTGCGGTGCAAAAATGATACCTACAAGTGGGTTTTAGCGCGGGGTCAGGCACTCTGGGATGTAGCCGGACACCCAATCCGAATGGTTGGATCAATTACAGATATCACCGATCGCAAATTAGCCGAAGAAGCATTAGCGGAAAGTGAACGGAAGTATCGCGACTTAGTGGAAACCTCTCAGGAAATGATATTTTCTATGAATAGTCAAGGTTATTTTACTTTTGTGAATCAAGCCGTTAAAGAGATTTATGGGTATGAACCCGAGGACATGATCGGTCATCATTTTTCCGAATTTAAGCCTTCTGAATATAAGAATAATAACCCAGATCAAGCAGCGTTTGATGAAATTGTAGCGGGACATTCTCTTTCTCAATATGAAACCATAGACATTGCAAAAGATGGCCGACCCATTTATCTGTTGATCAATGCCATTAGTCGGCAAGATGCTCAGGGAAACCTATTAGGATTAACCGGCACAGCCAGCGATATTACGCAGCGGAAACAAGCGGAATTAGCTCTGCAACAAGCTAAAGAATCGGCGGATGCTGCCAGCAAAGCCAAGGGGGAATTCCTCTCTAAAATGAGCCACGAATTGCGAACCCCACTCAATGCGATTCTCGGCTTTACGCAAATTCTCAACCGGGACAACAGCCTTAAACCTCAACAGCAAGACTATTTAGGTATTATCTCTCGGGCGGGAGAACACCTGCTTACCTTGATTAATGATGTGTTGGAAATGTCTAAAATCGAAGCCGGTCGAATTTCTCTAAATGAAACCAGCTTTGACCTATATCGGCTGTTAACCTCTCTCGAAGAAATGTTTAAACTTAAAGCTGAATCCCAAGGCTTACAGCTCATGTTTGAACGGAATTTTGATGTTCCTCAGTTTATCAAAACTGACGAAAGTAAATTACGGCAAGTTTTCATTAATTTGTTGGGGAATGCCATCAAGTTTACCGAACAAGGTGGAGTAATCGTTCGGGTAACAACTAAATCCCCATCTTTCCCATTAAATGGACAGCTTTCTTCTAATTCCAACAGTCACGGGGAAGAAAATCAGACTTATTTAGTCTGTGAAATCGAAGATACCGGGCCGGGGATTAGTCCCGAAGAAATGGATAATTTATTTGACCCCTTTTTCCAAACAGAAACAGGAAGAAATTCTCAATCAGGAACGGGATTAGGTCTGCCTATTAGCCGTCAGTTTGTGCAATTAATGGGAGGAGAAATTACGGTGAACTCTACGGTGAAAAAAGGCACTATTTTTAAATTTAACCTCAAAATTAGTTCGGCAGAGGGCATGAGTGAAATCACTCAACAATCCAGCCAACGAGTCATCGGTTTAGCCGCGAATCAACCGACTTATCGGATTCTGGTGGTTGAGGATAAATGGGAAAGCCGTCTATTATTAGTCAATCTACTTTCACCTGTAGGTTTTGAAGTCCGGGAAGCCACGAATGGAGCAGAAGCGGTGAGGATATCCCAGAGTTGGCAACCCCATCTAATTTGGATGGATATGCAAATGCCGGTGATGGATGGCTACGAAGCTACGAAGCAAATTAAACAGGCAAATATCGGACAAATTCCGGTGATTATTGGGTTAACAGCTAGTGCATTTGAAGAGAATCGAATTAAAGTTTTAGAGGCAGGATGTGATGATTTTGCGAGTAAGCCGTTTCGCGAACCCGTCATTTTTGAAAAAATGGCTGAACATTTGGGGGTGCATTATGTCTATGAAGAAGTTCGCTCTTCCAATGGAAATAATGCCCAACCGTCGGTTCAGTCAGAAGCAGCCGTTATCGCCGAATGTTTACAGCGAATGTCGCCAGAGTGGACAACTCAACTCCATCAAGCAGCGAGAGAATTGGATGATGAGGCGATCGCCAGTTTAACTGCCCAAATTCCTGACTGCAATCAGGCGTTAGCTAACCAGATTACTAATTTTGTAACTCATCTGCGGTTTGACAAAATTATCGAGTTAATTCAAAATAATGAATAATCCAGGTTTTTATAAGTTATAGTAAAATTTTTGTATAACTTTTAGAAAAAGCTCAGGAGTAGATGAGAAATTAAAAGCGTTCTAAATTATCCAGGATAAACAACTTAAATTAATGGATAAATTCCCTGAATTAACCCGGTTATTTGTCGGTAGTTACCCTTAATTAATTAAAAAAAATAGGACAGGAGGTGAAAAAATATGATTGAACTGAGCGGCTATCAGATTAGACAAGAAATTTACCGAAACAGTAGGCGGGTGGTGTATCGAGGTATTCGAGAAGCGGATGGGTTCCCGGTTATTTTAAAAGCCCTAGGCACTGACTATCCAAACCCAACAGATATTGCTCAACTCCATCATGAATATGAGATTACCAAGACTTTAACCTCTGGGGGAATCATTCTGCCGTTAAGTCTGGAGATCAGCAATCACCTGCCGGTGTTAATTTTACCCGACTCAGGCGGGATTTCTTTAAAAACATTCCTCCAGCAACGCCAGTTAGAGGTCAAAGATTTTTTAACAGTAGCTATTCAACTGGCCCAAACCTTAGGTGAAATTCATCAACATCAAATTATTCATAAAGATATTAAACCTAGCAATATTATTATCAATCCAGAAAATTTAGAGGTAAAATTAATTGACTTTGCGATCGCCTCCAAATTGTCGAGAGAAACTTCTACGGCAGTCCATCCGAATCATCTGGAAGGCACCCTGGCTTATATGTCTCCCGAACAAACTGGGCGGATGAATCGGGCGATCGATTATCGTACCGATTTTTATTCATTAGGGGTGACTTTTTATGAAATGCTCACGGGAGAATTACCCTATCAAGTCCAGGAGGCGATCGCATTAATTCATTGCCATATTGCCCGCGTGCCCGTTCCACCCAGAGACCTCATTTCTGAGATTCCGGTAGCGGTTTCTAACCTGGTGATAAAATTATTGTCAAAGACTGCTGAAGAGCGTTATCAAAGTGGGTTTGGCTTAAAGTATGATTTGGAATATTGTTTGAATCAATGGGAACACCAGGGGAAGATTAACGAATTTAAATTAGGCCAAAAAGATTATTCGGGAGAATTACAAATTTCCCAAAAACTCTATGGACGAGAAACCGAACAAGCCCAATTATTGGCCGCTTTTGAGCGAATCTGTGAAGGTGCGGCTGAACTGGTAACCGTTGCCGGTTATTCCGGAATAGGTAAATCGGCCTTAGTCCAAGAAACTCAAAAACAATGGGTGCGACATCACGGCTATTTTATTAGTGGCAAGTTTGACCTATTTAAGCAAAATATTCCCTATGATTCATTGATTCAAGCCTTTGATTCATTAATTCGGCAACTCCTGAAAGAATCCGCTGCTCAAATTCACCAATGGCAAAAAAAGCTGCTGGAGGCTTTGGGGAGTAACGGACAAATTATAATCGATGTAATTCCCGCATTAGAATTAATTATCGGCAAACAGCCTCCCGTGCCGGACTTGGGATTTACCGAATCTAAAAACCGATTTAACCGCTTATTTCACCAGTTTATTACCGTTTTTACTCAAGGTGAAAAACCCCTCGTTTTATTTTTAGATGACTTACAGTGGGCTGATTGGGCTTCCCTCAAGTTAATTGAAGGGTTAATGAGCGATTCAGATCGTCAAAATTTATTGTTGATTGCAGCCTACCGAAATAACGAAGTTTCTCCTTTACATCCAACCATTCAGACCTTAGAAAGACTGGCAGAAACAGGGGTGAGAGTGACTCATCTAAATTTACAGCCGTTACAACTGGCTGAAATTGAAAAAATGATTGCCGATACGTTACAAGAAGCAGTAAATTCTAAAAGTTTAGCCGAAATTATATTTAAGCAGGCAGGAGGCAATCCATTTTTTGCAACCCAAATTTTGACAACTTTTTATCGAGAATCCGCGTTATTTTATGATTGGTCGTCCCAAAGTTGGCAGTGGGATATAAAACAAATTCAGGGCATGGGTCTCTGTGATTGCAGTGTAGGGGAATTAATCATAAAAAGAATCCAAAGGCTGCCTGAAGATACCCAAAATCTTCTCAGTCTTGCGGCTTGTATGGGTAACACTTTTACTGTAGAGATTCTCGGAATTCTTAATCAAAAATCTGCTTTAGTCACCGCCGCTCAATTGGAGTCAGCATTGCAAGCGGGTTTAATTTTACCGGGTTCAGCCCTGGACCCAATTCCCATGATTCAGGAAGAAGGAGAAAATGTACCGATCGCCTACCAATTTCTGCACGATCGCGTCCAACAAGCTGCCTATTCTTTAATTCCTGAAGAATCCCGAAAAGAAACCCATCTTAAAATCGGTCAACTCTTACTAGAGGCAACTGCGGAAGAAGAGATGGAAGCCGTTGTTTTTGAACGGGTTAATCATTTGAATATAGCTATAGAGCAAATCACCGATCGCCATTGCCTCAATCGGATTGCTCAACTTAACCTGATCGCCACCAAAAAAGCCAAAGCGGCGATCGCTTACGAAGCGGCCCTCAACTATGTCACGATTGGCCTAAAAATCTTAACCGCAAATAGTTGGGAAACAGACTATGTGCTGACATTTTCTTTGTATCTTGAAGCCATCGAAATAGAATATTTAAACGCTAACTTTGACTCAGCATTGACCCTCCTTGATTTGGCGTTTCAACATTCTATGTCACCCCGCGATCGGGTCAAACTTGGCGAACTGCAAATGCAAGTTTATAGCGCGCAACTAAAAATTCTCCCAGCGATCAACCAGGGACTCCAAATTTTAAAAGAATTGAGGATAGAACTCCTCCCTATCGACTCCATAGAGAATCTAGTAATTCCCCTTCCCTCTCTGAGTGAACTAGAATATATCCCCACCCTCACAGACCCCGACAAACTCTCAGCATTACGGATTTTAACCACCCTGTGCGCCCCCGTATTTTTTGCTAAACCCGAGATGTTTCCTCAAATAATTTTAACGATGATTCAGTTTTGTATTCGAGAAGGAAACTCGGGATTAGCCGCTTTTGCTTATGGATTTTATGGCTTGTTCTTATCCGGTTTAGGAGAGATTGAAGCGGGATATCAGTCGGGAAAAATCGCTTTAAAACTACTAGAAAAATTTAATAATAAAGAATTAGCAGCTAAAGTTTATAATCTGTTCAATGCTCATAACCGACCCTGGAAAGAACATGGAAAAAATAGTTTACCTCAATTTATAGAAGGGGTACAAACTGGCTTGGAAACCGGGGATATAGAATGGGCTTGTTATTGTGCGGGGAACTATTGTGCATTTGCGGTTTTGACTGAAAATAGGTTAGAGGTTGTCGTAGAACAACAAGAAAAATATATTAATCTAGCCCAAAACAGCAAAATAGAAACCGCCATATATTATGGAAGTGTGTGGAGGCAGCTTGGGTTAAATTTATTAGGAGAAGCCTCAAACCCCACTGATTTAATAGGGGCCAGCTTTGATGAAAAGCAGATGCTGCCCAAGCTGATTGCTTCTAAAAGTGGAACGGTTTTGTTTATGGTCTATTTATGTAAAACTATTTTACTGTACCACTTTAAAGACTATCCTGAAGCCGTAAGATTTGCGGGTTTAGCGAAAGAACAAAGCCGATCAGCATTAGGGTATCTCCACGTTGCTATTCTCAATTTTTACGAATCTTTAAGCCTTTTGGCCGTTTATCCAAACCTATCTGCAAGCAATCGCCCCAGCTATTTAGAACAGGTGGATTTGAATCAAATTCAATTGCAAAATTGGGCAGTTCATGCTCCCATAAACTTTCAACATAAGTATGAGTTAGTAGCGGCAGAACGAGCCAAAGTGCTGGGTGAACGGATGCAAGCAATGGACCTGTATGACGGGGCCATAGCGGGAGCAAAAGAGGCTGGATATCTGCAAGAAGAAGCGCTTGCCGATGAACTGGCAGCCCAATTTTATAGTAATTGGGGGAAACCCAAAATCGCTGAAACCTACTTGAATGAAGCGTATTATTGCTATACCCGCTGGGGAGCAAAAGGGAAAACTAATCAGTTAGAACAACTCTATCCCGACTTCACCTCAAAAATTAAACAAACCTATTTTCTGCAATCTTATAACACGGATTATCATCAATCAACCAGTAGCTCTCCTACAGTTTCTTTAGATTTCAATACGGTCATTCAAGCTGCCCAAGCGCTCATTGGTGAAGTATCTTTAGATAAGTTATTAGCTAAGTTAATGCGCCTTGCTATAGAAAATGCGGGTGCACAAACGGGATATTTGCTCCTGAACCAAAAAGGCAATTTTGTGATACAAGCTTCGGGGCAAGTTGAAGCAACTGAAGTCTCTATCCGCCAAGCGATCGCCGTGGAAACTAGCTTAATTCTGCCCCTTTCAATCATTAACTATGTCAGCCGTACCCAAGAAGATATCGTCCTCAACCATGCGAGTCAAGAGGAAGAATTTGCTAGTGACCCTTATATTTTAACAAATCAGCCGAAGTCGGTTTTATGTAGCCCCATTTTAGGTCAGGGAAAACTCCTCGGTATTCTTTATCTGGAAAATAACCTTATTGTCGCTGCCTTTAATCCAGCGCGAGTGGAACTGCTGAAATTGCTCTGTTCTCAAGCCGCGATCGCCTTAGAAAATGCTCAACTGTATGAAGCTCAAAAAGAGTATGCACGCCAGCTTGAACAAACCGTGCAACAGCGGACTCAGCAATTGGAACAAAGTCACACTCGCTATTATAATCTTGCCGCCAACATTCCCGGGATGATTTATCAATTTATATTACATCCTGATGGGAGATTTACTGCGCCTTATGTCAGTCCGGGTTGCCGCAAAATTTATGGGTTTGAAGCTGAAGCTGCGATGGAAGAAGCTACTTTATTTTTTGAACCCATTCATCCAGATGATCGCGAGAGACAGGCAGACTCGATCGCCCGTTCAGCCACCACTTTAGAACCGTGGCATTCCATCTGGAGAATTATCATATCGGGTCAAATTAAATGGCTGCAAGGGGACGCCAACCCAGAACAACAAGCGGATGGAAGTATTCTATGGGATGGGTTAATTGTTGATATCACTGCGCGCAAACAGGCAGAGGAAGAATTACGAAAAAGTGAAGAACGCTGGCAGTTAGCCTTAAAAGGTAACAATGATGGCATTTGGGACTGGAATCTAGCAACCAATGAAGTATTTTTCTCCCCACGATGGAAGCAAATTCTGGGATATGAGGACCCTGAACTTCCCAATGATTTTAATGAATGGTTGCAACGAGTTCATCCCGAGGATTACAGCCGCGTCTTCCAATTATTCCAAGATCATCTCCAGGGAAAAATTGCCTTTTATAGCACTGAATATCGCTTACAGTGTAAAGATGGAGCTTACAAATGGATCTTAGATCGGGGACAGGCCCTCTGGGATGAAGCGGGTAACCCGGTTAGAATGGCCGGTTCAAATACCGATATTAGCGATCGCAAATTAGCCGAAGAAGCACTCCGCCAAAGCGAAGAACAATTCCGTACCCTAGTTTCTAATATTCCCGGTGCTGTTTATCACTGCTTATGTGATCAGGATTGGACCATGCAGTATGTTAGCGATTTTGTGGAAGTAATTACGGGCTACTCTAGCGAATCATTTATCAACAATAAATCCCAAAGCTTTGGAAATATTATTCATCCTGAAGACCGAGAAAAATGCGAAACAGCTATACTAGAAGCAACTACAAGTAACCAGCCTTTTATTGTAGAGTATCGAATTATTCATGTCGATGGGAGTACCCGCTGGATGTATGAAAAAGGCCAAGCTATCCGAGGGGAAACAGAAGAAATAACGTATCTGAGCGGGGTCATTTTTGATGTCACCGATCGCAAGCTGGCTGAAGAATACCTCGCTAAAAGTGAACAAAAATATCGCCATTTAGTTGAAACCTCTCAGGATATCATTTTTTCCACTGACCAAGCTGGTTATTTTACCTTTGTTAACCAAGCCGTCAAACAGATTCATGGCTATGAACCGGAAGAAATGATTGGTCGTCCCTTCACCGATTTTCAGTCTCCTGAACAAGCTGCCAAAGATATCGAAGTGTTTCAAGAGGTTTTGAAAACCGGATCCTTATATCAATATGAAACTATTCATCTTAGTAAAGCTGGAAATCCGATTAATTTTCTATTTAATATAATTATCATCCGAGATTTAGAAGGAAACATGATCGGAACGACGGGGACTGCCAGCGATATCACTAAACGCAAGCAAGCGGAAGAAGCCCTGCTTCAAAGTGAAGCAAAACTGCAAAAAATCACCGCCAATGTACCAGGTATGGTCTATCAATTTCATCTGCAAGGGGATGGCCGCATGAATTTTTCATTTGTCAGTGAAGGGTGCAAAGCCATCTATAATAAGAACCCCCAAGAGATTATTGATGATGTTTATTTAATTATTAATACCATTCATCCTGACGATTTACAGCGGTTTTATGACACCGTGGCCGAATCGGGTAAAACCTTACAACCTTGGAACTGGGAAGGAAAGTTTATCAACCCATTGGGAGAAGTTAACTGGTTACAAGGAAATTCCACACCTGAAAAACAAGAAAATGGAGAAATTATTTGGTATGGGATTATTTTTGAAATTACTGAGCGTAAACGAGTTGAATTAGCCTTGCAAGAAGCGAAGAAAGCGGCGGATGCTGCGAGTCAAGCGAAAGGGGAATTTCTTTCAAAAATGAGCCATGAATTGCGAACGCCCCTGAATGCCATTCTCGGGTTTACCCAAATTCTGAACCGGGATAATACCCTCAAACCTCAGCAGCAAGAGTATCTCGGTATTATCTCTCGGGCGGGAGAACATTTACTGAGTTTGATTAATGATGTCTTAGAAATGTCTAAAATTGAAGCCGGTCGAATTTCTCTGAATGAAACCAGCTTCGATCTGTATCGCTTATTAAACTCCCTCGAAGAAATGTTTCGGCTTAAAGCGGAATCTAAAGGCTTACAACTCATTTTTGAACGGACTTCCAATCTGCCGCCGTTTATCAAAACTGATGAAAGCAAATTGCGGCAAGTTTTTATTAATCTCCTGGGAAATGCAATCAAATTTACAGAAAAAGGGGGAATCGCCGTTCGGGTTACCCTCGAAACCCAGGCTTTGTTAACGGAAGGAGTGGCGGGAGAATTAGTCCCCTATTTGGTCTGTGAAATTGAAGATACGGGACCGGGAATTAGTGAAGAAGAACTAGATAGCTTATTTGACCCCTTTGTGCAAACGGAAACGGGCCGAAAATCGCAATCAGGGACAGGCTTGGGTCTTCCCATTAGCCGTCAATTCGTGCAATTAATGGGAGGTGAAATTACTGTCCATTCTACCCGAGGAAACGGCACAATTTTTAAATTTGACATCCAAATTAATCCGGTAGAGGCAATGACTGAGGGGACTGAAGTACCTCGTCAGCGCGTGATTGGGTTAGCGCCGAATCAACCTACCTATCGAATTCTGGTGGTTGAGGATAAATGGGAAAGCCGCCTATTATTAAAGAATCTATTGTCACCCCTGGGATTTGAAGTGCGCGAAGCGGTGAATGGACAAGATGGAGTGACGATGTGGCGGAGTTGGCAACCCGATTTGATTTGGATGGATATGCAAATGCCGGTGATGGACGGTTATGAAGCGACGCGGCAAATTAAACGGATGACTAATGGACCAATTCCGGTTATTATTGGATTAACGGCCAGTGCATTTGACGAAAATCGGGCAATGGTTTTGGAGGCAGGATGCGATGATTTTGCGAGTAAGCCGTTTCGCGAAGACGTGATTTTTCAAAAAATGGCGGAACATTTAGGGGTGCGTTATCTTTATGAAGAAATTCTGCCTGCGGATGTGAGCAGTCACTCTCCCTCGGTTCCAGGCGAATGCTTAACAGTCAGCGAATGTTTGCAGGGAATGTCGCCGGAGTGGAAAACCCAACTCTATCAGGCGGCTAGTGAATTGGATGATGAGGCGATCGCCAGCTTAATTACCCAAATTCCCGATTCCCATACCGCGTTAGCAACTCCCCTCACCAATTTGGTGACTCAACTGCGATTTGATAAAATTATTGAGTTAATCCAGACTAATGACTAGCCAACCTATTCATGAACCCAACTGTAAAATTTTAGTCGTTGATGATACCCTGGACAATGTGAATCTGCTCTCTAAAATGTTGACCGATTCGGGCTATAAGGTTCGTAAAGCTTTGAATGGTCAAATGGCATTAATGGGGGTTCAGGCATCGCCTCCGGACCTAATTTTGCTAGATATTAATATGCCTGATATCAGTGGCTATGAGGTTTGTGAAAAATTAAAAGCTGAAGAAAAAACTCGGGATATTCCGGTAATTTTTTTAAGTGCCCTTGATGATGTGTTGGATAAAGTCAATGCCTTTAGAGTGGGGGCAGTAGATTATATCACCAAACCGTTTCAATTTGAAGAAGTTTTGGCCCGAGTTGAGAATCATTTAAAAATTTGTCGATTGCAACAAGAATTAGAAGAACAAAATGCCTTGTTGCGGTTAGAACGGGAGAAATCGGAGCGATTATTACTGAATATTTTACCCAAGGCGATCGCGGCGCAGTTAAAAGAAAGCTCTACTGCCATCGCTGAACAATTTGATGAAGCTAGTATTTTATTTGCGGATATAGTGGGATTTACGCCGCTGTCAGCTCAAATGTCAGCATCAGAATTAGTCTCGTTACTCAATCAAATTTTTTCTGAATTTGATAAACTCGCCACTCAACATGGATTAGAAAAAATTAAAACCATCGGGGATTCCTATATGGTAGTCGGTGGCGTTCCCATCCCCCAATATAATCATGCTGAAGCGATCGCCGAGATGGCATTGGATATGCAGCAGGCGATCGGGCAATTTCAAACCCAAACCGGCGATCCGTTTCAAATTCGCTGCGGGATTGCCACAGGTCCTGTCGTCGCCGGGGTGATTGGCACTACAAAATTTATTTACGATCTCTGGGGAGATACGGTGAATATTGCATCGCGCATGGAATCTCAAGGATTGCCGGGTCAAATTCAAGTCACCGCCGAAACGTACCAGCGATTAAAAAGCCACTATGTATTGACAGAACGGGGAACGGTTTCAATTCGAGGCAAAGGAGAAATGGTTACCTATTGGCTGACAGGAAAAGGGTCATAAAATCGGGTCAATGTTGGCTCGCCCATGCCATCCATCAGCCCGCGATCGCCGGGGAATCATTAATAGGAATCTGAATCTCAAATACAGTTCCTTTCCCTAATTCAGAATAGCAGATTAAATTACCATTGTGAGCTTCTTTAATAATTTGAAGGGAAATAGATAGCCCTAATCCGGTCCCTTTTCCCACAGGTTTTGTGGTAAATAAATAATCAAAAATTTGGGATTTTACTTCGGGAGTCATTCCCTGACCATTATCAGCAATCTGAATCATAATCTGTTGCTGATCAGTGCTTAGTTGGGTATTAATGGTGATTTGTGGCCCAAAATTTTCAGGGAAAGCAGAATTTCCTAGGACCTCTTCTAACGCATCAATTCCGTTAGAAATAATATTCATAAATACTTGATTAAGCTGGCCGAGATAACAGTGAACTGGAGGAATTTTACCATAGTTTTTAACGATTTTAATCTCTCTCCGGTGAGGAGTAGGTTTGAGCCGATGCTGTAAAATCATTAAGGTGCTATCGAGTCCTTCATGAATATCTGCCAACACTTTAACACTGGTATCAGAACGGCAAAAGGTTCCCAGAGAAGTGCTGAGATTACAAATGCGATCGGTCCCCACCTTCATGGAAGCCAACATTTTGGGTAAATCTTTTAACAGATACTCAATATCAATTTCCACCCCTTTGCGCTGAATTTCTTCTCCGGTATTCGGAAACTGCGATCGATACAGTTCGACATATTCAATTAAATGATCCACCGCTTCAGTGGCTAAATCAATGTTCCCAGCAATAAACCCCAAGGGATTTTTAATTTCATGAGCCACCCCCGCCACTAATTGGCCGATGGAAGAAAGTTTTTCCCCCCGGACCAATTGGAGTTGAGTTTGTTGGAGTTCCGCCAAGATTTGAGAAAGTTCAGCGGTTCTTTCTTCAACCCGTTGTTCGAGGGATTCTTTCTCATGAATTAATTCCCGGGTTAATCGACGTAATTTAATATGAATTTTAATTCGAGCTAAAACTTCCTCTTTATAAAAAGGTTTAGTAATATAATCTACCGCCCCAAGTCCTAATCCTTTGGCTTTTTCTAAATTATCAGAAATGCCCGTCATGAAAATAATCGGAATATGATGGGTTTCGGGAGTAGTTTGCAGAAGTTTACAAGTTTGAAATCCATCCAGTTCTGGCATGATGACATCCAGTAAAATCAGATCAACCGGATGACTTTGGGCAAGTTCAATGCCTTTTTTTCCTTGTTTTGCCAGAAGGACCTCATAGCCCACTTCAGTCAAAATATCATAGAGCAATTCTAGGTTAGTGGAGGAATCGTCAATTACTAACACTAACCCTATTTTATCAGGGGTCATCACGCTTGCCTACCTTGCTATTCAAAGTGATTTGGGGTTGAAACTCAAGACTCAATATAAAAACAATATAAACTGAACAATAGAGTTTTACCGGCCTAAAACCGGGATGCGCTCACCGGATCGGAATGGGGTTTTATCGATTGTATAGGATTTGGGGACTGGAGGCTGTGATTTGTAACCCGGCGATCGCGCTGTGCAATGCTCCAAAATTAGATCCAAAGGACCAGAAACCGGATTTATCTTCCCTGGAAAAACCTGAAACTGGGTTGCGCCCTTTGATTGGCGAGAACACCCGAGAGAAAAAACGCGATCGGGTGTCCAAAACAAACCCGATCGCGTTTTTTAAGAATTCAAACAGGAAGCTACGCCCTGAGATTGGACTACGGATTGACTTTCCACAGTTTGATCGTGTCATCAAAGCTGCCACTGACTAGGGTTTTGCCGCTTTTGCTAAAGGCGACCCCCACCCAATCGGTATGTCCTTTGAGAGTTCCGACTTGGGAACCTGTGTCCATTTTCCACAGCTTAATCGTGCCACCCAGGTCTCCCGAGGCGAGGGTTTGTCCATCGGGGTTAAAGGCGACGGAATGGACCTGTTCCGAATGACCCTTGAGGGTCCGGATGGGGAGGCCACTGCTGAAATCCCAGAGTTTGATGGTTTTATCCCAACTTCCCGAGGCGATGGTATTGCCATCGGGACTGAAGGCGACAGACCAGACGGCATCAGAATGTCCCAACAGGGTGCGGATCAGTTTGCCAGTTTGCCAGTTCCAGAGTTTGACTGTGCCATCGGTACTGCCAGAGGCGAGGGTTTGACCATCAGCACTAAAGGCGACAGACTGAACCTCTTGGGAATGACCGATGAAACTGCGAACTTCAGAACCGGCGATTCCGGAGTAGTTATTGGCATGGAGTCGCCAAACTTTGATGCTTTTATCGAAGCTGCCAGAGGCGAGACTTTGGCTATCGGGACTGAAGGCAATGGAGAAGACCCCAGCTTTATGGCCCTTCAGGGTTCCGAGTAATTCCCCGGTTCTGAGGTCCCAAAGCTTGATGGTTTTATCTGCACTGCCGGAGGCGAGGAGGTTCCCATTGGGACTGACCGCTAGGGTCCATACCGGGTCGGAATGACCGCTGAGAATGCGGAGGGGAACGCGAACGTTGTCGGTGCTAACTTGCCAAAGTTGAATGGTGCCATCGGTGCTGCCGGAGGCGATCGTACTGCCATCAGGACTGACCGCCACAGACCAGACAGGTCCCGAGGCGATCGCCAAGGTCCGCATGGGTTCAACGGTGGAAATCGGATAGCTAGACTCTTCGCGGAAGGCTGGGAGTTTGTAAGACAGTTCCGGATGTTTAACCCGATACATCATCTGAGGCGGTGCCAATGGCGGTTCCGAGGGTTCCTGCTGGAAACTCACCGGGACGGAAGTCGGTGCCCGATAGCCGAGGGTCATGGACAAGACGGCGATCGCTGCCCCGCCCACGAAGGTTGCTACCCGCTTGTTAGGGGGAGGTAATACCGCTTCAAAATTGGGAGCATTTAGCGCTTTGAGGGCTTCCGCACTGGAGGAATAGCGCTGTTTGACGTCTCGCTGCACCAGGGTATCAAGAACCCGGCTTAACTGCTGGCTGACAGGTTGAGTGAGATACTCAGACCAGACCCAACTTTCCGTTTTAATGCTGTACAAATCAAAGGGCGGCAGTCCAGTTAACAGATGTAAGCAGGTGACACCTAGACTGTACAGGTCACTCCCTTGAACCGCTTGGCCTTTGGTTTGTTCAGGGGCGGCATATTCTGCCGAACCCAGGGCCGTGGCAGAGGTCATCGAACTCATCCCCGTGGGATGTTCGATGGTACCAAAATCAACGAGAATAATTTTGTCATCCCTGCGGCGGCGAATGAGATTCTCAGGTTTAATATCCCGATGAATCAACAAACTGCTATGAACAAATTTCAACACCGGCAGAACATCGGTGAGAATTTGACGAATTTTTTTCTCATTAAAGGGGCCGCTTTCAGCGAGTTCAGCGGCTAAATTTTGGCCTTCAACATATTCTTGGATTAAATAGTGACTGCCATTCTCTTCAAAAGAAGCATAGAGTTCGGGAATGAGCGGATGCTGGGTTAATTCATCCAAAAGCATGAGTTCTGAGGTCAATGCTTTTGGGGATCCAGGAGTAGCCCCTCGGAATCGGGCGATCGCCTTGTCAGTTTTTCCGGAGAAAAACTGTTTAATCGCGCAACGAGGTTTTGAGGGTTTGTCTTCATCCACCGCTAAGAAGGTGCGGCCATATTTTCCCTGACCCAGGAGTTCCAAGCAGCGGTAGCGGCTTTTTAAAAGCAATGGTTGCCCACAGCTAGAACACTGGTCAGCGTAATGGGTATTTTCTGAATTTTGGCAATCGGGATTGATGCAATGAGTCATAATTCGCAAGCCCTTAGCACATTTAATCTATAATAAATCTTCCCAAGCATAACCTGCGTTTCCGGTGTCTGCCCGGGCTCGAATTAAATCCCTAGATTTGAGGAATGAGTCCCTCGATCCCGGTCTTAATCCACAAGTCATGCACCCTGGAAGCGATTTCACTCCACTTCATCCAAAAGGGATTTCCGTTGGTCTGTTTTCTGTGATGGGGAGGGCGATCGCGATTGACGAGGGAATACCTTCGCCCTTTGCGGATGCCCCATCCGGAATATCCCGTTACTTTATGCTCGTTTCTATTCAATCGCCTCCCTCATTCGGGTGACTTTTCACCGCAGGTCATGCCTGGGAAAACGCAAGAGGTTGCTTTATTTTGTTAAGAAATGTTGCATAATCAGCCCATTGACCTGAATCTTTGATTCCGGTCCTCCAAAATTAGCAGTGCCTTGTCTTTGAAGTCAAGACGAAGTTCTGGCATCCCCAGTTTCATGGGATTTTTGTCTTCCCTAGGACGGTAGACTATGCGAGTATAATCAAACGGTGATGGGGTTATTGCATAGGCATCCCATTCTGTTCAACCCACTTGGTTCGAGCATAAATTGCTAGTTCATCCCACTGACAGGATACCTGACTCGCTTCCCCTGGGGTTGGTTGAGATTTACCTTTTTCTGTACTGGTGTAGGGACGGGGTTTAAGCAGGTCACAAAATTCTTGGGGGGGGGTTTTCAAGACCTTGGGGAGAATCACATGGATACCTTCATGAATTAACCCTTCCAAATGGAATTGTTCGGAGGACCCTAAGCAGAATCGAATCCCCGGGCGATCGTCCCCGGTGACCACATACAGACTAGGGACTCGATTTAAAATATAGGCAATGAGTTCTAACTGAAAATCTGAGTCGTCGAGTACGTTTTTATAAAGAGAGTAAGGATAAGTTTTTAAAACGTAATCAACTCGATCAGAAACTAATTTTAAGGTTAAATTTACCAAGTGTTTTTCCATAATTAAACCTGTCAATTCATCAATTGACAGCCTGTAATTTTCCTCATTTAAAATTTTACCGAACTTGATCGATTTTCCGAACTCTTCAGCCCAAATCTCACCCAATTGACGAGGCGGAGTCAAAGCTCAGAAATCTTTCACCCTTTCCCAGTCAAGGCTTCACCGGAGCAGCTCTTTTGTAGATGACCGTGAAATCCCTGAAATGAACCCTCTAATCCCTTAAGCCTATTTTGCCATTTTTTATCTTGCATTTACCCTGAAAAATTGTAAAAATAAAATAAAAATTTAGCGTTAATCCAATTTTTTCATTAAACCTTAATCTTTTTTTAAGAGACTTCCAATTAGCCCACAGGCTTTAAAATTTTACCACGAGTTGACCTAGGGTCAAAAAATACAGCGGCTTAGGAGTCGGGGTTCCTGGGAGGTGTTGGCGCTTGATTTCAGGTTCTAAAAGGGTGGGATTACCGTATTGAAGCAGAGAGAAGAGAAGAATATCCTAGCGATCGCCCCCTTGAGGAACAGCCATCTGGGAATCAGATTCGGCATACTAATAGATAGAGATCTTCCAACCCCTCCCAAACCAACGTCTCAAAACCCCCAAAGACCATGTATCGAAAACCAAAATCCTCATCCCCCTTTAACTACACCTCCCTGGCGATTTTAGCTGGGGTGTTCGTGCTGGGAATCGGGATCGGTATTGCCTTTAGCTCTACCGCCAACTTTAGTCCAGAAAACGTGGCATCCCGGGAAGTCATCGATCGCAGCGCCCCTAACCCGGAACTCTGCATTCAATATGGAGCCAGTGCGATGGTGATGGATACTCGCATTTTCGTCACCCTTAATCCCTTCAATGTCTATATATCCCAGCCGAAAATGCAGCCGGGATGTGTCCTGCGAACCAATACCTGGAATATTTTAGAGCAACGCAAACTGGTCACCAATGATCAAGTGCGCGATTGCAAAAATCGGATGAACACCTTTGGATTCACCGGCGCTTTGGAAAATACCCCAAACATTAGTTGCATTTATCAGAATGACGCCGCTGGAAATCTGTTCTTCCAGGGATCTGGAGGCACACCGGCAGAAACTGAACGCTTTTAAGGCGCAGGGGATTCGTTATCCCCTTGAATATTGCATTTATATCTGGACGCGGATTAACCTCCGCGTCCTTTTGCATTTTTAGGGTTCCTGATCGGTCTTGTGGTGATGCCTCCTCATGGGTTTGAGTCCGGGGATAGGTTATGGGCAAGTTAAACTGAGTTTATTGAGCGTTATTTGTAGGCATCAGGAATAGACATCTGACCAAATACCGGATTGATCCCCCACCCTCTTTTTAAGGGAACACTCTACAATGAAAGCGAGAGGTCTACTGAGTATTTATGCTAGTTAAAGTTTTAACCATTGATTATTCTTTATACCCCCCCTAGAAAACAATCAATCCACTGCAAGAGAGCTAGGCGATCGCGCGGGATACGTCGCGAGTCATTGATCCCCGAACCGATTCCTGGAGAGAGGTTGCAGCTTTTTTTGAACTAGATAAGGGTCGTTGTAATCATAGTCATAAAAAACTTTGAAGGTTTTTAGGCTTTCAAACTGTTGCTAAGGATTCCGGTTCCTATATGATTAGACAATCCAATTCGTTGCAGGGCGATTAAAGCCTCTAATTTATAGTCTAATCATGAGTATTTTTAATCAGATCGATTTGAAGAACATACGCGGGGATGCCTTTGGGGGTGTCACGGCGGCGATCGTCTCTCTGCCAATGGCCTTAGCATTCGGGGTCTCCTCGGGTGCCGGACCCGTAGCGGGTCTTTATGGTGCGGTTTGCGTAGGCTTTTTTGCGGCCTTGTTTGGCGGAACTCCTGCCCTGATGTCTGAACCCACGGGACCGATGACCGTGGTCATGACAGCGATCGTGACCTCCATGATTGCCAAAAATCCAGAGAACGGATTAGCAATGGCCTTTACCGTGGTCATGCTGGCGGGACTGTTTCAAATTATCTTCGGCATCTTCAAATTGGGTAAATACATTACCCTGATGCCTTACACGGTAATTTCGGGCTTTATGTCTGGAATTGGCTTGATTATGATTATCCTGCAGCTAGGACCTTTTTTAGGTCATCCTAGTAAAGGAGGGGTACTCGGAACCCTGCGCAATCTGCCAATGTTTTTGAGCAATATTGACGTACCTGAAGCAATTTTAGCGGCTTTGACTTTAGGGATTCTGTTCTTCATGCCCTCCAAATTTAAGCGGATTGTACCCCCGCAATTGGTGGCATTAATTGTTGGGACAGTTTTTGCCCTGGTGTTTTTCTCGACTGCGGATATTCGGACGATTGGTGTCATTCCAATGGGACTGCCCCAATTAAATATGCCGGTGTTTACCGTCACGGCATTTCGGGAAATGCTGATTGATGGCATTGTGTTGGGGATGCTCGGTTGTATTGACTCCCTGCTGACTTCTGTGATTGCTGATAGTTTGACCCGGACTCACCACGATTCAGATAAAGAATTAATCGGACAAGGGATTGGGAATATCGTTTCAGGACTCTGCGGAGGACTTCCCGGTGCCGGTGCGACAATGGGAACGGTGGTGAATATCCAAGCGGGTGGCCGAAGTGCTTTGTCTGGTTTAACCCGTTCCGCGATTTTGCTGGTGGTGATTTTGTGGGCAGCGCGTCTAACGGAAAATATTCCAATGGCAGTGTTGGCCGCGATCGCCCTCAAGGTTGGGGTTGATATTATCGATTGGGCCTTCCTCAAACGGGCTCACCGCGTCTCGGTGAAAGCAGCACTGATTATGTATGCAGTGATTGCGCTGACAGTCTTTGTCGATTTAATCGTGGCGGTTGGAGTAGGGGTGTTTATTGCTAATATCCTGACGATCCAACGGATGAGCGATCTTCATGGACAGGATGTCAAAGCGATTACCGATGCCGATGATGAAATTCGGATGACGGATGAAGAAAAACTGTTACTCCAAGAAGGGAATGGCCGGATTCTGCTGTTCCATATCAGTGGACCGATGATTTTTGGAGTCTCCAAAGCGATCGCTCGGGAACAGTCGGCAGTGGAGAATTTTGACGTGCTGATTTTGGACCTGAGTGAGGTGCCCATGTTAGGGGTGACTTCTTCTCTGGCGATCGAAAATGCCATTAAAGATGCCATAGATAAAGGTCGTCATGTCTTTATCGTCGGTGCTGCCGGTCAGATTAAACGTCGATTAGAACGGTTTGGAATTGTGCAACTGTTACCCCCTCACCACATGACGGCGACTCGGGTTGAGGCCCTCCAACAAGCAGTCGCTTTGATTTCAGTGGATTCCCGGGAGATGAACGATATTTTAATCCCAGGTAATCCAGAAACAAGGATGCAACCCTCTTGAATTAAACAGCCTCAAGTGTTCTTGAGGAACGGGATTGGGTGTCAGTTGTCCATATTTATGGACAGACAAGGGGAGAATCGATGCGCATCGATTCTCCCCTTGTCTGTTTTGGGACGATCGCAGTAAATCTAGGGGTAGCTGTAAAAACGGTTCGCCTATTGTTCTGTAAGGATTACCGCCAATGTTCACTTAAACGCACCGGGAGAAGTTGTCCGGGCTCGACAATGGCGGCAATATCAGAACGCAGAAGTGAGGTGACGGCACCAGCAGCGGCCCCGCCTAATAAAGGACCTCCGGCTAAACCCCCAAGGACCGCACCAGCAACGGCCCCTACTGCGGAATAACTAATGGTTCTTCTCTGGGAAATATCTCGATTGCCGTCAAGGGGTTCGGATTCCGCCAGGAAGGGGATAGCACGACCTTTGAGGATGATAGATTGGGTTTGAAAGCGGATGTTGCCCCGATCGCGTACGAAACTGCCAATCACTGGAGTACCAACCGGGGCCATTAATTGGCCGGTGCGATCGTAAATGTCGGAATAGACAATCAAGACTTCTTGTCTGGGGAGGTTATCTTCTAGGGCGATCGCCACGGAACCAGGATAGCTCAGAACCAGGACCGTTCCAGAAGAGAGCAACACATCAGAAGGGATATTTGCGGCGACTTCCTCGGGTAGGGATGGGGGAGTTTCAGCGCTTACAGGTGCGGGACCCGTCGCGATCGCCCCGGTTGTCGGCAGGGGTTGTCCAAAGGCGAGGATACTATCCGTCTCGGGATTCCGGGCCCTGGGTGTTTCCAGGGTGGGGGAGGGTGCGGGGGGTGCAATTTCTGGTTCCACAGTCACCGGAACTGGGGTACTCTGGGCGATCGCCTCCTCAACGGACGCACTTTCCACGGGAGGAACGGTGACGGTGGGGCTACTATTGGCTACAGTTGGGGTTTCCACCGGCAATTCAAAGTCTAACGCGTCGGTTACTTCCAGCGATCGGGCATCTTCAACGGGGATGTTTAATTCTGACAGTTGCGGTGGCGGTGGCGGGGGTGGCACATTCAGAATGGGCATTTGCTCCAGTTCTGAGTTGGGGTTAAATTCCCCTGATTCTAGGGTGGGTGAGGGCAAGGAAATCGCTGGAGGCTGATTCGCTGCCGATGGCGGTAACATAGGCAGAGTGCGAATGTCCCCAGTCGATTCCGTGACCGTTACCGTAGTAGGGAGGGACTCGGCCAGTTGTACTGATGGACGAATCACCCAGCGATTACTTTGTCCGATCGGGGTGAGGGTGACGGCATTGGAGTCGAGGGTAACTCCCGGTGCAAATTCCATGACAATCCGGGTGATCCCCGATTCCAGTTGAGCAATCCGAATTTCACGGACAGTCCCTTGATAATTTTCGGCGCTGGATTGTACGGGATTGTCGCCATTGGGGATATCGATCGCAATCCGCAGAGGGTCGGTGAGGATGGAATAGTCTGGGGTGACGCCCTCGGGGACGGTAATTTGCAGTTCGTTGGTATAGGGGTCAAATTCCCAGATTCTCAGTTCCGGCGCGGAGGAGATCGCCGGGATGGGAGAAGTTGAGAGGGGTTCGGAGGCGATCGCCCCGACTGCCCTCGGCATGGAACTACAGAAGGTTGTCGCTAACAGGATTAAGGAAAACCGCCGCGCTAATTTGGCTTGGTGCATGGCTTGTTAAAAATAGGTTAAAGGGATTTTTAGGGGGCTAGGTCGAGACTTTAAATGCGGTGAGAGAGGAGTTAAATATAAAAGTTTAGGGGATAGAACCCGGCGATCGGGGTTAGGGAATTGAGTTAAACTCTTATCCGATTTTTGCCCGTTTGTCAAGCCGTTAAATTCAGTAAATTGTAGTGCAATGGAACCGGAGTATTAAGACTCAGGAAAAATTTCGCCCCTTACTCAACACAGAGAGGACCAGTGCCCCTCCAATCATCCCTAATCCGGTACTAGCGGCTAAGACCAGACCTACTGGAAGCTGAATCGAACTAAATCCTAAAAATTGTAAAGAAACTGGGGTAGCATTTTGGACCGATAGGAGGGCGATCGCGACGACCCAAATGGCGGCGATCGCACTGACTAAGATTGGAATCAGTTTGGTAATGGGCATACTGTTTTATCCTCATTTACAACAACAAACGGCAGGGATTTAAACCCCTGCCGTTTCCTGGGGAGTTACTAGGCAGCAACCGGAGCCAGTTTATCGATTTTAGCCTGCATTTCTTGGCCGACTTTTTGGAGTTTTTCGGGAGAATTTGTTTCCATATAAACCCGAATCAAAGGTTCCGTTCCCGAGGGACGTAACAACACCCATCCGCCATCTTCAAGATAGAGTTTAATCCCATCTTTGCGACCCACTTCTTTGACGTGAATTCCCGCAACTTCTGTCGGGGGATTTTTCAGGTAAGCGTCCAGAACTGCCGCTTTGTGGGCTTCTGTTAAGTGTAAATCCAGACGGTTGTTATAGAGAGGACCGCCCGCTTCGGCGATCACCTCTTCCACCAATTGACTCAGGGGTTTACCGGCGAAAGCGACTGCTTCAGCCACCAACATATCAGCCAGAATGCCATCTTTTTCGGGAATGTGACCCAAAATGCTCAAACCGCCGGATTCTTCTCCGCCGATGAGCACATCCGTTTCCCGCATTTTTTCCCCGACATATTTAAACCCAACAGCGGTTTCATAGAGGGTTAAACCGTATTTTTCCGCCAGGTTATCTAACAGGTGAGTCGTGGCAACTGTGCGGACGATCGCACCTTTTTTGCCTTTATTTTGGAGCAAATGCTTTGCTAATAATAGCAGGATGGTATTGGGGGTAAGAACATTTCCTTTTTCATCCACAATCCCGAAGCGATCGGCATCCCCATCCGTTGCCAAACCCAAATCGGCATTATCTTTTTTGACGGCATCCACCAACTCCACCAGCATTTCCCCTTTGGGTTCAGGCATTCCTCCCCCAAACAGGACATCCCGCCAAGTGTGGAAGCTTTCAGTTTCGCAACCGCAATGCTCTAAAACTAGGTCTAAATAACCCCGGGACGTGGAATACAATGCATCATATTTGACCTTGAGTTTCGCCTTACGAATGGTATCCACATCCAGCAAGGTGTAGATGAATTCCAAATAAGCAGGTTTAGGGTCAAAAATGGAAATTTTATCGGTATTCTTACCCGAGGGCGGTGCATCCGATGCCTTGGCAATATTTGCCACAATGGTATCGGTGATTTCTGGGGTAGCAGGACCCGCATAATCGGGGATATATTTAATGCCACAATAAGGGGCCGGGTTGTGGGATGCGGTGAACATCAACGCACCGGCAGTATTCAGATGGCGGGCATTATAAGCAATCACCGGAGTCGGACAATCCCGGTCCGTCATCTTGACAGTCCAACCCAAATCTGCTAAGACTTCCGCCGCTGTTTGAGAAAATTGGTCTGCTAAAAAGCGGGGGTCATAAGCAATTAAAACGGGTTTATCTTTACTGTAGGCGGTTTCCAGATAAGCGGCGATCGCCCTCGTCACCTTCCGCACGTTGGCAAAGGTAAAATCCCGGGCGATAATCCCCCGCCATCCATCGGTACCAAATACGATTTCCTCTGAGGTGCCTGCTGCACTCATGTTTGCTAGTCTCTCTGAACGCACTTCACCCTAATAGTACAGGATTTGTCCTTGGTCATTTGTGGTTGGTCTTGGGATGGGGGATGGGGGGATTGGGGGAGATGGGGAGGATGGGGGAGATGGGGAGGATGGGGGAGGATTGGGGAGATGGGGTTGAGGGTTGTTGTAACGAGTGAAGTTGTTGCTTTTGTGTCTATGGCGTCCGCTATGATAGGCACGATGAGGGGCTTAAGCGTCTGTTTGCGGATTGGTGCGATCGCCTCCAGCGGACTTTCCTAAGAATCCTAGCAATTTTTGCCTCCCGTAAGGCTTCAGCTTTAATTTTGGCATCGCTGAGGTGGCTATAAAACTCGGTCCTCGCTGTTAGAGTGCCTTGATCACTGATGTACCACAGGGCGGCTAAAATTCGGCTCGTTTGTCCCCTAATGCGGTATCCTAGGCAGAAAAGACTAATAACTCGATGAGGGGATTGTTCCAACCCATTTCCGGAATCCATAGCTGAGTATTAGGACTCCCAAACTTAAATTCGCCGTGAGTGGCAAGGTGAATGATGGGATAGGGATAGTTTTAGGGTTCCTGGAGTAAATTCTCTGGGGTAAAGTGTTTGTTCCTGAGTCCACCGACTTCCGATATTCACCTCTGCAATCTTACGGTTGAGATTGATATTTCCACTACCCAAGGCTACTGTTGAGGTAACATTCCCGGTGTTAATCTCTCCGTCGGCACAGAGGCTAATATCTCCGGCAGTTCGCGTTCTGGCTATACTTTCGATATAATGGATGTTGCCACTATGTGGATAACTTTGTGATGTGCTTACTTCAAGATCGGGTTGTGAATCGGTCAAAAGTTTCAGGATTCTCGGGTTAATCAGCCCGATCGCCAGGTTTCCGTCCAAGGACCGCCGCCGGTTTCGACCCCACAAAGGGAACTGGTCGCTTGGAAAATTACCGAAGATTGGGCCCCCAGGTGCGATCGCAGGGTGAGAGTGAGGTGACCCTGCATAGTATCTCGGCAAACAAAGGTTAATCCCTCTTGGGTGGGTGCACGCAGGCGCGTTCCGGGTTGATCTGTGGTGGCAGTGAGTTCGACGGTAAAGCGATCGTTACTCGCCTGCATTTGCCACCGACCCCACGGATCAATCTCCCAACTCACTTGAGAATTCCAGGGGACAAATTCATAAAACTCCCCGCGATAATGGATACAAATCAGGGCCACGGACTCCATCCACCACAGGACCCCCCGGCGTCCCCCTCCGGCGGTTAAGGCGAGGTCTGGTTCGTCGTCAAAGCAGTTACAATTAACCCAAAACCATTTTTCGGGAAAAGCACCCCCCCAGTTTTTTTCGGCGTAGGCAGGGGCATTGGCAAATTCATAGCGCTTGCCGTTCCAGTCTATCCAACCTGTTGCCAAACCGTGGGCCATCAAAATTTGCCAACCGGGTTCAAACATCGGTAAAAATGAGAGTAACCCGGCGGTTGCTAACTGACCCCGTTGGCGATCGCCCCATCCGTAGATCGGGGAGATGGCATATTGCCATTCGCAATGCTGTCCGGTTCCAGGGTCGCACAATTTACCCTGATGCCAAGTGGCGGTCCCTTGATAGCCTTGTTCAATGTAGCGATCGAACTCCTGGGGGGATAAATAGTCCGGCGGGTAAGGTAACTCGGTTTTTCCCCAATGACCCAAGGCTAAACTGCTAGACCAGGCCCAAAATCCTTTAACATCGGGAAAGGTGCGGCATAAATAGCCATCATCCGGCCCTAAAATTTGAGCACCGCCCCCACTATAGGGGGAACCGCCTGCGGGGTCTTCGATAGAATACATAAAGGCAAAAGTTTGGCGGTCCGTGGGTAAGGTGACTCGATAATACCACCCTTCAAAAAACCGGCGTGGACTACTATTCCAATGGTATCCACTGTGGGGGGTTTGGCGTTCTAGTCTGGTCATACTGGGTTGGTCGTTGGTCATCCTTTCGCGGTTCCTTCGCCTCTAACAAAAATTAGATTTTATTCCTTATTTTAGGTTTTAATTATAGCAGCAAAAATAAAGTTTGTTTAAAGCTATCCCCGGTAGCAGTTGGCTTTAGGATGAAATCCCTTGGATAATTAGCAAGAGACAGTCCTATCCCCCCTCGGGGCAAGGGAGGTATAGAATGAGGGCACAACTCTATTGAAATAGGGCTTCCAGTCCCGTTTAAAAATAACACGAGATATTTTTATTTGCTTTCTAATTTGAATCTAAAATAAGCTAAACTAGCAATTAGTACCAGCCAAAGGGGGGAGTTGATTCGAGAGGGTCACTTCAGGAAAAAGGGAGAGAGCAACGGAATAGAGTGGCGCGATCGCCACTGATTCAGAAGGCGGAGGGTGCAGAAGCTTCACTCGCCTTTAAGTGCAGAGCGAGAAAAAAATAGGGGGCTGGTCGAAAGGATGATTCTGATGAGACTAAGGGAAAGTCGATGCTGGAAGCAAATCGTTTGTTATGTTCGTTCGATATAGAATCTGCAATTGACCGAAATGTCCAGATTGTTGCCGCAAATACCCCCTTGGTTGAGGCGATCGCATTAATGAGGAGTCAGGGGCGATCGGCTAACGGTCCCGTTGCCTCCTTGCACTCCCCTGCTTCATCATCCTCTGGGGAAGAGGGTGCAGAACCCTGCCTTTTTGTAATTGATGAGACTCAGGCGATCGGGTTATTAACTCCCCGCCATATTGTGGAATTTTTAGAGAGCAAAACCTCTTTAAAAAAAACAACCGTTGCCTCAGTAATGCAAAAGTGTTCTATCTCTATTAAAGAATCCGATTGTCGCGATATTTGCCGGATTCTTCATTGGTTTCAGCAAGGAATTCATTACCTTCCTATTCTTAGCGATTCCAATAATCAAATCGTCGGTTGCCTTACCCCCTCCCGACTGATGCAGAAATTTTATGTATCTCCCTCGGGCCAGGTTTTGGAGCATTCAATCCAAACTAAGCATCATGAATTAGCAGAATTTAGCTCTCCCGTTCATCCTAAAAAATCATTAGTTTCCCGATTTAAAGCTTTCTCAAGATCTGGGGCTGTTGGTTACAAAAAGCGTTCAAAAAGTCGGATTGGAAATCGGATTAAAATTATGCCTTATATTAAAACCGACTTGAAAACAGTCACGGTTCCCACCCCATCAAGCTGTTTGGGGAATCCCTCGGTACCAACGGCCTCAAATCAGAATGGGCCAGATCTATTTATATTGGTTGATTTACTAGAACCTAAGCGAATTTTAACCGAGGAGGAAAAGGTTTTACGGGCGGCATTTGCATCCCTGACTGATATTATTCTGGTTATTGATGAAACTGAAAATCAAATCAAAGTTGCGCCTACCCATCCCACCTTAGTCCGTTCCGACGAGAATTCTCAATTAATCAGCCAAACCCTGGAATTTTTTTTAAATGGAGCCCAATCAGAAACCTTTTTAGGGGTAATTCGCCAGTCTCTCGAAACCGAGAGTTCGATTCAATTGGATTACAGTTTAAACCTTGAAAAAGAACAAAAGCGATTTACCGCCAGTATTTCTCCCCTTTCCCCCCACTCGGTCATCTGGATAGCACGGGATATAACCGATCGCCACCAGATGGTTCAAGCTTTGCACTATTCAGAATCCTTACTGGCGGGGGTTTTAAATAGTTCTTTGGATGGCATCATGGCGTTCAAAGCTATCCGAAATTCTGAAAAAACTATCATTGATTTTCAATGGTTAACGATCAATCCTACCGCTGAGAAAATTGTCGGACGCCGACGGGAAGAGGTCCTGGGAAAATATCTCCTTCAAGAAATGCCCGGAAATCTTGACGCTGGATTATTTGAACGGTATGTGGAGGTGGTGAATACTCATCAACCCTTAGAATTAGAATTTTATTACGACCATGAAGGACTCCAGGCTTGGTTTAAAATGATGGCCGTTAAACTAGAGGACGGGTTTACTGTAACCTTTCGCAATATTACCGAAGATAAGCAATCTGAAGCGACTTTGCAACAAGCCAATGATAAGCTGATTCGGTGGGTGGAAGAACTTAAACAACGCAATCGAGAAATGGCTTTATTGGGGGAAATGAATGAGTTGTTGCAAGCTTGCGAAACTTTAGAGGAAGCCTACAAAGCGATCGGACTCAAACTGCCTTTATTATTTCCATCCTGTTCCGGGGGACTAGCGGCGATCGATGTCTTCAAAAATCGCGTAGAAACGGTTGCTACCTGGGGAAAACTTCCCGGGAGTAAACAGTGGTTTGCTCCTCATGAATGCTGGGCTTTACGACGAGGGCGATCGCATCGGGTCGATAATAGTCCTTTTAGTTTATTTTGCGACCACTTCCACCCCCATCTTACCCCCGTAGAATCCCTCTGTCTCCCGATGATGGCCCAGGGAAGCATCTCGGGATTGCTGTATTTAATTTCCAGCCATAAAGGGCGATTAAGTGACGGAAAACAACAGTTAGCCCGCACGGTTTCCGAACAAATTGCTTTAGCATTAGCCAATATTAAGCTGAGGGAAACACTCCATGCCCAAAGTATTCGCGATTCCCTCACGGGACTGTTTAATCGCCGGTACTTAGAAGAAACCCTAGAGAGAGAACTTCAACGGGCTCACCGTCAGGATCAATCTGTGGGTATCGTCATGATTGATATTGACCATTTCAAGCATTTTAACGATACGTTCGGCCATGATGCCGGGGATGCGGTGTTGCGACAAGTGGGAGAATTATTACGGAAAAATATTCGGGGTTCAGATATTGCCTGCCGCTACGGAGGGGAAGAATTAACCCTCATTTTACCCGAGGCCACCTTATCAGAAACCTATCGTCGCGCTGAACAAATCCGAGAAGCCATTAAAAACCTAGTTTTAGAACATCGCGGGGAATTATTGGGAATCATTACCGCCTCCCTGGGAATTGCGTGCTTTCCCACCGCAGGACTCACCGGAGATGACCTGATTCGGGCCGCAGATACCGCCCTCTACCGCGCCAAAGCCCTGGGACGCGATCGGGTCGTTACCGCAGGTAGCTATCCCATCTAAACCCTTGCCATCGGGATGGTTTATAACTGAACGTCTGATACAGTAGGGTTTTGAGTTGGGTTTTAACCCCTTGTAGAGGCGTGAGGCTGAATTGCCTCTATCAGCAGCGGGTTTATCCTCTGCCAGTTCTTGCGACGGGAATTACATCTCAAAACTTACCAAACTCCTGTTTATAATAAACTGAAAACTGTTCTATAATAATTAGGATTTGGCTGTGACCGAAGCAAAAAGTTATAAAGATACCGTCAACCTGCCTAAAACTGGCTTTGACATGAGGGCCAACGCCGTCAAGCGGGAACCCGAACTCCAGAAATTTTGGGCCGACCATCAAATCTATGAACGCCTGTCACAGAACAATCCCGGTGAGTTATTCATCCTCCATGATGGGCCGCCCTACGCCAATGGGTCCCTGCACATGGGACACGCCCTGAACAAAGTCCTCAAAGACATCATCAACAAGTATAAGTTACTGCGGGGACATCAAGTCCGCTATGTCCCCGGTTGGGATTGTCATGGATTGCCCATCGAACTGAAAGTGCTACAGGCGATGAAATCCAAGGAACGTCAAAACCTGACGCCCTTAAAATTGCGCCAAAAAGCCCAAGAATTTGCTCTGAAAACCGTTGAGGAACAAAAAGAAAGCTTCAAACGGTATGGGGTGTGGGGAGATTGGGAAAATCCCTATCTCACGTTAAAACCCGAATACGAAGCCGCCCAAATTGGCGTCTTTGGTAAGATGGTCCTGAAAGGCTATATCTACCGAGGACGAAAACCCGTGCATTGGAGTCCGAGTTCTCAAACTGCCCTCGCTGAAGCGGAATTAGAATATCCCGAAGGTCACACCTCGCGGAGTATCTATGCGGCATTCCACATCACGAAGTTAGCGGATACCGCTGCCTCACTTAAACCCTACATGAAACAACTGTGGGTGGGAATCTGGACGACGACTCCTTGGACAATTCCCGGGAACTTAGCGGTGAGTGTGAATCCCCAACTCGACTATGCGATCGTGGAAACCGGACCGGACTATGAACCGGCATCGGGCAAATTCCTCATCGTTGCGGCTGAATTAGTCGCTCGCCTTTCTGAAACCCTAGGAACACCTCTCACAGTCCAAGGTAAAATCAAAGGCAAAGACTTAGAAGGATGTGAGTATAAGCATCCCCTGTGCGATCGCACCAGTCCTGTAGTCATCGGCGGCGATTACGTCACCACCGAATCTGGAACCGGACTTGTACACACCGCCCCCGGACATGGTTTAGAAGATTACCAAGTCGGTCAACGTTATGGTTTACCCATTTTAGCCCCGGTCGATGGTAACGGCAACTTTACCGAAGAAGCGGGAGAATTTGCTGGATTAAACGTCTTGGATGAAGGCAATACCGCCGTCATTGAAGCCTTAAAAAAAGCCAAATCCCTCCTCAAAGAAGAACCTTACGTTCATAAATATCCCTACGATTGGCGCACCAAAAAACCCACCATCTTTCGGGCAACAGAACAATGGTTTGCTTCCGTCGATGGATTCCGGGACGAAGCGATGAAAGCCATTTCCGAAGTCAAATGGGTTCCCGCACAAGGAGAAAATCGGATTGCGGCAATGGTGTCAGAACGGTCCGATTGGTGTATCTCTCGCCAACGCAGTTGGGGCGTTCCCATTCCGGTGTTTTATGAAGAAGAAACCGGCGAGCCCTTAATGACCGAAGAAACCATCGCTCATGTGCAGGCGATCGTCGCCGAAAAAGGGTCTGATGCTTGGTGGGAATTGCCCATCGAAGACCTCTTACCGGAACCCTACCGCAGCAACGGTAAAACCTACCGCAAAGGCACCGATACAATGGATGTCTGGTTCGATTCCGGTTCCTCCTGGGCCGCAGTCGTCGGGGGTCGCGAAGAATTGCGCTATCCCGCAGACCTCTATTTAGAAGGGTCTGACCAACATCGCGGCTGGTTCCAATCCAGTTTACTCACTAGCGTTGCTAACAATAGTATCGCCCCTTATAAAAGCGTTTTGACTCATGGATTTGTCCTTGATGAGAACAACCGCAAAATGAGCAAATCCCTGGGAAATGTCGTCGATCCAGCGATCATCATCGACGGCGGCAAAAACCAAAAAGAAGAACCTCCTTATGGGGCGGATGTTCTCCGATTATGGGTCTCTTCGGTGGACTATTCCTCCGATGTTCCTATCGGAAAAAATATCCTGAAGCAGCTATCGGATGTCTATCGAAAAATCCGCAACACGGCCCGATTCTTGTTGGGGAATTTAGAGGATTTTGACCCGGCTAAAGATGCAGTTCCTTATGAAGAACTGCCCGAATTAGACCGATATATGCTGCATCGAATGACCGAGATTTTTTCTGAGGTTACCGATGCCTTTGAGAGTTATCAATTTTTTCGATTCTTCCAAACCGTGCAGAATTTCTGCGTGGTCGATTTGTCCAACTTCTACCTAGATATTGCCAAAGACCGCTTGTATATCAGTGCAGTGGATGCCAAACGGCGCAGAAGCTGTCAAACCGTCCTAGCGATCGCCCTGGAAAACCTCGCCAAAGCAGTCGCCCCGGTTTTGTGCCATATCGCCGAAGATATCTGGCAAAATCTCCCCTATCCTACCCCCTATAACTCTGTATTTGAAGCAGGTTGGGTACAGGTAGAAGACCATTGGAAACAACCGGAACTCGCCAAAACCTGGCAAACCCTCCGCCAACTGCGCGGGGAAGTAAACCAAGTGCTAGAAAAGGCGCGTCAAGATAAAGCCGTCGGGTCTTCCTTAGAGGCGAAAGTCTTGTTATACGTTGAGGATATCTCACTGCGACAAACATTAGGGAACCTGAACCCCGCGCGATCGGTGGGAACCATCCCCACCACCACCACTGTCGCCAATCCCCCGGAAGAAACACCCGCAGCGACAATCACCCTCCCACAAACAACAGCAACCCCTCCCTCACGGGAAGATATCCCCCAATGGCAACAATTGCTCAATGCTGCCTTAGCAGTCATGGCAGAATTACCCCGCTATCTGGGACTATTTTTCTCCGACTATCGCCGACCCCTGGTCAGTTTGGGATTAATTGTGAGTGGGACCGTCTCCCTGATTGTCTTAGGCGCAATTGTAGAGGCGATCGCTGATTTCCCCTTACTTCCCGGTTTCCTGGAACTAATTGGTATCGGATACAGTGGATGGTTTGTCAATCGCTATGTCTTACGCGCCAATAACCGCAAAGAACTCACGGATACCGTTGCCTCGGTGAGTAACTATGTCCTCGGCAAAACCCAAACCGATGCAGCGATCGAGGCAATAGAGGCATTTGAAGAAGCAATCGAAGAGGCGATCGCCCACCACCCAGCAACAGTAACCTCTCCCACCCCAGTCGTCCCCGTCCCCCAAACCATTGGCAACGGCGTAGACGAACTGCGGTATCTGTTCATCACCTCCCAAGTGGAAGTGCTAGACAACCCCCAACGACTAGAAGCGTTGAAATATACCGCACAAGTCAACGGATGGAAAATCGGTGTCGTGGATGCAGAAGGACAGAAATGCGATCGCTGTTGGAACTACTCGACTCACGTCGGTGAATCCGAGGAAGATCCAACCATTTGCGATCGGTGTGTCGCCGCCTTAGCAGGTGAGTTCTAAATCCTATGTAGGGGCGTATTGCATACGCCCTTGGGGCGCAATGCTTGCGCCCTACAAGAAACAGGCGATCTAAGGACAATCATTGCAGCAATTCCCAGTCACTCTCGGGAACACTATCCATCAAGTTAGGGGACAAGATTTTAATTTGTCCCGCCAAATCCGGGTGAGGGATTCTCCGTTTGATAGCAGAGTCTTTTGCATCATCAAGAACCCGAAAAGTCACCTCAACTTGCTTGTTGGGCGGTAATTTCGGAATTTGTTTAAGATTTCCTAACCCATCGGGTTCTAAAATTAAACGTTCTACCTGCATCATTAACTCCTTTTCATCCCACGCCAACCACGCCAATTAATTGCTCAGTGAGGACTAGAAGAATGTCCGGAAATAATTTGTAATAACTTTGGAAAACGCTTACAGTTTACAATTTACGAGTCTGTACGTGAGAGAGGAGATATCCCACGTTATTACTAACATTGGAAAGTGTCCGAGGGGGGCCTTTGAACTGAAAGCGTGTTTCTCATAACTTAACCATTCCCCTCTTTTTCTCCACCCCACCTGATCGCCCAGGCGTTCCTCGGTTCTATAGTCTACTTTGCCGCCGCATTCTTGCCAGATGCGCTTCTGAACCGAAAACCCAAAGCGTCCATTGCTATATTCTACCCAAAGGCGGTCAATTTGGCGCAAATCTTCACAAGGGAATTGGTTGATAGACTCCTTATCCAAGTATCCCTGTTTTTCTCTCCCTGCCACATGGAGCATCACTCGTGCCGTTTCTTCATCGGCCTCCCACCACTTGCCTGCTGCCAGGAATTCCTGTAGTTTCTGATAGCGGGGGGAAACTATCGTTGTCGGAATGCAAGTTTGCAGTAGATACAACCATTCACCCATCGTTTGCGGTCGGTTTGAAGGCTTTAACTCCATTCCCTGTAACACTGCTTGGTTAACCGTATCGCTCAGGATCGGCACGAATTGTTTCGGTGGCACTAATTCTACATCATCAATTTTTCGGTCAAAAGAAGTAGCTGGACGTTGCCCCGTCAGGGCATAATATAAAGAGGCACTGAGGGTGTAAATATCCACCGTCGGTTCCCGAAACCCTTTCATCTGTTCTAAGGGAGCAAATGCTGGATTCCAGCCATGCTTAGAACTGACAGTAACCGGAACCATTTCTCCGGCAATTCCAAAATCAATCAGAACCGCCTGATCACCCCGAAACATAATATTTCCTGGATGAGCATCGCGATGGACTAATCCCGCCTCATGTACCCGCTGCAACGCCCCCCCAATCTGTTCAAAATATTTGACCGCTTCAGCTTCCGGTAACGCACCCTGAGCTTGCACCCGTCGCCACAGGCTCTCTCCGGGTATAAAATCCATCACCATGCAGTGGGTATCCCCTTCTTGAAATAAGTCAAAAACTCGGACAATATGGGGATGGGGATTGTTGGTGGAGAGTTTAGCAATCAGCTTTCCCTCTTTGATAAATCGGTCCACAAATTTAGGATAATCTGGGTCAAATCGCAGATGTTCATTGGGGGTTTTGATGACAAAATCTTGAGCGAGGTTGAGGTGACGAGCTTGATAGGTAATGCCAAATCCTCCTTGTCCTAAAACCCGTTCAATGCGGTAATCCCGACTCTGCAATTGATAACCGTTCGGCCAGACCATACCCGTTGTGGATAGACAACAGGTTCTATTATCTCATGGTTTTCTCGATTTAGGGGTTAATAGGGCGTTGAGCAGGAGACAATGAACAAGGCATCCCATCCCACATTAAGGGCAGGGGAGGAGAAAGCCCTTTACTGCCTACGGTTGGATGGTCTCGGACGTCGGAGGTTCGGGGTTAGTAGGTGGAGGTGGAGAATTAGAGTTTAAATAGGTCAATAATCCAATTATTAACGTCCCAATTGCCCCCACCGCAATGATGGCATTGAACCATTCCATTGCATTCCAATTGGGCAGGGGAATCCTTTTTTTAACACCTAATAATTTTAACCATTCCTGCACAGTTTGGGGCCGATCAACAGAATCAAGCGCCATGCCTTTTAAAATAGCCTGATTCGTGCGATCGCTGATGTTCGGATTAATCTCTTTGGGCGGAATCAATAGTACATCAGCATCTTTTCGCTGAATCGCACTCACCGGCACTTGTCCCGTCAGCAATTCATATAAAGTCACCGCTAATCCATACACATCAGTATAAGCACCGCGCGGTCTCTTTTGAGAATACATTTCTAGGGCGGAATATCCCTGTGCACTATAGCGAGTTGTGGTCAAGGGATGGTCAAACGTCCTTGCTAACCCAAAATCAATTAACACCGCCTCGGAAGTTCCTCCGCGCAATACAATATTATCCGGTTTAATATCCAGATGCTGTAATTGATGAGAATGCACCTCCATCAATGCCTCTCCAATTTGCTGAATATATCGCAATGCCAGTTTTTCCGGTAACTGCTTCTGGGCACGACTTGCCAAATCAACCCCATCAATATATTCCATGACAATACAGCACAGTTTCCCCTCTTTCAAGGTTTCTTGGACTTGGACAATATGCCGATTATTACTGCACTTAGCCAATTTCACGGCTTCATTCCAAAACTTGGACTCCAGTTCATCAATTTCACTGGGACTCAGTTGATATAGCAAATTGTCATTAAGGGTTTTGATCGCAACTGCCTTCCCTGCGGCATCCTTCGCTTTATAAGTAATCCCAAACCTCCCTTTCCCCAGCACCTTTTCAATGCTGTATTTGCCCCCTTGGATCTTCTGGCCTACCGTTAAAGTCATGGTTCAAACCTCCCTTGACTTTTTCTTTCATTGTGCCATAAGCTGGAACATTCGGCAATGCCTCCCTCAAGGAGACCAGAGGGAGATGATCCGGCTCTAGTTTTACCCGATATATGATAACGTATGATTAAACCATCTTAGTATCTCAAATCCTCATGCACCCACAACGAATTGAACCCGGTCCTGGACAAGAATCCGTTTGGGATTATCCCCGTCCTCCTCGGTTGGAAGATGTCTCCAAACATCTCCAAATCATCTTTAATGGAGAAAAAATTGCTGATACTCGCAACGCAAAACGAGTCTTGGAAACCAGTCATCCGCCAGTTTATTATATCCCGCCGGAAGATATCAAAATGGAATATCTGAGCCGAACTCCTAAAAGTAGTTTTTGCGAGTGGAAAGGGTTAGCGGGATATTACACGGTGACGGTTAAAGAAAAACAAGCGCCTAATTGTGCTTGGTTTTATCCAAATCCTACTCCCCAATTTGAGGGGATTAAAGATTATGTGGCATTCTATCCAGAATTAATGGATGTTTGCTATGTGGATGGAGAAGAAGTGCAACCTCAACCCGGTGGGTTTTATGGGGGTTGGATTACTTCGGATATTGTTGGACCTTTTAAAGGGATTCCTGGCAGTTGGGGATGGTAGGTTACTGAATGTAGGGGCGATTCCTAAATCGTCTCCACATCAGATAAATCCAACTACAAGTTTTAGGTTTAGGTTTTAACTTGTAGGGGGATATTTTAAGTGATTTAAAGCTAAAAAGAGGGCAGCGACGCTTCCAGATACGCAGATTTCTCCCTGTGTAATTTTCTCCAGGATGGCATCAATGGGGACTAAAACCACTTCTATCTGTTCGGTAATATCTAAAATTTGCTGTCCGGACTCTTCCGCATTTTTGCCTAAAAAAATATGAATTGTATTGGTGTCTTTAACGGGATTATCATAGAGGGTAGCGAGTTTAATCAAGTTCGGGCAATGGTAACCTGTCTCTTCGGTCATTTCACGCGCTGCTGCTGCTTCTGCTTTTTCGGTTTCTGGATTGAATGCACCGGCAGGTAGTTCTAACAAGATTTCCCCGACTCCATGTCGATATTGTCGCACGAAGACGATTTCTTGATGGGGGGTGACTGGAACGACTAAGGCAATATCTGGACGGACATTCACAAAGAAATCATCGATAATTTCTCCGGTTGGCAGTTGGATTTCATCTTGGCGAACTTTGCACCATTGGTTGTCCAAGACTAGGCGCGATCGCAACTGTTTCCATTTCTGCAATTCTTTCATACAATAAAAGGAGTTTCTCTATTTGACAATAACTTTACTACGATGACCGATAAAATCACAGTGATTCAAGGCGATATTACCAAACAACAGGTAGATGCGATCGTTAATGCTGCCAATACTCGTCTATTAGGAGGTGGCGGGGTTGATGGTGCTATCCACCGCGCAGCAGGTTCGGGTTTATTGGCGGAATGTCGCACCCTGAATGGCTGTAAAACGGGAGAAGCTAAGATCACCCTGGGCTACAATCTCCCCGCAAACTATGTGATTCATACCGTTGGTCCTGTATGGCAAGGGGGCAACCAGGATGAAGATAAATTGCTGGCAAGCTGTTATCATCAGAGTTTAATATTAGCCGAAAAACATCAGCTAAAAACTATTGCGTTTCCCGCCATTAGTACGGGAGTTTATGGGTTTCCAATAGAACGGGCTGCTAGAATAGCGGTCAATACTGTGCAGGAATTTTTGACTAAAACTAATGCCATTTCTCAAGTTCGATTTGTCTGCTTTAGCAAAGAATCCTATCAGTGCCATTTAACGGCGATCGCCAGTCAGGAAAAATAATATACCTCTTGTTGCAAAATAACGAATTGATCCCCCCAACCTCCCTTCTTAAGGGGGGCTTTTTAGAATGATGTCTATTCTCTGTAAGCTCTTTCCGCCGTCCAATGACGGTCCGAAGACGCATAAATTTTTACCCCTTCTAATCCCGCTATTCCTATCATGTTTTGTACCTCTTCTAGGGTAAATGCAGCTATCAAGGAATCCCGAAATAACTGGGTTTGATAGTCATTATATTCTGGTCCAATTCGAGCAACGATTTTATCTACAGTTTCTATATCCGAGGGTCGCATTAAGTCGCGCAAAAATATCCCTCCATTGGGTTTTAAAACCCGTTTCAATTCTTGTAAAAATGGGAGGGGATCTGGGAGATGATGGATGATGCTATTGGAAATCACCATATCAAAAGTAGAGTCGCCATAAGGCATCTGTTTAGCATCGATATACTCTAAGTGAATTTGCTCTTGTAATCCAGCAGCTTGGACATTTTCTCTCCCGACTTGTAACATATTGTGCGAAAGGTCGATCGCCTTGATGTGCCACTGAGGACGACGCTGGACGATTAAAATAGGAATTCTGGCGGTCCCGGTTCCTGCATCCAGGACCAACGCCGAGTCGGGACCGACTGCGATCGCACTCTCTGCAAAAGCGGTATTCACCTCCAGAAAATCCATTGCGTCATACGCCGTCGCATCCTCCCAGGTATCCATCACTTCCGGTTCTAGCACTCGTTTCATGATCTCACTTGCTACTCAGATTTGATTTTCCTATTTTAGGGGGGATTGGTTCTTATAATCCGTTGACTCACTAAACTGCTAACTGCTAATTGTTAATTGTTAACAGGCATAAAAAAGAGAGAAAGAATTAAGGGCCGTAAAGTGACTTAGATCACTGATAATGATCAACAGGTCACTATAATAGACTTAAAACGAAGTCGGTATGAGTTTGAATAACCCCATGACAAATCCAGCAGTAGAAAACCTTGTGATTATCGGATCTGGCCCTGCCGGATTCACTGCCGCCATCTATGCGGGACGGGCGAATCTGAAACCCGTGGTATTTGAAGGGTTCCAGATGGGAGGCATTCCCGGCGGACAATTAATGACCACGACAGAAGTAGAGAACTTCCCCGGATTTCCCGAAGGGATTACGGGACCGAAACTCATGGAACGCATGAAACTCCAGGCGCAACGCTGGGGGGCCGAATTGTACACGGAAGATGTGCAGTCAGTCGATTTGAGTCAGCGGCCCTTCGTGATCCGTTCAGAGGAACGAGAAGTGAAGGCCCATACAGTAATTATTGCCACAGGGGCCACGGCCAAGCGGTTGGGACTCTCCAGCGAGAACCTGTTTTGGAGTCGTGGGGTCTCTGCCTGTGCGATTTGTGATGGGGCCAGTCCCATTTTTAAAGGCGTCTCATTAGCGGTGGTTGGTGGTGGAGATACTGCGGCGGAAGAAGCGGTATATTTGACCAAATATGGGACCCATGTTCACCTGTTAGTCCGTCGGGAAGAAATGCGCGCCTCAAAAGCGATGCAAGACCGAGTTTTGAAGAACCCCAAAATCACGGTTCATTGGAATACGGAGACGGTAGATATCTTCGGAAATGAGGACCGGATGGAGGGAATTAAGATTAGAAACATCAAAACTGGGGAAGAAACAGATTTGCAGGTTCGGGGATTGTTTTATGCGATCGGTCATACTCCGAATACCCAACTGTTTAAAGGTCAATTGGAACTGGATGAACTCGGATATATTGTCACAAAACACGGAAGCGTTGAAACCAGCGTAGATGGGGTTTATGCTGTCGGGGATGTGCAAGACCATGAGTTTCGCCAAGCGATTACCGCAGCGGGAACAGGTTGCATGGGGGCGATGTTAGCAGAACGATGGTTATCGGTGAATGGGTTAGTTCAAGAGTTCCATCAAACCGAGGCATCAGAAAAAGCGCCTGAACCGGAAAAAGAACAAAAATCCGACACGGAAGAGAATTTTGACCCAACTGCAACGCGCCATGTGGGAGGATTTGCTCTGCGGAAGTTGTACCATGATAGCGATCGCCTAATTGTGGTTAAATATTCCGCCCCCACCTGTGGCCCTTGCCATACTTTGAAACCGATTCTGAGTAAGGTGATTGATGAGTTTGATGGGAAAGTTCACTATGTTGAAATCGACATTGAAGCAGACCCAGAAATTGCAGACAATGCGGGAGTAACCGGAACGCCTACGGTCCAGTTCTTTAAGGATAAGGGATTAGTGGATCAAGTGCGGGGTGTGAAACAAAAAAGTCTGTATCGAGAAATGATTCAAAACTATTTGTAAGCATTCTAGGGGCAGAAAAGAGGCGAACCGGGTGGTTTGCCTCGATCCTAATTTGGCCCCTGCATATATTCCCCTGATTCAGAAGACCTCTTGCAAAATAACGGATTGATCCCCCCAACCCCCCTTAGATCCCCCTCCCGTCCCCCTTAAGAAGGGGGAGCGGCGCGGAATAAATGTTTAGTTCCTGGGGGGCTTTTTAGAATTTTGCAAGAAGTCTAGAGTAACGCGATCGCATCAGAACTGGATGAAATGAGGATGATAAGAAACCGGCTTTCTATTCCCTATGGGCTGCAAAAAAGCCATAAATTTGCTCAAGAAACCCGGTTTCTAACTGCTACTCTATCAAAGTCTTTTTCTCCTTTCTCCGGTTCCACTGCCCCCGAAAATGGTAAACTAGAACCTTAGCAAACCCATTCGGGAGAAAGCCAACTGTGACTCATCTCGTCCCCTCTATCAATCCACAGCCTGAACCTTCAACTGATTTACCTCTGGTTTCACTGGTTATTCTGGCCTACAATCAGCTTGATTATACGAGACAATGCCTAGAAAGTATTCAAAGCTACACTAAAACTCCTTATGAAATAGTTCTCGTTGATAATGGATCGAGTGATGGAACCGATGACTATTTCGTTTCAGTCCGGCGACAGTGGCAGCAATCTCAAGGGCAAGATGCTGAAAATGTCAAGAGTTTCTGTCGCAGCGTTAAAGTTATTTTAAATAGTGAAAATTTAGGCTATGCCGTAGGAAATAATCAGGGCATGGCATTAGCGGAAGGAGAATATATTGTTTTATTAAATAATGATACAATAGTTACTCCCGGTTGGTTAGAATGTCTGGTGAATGCAGCCCAACAAGACCCGAAGTTAGGATTAATCGGTCCGGTGAGTAATTATGTTTCAGGTTTACAATATATTGACTCAGTGGATTACGAGACCGATTCGGGGAATGGTTTAGAAGAATTTGCGACTCGATGGAATCGGGAAAATGCGGGAGAGGTGTTATATAGTTGGCGCATTGTGGGGTTTTGCCTGCTGATTAATCGCCGGGTGATTGATACCATTGGCGGTTTAGATACTCGTTATGGAATTGGCAATTTTGAGGATGATGATTTTTGTATTCGTTCGGCCCTAGCTGGATTTAAGTCAGCGATTGCCCGAGGATGTTTTATTCATCATTTCGGCAGCCAAACGTTTAAAAAGAAAAGCGCTAGTTATCGGCGAGAATTGTTAGTCAAAAATTGGGAGATTTTTAAGGAAAAATGGGAAATCCCCAGGGAAATAGCTTATGAAGACTTTTATGACTTAACCGAGGTGTTGCAACAGCCTTTTACCGGGGAAAAACATTTCTGTTCGCTGATGGGAGGGGGACGGGCGATCGCCCGAAATCAAGGGGCGATATCAACCGTGCAAATTCCCGTAAATTCCTCGGATTTGATTCGGGTGGATTTAGGATGTGGTCCTCGCAAACCCGAGGGATATATAGGGGTAGATTTCTATCCTTGGCCCGAGGTAGATATTGTTGCGGACCTCCGCGATCGCTTTCCCTTTCCTGATAATAGTGTAGATGAAGTTCGGGCCCATGATTTTATCGAACATTTGAGCGATCGCATTAAAACCATGAATGAAATCTGGCGCATTTGTAAACCCGGGGCCATGGTTAATCTCTTCGTTCCTTCCACCGATGGTCGGGGTGCATTTCAAGACCCCACTCACATCAGTTATTGGAATATCAACTCCTTCATGTATTATGCTATAGAATTCCCTGCCTATTTGGAACTGTGCCGCAGTTACGGTTTTCAGGGGGCTTTTAGCATCGTTCAACTCGACCATCATGAATCCCCGGGTCAAGTCCTTCATGTTCAGGCTATTTTAAAAGCTATTAAACCCGAAAATGACTTACAGTTTATCGAGGAATTAAATCTCCGGGAGATTAATTTAATTCTAGTTCCTAACTGGAATCAACCAGAAGAAGACTTACTTGCGACCTTAGAATCGGCGGTTGCTTCAGTTATGAAGCATCCCAACCGTGGAAATATTACCCTATTAATCGAAAGTAGCCAAATTCCTGAGAATTCCGATATTCAACCTAATTTAGTCCTCTCAACCATTGGATTAAATTTATTTTATCGAGACGATATTCCGTCGGACTGCGGTATCCCAGAAATTTCCCTCTTAGAAGACCCGTTAACCCCCCATCAATGGCAAAATTTACGGTCGCAACTCCAATATCGGTTAGCCGTAGAAGGGGAAAATTGGCAAATGATAGAACAATTAGGGATTCAAAATTTGCCGATTTTCAACGAAGAAGGACCAATGACCCATGACCAATGACCAAATTTGCCGATTTTCAACGAAGAAGGACCAATGACCCATGACCAATGACCAATGACCAATGACCAAATTTTCCGATTTTCAACGAAGAAGGACCAATGACAAATGACCAATGACAAACGACTCTTTATCGCATCCATAGACGGCGTTGCCATGCTTTCAAAAAGAGCAATACCGGAAACTGATAATATTCAACCATCAGCCAGAGGACGATGGTGAGGTGAGCCACAAAGGTAGCGACAGTCCAAAAAGCAGGAACCCAACTTAAGCTACTGCCGGGGACTGGGGGAAAAATATAGGCCCCGAGTCCGACTAAGAGGGTGGGAAGGGTAATGATCGCGATCGCCGCGATGGCAATTTCCCATCCGAATTCTACCCCAGCCCGAGGCAGTCCTTGCCATTGGCGACCATTCCAATGCCAGGTAATCGGTGGCATAGTATCCGCTAAACTGAGGGCATTTTGGTCTAGGTTAGCGGTAAAAATACGGCTACAAAAGTTACAGCCAAAGGCATCCATCATCGCCAGGTTAGAGAGTTCGCCATAGCGACAAACCGGACAGCGATAAACGCCGTAATAGCTTAACGGAATCGGTCCGGGGAGTGCATTACGCCCCATTCTATCCTCTGGGTTGGTTCCGAAATTTTGCTGGGTCATGGTATCCCTTTGAACAGTTTATGTGAAGCTAACTTTATTGATTTTAAACAAATTGAAAAGGGATATTTTAGAGAGGAACCCGCGCAGGCGGGCTTTGTCCCTGTAGCCCCACCCTTGAGGGTAAGGGTTTTGAACGCAAAGAGTGCGTGAAGTGGCGATCGCCACTTCCCGAGGACCCCACCCTAACCCTCCCCTTGCCAAGGGGAGGGGACCGGAGATGCAGTAACATCCTACTCTGGTATAGTTTTCAAAAACAAAAAAGACGCGGCTATTGCGCGTCTTTAAGCTAAAATTCACCGAGAAAATAGAGCAGTCTTTCGATTACCGACTGGCGTGATAATCTTTGAAAGATTGGTAACCGTTTTGCTCATCGTAGAGGTGACATTTATCGGTAATTTCCTTCATCAAGGACCATGAAAAATTGGTTTTTTGAAGGTAGTTGCCCCAATTTTGTTCTAAACTTTGATGCGCTTTCCGTAAGTTGTAAGACGGAATGGCAGTGGAGAGGTGATGGGGAATGTGGACATTAATATCATGACAGAGGAATTCCACCCAGCGGGGGTAATCGCAATGAACGGTACCGCTTAATTGGGCTTTTGCTTCATGCCAATCTTCGGGGAACGCAAAGGAAATATTCGGGGTGGTATGGTGAACGATGGTGAAGGTGCTCATCCAGAAATGGTAGACCATCCAAGGCATCAGCCAAAATTTGATGAAACCCCAAATTCCAGTTGTAGCAATCAGGGTGGGGAAGGCGATCGCAGCAAACGCGATGACAACTAAGGCGGAAAATTTCACTTGTTCCCGTTTTTTGCCTTCATAACGCCACCAATCAAAGTGCAATCCCGCCCAGTGGACGATGGAACCCATCCACCAGAAGCGTCCGCGCAGGAAGCGATAAAAGGTTTTCATAAAAGTGCTGAGATTTTCATAAACGTCCGGCAACCAAGGTTCCCAGGCATTATCTTCCAGCAGTTTATTTGTGTGTTTGTGATGGTGATTATGACCAATTCGCCAGCCATGAAAGGGGTAAATTAAGGGCAGCATCATGAGATGGCCGACTAGATCATTAACCCATTTGCGATTGGCAAAAGATCGGTGACCACAATCATGAGCAATTACAAAAAAACCTGTTAGGGCTGTTCCCGTATAGATCCACAGGATCGGCAACAAAAATGCGGGAGAAACGGCTAATGCCCAGTAGCCGACGGCGACTAATAATACATTGATAATGACTCTAGTCCATGCTTTGCGCCGATTTTTGAGAAATACATCTTTCGGCAAGGTCCTCAAAATATCTCTCAGACGTAGAGAAGAGGGGAAGGAATCTGATTCGAGTGTTTGAGGGGTTACTTGAGGCTTTAATGTTGATGCTGTCATCTATTAAATCTAACTTTTTCGGTTGCTAATCGTATGAATCCCCCGATCGCCGCAGGATAAATTCCTGCTGACTCAAAGGGTGAGTAGCAGGGCCGTCTTGCGTGCAATCTGATGATTAATGAATGCCTGTTCAGGGCAAAATACAGACCACAAACTCCGTATCCCTGGGGTTTAGAAACCTGGCACGTCATAAAACTTTACCTTTTATAGCACATCTTGCGATCGCACAGCAGGAATTTTTCGAGTCAGAATTTTTCCCTCACATTTTCCCCACAGGGGTTGACAAAAGACTTTTATTATGCTGAAGGTGGAAATAGCTGCAAAAAATGGTCAGGGGTAGACTCACCGGGAACAGGATGGATGACAAATAGGAAAGGTCCCACTGCCCCGGTTGCAATGGGACTGCTTTAATTTTTTGAGGAAGAAGCAGGAACAGAACCTTTTGAGTTGGAGTGATGGTGTTTGAGGGTTTGCAACTGTTGCAGCAGGTAGTCGGCTTCGGCGTGTAAGTGCAAGAACTTGACCTGCTGATCGGCCTGGTAGAGGGATTTGAGCATTTTAATCAGGCGATCGCCATTATTCTGGGAAGCTTGAGAAGTGATCCCTACGCTAGAGGCACTCTGAACGCTTTCGGAGGTGGGTCGGCTCGAAATAACAGTGGGCATCAGTCGTTTTAAGTTTAGTAATTTTTACTTAGGCAAATCACCTGGCTATTTTATCTCAACACCAGAAAAAAAAAGCATCGAATTTATCAAAATCTCAAATTCTTTCCACTTTTCCCGGACCATTCCCCACCCAGGGGCCTGCTTCGGCCTGAGATTTCCCAGCCCAACAACCCGCGAAATTTTGACGAGTGGGCTAGACTTAGATTAGACTGTAAGGCTATTTGAAGTCCAAAAGAATTAACCACGGTGACCCTGAGTTATTCTCCCGTTCCCTCCCCAACTCCCGGTGCAACTCCAGCAGATGCCCCCCTTCGGTCCTCATACTGGCCCGGTCTCATCGAGGCTTACCGGCAGTATCTGCCCGTCAGCGACCAGACTCCTGTGATTACCCTCCAAGAAGGTAACACTCCCCTGATTCCCGCCCCAGCGATCGCCGAGATTATCGGTAGACAGGTGCAAGTTTACGTCAAATATGACGGTCTCAACCCCACCGGCAGTTTTAAAGACCGGGGGATGACAATGGCAATTTCCAAAGCCAAAGAAGAAGGGGCCAAAGCTGTCATCTGTGCCAGTACCGGCAACACCTCCGCCTCCGCTGCGGCCTATGCCAGACGCGCCGGAATGCGGGCCTTTGTCCTCATTCCCGATGGGTATGTCGCCCTGGGTAAACTGGCTCAAGCCTTAGTCTATGGTGCAGAAGTCTTAGCCATTAAAGGAAATTTCGACAAAGCCCTAGACATTGTTCGAGAGATGGCCGACCATTATCCCGTTACCTTGGTCAACTCGGTCAATCCTTATCGCCTCGAAGGGCAGAAAACCGGGGCATTTGAGGTGGTGGATGCCTTGGGTAATGCTCCCGATTGGCTGTGTATTCCCGTGGGCAATGCAGGCAATATTTCCGCCTATTGGATGGGATTTTGTCAGTACCATCAAGCGGGTAAATGCGATCGCCTGCCGCAAATGATGGGCTTTCAAGCCGCTGGTGCAGCCCCCCTCGTCAACGGTCAACCTGTCGCCAATCCGGAAACCCTCGCCACCGCCATCCGCATCGGAAATCCCGCCAGTTGGGATAAGGCGATCGCCGCCCAAGAGTCCTCTGGAGGCAGTTTTAACGCCGTCACCGATGACGAAATTCTTGATGCCTATCGTCTCCTCGCCTCCCGGGAAGGGGTATTCTGCGAACCCGCCTCCGCTGCCTCCGTTGCTGGATTACTCAAGGTCAAAGACCAAGTACCCACTGGGGCCACCGTCGTTTGCGTCCTCACCGGCAATGGCCTCAAAGACCCCGATACCGCTATTAAACATAGCAACAATACCTTTAAACAAGGAATTGAACCAGAAATCGAAGCGGTGGCAAAAGTGATGGGATTTTAGGTCCTTATCACCGCAGTCAGGGGAAAACTCTCCTTTAACGGTTTTCTAAAACCCTGGGGAAAGGGGGTGCATCGGTGTGATGTACCCCCTTGATGCGTTAGTCTTCCGGCTTAGGGTTTAATGAAGTGCCACTGACAAGGCGGGCTAAGTCGAGATTGAGTCCAGATTTCGTTCCCGGTTGGGCTTTTTTCAGGAGTGCCACCGTATCTCCGAGGGCGCTGGTTAAACTTTGGCGGGTTTGTTCATGACTAGCTTTTTCCGCTTCCAAGGATTCCGTCATTTGGGACAGTTCTTGGGCGAGGCGATCGCGTTCCATTAAAGCTTCAATCAATTTTCCCTTCAACTCATCCGGTCCCATTCCTGCCAATTCTCGTAACAGTTCCGAGGGGGCGATCGCCCGAGGTAAAGAAGCGGGACCCGCTTGCAACCGTTCCAGTTCAGCCTTCAGAGTGGCGATCGCCTCCGTCAACTGTTCCACCTGAGTTCGCCGTTGCTGCGCTTCCGTCGTGTAAAGTCCCCGCCAGCGATCGGCACCCGCTTCCGCCGCATCCCGTTCTTGTTCCACACGGATGATTTCCTGTTTCAGGGATCTAATTTCTTCCAACCACTGCGAGACATTCTCCGACATTGGTAACTACTCCCAATCAATTTTAAACAGAACTACCGCAGGAAAACCCTGTTTGTAGGCTTCTGCTGCACTCCCTAATGTGACAAACCGACCCAGTTTCACAGAACCCCGGTTTATCTGCCTCAGTCCTATTAAACTCTAGTTAAGCTTATAGAGTGTAAATTAAGATGGGTTTAGGTTTAGTATTTTTTCCACTCCAACCCCCTGGGATTTGCGATCGCCCACCTATAGCAATCAGCCGAACTCAGCCCGATCCAGGGTCAGGAATGGCATTTTAAACGGCTAATCTAACATAGAGGGAGCCAAAGCGTCGTGAAGTTGCCCAAACTATCTCTCAAAAGTTTCCTCGCCCGGTTGAGAGGCATAGGGACGAGGATAGGTCCCGCCTTGCAACCTCTGGTTCAGTTTTTGCGGTTTTTTTCCTATCTCAACTTTTCTACCCTGCGCGAAGTCGTTGATCGCGCCAGCCAACAGCGCTTAACGGGTTTATCCGCAGAAATGGCTTATCATGCCATGTTATCTCTGTTTCCCGCTATTATAGCAATCGTTGCTTCCATTGCTTTATTTGAAGGCTTACAAGCCACCTTGTTTAATCTGGCTAATCAACTCGCTGAGGTGATTCCCATTGAAGTTTGGAACACCATTCGCGAGTTGATTCGAGAAATTCTCCAAAGTCGTAATGAGGAAGTGTTTTCCCTGGGGTTTGTCGCTGCCCTTTGGGTGTTTTCTGGAGTCATGGGTGCGGCAATGGCAGCGTTGGATCAAATTCACCAAATTCCCCACAAACAAAGGCGGCCTTTTTGGAAGGCAAAACTGGTGGCGATCGGGCTGGCGATGGGCAGCATTGTTCTGTTTATTGTCGCTTCATTTCTAATTTTTATTAGTGACTGGGTGATTCAGTTACTCGCCCGTCGTAGTTGTTTAATTGACTCCGGTCCAAATTGTTTATTTGAGTCGGGGTTTCTCTGTCTGTTGCAACCTTTACCGAGTTGTCCTCTGGAAGGACGATTATTGGAAGTGTGGCATTTTTGGAGTCGTCCCCTAACGTTACTGATTGTTTCGGTGGCCTTTGCGTTTATCTATCGGTTTGGTCCCTCCCACCGTCGTCGGGATACGCCTCTAATTCCCGGTGCTTTTATTGCAGCTATTTTATGGGCAATTATTTCTAGTGTGTTTCGGCTTTATGTCTCCCATTTTGGAAATTATAACCGGACTTATGGGGCAGTGGGAACTATTATTATTTTGCTGTTATGGCTTTATTTAAGTTCCTTGGTGACTCTTTTAGGCGCTCAAATGAATGTCACAGTTGGGGCGGCTATGCGTCGCGATCGCGCCCTTTACTATCAGTTGAAGAAGTCTGATCTCCGGCAATAATTGTTGGTATGTTAGCGCAAGCGAAAAGGTGATTAAAAATTCAAACTAAGAGAACGACTTCAGTCCTGACTCCGAACCTTAAGAAAATGACTAAACTTGGTGTTTTAGTCCGCTAAAACCGACTTCAGCGATGAGTGTAAACCCCGGCTCATTGTTTTGAGATAGGGGACGGGTGAGAATGAATAATCCCCTTGAGTTAATAGCGCCTGGGGGTTTGGAGGCGATAAAGGACTCCGAAGGTAATGGACAGAAAAATTAACAGCCAAAGGACACCACTGGAAACTCCCGTCAAAATGCGGAGACCTCTGAGTATCCAGAGGACGAGAGTGAGTCCGGCAAAGCTCCAAAATACCCCTAATACGATCGGCTTTTGATTCAAAGGTTTAATCTGATGTCAAACGATAATGTAAAATAGAATTGTAGCAGATTTTAGGTGCAAAGCGAAAAAGGGACGCGATCTCATAACTTTTCCGATTTGCCATAAGATTTGGGGGAGTGCGGCGATCGCCCATCAGACATCCGTAGAATCCTCAATTGCTAATTTTTTACCGAAAATCTAAAATCTAAAATCTAAAATCTAAAATCTACACCGCTGATGATGCCAACCCGTCACACCCTGAATTTCCCTGATCTCCAGCTTTCTTATCTGGAATGGAATCGAGGAAAAGAACCATTATTGTTGTTGCATGGGTTGGGAGACCATGCCTTGGTTTGGTCGAGTTTAGGGGAATACCTGAGCGATCGCTATCATATTGTTGCACCGGATATGCGGGGTCATGGTTATAGCAGTAAACCCCTGAACGGTTACAGCACCTCAGATATCCTCGGGGATCTTGAAGGATTATTAGAGCATCTTAACTGGCGATCGGCTCATGTTTTGGCCCATTCTTGGAGTGCGAAAATTGCTCCAATTTGGGCGCGATCGCATCCAGATCGGTTTAACAGCATGATTTTGGTGGATCCCATCTTTATCACCAAGATGCCATCCATCATGAAACTAAGTTTTCCCATCCTTTACCGAACCTTAGCTTGCCTGAAAATGATGGGTCCCTTTCCCAGCTATGAAGCGGCACAGGTGCAGGCACAGCAGTTAGGTCAGTACAGCGGGTGGAGTCCCCTGCAACAACAGGTTTTTCAAGAAGGGATTGAGGAAAAACCTGATGGACAGTGGGGGAGTAAGTTTACGATCGCCGCCCGAGATGGCATTTTTGAGGACGTTATGCGCGTGGACGGATTAACCGAACCCCTATTCACCCCTACCCTATTCCTTCAACCCGAACAGGGTGTTAATCGTGCCGAATGGCAAATGAAACCTTACAAAACTTATCTAAAAAATCTGACGATCCATCGGATTGGTGGCAATCACTGGCCGTTTTTAAGTCAAGCAGAGACTTTCAATGCGATCGTGGATGATTTTTTAACCGGGGTTTCTACCCAAAAATCGAGTAATTAGGGACCTAGCCCCGATCACAGAGTAGACAAATTCCACTTGGAATTGTTATCACTTGAGGGGTTATACATCTGGGGGGTGTCACCCCACATCTTGACGCTTTACACTTCTACATGAGAATCTGTTTCCCTAAAGCACGGAGAAAATCGTAATGACTGGATCGAATTTAGCCTTTGATTTTACTAGAGTGTCCAGACCCCAATCAGCAGACGACGAGAAGCTGCTGAGTCGAACGAGTTTAGAGAATGGTGCAGCAATCAGATCCACAGAAACTGACTCATTCATAAAAGAGATTAGCGATCAACCCGAACTCAACCTCGATCGCCTCTGGGAAGAGTCCCTGCGGCAACTGGGTCAAGAACTGGAACAACGCAGACTAGAGCAAAGACTCTCTCGGGAAGAACTCTACAACCTCACCCATGTCCCTGAATATCAGATCCGCGCCCTGGAAACGGGATTGATCGAGAAATTACCCCAGGATATCTACGTTCGGGGGTTTATCCGTCGCCTTGGGGATGCCTTGGAATTAGATGGGGCCGCCTTAGCCGCTTCTTTACCGGAACGGAATCCCGTCGAACCCGTCGTGGGTTCGACCAAGCCCTCAAAATTTGTATTGAGCTTGTCACTCAGTCCGATCCATCTTTACCTCGCCTATGGCATGATTTTGGTGGGTGCAATCCTAGGTCTATCATTCCAAAAATCCCCGAACCCATCGTTCTCCCCGTCAAATCCGGCCCTTTCCCATCCCGTTGATGTCAACCGCTAAAAAACCCGTCCAATGCGACCAACGCTTGTAAATGCAGGGATGATTAAGCCCAAAACGCAAAAGCTCTAGGGGATTTCGCCCTAGCGTATTTTCGTGAATTATTAATTCCGATCGCGCAATTCTCAGGGAATTGTCCAGTGGCATGGGTCAATAGGATCTGTTTTGTCCCTTTGAGGATAGAGAAGAAATGAATCCACAAGTGGAGGTTCTGCCAGCACTTGAAGCCATTTCCAGACCAAACCTCAGCCGAGTAGACTCGGGAAAATCGCTCCGGAGGGGCAGCTCTAAACTTGGAAACCTGATAGAGATTCAGGATGGGGTGCCTCTATATTCTAATCAAGAGGCCGAAGCATCAACCTTGAGCGATCGCTGGATATGAATCTATCCAGAAGGAAACTTCTGAAGAATCTGAATTCGTCTTGGTTGTGGTGCTGATCGCGCCTATATGCTCTAAAAATACTTCCCTAAACTTATCGAAGCTGATGAATAATATTTCCACCCCTGCTTTAGGTTTACCTCAGATTCTCCGAGCCATCTTATTATCCTGGGGGGCGATCGCGACGGTAACTCCCACTCCAGTGATGGCGAACACCTCCCCTGACGTTCATTTGGAAACCCAGACCCATAGAGACCTTCCCCAGGGAGGTCTCTCGTTTGTAGAAGAAGGGCCATTCACTTCCCCTGAGAACAACTTCAATGTTGGGGAAAGTCGCCTGGACCCCCTCTTGTCACAAAATCAGGACCCTCTAAGCGCCGACGTATTGGCACAGACTAGCAGTGGTTGTGCCGGGGGGATGAGAGTAGAATCCCTTCGAGGCAACGTCACCTTTGAAGGTCGTGCTATTCAAGTCGGCGACTGTTTCCAACCGGCGATCGGCACCTGGGTTACCGAGGAGAACTCCAGCGCGCGTTTGCGATTTGACAACTTTCGGGGCAGCCTAGAAGTGGATGAAGTCAGCGAGTTTGAGATAGAAAGCCTTGCTGATGGCAATGTCGATCTATTTGTCCGCCAAGGACAGGTCAGATTTTCCCTAGGACGGTTAACCCCAGATTTAGTAAGCGAACTTTCCGGAACGGCGATCGCCATGAAGACTCTCCCCTTCTCCCTCGAAAACCCCCTCTTAACCCAGGACCGCACCGGAGATTCCCCGTTCAGAGTGCGGACACCCACCGGAGTTGCCGGAGTGCGCGGGACCTCCTTTGGCGTCGATGTCGGACCCAACGGTCAAACAGGAGTCCGGACCATTGATGGGAGTGTCAGCGCCAGCGCACTGGGACAAGAAGTCCTCGTAGGTAACGGTCAATTTACGGTGATCGCCCCCGGTTTGGCTCCCACTGCACCCCAACCCATTCCGGAGGACTCCAAATTTGAATTACTTGTGACCCAACCCCGGGGTTCCAATCGAGTTCTGATTAACGGTAAAATTGACAGTCCAGATATTTTGTTGCTCAATGGTGAACCTGTGTTTACCAATCCCGATGGCAGTTTCTCTCTGTTGATACCCAGACCCGCCTCCCGACGACTTCGGTTTGTCGTGCGTGGACCGGCAGTCCGAGAGCGAGTGTATTCGATCCCCATTCAATAAATCATCCGAATTCCTCAAATCTGGATTCCTTTCTATAGAGTGGTTAGGTCCTACAAGTGGGATTTCGACATTGGCTACAAAGTTATGTTAAAACTCATCATCCTTTGTTCCCCGGGGCGATCGCGGCACTCATCTCTGTGACAATGGGGTTAGGGGGTGCATGGCAACCCTTAGAACGGTTGGGATATGGGGTACTGTTTAATCTTCGTCCTGAACTCAGATGGAATCCCCGGATTACGGTGATTGCCATTGATGGCAAGAGTTTACAAGATTACGGACAGTTCCCCTGGTCTCGCGATCGCTATGTCGAACTTCTGAATGCTCTTAACACTTCTTCCCTGACAGCCATTGGTTTTGATATTTTGTTTTTGGATCCGAGTCCTCAAGATGAGTCTTTCGGGCAAGCCATTCAAGCCAATGGTAGAACAATTCTCGCCAGCGCCGGTCCTGAAGAAGAACCCTTACCCATTTTAAAGGAGGCAGCAGCGGCGATCGGGCATATTCTTCACGAACCGGATAGTGATGGCATTAGCCGTCAGGGAACGGTTTGGTTTAATCAAATGCCGACCTTGAGTTTAGCCATGCTTCAAGTGTCGGAAAATCAAACCCCTGAGACGTTATTAAATCAAATTCCCCCCCAAGCTATTGTTCAGCCTTATCCAGAGTTTGACTTTCAAAATGTCTGGATCAATTGGCCGGGAAAAATACAACAAGTCCCGACTTATTCTTTCGTGGATGTAGTCGAGGGTCGCGTTCCTCCCGAGACTTTTGATAATCAATTGGTGTTAGTCGGATTTGTCGCCACAGGGATTGATCGCAAAATTTCGCCAATTCAGCCAATTACTGGAGTCTATGTCCATGCGGCAATTTTGGATAATGGGTTAGAAAGACGGTTTTTAAAACAGCTTCCCCCAGTTATAACCGGGCTGATTTTAATTGGGATTAGTTTATCCATGAGTTGGGTGTGGAGCGATCGCGGTTTGATGCGCTTCGGATTAGCGCAACTTCAAATAGCAGCGGTATTAGGGTTTCCTTTGGCTTGGTTTGCCCTCGCTTTAGCTGCGTTTACTTGGGGAAATTGGTGGATTCCCGTTGCTGCACCAATTGGTACAATGCTGTTAGCGGGCATCATTGTACAACTGCGTGATCGTTACGAAAAACAACAGCTTATGCAGCTTTTTGCCAAACAAATTTCTCCCGAAATGGCTCGGGTTGTTTGGGACCGTCGGGATGAAATTTTTGACCAGGGAGATTTACCGCCTCAAGAATTAATTGCTACGGTTTTATTCATGGATATTCGGAGTTTTACCACCATCTCGGAAACCTTACCTCCCCGGGATTTACTCGCTTGGCTCAATGATTATTTGGATGCGATGTCCGAATGTATTATGGAGCATGGGGGAGTCATTGATAAATATATTGGGGATGCGATTATGGCGGTATTTGGTCTCCCTTTTCCTCGTCAAACTCCCGAGGAGATTCAGGCAGATGCTAAGAATGCGATCGCCGCTTGTTTAGCAATGGATGCGCGACTGAAACAACTCAATCAACGGATGAAAGCAGAAGGGAAACCGTTGATTCAAATCGGAATGGGAATTCATACAGGTCCGCTGATTGCAGGAAGTGTCGGCGGCAAACAACGGGCTAATTATTCGGCGATCGGGGATACGGTGAATGTGGCAGCGCGAGTAGAACCCTTAAATAAAGAGATTGTTGCTCATAATTTGTATCACCTTTTGGTCACGGAAGAAACTTATCGCTACGTTTGCGATCGCTATCAAGGGATTCAAGTAACTGAACTTCATCTGCGGGGTAAACAGCAAGAGACAATTATCTACTCAATTTTGGGGGAACGCACTGAGGAAGATTCACCCAATCTCTCGGTTTAATCATCGGGTTGAACCCTCTTCCTAAATTCTCAAATAAAAAATCATCCCATAGCTTACTATGGAACGACTGGGTTATTAGGTTGACTATAAAGAACCTCACCACGGAACGATGTAGTTACCCTGATTTAGGCCAGAAAGTGTAGGTGGAACCTCTATCCACGGGATTTAGGAGGAGGGGTTCCCGGTGAAGATTTTTGGGTGTTTTTAGGATGATTTCCTTCTGAGTTAGGTTTTCGGTCTTGGATATTGTGATTAGAGCCAGGTTGAGACTGATTTGAATGGGAAGATTTTTTAGATTTTTTAGGATTTAAAACTTCAATTGTAAAGAGAATAAATAAAAGACTAAAAACAAAATAAGCCATGATAGTTGAACCCTCAAAGATAAGTTTATTTCCAGAATCAAAGCTTTAGTACCCTCAAAAAATCTTAATTGATAACTAATTTTTTTGAGATTTGTTGGCTTCTGAGTAAAATTTTGCCTGTTCAATCAGCGCCTAATCTTACTTTTTTAGACTAACCCCAGAATTTCTAGGGGTTTTGAATTGAACCCATAGCCCAGTTAGACGCACTTGCAGAACCTGTAATTTAAGGCAGGACCTGACAGGGGTACAGGCCCCCAAAAAAAAGATAAGCGATCGGCCATTGCTACATTTATACTCACTTTTTTAAACAGAGACTGAGTATTTAATATCTTTCACACTAAATACGGGTTATCCGGACAACCTGCTAGTTGTTTGTAGAGTTCTACCCTATCGGTGGGTTCATCCCGGAACCGATGCATCAACCTCTTGCTTTGATTCGATGATCGGATCCCCCCAACATTCTTAAGGTGGAAAGCAGAAGAATCAATGTTGAATTCACGGGTGGCTTTTGGAAATTCTGCTACCCGTCTCATATTCGTGCAGAATTTGGGATCAGTCCCCAGTTTTGGAGGGGAAAATTTTTTGTGTATAGGGATACCCTCATGACTAGGGCCGAATTTGAGACCTAGATGAAATTTCGGTAAAGTCAGGAGCAAACTTTAATAAAAATTCATTGATTTTTATCTATTATTTTTGAATTTCTCTGTATAGATATTCAAGGTTTAAAACCTATAAAAATATCGATATTTTTGCCTGATTTTGCAGTCAACAAAAAACCAACTTAGCTATAAAAAAAGGGCGATTATCTACCCGATTCTGAGGAAATAGCTTCCGGTTAAACCGAGGTGTAGTCTGACCTTTTCTCCAGTCCCTGGATGGAGACTTGGGTGAAATTAATGTTATATCGGATACCCGAATGAGGAAAACCCGGTTAACGAAAGAAAATTCGAGACATTCAAAAATAATGGGCAATATTCCTGATAGAGAAACCTAGAAGCTGAACATTGTTTGCACTGATACCGGAATAAGCTCCTAGTTTGGCTAGAAACCCCAGTCCCTCGGCAGTGAACAGTTTCACCGCTGATGAGTAGTGCATCGCCCATCGAAGGCATAGAGCGATCGCCTAACGGACCGACAACATCTGATCGAACCGGGCTCGATTTAACGGGCCCAAAGGGTCCAGCGAATAGCTACAACGATTTGGTGTCAGGGAGTTAGAGGGATTGTTGAGGTCTCTAACCAAGCGATCAGGTTGATTTTAAACCTCTGTGAAACTCAAGGTCAAGGTGGAAATTCTTTCTATGCAGAGAGTCGCGTCAATGCCCCTATTAGAAACATTATTAGCCGATCGCTATCAAATTGTTAAAGTTTTAAATGCTGATGGGGTCGGTAACACCTACATTGCTAAAGATACAAAAAACCCAGATCATCCTAAATGTTTCGTCAAGCAACTTAATCTAGCCACACCCAATCCCCATTGTCTCAAATCAGCGCAACACTTATTTGGGATTGAAGCCCAAACCCTGAAAAAACTGGGCAATCACGATCGCATTCCCCGATTGTTGCACTGCTTCACCGAAGCAGATTCTTCCTATTTAGTTCAAGAATGGATTGAAGGAGTTAAACTCCGGAACTTACTCCCCATCGGCCAACGCTGTAGCAAGCGCTGGAGTGAAAGTGCCTGTTTGGAGTTTCTCAAAGAAGGCTTATCCCTTCTTCATTTCATCCACCAGAAAGGGTTTATTTATGGCAATATCGCCCCGGATAAATTAATTAAACGGGCTGATGACGGGAAATTCGCCCTCGTAGATTTTGCCAGTGTCCAACCGATTCGGGATCAAAATATCCCCGGATATCGACAAGCTTCGATCGCCTTGCCGATCGCCACCTTTGGCTATTTACCCCCGGAACAACTCACAGGAAACTCCCGTCCCAACAGTGATATATATGCCCTAGGCTTACTTGCAATTCAAGCGTTAACCGGACTACATCCGGCAGACTTAGAAGTTAACTCCCACACGGGAGAGATTGATTGGCATTCAGATGCGATCGCGCCAGTGGGTTCGGCGTTGGTTGCGCTGTTAAGCAAAATGGTGCGCTATCACTGCAAACATCGTTACCAGTCTGCCACAGAAGCCCTGAAAGAATTGCAGCTTCTACAGTGTCCTGAGTCGAACCCAATCAATCTCCAACCCATAGAAATTCAACCCATCCCTACCCCTGAGACTCTAGCAGAAACTCAGGATACTGCCGCAATCTCCGAGGCAGAAGCTGCGATCGCGGCTCAAATTCCCGTACCCCAAACCTCTGCGGTAACAGTTGATCTTCTTCAACAGCGTGATGCGATGGATAGAGTCTCCCCTATCTCCCCCATCTCCCCTATGGACCCATCGCCTGAAGCGATGACGGTTCCTAATCAACCTTTACAAATGGAATCTATCTCGTCTACAGAAATGAATGTGACGCCAGATCCCATCATTGCTCAATCCTCACTGCCACCCCAACCGATCCCCTCCAAAAAGGGTAGCGGCGTTAAGGCTTCTAATATTCTGCTTCTGGGAATGTGGAGTGGGTTTGCAGTCAATTCCCTGGTCATTACAGGTGGCCTCACTTCCCTGTTCTCTTTTTCCACCGCCGATGATGGGCCGAAACTTTTAGCCCAGGCGACTATAGAATATCATGGCGGGGAGTATGACAAAGCCATCTCTCTGGCGGAATCGATTCCCAACTTTAGTCAGGCTTATAGTGAGGCTCGCACGAACCTCGACCGTTGGCGGGTAGACTGGGAAAAAGCCCAGAGTCAATTCCCCTTAGTGGAAAAAGCCTATCAGGAACAGCAGTGGGTTGAAGCAATCCAAGCCGCCGCCTCAATTCCTAATATTGCTTATTGGCAAGATAAAATTGCTCCTTGGGTGGAAGAAGCCACCGCTCAAGTTGCACCCCAAACACCGGAATGGTTAGAAGCCGCCTACGCCAAGGGGCGAGAAAAAGATTTTAAGGGGGCCTTAGAATTACTCAAAAAGATTCCCCCGGGGACTCCGGCTTATGAGGAAGCAGTTTCTAAAATTCCCGAGTATGAAGAAAATTATCGGATCCGCCTCGAAGCCGAAGCCCATCGGTTATTAACGGAAGCTTACCAAGCGGCGATCGCCAAAGATTTTACGGCAGCTATTCAGTTGCTTGAAAAGATTCCCTCGGGTACGCAGACTTATTCTAAGGTCCAAGAAAAGATTAGAGAATATCGCCAAAAGCAGCGGATTAAGGGGAATTCACTGTTGCAAGAAGCCTATCAACGAGCGCGAAAGCAAGATTTTGTCGGCGCGAACGAGATTCTTAAACAGATTCCTCGGGACACGCCAGCTTATGCGATCGCCCAAACCAAGCAGGTGGAATACACCCAAAAGCAGCGGACTCAGCGTCAACGGGCGTCGGTGAATGGGGTAAAAGGGGCGATGGATACTCCGGTTCAATTATTGGCAATGTCTGTGGATCGTCCATCCAGCGATCGGACCGAAGTCAGTTTTCCCGGGGGCTTTTCCCTAGGGTTCAATCCGGGGGATTGTTTACAAGAGATTGGGTGAACAGAGTTGAGCGCTTGAGATAGAGCTCAGTAAGGGGTTGAGTTTAGGTAGTTTTGCCCAACTCAATCCCTAATTTTTTTAAGCATTGGGTTAGGGGTAAGCGATTATCTTTAAACAATCTTGATGGTTTCTTTACAAAATCATTAAATTTTTTTTATCATTATAGGGTAAAGGAGTGAATTTTTAGAGTATAGTTTTCAGGGCCGGAGAGGCAGCTATTTGTGAGCGGAAATAATTTTAGGCTCGTACAGGATAAAACTTGCCTCAAAGGTTAAATTTGATCCAGAATAATCAAGATTTGCTCATGAGATTTGCGCCCTTATATCCGCTGGTTTATAGAATTCTCCAACCGAGCTTTCCTAAGTGTCTTTGGTCGGGAAAGAATACGGAACCAGCGATCGCCTTGACCTTTGATGATGGACCCCATGCCGAATACACCCCACAATTACTCAAGGTGTTGGACCGCTACGGGATTATCGCCAGCTTTTTTTGGCTGGGGGTTTGTGTGGAGCGATCGCCTTGGGTCGCCAAAGCCGTGTATGAACGGGGACATTGGATCGGGTTGCATGGATATGAACATCGCTCCTTTCCGCGTCTGAGTCCGACTCAACTGCGGGAGAGCTTAGAGAAAAACCAAGCGGCGATCGCTCACGCCTGTGACTTAGATATCGAACAGGTCAAAACCCAGATCCGGGACGTGCGACCCCCCAACGGGTTCTTTACCCCCGGAATCTTGCGCCATTTGCACCAGTGGAATTATCGTCCCGTCATGTGGAGTGTGGTCGTAGAGGACTGGTGGAGACCCGGGGTATCCGTGGTGGTGGACCGCGTGTTGAAGCAGGTTCAGAACGGGTCTCATATCGTCTTGCATGATGGATGGCACGGTGGCGAGGACGTCGCGGCGATCGCCGAGGAATTAATTCCCGAGTTATTGCGAGCGGGTTATCATTTCGTTACAATTAATCGCCTCTGGCAGTCGTGCAGTCCACTCTATCCCCGGTAAATTTTAGCGGAATCGACAAGTTTCACAAAATTTAACAAAGGGGTTAGCAACCAGCGTTGCCCTAGGAATAATCGGTTCCTTCACCTCGATCAATGTCCTAGAGAATACATGGATCAGCACTGAAGTCAAGAGACGATCGCGATCGTCAGCGTAATCAGTGCCACAAAAAAAGGGATTGAGTCATCAATCTATTGGGTGGAAGTTCAAGAAACCCCTTCCCTATCAAACCCAACCGAGCCAGATGTGTCAGAATGAGAATGAAAAGAACAACAATCCCGATCGCGACAAAAAAAAGCACAGATGTCGATCCGTTCGCAAATGGGGGAATGTTAATTTAAGATTCATCTGAACCTGTCAACTTTCGGGTTGATTGATTAGAATAACTCAGTAAACTACCGTCATTGAACCCGGTCATTATGGAACGACAACCCATAACAACCACTTACGGAGGGTCAGTACACTGGAACAATTGGAGTTGAAAATGCCATCAGAGCAATTTCAACCCCCTTGAGATAGGGAAGCATAACCGTCCTTCCCGGAAGTTCACTGTTGATCGTCTGAAAAAATCAGGCAACTCGATTATAATTGTCCTAACCCTGGGACAAGGCAGGGGTTGCACCAAAAAACTCATTTCATGAGGCACTGTAAACACAACTCCCCAAAGGGGGAAAAACGAAGTGTCCTCAGATTCGGTTGGTGTCAGCTCTATTAGGGGTTACTCCCACAAATGCCTGTATCATTTCCTGTCGAAACGAATTTTAATCCCATTGCAACAGCAGGGGTCCAACTTCTTCTCAATAATCATGAGTGGCAAGGGCAAAGCAAAAAACCAAAACTATGCCCAATCAATGGGCGGTAGGGAGGGAATCTACCCTAAGCAAAACACTCGGTCCCAGTCCTGATAATTTGAGAGGAGATCACCTCTGAATCATCGGTTCCATCCAGATTGGATGGAGAGATGGATTTTGTGACTTGTTTCATTCAAAATAGTCGTCAATGACTGAACAGTTTGCTACAATTTCAAGCAACTAGGGGGTGATGAAGAAACAGGGTCTGACCGAATCTGACCACTCATCAATGCTGAATGACCGCCTAATTGAGTAACGGCTAAGTCTTTGGATGTGAGTAAATTTAAGGAAATCAAGTAAAAATGGGTGCAGTGACAGTTTTTAGATTATTTGGAAGTCTTGAGGGGCAACATCCCGGAAATGAAGATGAGTACAACCGTCTGAGTGGATGGCAATCGTTTACCGAAAAGAGAATAGGGATTCAGTCATGATGCCTTCTAAAACAAGACGAACCTTGTTAAAGTGCCTAAATCAAGGTTATCATGTCAACCCGCAGCGAGATCGGGATACCCCTGATTTCGGGGCATGAGAACCCCAGAAACAAACGACAATGAAAACCAAGGTGCAATTTTTGTGAAAAAGGCTACAATCGGGAAGGTCTTATCGGGACCGCAGAGAATCTTGATTGATTTCCGCTTCTAAATAGCCCTGAAGGTGTGTTTAGTAAGTGATGTATCGAACCCCCTTTCCTGATCAGCAGCAGTTGAGTGAGGCATGAAGTGACTAGCCATCGGATCCGTTCATCTCCTGAAGAGAAAAAATGGGGCGCGTGGTGACCATCATCACCGACGGGCTCTCTCTCGCCGGAGGCAATCGTCTCTTGATTTGGAGTCCAAGGCAGTTGCGTCATGATCCGCTTTTGACAGGTCCAAGGTTGGTAAAACTCAGTGATGGGCTTGGGTGTTAGCACATCCCCCAATCACACAAATTTGTTAGTTGATTGTTTCGTGATAGAGCATGAGGAACGCGGCATGACCCAGGCTAATAACGTACTGGCACCTATTGAGAACACCGATATCCAATCCATCGGTCAATCTCAGCATGATTTAGAATTATTAATTGAGACGGATGACGAACCGCTCATCTCCATCGATGACGATGAATTTTTAGAGGCGGTCTCAGAAGACGATGACGGAAAAGCGACAAAAGGTCGAGCAACTCGTCGTCGGGCACAACCTAAGAAGAAGCATTATACGGAAGACTCTATTCGGCTTTATTTGCAAGAAATCGGTCGCATTAGACTGTTGCGTGCCGATGAAGAAATTGAACTCGCCCGCAAAATTGCCGACTTGCTGGAATTAGAGCGGATTCGCGAACACCTGTGTGATCATTTACATCGCGAACCCTACGATGCAGAGTGGGCAGATGCAGTGAAGATGACCTTGGGTCAATTTCGCCATCGACTTCATTGCGGCAGACGGGCTAAAGATAAAATGGTGCAATCGAACCTCCGTCTCGTGGTGTCGATCGCTAAAAAATACATGAATCGGGGACTTTCGTTCCAAGATTTAATTCAAGAAGGGAGTCTGGGTTTAATCCGGGCTGCTGAAAAGTTTGATCACGAAAAGGGTTATAAATTCTCCACCTATGCAACTTGGTGGATTCGGCAGGCGATTACCCGGGCGATCGCGGATCAATCCCGGACTATTCGTCTTCCGGTTCATCTGTATGAAACGATCTCCCGGATTAAAAAAACCACCAAACTTCTGTCCCAAGAAATGGGGCGTAAACCGACAGAAGAAGAAATCGCAACTCGCATGGAAATGACCATCGAAAAGTTGAGATTTATTGCTAAATCTGCTCAGTTACCGATTTCTTTAGAAACCCCGATTGGTAAGGAAGAAGATTCCAGATTGGGTGATTTTATTGAGTCTGATGGGGAAACTCCAGAAGACCAGGTATCGAAAAATCTATTACGTGAAGACCTCGAAAGCGTTCTGGATACTCTAAGTCCTCGGGAGCGAGATGTTTTGCGCCTCCGGTATGGGTTAGATGATGGCCGGATGAAAACGTTAGAAGAAATTGGTCAAATTTTTAATGTGACCCGCGAACGGATTCGCCAAATAGAGGCGAAAGCATTACGGAAATTGCGTCATCCCAATCGCAACAGCATTCTGAAAGAGTACATCCGCTAAGGGACAGGACTGAATCCGGGAGACGCGATAATTGATCGCGTCTCTAGTTCGGGTATTGCTAAGTGCGATCAGGGTAACATCAGATATTCAAAATGGGCAAGTGATCGGCCCAAAAAAAATAGGGGGTTCCCGTGAGAACTCCCTGGTAGTTTTTAATTTCTGGTCAGACTCAGTTAGTCCTAAACCCGATTACATGATGCCTAGAAAGTGCAGAACACCTTGACCTGTGGTGAGTTCAAGGATCACCGCTGAAATAAAGCCGATCATCGCAAAACGACCGTTCCAGTTTTCTGCACTTGGGGTAAATCCCCAATTCCAGCGATTGCGGGGTTGTGGTTCTATCATCACATTAAACTCCAATTCATAAAGGTTTGTTTGCTTTCATTAAAAATTGTAACAATTTATTGCAAAAGTGACAACTTTGTGAATTAGCTTGCTAGGGGCAGGGGGCCGATCGCCTGAAATCTGCTCTAGCCCGCACCCGTCAACGGTGGGGCTACAGGGACAAAGCCCGCCTGCGCGGGCTGATAGAGAAAACTAACTGTTGACAACCGGGTTTGGGTTTGCCCCCCAGGATCCCCCTTTAACGGTCACTGGCAAAAATTGCCCGTCCTGTCTCCATATCAAACAGGTGAATTTTTTCTAGGGCGATCGCCAACCAAATCTCCTCCCCCGGATGCACCATCCAATCGGGTTCAATTCGTGCCTGAATCGGTTTAGGCAGGTCATGGTTTGGCAATGTACCCACAATATAGGTCTCCGAACCCAACGCCTCAACTAAATCCACCTTCACTTTCATATTTTTAGTCGCTGCCGGACTCACACTCAAATGTTCGGGACGAATTCCTAAAATTAGCGATCGCCCGTCATACCCTTGTAACGCAGTCCCCCAATATTCCGGCAAGGTAAACCGAAACGAGTCATGGGTGATGGATAACGGGGCCTTAAACTGTACCGGAATAAAGTTCATGGGCGGGGACCCAATAAATTCAGCGACAAACAGATTGGCCGGTCGGTGATACAGTTCCAGTGGCGCAGCAATCTGTTGAATTTGTCCCGCATTCATCACCGCAATGCGATCGCCCATCGTCATCGCTTCGGTTTGATCATGGGTCACATAAATTGTCGTCGTCTCTAACTGTCGCTGCAATTTCACGATTTGACTGCGCGTTTCCGCCCGCAATTTAGCATCTAAATTAGACAGGGGTTCATCCATTAAAAACACTTGGGGATTTCGCGCCATTGCGCGTCCCAGGGCCACCCGTTGTTTTTGACCCCCGGAGAGTTGTTTGGGCAGGCGATCGAGTAATGCTTCGATTTGCAGTAACCCCGCTACGGTTCGGACCCGTTGATCTACTTCCCGTTCTTTTGGGGAAAGATAGCGCAGATATTTGGGGAGATTCCGCGTCAGGGAAACTAGGGCATCTTCCGCCCAATTCGGGACTGAGGCGGCATCCTCTCGGGCGGGCGTTCCCTCGGATGTGGCATCATTCATCACCAGGGTTCGCCGCAACCCAAAGGCAATGTTGTCATAAACCTTGAGATGGGGATAGAGGGCGTAGTTTTGAAACACCATTGCGATATCGCGGTCCTTGGGGGGGAGGTCATTGAGGAGGCGATCGCCTACCCAAATATTCCCAGCCGTTAATTCTTCTAATCCCGCAATCAAGCGTAATAGGGTACTTTTGCCACATCCTGACGGTCCCACCAGGACCATAAACTCACCATCTTCAACGGTGAGGTTAATCCGCCGCAAAATCTGGGCCGGTTTTAACCCAGGGGTAGAGGTGTCATCCGTCCCCGATATCCCGTCGGGTGGGAGTGGCGTTGGTTTTTCCCGGCGATCGCCATAACTTTTGTAAACGTTTTCAATAAGAACTCTAGCCATAATCTGCTCAAATCTTTATTAACCCCGACGCCGATCGCGTCTGTTTTCATTCTCCCTTACTTTCTCTCTGGTTGTGGCATCAAGATCCTCAGTTTTGGATCAAGGGTCGCTCTTCTCAAACTCAGGTATGCCATTTCTCCTAGGGTTAGGGAAGGACCTCATCCAAAATTCGCTGATTTTTGAACCCTGAAGTCATGACGTTGAACGGGAGAATGACTTTAGTTCCCAGGGAGAGAGGTATCACCCAGACGATCGCAGAAGTGGGTACGACAAAAGGCGACAGCAGTAGATAAGTCATCGGTTTGCTGGGGATAGGCGACTAGGGGTCGATCAATGAGGATGAGTTTGACCCCGAGTTCTGTTGCCAGTTGGCGTTTGATGGGTTCTCCCCCTGGGGTCCCTGATGCTTTGCTGACGACTAGGGTAATTTGCCAATGTTGCCAGAGTGCGCGTTCTAATTCGAGGGAGATTGGGGGGCGGATCCCGATGATGCGATCGGGGGTGAATCCGGCAGCCAGGGCCGCTTCTAGGGAGGTGACTGCGGGAAGTACCCGCGCATACATAAGCGATCGCTCCTGCCAGGGTTGAAACAAATGTAATGTGCGATATCCCGTGGTCAGTAAGACTCGCTCTCCCGCTAAATATTCTCCCTCGATTAAGGTTTCAAAGCTGGGTAAGCTCAAAATTTTCTCATTTTCAATCGCTTTCTCCGGTGGGGAATGTGAGTGAGTGATTGGCTTTCGTTCATAGCGTAAGTAGGGTAACCTATACTTTTCACCAGCTTTTATCGCTAATTGTGAGATATGGGTTGCGTATGGGTGCGAGGCGTCTAGGATGGCAATAATTTTATGTGAGAAGATAAAATCTTGAAGACGATCGCCCTCTAGCTGACCGACCCAGACTTGCAACAGGGGAGTACAGGGATAGAGCGATCGCGCGGATTCGGTGGTCACCGAAATCGTACAGGGGAGGTGATTAACAGCTAGAACTTGAGCTAATTCCCGGCTTTCACTCGTACCGCCAATCAGCCAAATTGAGGGAGTTACCGTCATAAATCGGGGCTGGAAAAATTGCAGATCATAATCTGATTTTGAAGGGTAGCCCGACGGGGCGGGCTTTGGAGATGCACCGGATTGGGTGTTAGTTTTGGCTATTCAAATTTCACTTTATACATAGAAAAGAGCTTGCCTTCCGATCGCTTTACGATTTTGCAGCCCGATGCTTTAATTAGTTTTTCCCATTCCGTGATGGGTTCTAAAAACACCTCAGTGCCCAGATACATTTCTAAAATTCCCCAATTTTCTGCGAGAGTTGCTTCCGGGTTGACCACATCAAAAACAAAAGAACCCTCGGGTTTTAAAACCCGTTTGACTTCGGCCAGGACATCCGTCCAATACGCTAAAGGATAATAGCAACTAAACCCCGTTGCGATCGCCAAATCAAAGGCATCTTCCCCATAATTCAGACGATGGGCGGGTCCTAAACAGACCCCTTTAAACAACTTAGAATTCAATTGCGGACCCCGAGAATTGAGGGCATCTCGCGCCACGGTACTGATTTCTTGACCATAAAAATAAGCCTCCCAATCTCGCCAAGGATAGACCAAGAAACTGACCCCACAGCCAATATCCAGACAGCGCTGATTTTTTTTAGGTTTAGCAATCTCCCAGAACGGAGAAACTTGAGACGCTTGTAACGCACCGGAAACGCGATCGTGAAAAATTGGCATCGACTCCACTTCCGGGGGAAGTTCAATCGGGTCCCCCTGATACTCCTGATTAAAGCGAGATGCTACAGGAGAAAGCCGAGGTTGCCAGGGGTCAGGGCCTAAGAACTCGGCATTTGGTGGACTACTATTTGAAACTTTAGACATGAACCATTATCCCTAGGATTGGCCTGATTATTTTACCCATTTGGATGGGGAGTGGGTGCGAGATTAGCGACCCTTGAGGGCCTTAGTAAAATTCTTACGATAAGACTTATTAACCACCAAAACGGGCCATAAGAGGGTTAAGTACAGACGACCCTCAGTAAAATTGGTCCGTCTAAACCCCTTCCAAAACTTCCAACCTCCGGCAGCATACAGAACCAGCAAGGCTAAACCTACTAACTGCATCATCGTCTTGAGTCCCCTAAGCATCAATGTTGGATTTTAGGTCGCTAAGGGGTTTTTTGACCTTTGGGCGACCTAGAGAGCAATTTTCAAGAGCGGTCATGATGAACCGCTTCTCTCTATATTCTTCTATCTATAAGATTACTCGATCGCACTCATTTGCTGCTACTCCTGGCGATCGCATCCGGTGAGTTTGACCCGAATGAGAGAAGCATTTACGCCATAGCCGGGGGTAATATCGGATTAATTTCGGGCGGTTTGTTATCTCAGTGGCAGAGTTGGAGCGCGTTTTGTGGTATCGGTGAGAAAGAGTATCAAGAGGAGCGATCGCAATTTAGGGAGATAAAGACAATTTTTGCGGGTTGCCTTAACTCACCCTTTGCCGTTAACCATAGCGCTTGTCGAGTCATGGAAAAAAGTATTGAAATTAGTCCCTTCCCCAGGAGTCATCGGAAGGAATTAGGAAGAAAAAAAGAGCGATCGGATAATCCGCCATCGGTGGGAATTGGGAGAACTCTCCAGTGTGGGATAAAAACCGCGATCGCCTCGGATTCATGGGATGGGATCCCAACATCTATCTGGAGGATGGAGACAGGGTAGTACCCTTTGCCCAACGATTAAAACTGTACCACCCAAAGAAAGCCGCCCCCAACCAGCAGGAAAGCCCAATCAAGAGCGCAAACCCGAGGGCAACCTCTACCCAAGCACCCAGGTTCTGGAGGCTTTAGAGGTCAAGGCGATCGCTCATGAAGCGCTCAAGCTGCGCGAGTGGCATAGCATACTAGAGTACGACAAAAGGTTACACATTACGACCCGTAATGTTGCGACTACCCCATAAAATAAAAACGATCAAGGAGGAATTATGCGAGCAGTGCTCATGGCAGGCGGTTCGGGAACCCGGCTCAGACCCCTAACCTGCGACTTACCCAAACCGATGGTCCCCATTCTAAATCGACCCATCGCCGAACACATCGTCAATCTCCTCAGACGGCATCACATCACCGAAATTATTGCCACCCTGCACTACCTGCCGGACGTCATGAGAGATTACTTCCAAGACGGCAACGAATTTGGGGTTCAGATGACTTATGCCGTGGAAGAGGACCAACCCCTGGGAACCGCTGGATGCGTCAAAAATATTGCCGAACTTCTGGATGAGACTTTCTTAGTCATTAGCGGTGACAGCATCACTGACTTTGACCTCACCGCAGCGATTAAATTCCATAAAGAAAAGGGATCAAAAGCCACCTTAGTATTGACCCGAGTTCCCAACCCCGTAGAATTTGGGGTCGTCATTACGGATGAGCAACTGCGAATTCAGCGATTTTTAGAAAAACCCTCAACCAGTGAAATTTTTTCCGATACGGTCAACACCGGCATTTATATCCTCGAACCGGAGGTGCTAGATTATCTACCCGCTAATCAAGAAAGCGATTTTTCTAAAGATTTATTTCCCCTCTTGCTGAAAAAAGGCGACCCCATGTATGGCTATGTTGCCGAAGGGTACTGGTGTGATGTCGGCCATTTAGACGCCTATCGAGAATCGCAATATGATGGCCTCTTGCAAAAAGTCAAACTAGATTTTGCCTACGAATTGCGATCGCCCGGGTTATGGGTCGGTCAAAACACTTTTATCGACCCCACCGCCAAAATCGAAACCCCCGTCGTCATCGGTGATAACTGCCGCATCGGAGCCAGGGCCAAACTCGAATCCGGCACCGTCCTCGGCGATAACGTCACCATAGGAGCCGATGCCGACCTCAAACGACCCATCGTATGGAACGGCGCAATCATCGGCGATGAAGCCCATTTACGCGCCTGTGTAGCCGGTCGGGGCGTCCGGGTAGACCGTCGTGCTCATGTCCTCGAAGGGGCCGTTGTCGGGTCCCTCTCCACCGTCGGAGAAGAAGCCCAAATCAGTCCCGGAGTGCGCGTTTGGCCTAGCAAAAAAATCGAATCGGGTGCGACCCTCAACATTAATTTAATTTGGGGTCAAGCGGCCCAGCGGAATCTATTCGCCCAACGCGGGGTCTCCGGACTCGCCAACATCGATATCACCCCGGAATTTGCCGTGAAATTAGGGGCCGCTTACGGGTCCACCCTCCAACCCGGTGCCAGCATTACGGTCTCCCGAGACCAACGCAGCATCTCCCGCATGGTTTCCCGGTCCTTAATTGCCGGATTGATGTCTGTCGGCACCCATGTCCAAAACTTGGAAGCAACGGCGATACCCGTCGCCCGCTATATCGTCCCGACCCTCTCCGTCGAGGGCGGACTTCATGTCCGCTTGCACCCGGACCGCCCAGATTCATTGCTGATTGAGTTCTTTGATAATAAAGGTATCAATATCTCCAAGGCGCGGGAGAAGAAAATTGAGGGGGCGTATTTTAAGGAAGATTTTCGCCGTGCCCAGATTCAAGAAATTGGTAACATGGCCTATCCAAGTCAAGTGCTGGATTTGTACAGTACCGGGTTTGAAAAACACCTGAATGTAGAAGCGATTCGATATAGTAACTCCAAAGTCGTCATCGATTACGCTTACGCCGTATCCGGGGCCGTTTTACCGCAGCTTTTAGCCAAATTTGGCTCCGATGCGGTGGTTCTGAATGCCAGCTTGAGTCAGATGGCACCTGTTAACGAAGAACGGGAAAATTTACTCCTACAACTCGGCCAGGTGGTGGAGGCCCTGCACGCTAACTTTGGTGCACAAGTCTCGGCAAACGGGGAATTGTTGATTTTAGTCGATGAAAGCGGCAGTTCCATCCGAGGGGAGTTGTTAACGGCGGTGATGGTACATATGATTTTGACCACGAACCCCCGCAGTACGGTGGTTGTGCCGGTTCATGCGTCTTCGGCAGTGGAGCATATTGCCCGTCGTCATGATGGCAAAGTAATTCGCACTAAGGCCAATCCTACGGCCTTAATGGAAGCTTGTCATACGAATCCCAATGTGGTGTTAGGCGGCAGTGGAGATATGGGCTTTATTTTCCCTGAACTACATCCGGGATTTGATGCAATGTTCTGTATCGCCAAAGCAATTGAGATGCTGACGGTACAGGAACAATCCCTGGGACAGGTTCGTTCTGAGGTTCCCCGAGTCTGTCATAAAACCCAGACGGTTCGCTGTCCTTGGACGGTGAAGGGGGCGCTGATGCGTCATTTGGTGGAAACGCACCCGGCGGATAATTTGGAGTTAATCGATGGGGTGAAGATTTTCGATCGCCCTCATGATGATAGTTGGGTATTGATTCTGCCGGATGCCGGTGAACCGATGGTCCATATTTTCGCCAACAGTACCGATCGCGAGTGGGTGGATACCTCGTTGATGCAGTACCGGAAGTATGTTCATGATTTTGTTCATGAACAGGAGGGCGGCGAGATGAGTATGAGCGCAGATAATTAAGACGACAACTGGTTTTATGGTATTTTAAGAGACGCCCTTGAGGGCGTCTTTTTCTGGCGATCGCCTCACCTGCGCCCTGGGGAGAATCCCTTGGGTGGGTAGGATGGGGACTCCACAGACCGATATAATATAATGAATCAAGGGAGGGAAAAACAGGAGCAAAATTAAGAGAGATGAATCCAGTCAAAATGAGATTCAATTTGCTGTTAGAGGTTTCGTCGGAGTAAGTTCTAGTTAACCCTGAGAGATTATGAATAACTGCATTTTAATGGCACAAATCATTCAAGAACCGCAATTGCGCTATACCAGTGACAATTTAGCGATCGCCGAAATGTTGGTGGAGTTTCCCAGTTATCGGGAGAATGATCCGCCGTCTAATTTAAAAGTAATTGGATGGGGAAATTTTGCGCAAGAACTTCACAGTCGCTATCGCGTGGGCGATCGCGTGGTGATTGAAGGGCGATTAAGCATGAATACCGTAGAACGTCCCGAAGGATTTAAAGAAAAACGGGCTGAATTAGTCGCACAACGCATCCACAGTTTAGGGGAACAAATCGAAGGTGCATCGGAACCCAATAAGGCAACTCCCGCCACCAATGTGGTAGCCTTAGAATCGCGCAGAACCACTGCCCCTACAGCAACGGACAAAGGGCGATCGGCTGCCGCACATACTCCCATCCCATCGGAGCCCACCACCGCATCCAGGGTCTCTCCACCCCCGGCAAAAACTTATTATAAAGAGCCCCCCGTTGATGATCCAGAGGATGAAATTCCCTTTTAGATAAAAGGGTAGTCAGACTTCATCTTACCTCAGCATGAAGTGCAAATTTCATTAACATTGTTTAAGCTTGAGGTAAGATGAAATGGCAAAAATAACCAAATATAATTATTGTCTTCTTTCAAAAACTTGACTATTTTTAGAGATGTATCATGTGTCCAGGAAAATATATTTCTTTTACAATTTTCTAAAAAAACTATTTCTAAAACAGTTTAGGTTTAAACAATAATTCGTAAGAGAACCATATAAAACTATGACTATTGAAGAAGAAATTCAAATTTTAGCTGCTAAATATGCCGCTGCATTGGACAAGCAAATTAAAGCAAGAATTTATGAAATGGAGCAGGACGATTTATCCCATTTTTTAATTTACCAGGTTCTGGGAGTAACTGATATAGAAGGTCGCCGGATTGACCTTTATCAAAATAAAGGTCGTTTTTTGTATAAATATGCAGGCTCTTTTTTAGAAAGTGCCACGAAACTTTCTTTTCTTTACAGTTTTCCTCAATCGGGTTCTATGAGAATTCCGAATACAAAAGGTACTCGCCCGAAAACGTTTGAAATTGACTGCTTAGAGGGTAATAATGCCATTGAAATTAAATGGCGGGATGCCACCACCGATGGAGACCATATCACCAAAGAACATACCCGAATTAGCGTTATAGCAGAAGCAGGATACAAGCCTATTCGCATTATGTTTTATTATCCTAATAGAACTCAAGCTAAAAGAGTCCAACAAACCCTGGAAACACTTTATCAAGGAATCGGCGGTGAATATCATTATGGTAATGACGCATGGCAATATGTAAAAAATCGCACCAATATTGATCTGCTAGAAATACTACAAAAAATTGCCAAAAGAAATACTGAAAAAGCATGAATATGAAAGTCTTTACAGGGGATTGCCTCAACCTTTTAGAACAGATTCAGGATGAATCCGTTGATGCTATTTATCTGGACCCACCCTTTTTCACGGAAAAAACCCATAAACTCAAAACCCGAGATGGCAGCAAAGAATTTTCCTTTGATGATTTGTGGGGTTGCCATAAAAAATATGCCACATTTTTATATGAGCGACTTGTGCAATTGCATCGGGTTCTCAAGTCTTCTGGCAGTATATTTGTCCATTGCGATGCTACAGCGAATTACCTGATTCGTTCCCTCTTAAATGAAGTATTTGGACTGGATCAGTTTCGGTCGGAAATTATTTGGTATTACAAACGCTGGTCTAATTCCAAAAAAGGATTATTACCCGCCCATCAAACCATTTATTTTTATTCAAAAACTGATTCATTTACGTTTAATACTCGCTATACCGATTATTCAGGATCTACCAATGTAGACCAAATCTTGCAGAGGCGATCGCGCAATCCCCAGGGTAAATCCGTCTACGCCCGGGATGAACAGGGGGAAGTCATTCTCAATGATAGCAAAAAAGGCGTTCCCTTATCCGATGTCTGGGATATTCCCTACCTCAATCCTAAAGCAAAAGAACGGGTCGGTTATCCCACCCAAAAACCCATTCTCCTCCTGGAACGTATCATCGAAATTGCCACCAATCCCGGAGATTTAATCCTCGACCCCTTTTGCGGCAGCGGCACAACCTTAGTCGCCGCCCAACTTTTGGGCCGCCACGGAATCGGAATGGATATTTCTGCAGATGCGGTCAACTTGACCCAACAACGGCTGATCAATCCCATCAAAACTGATTCAAATCTGCTCAAAAAAGGCCGCAATTCCTATTTAACAGCAGATAAAGAAGCCTTAGCCTTATTGCAAGGATTAGATGCTATTCCAGTCCATCGCCACAAGGGAATTGATGCCATACTCAAACAACAATTCAACAATAAACCCATTTTAGTCCGAGTCCAAAGACCCAGAGAATCTCTCCTAGAGTCTGTCCGTCTCCTGTCAGCAGCCGCTCAAACCAAATCTTCTCAACTTTCTATCTTAGTTCAGACCCAACCGAGTGAATCTATTTCTGAACAAATGATTCCCGCTTCTATCAAAATTGTCAATACTCCCCTGGTTAAAATTAAACAAATTTTGCATGAGACCGGGAATGATAATGCAGTACAATTATCTCCTGACCTCCTCATCACCTCACATCCAACCCCAGCAGAACCAGAAAATTGGATTAACGAGAGGGCCGCCTCTGAATCCTAATCCACCCTGCAACCCAGGCACAGAATACAATAAAAACAAGCAAAATCAACAATTAGTCTGGGGTTCAGAAACCGGGTTTCTTGCCTAAATTTAGGACAATTTGCAACAGTTGTGGCAGAAACCCGGTTTCTGGGTATTAGGAACCGACTGCCATGAGTTGGGGTTGGGAAACGATCGCAGTCTCGGATTGACGGACGGGAATTTCAATGACGAATTCTGCACCCTGTCCCGGTTTGGAAATACACTCGATCGCGCCTTTATGTTTTTCGACGACGATTTGATAACTAATCGAGAGTCCCAACCCGGTGCCTTTTCCGACAGCTTTTGTAGTAAAAAATGGGTCGAATAATCGCGCTTTGATGGGGTCAGGAATTCCAGGGCCATTATCGCCGATCGCGATGATGATTCGGTCATTATGTCCCTGGTTTTTCACCCATTGGGTGCGAATGGTAATCCGGCTGGGATTTTGCCGAATTTCTTCGATAGCTCGGCTTTCGTTATAACTCTCTAAGGCATCAATTCCATTACTGATGATATTCATCAATACCTGATTAAGTTGTCCCGGATAGCACTCAACTCGGGGCAGTTTGCCATAGTTTTTGACTAATTCTATCCCTAAATGACCGGCTTTGGCTCGCAAGCGGTTTTGGAGAATTAGCAAAGTGTTATCAATGCCTTCATGAAGGTTAGCAAATTTCATTTCGGCTTGGTCTAGGCGGGAGAAATTACGCAAAGACAAGACAATTTCTCGGATGCGATCAGCGCCGATTTTCATAGAATTGAGGACTTTCGGCATATCTTCTCGCAGAAAGTTGAGGTCAATTTCTTCAGCAATTTCTTCGATTTCTGGCACAGGTTCCGGATAATGTTCCTGATAGGCTTCTAGCAATTGCATCAGATCTTGAGCATACCCATCCACATGAGATAAGTTCCCATAGATAAAGTTAACGGGATTATTGATTTCGTGGGCGACTCCGGCGACTAATTGACCTAAGCTAGACATTTTTTCGCTTTGAATCAGTTGTGCTTGGGTTTCTTGGAGTTGGCGTAAGGCTTGTTCTAATTCCGCTGCTTTGGTTTCGGCGGCGATCGCATTGGCGCAGGCGCGATCGTATAATTCCGCTTGATGAATAGCGATCGCTAACTGATCCGCCAGTTGCTGCAACAGTTCTATTTCTGAAGTCCGCCATCCTCGGGGTTTATGGCATTCATGGACAATCAGTAGTCCCCAAACTTTGCTGCCGCGAGAGATGGGAACGCTCAGACTCGCCCGCACTTGTAAATGTTGCCAACAGGCGAGATGTTCGTCATTACTATGGGTTTTATACACATCCTCTACGGCTCGAACTACAGGCTGTTTTGTTGCCTGCAATTGTTCAGCACATTCCTGGTAAAAGCAATCATGTTCTTTGACGGCTTCCCGCAGACAGATTTTTTCGGTACTTTCTTCTACAACGATTTTGCCTGCGGTTTCTTTGCTAAACTGATAAATCGCAACGCGATCGGCTCCCAATAATTGTCGCACTTCCCGCGCACTGGTTTGCAAGATAGTGTTAATATCTAAAGTGCGACGAATATGTTCCCCAATTAAGCGTAGAAGTGATTCCCGCTCCATTGTGGCACTTTTTTGGGCGTATAAGCAGGCTTGTTGGATGGAGATGGCGAGTTGATCGGCGACGGCGCGGGCGAGTTCTCGGTCATGTTTGGACCATTGCCGGACTCGGGAACATTGATTAATATACAGAATCGCATGGAGTCGGCCATTGGCTTGAACCGGCATCACCATTGAGGATTTAATCTCGGCTTTCTCGTATTCTTCGTTTTGTTTGCCGATGCGGGAGTCTTCGTTGACATCGGAGATGATGACTTCTTCTCGATGGGCGATCGTCCATTGGGTGATGGGTCCGTGGGTATCAAAGTCATCCAAGGAGGAGGGAAAGGGAGGGCGACAAACTTCAAATAGATGTTCTCGGCGGAAGGCTACATCGTTAGCGGCATTCCAGAAACTGGCTTCGCGATGCCGATCGCCGGTGACGCCCTCTTCTCGCTCTTCGACGAGGTGGATCAAGCAGCGATCAACCTCTAAGGCTTCTAACAGTTGGGCGATCGCCTGGGTTAGAATGGTTTCTAGGTCGAAACTCTGACGGGTTTGGTTAACAATTTGATTGACCAATCTCTCTCTTTGTGCTTGTTTTTGAACGCGATCGTACAGTTGCGCTTGCCGAATGGCTATTTCCAATTGTTGGGCGATCAGTTGGACAAATTCTACCTCGGCGGTTGACCAAGTGCGGGCTTCTTGTGAGAGACAGGCGATAAAGCCGATCCATCCCTCTTGTCCTTTGACGGGAACTAATAAATTGGCAAGGGCATCCAATGTCCCCGGTGCAGTGGCTGGGTTGGGCTGACCCATTTCCAGAGGCTGATGTTCGTCACCCTGTATCAAGTTTTGGGGGGGACGTGCTACGGGACAATTGGCGATCAGACGTGTCATGGCAGCAAAGGTCCGGGACTCGTTCAGGGGTCCGCAACTAATCACCATTTGTCCTTGGGCGATCGCGCTGGCAGCGGTTCCAAAAATGTCTAAGGGATGATATCCCACCTCAGAGAGGGTTTTTGCTCCCTCTAATGCAGCTAAATCGTGATTCCGGGTCCGTTTGCAGACTACTTGCACCCGTTCTGTACGCTCAAAGTACCACAAGAAGCTACAAGCATCTAAGTTGAGCATGGTGGTAATCTCATCGACCGCTGTCTGGAGGATGGTTTTGAGTTCCAGAGATTGCCAGATTTGGTCGATGACTTTTCGCAACAAGGCGCTACGCTTTTGGGGGTCTTCTATCTTAGTGTGTTCCAACGGATTACTCAGGGAGACAGTAGGGATAACGCGGGGAAGCAAAAAAAAATTATTTAACATGGAGAACACCTCACCAATACTCTGGGTGGGCCGCTTAGATTGTAAGTTCTTAAATTGACGAGGGACTGTACCCCGCACAGACCTCGGGGCTTTCTCAGTTTCTATTATTATTTATTTTTATCCCCTGATATTTTAACTTTTGTAAAAATTATCATCAATTCCTCATCAATTCCTCAATTTTTAGGACGGGGTACGGGTTTAAATTTAGGCGGGTTTTTAACCTAAAATTGTAGCTTATACTACCGTTTTACCTTCTGCATAGTTTTGTCTGCCGGGTGATTTAATTTATAAAAATTTTGGAATTAAATTTTAAAAGTTTTAAATTTTACGGGCAACTGGCAATCCTGTCAAGACTTAAAAGCGGTAAATAGTCCGGAGAGACAGGACAGGGAGAGTGATATTTCCCTAGAGTCAGGAAATCCGGATTAAACGGATAAACTGAGTTGAGAACCATTTTGATTTTTGCTGACTTCAATGCGGGCTTGAAAGGCTTCGCGAAATTGCGGCATATGGGTTACGGTAAGAATGCAAGCAAATTCCGAAGCGATCGCATTAATTGCGGCAATCAGGCGATCGCACCCTTCCCGGTCCTGGGTTCCAAATCCTTCATCCACAATTAACATTTGTAACGACGTTCCCGCCCGATGAGCCAGTAATCGCGCTAATGCTAATCGAATCGCAAAATTAATCCTAAACGCCTCCCCTCCGGAATAAGTTTCATAAGCTCTTGTCCCTCGGGCATCGGCAATTAAAATATCCAACGTATCAATTAATTTGGTATTTTTTTTGCTGCGTCCCCGAGTCGCACGCTGAGTCACAAATTGCACATGAAGTTGATTGCCACTGAGGCGAGATAGAATCTGATTGGTTTCTCCTTCTAACTGCGGCAAGACATTTTCAATCATCAAGGCTTGGATGCCATTTTTGCCAAATGCCGTTGCTAATTCCCGATACACCCGTTCTTGCCGACGAGAAGTTTCCAGTTGTTTGCGTTGTTCTTCCGACTGACTTTTAACGGCTGCGAGATGCTGTTGTTGTTGTTCTAGGCGTCCTTTGGTTGCCAGTAAACTATCCAGAGAGGACCGCAAAAGCTGAATTTGTTTTTCGGTGGCTTTGATGCGATCGCCGGGGTCAGGGATATCCTGGAGTTGCTGATGCAGGGCTTGAATCTGCTGGCGCACAGCCGTGCGATCGCCTGATCGCGCCTCGAATTGCCGAGTTAATTCCCCAATTCGCTGTTCCACCTGGGGATATTGTTGCTGTGCTTGCTTTAACTCCTCCAGTCGTCCTAACCAGAGTTGCCCGTTTCTTAACGCACCTCGGAGGCGATTATGTTCCTGGGGGTCATAGCCAATGGTTTGTAAGTGGCGATCGAGTAAGGCGATCTGTTGTTGCAACGCAGAGTTTGTTTGTTGTTCCTGTAACGCCCCTTGTAATTGTGCTAGTCGTTGTTCTAACTCCGGCTTGCGTACTTGTAATTGCGCCATTTGCCGTTGGGATTGCTGAATTTGCCCTTGCTTAATTTCCCCCCAACGCCAGCGTTTCTCCTCATTCAGGGCCAAACTGCGGTCTTGATCATTGTAATTTAACTGTTCCAGCGACTGCTCCACCTGTTGCAGTTCCTGGTATAATTCACCGGCATAACTTCCCGTGTGTAAAGCTTGTTCCAACTGTTGTTTTTCTATAGTGAGATGTTGTAACCGATCGCGAGAGGCTAAAGTTGCATCAATTTGAGCTTGTAATTGTCCCCGACGTTCTCGTAAGGCATTGTAGTGTTTTAACTCCTCTTCCAGTTCCCGATACTCCTGGCGCAGAATTTGAATTTCCCGATCGCTCGTTGCCAGTTGTTCTTTCAACACCCACAACTGATTGTTTAGCCCTTGTTCTTGGGCTTTTTGCTTTTCAATCACTAAATCCCAATGATGTTCATCCAAGGGTCTGTCACACAGGGGACAGAGTGCATCCGGGACTTGCAACATCTGGATTTTTTGCGTCACTGCTGCCAGTTGCGTTTCATAATCGGAGGTTTGTGCCATTAGCCGTTCCATAAAGCTGCGGCGTTCTAAACCTTTTTCTCGCACCCGTTGTTGATAGACGCGTTTTTTCTCTAAAGCATGAATGGCGATCGCCACTTCTCCCAAACTCTCCTCTAAAACATAGCTGTTATCTTGTTCCACTTCCAGGCGATGAATTTGACCGGCAATTTCTTCTAAACGTGCGGATAACCGAGTGCGAATGCGATCGAGTTCCCCCTGGAGGGTTTGTTGTCGGGTCATCAGGGGTTTAACTCGGGTATGTAACTCATCCAGATAAGTGAGGCGATCGCGCGCTTGTTGTAATTTGGCGATCGCTGCTTCAACTTCCGGCGCTTTATTCAAAATCTCCAGTAGTTCCGCTTCCTGGCGGCGAATATACTCCAATTCCCCTTGTGTCGATGAAATTTGGGATTCTAGGGAAGCGAGAGTTTTGCGTTCCTGGTCCTGTAATTGCTGCCGCTGTTGAGTCGCTTGTTGATAGGATTGGAATTTGGAAGCTTGAACTTCTTCTTGCGCTTGTAATTGCTGATATTGATGATATCCCGCCAAAATCTCACCCTCTTGGTTGAGGAGTGCCTCTAATTCTTGGCGGCGTCGATGGTTGAGATTGAGTTCTTGTTGAGTGCGATCGCAGTCTTCTTTTAATTGGCGATCGCGGTCCTGATGATGAGCGATTTGCTGTTGCCAGTTTTGGCGTTGGAGTTGGAGTTGCTGAAACTCTTGTAATTGCGATCGCTGATGGTTCACCCCCTCCTGACCCTGGAGAATTTGTGCCTCTACCTGTTCCAGATTTTGGGCGATCGCAATGGTTTCCTGTAATCGTTGCTGCAACGAAGCTAAACTCTGTTCCAGCAACTGGACTTGACCCTTTGCTTCGCGCGATCGGTCTTTTGCCTGTTCTGCTAACTCATCATAATGGTCTAACCTGAGTAGAGTTGCCAAAACTTGCTTCCGTTCCGAGGGTCGTTTTAACATGAACTCATCCGCTCGACCTTGGCGCAGGTAAGATGAATTGGTAAAGGTTTCGTAGTCGAGTTTGATATGTTGGATAATCTTATCCTGAGTCGCTCGTAAACCCTTCTCCGTCAGCGCGCGAAACTCTAAATGTTCTAGTTGATTCGGAGTCAAATCCTCAGCAGTCGTCGCCACTTGAAATTCCAGAGAACTAGATTGACCCCGTTGGCGAGAACGAATAACCCGATAGATTTGCTGATTGGTTTGGAAGGTAAAATCAACCCGCGCTTCCATTTCTCCCGTATGAATAATATCATCCTCAGTGCCAGCGCGACTATTTCCCCAAAGGGACCAGGCGAGGGCTTCCAAAAGGGAGGATTTTCCGGCACCATTTGGTCCACAAATACAGGCGGTATGCAACCCATGAAAGTCCAGGGTAGCTTCGCGATAGCTCAAAAAGTTTTTTAAACTCAGTTCTAAGGGAATCATATTAATAAAGCTTACTCATAACAGGGCAGTCGCCCAAGGGGTTGGGGAAAGCGTGAAGGGATAGGGATTATCAAGGACTGGGAAAGCCCGTTGAATTGACAGAAGCGATCGCCTTTACTCCCAAATTGTCCAGGGTTTTTTTGGCATTTGTGGCATTGACGACCAATTCAACTTTCTATTTTGAGCCAGATTTCCAACGGATTCTACTTTTTGACCGCTTAATTTTACAAATATTTACAATTAAAGAAATTTTCCCATCCCGGATTGCCTAGGATGGGAAAATTTAATCGGGTTTTCATTACGTCAACCCCGTAATTTTAGCGTCATCTCCCCCATTCTCCCCATCCCCTGAAGCGAATCAGCCTAAAGTGGGTGAGAAGCAGAAATGCTGTTCTAGCAAATTGAAACAACCTATAGACAGCGCCTTTGTAGCGATCGCACTGTGAATAAACACCCTATACCCTTCCCAATCTCCCCAATCTCCCCAATCTCCCAATTCCTTACCCGCGAATCTTCAACCCATAACAGCGATCAAAGAGTAAAACCAAAGCACCCAACATCTGAACCTGCCAGGGGGCCAAGATTAAAGCTACAACGGCTAAAAGTCCAGCTAGGGTGAGGGTCATCACGCCTACGGTTTCCTCAGAGGTGCGGCGATTAATCAGAAAGGCACAGACTGAAATGCTGAGAGGAATTATACATACTGGATGCATCTAGGGTTTGCTCCTATTGAAAGCTCGTAAAAGTAACTAAGGCTACAAAATTGCTACTCAATCTAATGTAGCACCGAATACCAAATCCGGCTCAGTCCATTTATCTAAATTCCCTGACAGGTGTTTAGGCTGAAAATGGAAGGCAACTGCCCTCAAATCGCCTAATTCTCGACCTTTTTAGGATTAGCTTCGTGGGAATTCCAACGCCGGGAGTCAGAAAATTTCTAAGTTTAGAGGAAGAGTCCGACCCGTCTCTACCCTGAGAGGTAGTTCATAGGAAATGATAACCCCTAGATTGAGTTTCCGCAATAGATTGGTTAAAATAATTTCCCACCCAGCACCGGGCAAGCATTTGAGGGGTTTCTCTCCTTAAATTAACCCCTGACAAATCCTGAAAAAAAGCTAATTTCCTCCCTTTGGAGTATCCGTCTCAAGAGTCAGTTCTATCTCTAACTTCCTGGCGGGGTTGGCGGGTCCCTTCGCCCCTTACTTTTAACCACTGGAGTTTAGACTAAGCGAAATTTGACCCACCAGGAGGGGAGCCACTGTTAAAAGAGTGTAGGACAAAAATGAGA
>NZ_JAMXFC010000023.1 GCF_025370755.1 Laspinema sp. D2d | reverse complement strand
AATCAACCCAGAGAGGTTACTCTATCAAAGCCTGGAATCCCCCCAAAAACTGGGTTTCTCCAGAACGAATCGCACTACTAATCACATAAGACACGGCTTTTGCGGGGTCTGGAAGCGCTAAATATTCACTCCCTTCATCAACTAAATTTGCCTCCCATTTCGACCCTTCCTGAACTCCAGCCACGCGACTATAAATTAGTTGCCCGCTGACTTGTTCCGGTGGACTGGGGGTCTTATCTCGGGGTAAAGCTAAATTACCCGTCGTTAAAAGTTGCTGCCATTCTTCTAAATTGGGGGCACGTTCGGTTCCATTAGAATCCGTTTTAGCATACAGGGCTAAGGATGCTAAATACACGGGACCATCACTCTGTAATCGCAGAAAGGTAGAACGTCCATTAATGGGTTTTTCTAAGCCTTTTACGGGAATTGGATGATTCATTAACATCCGACTTTCTCCCGGGGGAATGACTAAGGTTTCGGGTAAATCCGCTTGTCTGATTCCCCGCAATACATTATCAACGGCTCGAATTCCTGGCCCTGAATAAATCTCCCCATTAGGATTATCACTCATGGCCGGTTTTTCTTTAAAAGGAGCATCAGGTTCTAGTAAATAACTCGCACCTTCGGGGACGGTTACCGTAACAGCTTCCGCGCCAGGATTATTGACTAAAATCCCGATATAGAGGGTTTGTAAATTCGGGGGAGTATGGGTAAAATGGTGAGCAAATAGCTCAAATTTATCGTTAAACGCAAAGTTGAGATGGGCGGCGGGGACTTGTTTGCCTGCTGGGGGAAAGGTGGAGAGTAAAATGCCTTCAACTTTGACCCATTCTGGGCTATTACTATTAAACATGGGGACTTGATCTAATCCCCCCGGGAGCGATCGCACGACGTTGGATTTCACAATTTCTTGAGGGGATGCCGCTTGTGCTGAGTTGGGCGGTTTACCATCAGGAATTCCCGCATCAATTCCCGGGGAGTTGGGGTCAGCTTTCGTAACACAGCCGCCTGTCAATAGCACTAATAGCCCACAAAACCCTATAGCACTCAACCGACTGACCGAAGTCTGCATAAAATTTAAGGCTCAGTAATTAATAGTTCTATTATAGAGCGAGGCTAAATCAGTTTGGCAAGGGATAACCGCCCGAAAAGGTTGGAGTAGCGCACATCTAAGCAATTCCCCCGACTTTGCATTTTGCTCGCTATTTTGATGGGAGAGGGAAAGGCTTTTACGGGGAAGAGAGTTGTTGCCAGCGCAATACATAAATGGGAACCTTAAACCATAAGTTGTCCGGTTCGGGAACCGTAACTTGAATCACTTTAAGATAGCCCGGATCGGCTTCAATCCAGGTAAAATTCCCGAGATAAGCTAAGATATGTTCTCCATCTACGGTAACTGCTAAATCCCCCGGTTGAATGGTATGATGGTTTAATTCGTTAATACTGGTGGCTTGTTGTCCTCTTGTGGTAAAATTGCGATATTCATCCCTTAAGGCATCGGCCCCGGCATCATACCACCAGAGTTCTATTCCCTTTCTAACCAGTGCAGGATTGAGGGTTTTGAGGCCGATTTTCCAGTTCGCTTGAATTAAACCTTGGCGGACTAATCCGGAACAGTCAATTCCCAAATGGTTTTCGCCACCCCAAAGATAAGAAGTGCCATCATAGCGTTGGAGTTCCCGGATATAAGCGGCTTGTAACATCTTTTTATCCGCAGGATGTCCGGGTAAAATGAGAACAAGACTTAAGGCGATCGCCAGGGATAAGTTAACGTAGCGAACCGGCTTTTTATGCCAATATAAAAATAACCACCCGCCCCAGAGTAATAGCCCGAGGATGAGGGTGGTTAATCGCATGATGCCGTAACTAATGGGCTGAATTAACAGGACAACCAATAACGACAGTAAAACATACCAGAGGGTAAATAATTGGCGTCTGGTAATCGATTTGAGAACCATATTGCGATCGCCATAGAAAAAAGGATATAGGGGAAGTCAGTGGAAAATCCCCCATTCAAGGCGTTAGAAAATAGCTGACTGGATCGACTCAGCTTCTGGACACATAGATGACTGTAATTAATAAATTTAAAGGTATCGAGGACGCCGTTTCAACCGGGTTAACTCCTCAAACTTATCGGTAATCCAGATCGAGGGATCAGTTTCAAGGAGAACCCGGTTGGAATGGGATTAGCGGACTAAGGTGAGTTCTTTTTCTTCCACAACCGATACTTGGGGTTCGGTGTCTACTGTGGAGAACACTTCCGATGGCATAATCAACTCATCGGTGGAGGAAAATTCTGGATGTTCGGGACTGCGATCGCCTGCCAGACGACGGATTGCCAAAATACTAGCACCGGCTGTCAATGCTGCACCGCCTAGGAAAATGGCTTTCGGGATTCCTGTAGAATTGGATAGCTTTTGACTCGATAGAGTTCGTCCTTTAGCGAAAGGACAGCCTGATGCTTGTGCCTCGGAGGTCATTAAAATTCCCGTGGCGATCGCTGCAGTCGAAAGAATTCCGGCTAAAACGTGTTTGGGTTTCATCAGCAATTTTTTAAAAGAAATGACAACGCTTTTACCTATTATGTACAAAAATTTTAAAATGGCAAGGTCTGTCAGGGAACCCCCACAATTTCTGCAATTTACACAGTGGACTAACTGGGGTTCTAGGCGGCAGCGATCACCCCTAATGGAGTGAACGAGGGCAGAGTTAACGGGATTGAACTGCTAAAGTCTTGATTGGCATCTGTCTTTCGGTTGATTTTGGGACAAGTTTCCCGGGTTGTTAGTTAGGGACATTATCTACCGTAAAATTAAACGCAAGGGAGAAAACCTGCCGGTAGTTCGATGCCGCTTGGGATGCACCCCTGATGATTTGATTCAGTGGGGGCTTAATGTTTCGGAATAGGATAGACAGGGGTTGAATCTTTCTGATTCGACCCGGGGTGACTAAAAGACCTCTTACAAAATAGCGGATTGATCCCCCCAACCCCCCTTATTAAGGGGGGCTTTTTAGAATTGGGCAAGAGGTCTAAAGAGAGGAAAATTTATAAATCTTTACTTTTTTAGATTTTCAGTCGCTCAACTCTTGCACGATGTAAGGGTCTTGCTAGGTCAATTGGGGTTCTATAGAGTGTAGAAAAATGATAGAGGAAGTCGATGACCGTGAGAATAATTTTGTTTGATTTTGATGGGACGATCGCTGATACCCTAGATTCTATTGTAAAAATTACCAATCGGTTAGCTGGAGAGTTTGGATATAAAAAAACGACTCAAGAAGATGTCGAATATATGAGAAATATGAATTCAATGCAAATCATTAAAACTTCGGGTATTCCTATTTTTAAAGTACCTTTTTTATTGCAAATGGTCAAATTAGAATTAAATCATGAAATTCAAAATTTAAAGCCTATTCCGGGTATTTTAGAAGCTTTGCAACATTTAAGCAACAAAGAATATAAGTTAGGAATTGTTACGTCTAATTCTTTGGAAAATGTCAAGGGATTTTTAGAAAGAAATGAAATGAGTAAACTTTTCAGTTTTATTCATGCGGGTTCCACCTTATTCGGAAAAAATAAAGCCATTAAAAATTTCTTAAAAAAAGAAGGAGTTTCCCCAGAAAAAGTAATTTATGTGGGAGATGAAACCCGAGATATAGAAGCGGCTAGAAAAGCTAAAATCAAAGTTATTGCCGTGAGTTGGGGATTTAATTCTAAAGCGGTTTTATCTAAACACAACCCTGATTTAGCGATTAATAAGCCCCAGGATTTAATGGAGGCGATCGCCCGCTTAGAGTAAGCTTAGGAGACTTTGATTATTCAAATGATTCTCGGATGCTTTTTTTGAACTCAAACTGGGGGGCAATTCACCACTCAAACCGCTCTCAATGATGTACACTAAAAATCTAGGTTAGACTTGGGTCTCAAAATCCACCGGGATATCGATACCGCATTTAATCCATGAGACTGTTACCCCAGTTAAGGACTAGATTTGGTGTGGGCGTCTACGGAGTGTGTTCAAAAACTCGGTAACTCTTCGTGGGATATAATGCTGTAAAGATGTGCTGGGAAGATGAATGTAAACGGAGTTATTTTCCCTTAACTATACTTTACTGTGAAACCAAAACCTATTGATAATTTTAAAATTGAAGTGGATAGTTTATCCAAACCTAGAAATCAGAATTACCGGAATTAGGGAATAATTAATTTTAAAATGGGTGCAGAAACAGGAGAAATTATGGCAGATATCAATCCCGTCAATTGGTTACAAGAACGAACGGCATTGAGTCGTTTATCTGAACCCGTATTAATTGCGATCGCCCAAGTTATTGAGGAGCAAATCTTCCCTGCAAACGTGGCGATCGCTGAACAGGGGAAAGCGCCCAACGGATTCTACATCCTTCGAGAAGGAGAGTTACAAACGTCCCTAAAAAATGCCCCCCGTTCCCCCAATGAATTGAGTCCCGGTTGCACCATTAACTTGCGGGCATTACTCTTAGAACAACCTCAAGAACAAACGATTTTAACCGTCACGGAATCTAAACTCTGGTTTGTCCCGGCGGACCAAGTTCAAGAATTAGTTCGGCAATACCCAGAAATTACCCAAACCCTGACCCGACAACTCGCCCAAGAACTAGCGGAGGTGTCGAATGCTTTAACTTATGAACAAGAAAGACAAGATGCTTTACGTCCCTATTTTGTTAACAAAGCAAAACGGGGAATTGTGGGCAGAAGTCGCTATGCCCAACGTCTCAGACAGCAGATTAGAGAGGCGGGGTCTGATAGGCGATCGGTTTATATTTTCGGGGAACCGGGATTAGAAAAAGATAATATTGCTGCCCTGATTCACTATGGTTCCCCCCACCGACGGCAACCCATTGTCAAAATTGACTGTGGGATTCTCCAAAAAGGGGGGGCAGAACTCTTTGGACGGGCGGGAGGGAAACCGGGACTGATTGAATGGTTAGGAGAAGGCACACTCATTTTAAACAAAATTGAGGAACTCCCTTCAGAACTGTTTGAGGCGATCGCCACCCTCTTTAAAACAGGCACTTATACACCCGTTACCCGAGAGGGGGATACTCCCGCCGCCCCTAAATCGACCCCGGCCAAAATTCTAGCCATTGCAGAAAAACATCTTCCGGCGATCGCCCCGCATCTGGATCAAACCCTCAAAGTGCCTCCCCTGCGAGTCCGAAAAGCTGACATTGGCGCTCAAGTCGAGTATTATATCAGCTTGTACTGTCGTGCCAAAGGGCTGAGTAAACCGAAACTCACTCCTGAAGCCCTCCGTCGCCTGCAATCTTATGATTTTCCGGGCAATATTCGGGAGTTGCAAAACTTAGTAGAACGGGCGATCGTCCAGTCAGATTGTGCCCGAGAATTAACCGAAGAAATTTTCTGGTCTGCCCAAGGGAAGAAAAAGCGATTTCGCTTCAATTTACTGAATGCTTATCCCCAATTACGGCATTTTCTGCGGAGTCCTTGGTGGCCCGATCGCATTAATTATGGCTTTACTGTTGTTGCCTTTGCCCTAGTTATCGCTATTTTATTTATCGGTCCACAAACCCGCGATCAAAACTTTGCCCTCAACTTCTTTTGGGCCTGGTGGTGGCCGTTAGTTCTATTCGCTTTTCCCTTTGTCGGTCGCTTGTGGTGTGCCGTTTGTCCCTTCATGATTTATGGAGAAATTACCCAAAAAATCTCCGAAAAGTTATTAAAACACAACCTCAAACCCTGGCCCCGACAGCAAGCGGAAAAATGGGGCGGCTGGTTTCTGTTTGGCTTATTTACCCTAATTTTCCTTTGGGAAGAACTCTGGCATTTAGAAAATACTGCCTATCTCTCCGCCTGGTTACTCCTGTTAATCACCGCTGGGGCAATGATTTGTTCCGCCATCTTTGAACGGCGGTTTTGGTGTCGCTACCTCTGTCCCATTGGCGGCATGAATGGACTGTTTGCCAAACTTTCCATGACGGAATTAAGAGCACAACAGGGAACCTGTTCCGCCGAATGTACCACCTATCAATGTTATAAAGGCGGTCCACAAAAAGGAGAAGGAATGGAAACCAATGGCTGTCCTCTCTATTCTCATCCGGCTCAATTAGAAGATAACCGAGATTGTGTTTTATGCATGACCTGTTTAAAAGCCTGCCCCCATCGATCTGTTGAATTCAACTTACGACCACCGGGAATTGATTTGTGGACGACTCATCAGCCCCGTAGCTATGAAGTTGCCTTGTTGCTGTTACTTTTAGGGGGAATTTTTCTACATCGGTTGCCCGAGATTAATGCAGTTTTAGGATTAGGGATTGACTTAAGCCAATTTTGGCCCCATTTGGGATTGTCCCTAGGGGCATTAGGGATTCCTGCGGCAGTTGTGTTACTTGCCGGGGTGGCGATCGCCCAATTCAACCGCACCTTCAAATCTAAACCCTTTGTTCAATTAGCTTATGGCTATTTGCCCTTAGTTTTAGGGGGTAGTTTAGCCCATTATTTGCGCTTGGGATTAGGAGAAGCGGGACGGATTTTACCCGTTACCTTTGCCACCTTTGGGTTGAGTGGGGAAGGATTGCCCGTCTGGATTGCCCATCCCGCAGTGATTGCCTTTTTGCAGGGAACCACCCTCATTGCTGCCGTGGGGTTCAGCATTGTGTTAACCCAAAAAATTGGCCGAGAGTCCCTGCGATCGCTGCTTCCCCAACATTTAGTCACCCTTGGATTAGCTTTGGGGATGTGGGTTATTATCGTTGGGTAAAAAAGATGGAGATGCATTCGCAGCCCCTCTGGAGTCAGAATTAAATCAGGAGTAACGAGATCGTGCTCGATAGTCTCATTAAAATTACCGTGATCGGCGTCGGGGGTGGCGGGTGTAATGCCATCAACCGGATGATTGCTAGTGATCTGTCTGGGGTAGAATTTGTAGGGATCAACACCGATGCTAGAGCTTTAGCCCAATGCCGTGCCGATCGCCGCATTCAAATCGGGCAAAAACTCACCCAGGGGTTAGGAACTGGGGGAAATCCCCTCATCGGACAAAAAGCGGCAGAAGATGCGCGCAGTCAAATTGCCGCAGCGATGGAAGGGAGTGATTTAGTCTTTATTACCGCAGGCATGGGCGGGGGAACTGGCACTGGGGCCACTCCCATTGTCGCGGAAATTGCCAAACAGCAAGGGGCACTCACCATTGGGGTCTTGACTCGTCCCTTTGCCTTCGAGGGGAAACGGCGGAGTCATCTTGCCGATGAAGCAATTACAGCCTTACAAACTCGCTTGGATACGGCGATCGCCGTTCCGAATGAGAAATTGTTATCGGTGATTTCTGACAATATGCCAGTTCAGGATGCCTTTGGTGTGGCGGATGATATTCTGCGCCAGGGAGTACAGGGGATTTCCGATTTAATTGTGATTCCCGGGGTGGTGAATGTGGATTTTGCCGACGTGCGATCGGTCATGAGTCGCGCCGGAACTGCGTTGCTGGGAATCGGAATTGGACAAGGGCAATCTCGCGCCAGACAAGCGGCGATTTCGGCGATGTCGTCTCCCTTTTTAGATTGTTCGATTAATGGGGCCAAAGGGGTTGTTTTTAACATTACCTGCGGCATGGATCTCACCTTACATGAAGTGAATCTCGCAGCGGCAGAAGTCTATAACGTGGTGGATCCGGATGCAAATATTATTTTTGGTGCCGTGATTGACGATCGCCTGCATGGCGAAATGAGAATGACCTTAATTGCCACCGGATTTTCCAATCAAGAATCCCAGGTTTCTCTTCCCCAAACCCGGGTAGTCCCGACTCCCCCCCCTCAAACTCGCGTTGCCAAACCTCCACTCCCCAACCCTCAACCGGAAATACCCCCTCAAAGTTGGCCCGGATTGGACCTGCCTGATTTTTTCCCCCCTCGGCGGGGGAGATAGGGGATTGGGGAGGATTGGGGAGATGGGGGAGATGGGGGAGATGGGGGAGATAGGGGAGATGGGGGAGATAGGGGAGATGGGGGAGATGTTCAAAGTCATGACTTCAGTCGTTTCTTCTCCTACATCCTCCCTATCCTCCCTATCCTCCCCATCCTCCCCATCCTCCCCATCTCCCCTATCCTCCCCATCCTCCCCATCTCCCCTATCTCCCCCCCGATTCCAAGGCGTCCAACGGTTCTAATCCCATTAGTTGCAAGAGGGTTTTCCATGCTTCTTGATTAGAGTGTTCCTCAAGGGGGAGGGGGCTCAGGTCAGCTAAACTGGTGAAGGCATCCATCCAGAGTCCCGCTTCAGCATAAAGTTGGGGATGACTATTGGGAGAGGTATTTTGTAACTGAGTTGCCAGATTCCCCGAGAGTGGGAGACGCTGAACTGTTCCGGTTAAGGTGAGATTTTGGGATGGAGAGAGGGGATTACAAATAATTGAAAATGACCACCGATAATTTTTTTGAATTTCTAAGGGTTCTAGGTTAATAAACCCGGGAAGTTGCAGGCGAATTAGGCCAGGATTTCCAGTGATGGCAAATCGGAGTTTATAAAATACTTGATCGCTGTCGTTGAATAAGACAAATTCAGCATTTTGCGGCGAAGTTTTGGGGAGATAAAAGAAAAAAGAGGGAAATCCTTTGACTGTTGAAATTTGATTTTGATTCGGCGGCAGTAATGGCCTGAAAGAGGTATCCGTTGTCCTCGCCCCGGGGTCACAGGCATTAGTTTCTTGTATTGGGGGACTTTGAGTAAGCTGGGAAGGCAGAATCCTTCCACTCAGTTCGGTGGCGATCGCTCTTGTTGGCAACTCACAAGCCCCCAAGATTAAAAGCGACACCCAATAAGTCACCCTGATCATTCTGCAAAGCGGTGTCTGCAACATAGTGGTTCTTTAAGAAAAGTGCGACAACAACGGTAGATGGATTTATTCTAAGCCCTCGGTCGGATGACATCGATTTGCATCCTGGGTCAGACTATACCGAATTCTTGTTAAATTGGAGTCCTACCCCTAGTGTAGCAACAGATAAGGTTTGGAGATTGAACCGTTTTGCATTCAACCCCGTCAAAACGATAAGGAGTCCGGCATCCTTTATCGAAAAAGCACATTTTTATCCCTCTCCTGCATCCTTAAAATATTGGAATTAACTTCGGCTTAAACAATTACGGTCTGCTAACCGATCATTATGCGGTCTCAATCTCCCCTATTCATTCGTCAAGGGTCCCCGCAGCAGTGGGATAGTCCAAGTCAGCACAACCCAGGTAACCGATCGCTGGGAATCTCCATGAGAACCGGACGGCTGTTCTTCTGTATGGCGATCGCGGTGGGATTAGTCGGGTGTCCCAGCCTTTTTAACCGAGAGGCGGAAGGTCAACCAGCGACTCCAGGTGGGTCCAGAGAACGACAAAGGGGGCCGAGTTCTCCCAGTGTCGAGGTGGCAGTCGCCCAGACGGACAGCTTACGCGAACCCGTGGTTTATAGCGGCAATACCGAACCTTTTCGAGAGGTTTCTGTCCGGGCCCAAACCGAAGGACGCTTACTGGATATGACGGTAGACCTAGGCGATCGCGTTGAACAAGGAGAAATTGTTGCTCAACTCGATGGCACCCTCCTAGAAATCTCCCTCGGAGAAGCTGAAGCTGAATTAGCCGCCCGGGAATCCGATGTGGTCCGCGCCCGCAATGAGGTCAGAAATGCCCAAATTCAGGTCGATCAAGCCCTGGTGGAACTCCAACAGGCTCAAAAAGATGCAGAACGGTTTCTCGCTTTAGCGGCTGAAGGGGCGGTTTCTCGTCAACAGGGAGAACTCGCCCAAACCGAAGCTGAAGTCGCAGCGCAAACGGTGCGATCGGCCCGAGAACAGATTCTGATTGAACAAGAATCGGTGAGTAGTGCCGAACAGCTTGTCAAGGCCCAACGGGCTGTAGTCGCCCAAGCCCGAGAACGGCGGTCTTATGCCTTTTTACGGTCCCCGATTACCGGCGTGGTTCTCGATCGCCTGACGGAACCGGGAAATCTCGTCCAACCGGGTGGGGATGTGTTAAAAATTGGCGATTTTAGCCAGGTCAAGGCGATCGTTCCCGTGGCTGAACTCGCCTTAGCCCAGGTTCGAGTCGGACAAGCCGTTACCGTCACTTTAGATGCCTTGGGGGGGGAAGTGGTTGAAGGGCGAGTCAGCCGCATTTCTCCGGTCTCTAATGTGGAAACGCGACAAATTCCTGTAGAAGTGACCATTCCTAACCCCGATGGCCGGATTGGAAGTGGGTTGCTGGTTCGGGTCACCTTTGATACCCAAACCACAGAACGAGTGGTGATTCCAGAAAACGCCTTGCAAGGGGAAGAGGAAAATACCGTGTTTGTGCTTAAGGAGGCAGAGGGGACCGCCACCGTGGAAGCGCGAATAGTCCAAATTGGGGAACGCCTGAATAATCAAGTGGAAATTCTCTCGGGACTGTCCCCAGGGGAACGCTATGTGACCCGCAGCAGTCGCCCCCTGTCCAGTGGGGATGAGGTGCGCTTGAGTGCCTTGTCAGAATCATAAATTAGGCGCGGGTTTCCTCCCCATGCTGGGGAATTGAGGCGATCGCTGGGAAAAAAGCTGCCATCATAATTCATCCTAATTGTCAATTGTCACTTATCAATTATCACTTATTAATATGAATGGATTCAGCATCAGTGCAACCGCAATTCGTCAGCATATTGGCACTTTAGCCCTCACCACTACGGCGATCGTCCTAGGGGTGTTCTTCCTCACGTCGATTCAAGTGGATCTGCTTCCGGCGATTACCTATCCTCGGATCGGACTGCGCTTAGATGCGCCGGGAATTTCCCCTGAAGTGGCGATCGAAGAGATTACGAAACCCTTAGAACAAGCCCTGACTACCACAGAAGGAGTGGTTCAGGTTTATTCCCAAACCCGGGAAGGGCGGGTCAGTGTCGATTTATTCTTTGAACCTGGGGGCGATGTGGATATCGCCTTGAATGAGGCAACCGCTGCTTTTAACCGTGCCCAAGGACGTCTCCCGGATACGGTGGACTCACCGCGATTGTTTAAGGTGGACCCGTCTCAGTCTCCGGTTTATGAGTTTGCCTTACGGTCTCCCTCCTTAAAAGATGTGGATTTGCGGGTGTTTGCGGATGAGGAGTTAGCCCGAGAGTTAGGGGTTGTCCCTGGTGTGGCATCGGTGGATGTTTCCGGGGGCATTACGGAAGAGATTCAGGTTCGCATTGACCCGGTGCGATTACAATCCTATGGACTGGGGTTAACTCAAGTTTTGAATGAGTTGCGCGATCGCAATATTGATGTAGCGGGGGGTCGGTTATCCGGCGGAAGTGAAGAACCCCTGACTCGCGCCCGGGGACAATTTGAATCCGCTGAAGAGATTGCCAATTTGTCGTTTGAAATTCCCAATCAAGGTCGAGTCTATCTGCGAGACTTTGCTGACATTATTGATGGTACTGCCGAACGGTTGGTGTTGGTGACTTTGAATGGCGAACCCGCTGTGAAAGTGAGCATTCAAAAACAACCCGATGCGAATACGATTACGGCGGTAGAGGGGGTCAAACAGCGACTAGAACAGTTGCGTCAATCCGGGGTAATTCCCCCAGATATGGAAATTTCTACGACTTTAGATGAGTCAATTTTTATTAGAAATTCCATTTCTAATGTTGCAGTCTCTGGGTTGACTGGGGCGGGACTCGCGGCGGTTGCAGTGTTACTGTTTTTAGGGTCGATTCGCCAAACAGTGATTATTGTTTTATCCATTCCCTTGGCAACCCTGAGTTCCATTGCGGTTATGCAAATTTTTGGACTCTCCTTAAATGTGTTTAGTTTAGGAGGATTGGCCCTGGGGGTGGGGATTGTGGTAGACAATGCGATCGTGATGTTAGAAACGATCGCCGAAGGGGTGGGGATGACACCGGGGCAAACTCAGCAAAAGAAACGGCTGACCTCCTCCAAGGCGATCGCCCAAGCAGAAGCAAGCAGCCGGTCTATTGAGTCCGCCTTATTCGCCTCAACCACCACTAACCTGGTTTCTGTCTTACCCTTTTTACTGATTGGCGGGCTGTTTTCTCTCCTCTTTAGCGAACTGATTTTAACCATTAGTTTTGCCGTTGCTTCCTCCTTACTGATTGCCTTAACCGTGGTTCCGATGTTGACCTCCCGCTTATTAGCTATTCGCTATACCAGCGGATTAAGTCAATTCTTTTTAATTCGGCTATTTAATGCGGGATTTAATGGATTTAGTCGGATTTATCAATGGATTTTAAAATGGGTTTTACGATTGCGCTTGATTGTCATTGCTGTAGCTATTATCGGGTTAGGCGGAGGAAGTTTTTGGTTAGCCGGAGGGCTTCCCCAGGAAATTTTACCCCAGATTAATACCGGCCAAGCTCGTTTATTTGCCCAGTTTCCACCGAATACAACGGTGGCTCAAAACCTCAAAATCATGGCAAAGGTTGACGAAATTTTACTGAATCAACCGGAAACCTTGAACGTATTTACCACCGCTGGAGGGTTTCTCTTTGGTACCAGTGTCTCCCCCAACCCTCTGCGGGGTTCGAGTACCATTTCCTTGAAACCGGGTACGGATATTGAGGCTTTTATTACCCGAGTTAATGGGGAATTTGAAAAGCTCAATCTGGTGGATACTCGCTTAAGAATGAGTCCCGAAAGTGTCCGGGGGATTATTCTGACTAACTCCCCGGTTCGCGCCGAGTTGGATGTTACCTTACAAGGTTCCGATGTTCAAACCTTAGAACAAGTCGGAAAAGAAGTCCTAGCCGCATTGGATGAACAAGTTACTTTAGCCAGTTTTCGTCCTGATGCAGACCCCCAACAAACTGAGTTACAAATTCGCCCAGATTGGGTGCGGGCTGCTGAATATGGGTTGTCAGTTAATGACATTGGATCAGCGATTCAAACGGCGATTCAAGGGGCAGTTCCCACTCAACTTCAACGGGGCGATCGCCTGGTTGATATTCGTGTTACTTTACCGGATAATGTGGTTCAACGGGTCACTCAGTTAGAACAATTACCCCTGTTAGTGGGGAATAATCGGTCTATTCGGTTGCAGGATGTGGCAACGGTAGAACGGGGAGAAGCACCCGGAGAAATCCAACGAATTAATCAGCGTCAGGTGTATATTATTGGCGGTTCTTTGACCGAAGGTGCAACCCTCGGGGCGGCCAACGCCCAGATTGCTGAGGTCCTGGCAGGCATTGATTTTCCCCCAGGAGTGAGTGTGGTTCCTTCTTCTTCGGCGAAAACGAATCAAGAGTTACAAGACTCGCTCAAACTGTTAGGAGGATTAGCCGCCTTTCTGGTGTTTGTAGTCATGGCAGTTCAGTACAATTCCCTCGTTGACCCGTTGGTGATTATGCTCACCGTTCCCTTAGCATTAGCAGGAGGAATTGCTGGACTTTATGTCACTCAAACTCCGGTGGGCGCAACGGTATTAGTGGGAGCAATTCTGTTAGTGGGAATTGTGGTGAATAATGCCATTATTATGGTGGAATTTGCCAACCAAATTTATAAAGAAGATGGGATTAACCGACGGCAAGCCATGTTGAAAGCTGCACCCCAACGCCTGCGCCCAATTCTGATGACAACGATTACCACCGTGTTGGGAATGTGGCCCCTAGCGGCAGGAGTCGGGGAAGGGTCGGAATTTTTACAACCTTTGGGGGTTGTAGTGTTCTCCGGGTTATCTTTAGCGACGTTTCTAACGTTGTTTATTATTCCCTGTTTTTATACGTTGCTTCATGATATTTTCGGGGGCAGACGTCCGCCGTTAAGCCCGGATGAACTGGAAACGGTGTTCCAAGACTCTCCAGATTTGGACCCTGTGCCTTCTCCTTCTGGGGTAGACTGGCGATCGCCTGAACCGGAGATGTAATACGAAATCCAGTTGTCAAGGGTTTGCAAAAACCCGCAGGCTGAATAAAGCCTGCGGGTTTTTATAACCATTTACCAACCCAATTCCGTATTACGCGAGGTCGAACAACAACACTTCAGCCTCATCCGACCCAACTAGGGTAAGGGTTTCCGGCGCGGAACAGGCGACCCCATACCCGGTTTTTAAAGGCAGATCGTTCAGGGTCAGGGTACCCCGGGCGACTTGTAGCCAAGCATGACGGTTGGGGGGAATGTCATACACCACGCGATCGCCCTCATGGAGGATGGTGGCATACAGATTCACATCCTGATGGATAGTGACGGAACCCTCCCGACCATCCGGCGACCCGATTAACCGCAATTGGCCGCGTTTTTCCGCCTCAGAATAGTGTTTTTGTTCATAGGAGGGGGGGAGTCCTTGTTGACCCGGTAACATCCAAATTTGCAGCAGATGCACGGATTCGGTCCGGGAATGATTAAACTCACTATGTGCAACTCCGGTTCCCGCACTCATGCGTTGAACTTCCCCGGGAAGAATCACGGATGTGTTTCCCATGCTGTCTTTATGTTCTAATCCCCCTTCTAGGATATAGGTGACGATTTCCATGTCGCGGTGAGAATGGGTGGGAAAGCCACCCCCGCCACTCACCCAGTCCTGGTTAATGACCCGCAGAGCACGAAATCCCATGTGCTGAGGGTCGTAATAGTTGGCAAAGGAAAAGCTATAGTGGGTTTTGAGCCAGCCATAATTGCCTTGTCCTCGTTCTTCGGCTTTGCGTAGGGTTAACATGGGTTCCTCCAATGCGATCGCGACAGGTTTTATGGAATTTAGATGCTTTACTTATTACTTACTTTAGAATGGGTAAAGTCGATTTGTAAAGTATGCACTTTTAAGTGGGTTAGTTCCCAAAAAGTAACAATGGAAGCAAAAGCGGAAAGCAAAAAACAAGTTGGGTGTCCGGTAGAAACCACTTTAGCGATTATTGGGGGACGATGGAAAGTATTAATTTTGCAAGAGCTATTTTCGGGGGTAAAACGGTTTGGAGAATTGCATCGCGCTTTGGATGGAATTACTCAAAAAATGCTGACTCAGCAACTGCGAGAACTGGAACGGGATGGAATTATTAACCGGATGGTTTATGCGCAGGTTCCGCCGAAAGTGGAGTATTCTTTAACGGAATTTGGAATGACTCTTAAACCGATTTTAGATACAATGCACGAGTGGGGGGTCCGCTTTGAGGAAGCACAGCACCCTTGAGAGGCGATCGCCTCACTCTACCCAGAACCTTGACCCAAACCGCGACGGAATTAAGCACAAACGACTCGATTGCGCCCTCCAGCTTTTGCGACATATAGGGCTTCATCGGCGTTGGCAATGAGTTGAGCCGGTGTGGTTTCCGCAGTGGGAATTAGGGTGGCTACTCCTAGACTCATGGTGATGTAAGGATTGACTTTTGATTGGGCATGGGGAATCTGTAAAGCCGCGACTTGAGTGCGAATTTGTTCGGCAAGTTCTAAGGCGTTTTTTAAGTCTTTATTCGGCAATACGGCGGCAAATTCTTCTCCGCCATATCGGGCTATCAATTCAATTTTGGGGTTGATACATTGATGCAGGGCTGCCGCTACCCGTTGCAAACATTCGTCACCGGCTTGATGTCCATAGGTATCGTTATAGGGTTTGAAGTAGTCAATATCGCACAAAATGAGGGAGAGGGGACTTTCTGCTTCTCGTCGCCACTCGTGATTTAGAAATTCATCAAAACAACGACGGTTTGCGACTTGAGTTAAGCCATCGAGAGAGGCAAGGCGATGTAATTCTTGATTAGCAGCTTGCAATTGTTCAAAAAGGGTGGATTGTTGGATCGCGATCGCCACCTGAGTGGCTAATGCTCGAAGAAATTCGGTTTCCCAATTCTGCCACTGTCGCGGACCTTCGCAGTGATGAGCAATCAGCAATCCCCACAGTTGGTTGTGATCTCCGGAGGAATTTTCTACCCAATCTTCTTCGGAATGAGCTTGTAAATCTTCATTTAATAAAATCGGGACGACTAAATTGGCTTTAACTTGAAATTGGGTTAATAAATTGCGATGACAGGCACTGATGGGTTCAGTATAAATATCAGCAGTGGCTTTGAGACGACCTTTTTTATAAAGTATAGCCTGACTTTCTCGAAAGCAGGGGTCAAGAATGGTGAGGTTAAGAATTTCTCTAACGCCAGTGCTACAGGATTCGACGACGACTTTACCACTCCAATCCGGGTGAAAGCGATAAATAATCACGCGATCGGTATTTAAAAATTGTCGAACTTCGGCAACGGTCGTGTTGAGAATTTCTTGGAGATTGAGAGAAGAACGAATGCGATCGCGCATGGCAGACATGACTCGTTCTCGTTCGAGTTGCAATTGCAGGGCTTCTTCAGCTTCAACTCGGCTAGTAATATCGCGTAAAATGACGGTAAACAGTCGTTCTGAACCGACTTCTAATTTAGAAATGGAGGCTTCGGCGGGAAATTGACTGCCATCTTTGCGGCGTCCAAACACTTGCGATCGCGTCCCCATTGTCCGAGATACTTCTAAGGTATGGCAAAACAGTTCAATATACTGGTGATGCTGCAAACGCAGATTTTCTGGTAACAGCAAATCCAAGGGTTGTCCCATCACTTCTGCGGCGGTGTAACCAAAGATTTTTTCCGCCCCCTGGTTAAACAGTTGAATCCTTTGAGTTTCATCAATGGAGATAATCGCATCGTCGGCACTATCCAAAATCCCTGCTAGACGGGCTTGAGACAGGCGCAGGGCGGCTTCTGTATGTTGGCGTTCTAAAATTTCCCGTCGTAATTGTTCATTCGCTTGCTGGAGTTCCGTGGTACGTTCTTCGACTAATCCCTGCAAGGCGGCGATCGCTGCATCCATTTCAATCGGTGTACATCCTTGCAGTAAACTGGTTTGGGTGATAATTCCCTGGATCGCATCCCCCTCATCAGCAACGACTAATCGTCGGACTCGATACTCGCGCATTAATTGATGAGCAGTCCACAGGCAATCCGTCGGTTGCACCAACAACAGGGGCGAACTCATCACTTCCGCAGCGGTGAGTTTTCTCAGATTGAGCTCTAATGCCTGGAGTTGGAGGATATCTCGTTCGGTGACGATTCCTATTGGGATAGGCATTGCGGACCGTTCTGAGGTCCTCATAGGGTCATCGCTGGGGCGATTCTGGGCGATCGCCACGCAACTCACTCGATGGATGCTCATTAAGGTGGCTAATTCTAGTACCGATGCTGAGGGCGATGCCGTAATGACTTTGGGGTTCATCACTTCCACCACCCGTCTCAAACGCATCCAATCTGCCGGTTGGATAATTTCCCGAATGCTCTGGTAAGTAATTGTTCCCAGTAATTTTTCATCCGGATCCACGATCGGCAAATGGCGAATCTGTTTCTGGCGTAACAAATCCAGCAGGTTAACGAGATTGGGAAGGTGCTCCTCCTGTAAGATAAACGGCCTAGGAGTCATTAATGCAGAAATCGGTTGTTTACTAAACGCTTTGGTGAAGGAGTCGATTTCAATATCGCCACTCTGTGCCGTCAATTTCACCACATCCCGTTCCGTAAATATACCCAGTATTTTATCGCCTTCTACCACGATCGCGCAGCTCGATTTGACTTGGCTCATCAGCACGATCGCCACGCTTACTGGAGTATCTGGCGTGACGGTTAACGGATGGCGGTCAATAGCTAACTGTACAGAAAAAGCGGTACTTTCAAGCATAAATTAAAGGCATTTAATAATTCGGCGCAGTCTCTTCCTCAATTGCATGGTTTATCTTGACTGATCCTGGGTTGTTTGGGAAGGCTGATGAAAATTGAGGGCCAATCTCTTAATTCTCTAGTGATATTGTATTACTTCAGAGGTACCTTTCTGCCCGAGGGCTGTCATGTTATGGGTTGTCTAATCAGAACTCTAGGTCTGTTTATAGAGTCTACTCCAGCCAAGCTCAATCGTCAGATGCAGTCAATTTCCCGCTGGATGCCACTCTCCTGAGTCGTTCATCCCACCAGAGAGAGACCCAATTCTGAGATTTTCCTCGGTTACAATCGGCGATCGCCTTGAGTCCAATCACCCGTCACCCCAGATCCTATCGTTGGAGAGGTTTCAAATGCCTAAAGTTCCACCCTTATTCCTCGCGACTGCCACTACCGTTCTGATTGGTTTAATCGCACTGGTGTCCGCTTCGGCACCCTGGCGTCCCGTTAAATCGGGCATTCTTTTTGGCATTAGTGGTATCGCCCTCATTGAGCACTCTCTGGATGGGATGGGATGTCCCCCAAACACTTGTCTTGTAATCGTTCATGACAATAAAATAGAGGGAGACGGTCGTATCGCTATTTTAACGGTTCAGGGACAAGATTCTTTAGAATATTTACCCAGACGGTGGCCTGATGGTGCAGAATGGCCGATCGATTTAGAGGCGATCGCGCGGATTCCAGAGAGTGAAGACTCGGCTTTTATGGCCGTCACCAGTTCCGGACGAGTTTATCATTTCACCCTCGATTCCACGGGGACAATTCAACTGGTCCACATCTTTTCGCTTCCGGATTTGCCCAAAAATACTAATTTAGAAGGCTTTGATTTACACCGAATTAATGGGCAATTGTTAGCAATTTGGAGTCACCGGGGGAGTTCCGATGAGTCCGGGGTAATTTATTGGGGGTGGTTTGACTCGAACGGATACCAAATCTCTCCCCAAGGATCAGCGGTCATTACCGTTCCTTGGCCGGAGGAAGATGTTCGTCACATTAGTGACTTAAAGGTTAATAATGCGGGAATTCTCTATATTAGTTCCTCTCGCGATCCGGGAGATAATGGACCTTTTGATTCTGCTATTTATGCCGCTGGTCTGTTCTCCATGAACGGGGACCAGGTAGAATTTCGTCCCACTTCTTCTTTCGCTCCTCTTTATCGCGTTAACGGCCATAAAATAGAAGCCTTAGAATTTTTACCGGGCCTTTCGGGAGGCAAAATTTTCGGGACGGATGATGAAAATCAAGGGTCATCTCTGTATATCAAGCGTTAGATTTTTCTAAGCGCTAGGGTGGGTATTTAGAGGAATTTTATGCTAAAATAAGGGCAGGGATAAGATGAAATCCACCCCTGAACTATTATGGCTATCACTCTGAGCAAAGAACAGTTAATCCACGAGATAGCAGGTATTGATCGCCGTCAAAAAGGTACGGTATTTTCTTCCGAAGTCATTGGCAAAATATTGGGACATCCCCAACCTTGGAGAACTCTCAAAAAAGACGAACTCATTCAAGTTTTAGAGGCTTGGAATCATCTCTTAGAGTCTTGTCCTAAAACAGCGGATTGGAAAAGGATAGAACGGGGCGATCGCCAGGTCTCTTTACTCGCTGACGGGCATCCCTGGGTAGACTATTTTGGATTTCCCTCTCTCAAAAGTGCGGAACTATTTTTAGAGGAAGTTTTACCCCATTGTGACTGGGCGATCATCCGAAAAAGTGGCAAGCGGGTTAATGCCAGTTTTGAGTGCAAAGTATGGGGATTAATTCCGGACTCCTTGCAGGCGATCGGCCCTCAACGATTAGAAGTTTGTACCCGATAGAACCATCAGGGTTTGACTGGAAAATCTGAGTAGGACCAGATCCGGTTCCCTCCCCGGTATCTTGGGGAGGGCGATCGGTTTCGACTTTTCTATTAAAATCATTGAGGTGTGTTCCAGGAGGAAATCGATAAAATTGTTCCTATAAATATGAAAAAATGACTGATTTGGAATATAATTTATTTTAATAAAAGACATGAAATTTAAGACAAAAATCCAACCCAACCTAGAAAAAGATGCCCCCTTGGCGGCGCGGATGCGACCCCGAGTTTTGGAAGAATTTATTGGACAGGACCATATTTTAGGGCAAGGACGGTTGCTGCGTCGCGCCATTCAGGCAGATCAACTCTCTTCTTTGATTTTTTATGGTCCTCCCGGGACTGGAAAAACTACCTTAGCCCGGGTGATTGCCAATAGTACCCAAGCCCAATTTATTGCTATTAATGCCGTGCTTTCTGGGGTGAAAGAGATTCGGGAGGCGATCGCCACTGCCCAACAGCATCGCCAGGAATCTGCTCAACAGACGATTCTATTTGTAGATGAAGTCCATCGGTTTAATAAATCCCAACAGGATGCGCTTTTACCTTGGGTAGAAAATGGTACAGTTATTCTGATTGGGGCAACCACAGAAAACCCCTATTTTGAAGTGAATAAAGCCTTAGTCAGTCGATCGCGAATTTTTCAACTGACTCCTCTAACTCCCACGGATTTACAGCACATTTGTGAACAAACCTTAACCGATGGCGATCGCGGGTATGGACATCTCAAAGTCCATCTGGATCCGGAGGCAACCCGTCATCTTGTTGATGTTGCCAATGGGGACGCGCGATCGCTCTTGAATGCCTTAGAATTGGCCGTAGAAACCACTCCCCCGGATGACACCGGCACAATTCATATCACCTTGGAAGTGGCGGAAGAATCCATACAGAAACGAGCAGTTTTATACGATAAGGAAGGAGATGCTCACTTTGATACCATCAGTGCTTTTATCAAAAGTTTACGCGGTTCTGACCCGGATGCGGCCCTGTACTGGTTAGCCAAAATGGTCTATGCCGGGGAAGATCCACGGTTTATCTTCCGCCGAATGTTGATTTTAGCCAGTGAGGATATTGGACTGGCGGATCCCTATGCCGTGGTAATTGTCAATGCTTGTGCGGAAAGTTTTGATCGCGTGGGAATGCCGGAAGGACGGTATCATCTAGCCCAAGCTGCGTTATACTTAGCCACCGCTGCTAAATCTAACAGTATTATGGGCTTTTTTGATGCCTTAGCTACCGTGGAAAAGGAACGTGAGGCAGAGGTTCCCAGCCATTTAAAGGATGCTAACCGGGATAAAAAAGGGTTCGGACATGGTGCAGGATATTTGTATCCTCACGCCTATCGAGATCATTGGGTAGAACAGCAATATTTACCCCAAAGTTTGCAGGGACAGGTATTTTATCAACCCTCTAATCAGGGGAAGGAGGCAGAAATTGCCACCCAGGTAGCGCGACGCCGGGAAGCGCAGTTGGCAGCAATGGTGGAAGGGGTGGGAGTAGCCCCCGCAGAGGTTCTCACTTATGGTCCTGGCGATCGCATGGTCGATCGCTGGTTACAGCGTACTTTGGGACAAGTGGGCGATCGCCTCGGACAGGTGCGCGATCGCCTTTTTGAGATGGCGCAACCCCAACGCCATCATCTGATTCTGGATTTGAACGCCCAAAGTGGGTTACTCACTTGGGAGGCAGTTCGCCGAGTCCCAGAAGGGGGAGTCTATGCGATCGCCCGTCAGGGGTCAGAAGTGAGAGCATTGACAGAACAATCTACCGCTCTGCCGGAATTAATGCGTCCGACGGTGATAGCATCATCTTTACCCCAAATCAGCCAAACCCTGGACCAGCAAGCCCCTGGGGTCAAATTTGACCGAATTCTAGGCAGAAATGCCTTAGTTCAGGAACGGGATAAAATGGCGATCGCCCGGAATGTGGCCTCTCTGCTATCCGAGTCGGGATGGTTAGTGTTAGGCGAAACCCTGCCGCGTTATACTCAGCGCTTATATCGGTTGTTAGGGGGGAAAGGACTCAAAGGGAATTTAGGCGATCGCCTGATGGCAGCAGAAGAGGCAATTTATCAAGACTCTACCGATCCGATGGTGAATTGGGATGCAGCAGATTTGCAACGGGATTTAGAATCCCTGGGGTTTCGGGTCCAGTTGCAAATCGAGCGATCGCACCAGGAATTACACATTACTTCCCCGATGCTTGATCGCTGGTTTAGTCCTTCTCAGTCGGAAAAACCTAGCTATGGGGACCGATTGGCACAAATGCTCTCTGTCACCGAGGTTCAGGCAGTCACCGAGGCATTCCAGCATCATCTTCTCCAGCAAACCGTGCAATGGGAAAGTGCGATCGTCTTCATCTGTGCCACCCTGGAATTTTAGCCCCGGATGAGAGTTCAACAAAGGGGAAAACTCTCTAAAAATCAGGTCCATTTTTCCTTAAATCCTTGCCCCATCACAATCAGTCCCGGCCAATATAGGTAGGCTAAAATATCAATATTGTCTCCCAAAGAAAACAAAAATAAAACTGTTAAAATTGCTAACCCAATTCTTGACGTTTTATGAGTAAAAGCTTTAATTCCTAAATCCAGAAAGCTTAAAAAAAACCCGATGGCTAAAGCACTAAAAGCAAAGATTCCATGTATATAAAGAAGGCCCAACCATGTATGATGAGTGCCGACTGGCACTCCGCCAGTGACTGGGGGACCTTTCGGGCTGAGGACCCCATGACCCCACAGGAAAGCATCCCGTTCCCATTGCTGCTTAGCCATTTCTCTTAATGCTTTTCGGACTATAGAAGATCCCGGACGAGCATTATGAAACCGCTCTTTTAAGCTGGTTATGACCTGACGCACCCAGGGTAAAATCATTACGAACAAGGGGGTGAAAAATCCGGCGCAGATTTGAAACCAGGGGTTAAAACAATGAGTTAAGCACCAGATAAAAATGGGGACACAAGGCAATGTGACCATCGCCATGCGCGACGCCGAGGCAAAAATCATTGCGACGGCACCCATGATTCCCAGAAAGCGCCATTTTAGATTGGGTTCTGCCAGGGCCAACCATAAATACATATTCCCAACTAACCCTAAAGCCGGTGACCAAGGGGTAAATAATACTAATCTAACTTCATCTACATCTATGAGATAGCAGAGATGAATCGTCGAAACAAGTGTACCTCCACCAAATATTTTAAATGGAGAGACATAAGTCAGTTCAGGAATATTGACGAGCGCCGCAACCCGAAAAATTGGGGTGATGATGAGGCTCTGGAAACAAAGAATACAGGCGGCTCTATAGATAATTTCTGGTCTAATTTTCAACTGACCTGCTAAGGTAAATAAGATAAAAATGCCCCAGCCTGGATACCACCAGAATACTGTAGATTCAAAGAGTTGTCCTAGACCTAAGCTATTATCAAAATGTCCGATAATTGAAGAAAATTCTATGGTTAGAATGGCCCCAATCCATACCCAATTTAACGGAGAAAATACAATTTTTTCCTCCGGTGGGGTTTTGTCAGTTTCTTCCCACCATTGTTTGAGGACACAAAAGGTTAAATAAGTTCCGAGGAGGCTTGCTGCTACATACTGAGCGCCCAGTAAGTACAGAAGGTAAGTAAAAATAATATAATACCAAATTAGCGCTTCGGGCAAATTTTCCGGATGAATGGAGGAATGCTTCATAAAGACAAATTTAAAGAAACAAGGGGGATAGGATACTGGGGTTTAGGAAGAGGGGGGGTTGATGTGAATCCGGCGATCGCGAACCCATAACCCGAAAAGGCCGGATGTTAACAAACCAGACCCCATTACCGTCGCTAATAGCAACAATTTCTTAGGTGCAGTAGGTTGATCGGGTAAATTGGGCTGGGTGAGTAGTAACATCGGTGGATAGGACACCGAAACATTTGCCTGACTGAGGTCAAGTTGAGTTAACATTGAGGAAAAAACAGCTTCTGCAATTTGGACATCCCTTTGAATATTATCTAACTGAGTCTTTTCGATGGAAAGCCGAGACAGACGAGTTTGGTTGTCAATCAGTTGTTGCTCCATCTTCTGCAATTGCGCTTCGAGTCCCCGGTATTGGTTTTGAAACATAATCAAATCTTGTAATAATTGACTCCGTTCGGCTCTTTCTGAATTATTCGACGGTATATTTAATTGTTTTAATTGTCCCAACTGCATGGGACGTCCTAGTAAGAACTCACTCCGTTGCAGAAGGGCCAATTGCGTTGCCTCCCATTCCTCAGTTTTGGCAATTAAAGCCGGATGTTCCGGACGAAACCTTGCACTTAATTGCACGCGATCGCTACTCCCTTGACTGTAGGCCCTTAAATATTGTTGAAATATCGCATCGGATTGCAAGGTAAAGGCATCCCTCGCTTCTTCAACAGAAATTCCCAGATCGGCGGAAAGTTGTTGTAACCGGGCTCCCACTTGTTGGAGTTCCGCAACTTGTTCATCCCGTTGTCGTCTTAACTGCTCTAAATTAATCGATACATCGCGAATTTGGTCATTATCTAGCAAGATTGATTCCCGTTTATAGTCAGATACCCGCTTCTGTGCATCGTGCAATTTATGTTCTGCAAAGTCAAGAGTGGAGGTCAAGTTACGCTCTTGTTGTTGAATTTCTTCCTGCCTGAGTTGCTGTACCCTTAACTCTAAGGCTGCTTGGAGAGCAAATGCCTTTTTCTGGGCTGATTCAGGACTATTGGACTCCATTTGAAACTGAATAAGGGTGCTGTTGACTAATATCTGTACCCGAGGACGACCAAGTTGATTTTTAGGAATATTAAGTTGACTGGCTGCCATTTCAATCACTTCATCAGTCCGGGCAATCAATTTATAGCTTTCTCGGGGGTCAGCAACATTACTATTATAGGGAGATTCTACGTTGGAAGTGGCTTGTCCAATTCCAGGTAAATAAACATAAGACGATAATTTGGGACCGGGAATTGAAATGCTCCACTCACTGCGATACGTCGGTGCAACCTGTTTGGTGTAAAAAATTGTGGTACTAAAAATACCGATATTTCCTATCAATCCAAATAGGATATAAATCAACAATTTATACTGATTCGGATGAACTATGAGGTTGGAATTCTTTTGGGGAATAGCCAAAACATCTATTTTTTGTTGTTTAAGAAAAGTAGAAAATATATTCATGATGACCCATTTATGAGTTTCATAACTTGGATGAATGAGATAAAAAAAAGGTTGATTTTTGATTTAAAACCTGATAAGTTTAGGGGAGAATACACTTTGTTCCGGAATTCGGTTGTAAAAAATCGATGATGGGTCTATCGCTCTCTTGTCACGAGGGACAAGTCCCGGAGTGCAACAGGGGTTTAAGGATCCGGGGGAATAATTTGATAATAAATCCCTCTACCATTTGTCCCTACAAAGACTAAACCAAAGTGCTGTTTACTGGCGTCCATGCTGTTTGCAAGACTGCCAATCGGTCGGTTCGGATCGTTGATATTGCGCCAGGTTTCTCCTAAATCTAACGATAAAAAGATGCCTTCTCGGCCATCGGTTAACCGTCCATACAGATATAATGCGGGAATGTTGCTCTGGTCTGGCGGTTTTCCAAAAGAGAATAAATCCGATCGCTCAACGGTAGCAATGGGATTGAACGTTTCGCCCCCATTCTCAGACCGATGAAGTCCACCCGTCTCTAAACTTACCCAGACTTCTCCCTCAACCTCCGGCATAGTTTTTAGGCTATATCGTTGCGCTGCTGGTAAAGAATCATACACTGGGGCAAAGGATAAACCGCCATCTTGACTCCGATAAACAGTGCGATCGCAGTAGTAGTAAAAGCGATCGCCATTCACGCTATCCGCCGCTAAGGGTTGAACCCAATTCCAAGGTCCTTTAAATCCATCGGGCAGCCCTTGTACCCCTTGCCATGATGCACCGCCATCTTGGGTCTGTAAGGGCTGTTCTTCACTAAAAGTCACCAGAAATTTCTGGGGATCCGTGGCAGAAACTGCAACCCGTAGGGGTATTTTTTCCTCGGGGAAATTGCGAAAACGTTGCCAAGTACGACCCCCATCCCGGGAGGTTGCCCCCGTATAAGTTTTGTTATAGCGCCTGCCTCCGACTCGAACCATTTCCAACGGGTGACGGGCGCTATAGTCCATACTATAAGTATCTTGTAAGTAGTGCTTCCCATAACCCCGGGGATTAGGGTAACCCAAGCGGTCCAGGGGATAGGTATCCAAGCGACTGTGATAAAATCCATCAACATCGGCAACGGCACTTAAGAGTAATGCCCCTTCCGGGGGAGCAACCAGAGTAAAGATCACCAGTTGTTCATGCCCCTTTGGATAATTCCTCCAGACGGTGGGATTTGCATTAATCTCTTCCGTGCGCCAGATTCCAAACCAGTCCGTGAACCAGACTCGATTGGGGTTTTGGTAATCGAATTGGATCGCCGCCGGATGGGCGCTGAAAAAGCTATCGGGCAACCAGGGCACGTTATTCTGTCTCTGGGTTTCATTTTGGACCCAGGAGCGCCCACCATCTTGGGTCAGATAAATTTTGGCGAACTCTTTTTCCCCTTCCATGACTAATAGGGTTTCAGGATGGTGGGGGTGTATAGTCACTCCATTAAAAATTTCGTTTTTCGAGGCCGTGGGGGTGATATCTTGCCACTGACCCTCTCTATATTTTCTCACACCCGGAACTTGATCGCTGGTGACATACAGGGTGCGATCGCCCGCGATCGCCAGGTTCAGGGCAGTAGAGGGACTCCCGGGAATTTTATTCCAAGATATACCCCCATCCTGGGACTGGTAAACTCCATCGCCATAGGCATTCAAATAGATTTGGTTTGGGGTCTGCGGATCAAAGGCGATGGCTAAGATGCCAACTTGAGGATCTAGGGTTGCCGATAGTCCCTGATGCTGCTGCCAGGTTATCCCCCCATCCTCGGATTTCCATAACCCCTGTTGACGAGAACCAAAGAATAAGAGATTGGGTTCAAAAGGATTGACTGCAATTCGCTGACCCGCCCACCGCTTGTATTCGTCTCCCCCCATTTGCACCTGGAGGTTAGATTTTACCCAAGTTTCGCCGCGATCGCTGGATTTGAAGAGGGTCCCTGGCTCTCCCACGAGATATTTTCCTGCCGCCATATAAACAATATTCGGATCTGTCGGGTCCAAGGCAATAGCTTCAACACCAGAGTAATGACTTTCCTCCACGTCAAACTCATCATTCAAGGGAATCCATCCCAGACTGCTCTCATCCCAGCGATAGCTCCCGCCATTATCGGTTTTAATATATACTACGTTACTCTCTTGAGGATGTATGACAATTCCCGTTACATAACCCCCTCCCCCAATGGAGACATTCTCCCATTCGCTGGTAAAGCGCGTCGGAGCAACGGTTTGACTTAATTTTAGGTTTTTTCCATTCCCATTCCCCATCCAGAAGAACTGGACGAGGGCTGCAGTCAGTAATATCATGGCTCCCCCCGCCCAATAGCGGCGAGGATATCGAATCAGATGTTCTATACTGATTTTGATTCCCGGGTGCTGGATGAATTTGAGCCAGTCCAGGGCTGGACTGACTTCATGTTTTTTTACCAGGCTAGGTTCTTTATCCATTGGGGATTTTCCTCGGGTATCCAGTTGGAGTTAAACCGTTTCAAATCAAGTCAACTCAGCATTTTGATTTACTGCCGAAGTCCGGAGAACCAATCCGTTGAGAATCAATGTCTCTGTTCTGCGGGAAAAGACAATGAAACTGTTTAATCCATGTAAATGGGTTTAAATGAATTTGCGAGGTTAGAAAGTTGGCTTAGAGTTATTTTATATTCTAACCTAATTCAATTCAATTGGAGTCTATTTATTTTAAATATTTCTTAAAGTCTTTTCGGTGTCAGTCACTGGGAAAATTCAGTGCAAATCCCAAAAGTCTCGGTTTGAGGATCTGGAACCCCCGGAATTTTTAAAAAAAGGGGCAATACAGCCTATGGAATACCCTAAAACTGAGCTGTAGGGAAAATTTTGGGGGGGTGGAGTGATCAAGGATTCATCTGTAACCGGGAGTCAATGAGATCAGGGGATGCCATTGGGGTAGGCAACCGGGGTAATCCTCGGAAAATTCATGAAGTTTTGGGGAGAAATACTACCCAAGGAGCGATCGCCTCTGGAATTGCAGAGGAGCTGCACCAAAGGCGATCGCCGGTTATGATCCGCCTAGATGGAGGGTTTGATGTGGGGGGAAAATCGAGTGAGTATCCAGCGTTTAATCAACCATCGCAGGAGCGATCGGCCATAGTCTTGAAATATAATCGGGGGATAGAGGCGAATCGCTTGCGCCAGTTTCTGCCTTGCGCACTCAATGTCCTGGCGATCGCGTCCATATTCTAAATATTGTTGGGTACAATATTCATAAATCCAGGCTAAACTTTGAGGTTTTAGCCCTTGGTATTCCTCCGGAGCGATCGTTGTAAACTGTTTCTCTATCATCGTTAACAATTGATGTTCAATGTGAGCACATTTTGAGGTCATTGACCCCACTGATTGACGATACAGAATTTGATGCTGAGGGACTAAAACAAAAGACCATTGAGCCGCAAGGCGCAGATAATAGTCCCAATCCGCACAGTGGGGAAAGGTCGGGTCAAAGTCTCCCACAGACTGAATTGCTTTTCGGGTGACTAAGGGGTTTGAGCCATTGCCTAAAAAGTTGTTTAACAATAATGCAGGATAAACATTCCCCTCAAAACTGTGAGGATGACCTAGAGACTGTTGTTTTTTCTCTGAATTGAAAAAAATCACCCAACTATAAGCCACCCCCGCCTCGGGATAATGTTCTAGGGTCGCTAATTGCTGTTCTAATTTATCAGGCGTCCATAAATCATCGGCATCAAGAAAGGCGATATAGTCTCCCGTCACCTCCGCCAGACCTCGATTGCGGGCTATAGGTAACCCAGCATTAGTATATGAAAAAACTTTTAATCGCGGGTCGTTAATTGTCTGAAGAATGGGCAAAGTCTGGTCGGTTGAGCCATCATTAATGACAATCACTTCCCAATCAGAAAAGGTTTGATTTTGAATCGATATCCAAGTTTCTAGGATAGTTTTTTCGGCATTATACGCAGGAATAATAATGGATATTTTTGGCATAAAAAAACAAACTAAAGTAAGGGGTTATTGAAGAAAAAAGAAAGCAGATAAACTACTGTTGTTAATTAAGAACGGTTTCTTGCGGTGAATTGCGCCCGGTAAAAACCCGTAAAAATAATTGTTTTAAAAACATTCGGATTAAACAGTGAGTGTAAGCCTCTGAAGCATGAGAAGGATGTAAATAAATGGTTTTACACAAGTTGAATCCCACGAAAAACAACTGCTTAAGGGTTGCCTGCTTGCTTTTTAAGTAATGTTCAGCAATATATTGAGCCACCCAAGATAAGCTTTGAGATTTAAGGTACTGCAATTCGGGAGGGGCGGATTGGAAAGCTCGGTCTATCACTAACCGCAGATAGGTTTCCATTACCTCAATTTTGGAAGTCAAGGAGGTAGAAGATTTACGATAAAAGACTTGAACTTGGGGAACCAAGACAAAATGCCACTGTTTAGCAAGGCGCAAATAATACTCCCAATCTTCGCAGGATTTTAGACTTGGATCAAACAAGCCAACGGAGGCGATCGCTTCTTTTCTTACCAAGGGGTTTGACCCATTTTGAATAAAGTTTTTAACCAACAAATCCCCATAAACATTCCCTTGAAACCTTTGGGAAGTGTCCTCATAAGAATCCGCTGGATTTTCATACTGAAAATAATTCCAGCTATAGGCAACTCCTGCCTCTGGATGGTCTTGCAAAGCTTTCAGTTGCAGTTCTAATTTATCCGTAGTCCATAAATCATCGGCATCCAGAAAGGCAATATAGTCTCCAGTTGCATTGATGATTCCGTGATTTCGGGCCGCTGCCAACCCCGCATGAGGATAGGAAAATACATTGATTCTCGGGTCGTGTAGTTCCTTAACAATCTGGGCGGTACTATCTGTAGAACCATCATCAATGACCAGGGCTTCCCAATCGCCAAAAGTTTGAGTTTGAACAGAATTTAACGTTTTTAAAAGAGTTTTTTCTGCATTATAAGCTGGGATAACAATCGAAATTATTGACATTTTTTTACCCTCTGGTTATATTGAATATTCATCGGATTAAAACTAAAGATTGGAAGCCTTCGGCTGATTTTTAAACACATACTTAAAACACCACAGGGTGAAAGGTGGAATCGTTACAAACTGATAAACCAACACCGCCACAGCCACCCAGACGATTCCCCCCTGAACTGCCCCTAAAATAACCAAGGCAAATAACAGGGTTAATCCAATATTCCAGTACAGGCTGATATGAGGTCTGCCGGTGGCATTCAGGAGATAAAAAGACGAAATGGCTAAGGACCAGGGCAGGGCTGATAAGCAGATAAAGATTAAAATGGGGATAGCGGGTTTCCATTTTTCTCCAAAAATAATGGGGACATAAATTGGGGCGAGACTAGCTTGTAATAGAATCAAAGGACCAATCACCAAATAAGTTTTTTTAAGACTACTCCAAAAGCGATATTTGAGTTGATCTAGTTGGTTTTGAACTTGACAAAAATAAGGAAATAGGGCAGAATTAAAGGCATTAATCACGTTCAGACTAATTCCCAAGCCAGCATTAAAAGCTAAATAATAAATTCCCAAAGCATCAATTCCCAAAAAATGTCCAATAATCAAATAATCGATATTCCCCCTGACTTTTCCCAAAAGTTCAACCCCTAGGAGATTTCCACCAAAGGAGGTAATTTCTTGCCACCGGGCTAGGGTAAAAGTGGTCGGGGGTCGCCATTTTTGATAGTGCCAGGTGACGATAATCCAGACAGGAGTGGTGAGAACCATCGGCCAGACAATTGCCCATACTCCCAGGCCCATCAAGGCTAAAAAGACTGTGATAAGATTGGCCGCTGCTGATTGAATCGCGGTGCATAATGCTATAATTTTTAAACGGTTTTTTCTTTGAATAAGCGAAGAATTTATTAAGTGAAAAGGCATCATTAGATACATGATGCCAGCGGTGATAATCGGTAAAATTAATTGGGTATTTTCATAAATATTGGAAACAATAAAAGCTCCGGCTGCTTGACCCAAAAAAATCAAAATACATAGAATCCAGTTCAACCAGTAAGCGGTATTACTGAGAACCTCCACATCTTTTTCCTGGGCTTGAATAATTTTGGCCCCAATCCCTTGACGTAAAGTAAATACATTCGCAAATTCCACCACGGTATAAACGATCGCCATTAGTCCATAGTCTTCGGTACTAAAAGTGCGTGCCAGGGTCACTGTGGTGGCTAATCTAAAGATGCGATTGAATAATTCCGCTCCACCCAACCATCCGACATTGCGAATAAACTCGCCGGAAAAGATATGCTTGATTTTCTGAGTTAACATAAAAACATGAATTCCCTGGGTACGCTTTGAATGAGTTAGGAACTAGAAAATCACCTCTTTTCGATGCCCAGTTATGATAGTTTATTCCCCGGCTGCAACCGGGGGTCTGGGATAGACAAGCTTTTTCGGATGGAGTGAAACAGATAATTCGCCAGGGGTTTAGGCAACAGTTTTTTAATCCATAATTTGACCCAGAGTTTTTGGAAAGTCCGATCGCCAATCATCAGGCTGGGTTGCAAGGCGATCGCCGCTTGCACGTGTTGTTGGGCTTTCTTGATCGCATCCTGATCTTGACTGCGTTGTAAATAGAGTTCAGCACAATATTTATGAAAATTAGTGAAACTCAGGGGTTTGAGATACTGCAATTCGGGTGGGGCCGCTTGATAAGCTTTTTCCATTGCAATTAAAGCTTCTCGTTCCATGACTTCAACCTTAGATGACATCGAACCCGGCATCCGACGATAAAAAATTTGACACTTTTTAACGACTACAAAATGCCACTTAGCAGCCAATCGGACCCAATAATTCCAATCGGCACAACCCGCACAGGTTGGGTCAAATTCACCCACGGAGGAGATAGCTTCTCGGCGAATTAAGGTATTAGATCCACTATGAATAAAATCTTGAACTAATAAATTTTGATAAACGTTTCCCGTCCATTGATATTCCGGGGAAGGACGAAAGGTGGGAGGGGTCTCAGTGTCGGTTACATCCATAAAACAAGTCCAACTATAAGCAACCCCTGCTTCTGGATGCTCCTGGAGGGCAGCATATTGTTTTTCTAACTTATCCGATGTCCATAAATCATCCGCATCCAGAAAGGTAATGAACTCTCCTTGGGCTAGGGAAATTCCCCGATTGCGAGCCACACAAACTCCGCCGTTAGGATAGGTCATCACCTGTACCCGGCTATCGGAAATACTCTCCACTAGGGTTTGGGTATTATCCTGAGATCCATCATTGATGACCCATACTTCAAAATCTGTAAAGGTTTGCTTTAACACGGAATCAATCGTCTCTAAAATTGTAGCTGCGGCATTATAGGCGGGGATAATTACAGAAATTTTAGGCATCACTTAACCTCTCCATTGATATAATATTTGGAATCCGGCTCTCCTTCTCCTCCGAGGGGCTTACTAAGTGGGGTAACAAAACATCCCGCAGTTGCTTGCCAATGACTTCTGGGGAAAAACAACGTTCTACCCGATCGCGCGCGCGATTACCTAGTTCTCGACTCCATGCGGGATGATCTAACATCCGTCCCAAGGCGATCGCAAATGCAGCCGCATCCCCCCGAGGCACAATTATGCCTCCAGAATCTTCCCCGCCTTCCAGAATATCTGCTATCCCTGATGCATCAGCAGCAACTAGAGGAAGACGACAAGCCATTGCCTCAATAGGAGCAACGGGAAAGCCTTCTTTACGGGACGGGAAGGCATAAATATTGGCGGCAGATAGATATTGTTGAATCACCGTGCGATCGCAGACAAACTGGTTTAACCAGAGGATTCCCCGCAGTCCCATCCCTTCAATCCGTTCCTGTAAAATGTCAGCTTCTATACCCGTACCGAGTAGCAGCAGGCGTAAATCCCGATCCGGGCGATCGAGACAGATTTGTTGCCACGCCTCTACCAAAATATCTAACCCTTTGTCCTGTATATCAATGCGTCCATGCCAGACGACTACCTCAGCATTTACCGGAATCCCCAAGTTATTTCGCGCTGCGGTTTGATCTTGGCGGTGCCATGCGGCGACATCTAAAGGGTTAAAAATTCGGGTAATTTTCGATGGAGAAATGCCATACTGATGACGGATCCGTGTAGCTTCCGTTTGGCTGGCAACAATTACACCCGCACAGCTATGGAACGCCCAATATCGTCCCGGAACTTCTATCCAACTCCTCGGGCGATCGCACCCCTGGAAGGTGGCATAAGTCGGCAACCCCATCCACTTTCCTAACAACACCGAACTATCAAACCGCGCATACTCATACTCTTGGCATAAAATCGCTTGACAATTCTCCTTTCGTAATTCTTTGGCAAGCAAATCCAGGGGGGTCGCGAGATAACTGCCTCCGCTTTGTACGAGATTTTTCAAGACACTCAAGACGGACTTCCTCAAGGGATTAGTATCCTGAAAATTTTTAAAGGTTTCCCCTTCTTGAACACCATAGCCTCGCAGCAATTTTAAGCGGATCCCACGATAAAAACGATAAATCGGCCAAGGGGGTAATACACAGATCGGGGTCCCGGTTGGCTGATGAACAAAGCGAGATGGTTTCTCAACCTGAGCGGAAATACAAAATAAGACAGTGCGGACTCCCACCCGATTGAGGGCATCCACATAACCAAACATCCAACTCCCGAGAAATTCTTGACAAAAGGTTTCTAAAGAGATATTAAGACTCTCTAAAAAATCATCAATTAAATCGAAATAAGGAAGTAAAGCAATTGTGGCCTTTACCTGATATTTTAGGGGTTCAGAGGGGGGTATATTCACGATGGTTATTTGAGTTTATTTTCTGGTTTTAAAAAGAATTTGAGATGACCCGAGGCAGGTAACCTAGGTTAATGAATAGCCGATAATTTATGGATGATAATCCCTGTTCACAATGCGGTAACAACTTTTTGAATTTTTAAGGGCGGTTGGGGAAGACGGCGCAGGGTATGAAAGAGGCGTAAGCATTTCTCGTATTTTTCGGGTCCGAGTCCAGCCATTAAGAGGATGGCTATCTGGAGACGTAGATACTCTCGGGAGAACCGAACTTGAGGGTCAAAAGTGACCGCTTTCATGGCGTAATCCGAGGCTTTTCGATAATCTTTTTGGGGACCTTGTAAGAGTTTCCAGGCTAAACACAGGTTAGTTCTGGCATAACTAGAATTTTTGAGATATTGACGCTCCTCGGGAGCCGTCGCAAACGCTTTTTCCAGCACTAATCGATAACTTTCTGCCATTGCTTCCCAGTTGCGCGATCCACTCTGGGAGTGTTGGCGGTAATACACCAGAGGTTCACAGATGGCTTTGAAGGGATAATGTACAGCAATTCGCAACCACATATCCCAATCTTCTACAACGGAGGGAAAATTGAGATCGAATACTCCACAGGTTTCAAAGCACTGACGCCGGACCATCGCCACACTGCCACATCCAACAATATTTTCCAGGATGAGTGTGTCCCAAATATAACCTTCCTGAGAACTGTTAAATAATCTCCCTGTAGCTATACTCTGTTCATTAATCAGGGCCACCCAGGTATAAACTAACCCAACATCCGGATGATGATCCAGACAGTCCACCTGTTTTTCCAGTTTAGTGGGATGCCATAAATCATCGGCATCTAAAAAGGCTAAATAATCTCCGGTAGCGTGGGCGATGCCGGTATTTCTAGCCCCAGACAAGCCTTGATTGGGTTGAGAAATCAGTTTAATGCGAGGGTCAGACTGTTGAGATACCCATTCTTCCGTGCGATCGCTGCTACCATCATTGACGATAATCGCCTCAAAATCTGAATAGGTTTGATTTAGCACGCTGGCGATGGTTTCCGGCAGATAAGCGAGGGAATTATAGGCGGGAATAATCACCGAAACTTTAGGCATAGAGGGAATCTCCTAGAAAAGTAGAATCAGACGAGATATCAGGAGAGGGAAGCATCGGGGAAGTCCGAACAAGAGGAACAAGAGGAGGCGATCGCCTCTGATTCCGCTCCCACTCATCGCCAGGAAAGACCATCTGTATCAAACGATTGGGTGGGCGATCGGGTGAATCCCAGGGATCACCCGACTATGCCTTCATAGCGGGGAGTCGGTAGAGGAAGGGGGTCTTCTGCAACATTCAAGCGGCACATCTCCTCTGGCAACTCCAGAACGACCTCTATCCCGGTCCCAGTGGGGAGAGATTCAGGGGTCTCTGTTCTCGGGGATGCCGGGACTTCTTGTAATTGCTCAGCCCTTCTGAGTTTCTTGGCAATCTTCGCATACAGGGATAAATTATCAAAAGCAATCCGATCCCATGCATAGTTCTGTTTAACATGGTCCTGGGCCTTAGCAGCCATTGCCTTCAGGGTTTCAGGGTGTGTGAGAGCCTGATTTAGTCCTTCAATGCAAGACTGTAGATTTCCCGCTTCAAATAATAATCCCCGGTCCTCTCCAATCAGTTGGCGATGAGGGGGAATATTGCTGGCGAGTACCGGTACTTTTTCCCGCATGGCTTCTAACATCACCAAGGGTAATCCTTCCACATCCGAGGGCAGTACGAACAGGCCTGCACCCCGCACAATTTCGGATAACAACTCTCCCTCAATTGCCCCGGTAAAGACAATATTGGGGTTTCCCTGTGTCATCTGGAATAACGTCGTTCGGAAAGATGAAGTATCACTGGCTCCTCCAGCGAGGACCAGTTTCCACCCAGGGGGTTTGAGTTGATTAAAGGCTTCCAGAAGGAGATTAGGACGTTTTTCCGGAACTAACCGGCCTAAAAATAAGATGTAACGCCCTGCTTCTAAGCCCAAGGTAGATAAATCGGGTAGGGTGGGATCACACTCTTGATAGGTGGCGGGAGCGTTAGGAATATAGGTTGTTTGGATGCCGTAGGTTTTCAAAAAGTAAGATTGTAGTTCCTTGGAGACGACAATAATTTCGTCTGCATAGTGCACTGCGGCTTTTTCTCCGAGGTAAATGATTTGACTAGAAAGTTTGCCCCATTTACTACGCTGCCAATCTAGTCCATGACAAGTGACGACGACTTTGGCGGAGGTGAATAGTTTGGGTAGAAAACAAAACAGGGCAGGGCCAAGGGCGTGAAAATGGACAACATCGTAGGATTTGAGGATTGAGGCGATCGCCCCGGCGGCTGAATTGGTTAAGGCATCTACTCCTCGTAAGGCGATCGAGGGCACAGAGATTACACGCACACCTTTATAGTTATAGGTGCCAAACCAGGGAATCTGGGTATAACTTTGTCGCGCATACAAATCTACGGTATGACCTTGGGCAACCATGCCGGGATACATTTCTTCACAGTAATGCTCAATTCCACCTTGATGAGCCGGTAAACCTTTGGCACCGATCACAGCTATTTTCATAATGGTAAATCCTGGCGTGATATATTAACTGAGCTTCAGACTGCAAGGATTGAGAGCAATTCATCGGAACTCCAGAACTGGCTCAAATGAAACTAATTCTCTAAAAGGTAGCTGCACACTACTAAAAATTGATTGATTATTCTGTTAATTGGGGGAGGGCGAGACTAGATGTTTCGCCTTCGAGTGATACCATCGGTGCAACATTTCGCGGTAGACTTCGGCAACTACGGTGGGTGCACTATAGGGTTGAGCAGTCTGTACACAAGCCTCGCAGGAATAGCGGGTGGGTGCAGCTAGGACTTGACTCAAGGCATGGGCGAGCGCCTCGGGGGTGCGTTCGCGGCAGACGATGCCACTCTCTGGGGATAGCAGTCTGGGGGTTTCTCCGGAGTCTGTGGTTACGATAGGCGTGCCACAGGCTAGGGCTTCAAGAACGGCCAGGGGTAACCCTTCATAAACGCTACTGAGGACGAAGGCACTCGCCACTTGATATAACTGAGCTAATCGGTCTGAGTTGACTGCACCAAGTAACGTGATGCGATCGCTCAGATTCAACCGATCAATCTCACCTCGGACTGCTTCTTCTAACTCTCCCGCGCCAGCCATCAGTAAATGAACTTGGGTATTTTCCAGGGCGGCGATCGCCCGAATTAACAACAGGGGGTCTTTCTGCGGATGGAAGCGACCGGCAAACAACACAAATTGCACGGTTTCGGCTAATCCCAATTCTTGGGCCAGTTCTCGGCGTTGGGTTTCCCGTTCTGTCCCTAGTTTTGGATAGAAGATTTCCGGATCAAAGCAATTTTTTAAAAAAGCCACGCGATCGGCTAAGTCGGGATAAACTTCCCGATAATGCTGGGCTGATTCACTATTGCAAGAATAAATTTGATTAAATTGTGTGATTAACAACTTTTCCAGGGCAAAATAAGCCCCAGGAAATCGTTGCCACAAAATCGCTTGTTTTCCGGCATTTTGCTGCATTTGCTTCCGGATATCGTTTTGAATAAACAGGGTTTTATCTCCTGCCCAGTTTAAAGTCAATAAAGTGGGTTCAATTCGATAAAAATGCATGAAGTCTGAAGCTAAATTCCGCCCGATGAGAGCGGCGGTATATGAAATTGTCGTAGGAACCAATGGCCTGATATTATCCTCCCCTAAAGCAACCAGCGCCATAAATTGAATCGGTCTACCTGCATATTCCGTCGCTTCCCATACCCCCAAGGCCGAGCCAGGAGGTCCCGTTCCTACCATCCGAAGTTCAAATTCATCCGGAGCATATTTAATAAAAGCACGGATGAAAGTCTGAATGCCACCGATGCTGCTCTGCCAGGGATTAAACTGATAAAAAATTGTTAAAACTGGCTTATTCATGCGTTTGTTTCACCCCCCTCTTTTTTGGGAATGCGGCAACTCATAGGATGATGACCCTCAGTCCCCTGAAGACGAGGTTTTACTGTTTCCCTAGCTCAAACTAGGGGTTGACCTACATCATCCATCACTGATCAATCCCTGGAGGCACTCGGTCCAGACTGTACTAGACAATCATGGTTCCAGGATTTACAACCCGAAGTGCTTATGAACGATTCCTGTTCCCAGGAGAAAGCCCTGATTCTCCCCTCTCTCTTCGGCCCCTAAATGAAGAAAGAAATTAAGTTTGACTATTAGGCTAGATTGCAAGTGATCGTCGTTGTCTATTCTGAGAAGAACTGGAGCGTCAGGGTGTGATTCAACAGCCATTCCCTATCCTAAGCGCGTCCGATCGCTTGTCTCATAGTGTTCAGATACCCTAACCTAAGATTACAACTTTTAGCCCAAATCTTTTCAAAAATTAAAGAAGTTTTAATAAAGTTTCGGTCCCTTGAAATCTGGGGATAAATTCTGACCATCAAGCTCTAGCCGTCAATGCTTGGTGCGACGGAGTAAAGCACACATATCAATTAAAAATTATGGATCAAGAGGTAATCTAAGGGTCTAACCCCAGGTATTTTTGACAACTTAATCCTGTAGGGCATCGGTCCGGGAATTGCACCCTCTACCCCTTCACTGTCCGGGCTGGAAAACCCTGGGGTAGGCAATTTACCGAAAAGTTTTTTTTCACCCCTCTATATTTGGTGTCACTGGAGTGATGCTCTGGCTCCTTTCATTGGGTTCGGGTCAGCTCGTTCGGTCGGGATCGTGCTGATTTCCTACTTAATTTAAGAGCGACGTTAGGTTTAATAAAAAGACAGGTTTAGTCTAACAACGACTCAAGAGAACGTCAATAGGGTAAACAACTTAAGTAGGGGCATCATCAATCCGTTCGGTTCCCTTAGTCCGTATCATGACTTAGGGGGTCTGTCCAATTCAGGGAAGATAACCCCAATTTCTTCACCTCATCGGTTGCTAATCATGATGAGGGTCACCCAAACTTAAAATTCTCGCCATGTGAGAAGTTAGCTCCCACATAGGGAACCCTCCTCTAGTAGGACTTATGCAGATTTAAAAAATTTACCCTAAAGGTAGAGGCAAGTTGGTTTCTCACCTCTACGTTTAGCGGTGGTTTTCCCTAAATAATGCGGAAGTCTGGACTATTGATGGGTTAGGTATTTAGGATTAAGTTGACGGTTGAGGATGGGGGGAGAGGCGAGTTACAATCCACCGCTTCACTAACCATCGGACGAGCGATCGGCTATAGTCATTGAAAAAAGCGGGAGGATGTAGGCGAATGGCTTGGGTTAATTTTTGGACGGCTTTATCCACATCGGTGCGATCGCGTTCATATTCCAAATATTTGTGAGCGCAATATTGATACACCGAGGCTAAACTTTGAGATTGTAGGCGATGATATTCTACGGGAGAAATGGTGGTAAAATGCTTGTCAAACATTGTTAAAAGTTGGTGTTCGATATCATCTATTTTGGAAGACATCGACCCCGAAGATTGGCGATAAAATACTTGATGTTTGGGAACCACTACAAAAGAGCATTGAGCAGCGAGGCGCAGATAATAATCCCAGTCAGCACAGTGGGGGAAGCTAGAGTCAAACTCTCCCACTGAAGCGATCGCTTCTCGGGTAATTAAGGGATTGGAACCATTCGCCAGAAAATTAGTGAGTAACAAATCTGCATAAACATTTCCTTCAAAATGGAGAGGAATACTCCGATATTCAGTTTCTCGTTCCGGGTTAAAATAAACCACCCAACTATAAGCAACCCCAGCCTGGGGATTGTTTTTTAGGGCAGCCAATTGTAACTCTAATTTATCCTCACTCCATAAATCATCCGCATCCAGGAAGGCAATATACTCCCCTGTCGCATGAGTAATCCCTCGATTTCGAGCCATAGAGACTCCCCCATTGGGATAAGAAAACACTTGAATGCGAGGGTCTGAAATTCCTTTGAGAAGGGTCAACGTATTATCTCTTGAACCATCATCAATGGCTATGAGTTCCCAGTCAGAGTAGGTTTGATTTTGAACAGACTCTATCGTTTCCATCAGAGTTTGTTCGGCATTGTAGGCAGGGAGAATGATAGAAATTTTTGGCATGGTTTTTAAAGTTAATTCAAAATGTGCAAGGGGTTGAGTAAAACAGGGAATGGATTAGGGTCCATTAAAATTTAGCCGGTTTGAGAAAACCCATTCGGTTTTGGAGTTTCTCGATAAAGTGGTCCAGAATTCCTTTAGCCATATACTGAGTGTAGTTATCCCAACAATGAGGCGGATAAAACAACACAGCTTTCATCAAATTTTTGGCCGCTAATTGCACTTGGGTAGAGGTGATATTTTTTTTGATAAAATAGTGATGAGCTACATATTTATAAACCCAGGAGATGCTTTGATTTTTCAAGTGCTTTAATTCTTGAGGGACTGATTGAAAGGTTCGATTAATTAAGCGCAAAAGGTAATCCTCCATAACTTCAATATTAGAACTAACGGAATCCGAAGATTGCCGATATATCACTTGGACTTTTGGGACTAAAACAAAGGGCCAGTTTCGGGCTAGTCGTAAATAATAGTCCCAATCTTCACAAGATTTGATAGTGGGGTCAAAAAATCCCACCGAGGCGATCGCCTCTTTTCTCACCAACGGGTTTGAACCATTTTGAAGAAAATTTTTAATCAACAAATCTGGATAAACATTGCCTTGAAACCTTGGGGAAGTGTCAGCATAAGAATCCGCTGGATTTTCATATTGGTAATAATTCCAGCTATAGGCAACTCCTGCCTCTGGATTATCTTGTAAAACCCTCAGTTGCAGTTCTAATTTATCGGGAGTCCATAGATCATCGGCATCCAGAAAGGCGATATAGTCGCCGGTTGCTTTCATAATGCCGTGATTGCGGGCCACCGCTACCCCGGCATTGGGATAGGAAAATACCTGAATTCTCGGGTCCTTCAGTTCCGTGACTATCTGGAGGGTGCGATCGCTCGAACCATCATCAATCATCAGCACTTCCCAATCGGAAAAAGTTTGATTTTGGACTGAATGCAAGGTTTCTACAATAGTTTTTTCGGCATTATAAGCCGGGACAATGACAGAAATTATAGGCATTTTTGAGACTCCATTTAGATTGAATGGGCAGGGGTTAAAAACTAGGGAGTTGAAGCCTTTGGGTGATTGGAAAATACATAGTTGAGACACCACAGCATGAACGGAGGAACCGTGACAAACTGATACAGCAACACCGCCACAGCAACCCAGACAATTCCCCTTTGAACTGTGCCTAAAATAAATAGGGCAAATAATAGGGTAAACCCGATATTCCAGTAAAGGCTAATATGAGGTCTCCCGGTGGCATTCAGGAGATAGAAAGAGGAAATGGCTAAGGATAAAGGTAAGGCTGATAAACAAATGAGGATTAAAATCGGGATAGCAGGTTTCCATTGTTCTCCAAAAATGATGGGAACATAAAAGGGGGCTAAACTGGCTTGTAATAGAATCACTGGAGTAATGACAAGATAAGTTTTTTTCAGACTACTCCAAAAGCGATGTTTAAGTTGGTCTAGTTGATGTTGAACTTGACAAAAATAAGGAAACAGGGCAGAATTAAAGGCATTGATGACATTAAGGCTAATACCTAATCCCGCATTAAAAGCAAAATAGTAAAGCCCCAAGGCATCGATCCCGAGGAAGTGTCCAATAATTAGGTAATCGAGACTTCCCCTCACCCGTCCCAAGAGTTCAATGCCTAACAGATTGCCGCCAAAGGAAGTAATTTCTTGCCACCGGGTTAGTTTAAAAGTGGTCGGAGGTCGCCATGCTTGATATTTCCAGCTTATGATAATCCAGACGGGGGTCGTTAAAACCATCGGCCAGACGATCGCCCAGATTCCTACCCCCATTAAAGCTAAAGTTACGGTAATAATATTAGACAATAAAGATTGAATCCCATTACATAAGGCAATGATTTTGAGACGATTTTGCCGTTGAATGAGGGCCGAATGAATTAAATAAAGTGGCATCATGAGATACATAATACCGGCGATAGTAACGGGTAAAATTAAGCGGTCATTATGGTATAATTTAGAAATAATAAAAGCCCCGATCGCTTGGGCAAAAAAGATAAAAATACAGAGGATCCAGTTGAGCCAGTAGGAGGTATTACTGATGACTTGGACATCCTCGCGATCGGCTTGAATAATTTTTGCCCCAATCCCTTGGCGCAGGGTAAAAACATTGGCTAATTCGACGACACTATAAACGATCGCCATCAGTCCATAGTCTTCGGTACTAAAGGTCCGGGCTAGGGTAACCGTTGTGGCTAAACGAAAGACGCGATTACACAATTCTGCGCCACCCAACCAGCCCACATTTCGGATATATTCTCCCGAAAATATAGATTCTATTTTTTTTGATATCATAATATTTTTAATCCTTGTCTTTTTTAAATTTTGTCACCAATCTTTTTTAAAAAGTCCGATACTTTTAGGGGAGTCTTTCTAAAATTTCCGTCAAGACGAGGATTTTAATCGAGGGTCTGATATCGTCAACGATTTCCGGATTGAATTTAAGAGATAATTAGCTAGAGATTGGGGAAATATTTGTTTAATTAAGCAGCGGATAGCCAGTCTTTGCGTAGAGCGGTTCCAAAAGATTTGCGGTTCGATAAAAAGCGCTTCTTGTAAATGTTTTTGAGCCTTTTTCACGGCCTGAGCATCATTAATTTGTTCTAAATAAAGTTCGGCAAAATATTTATGAAAATTAGTCAAAGTTTGCTTTTTAAGAAGCTTTAATTCTGGGGGTGTTGCTTGATAGGCTTTATCCATTGTCAGTAAAGATTCTCGTTTAATCCGCTCCACATCGGAGGACATAGATCCCGGGCTTCGCCGATAGAGAATTTGGTATTTAGGCACGGCCACAAAGGGCCAATGCTTCGCCAATCGTAGCCAATAGTCCCAGTCCGCAGAACTCGCACAGGCCATATCAAATTCACCCACCGAGGCGATCGCCTCTCGACGAATTAAAGGATTAGAACCGCTATGAATAAAATTTTGTACTAATAACTTTTCATACAGGTTTCCCCCCCATTCTGCTTTTAGGGTCGGATGAAAGGTGGGCAACTCTTGATGAGAATTCATATTCATCAAACAAGTAGAACTATAAGCCACTCCCGCTTTGGGATTCTCTTGTAGGGCGGCCCATTGCAGCTCTAACTTATCTCGGGTCCATAAGTCATCGGCATCTAAAAACGCTATATATTTTCCTTTTGCCAGAGCAATTCCGCGATTTCTGGCAGCACAAACGCCACCATTGGGATAGGTAAATACCTGTACACGCGGGTCAGTAATCCCCTCGGCCAAGGTTTGGGTGCGATCTTGCGAGCCATCATTAATCACCAGGATTTCAAAATCAGTAAACGTTTGCTGTAAAACTGATTCAATAGTTTCTAAAAGAGTCGATTCAGCATTATAGGCAGGAATAATTACAGAAATCTCCAGCACGTTTTCACCTCCTCATGGATTCAGGACAGGAAGCAGTCATCTGAGCTTACGGATTCCCTGATATGTTGGACATTGCCAAGGCAATTGTTGCCCAAGTTTTCCATACTTTGATATTATGCTTGTATCCTAAATTTTCAAGCCCTGTCAACCCTCTAAAGACATAGAAAAGAGTACAGTCTCCACTTTAGGGCAGATGGCTCTCCCAGGCCAAAGCTGTTGGTATGAACCACCGGGTGACTAACTTCACCTCTGGCTTCCTAACATAAGTTCCTAATATCGCTCATTGTGAGTCTCATTTCTGCCCCAGCTAAGGGGGATTCTGGGTGACGGCCCGAACCGAATAAGGCCAGGAGTTACCTGCTTCTATATTTCGGTAGAGGTACTTTGGGAGTTGTTAGGACTACGATCGAAACTGCAAAAAAATATAAAAATACAGGAATAAGGAGTTATGAAATTTGTCTCGGATCCACCGACTGCGGTTAAAATCGAGAAAATGAAAACCCGATTACGATCGCAACATCCCTTGCTACAGTCTAAAGGGATTGATCGCACCCGCTTTGAGTTGGATGACGGGAAATCAGGCGATCGCGAGTTTTCTTTTTTAGTCATCGGGGATAGCGGATCCGGACGCCACATCAAAAACAACCCCCAACGCCAACTCGCCAAACAGATGCTGCAACACCAGGACAACTGCCGCTTTATTCTCCATACCGGCGATGTCATTTATCTCGTGGGTTCGAGCGAATATTACCCCCAAAACTTCATCGAACCCTATCGGGAATTTATCGTGGGTGGAGAACATCCCGATCGCATTGCCTACAACAAAATGGTATTCAAACTCCCCATTCTCCCCGTCCCGGGTAACCATGATTACTATGACATCCCCCTGTTGTACGGGGCGATCGCCCAAGCGGCCCAACCCCTGCGCCATCTCTTGCGGGGCCACTTCAATCTCGATGTGGGATGGCATGGTTCTGAGCAAGGTAAAGCCTACGCCCGCGCCTTTCTCGACTACCTCCAAGACATTCCCGACTTCCTACTCGGCGCGCATTTCGATCGCCATTACACCGCCCAAACGGACACCGGACGCTGTTTACGCTATCAACCCAGAAAGTTTACCCGATTACCGAATCGGTATTACACCTTTCGCTATGGGGACATCGACTTTTTTGCCCTAGACTCCAATACCTTTAATGAACCGCCCCCCCTTCCCGACACCCCAGAAGGGCATCAATACCGGCGATTGTTAGAAAAACGGCGGGATCAATTGGAACTTCAGAAAGCCGAACTCACCGCGCGATCGCAACAACTCAACCCCGATAACTCTCATGATGCGGAGGAACTGGATGATCTGGAAGCTAAGTTAGAGCAGATCGAAGAAATGCAGCTCGATATTGAGAAACAACTAGAATCCAATGAAAACACTGTTACCGATATTGAACAACTCCATTGGTTCAAACAACGCCTGATTCAGTCTTGGAATACCCCAGAAGTGCGGGGACGAATCCTGTATTTCCACCATCCTCCCTATGTGACCGAGGCCACGAAGTGGGACCAAGGGCAAACCCTCGCGATTCGCCGTCAACTCCGGTGGGTTTTAGATGAGGTAGCCCAGGAGGTCGGGGACCAGACCCAAGGCAGGCCCCTGCTGGATTTAGTGATCAATGGTCACGCCCACTGTCTGGAATATTTACAAACGGGAGATACGGGACACGCCGATTCCCATATCAATTGGATAGTCTGTGGCGGTAGCGGATATAGTTTGCGGCGTCAGCGAGTAGGGGGTTACGACTTAACCGAGTGGTTCCCGGAAAGTGAGGAGGAGCGCCTGGTGGCCCGGTCGAAATTGTTTGTGGGGCGCAAGGGTCGCGGTTCCGATAAGCAGCGCCCCTACTCCTTTTTACGGGTTGATGTCTTAGAGGGGTCTCCCCCCAAGTTGCGAATACAACCCCTGATTTCCGAACGAATGCACCATCAATGGCACGATCGCCAGGGAGAAGCCTTTATGATTTAAGCCTGTCCCCTGGTTTTGCGATAGAGAAACCCGGCTTTTTCCAGTTGTCCCCGGTTGATCGCTTCATCGAGAAGGATGGTTGTTGCGTCGATATTGAGATTCAAGGCAACAGCAACTTCGGGAACAGTGATGGTTTCCCAATGGGTGGCATAGGCGATCGCATCGGTCACCGATCGCAGGGGTTCGAGATCCGGTGCAATTTGGGTGATGGCATCTCGGAGGACGGAATAGGGTCGATATCCCATCATCAGCAGCGATCGCCCTGAGTTCGGGCGTAGCATCATGCTGGGAAACCGGGCAATCCCGCGATAGCGCATTTCTTTGAGGTCCTGGCGGAATGCTTCTACAGAATCGGGATGGTCCAAATCTCGCTCAAAGCGATCGCCATCAAAGCCGAGTTCCGGGTTCAATTCCGTCCCCAGTTCCAGCAGAACCTCCCTCTGGGAAATATTGCGGCCCTCTAACATCACCGCCTCTCGCAGCCGCCGCAAATAAGACTCACCCACGCTGGGGCCTTGTTGTGAGGCGGCTTTCACGGCAATACAGGCGGGATAAGAGGAAGTTGGCGGGTTCTTGACCCAGATTTTCTCATCAATCGGCATTCCCGTGAGGTGTCGGACCTGGATCCAAACGGGACCCATTTGAATGGGACGGGAAATATGGTTGAGGGGGTCGCTAAATTGTTGCCAATCTCGCAGGAGTCCCCCCATTGAATAGCGCCACACCAGGCGATCGCCAAACTCGTACTGTAAGCGTCGCCGCTGGGGTTCCACCGCCCAACTCCAGGAACAGAGGGGGTCAGTATAGTAGGTGATTTCCAGAGGTACTACAGGATTTGAATTTTCGCCGAGGGTTTGGGGATCCGGTGAGGTCTCCAAGGAGGCGATCAGGGGATAAGTTTGCATGATTAAGGATGTTTGTTATAAATAGGGGTTGAATTGAGGGAGGCGATCGGTATTTTGATAATTTCTGTAGCAGGCGATCGCTGGGTTAGTGCATTTTTTCTTCACCTTGAAACCATGATAATTCCCCTTTCTTCAGGGGAAAGGGGAATTTCATCTAGCTTGGGGTTAAGCCTTCAGGGTTGGACAAAATCCAACCCCGTTTTCTAAATGAGCCCGCCCAGGAGAGGCTCCGTCCTGTGAGCCTCCACCCTTCAAATGACCGATTTTCTTATTTCATCGGTGCTTTCGGACTACTCAGACTCGTTTGGGGGTAAGAAGACCACTGATTCCGTCCATTTGGAGTGGCGGATTTCACCTCAGCCGAACGTTTCATACTCAGTTCTTGTTCCTTTTTGAACGCCTGTTCTTCCGTCAAATTCGTCCCTTCACTCGTCTGATTGCGGGTCATCCCTTCAGTCTTCACCACATAATCAAGGGGGTCATCCACATACACCCAATTTTCCCCATCGGGCCAAGATCCTTGACCTTCATTCCAAGGTCCGCGCGCACTGGTTCCATTAGACATATTAAAGTACAAATGGCTGTAGCGCGGGTCAGCTTGTAGCACTCCCGGCGGGAAATTGGGTTCGATGGTTTCTAGGGCTGCGGCGAACATTTTGTAATGAGAAACTTCCCGCGTCATTAAAAAGCGTAAAGTATCTTTTACATCTGGATCATCGGTAAATTGCATCAAATATTCATAGACAATTTTCGCCCGAGATTCAGCCGCGAGATCCGATCGCAAATCAACGGTCAAATCCCCATTTGCATTCACATAGGTTCCTGACCAAGGCACACCTTGGCTATTCGTGACCGTTGGACCACCACCGGATACGGCTAATAATTGCGGTCCAGTCATCGCAATTTGATGGATCAGGTCCTCTCGTCCAGTCTTATTTCCCCCCAGAAATTGCATAATTTCGCTGTTTTCCGCAGCGTTTTTCAGGTCTCCATTGATGCCATCCAGCAACATGGTCACCAAGGCCCCGACAATCTCCAAGTGGCTAAATTCTTCCGAGGCAATATCCATCAACATATCGTATTTTTCCGGGTACGCCTGCCGCGCCGCAAATGCCTGGACAAAATACTGCATCGCTGCGGCTAGTTCTCCGTTAGGACCACCAAACTGTTCTAACAGCAAGGTTGCAAAGCGGGGATCGGGTTTGGATACCCGTGCATTAAATTGTAATTCTTTGACGTGATAAAACATTTGATTTCCTTGGGATGAAATTCTACTTCTTTAGGGGGAGGGCAATTTTTTATTTAACCTTTTTATTAGATTAAACCACAACGCTCGGGTTCAGTTTGGGGTTCAATCCTCCTCACCTAAATACCCAGGTTAGCGAGTGATTTAGCCTTCAGTTTCTACCGAAAGGATGAACCTAGGTCATAAACTCTCTAATTTATCCAATTAAATTAAAATATTTTCCGGTAACGCTGAATTCTCTAAATTAAGCACCAAAATTTATTTCTGAATTCACACTGACGCCTTCCCTAGCGATCGCCCTGTCGAGGCCAGAAAGCAAATTACCCCTAATCTGTTAAGTTGCTGCTCTAAATAGGAGGAATTTTGGGAATAAATTCTATCTAAGGAGGTATGAAATTTATTCAAAATCACAGTATCCTAAGCTGGATAAAATAACAGTGAAAAATCTTAACCGGGATTCCAGATTTTGACTGGAAATTGAGGGACAGATAGACCTTAACTGAACCAGTCTGAGGGTGGGTGGGAATGGGTCAATTTAGAGTAAAAAGCCGGTTAAAGGATTCCGGTGTAAGGCATCTTTAGACTCAAATCAAGCCGGTTTTCCATTCCGCTTGGCTCCGGGGCTACATCCGCAAAAGCCCCAGCTTGGAGGAGTCGGGATGGTGAGGAAGACTCTGGGTAGACAGAAGGGAGCCCTGACCCGTAGAGGGACCTCAAAGGGGGAGGAAATTCTTAGGGAAACGACTGCCCGGGGACCCTCTGCGCTAACTGATTCCGGCCTGGACCCTCGTTCTTGGTGGATCCTAGAGTCTCGCTTCCCTGGCGATCGCAAATCTGTTTCCCCCCCTCCAAAGCCACCCCAAACATGAGAAAATATAATCCTCAGTCATAGAATAACCACAACCCTAAGCGTGGGACTGTGCCCGAGTTTGCTGTGGGTTCTAACCCGGAGCCCCAATCAGCCGGACAACTAGGGCAACAACAGGATTCAGTCCTCTGAAAACACCCTGGGCGATCGCCTTTCCCGCTTTGCCCGGATTGCTGCCAAATCGTCATGATCGCAGGTACAATCGGTACAGTATCCATTCCCAGGAGCCAGACACTCCCCTCGGAGGGTCTTTTTTGTAGTCATTGTTAATACAGGAGCAACAAAGAAGCGTGTTTGATTCAGAAGCCAACCCTAAATCAGCATTCCCCAAAGGATTTGCCCTGAAGGGTCAACCCTGGAAAATAGGTTTCCTATTGCCTGTTTTAGCAATCTCAAATTCCCGACTCTGCGCTATTACTTATCCTCATTCCCTATCTTAAATATCTTTCATGCAGACCGAAGCCTTTAGTGAGCTTTTCCCGCTATTTAGTGCCGCCAATCCAGAAACTCTGGAATGGCTTTTGTCCGTTGCGGTTGAGCACGAATATCCATCAGGCAGAGCAGTCTTAATGGAAGATGCCTGGGGCAATGCCGTTTACTTTATCGTCACGGGTTGGGTCAAAGTCCGTCGCCTATATGGAGACAACGTAGTAACTCTGGCGATTCTCGGGCGAGGTGATTTCTTTGGAGAAATGGCAATTCTGGATGAATCGCCCCGTTCCACCGACGTGATTGCCCTCTCAACCGTCCAACTCTTGAGCGTTTCCGCCCAACGGTTTATCCAAACCCTGTTTAAAGACGCTCAACTCCATCATCGGATGCTGCAACTCATGGTCCGACGACTGCGACAAACTAATCTCCGGTTTCAATTGCGGAACCGTCCCCCGGCGGTGAAACTTGCCAATACTTTAGTATCTCTGGCGGAAAACTATGGACAGTCCACCGAGAAAGGGACAGAAATCTACAATATTCCCTATAAAGACTTAGCAGATGTCACCGATATTGGCGTCGAAGAAACCAGCAAAATCATGGAAAAATTGAACGCCAAAGGCTGGATTAAAATTGATGAAACTGCGGAATCTCTTTATTTGGTCAATCTCAAACAGTTGACCCATTTAGCGGGCCACGTTTGAGCTATTTTCGCCGAAAAGAGCCAAGGTTAGGGGCATTCTAAACCGTAGGGAAGGGGACTCAATGCGATCGCGCCTGAAGCACTCACCGCCATACCATCAACCGTGGCGAATCGACAGTCTAAAATACTGCCCCTAACCGAGTCCAGATTAGCCGATAACCTAACACAAAATAACCGATGACTGAAGCAACAACAATTCCACCGAGTACGATGCCCCGAATCGCACCCGATGTTTACTATCAGGTGGCGATGTATGAACCCGAATCTCATCTGTTTGACGTGATGTTAAAGGTCCGGGGATGGCAAGGCTCGGTCCTAGATTTGAAAATGCCGGTATGGACTCCGGGTTCCTATTTAGTGCGAGAGTATGCCAAACATCTCCAGGAATTCTCCGCTGAAGATGCCAACGAAATTGCCCTCCCCTGGCGCAAACTCAGCAAAAATCACTGGCAAATTGAAACCCCGGGACTCTCGGAAATTATTGTTCGCTATCGCATCTATGCCAATGAACTCTCAGTCCGAACCAATCACCTAGATAGCACTCATGGCTATTTTAACGGGGCTGCCCTCTTCTTTTATATCCCCGGGTTTGAAAAAAGCCCCCTCTCCATTCAGATTATCCCTCCAAAACCGGAATGGCGAGTCACCACTTCCCTCCCCTCAAAGTCGGGACGTCCCCACACCTTTACCGCCCCGGATTTTGATACCCTGGTAGATAGCCCTTTTGAAATTGGCACCCACCAATCCTATTATTTTGAAGTCGAACATAAACCCCATGAACTAGCCATTTGGGGCCAAGGAAATCTCCAAGCTGAACGGCTAATTTCCGATATTGAAAAAATCATTGAAACGGAAAGTCGGCTATTCGGCGGGTTACCTTACGATCGCTATTTATTTATCCTCCATCTCTCTTCTCAAGGCTATGGCGGCTTGGAACATAAAAATAGCTGTTCGTTAAACTATCCCCGCTTTGGATTTAGAAATCCCGAAAAATACCACCGTTTTATCCAATTAGTCGCCCATGAGTTCTTTCACTTGTGGAATGTTAAGCGCATTCGTCCTAAACCCCTAGAAGTATTTAATTATGAAGGGGAAACCTACACAACTTCTCTTTGGTTTTGTGAAGGAACAACCAGTTATTATGATATCTTGCTGCCGTTGTGGGCGGGCATTTATGATGCGAAAATTGCCTTACAAGGGCTGAGTAAAGATATTACGCGCTTACAAACGCTTCCGGGACGTCGGTATCAACCCCTGAGTGAATCCAGTTGGGATGCTTGGATTAAACTATATCGCCGGGATGCCAATAGCGATAATTCCCAAATTTCCTACTATTTGAAAGGAGAATTAGTCTCCCTGTTGTTAGATTTGCGGATTCGAGCAAACTCCGGCAACGCGCGATCGCTGGATCAAGTAATGCAGCAACTCTGGCAACGGTTTGGTACCGAAGAAATTGGCTTCACTGACGAGGAACTCAAAGCCATTATCGAATCCGTTGCCGAAGAAGATTTAACGGACTTCTTTAACAACTACATCCACGGGACTGCGGAATTACCTCTGGATGAGTATCTGCAACCCTTTGGGTTAAAAGTGCAACCCGTTGAAAATAATGATGCAGCACCGTTTTTGGGCTTGACAGTGAAGACAGAAAATGGTAAGGCCGTCATTAAATTTGTAGAAATCGGTTCACCGGCACAACGGGCGGGAATCGATGCCGAGGATGAGTTGCTGGCGATCGATGGAATGCGCGTAACCGCAGAAGATTTGAGCGATCGCCTGAAAGACTATCAAACCGGGTCTAAAATCCAAATTACGGTGTTCCATCAAGAACAATTACGAACCGTTGAGGCGGTTCTCGCTCAACCCCGTCCCACAACTTACAATATCGTTCCCATTCAGAATCCCACCGCCACTCAACAGACTAATCTCAAAGGCTGGTTAGGGAATTCGGTGACGCAACTGAAAGGGTAAATCGGCGAAGACGGGATACCGACTTCAGTGGGTATTTCCCGTCAACCCATTCCCTAAGATAACCTTACGATACAAGCCGAACCCGGCGATCGCATGATAAGGTTTTGCCACAACTTCCCATCTTTTAAGGAATAGAACAATGGCAATGCAACCCCCACCCCCACCCTCCATCACCCCGCGTCAGATGAACCTGTTACGCGTCGTAACGGCAATGGCATGGGCGGATGGTGAACTCGCCGCAGAAGAAGTCGATATCATGCTCGATCGCTTTAGTCGGTTATTTTCCGTCAGTTCCGAACAACAAGACAAACTCAAAGAAGAACTGCGGGACTACATGATGCAAAACATCCCGCTTGAAGAATTAATCCCGAAACTCGCCACCCAACCGGAACGGGAACTGGTTCTGCAACTCGGCTATGAAGTCATCGCTTCCAGTGCTCGCACTCCCGATGAACCTAATATTAACGCTGACGAAGCGGAAGCCTACCAAAAACTTGTTGTCCTCCTGAATTTACCCGAGGATGTCGTTCACCGCATCGAAGCAGAAGCTGAAAAAAGTTTACAAAATGAGGAAGGAATCATTGAGAAACTTGCCTCTCAACTTCAAGCGTTTTTGAATCAATAGACTTCTTGCAAAAAAAGGATTGATCCCCCCAACCCCCCTGATTATCCCCCTCCCGTCCCCCTTAAGAAGGGGGAAGCCGGAGGAATAAATGTTTAGTTACTGGGGGGCTTTAAAGAATTTTGCAAGAAGTTTAATAATTAAGTGCCAACACCCGACGGGTTTTAAACACCCCGCCGGGTTGCTATCCTTACGCGCTCATTTCTAACATTCGTTGAATCGGGTGCAATGCTGCTATCCGCGTTTCCTCCGGTAAGGTAATCTCCGGGGCGCGATTTTTCATCGCTAGATATAATTTTTCTAAGGTATTCAGCCTCATGTGAGGGCATTCATTACAAGCACAATTATTCAGGGGTGGCGCTGGGATAAATTGTTTATCTGGCGCTTGTTTTTGCATTTGATGAATGATTCCCGGTTCCGTGGCAACGATAAACACGCTGCTGTCACTCTTCTGAGCATAATTTAACAACGCACTGGTTGAACCCACATAATTGGCATGGCGCAACACCGGGGGTTCACACTCCGGATGCGCAATGATTTCTGCTTCGGGATGTTGAATTTTAAGCTGAACCATTTTCTTTTCAGAAAAGGTTTCATGCACCATACAACTGCCTTGCCACAAGACCATATCCCGGCCCGTTTGGTCCATGACATACCGGCCTAAATTGCGATCGGGAGCAAAAATTATCGGCTGATTTTCGGGAATTTGGCGCACCAGTTTAACCGCATTAGAACTGGTGCAAATAATATCGCTCATGGCTTTAATCGCCGCCGAGCAGTTAATGTACGAGATAACGATATGATTGGGATGAGCGGCTTTAAATTCCCCAAAGGCATCGGGAGGACAACTATCAGCAAGGGAACAACCCGCATCCAAATCCGGCAGCAACACCAGTTTATTCGGATTGAGGATTTTAGCCGTTTCTGCCATGAAGTGAACTCCGGCAAAGACGATGACATCGGCGCTAGTATTGGCTGCTTTTCGCGCTAGTTCCAGGGAGTCGCCGATATAGTCTGCAATATCCTGAATGTCCGGTTCTTGATAGTAGTGGGCGAGAATCACGGCATTGAGTTCCTGCTTCAGGTCTTCAATGGCGGCAAATAAATCGTCTGGAATGGCGGAGGTTTGGGCAGAATTGGGCGGGGATAAAGTAGCAGTAAACACAGTTTTCAGGGGGTGAACTTGCCGTTCTTTAGGGTGTTATTGCTAATTATAGTATTTTTTACCAAAAAGAGGAACCAGGCCCTAGAGTCTCGTGGGGAGGGACCTCTCCCCGGGTAGGAGAGGGTCGGGGAGAGATCCAACGGGTGGGGAGTTTCTGGAGTTTCTTCGCATTCAGGCGCTTGATTGCCTATCCTAGATAAAGAGCAGCGAGAGAAACAGGGATGTTCGGACACAATCATCAGAAAAATCAGATTAAAATTGCCGTTGTTGGAGATGTCCACGAACAATGGGAACCCGCCGATGGGGAAGCGCTAACCGAACTGGGGGTTGATTTAGCGCTGTTTGTGGGGGATTTTGGGAATGAGTCAGTCCCAATTGTCCGGGCGATCGCCGCTTTGGATATTCCCAAAGCGGTGACGTTTGGCAACCATGACGCTTGGTTCACAGCGACGGACTGGGGTCGCAAAACCTGTCCTTACAATCGTCGGAGTGAGGATTGGGTCCAGTCCCAATTGGATATCCTGGGTGAGACTCATGTGGGGTTTGGCAAGTTAGATTTTCCCCAGTTTGGACTGACGGTGGTAGGGGCGCGGCCCTTTAGCTGGGGAGGGTCGGAATGGAAATATGCGGATTTTTATAGCGATCGCTGCGATGTCGGCAGTTTTGTCGAGTCTACCGATCGCATTATGGCAGCGGTGAAACGCGCCCACTTCGATACCATCATTTTTCTGGGACATAATGGACCCAAAGGGTTAGGCGATCGCCCAGAAGACCCCTGCGGCAAGGACTGGAAACCCCTAGGCGGCGACTTTGGGGACCCGGATTTTGCCGATGCGATCGCCCAAACCCGCAAAATGGGCAAAACCATCCCCCTCGTCACCTTCGGACATATGCACCACCGCCTCCGCCACACTAAAACCCAGTTGCGGAGATCCCTGCATACCACCAACGATGGCACCGTTTACCTGAATGCAGCCCGCGTCCCCCGGATTGTCCCCACAGAAATGGGTCAAGTCCGCAACTTTTCTTTAGTTGAATTACAAGGGAACACCGTGACTCGCGCCTCCCTGGTTTGGGTAGATCAAGATTTTGCAGTCGCCTCGGAAGAGGTGCTCTACCAACAACACCCGGAATCCGTTGCCACCCTCGCCTAGGGGCGATCGGATTTTTTCCCCCCTTGCCTCTTTCAATTCCAGACAACTCGGGGTAAGATAAAACAGAGCCGCACTGGAGAGGTGGCAGAGTGGTCGATTGCGTCTGACTTGAAATCAGATGAATCCGCAAGGGTTCCGGGAGTTCGAATCTCCCCCTCTCCGTTGATTAATCCAGAGAAAAACCCGGCAGGGGTTAAAACCCCCGCCTAACAGCTTAAGTCGGTTAAAACCGACTTAAAGTCTTATGGGGAACGACTTCAGTCGTTCTCTTTATTCTTTCGTAGTAACGACTTCAGTCGTTACCCCCATACAACCCCAACCCTGCGATCGCCTCGTTACCCTCTAAGCAATATCCCTCCGAAATTGCGGTAAAGTTTGACGTATCATAAGAACAGTAAAATCCTAAAAAAACCCGATGACTGATAACCGGATCAGGGCTTATATCCAACTCATTCAAAAATTATTAGATTGTCCCGAAGGAGAAGAAATAAATATACTTCGACAGAATGAAGATTTAGTCGATGTTGAATTTATCTACATTTTGGAACAAGCAGCCGCCAAAGCCGAAACCGAAGGGGAAACAGAAGCCGCTAGTTTTCTAGGGGATTTAGCCCAACAATTACAACTCGCCTTTGGACAAGCGACTGAAATGATGAACCCCGATCGCAGCGATCGCACCGAGGCTTATATTAAGCTAATTGAGGGAATCTTAGCGTGCGATCGGGGGGAAGATGTGGCACTTCTTTTAGATAAGAACTCCGATTTAGTAGACCGAGGCTTTGTCCAAGTCCTCGCCCAAATTGCCCAAATATTGACTGAAAATGGGAAGCCAGATTCTGCGGCATTTTTAATCAACATGGCAACAGAAATCTCCGCAGTCATTGAGGAAAGTTAACATCATTACAATGGTCAAATAGCTAAACCCCCCACACCCTAAAGGGTGGGGCTATACGGACGAAGCCCGCGCAGGCGGGCTAATTTATAGAAAACAGGTCTTTGACAACTGGATTGGGTATTAAAAAGCGATCGCATCGGGACAATTCTTCCCCCAAACTGTTACAAAAATTTATTAAATTCCTCACCCGTTCATGATAAATTATTAAAATCGGAGTAGGTGTGGACATATAAGCTCATGCGTTGTTTAAACTGTCATGCAGAAGGCATCCCGTCAACAAATCAATATTGCCCAAAATGCGGCGCTCACTTACCCGCACTCCAGCAAAACCTCCTGCCGGAACAGACCCGCTTAAAAGCCGACACCTACCAAATCGAATATGCTTTAGGACGAGGGGGATTTGGGATTACCTATCGCGGGCATCATATTGGCCTGGAACAACCTGTCGCCATCAAAGAATACTATCCCCAAGAACTCGCCCATCGCCACAGCAATAATGGGGGATTAACCGTTCCCCAAAACAAAACGGAAATGTATCAGCGTTGGTTAACCCGATTTTTGCGAGAAGGGCGGATTTTAGCCAAACTGAATCATCCCAATTTAGTGCGAGTGCAAGACTTATTTGAAGAAAGAAACACCGCCTATCTGGTGATGGAACTGCTCTCGGGGAAAACATTAGGGCAAGAGTTAGACGAGCAGCCTGGGAAAAAATTAGACCCGCAACAAGTTAGGGAAATCATCACCGCTTTAGTCAGTGCTTTAGCGGCAACTCATCAAGCCGGAGTCTATCATCTCGACCTCAAACCAGACAATATCCTCCTGACACGGGAAGGGCGAATCGTCTTAATCGATTTTGGGGCAGCCAAACAAGAAAGCGCCGCGATCGGGCCCACCCGGAGTACCCGAGCATTTACACCAGATTACGCCCCACCGGAACTGATTGGCAACCAGGCGATCGGGCCAGAAAGCGATATTTTTGAACTGGGGATGCTCTTACATCAAATGCTCACCGGGACCCTACCGCCACTCGCCCTGAGTCGCCTCATGGGAGAAAACTGGGAACCCGAATTAGAGGAACCCTGGCAGAGTTTAGTCGCCTCCGCCTTACCCCTACAGAAAAATCAGCGACCTAACAATATCAGCGAGTGGTGGAAACCGGCAGCATCTGAGGCAAATAGCTATCCAAATCTCCCCTCTACAAAACTCCCACTTCCCAAACCCCAGGTTCCAGCATCAATTTTAAAGCCCCGGCCAACAAGTGCATCAGTTTCGGGCAAAAGCGTAATAGATCTGCGCGGCTATTTTATCTTGCCTGAACTGCAAGCACAGGGAATGGTACGGCGTTTTAGTCGTGGAATAATTCAAGATGTGATCCTGCTGGATCAGGAATTAGCGATTGTCTGTACCGGGGGTGGCGCAGCATTATTTAACCTCAGCAGTGGTGAGGCACTCTGGGAAATCGACTGTCCTGCTAATTCTAAAGCCGTGAGTCTGGAGCAAAAACTGTTAGCTTTAGCGTGCGGACAAGCGATTTACCTCTGGGATTTAACGACAGGGCAATTCCTGGGTCAGATTCACGGACATACGGACTGGGTCGGTAGCCTCGCCTTCAGTCCCGATGGGAAATTCCTCGCTTCTGGGAGTGGGGATAATACCGTGCGGTTGTGGGATAGCGCTACGGGAAAACAACTGCGCCAATTTGATGGCCATACCTCTTTCTTGATTAGCATTGCTTTCAGTCCCAATGGCAAATTCCTCGCTTCTGGGAGTTATGATCACACCCTGCGGCTATGGGATATAGCTCAGGGAACACAGCTACGCCAATTTCAGGGATCTACCCTTTTCGTGAAGAGCATTGCCTTCAGTCCCGATGGCTACTTTCTTGCTTCTGGGAGTGGGGATGAGCATTGGTATAATAGGGTAGTGCTGTGGGATGTTGCTCAAGGAACGCAACTGAGGGAATTTGAGGGACATACCGCCTCGGTGAATAGGATTGCCTTCAGTCCCGATGGTAAATTCCTCTCTTCTGTAAGTGATGATCACACACTCCGGCTGTGGGATACGGCTACAGGAAGGGAACTGGGCCAACTCTGTGGACATACCGACTCGGTAAATAGCGTGGCCTTCAGTCCTGATGGCAAATTCCTCGCTTCTGGGAGTGGGGATACAACCCTGCGTTTGTGGGATGTGTCTGAGGGAAAGCAACTTCGCCAATTTAAGGGACATACCTCTTCGGGGTTTAGGGTAGTCTTTAGTCCCGATGGCCAATTTCTCGCTTTTGGGAGTGGGGATAATACTCTGCGGCTATGGGATGTAGCTACGAGAAAACAACTGCGCCAATTTGATGGCCATACCTCTTTCGTTAGTAGCATTGCCTTCAGTCCCAATGGCAAATTCCTCGCTTCTGGGAGTTATGATCACACACTGCGGATGTGGGATGTAGCTACGGGAAAACAACTGCGCCAATTTGGTGGCCATACCTCTTGCGTTAGTAGCATTGCCTTCAGTCCCAATGGCAAATTCCTCGCTTCTGGGAGTTATGATCACACACTGCTGCTGTGGGATGTGGCTAAGGGAACGCAACTGCGCCAACTAGCGGGAGATATCTACTCGCTGAGTAGCATTGCCTTCAGTCCTGATGGCAAATTCCTCGCTTCTGAGAGTAATGATCACAGACTGCGGCTGTGGGATGTAGCTACGGGAAAACAAATGCGCCAACTTGAGGATATATCTCCCTTCGTAAAGAGCATTGCCTTCAGTCCTGATGGCAAATTCCTCGCTGCTGGGAGTTTAGATAAAAGCGTGCGGCTGTGGGATACGGCTACGGGAAGTGAACTGCGCCAATTTCAGGGACATACCTCCTCGGTGTTTAGCATTGCCTTCAGTTCTAATGGCAAATTCCTCGCTTCTGGGAGTGGTGATAATACCGTGCGGCTGTGGGATACGGCTACGGGAAGGGAACTACGCCAACTGTGTGGACACACCTCGGTGAGTAGCATTGCCTTCAGTCCCGATCGCAAATATCTCGCCTCCGCAGGTAGTGATGGTGTAGTGCGGTTGTGGGATGTGGCAGATCTTGAGAGTTGAGTGGGGTTAATCCTCCTGACTATTGCTATCTTCGGCAGCTTCCCGAACTAAATCTAATGGCAACTCTAACGATTCAGCAATAGCTTCTAAAGTTAACCCCCGCCGCAAGAAGGGTTTCACTGTCTCTAGTTTTCCCATAATTTTACCTTCGGCAAGACATTCTTGATAGGAGCGATTGTCTTTCCAACTTCCTAGTTCAAACATGGCGTCTATCTCCTCTCAACCTAAAATCTGGGATAAAACCCCCTCAATGATGTCCTGGATTAGAGGGGGTCGATTGGTTTATGTCAACCTACGGATTTCTTCCAGCATTGAGTGGGATTAATCTTCCTGACTATTGCTATCTTCGGCAGCTTCCCGCACTAAATCTAATGGCAACTCTAAAGATTCAGCAATAGCTTCTAAAGTTAAGCCCTTTCGCAAGAAGGGTTTAACTGTCTCTAGTTTTCCCAGGATTTTACCTTTCCCTATACCTTCGGCAAGGCTTTCTTGATAGAAGCGATTGTCTTTCCAACTTCCTAGTTCTAACATGGCGGCTATCTCCTCTCGACTTTTGGTGGTTAACTTGTAAATGATGATGGTTTCAATGAGTTCGATGAGGTCCCGTTTGCGGTTGGGATTGGTGAGTTCAGTGGCGGCTTGGGCGATTAGGCGTTTGGCTGTTTCTACCGCAGCCGTTTCCGGTTCTATGATTAGTGTAACAACTCCCAGACCTAATGTGCTTTCCTCTTCCGGTTCCAGTTCATCCAAGTAGATGCGGGTGACCCGATCGCAGTTGAGCAGTTCCTGAAATTGTAACTGGTCTTTGGGTTCGATGTGACGATAGGGGTAAATGATGACGACTTGCCAGGGATTTGCCGGTTTGTATTGGCGCAGGTAGATAAAGAGTTCGGCAAAAATCCGATAGTAAAGGTCATCATCGGGTTGAAATTGTACTTCGGTGAGGTAAAAGGGTCGGTTGGGTTCCTCCTCGGTGGGCATGAAGACTCCATCAATCCGAAAAGCCAATTGTTTGATTTCGATGGAGGTGAACTGATAGGCACTGGCTTCTTGAATGGGACGGTGGAGTAATTCAAAGAAGATGGTGGGATATTTTTGGAATATGGTATAAAAAATTGTGTCGGTTCTCATGGGCGCTGAGATAAAGGTGAGTTGTGCATATCTCGTATTAGTTGTTTTGATTTATTATTATTTTACCGCAATTAGTTCTTGAAAACAACAACAAATAGCAGTTTTTATTTGTTGGTTTAATCGGGATTTTAGCTTTTGCATAATAACGGGTTGATCCCCCCAACCCCCCTTAATAAGGGGGGCTTTTTAGAGTTTTAGAATAAGTCTATTGAAAAGTTAGGAATTGCCTGCCACAACTGGGTGACCCTTTTGGGGGACGGGTGTTGTACGTTAGACTGGGGTTATGGAGTCGGGAACACCTGTGGATTGGGGGGGTTCAATCCAATTGTCGATCGCACGTAATGGAGAGGGTAAAAGTTGTGAAACAAACTCAAATAATCGGTTGGGATTCATCAGGAAAATTCTCGGGAAATTTTGGCTTTAATCGTCGGTTTAGACGGTGGCATCACCGGGCGATCGCACCGCTGATTGCTGCAATGCTGGCAGTCGCCTCGGGTGCAAATGTGGCGAGTCTTGCGGCTGAAAGTTTGACCTTTCGTCTCGGTCCCTGGCAAGGCTCGATCGCCATTTCTGATTTAGAACAGTATGCTAGAACTGGCGAACTTCCCGGCAATCTTGCTCCCCTAGGTCCCTTTTTACCGGCTGGATTGCAAGAGGTGTTAGCGCAACGGGTGGAGATTGACCCGGATATTGGCGATCGCGCCCTGGATCGTCTCATCAAATCTCCCCAAGGAAACCGATTTGTTCGCGCTATTTTCTTACTGGTTCCTGATAGTACGATTGAGCAAATTAAAGATGCTATTAAACTCGTTGCTACCCAAGGCAATGGTTTGAGTTTATTAGGTATTTTAAAAGCCTTACCCGGAGATAATATTGTCTTTGATGCAACTTCGGCGATTGGAGTCGCATCTCGTCTAAATTTGCCCTATTTAGAAGGGCAAATTTTGCGATCGCGCTTAGAAAGTGACCTGGAACTAGAAACTGAACCCTTTTTCGCCAGTTTTGACCCGGCTTTACCCGGTTCGCAACAGGTTTCTCAGCAAACTTTAACCTTTCGCGATCGCCAGCGTAATCGTGATATTACGGCTGAACTCTATTTCAGTCCAAATCCCCAAGGACCTCTCGCGGTTCTCTCCCACGGATTAGGGTCCGATCGCTTCTTATTGAACTATTTATCTGAACATCTCGCTTCCCACGGCATCACCGTCGTTGCTATTGAACATCCTGATATTAATGAGGCATCGGTTGAAAATCTCCCGGTTACCTTAGACCCCACGAATCTGATACCCGCTTCCGTCTTTTTAGAACTTCCCAAAGATATCAGTTTTGTCCTGGATGAACTCGCCGAAATGAACCGTCAACCCGGTTCGCTTGCCGGGAAATTGAACACCGCAGAAACAGTAGTCATCGGACATTCTTTAGGCGGTTATGCGGCATTAGCTGTAGCGGGGGGCGAGTTAAATTTAGACGAATTGCGAGAGTTTTGTAGTGAGGGCCGTAAATTAGGCCGATCGCCTGCGGATTTATTGCAATGTTCCGCCACAGAATTATCGGGAAATCGGATCAGTTTGCGCGATCGGCGGATTAAACAGGCAGTCGCCCTTAATCCGAATATTGGTAGTTTATTCGGGGAAAAAGGACTGAGTGAAATTGAAATTCCTATCTTGTTAGTCGCTGCCAGTGATGATGCTTGGGCCCCGGCAGTGACTCATCAATTGCGACCCTTTACCCAACTCGAAGATCCAAAATATCTCCTCACGGCGATCGGGGGGACTCATTTCAGCGTGACTGACCCCGATTATCCCAGTCTGTTAGAACGTCAAACCGCCTTACCCGATGACCCCACTCGGGAACAGACAGAGAATCTGCGGCAATTACTGCGCGGGGTTACCTTGGCATTTGTCAAGCAGCAGACACCGGAAGCGCGCACCTACGCCCCATTTTTAAGCGCTGCCTATGCGCAATCTTTGGGAACTGAAGAAACAGCCTTGCGCCTGAATGAAACCCTCCCCACGCGCTTGGCGCGGTGGTTGGCAACCAGTGAAGCGGCCCTCGGGCGGTTGGATTGAGGCATTGACAAGGGTGATCGCCTCCGGAATTTAGGATGCGATCGCCCCTGTACGGATGCTTAACCTTCACAAACCGATTAAACTAGAGTCAATACCTTTCTTAGAGATTTTTTGCCGCTATTCCTGAACTAAAAGGGTTGGGGTTGCCTCAGAAATTAAACTCTCGTCCTATTTCTCTAAGCGGGGCATAAAATTTCAGCATTTTTCGAGATTATTTTTTGCAGCTATCATGCATTATGAATACATTTTTTGCCTTCATCGTTCCCTTAATTTTTGGCATTCTCGGTTATACCGTTAGCGCCATTAAAGTCATTAATGAAGGAAACGAAGCGTTAGTAGAACGTCTGGGACGATTTAATCGCAAACTGAGTCCCGGTCCTAATTTTGTGTTTCCTTATGTCGAAAGTATCGTGGTAGAAGATACGACTCGGGAACAGGTTTTAGATGTCCCGCCGCAAAATGCCATCACTAAAGATAACGTCGCCATTAAACTAGATGCGGTGGTCTATTGGAAAATCATGGATTTGCAAAAGGCTTATTATGAAATTAACAACATCAATTTAGCGATTAAAAACCTGGTTTTAACCACCCTGCGTTCTACCATTGGTCACATGGAATTGGAGCAAACCTTCTATTCTACTGAGGAGATTAATAAGCGGGTGTTGAAAAGTTTAGATGAAGCTACTTTTAGTTGGGGAATTAAAGTGTTGCGGGTGGAAGTCCAAGACCTTGACCCGCCGAAAACCGTTTTAGAATCAATGGAAATGCAACGCGCTTCGGAGATTCGCAAACGGGCAACGATTGTTGATGCTGAGGCAACGGCTGAATCTGTGCAACTGATTTTAGACTTGCTGCAACCTCAGATGACCACCACAGAAGTAATGAGATATTTGTTGGCTAAACGCTATGTGGATGCGAATCAAGAACTGAGTAAAAGTCCTAATTCTAAAGTAATTTTCATGGACCCGAAGGCGTTAAATGATACCCTATCCGAGCTAATTTATACGCCGGAAATCGGGCAACACCTGACTAATCCGAATAATCCTACCCCCCCAGGAGGAAATCCTCCCCCCAATCCGCCGGGAAATGGCTCGAATCCGACTTAGGTTTGGGGTCGATAAATGGCATCAGCCACCCGACAAACGTCGTGCATTTCTGCCACATCATGGATGCGGAGGATATCGGTACTGCCAGTGGCGATCGCCGCACAACAAGCGGCAGCAGTTCCCCAAACTCGTTGTTTCGGGTCCGGTTGGTTGAGTAAATGTCCGATAAAACTTTTACGAGAAGGACCGACTAAGAGGGGACAGCCTAATGTTTGAAACTGGGACAGGTTTCTGATTAGGTCCAGATTTTGCTCAAAAGTTTTCGCAAACCCAATCCCCGGATCGAGAATAATCTGATGGGGTTGAATCCCGGCAGCCGTTGCCTTCTGAATTTGAACGGTGAAAAATTCGGTTATGTCCCCGATTAAGTCCTGATAATCCGTGAGTTTTTGCATAGTTTCAGGAGTGCCTCGACTATGCATTAGGACGAAGGGAACGCCTAATTTTGCGACTACGGAGAACATTTCGGGGTCTCCGGTGCCGCCGGTGACATCGTTGACAATATCTGCACCTGCTTCTATGGCAGCTTTTGCCACAGCCGATCGCGAGGTATCGATGGAAAGGGGACAGGTGGCGAAAGTGGGGTCTTTTCGGAGCGATCGCACCACCGGAACCACCCGCGTGAGTTCTTCTGTCAGGGACACTTCTAAGGCCCCCGGGCGCGTGGACTGGCCCCCAATGTCTAAAATATCCGCACCGGCGCTAACTAACGCCTTGGCATGAGTAACAGCAGTCTCCAGGGCATTAAATTCGCCCCCATCACTAAAACTATCGGGGGTAACATTGAGGACCGCCATCAAATAGGTGCGCTGACCCCAGATAAACGGGCGATCGCGAATTGTCAGCGGCAAGGGTTGAGGATTCATCCTGGATTAATGACTGTTGAGAGTTAGGAATTAGCGAGTGCTAGGGAATCCGGTTTTGAAAGTCTATAAAAACCCGCACCCTGAAGGGTGGGGGTCCCTTAATAATTCCTTTCCTAGACAGTCCAGGGCGCACCGCAGAGCGCCCCTCCTGCTTCACGCTGAGAATGGACTGCGGTTCATTTCTGAACCGTTATTCCTTGACCCTAAGCGTGATAATTGACAATTTTGCCCCAGCTATCCGGGGTGAGACTGGCTCCACCGACCAATACTCCATCAATTTCCGGCATTGCCATCAATTCATCGATATTATCCGGTTTGACCGAGCCGCCATACTGAATCGTGACATTTTTATTGTCCAATTTCGAGCGAATCAACCCGATTACTCGGTTTGCCTCGTCAGATTCACAGGTTTCCCCGGTCCCGATCGCCCAAATCGGTTCGTAGGCAATCACCAACTGGGTTTGGTCGATATCTACCAGGTCTTTTTCCAATTGACCTAAGATGTGAGATTCCGTCTCGTTAGCGGCGCGTTGTTCCTTCGTTTCCCCCACACAGAGGATGGGAATCAGTCCCCATTTCTGGGCTGCTTTCAGGCGCAGGTTCACCGTTTCATCGGTTTCCCCAAAATATTGCCGACGCTCGCTATGCCCGATAATGACATACCGCACGCCGATTTCCGTCAGCATTGGACCCGAAATTTCTCCCGTATAGGCACCCGCTTCTTCCCAGTGAATATTTTGAGCACCGAGGCGAATGCGACTCCCGTGCAAATTCTTGGACAGGGCGCTCAACGCAGTGAATGGCACGCACAGAACCACTTCCCGATTCTCCGGGGCGTCCTCTACGGTGGGTTTGAACCCCTCTAAAAACTCCAGGGCTTCTGCCTGGGTTTTGTACATTTTCCAATTACCGGCCAGAATGATTTTTCGCACGGTTAACTCAGTCAGATACAGAATTCGACAAAATACTGAATATGAGTGTAAGGCGAATTGGGATCGTTTCACGCCAATCTTGCTAAAAAGGCGCAAAAAATCTAGGTGGGGCCGTAGGCTGTTTGGGGCCTCCGGGATGATTCCCGACTCTGGGTCTCGTATTTTCCGTTGCTAATCTTTAATGATTGATATTAATTTTAATGAACCGATCGGTGAAGTGGTCACTACAAAAACCTCGATGAACCGCTGAAGTCATCTCTCTGAAGTCGGAAAACTCATGGAGTTGTCCTCCCCGGTTATCCCCCGTTTGTAGTAACGACTTCAGTCGTTCTCTTGGGTTCAAAAAAGAATGAGTATGAGCCAACCTAAACCCAACTTTTAGAGGAAGCGAGGGATCTTAAGTCCTGATTAAAATTGATAAAAGGCTATAGAAATTGTTATGGTTCCCGAACGATATGGGCATCAATTGTAGCCGAAACTGCCCTTTTAAATATAAAATTAAGTGACTCTCCTACCGCCCTGAAGGGGATAGCGGTTTTCAATATGGTTCAAGCTACGATCTCATATACCATAGGCTTTATCAAGCAAGAAGCGCGTCAATTGGTCAAAAAAGGCATTCTCAGCCGTCAGCAACCGATTTATACCCTTTGCAAGTACATTCCCCCGCGCGAATGGGGAAACATCGAGCTAGAGTTAGAACACAATGACTTTTTGCTCCGCGATCGCATTTGTGACTTGTTAGGTCGAGAAGATTGGTACGACGAGTAACGTTAGATTAGGTCCACCCTCACCGTTGTGGTTTATTTTGTGGGTTAGCATGAACCCCACCGCCTGGGTACATCCTGGGTGGGGTTTCTGTTCTGCCATCAGAAAAAGCGATCGCCTGCTGAAAATGCAAAAAGCTTCTGAAATCAGAAGCTTTCTATCACCCATTCTCACTTATAACTGATGATCCATCCCTATCGGCAGGCCATGAGCAACCCCTCCAGATCAAGTTGGAGGGATAAAGCTAGACTGTTCTAGGCGAGTCCTGCTGCTTCACGAGCAGCTTGTGCCTCATCGGGATGAATGTTCAAACGAGTGAGATTGATTCGGCCTTTGTTATCAATATCGCGCACTTTAATCACGACTTGATCACCCACGGCGAGTTCATCCTCAACCTTGCCAACTCGATAATCAGCAATCTGAGAAATATGGACCATACCTTCCTTACCTGGGAGGAATTCCACAAACGCACCAATGGGAATAATCCGTGTGACGGTCCCCAGATACACATCTCCCGCCGATAACTTGCGGGTCATGTTTTGGATAATCGTTACCGCACGCTGTGCCTTTTCACTTTCGATCGCCGAAACGGTGACGGTTCCATCATCCTGGATATCAATCTTCGCCCCAGTTTCTTCGGTAATACTCTTGATCATCTTACCGCCGGGACCAATCACCATGCCAATGAATTCGGGATCAATCTTGATCGTCAACAGGCGTGGCGCGTAGGGGGACAAGTCGGAACGAGCCGTATCAATCGTCCCGAGCATTTTTTCAAGGATATGTAATCGCGCCGGTTTCGCTTGCTGAATCGCCTGAGCGATCGTCTCCATCGACAACCCGGAGATTTTCATATCCATTTGCAAAGCAGTGATCCCCGTGTCGGTTCCCGCTACCTTGAAATCCATATCCCCGAGGAAATCTTCAATCCCTTGGATATCGGTCAAAATCCGTATTTCATCCCCTTCTTTGATCAGACCCATTGCTGCACCGGAAACGGGTTTCTTGATAGGAACACCGGCATCCATCAGACCCAGGGTCGAACCGCACACGGAACCCATTGAGGTAGAACCATTGGAGGAGAGCACCTCAGAGACGACGCGAATCACATAAGGGAATTTGTCATAATCCGGTAACACCGGCAATAAGGCGCGTTCTGCTAAAGCGCCATGACCAATTTCCCGACGTCCAGGCGATCGCATCGGTCGGGTTTCTCCCACGGAAAACGGCGGGAAGTTGTAATGGTGCAGATACCGCTTTTCATCTTCCGGATGCAGGTCATCGGCTAAATCCTGGGCATCTCCTGGGGTTCCCAAGGTGACCAAGGATAACACCTGAGTTAATCCCCGGTTAAATAACGCGCTACCATGAACCCGGCGAGGTAACAGTCCTACGCGACAAGAGACAGGCCGTACTTCGTCCAGTTTCCGACCATCGACGCGGACGCCATCTTCGACAATCTGCCGCCGCATCAGTTTTTTGGTGACTTCTTTAAAGACTTTCCCCAATGCTTTGCCATCCGCAGTTGCCGCCACCTTGACGGGTTCTTCCTCGGGCATTTCGGCAATTTGCGCTTGGATAGCCTCTTTAATCTCATCTAAGCGCGTATCCCGGAGGTTTTTGTCTAAATACTGAGACAAAATCCCTTTAATATCATCGGTCGTCCGTTCCTGAATGAACGTTTCCAGGGTTTGATCAACCTCTTGCGGTGGCTCAATTACGGCCTCAATTCCTAACTCTTCCATGATTTCCCGCTGCGCTTGAATCAAGTCGCAGGTTGCTTCATAGCCGAAATCAATGGCTTCGATGATATCCTGTTCCGGAAGCTGATTTGCACCGGCTTCCACCATGATCACCCCATCGGGACTTCCGGCAACCACCAGATCCAAATCTCCCGAGGTAATTTCTTTATAAGTGGGATTAATGATAAAATCATCTCCCACTAAACCGACGCGCACGGCTGCCATTGGACCATAGAAGGGAATTCCGGCTAACTGCACCGCCACCGAAGCACCCGTCACCGCCAATACATCCGGGGGTACTTGGGGGTCCATTGACCAGGTTGTTGCCACAATTTGAATATCATCCCGAATCCATTGCGGAATTAAAGGCCGTAAGGGACGGTCAATTAAGCGACAGGTCAGGGTGACCTTTTCCGGTGGTCTTCCTTCGCGGCGCAAGAAGCCCCCGGGAATTTTTCCACCTGCATAGAGGCGTTCTTCATAATCGACCAACAACGGGAGAAAATCAATCCCTTCTCTGCCCTGAGAACGGGTCGCCGTCACGAATACAGCCGTATCTCCAGACTGAATCAATACTGCACCCCCTGCCTGGGGTGCAAACAACCCAATAGTGAGTCGAATATCCCGTCCATCAAAGGATATTGACTTTTCAATTTCTTTCATGCAGTCCTTTTTCCTTCTAATTCGCTCTCTTTTCTTTTCTGTGGCAATCGTAACACTTCTAAAGTGCGATCGCGTCAGACACAATCAGGGGTTCGGATTGATCCGCCAACAGCAATCTCTTCGCCACTTTCCCTGATGATGTCGCCCGGTATGAGCGGAGCGGTTTTGGCTTGAGTGCATCTCTCCTACTTGGGGTCCGCCGCCCCAGCACGGATGCTTTCTTTGGGTACTCGTCCCCTTCACCAAGCCTTTTGATCCATTTTAGCCCACGATCGCAGCTTTAAAACCCCGAGAATAATCCCCGCAATCCGGTAAAATCTTCACCGGATCACCCCTAGCAGTCAGGGGATTGGGATGTCCCCGGGAGTGGGAACTCGGGCGATCGCCTCCTGGGGTTCCCCCGTTAAGCGGTTCGCAGGATTTCTCCAGACTGACCCCCATTCCTGCCCCATTTCGGTTCCGTGGGGCGATCGCTCTGAATCCGATGTCTGAGTTGCCCGAAAAATGTTAAATTGAGTCCAGTCTCATTCCCAGGCATTGGAATTGAGCCGGTACATTACAACCCGTTCCATCCCATGATTCTGGTTCAATGGTTATCAATTTTTATAGGTTTTAATTTAAAATTTAATGCTCTTGTTTTAAACAGCTTCATTTAATAAATACTCGTAAATCATAGGATTTTTACAGGCATGGCAATTTTACATGGGAGTTGGATTCAGTCAGGGGATTCAACCGAAAGCAAACAAATTGGTGAATCTTTATTAATTTGGGGAGAAACTTGGCGGCGATTCATACCGGAGGAAATGGCAATTGTTGACCAGACGATCGCCCATCCTTTAGCCATGAATTCCGCCGAATTAATCGAGTTTATCCATAGCTTAAACGCACAAAATCGCTTGTCTTGGAAATTACCAGACTGGGCGAACCCAACTCCGACAAAGGGCAAAACTGCCAAGAAGTCCGACAAAACCCTAGGAATTGAACCGTGGCAGACGGTGGCGATCGCCCTACCCACGGATCTCAGTTCCACTCAGGGTCCGATTCCCCTCCATTCCGGAAGTCACCCCTCTGAAGAAGACTTCGCGTTGTACCCGTGGCAAGTCGAGGGACTCTGCCTCAATCCCGCAGAGGCGATCGAATTTTTATCGGCATTGCCCTTGGGGACCCTCGACCCTGCGGATAATTTTATCGGGTCGGACTTGCGCTTTTGGTCCCACATTGCCCGATGGAGTTTGGACCTCCAGGCGCGATGTAAGTTTCTCCCGCAAATCCAACGCCCCCTCACCGGAGGGGCGATCGCCCATTGGCAACCCCTCCTCGATAGCGACACCGATCGCAAGCGCCTCAACCGCTTCACCAAGCAAATGCCCGTTGCCTGTCGGACCTACCAACTCGGGGACCCTGAAGCATTGGCGGTCCAATTCCCCCCGGAACCCCAGGAGTTGTTACAAGGATTTCTCTCGCAGGCCCTAGATATTCGCATCCGCAAGGCGGCTGGACCGGAGTCGATCCCTAATTTGGTCTCCCCGGTGAAAGAATGGCTGCAAGGGTTGGTTTCGGAAGCGGGGATGATTTCCGGGGAACCGGATGCGATCGCCAAAATTGAATCGGCGATCGCCACTTGGACTGCCCCAGTCGCGCCCCATCTCGCCGGACAGCAACCGTTTCGCGTCGCCTTTGAACTCGTCCCCCCAGAATACGGCGATAATCGTTGGACCTTGCAATATTTCTTGCAATCCGTCGATGATGCTTACTGTTTAGTCGATGCCAAAACTATCTGGAATAATCCAGTGGAACAGTTTGTATATCAAGGTCGCACGATTGAACACCCCCAGGAAACGTTATTGCGCGGATTGGGATTAGCTTCCCGCCTCTTTCCACCCTTGGAAGCGAGTTTAGATACGCAATGTCCCCAATCCTGTGCGATCGCACCTCTGCAAGCCTATCACTTTATTAAATCCGTCACTTGGCGCTTTGAAGATAGTGGATTAGGTGTCATTTTACCTGAAAGTCTTTCCCCTCGCGATGGATGGGCCACTCGCTTAGGATTATCCATTCGCGCCGATAGCCCAACTCGTCCGCAAGGGGGATTAGGGTTACAAAATCTCCTGAATTTTAAATGGGAATTAACCATTGGTGGACAAACCATTTCCAAGAAAGAATTTGACCGTTTAATTGCCTTGAATTCTCCTTTAGTTGAAATTAATGGAGAATGGGTGGAACTGCGGGACCAAGATATTCGCGCCGCCACGGACTTTTTTAAATCCCGTAAAAATCAGATGTCTTTGACCTTAGAAGATGCCTTGCGATTGGCAACGGGAGATACTCAGGTCATGGAAAAACTCCCCGTGGTTAAATTTGAAGCCGGGGGACATCTGGAGGAATTGCTGAATAATATCACTAACAAGCGATCGCTAGAAGATTTAGAAGTTTCTGCCAACTTCAAAGGCGAACTGCGACCCTATCAATTACGCGGCGTCAGTTGGTTGGCGTTCTTGCAAAAATGGGGTTTAGGCGCTTGTTTAGCCGATGATATGGGATTGGGTAAATCCATTGAAACTATTGCATTTTTGCTGTATTTACAAGACCAGCAAGAATTAAATAATCCCGTTTTGTTAGTTTGTCCCACCTCAGTTTTAGGCAACTGGGAACGAGAAGTTAAAAAATTTGGACCCAAACTCAAAGTTCTGGTTCATCATGGGGATAAACGGGCCAAAGGGAAAGCCTTTGCTAAAGCCCTGCAAGGCAAAAACTTAGCCATTACCAGTTATCCCCTGGTTTATCGTGATCAACCAGAATTGCGAAGTATTCCCTGGGATGGCATTATTTTAGATGAAGCTCAAAATATTAAAAATTCCCAGGCGAAACAGTCGAAAGCGGTCCGAGAATTGATTAATGAAGAAACCCAACCCTTCCGGATTGCTTTAACGGGAACCCCGGTGGAAAACCGACTGCAAGAACTGTGGTCGATTATGGACTTTTTGAATCCTGGTTATTTGGGGGCCAAACAATTTTTCCAACGCCGATTTGCCACACCGATTGAGAAATATGGGGATACCGATTCCTTAGAGGCATTGCGATCGCTGGTTCGTCCTTTTGTTCTCCGTCGCCTCAAAAGTGATAAAACCATCATTCAGGATTTGCCGGAAAAACAAGAAAATCCTATTTTTTGTGGACTGTCTGCGGAACAGGCAAAACTGTATCAAGAAACCGTGGATAGTACCCTGGCTGACATTGATGCAGCAGAAGGAATTCAACGGCATGGGTTAATTTTAGCATTGCTGGTTAGATTGAAACAAATTTGTAATCATCCGGCGCAATTTTTAAAAGAAAAAACCCTGAATCAACCGTTGCGATCGGGTAAATTGCTGCGCTTAGAGGAGATGTTAGAAGAGATGCTGGCAGAGGGCGATCGGGGCTTAATCTTCACCCAATTTGCCGAATGGGGAAAACTCCTGCAACCCTATCTCTCCCAAAAATTAAGCCGAGAAGTTCTATTTTTGTATGGCGGAACTCGCAAAAATCAACGCGAAGAAATGGTCGATCGCTTCCAACAAGACCCCCAAGGACCACCGATTATGATATTGTCCATCAAAGCCGGTGGGGTGGGTCTCAATTTAACCCGCGCTAATCATGTATTTCACTACGATCGCTGGTGGAATCCCGCCGTAGAAAATCAAGCCACGGACCGCGTATTTAGAATTGGACAAACCCAAAATGTGCAAGTGCATAAATTCATCAGTACCGGCACTTTAGAGGAAAAAATTCACGATTTAATCGAAAGTAAGAAAGAGTTAGCCGAACAAGTTGTAGGCGCAGGTGAACAATGGTTAGCCGAGTTAGATAGCGATAATTTGCGGAACTTACTCATCCTCGATCGCAATGCCGTCATTGATGATGATGAGGAGTAATAAAACTGACCAAAACCCCCAGGCTAAAACCTGGGGCTATACGAACGTAGACGCGCCAGCGGCTTCCCGAAGGGTAGCCTGCCTGGGCAGGCTAAGAAATAAAGCAAGTCTTTGACAATTAGATTTGGTTTTGTTTATCAACTACACCTAAAATTTATGACTAATTACACTCAACCGGATAAAGAATGGTGGACTCAACAATGGTTAGACTTGCTTAATTCTTATCGGTTTAAAAAGCGGTTAGAACGAGGACGAATTTATGCCAGAGAGGGCAATGTTTTAAACATTGACTTTGAAGGACAAAAGGCATTTGCCCGAGTCCAAGGAACGGACCCCGAACCTTATAAAGTATCGCTATGGTTAGATCCGTTAACTGATGAAGATTGGACTTATGTAATTCAAACGATGGCAGAACGGGCTATTTTTTCCGCTAAACTCCTATCGGGGGAAATGCCACAAAATATTGAAGAAGTCTTTGCCACCAATGGGGTGAGATTGTTTCCGTTTACCCTGGATCAAGTTAATTCCCGTTGTAGCTGTCCGGATAAAGCCAATCCCTGTAAACATATTGCTGCGGTGTATTACTTGTTAGGCGATCGCTTTAGTGATGACCCATTTGTCTTGTTTCAATTACGGGGACGCACCCAAGCCCAAATTCTCGCCGCCTTACGCCAGACTCGGGGTACGGATACGGATGCAGAACCAGCAGACTCTAAAGCAAAAGAACATAAATCAAAACTGCATAAATCTCCTGTAAAAGTAGAGAAATTTTGGCAGTATGATGACCAGTTAGAATCGGGATTAGTGGTGATTGCCCCTTCGCCTAGTAGTGAAACGGTGTTAGATGTTTTAGGACCTATTCCTATTAAACCTGCAGCCACAGGACAAGCGGTGATGCAGTCATTAAATAGTATTTATCAAACCGTGAGTCAGCAGGCCATTTTATCAGCATTAAGTCGGGATGGATGAATAGAACTTTTAGCCCGCCCGCGCTTTGTCCGTATAGCCCCAATCTTTAGTGTGCGGGTGTGGAAGACGTCGGCGGCCCCCAACCGACGGCAACCCACAGAGAGGGGATCTTTCAATGTTAAAAATTATTTAGGATTGCTATAGACAGATTCAGCCTTAGCTTGATGGGTAGGGGGGACTCCCCCGAAGGTAAAACATCAGATTTTTAACCCCTTCTTCACCACGAAACCCATCGGCAAGGGAATGGGGTTAAGGTATCTCGATTAGTTATCAGATTATTACTGATCAGCATCAGGAGAGTTTGACCTGTACCTCGGAAACGGGGGTGGGTAGCAGTTTTTTGATTGAAATCCCCATTCATCAGACGGTCAAAGACTCTTCAAGGGCTTAAGTGTCGTCATGGGCGTAACGACGATAGAGGAAATCGAGGGCTTCGTTGCGTAAGTCGTAGTATTCCGACTGTTCTATGAGTCGGGCGCGATCGCGGGGCCGGGGGAAGGGTAAGTCTAGGATTTCGCCAATGCGGGCGGCGGGGCCGTTGGTCATCATGACGAGGCGATCGCCCAGGAAGAGGGCTTCGTCGATATCATGGGTAATCATCAGGACGGTGACCTTGTGATCGGCCCAGATTCGTAAGAGTTCTTCTTGGAGTTCTTCCCGGGTGATGGGATCGAGGGCACCGAAGGGTTCGTCGAGAATGAGAACTTTGGGGCGCACAGCCAGGGCGCGGGCGATGGAGACTCGTTGCTTCATGCCCCCGGAGAGTTCTTTGGGTTTTTTGTCGGCGGCGTCACTCAATCCGACGAGTTCCAGATGTTCTCGCACGATCGCCGCTTTCTCCCGTTGTTTGAGTTTGGGAAAGACGGAGTTGACGGCCAGGAAGATATTCTCGTAGGCGGTTAACCAGGGGAGGAGGGCGTAGTTTTGGAAGACCACCATGCGATCGGGACCGGGTTCTTGAATCCGTTGTCCTTCGAGGAGGACTAATCCTTCACTGGGTTGACGGAAGCCGGACACCATATCTAGGAGGGTCGATTTGCCACAGCCGGAGTGACCAATCAGGCAAATAAATTCTCCTTCGCGGACGGTGAGTTGGATGTTATCGAGAACGGGATAGGGACCTTCTGGGGTGGCATAGGTTTTGCTGAGACCATCAATGACGAGGTAGGAGTCATTAGTGGGTTGGGGATAGCTGGTGGAGGTGGTTAGGGTTTGCATGGGTTAATTAAGAAGACAAAAGGCAAAAGACTAAAGGCAAGGCTTGCGGGAATATAGCGCTTCGGGGTTAGGCGGCGGACATTTCTAGGGAAGCTAGGTTGAGATCGATTTCTTTGATGGTTAGGTTGGTTTTGATTTCAAGTTGTTCTAGGTAGTGAATGGGATCGTCAGGGTTGAAGATGACCTCATCGAAGAGAATGATGGGTTGGCGATCGCGGCCTAGGTCCATCATGTTTAACCCCTGGGCGGCTTGGGAGAAGAGGTCTACGCGACGGACGCGATCGAGGACCTCAATCCAGTTACGGGGGAAAGGGGCGATGCCCCATCGGGCCATTTGGGTGAGAATCCACAGGGCTTCGGTGCGATCGGGACAGTTGGTTTTGTCAAAGAAGAATTGGTTATAACGGGCAATGGGTTCGGGGTTGCCAATGCCTTTGTTATAGGAGTCGATGAAGCCGGGACGGGTGTAGATGGGATCCGATCCGATGTACTTGGGACGACAGATAAGGTCTAAAACTTGCTCCCGATGCCGCATATCGTCACAGTATTCGCAGGCTTCGAGAAGGGCCTGGATCAGGGCAAGATGGGTTTTGGGGTGGGCTTTAGCCCAGTCTTCCCGCACTCCTAGAACTTTTTCGCAATGACCGGGCCAGATTTCTGGGTCGGTAGCCATGACAAAGCCGATGCCTTCGTGGACCGCGCGGGAGTTCCAGGGTTCGCCGACACAGTAGCCGTCGATGTTGCCCGCTTTGAGGTTGGGGATCATTTGCGCGGGGGGGATCATCACTAGGTCCACATCGCGATCGGGGTCGATGTTAGCTGAGGCCAGCCAGTAGCGTAGGATCAGGTTGTGCATGGAGGTCGGATGCACGACCCCGAGGGTGAGTCGTCGGTCGGAATCGCCAGCAACGAAGCCTTTGAGGTCGGCGAGGGTCCGGATACCCTCCTCGTAGAAGTGACGATGGAAGGTGATGGCGTTCCCGTTGCGCGAGAGGGTCATGCCGGTGACCACGGGTAGAGGGGAATGGTCTTGACGACCGAGGGTCATGCCCAGGGGCATTCCGGCGGTCATTTGGGCGGCGTCGAGGCGTTGTTCTCGAATGCCCGACTCGATCGCACCCCAACTGGGTTCGCGACTGAGGTTAACTTGGGTTAGGCCATGTTTTTGGAAGAACCCTAGTTCTTTAGCCACAACGAGGGGGGCGCAGTCGGTGAGGGGGATGAAGCCGAGGTTGAGGTTGACTTTTTCTAAGCCTTCTAAGCCGTTTTCGTGGACTTGGACGAGTTGGGGTTGGGGTTGGGGTTGGGGTTGGCTTTGCCGTTTCTTGGCCCGTCGCTGTTGGTTGAGGAAATAGACAATCTCGTTGCGGAGACTATAGTAGTGGGGATCTTTGACGGCGGAGACATGGGTGCGGGGACGGTCTATGGGAACATCGAGAATTTGTCCGACGTAGGATCCCGGCCCGTTGGTGAGGAGAACTATGCGATCGCTCAGGAGGAGGGCTTCATCGACGTCATGGGTGACCATGATACAGGTGACTTCGCTTTCCTCACAGATATGCATCAGTTGTTCTTGCAGTCCCCCTCGGGTGAGGGCATCTAGGGCCCCAAAGGGTTCATCGAGGAGGAGGAGTTTGGGGCGGATGGCTAAGGCCCTAGCGATCGCCACCCGTTGTTTCATGCCCCCAGACAGGTGGGCGGGGCGTTTATGGGCCGCATGACGCAGACCCACGAGGTCGATGTGATGTTCGATGATACCCCGTTGTTCTCCTTTGGGGCGATCGCCCATAGCGGACTGCACAGCGAGGGCGATGTTTTCCCGCACGGTGAGCCAGGGCAGGAGAGAATAGTTTTGGAAGACCACCATGCGATCGGGTCCCGGTTCTGTTACCTGGCGACCTTCTAAGATGATGCCCCCTCGGGTCGGTTTATCCAGTCCGGCAATGAGGTTTAAGAGGGTTGATTTACCACAGCCGGAATGACCCACTAAGGAGATAAATTCACCTTTACGAATCTTGAGTTCAATGTTACTCAGCGCAACATAAGTGCCTCCATTGGGGAGATTAAAAACTCGTTCGATATGGTCAACTTCAGCAAAAATAGACATGGATGTTAAGCAGGAGTAGAGGACAACCAAAGAAGATTAAAGAAGACTCACTATTACTGAGCTTGGTCTTCAGACACGACCAAACTCGCCAAGAAACTAATCAACTTATCCAGAAGTAGTCCTACAATTCCTACATAAATTACCGCCAGGATAATGTCACTCATCCGGGAACTATTCCAGGCATCCCAGATAAAGAAGCCAATCCCCACACCGCCAATCAACATTTCTGCTGCAATAATTGCGAGCCAAGATAGGCCAATGCCAATTTTTAGTCCCGTAAAGATATAGGGAACCGTTGCTGGAAAGAGGATTTTGAAGAAGTAAGTCTTGCGATCGAGTCGTAGCACTCGCGAGACATTATTATAATCTTGAGGAATTTGGCGCACTCCCTCCGTAGTATTGATAATAATCGGCCAAATTGCTGTAATAAAAATTACAAAAATCGCAGAAGGATTCGCCCGTTCAAAACCCGCCAGGGAAATCGGCAGCCAAGCCAACGGGGGAATGGTTCTCAGGATTTGAAAAATGGGGTCTAATGCCCGATACATCAATCGGTTTGTACCGACGAGAATCCCCAAAGAAACCCCGACAATCACCGCCAGGGAGAATCCTAGGGCAACCCGTTGTAAACTGGTCAAAATTTGCCAAAATAGACCTTTGTCGATTCCACCATGATCAAAGAATGGGTTAATAATCAATTCCCAGGTTTCTGAGACCGTGCGAATCGGACCCGGCAGCGTCGAATCCGAAACCGATGTAAACGCCTGCCAAATGATTAGAAAAATTAGAATAGCAACCGTAGAAGGAATAAGCTCTTTCCCCTTCTTGAGACCGGCTTTAAGCCATTTTTGAGGCATAAATTGGAACTTTCTGCGTCGGGGATAGGTTGGTGAAGTCATGGTTTTTATGGGGGAGAAGGGAACAGGGGAGATGGGGGAGATGGGGGAGATGGGGGAGATGGGGGAGATGGGGGAGATGGGGGAGATGGGGGAGATGGGGGAGATGGGGAAGATGGGGAAGATGGGGGAGATGGGGAAGTGCCGCGCCCTCTTGTGGGGCTGAACCTAAATTCGGGTAATCTCTAAACTCTTGAGGTAATCTAGGGGTTTTTCTGGGTCAAAGACTTTGCCATCAAAGAAGGTTTCAGGTCCACGGGAAGAACTTTTAGGAATCATGCTTCCCTGACCAATGGCATCTGCCGCTTCTTGCCAGAGGTCGTCCCGATTGACTCGGTTCACCATGCCCTGAATATCCGCATCTGGTGGGAGATAACCCCAACGGATATTTTCCGTGAGGAACCAGAGTTCATGACTCTTGAAGGGATAGGAGGCATTATCCAGCCAATATTTCTGCATCAACTGCGGCTGTTCTTTCGGCTCACGGACGCCATCGTTATAGATGCCCCGAGAGCGATCGATAATGTCCTCAAAGGGGACATTAAACCAAGACCTGCGGGAGAGAATCTGACACATTTCCTCCACATTCTCCGGTTGACTACACCAGATTTGGGCCTCTAGGGTTGCCATCAAGAGGGCCCGGGCCGCTTTGGGATTTTGGTCAACCCAATCTGCCCGCATTCCGAAAGACTTCTCGGGATGGTCTTGCCACAGTTGCCCTGTGGTTAAGGCGTTGTAGCCAATCTCTTGGTTCACCAATTGCAGGGGCCAGGGTTCCCCGACACAGAAAGCATCCATGTTGCCAACCCGCATATTGGCTACCATCTGCGGGGGTGGGACGACAATGGTTGAGATATCTTGGTCGGGGTCAATGCCTCCGGCTGCTAGCCAGTAGCGAATCCAGCAGTCATGGGTTCCCCCGGGAAAGGTCATGGCGGCCCGTAAGTCTGCACCGGCGGCCCGTCGTTCAGCAAATCGTTCTTTGAGGGGGCTACTGTCCACTCCCACCTCTAAATCGAGGTAGTCCTTGGAGAGACAAATCCCCTGACCATTCACATTCAGACGCGCCAAAATATACATCGGCACGGGCCGTCCATCGGTGACAATTCCTTCCGATAATAGGTAAGGCATGGGGGTGAGAATGTGGGCACCATCAATGCCGCCGCCGCCAGAACCGAGGACTAAATTGTCTCGGGTTGTTCCCCAGGAGGCTTGTTTTTCAAGGGAGACATCTGTCATCCCATACTTAGTAAAAAAGCCTTTTTCCTTGGCAATAATTAGGGGGGCGGAGTCCGTTAGGGCAATAAATCCTAGTCGTACTGTTGGGGTTTCTGGGGCATCAGCGGGGTCAATTTCAACCTCAACTTGGGCTTGGTCATTATTCTGTCCGCAGCTATGCAGGAACAAAGTTCCCGCTGCTGCTGCACCGGCTGTAATCAGGAATTGGCGACGGTTAAATCGGGACATTTTTCAGTTAGGAATTAACAGTGGGGTGTGAGTATCTAATCGCGTGGGATTGAGTTGTGAGAGAGAACAGAGGGTCTATTGGACGTGGTGTACACAAGTTAAGGAATATGACAAGGGGTTTATGTATCAGGAAGTACAATTTTTAGACTTTTTTTTGTTTTATGCATTTAGGTCATTCGTAACTTGCATCGTGGTGAAAGGGAGTCATGAAAATAGCATAAAAAAAGTAGCTATTGATACGATTAGCCTAAAAGAGCGATCGCAAGGTGACATCTCTTCTTCTCTCTTGCCTTCTCCCCCCTGTTCCCTATTCCCTATCTCCCCCGCCATTGTCCGCCAGAGTGGCTATCCTGGAAGTTGTCAGTGCATTAGCTTCTATAGCGACCGATAGCCCTCAGAACACCTATAGAACTATCAATTCAACGATTATGACAACCCTTCGCGCTTGATGTTTGTGGGCGATCGCCTCTACAATGGCTAACCTCAATGCTGTTTCCAACTAGCATTTATTAAACCGTTAGTCAGTAGGCGATTTTGTCTGCATTAAGTCGCGATGGATGAATAAAACTTTTGCTTTTATATAGCCCTAACCCCTGAATGGGTTACTACAAATGTTTGTAAATTCTACTGTAAAAATGCTCCCGGATCCTAACTGACTTTCCACGGCAAGATTCGCTTGATGTTTCTGGGCGATCGCCTGGACAATGGCTAACCCTAATCCCGTTCCCCCAGTTTTGCGGCTGCGATCGCTATCCACACGGTAGAAACGTTCAAAAATGCGGGTTTGTTCTTCCAATGCAATGCCAATTCCGGTATCTTTCACGGTAATTACCGCAAGGCGATCGCGTCGCGTTAACTCAAGCACAATTTTACCCCCACTCGGTGTATATTGAATCGCATTAGCCATTAAATTAGACACCAATCGATACAATTGGGATTCATGTCCTAAAACATAAATTTGAGCATCGGTAACATGACTAATGAGATGCAGTTCGGCCCCGACGGCTAACTCTAAAAATTCTTCTGTTAAATCATTGATTATATCATTTAAACAGCAAGGTTTGAAGGGGATTGGGGATGAATTTTGCTCCAAACTGGTTAACAAGAGTAAATCAGAAATTAAATGACTCAACCGCCGTCCCTGCCTTTCCACCGTTTGCAGCATGATGGGAATTTCCGACTGATTGGCGGGGGGTAATCGTAACATTGCCTCTACTGTTGCTAACAGACTCGCCAGAGGTGATCGCAATTCATGGGCAGCATTTGCCGTAAACTGTTGCTGTTGCTGATAGGACTGATAAATCGGCTGCATGGCTAATCCCGATAGCCACCAACTGGAAATCATCACCAACCCTAATGCAATGGAAAACCCCATTCCTAAAATCCATCGCATTCGCTGCACTTCTCCATCCAATGCTTCTAAAGTTCGGCCAATTTGTAAGTATCCCCAAGAAGGATGAGAATGATGGAAAGAGGAAGATTCACTGGGATGATGATTATGTAAAATAATCGTAAATTGGTGATAGCGAATCCCCTGGGGACTCTGAAACGTTTGCCAGGGTTCAGGATGGAATGTTCGGGAAATGCCTAGGGGTTGACTGGGAGAAAAAGCTAGAAGTTTGCCTTGCTGATTAAATAGGCGAATATAGTAAGTATTGCGATCGCTAATTCCGATGGTATGGCGTTGAATTAGCGTCGGACTGATATTACAAGATTCTCCCGCCACACAGAGTTCCGGCAAAATCCGCTTCAAAACCGTTGTCGCTTCCCCGGAAGGCGGTAACATCGGTTCCAAACTATCATGCAACGTCCCGGCGATCGACTCCATTTCCCGTTCCATTGCTTCCCAATTGGACTGAATCAGCGATCGATACAAACTCAAACCGGACAAACTCAAAATCACCGCCATTACCCCGGCATACGAAAAGGCAAGACGGAATCGACTGCGGCGAAATAATTGATGACTATTCATTCCCCAAGAAACTCACAGAGATGTGTTGAATCGATATCCTTGACCCGGAATGGTTTCAATGGGACAAGGACAACCATAATGGGCTAATTTGCGCCGCAATAATCGCATTTGTGCCGCTACTACATTGCTAATCGGTTCCTCATCCAAATCCCAGAGTTGATACCGAATCTTACCCCCGGAAATGATGCGATCGCAATTTTGCATCAAATAGGCAAACAGTTGAAATTCTTTCACCGTTAACGGAATCAGTTGCGGCGGTTGACTCAACCCGAAACTGAGGATATTATTTCCATAATCTAAGGTAAATCCACCCACTGTTAGGGTTTGGGGTTGAAGTTGAGGCGATCGCCGCTGCAGTGCTCGCAAACGTGCCAATAATTCTTCCATGACAAAGGGTTTCACCAAATAATCATCCGCCCCAGCATCCAATCCCGCAACCCGATTTTCCGGCTGTCCCAACGCCGTTAACATCAACACAGGTAACGGATTTTGATGCGATCTCAATCGCTGACATAATTTTAATCCAGATAACTCCGGCAACATCCAATCCACGATCGCTACTGTATAATCCGTCCACTGATTTTCCAGACATTCCCAAGCCTGCACCCCATCCTGAACCCAATCTACAACATACTTTTCATTCACTAACACCTGCTTAATCGCCCGTCCTAAATCCGCCTCATCTTCCACCAGCAAAATTCTCATCGGTGTTTAGGAAACTCACTACAGGCTTGATTTTAGCGAAGCTGGTTCCATTTCATCTCAATTTCATCTACCCTTTGCCAGACTAGGGAGAACTTTTATCCCTTACATCGAGTGAATCATGGGTTACTCACTTCAATCTTTAATTCGGACTGTTTTAATCACAACGGTTCTTTTGTCCTTCCCCAAACCCGCTTTATCCCATGTGGGACACGGGGATGAATTCCAATCCAGTGGCGGGATTGAACGGGTAGCAGTGAACCCGGAAATGGACCAAATGTTAGGCATTGTCGCCACTCCCATCGCCCCAGCGGCAGATGGTAGTGCCCGCATCTTGGTCCCCATGACTGCCTTAGTGAATGAAGAGGATCAGCAACTCGTTTTTGTCCAATATGAAAACTTCTATGAACCTGTTCCCGTTACCATTGGCGCAACCCAAGGGGAACTGATTGAAGTCATGGAGGGATTATCCGTGGGGGAAAATCTCGTCACCCAAGGCAGTTTGTCTCTTTATGCTGAATCGCGCAAAACCCAATCCCCCGAGACTGCCGCCACTCCAGAAGCTATTACTACTCCAGAAGCCATTACCACTCCAGCAGCGATTACGACTCCCCAGACTGATGAAACCCATGCTCAGGCACATTCCCAAGGACTCCCTCATAGCCATACTTCGGGAGAACAGCCGATGGCAAGTGCTCAGCAATCTGCTCAGATAAATGAGGTGGAAAGCCCATTTCCCCTGGGTTGGTTGATAGGCATTGGCGTGGGAGTTGTTCTCGTGGCAACCCCGATCGCCTTACTCAGTTCCCGCAAAAAAAACAGCAGCCTTTCCGATAACCAAGGAGATCGTTAAGCAGGCAGATGTTAAATTCACTTCTCAATCTTACCCTTAAAAACTCCATTGCTCAACGGTGGTTAATCGTTGTGAGTGCTATCTGTATTACCATTTGGGGAATTTTCAGCATTACCCAAATGCCTTTGGATGTTTTTCCCGAATTTGCACCGCCTCAAGTTGATATTCAAACTCAAGCGGGGGGATTGGCACCAGAGGAGGTGGAATCGCAAATTACGGTTCCCATTGAAAATGCGGTTAATGGCTTGCCGGGAGTCACCACCGTGCGATCGTCCTCCAAAGTTGGACTTTCAATGGTCCAAGTCGTATTTGACTCCCAAGCAGATATTTATAAAGCAAGGCAAGCGGTTACTGAACGAATTCAACAGATTACCAATCAACTTCCGGCAGGGGCACATCCCCCTGAAATTTCCCCCCTAGCTTCCCCCTTAGCTACGATTTTGCAATATGCATTTACCGTCACGGAAGGAGGGGAAACTTCCTTAATGGACCTCCGGCATTTCGTGGATACTACCCTCACCCAGCAACTTTTATCCGTGCCAGGGGTAACCCAAATTACGGTGTATGGCGGTGACGAACGGCAGGAACAAGTGCTCGTTGATCCGGCTAAATTGCGATCGCTGAATGTGTCTTTAACGGAAGTTGCCCAAGCGGCTAGAGGCGCTAATTCCAATGCCCCAGGTGGGTTTTTGATTGGTGGAGGTCAAGAATTATTAGTCCGAGGAATCGGTCAGATTAAATCCATCGAAGACTTACAGCAATCGGTAGTCAAAGTCCAAGAAGGCTCCCCGATTTTACTTAAAGATGTGGCAGAGGTGAAAACTGGAGCAGCCCTAAAACGGGGCGATGCCAGTTTTAATGGAGAATCGGCTGTGGTGATGATGATTAATAAACAGCCTAATGTAGATACTCCAACGGTCACCAAAGCAGTAGAATCCCGGATGCGATCGCTCCAGGAAACCTTTCCGGCAGATATCCAAATTGCCCGCACTTTTCGCCAATCTAACTTCATCGATTCCGCGATTAGTAATGTTAGCGGCTCTCTGATTCAAGGCATTATCATTGTCTCCGTGATTATGCTGCTATTTTTGATGAATTGGCGCACGGCAGTGATTACATTAAGTGCCATTCCCCTCTCATTAGTCATTGGCTTATTGTTCATGAAAGCCTTGGGCTTGGGCATTAATACCATGACGTTGGGAGGATTAGTCGTTGCCATTGGTTCCGTCGTCGATGATTCCATTGTTGATATGGAAAACTGCTATCGGGGACTCCGCACGAATCAAGCTCAAGGTAATCCGAAACATCCCTTTCAAGTGGTTTATGATACCTCCGTTGAAGTCCGGCTGGCGGTGGTTTTCTCCACAGTGATTATCATTGTTGTCTTTGCGCCTATTTTTAGTTTAACGGGGGTGGAAGGACGGATTTTTGTGCCAATGGGGTTAGCTTATTTACTCTCGATCGCCGCCTCTACCCTGGTCGCGATGACCCTTTCCCCGGCCCTTTGCGCCATTCTGTTAGCGAATCAAACCCTTCCCCAAGAAGGTACTTTTATTTCTCGGTTAGCAGAAAAATTGTATCGCCCCTTGCTGAATCTATCCTTACGCGCCCCCCAAATTATTCTAGCGATCGCCCTCGCGAGTTTAGTAGCAACCCTGGCGATCGTTCCTTCCTTGGGACAAGTTTTCCTACCGGAATTTCGGGAAAAATCAATGGTTAACTCAATGGTTTTATATCCTGGAGTTTCCCTAGATATGACCCAGCGCGCCGGTATTGCCCTATCCAAATCCCTTCAAAACAATCCCCTCTATGACTGGGTACAAGTCCGCGCCGGACGGACTCCTGGAGATGCCGATGGCGCTGGGGTAAGTATGGCTCATGTGGATGTAGAACTGAGTGATTTAGCCTTAAAAGACCGAGAAACGAGCGTTCAACAACTGCGCGAAAGTTTCCTGAAATTACCGGGTGTTGCGCCAAATATTGGCGGATTTATTTCTCATCGCATGGATGAAGTTCTCTCGGGAGTTAGAAGTGCAATCGCCGTCAAAATTTTTGGCCCAGATTTAAAGGAACTACGCCGCATTGGTGAACAAGTTCGAGATGCGATCGCCCCGATCTCTGGGATAGTCGATTTGCAATTGGAACCGCAACTCCCCATCCGCCAAATCCAAATTGAATACAACCGACAAGCAGCGGCAACGTATGGTTTAACAATGGAACAATTGTCAGAAGTTGTGGAAACCGCCCTCAATGGTCGAGTTGTTTCTCAAGTCCCAGAAAATCAGCAACTGATTGATATTTTTATTACCCTCAACGATAAGGCGCGCAATAGCTTAGATGCAATGGGTGCAATTCCCATTTCTACTCCAACGGGAGAGACAATTCCACTGAGAAACGTCGCCCGTTTAAGTTACGGCATGGGAGCAAATGTAGTCAATCGGGAAAATGTCTCTCGGCTAATTGTAGTTTCGGCGAATGTAGCAAATCGAGATTTAGGCAGTGTCGTCGGTGATATTCAAGGTCAAATTCGGGAAAAAGTAACCTTGCCCCAGGGATATTTTATCCAATATGGCGGACAATTTGAATCAGAACAACGGGCGAGTAATAGCTTATTCTGGTTTAGTCTTTTAGCAGCAGTCGCCATTGCTATCCTGATGTTTTTCTCGGTCAAATCTCTCCCGGCAACCATCGCGATTATGCTGAATTTACCCTTGGCATTAGTCGGGGGAATCATCTCCATTGCCTTAACCGGCGGCGTCATTTCCATTGCCTCCCTAATTGGATTTATTACCCTATTTGGGGTAGCAGTCCGTAATGGGTTGTTGCTGGTGGATAATTACAATACGAAATTTGCCCAGGGAATGCCTTTGAAAGAGGTGATTATCAACGGTTCCCTAGACCGAGTGAATGCCATTTTAATGACCGCTTTAACCTCTGCCTTGGGAATGTTTCCCTTGGCGATCGCCACCGGCGCAGGGAATGAGATTTTACAACCCTTAGCCATTGTGGTTTTAGGGGGGTTATTTACCTCTACCGCCTTAACACTGTTAGTAATTCCGGCCCTTTATGCCCAATTTGGGAAACGATTAATGCCTCAACCTAAACCGGCGATCGTGGATATCGAGTCCGGATGGAAAAACCCAAACTCCATCCTTCATTGACCAAATTCCACCCGCGCTTTTTCCACAATCTCCGGCGTCACCACATCCAGTTCGGCTTCTCGCGCCAACTGGATGATTCGCTGTCTTGCCTGCGATCGCACGAAATAAGGGATATTTTTCAGCTTGACTTTAGCTTCTTCCGTCCATTCCAGGTCATCAAATAAATCAGAATTAGACATAAATAATATCCGGTTAAATGTTAAATCTTTGAAGGGCAATCTGTCAATCTACAGCAGTGTCCTTTATTTTATTGTAATAGCAAATCCCACTTCTCCAACATTTTAAAACTATCTTCCTAACAAAAAAGCTCCTGCTTTATGCAGGAGCCTTTAATGATGAACTGATTACTCGAAATTCATCCTTCAATTCAGAAGAAATTAATCGAGTTCAGTCATTGCCAACACTGGCTCATCTTCACGGTCAATACCGCGTTCAAATCCAGCAGCAGCGGCGCGAGCGCGTCCAGCGTGCCACAGGTGACCGACTAAGAAGAAGAAGGCCAAGATGAAGTGAGAACCAGCCAACCAAGCGCGGGGGTTCACATAGTTGAAGCCGTTAGCTTCAGTGATAATCCCACCCACAGAGTTGATGGAACCGTTAGGCGCGTGAGTCATGTACTCAGCAGCCCGACGGATTTGCCAGGGTTGAATGTCATTTTTCAGCTTACGCAGATCCAAGCCATTCGGTCCACGGAGGGGTTCCAACCAGGGGCCACGGAAATCCCAGAAGCGCATGGTTTCACCACCGAAGATGATTTCCCCAGTAGGAGAGCGCATCAGGTATTTACCTAGACCTGTGGGGCCTTGGGCGGTACCGATGCTGGCACCTAAGCGTTGGTCACGAACCAAGAAGGTGAAAGCTTGAGCCTGAGAAGATTCGGCGTTGGTGGGGCCGTAAAATTCGCTGGGATAAGCTGTGTTGTTAAACCACACGAAGGAAGCGGCCACAAAGCCCATTAAGGACAGAGCGCCTAAGCTGTAGGATAAATAAGCTTCGCCAGACCAGATGAAGGCGCGACGCACCCAACCAAAAGGCTTGGTGAGGATGTGCCAGACACCGCCAATAATGCAAGTGAAGCCGACCCAAATGTGACCGCCAATAATGTCTTCCATGTTATCGACGCCGATCAACCAGCCTTCGCCACCGAAGGGAGATTTGGCTAGATAACCGAAGATCACAGCGGGGTTCAGAGTTGGGTTGGTGATCACGCGGACGTCACCGCCACCGGGTGCCCAGGTGTCATACACACCACCAAAGAACATGGCTTTGAGCACCAGCAACAAGGCACCCAATCCAAGAACGATCAGGTGGAAGCCCAAGATGGTGGTCATCTTGTTTTTGTCGCGCCAGTCGTAGCCGAAGAAAGAAGAGTATTCTTCTAAGGTTTCTGGACCGCGAACGGCGTGGTAGATACCACCCAAACCGAGAACGGCAGAAGAAATCAGGTGCAGAACACCAATGACAAAGTAGGGGAAAGTATCGATGACTTCTCCACCGGGACCCACACCCCAACCCAGGGTACCCAGGTGAGGCAGCAGGATTAAGCCTTGCTCATACATCGGCTTTTCAGGAATGAAGTGTCCGACTTCAAATAAAGTCATTGCTCCAGCCCAGAAGACAATTAATCCAGCGTGAGCAACGTGAGCGCCCAGGAGTTTACCGGATAAGTTGATTAGACGGGCGTTTCCAGACCACCAGGCGAACCCGGAGGTTTCTTGGTCACGTCCGCCCATGACCATCGAACTATTGAAAGATGTTTGCACGGATGAGAACCTCGTTTTTGCGATCGACAACAGATGATATCGCTACTTAAGATTTTAGATTTCAGAAGTGAATTCAATCCCATCTAAAATCTAAAATCTCCAATTAAATTTTCTACAGAGCGTTACCGCGAGGTAGAACTTCTTCAGGGAACTCAAAGTTTTCATGAGGCTGGTCAACCGGAGCCATCCAAGCCCGAATCCCTTCATTCAGAAGGATATTCTTGGTATAGAAGGTTTCAAATTCCGGGTCTTCCGCAGCCCGCAGTTCTTGAGACACGAAGTCATAGGCGCGCAGGTTTAACCCTAAGCCAACAACCCCGATCGCGCTCATCCACAAGCCGGTAACTGGCACGAACAACATAAAGAAGTGTAACCAGCGCTTGTTAGAGAAAGCCACCCCAAAGATTTGGGACCAGAACCGGTTGGCAGTTACCATCGAGTAGGTTTCTTCCGCCTGAGTCGGTTCAAAGGCGCGGAAGGTGTTAGACCCTTCGCCATCTTCAAACAAGGTGTTTTCCACGGTGGCTCCGTGAATGGCGCACAGGAGTGCACCACCGAGGATACCGGCCACACCCATCATGTGGAAGGGGTTGAGGGTCCAGTTATGGAACCCTTGGAAGAACAACAGGAAGCGGAAGATAGAAGCAACGCCAAAGCTAGGGGCAAAAAACCAGCCGGATTGACCCAAGGGGTACATCAAGAACACGCTGACGAACACCGCAATGGGTCCGGTAAAGGCGAGTCCGTTGTAGGGACGAATCCCTAACAGGCGGGCAATTTCCAACTGACGCAGGCAGAAGCCAATTAGACCAAAGGCCCCGTGCAGGGCGACGAAGGTCCAGAGGCCGCCGAGTTGACACCACCGGGTGAAGTCCCCTTGAGCTTCAGGACCCCAGAGGAACAGGATGGAATGTCCCAGACTGTTCGGGGGCGTAGAAACAGCCACGGTGAGGAAGTTGCAACCTTCTAAATAGGAGGAAGCGAGTCCGTGGGTGTACCAAGAGGTCACGAAGGTGGTGCCGGTCAGCCAGCCTCCCACTGCGAGGTAGGCGCAGGGGAAGAGTAATAGGCCAGACCAACCGATAAATACGAAGCGATCGCGTTTTAGCCAGTCGTCGAGGACGTCAAACCATCCCCGTTCTGTCTGTGCGCGTCCAACTGCTATTGTCATAAAATTTGCGGGAGTTGGGTGCTGGTTTTAAGTCGTCTTGCTCTACAAGAATCGCAAGCTTTCTAAGTAAGTTAACATAACTATATATTACATTGATCAAAATTTGCAAAACCCTTAGTCCAAGGCGACCGGGTTCTCTGAACAAAGCCAGTCTCTGTGGCGGTGGCTCTAGTCCCCATCCATCAGACTAAACCAGCTTAGGACAAGGACTGGGGCCCTGTCGGAGAATCACTTTGAACCCGATTACCTTCTGGTGTCCTGGACTTGAGTTCTATTGTTGGGTCCCAATGGGAATCCCGATTTTGAGGGTCCGCTGACTTGTTTCTCAGGTCGGAATCCCTCTGCTCTTAATGCCCTCTTGATGGGGGAGATTGTTCTCTCTACCTGGCATCCCACCCGTTAAGCTTTGCCTTGGTGTCTCCCCCGGTTCCCTAGCTCTGTGTCAGGGTTTACCCTCGGTGGGGACTTCAAAAAATTAAGAATTTCCCAGAAACTCTAGCTCATTGTCCACCTCAGAGACGGATACTAGGAGAGGACCTATTCTTAGGTGCCTTGCCCTTCCCCTTAGAGAGGCCGGGAAAATCTTTCCCAGTTCTCTATAATTAAGGGTTCCGTTCTCTCCCTTACCCAGCTTATTTTCGATGACTGCAAAAAGCATCTCTACTAGCGATCGCGTACTTCGCAAAGAAATTATCGGTTCTCGCCGGTTCAGTAACTACCTTCTAGTTGTTATCGTTAACTTAGGAGGGATCGGCTTTCTCTTAGCCAGCCTTTCCAGTTATCTGAAGGTCAATTTTTTGCCGTTTGCAGACCCAACCCAGCTCATCTTTCTTCCCCAAGGCTTGGTCATGGGCTTTTATGGGGTAGCAGCTTTGCTGCTTTCCCTTTATCTGTGGCTCACCATTCTATGGAATGTAGGCGCGGGCTACAACGAATTTAATAAAGATACCGGCAAGGTGCACATCTTCCGTTGGGGATTTCCAGGCAAAAATCGGAAAATTGATATTTCCTACCCCCTCGAAGATGTCCAATCTATTCGAGTTGAAGTCAAAGAAGGACTCAATCCTAAACGGGCGATGTATATGCGCACCAAAGGTCGTAATCCCCTGCCATTGAGTCGCGTGGGTCAACCAATCCCTTTGTCAGAACTGGAAAACGAAGGTGCAGAATTAGCTCGGTTTTTGGGGGTTCCCCTCGAAGGCTTATAAGCTTGGTTAATCCTCTTACACCCTGAGATTTTTTCGGCTGTAGAGTCAACTATTTCGGGTGAAAAGGATGGAATAGATCCGTGAAAATCGGCATCGCTTTTCTTAGCCGGGGACAACTCGATCAGGACTTAGGCATCACTTCTATCGGTGAGGAGGGGTAATTCATAAAGTGCCCCTCTTGACCTATCCGGTGAAATCCCCAAAGAAAGCTTCATGGGTGAACCTAACCCTATTTTTTTCCCAATTCCTGTGATGCCCGGAGCGAGAAAATTAGCTCAGGTAAGATTGGCATCATATCTCATATCACTCGCGAGCTCAGCATATTGTATTGGAAACTGAACATGGAAATTAACATTCGGCAGTGGATCGTATCAGTGATGATTCTAGGTGCTTTGTTGATCGGAGGTTGCGCTCAACAGGAGGCGGCATCCCCACCGTCTACCTTGCCGACGGAACCTCCTGTCACAACACAAACTCCTGATGCCTTCAGCAATCTCCCCCGTTTGGAGGGAAAAGCGACGGTGGAAATGATGATTAAGGGCAAACCCGTCACGATTGAAGTCGATGGCACAAATGCGCCGATTACGGCGGGGAATTTTGTGGATTTGGTTCAGCGTCAGGTCTATGACGGGTTAACGTTCCATCGGGTGGTGCTTACACCGGAACCCTTTGTGGCTCAAGGGGGAGACCCGCAAAGCAAAGACCCCAATTTTAGGGGCGATTTAGGAACTGGGGGTTTTATTGACCCGCAAACAGGTCGGGAACGCAGCATTCCTTTAGAAATTACTCCGGAAGGGGCCCCGAGTCCGGTCTATGGTTCACCCCTGCAAGCGGCCCGAATTAATCAACCTCCGGTTTTGAAACATAAGCGCGGCGCGATCGCAATGGCCCGATCGCAAGCCCCGGATTCAGCATCCTCTCAGTTTTACTTTACCTTGAGCGATTTAGAGTTCTTAGATGGCAATTATGCCGTTTTTGGTCAGGTGACTGAAGGCATGGATGTGGTAGACGGAATTGAACAGGGCGATCGCATTGACTCCGCTAAGGTGGTTGAGGGCCTGGAAAATCTTCGTTCTAACGGTCCTTCCTAAACGTGATCACCGGCCATCCAGGGGTGCAAATTGTGGTGACGGGAATCGGTCTAGTTTGCGCCTTGGGCGATGGGTTGGAGCCGATTTGGCGCAGATTGCTGGGGTCGGAGTCGGCGATCGCCCCCGGCCAACCGTTCCCCGAACTGCCCCCCCGTCCCCTCGCTCAAATTGGACCCACTCCCGCTCGCCTCGACCAACTCCTTGAACCCGTGGTGACTAGCGCCCTCAAGGATGCCGGTTTGGTTCCACCCCTGCCCGATTGTGGGGTGGTGATGGGGTCGAGTCGCGCTCACCAAGGCCAATTGGAGCAACTGGCACGGCAATTTTGTCAAACGCCCCCAAGGGACGACGGCAATTGGGGGCGGAATTGGTTGGACCTGTTACCCCATACTCCGGCGATCGCGACGGCGCGGCAGATTGGGGGCACGGGACCCGTGATGGCCCCGATGGCGGCTTGTGCGACGGGGATTTGGGCGATCGCCCAAGGGGTTGAACTGATCCGCACAGGTCAATGTCAGCAAGTTCTGGTGGGTGCAGTTGAAGCCCCCATCACCCCCTTGGCCCTCACCGGATTTACTCAAATGAGTGCTTATGCCAAAACCGGCTGTTATCCGTTTGACCGCTATCGGGAAGGGTTGGTCTTGGGTGAAGCTGCCGCCGTTTTGGTCCTAGAATCGGCGGATTTCGCTCACCAGCGTGGGGCTAAGAAGATTTATGGGAAAATCCTTGGATTTGGGATTACCAATGATGCACGGTATGCCAATGCTCCGGATCAAGAGGCAACGGCGGCGATCGCAGCGGTGGAGCAATGTCTAAGGCGATCGCAGTTGCACCCATCAGAAATTGACTATATTCATGCGCATGGCACCAGCACCCATCTCAATGACTGCACTGAAGCCAAATTGATTGCTTCCCTGTTTCCCCAAGGCGTGCCGGTGAGTTCGACCAAAGGAGCTACAGGTCATAGTTTAGGCGCTTCTGGGGCCTTGGGTGCTGCCTTTTGTCTCCTGGCAATGCGCGATCGCTGTTTACCCCCCTGTGTGGGGTTGACTGTCCCCGAATTTGACCTAGATTTTGTGCGGCGATCGCGGCAAATCCCTGTCAACCGTACCCTCTGTTTTAGTTTTGGTTTTGGCGGCCAGAATGCTGTGTTAGCGTTAGGACAATAAAACTTTTCCCAATCGTCTCTCTTGCCCTCCAGGGTTCCTCTCGCCAAAGAAGAAAGCGCTCCCGAATCCTAAAAACTTTTAAAACAGGCATTTACCCCATCCCTAAACTTTCGTAGGATAGAGTTAACCCCCCTAGTCTCTTCCCGATGCAGGTAACTTAACATGGATTTGGAATCGCATCGATTTATTTCCTATTTTCTCCCCGACCAAAGACCGGAATTGTGCCACAGTGCCACGATAGAAAAATTTCCTCAAGGGACGGTTATTTTTGAAGAAAACGAAAAACCCGATGCATTATATCTCGTTTTAGACGGAAAAATTGAATTTAGTAAACGAGGAGGATTAGGCCAGTATCAAAATGTGGCCTGGGCGGAGGAAAATGATTTTTTTGGTGAGTTTGGGGTTTTAGATGGACAACCGCGCAGCGCTAGAGCGGTGGCTTGCACCCCCGCTACCATTGCCAAAATCCCACGCGATCGCCTCATGGATATTTTAGAACGGTCTCCAGGAAAGGTGGTGTTGCAATTATTTCACCATATTATCCATTATCTCCGCCTGACCACCGAACAATATGTGAATCAGATGGTTCACAAACATAAAATGATGGCCGTTGGAGAAATGGCAAATACTATTATTCATGATTTAAAAAGTCCTTTTACGGGTATTTCTTTAGCCACTTCGATGTTGAAAGATTTACATGGAGATGAAGAAACTCAGGAATGGTGTAATTTAATTCAAGCCCAAATCACTCAAATGTTAGTGATGACTGAGGAAATTTTAGAATTTACTCGGGGTAATGCTGTCTTAAATAGAAAACCCCTTAATTTATCAGAAAATTTAGAAAAATTCCAACGATTAAATTTTATATACTGGAATCAATCTCATATTAATTTTATTCTTCAGTGTGATAATATTATTTTGAATGCTGATGAAAATAAACTGATGCGGGTCTGGCAGAACTTAGTCGGAAATGCTGTAGAAGCCTTAGACGGTCAGGGGGGACAAATCGTCATGGTCGCCACTAAGCTGGACCGGGATGCCTTAATCAAAATTGCTGACAGTGGACCGGGCATTCCCCCAGCCATTCAAACTCGATTATTTGATCCCTTTGTCACCTACGGAAAGCGCGGTGGAACGGGACTGGGAACGGCGATCGCCCTTTCAATTGTGGAAGCACATGGAGGCGATATTACTTTTGAATCCCAAGCTGGAAAAGGCACAACGTTTTACATCCGCTTACCCCTTTGTTGAGTCGAAATTTAAGTTTAAACCATGACCCTGACTGAACGCATTCTCTCTCAGCTACCCGGTGATGTTCTCACGGGACTCCATCGCAGCGATCGCCTCTGGCAATCCTTGAAAAAAAATCCCCAAGTCATTCCTTCGGTCATTACAGAACATTCCCAACCCGTCACCTCATGGGAATGGGATATTTTAGTTTGTGGTGGCACGTTAGGAATTTTTATCGGGGCCGCTTTAGCAGTTAAAGGCTGGCGGGTTGCGTTAATTGAGCGAGGTATCCTGCGGGGTCGAGATCAAGAATGGAACATTTCCCGCGAAGAATTAACGGTATTTTTAGCCCTAAATTTACTCTCAGAAGCCGAGTTAGAACAGGCGATCGCCACCCAATACAACCCCGCCCGTATTCAATTTAATAACGGTCCCGAATTCTGGGTCCGCGATGTTCTCAACATCGGCGTTGATCCAGTCTATCTCCTGGATACTCTTAAAGCCCGGTTTTTAAAAGCTGGGGGTCAAATTTTTGAAAATACCCCCTTTGAAAATGCGAGTGTTCACCCCAATGGCATCGTCGTTAAAAGTACCACAGGACAATCTTTTACGGCCCGCTTACTCCTTGATGTCATGGGTCATTTTTCTCCCATTGTCCGCCAAATTCGTCAAGGACAAAAACCCGATAGTGTTTGTTTAGTGGTCGGCAGTTGTGCCAAAGGATTTCCCCAAAATGAAACGGGAGATTTAATCACCTCATTCACCCCCATTCAAAAGCAATGTCAGTATTTTTGGGAAGCCTTTCCCGCAAGAGATGGGCGCACAACTTATTTATTTACTTATTTAGATACCCATCCCAGTCGTTTAAGTTTAACTGAGTTATTTGAAGATTACTTAAAGTTATTGCCTGAATATCAAAAGGTGCAGTTAGGTCAGTTAGAATTTGTGCGGGCGCTATTTGGGTTTTTTCCGGCTTATCGAGATAGTCCGGTGCGATCGCCCTGGGACCGGATTCTTGCCGTGGGAGATAGCAGCGGCATCCAATCTCCTCTTAGTTTTGGGGGATTTGGGGCAATGTTGCGCCACCTCAACCGCTTAACTCAGGGCATTAATGAGGCATTAAAACAAGAGATGCTCTCCCATAGTGCCTTAGCCCGATTACAACCCTATCAGCCGAATATTTCCATAACTTGGTTATTTCAACGGGCGATGAGTGTGGGGATGGAACAACAACTTGCACCGAATCAAATTAATGAACTCCTCTCCGGTGTTTTCAGTTGTATGGAACAGTTAGGAGATCCGGTTCTTAAACCCTTTTTACAAGATGTGATCCAATTTGGGGGACTCTCCCAAACCCTATTTAAAACCGCGATCGCGCAAACTCCCTCTGTTTTTCGAGTCATTCCTCAAGTCGGACTCCCCGCTCTGGTAGACTGGATGCAGCATTACCTTAACCTCGGTATTTATAGTGCCTTATCCCCCATCGGACAACGGTGTGAAACATGGGTTAATCGGTTACCCCCCGCCCAACAATATTATTGCCATCGGTTGATTCAAGCTTGGCAGTACGGATCCGGGGGCGACTGCAAAAATTAAGCGGTTTGGCTGACAATCTTTGCCGTTTCTTCATCAGAACACGGTGCATCTATATTCCGTCAGACGCTCAGAAGGCTTATTGGGTGCATCTACTAAAAACTCAAGAATCTGTTGATGTTGAACCGGAATTTCAGGGAATTTTATGAAGAAATGGCACGGGTTAAATCAATCCTGGCGCAGTCTAAATATTACCGCTAAATTTAGCTCGGCTTTCATCGGGCTAATGTTAATTTTGGGAGGGGTGGCAACAACAGGATGGCTGTCGCTGAACTTTGTGCGAACTGAAACTCAAGCCACCATTGTTAGTAGTATTAAACTCCAACGATTGGTGTTTGAAATGAACGATGCTTTAGATCAAGCCCGTCGCCTAGAACGTGACTTTTTTGAACAGTGGTCAAAAACTGGGTTTTTAGATGCGAGGGAGGAATATGCGAGAGCTTATGGAGAACAAATTGACATGGTACTGTTGATTAGTGATCTCTTGCAATCGTTACTCGCAACGGATCAAGTCAGTGCCACCTTACGTCAGAGCAATCCAGCGGTTGTTTCTTATGAAGAAATGGTACAACAGTACGCCAGTAGCTTTCGAGAAGCTGTGGGAGTGGTGGGGGAGTTGGGGATGGATGAAACGGGAATACTCGCTCGTTTACAGCAAAATTCCCAACGAGTAGGAGATATTCTCCAATTGGCTGATGATCCAGACTTGATGGAGTTATATCAGCAACTGCAATCCCGGGAACAAGAGTATCTCAGCGATCGCCAAAATCCCGAACGTGCTGCCCTGTATCAAGCGATTGAGCAGTTACAAACCGCGATTCGGCAGTCCCCTAACTTAAGTTTAGAACGGCAATTGAACGCCCTCAATGCCCTCAAGGATTATCAAGTTCTTGCCCAACAAATTATCCGCTTAGATCTGGAAATTCGGGCCCAAATTTCCCAGTTTGATCGCCAAGCCAGTGAACTCTCTGCTCAATTGCTGGAAATCGCCCGCCAAGAAGTTCAGCGGGGGGAATACCGCATTAATCAAACCAGTCAGGCAGCCACGGGATTGCTAGTGGCGGCGTTGTTATTAGCCCTAGTTTTTGCCAGTGCGATCGCTCAGGAATTTGTCTATGCCTTAAAGCAATTAGAAATCGAACAAGCTAAATCGGAAAGTCTCCTACTGAATATTTTACCCAAAACTATCGCCGATCGCCTCAAAGAAGAACCCACTACCATTGCCGATCAGTTTACCGATGTCACGGTTTTATTTGCAGATATTGTCGGCTTTACAAATCTCTCCTCCCGCATTTCTCCCCGGGAATTGGTGACCCTCCTCAACGAAATTTTTTCTGAATTTGACCGCCTTGCGGATTTACATGGCTTAGAAAAAATTAAAACTATTGGCGATGCTTATATGCTCGTGGGCGGACTTCCTGAACCCAAAGCCGATTGTGCCCTAGATGTGGCTGAAATGGCCCTAGATATGCAACAGGCGATCGGTCAGTTCAATCAAAATCATCAGGAGAATATTAATATTAGAATTGGCATTAACACCGGCTCAGTTGTTGCTGGAGTAATCGGGCAGAAAAAATTTATCTATGACCTTTGGGGGGATGCGGTCAATATTGCCAGTCGGATGGAATCTCACGGTTTACCTGGCTCAATTCAAGTTAGCGAAGATACTTATCAATTGTTACAAACATCCTATCAGTTTGAAGAACGCGGTTCCATTATGATTAAAGGAAAAGGAGAGATGAAAACTTATTTTCTCCTGGGTAGAAATCCGGAACCAGCAGAGAAAGAACGCCAGTTACTGCCCTTTCCCGATCCCAGTACCAGTACCAGCTATGGCTTTGGGACCGGATTAGAGCGATAGGACCCTCAACCGACTTTATATCGCGAGTCTAAGGCCCTGGAGTCATACAATTAAGAAGTGGGATCGTCTCCCTCCCTGGCCCCATTCATCCCCTCTGGACCCTCTACCTTGGATCAATTGTGGCGGCAATTTCCCGTTCACCGAGTTGCTAAACTAAAGCAGGGGTTAAGGGAACTGACTATCCCTGGTGCTTTCTGCCGCCTAGAACCTGCACGAAATTGTTCTACACCTGTATTACCCACAAATCCCGATCGCCTAGACCCCCTACCTTTAGAGTTGTATCTATCATGACGACTAACCCTCAACCTACCGCTGAACAACCCGCCACAGAAACAGTGGAACAAGCCAAACCCGGAAAATCTTCCCCGGAGAAAAAACCCCTATTGGGACTCTCATTACCGGAGTTAACCGAATGGGTGCAACAGCAACAGCAACCTGGCTATCGGGGAAAACAACTGCATAACTGGATTTATGACAAAGGCGCACGATCGCTGGCTGACATTACGGTATTTTCCAAACAGTGGCGTGAACAACTTGCCGACTATCCCCTCGGGCGATCGACCATTTCTCACAAGTCCATTGCATCCGATGGCACGATTAAATATTTACTGCAATTAACAGATGGTCAAATCATTGAAGCTGTCGGAATTCCCACGGAAAAACGCCTCACGGTTTGCGTTTCTTCTCAAGTGGGATGTCCAATGGGTTGTGACTTTTGTGCCACTGGAAAAGGCGGATTTACTCGCAATTTGGCAACTCATGAAATTGTCGATCAAGTCTTAACGGTGCAGGAAGACTTTGGACGCCGAGTGAGTCATATTGTGTTTATGGGAATGGGAGAACCGTTACTCAATACTGAAAATGTATTAGCAGCAGTGCGATCCATCAATGAAGATATCGGAATTGGTCAACGGTGCATCACCGTTTCCACCGTTGGCATTCGCGATCGCATCCCCCAACTCGCCAAACATCGCGGTCAATTTACCCTCGCCGTCAGCCTTCATGCCTCCAATCAAAAACTGCGGGAAAAACTGATTCCTAATGCAGGAGGATATCCCATCGAAAAAATTATCGCCGATTGTCGGGAGTATGTAAAAATTTCCGGACGCCGAGTGACCTTTGAATATATCTTACTCGCCGAATTTAACGATCGCCCTGAAAATGCTGAAGAATTGGCGAGTTTATTGCGCGGGTTCCAAAGTCATGTTAACTTGATTCCCTATAACCCGATTCAAGAAGTAGACTTTAAACGACCCGATCGCCTGCGGGTGCAAGCCTTTGTAGAAGCGTTAGAAAAGCGGCATATTGCAGTCAGTGTCCGCTATTCTCGCGGATTAGAAGCCGATGCAGCTTGTGGTCAACTGAGGGCCTCAAAAGCCTAAAAAATAGGCGATCGCGTTTTGAATTGCGATCGCCTGAATTAAGCAGCAAGAATGTTAGTAAGGAAGAGAGAATTAACCGATGGGATTTTATAAATTAATGTGACCGACGAATCGAAAGCCCGGGAGCATAAGCCTCCACAACGCGACCCGTGCTCACACAACTCACCATCAAATAATCACAACTCGGACATTGGGTCTGACTAAAATCTCGTTTTGAAAAATAATACCGTTCCGCGAGATTTCCACAATTAGGGCATCGAATCGCTTGAAGTGTCTGCATCTTAAACCCTCTCGGTTAAATGGTGGGACTAGAAAAAACAGGAAACTAAAAAAACAGAAAAATTTGAAGAATTAGGGGAAAACTGAGTTACAGTATTTGAGAATCGCGGTTTTGTCTTTCACACCGATCAATAAAATGCACTTGCACCCTAGGACTGGGGAAATTTTCACCTGGCGATCGCCTCCTGGCTACAGCTCATCAAAAAAAAACCATCTTTTTGAGTAAAAACCCATTGCGTTACCAGGAACTCATCGGGTAGAATCGAGAGAAGTTATTCTCTTTCCTCCATTAAAATCATCCCTTAAAACGCCACAGGAGGAAGTGATCCCCATCCGCTTTATCCGTGATCCCCATCACTTATTGCCGAATTATAGTCCAATTCTCAAGGGGATGCCCCAAAATTCAGCAAATTGCAGAGGCGATCGGTCACAGGTTTAGTCCGATCTAGGGTCAAACGAGGGATTAGATTTACACGGGCGATCGGTCCCCCATCCAGTTCAACTCTTTCAAACCAACCCACCCTAACCATTCCCAACCATTCATTATAAATTACAGCATAAATTACAGTGTAGAAAAAACCATTCGCCTTTCTCAATTTCCCATCCCTACTCCACAGCTTCCCCGAACCTATCCCCTTTTTCTAGCCCGTCATATCCCTTGGGTTACTCCCCTTTTGGCCCTTAAAAAAGAGAGGATTTTGATATAATCAATTGATTATAGAAATCCTAAAAAATAGCTCAAACTTCCATACTTTTAATAATTGACTCTAGCCAAAACATCCCACGGAGGCAACAATGGGTACAGAAACTACAACTATTCCAAAATCCTCAATCATCTACCCCGAAAGCGATAGTCAACCGATGGCAGATAACACCGAACAATTCCGATGAATTGTGACAATTCAAGGAGGAATTGACGCCCGGTTTAAAGAAGACCCTAACGTATTTGTCGCCGGAAACTTACTCTAGTATCATAAGGATGAATTGATGCCCGGTTTAAAGAAGACCCTAACGTATTTGTCGCCGGAGACTTACTCTGGTATCCTGGAGAAGGCAACAATAAACTCAGAGTCGCCCGAGAGGTAATGGTAGCCTTTGGCTACCCTAAAGGAAAACGCGGGTCTTATCTGCAATGGAAAGAAGATAATATCCCCCCCCAAGTCGTCATAATCGCCGTTTAATTCGTGCAAAATCTCTCGTCCTATTTGCCACTATCGCAGTTCCCCTGGTGTCACTGCGCGAACCTCAACCGGAGCGTGTTTAAGGGCTTCAGCCGGTCCTAGTCCCCGGTTTAAGGAGTGTGCCTCCCTGGTTCCAAACATTCGCCCCCGCGAGGGCAATTCCTCCCCGATACATGGGATTATCTGCATCTGCGGCATCGAGGCGACTGGCGATCAGCTGTTTGACAAGATAGTCTCGAATCAGGGGGATAGATTTTCAGAGGGCGAGCGCTAATCGCTCATCTGCCGATAAATCTGGTCAACCTTGGCTGACCCAAAAATCAGCCATCATCAACCTGAAATAGGTAATAAAATTTAGAAACGGAGAGGGGGGGATTCGAACCCCCGATGGCTGTGACACCATAACAGATTTCGAGTCTGCCGCATTCAACCGCTCTGCCACCTCTCCAATTGCTCATGTTACCCTATCTCCCCCGCTTTGGGAAGCCCTAGAGGAAAAGATTTTCATTATCCAGAGGATCCAAGGTTGATTCAAACCCATCCCGGGAATTCCACTGAATTGCCCCTTCCCGACCGATCGCATAAATTTGAGTATTCCGTTGTCGCAGTAATCGTTCCGTCTGTGGGTCGATCGCATCGTTGGAGGCGATCGCTACCGACGGTTGCAGGGCCTCAACTAAATAAGGAGCCAACTGTTCCCCGGACCACCACAACACCCGCAACGGTGACTCCCCATTCTTTACCTCCAGCAACGAACCCGCTGTGACTAAACGGCTTTGTTCTGAAGGATTCAAATCCCCCAGTAAAAACCACATCTGATTGCGAATTTGGAACTGTACCACCGGCGGCTTCAGACTCACCACCTGAACTCCCGTTGTTCCCACTGCCAAGGTTTGTCCGACTGGTAAAGGATGATAGGACCCTTTGCGATTGCTTAAATTCGTTAGTAAAGGCTGATCTCCATTCTGATAGGGGCCTGTAGGCGGCGAAGAAAACAGCCGTACTCGCAAACTATCTAAGACTTGATACCACCCACTGCGGTAATTCACTGGCATGGTGGCGATCGCCCAATCAATTTGATTTACCCCCTGCTGTCGCAGAAAAGGTAACACCGCATATCGTGCCGTTGCATCATCTCCACTGTTGATCACAATCGCTTTCCCGCGATCTTGAACCACCAACACCGGATCTCCACGAGTTGCCAGGGCTGTAATCTGAAAGACTGTCGTTTGAGCATATAATACCGGCACCACTACCAAACCCACCGCAAACAGGAATCCCAATAGCCATCGCCGTTTTTGATGCAACCAAGGAATCACCCACACTGATACCACGATTCCATAGAGGAGCACGACCTGTACAATCGAGAGGGTTCCTGTAGCAATGGAATTTCCAGGTAATTGGCTGACAAATTCGACAAGGGCGATCGTTAATTTCAGGGGATAATATAGCAACCACGCGAGCGCTGTCCCCGCTAGCGGCCAGATTGCAGCGGCGATCGCACTGATAAATCCCCCCAGAGTAATTCCCGCCAAAGGCAACGAGAGCAGAATATTTAATCCGATACTATAAGGAGCTAATACCCCAAAGGTATAGAGTTGCAAAGGTAGCACCCATACCGCCACGGCGATCGGTACCGCAATCAAAGAGGCGATCGCCGGGGGTAACCAATCCAACCGCTTTAAAACGGGTGGGGTCGAGACTAACAATCCTAAAGTTGCCAAAAAACTAAGTTGAAATCCTAAATCCCAAATCCACAGGGGATTCCAGAGTAGCAAAAAGGTCGCTGCTAATAACAGAGACCCTAAAGCATTCACCTGACGCTGCATTAAAGGAGCCAGTAATGCTGCGCAACCCATTAATGCCGCTCGTAAAACCGAAGGTGAACCCCCCGTTACGAACACATAGATAATTAAAACTACCGCTCCATAAACAAATTGAGTTTTTTCAGAGAAACGACGGGTGACTGCTCGAACCAATCCTAAAATAACTGCCACATGAAATCCTGAAGCGGCTAGAACATGGGCTAAACCCACTTGTATGAAGCGTTCGCGAATGTCATGACCCAGATCAACCGCTCGTCTTCCTAACACCATTGCACTGAGGACGGGGCCTTCTGGCACTCCCAATCCCCGGACTTGAGCACGCAAAATCCGCCGTCGGAGTTGCCACATTCCCCAGGAATTCTGGGGGCGATCGCTGGTCCGTAAATTCACCTGCCGTCCCGCTAACCCAGCAAAAGTCCCTTCTCTTGCCAAATAAGCCTGAAAGTCAAACCCTCCAGGATTTGCTGCCGGTTTAGGCAAGTACAATCGACCCGTTACCTCCACCCGTTGACCCGGATATAACCCGGTGCCTTGAAGTAAGGGAACCGTGACATAGAGCTTGCCGGTAACAGTTTGGGTTTTTGCAGTATCGCTCCCTTCACTTCCAGAAGTCCCCACAAGTTCAATCACTTGGTTGGGTTCAAACCAGAATTGAATACGGTTGCTGCGGGTTAATCGGGTTTCACTGGCGACTTTTCCGAAGACATTCACCAGTTGCGCACCAGAAGGGGCCTCTGAGGTAGCCACAAACCGACTGATATCATTCACGCCGATTTGTGGCTGCCGCAGGGGTAAATAGAGGGTCGCTAGAAACCCGATTGCTCCTGCAATTAGCCAAATTCTAGGTTGTAACCCAGCTTTTAGGACTTCGATGCGTCTTGGAAATGGTACTTTCAGCAACAGGAGGGCGGCGATCGCTCCTGTCAAACTCAGGACCACTAATCCTCCCCAGGTAGAACGGGTGCAGAGTAATCCTAAAATGTAGGCTAAACACAGAACCACTAAAGGGGCAGAAGTCATCAGGTTGCGCTTTCCTCTATATAGATAGACCCAGTTTTAATCCCACCCAGGCATGAACCAACATGAGCCCAAGGGCCACCGTTCCTAAATAGGCATGAGCAACCCGCAGGGTGAGGCGATCGCCCTGAAATCCCAAAGACATCGCTCCATTCAGGGCTAACAACACCAATAATATCGAACCCGTCCAGAAATGAGGGCTTTCTAAAATGGGCTGTTGTTGCATCACCAAAGATAAAACCCCTCCGGTATAACCGAGGGCCATAAATAAGAACATCCAAGGGGCCAGTTTGCGATGGTCGCTGCGGGCCTTAATTGCGGCATCCTTATCCGGTGCAAGTCGTCCGCGCCATCCGGACCAGCCGACATAACTACCCATTACAAATATCACAATCCCCATCATGAGGGGATGTCCCCAATGCACAATCGGCTCAGGTAGCCCCAAACTGCGAAACTGACTGGCGATCGGTTCGAGGACTTCACTCAGATCGATCATTCCTTCTCCTATTCTTTACTCTTTAATTCAATATCACGGGTTAAACCCACTTAGGCAGCCGAGGCATTATCAGAGGGGTCACCTTTCAGAAGCGGGAACCCTAGTTTCTCCCGTTGCTCCAGATACAGATGAGCCACCCGTCGCGCCAAATTGCGGATCCGCCCAATATAACGAGTCCGCTCCGTTACGGAAATCACGCCTCTGGCATCTAATAGATTAAAGGTATGAGAACACTTCAGGACATAATCCAGGGTAGGAGCCACCAATCCTCGTGCTGTTAGCTGTTCCGCCTCTTCTTCATAGAGAGCAAAGAGCTTGAACAGTAAATCTGGATTAGATGCCTCGAAGTTATAGACGCACTGCTCTACTTCTCCTTGCAGGTGAACATCTCCATAACTCACCTCATCGGTCCAGTTAATCTTGGTGAAGGCATCTTTTTCCTGGAGATACATGGTTAAGCGCTCCAGTCCATAAGTAATCTCGATGGAAACGGGACGGCAATCGATGCCCCCACATTGTTGGAAATAGGTAAATTGGGTAATCTCCATGCCATCGAGCCAAACTTCCCAGCCGACGCCCCAAGCTCCTAGGGTGGGAGACTCCCAATTATCCTCCACAAAGCGAATATCCCGGTCTTCCGGACGGATTCCTAAAGCGCGCAGGGAATCCAGATACAGATCTTGGATATTGTTGGGGGAGGGTTTGATGATGACTTGGTACTGATAATAGTGTTGGTAGCGGTTGGGGTTCTCGCCATAGCGGCCATCGGTGGGACGACGGCAAGGTTCCACATAAGCTACAGACCAAGGTTCGGGACCGATCGCCCTTAAGAAGGTATGGGGATTCATGGTGCCTGCGCCTTTTTCGATATCGTAGGGCTGGGCAATCAGACAACCGCGATCGGCCCAAAACTGATTTAACGTGGCAATCACAGACTGAAAATTCACGGTTCGCTTTCCTCTGCAAGCAAGTTCATTATTTATTCTCGCCTAAAACTCTCCCCGTGAAAGGCTTTCAGACTTTTTTCCCAAAAAGTCAAAAAAAATCCTCAAAAACGCTTGACAAACCCCGGTGGGTTAGTTAAAGTAGTAAAGCGCGGTGAGGAAAGGCAACGAACCGAGTCGCGCCTGAACCAAGACAATTAAAGAGTTTGAAAGCCAATAGAAACCTGGTCTCGTCAAGAAATCAGAAGTCTCTAAAGGGTTATACCTAGAGACTATAAACTAAACGTCAAAAAAACGCAAGTTTTTAGACCAAATAGCCAATCACTCAAAGTGAAAAGCCTAAAGTCACAGGAAATCATTCAGTGAAATGAACCTAACTTTAGAATTAAAACGGAGAGTTTGATCCTGGCTCAGGATGAACGCTGGCGGTCTGCTTAACACATGCAAGTCGAACGGTGAACCCTCGGGTTCATAGTGGCGGACGGGTGAGTAACACGTGAGAATCTGCCTCCAGGTCGGGGACAACAGCGGGAAACTGCTGCTAATACCCGATGTGCCTAAGGGTGAAAGATTAATTGCCTGGAGATGAGCTCGCGTCCGATTAGCTAGTTGGTGGGGTAAAAGCCTACCAAGGCGACGATCGGTAGCTGGTCTGAGAGGATGAGCAGCCACACTGGGACTGAGACACGGCCCAGACTCCTAC
>NZ_JAMXFC010000022.1 GCF_025370755.1 Laspinema sp. D2d | reverse complement strand
CCATCCTCCCCATCCTCCCCATCCTCCCCATCCTCCCCATCCTCCCCATCCTCCCCATCCTCCCCATCTCCCCCATCTCCCCCATCCTCCCCATCCTCCCCATCCTCCCCAAGACCCCAAAAAGATTTTTTTAGAAAACAGTTGACAAAACCCGGTGGGTATCTGTTAGTATGTTTAAGGTCAGAGAAATGGGGCGTCGCCAAGCGGTAAGGCACCTGGTTTTGGTCCAGGCATCCGGAGGTTCGAATCCTTCCGCCCCAGTTGACTAAAGCTCTATTAATTTAGAGTTTACTTAAAAAAATCACTGAACTAAGGCGTCTGCTATCAGTGTTAACGCGTCTAAATAAAAGACCTACTTTTTAATAAAAAGTGGGTCTTTTGTTTTGGGAGGAAGCGGGACAGGCTGTCCCAATTCATGGGAAAATCGGCAAGGAGATTCTCTACCCTCAAATCCGATTGTGTCTAACCCTCCGACAATTCTAGCCCTTGATTTTGATGGCGTCATTTGTGATGGATTAATCGAATATTTCCAAACCACTTGGCGATCGTATTGCCAAATTTGGCCCAAGGCCGATCGCCTCCCCCCGGATGAAATAGCGCCCTTGTTTTATCAACTCCGACCGGCGATTGAAACAGGATGGGAGATGCCAGTCCTCGTGCGATCGCTCCTTCTAGGAACTAACCCCGAGATTATATTACAAGACTGGCCTGCCATTTGTTCGCAAATCGTTACCGCTGAAGGATTAGACCCGACGGATGTAGCGGCGATCGTCGATCGCGTCCGAGATGAATGGATTGCCGACAATCTCACCGATTGGTTGAGTTTGCATCGGTTTTATCCCGGAGTTATTGATCGCCTACAAACCTACCTCGCCTCCCATCAGCAACTGGTGATCATCACCACCAAAGAAGAACGCTTCGTGCGATCGCTGCTGCAAGAACAAGGTATCCAACTCCCAGAAGACTGTGTATTTGGTAAAAATGTCAAGCGTCCTAAACACCAAATCCTCAGAGAATTACTCGGAAAAATTACCCCAACCCCAACTATTTGGTTTGTAGAAGACCGCTTAAAAACCTTAGAATCAGTCCAAAAACAACTGGATCTGACTGGGGTCAAATTATATCTCGCCGACTGGGGATATAATACCCCAAGCGATCGCGCAGCAGCGAATAACAATTCTGGGATAGAACTCTTATCCTTGTCCACCTTCTGCCAAGATTTTTCACTGTGGCCTTAAATCGGTCCTAAATCATCCAAGGGTCCGGCCCTGGGTTGTAAAATAATACAGAGCAAAAGCAACAATGGGCTATTTGATACCCAGGGGGAACGGATGCTAGATTTGACCAAAATTGCAAGGCAAATGCAGGGAATCAGCGAACATCTTTCCAAAGAAGCGGAACAATCCCGTCAGCGGTTGGAAGTCGCCCAAAAATTGCGGAAAAAAGCTCAGGGAGAGCAAGAACAGTTGATCCAGGAACGAGAAATTTGGCGCGATCGCATGGGATTTCCCGTGGCTATTCCCGCCGAACCCTTGGACTTTACCCCCTACATTCCGACTCCCCCCAACGTCCAAACCGTAATCGCGACGGATGGGTCTCAGATTGCACCGTCCCATCATGAAATTGCCTACTGTTACTTAATTAATGTCGGGCGAGTGATTCTCCATTATGGTCAAAGTCGCCTCCCCTTGTTAGATAGTCTGCCGGAGGTATTTTATAAACCCGAAGACCTGTATATTTCTCGGCAATGGGGAATTAAAACCGAAGAATGGATGGGGTATCGCCGGGGGGTTTCCGAGGCGATCGCCCTCGCAGATTTAGCCATTGCCTTGCGAACCCCAGGCAGCGGTCAAATTGCTCATCCAGAAGCGCCTATTTTAGGCATGGTTGATGGGGCCTTAATTTACTGGTTTCTCGAACCCTTACCTACCGATGCTCGTCAGCTCATTCTCGGGGCTATTTTAGAAGCTTGGGAAAAAATGCGGCAAGTCAAGGTCCCGATTGTCGGGTATATCAGTGCCTCCCGCAGTAGTGAATCCCTCAGTTTCTTACGGTTAGCCGCCTGTCCCCATCCTCACCCCGACTGTTTTACCCATTGTCCCATTGAGGCAGATTCCGTCCTGCGTCCCTACGACCAAAAAGCGCCCTGCCAAGTCTTTGATCCTTTACGGGATACTACATTATGGGCTTCTGTACTTGAACCGGGTCAACGGAGTCCCCTCTGGCGGAGTTGTTCTCGAATTTTGGATTTATATCCCTCAGAACATCAAGTGTATTTCTGTTACCTTCATGTCGGTCCAGAAATTGCCCGAATTGATATGCCTGCCTGGGTTGCTCAAGATCCCTCTTTGTTAAGCATGGCATTAAGTATGGTTTTGTCCCAAGTGCAAAAAGGGTATGGCTATCCGGTGGTGTTAGCGGAGGCCCACAATCAAGCGGTAGTTCGGGGAGGCGATCGGGCTCGTTTCTTTGCGCTTCTCGAACAACAAATGATTAAAGCAGGATTGCAAAATGTCGGCACCTCCTACAAAGAAACCCGCAAACGCGGCAGTATTGCTTAGGAGGTAAGGCTTAAAAGCAAGATCAAGGGGGAGAGCGTTCCCATAGCCTATTCTCAGGGACAGGCTATGGGAACACCCTTCCCCTCCCGGTTAAGTTTTCCCGAGGATCATCCCGTTGAAATGCCTCTTTCAGCTTTACCCTCACCCCAAATTAAGTCCTCCTTTCCCCCTGATTCTTCAAAACTCAAAACTCACCTCATCCAGAGTTTCCAGTAATAAATTGACCTGTTGCTGTCGTTGAGAGAGGAACGATTCGCACTGGCGCAAATACTCAACAGCGATCGTGAATTGGTCGAAAACCTCTGCTAATTCCAGTTCCCCCGATTCGACCCGTTCAACGATCGCTTCAATTTGAGCTACCGTCGTTTCATAGTTCCAGTCCGGTTCGGGGGTAAAATCCTTGTTTTTAGAAATCGGAACTCGCCCTGAATTACTCATCTTCTGTTCGTCTGAAGGGACTCTTAATAAAATCTGCTTAATTTTAATAGATTCCTGAGACAAGTGCGAGCAAGGGACAAATTTCATCCCCATTATTCGTGAATTTTCGCTCAAAAAGGGTGATTTTTTTAGTGATATATACTCAATTTTTCCGGTTTAATGGCGGATTTATTCCTCAGAATAGAGATTCGGTCATGTTGCTTGATTTTGGGGACCTCTTGACGATCCAGCTTGGGTAGGCTAGGGTGGAATTAAAAAGTTTTATGCTATCTGTGCATGGAATTAACCCATGAAATCAACGGAATGGGGCTGAAGCGAGAAATTTATACAAATGGCACGAACTCTCAACCTAGAAATTAAGGAATCTTCAGAAGAACTGAAACACCTGCTAGACAAGCAGACCAGTGTGCAAATGAAAGAAAGACTGCAAGCATTGTACTTACTAAAAACAGGAACTCTCTCTAGTTTACAAGAGTTATCCTCAGTTTTAGTCAGAGACCCTTCAACCATTTATCGATGGTTTCAGAAGTACAAAGAAGAGGGATTAGAGGGATTACTTAAACCCTACAAAAGCCCGGGGAAAACCACAACTATTCCTTCAGCAGCAATGGGGAAATTAAAGCAATATTTGGAAGAGTATGAGGGAGTTATCAGCTACGGAGAAATTCAAACTTGGTTAAAGGAAAAATGTGGAGTTGATGTGAGTTATCACGTAGTTTATAGAGCAGTGTATCAGAAACTAAATGCCAAAATAAAAGGGTCTAAACCCCCAAAAAGAATTAGAAAAAAGAGTGGGATGGGAGAACCAAACCCATTCACAGAAAAGTCAGGGGAAGTGGAGTGGGAGGCGGAAGAACAGTCACCTGTTTCAAAGTGTTGAGTCTTAATTTAATTGAAAATTGGGGGAGAACCGGGCTTTAACCTTCATCATCAGGGAATCATCTGTGACCGCATCAGACCCCGGAGCTATTTTTTTGCCAAGCATGAAGCGATCGCCCCTTCTAGGTCCGGTTGACTTAATTCCGTAATGATAAAAACTTCTTGCACCGTTTTTCCCTGTCTGGCAATCACTTTATATCCGCCCAAAATAGGAACTGATATTTTTAACTTCATCTGGGGACAGTGACCTTTGGCGCGACCAATCACCCCGGGAGTAATCGTTTGAATGCCGAGGCAACCCGTTAACTTTTCCAGGATGGCGATTAAACCCGGAATATGGGTGGAGTGATTTAGAACCAAGCGACCGCCAGACGGTTTTCCCATGAGATGTTTACCAAATAGAATAGTGTTTCCTGGATAGTGGGGAACCAATCAGAGGCTAAGTACAGCCTAAAAATCAGCTTGGATACCCTAGACGCCAAATTTCGCGCCTGTCGTTCAGTATGCAACCTACTGGTTCATCTTAAGGGTAAATGGTTAACTCCTCCTCTTGAACCCTCAACTTAGACGCCTGATTCTGGTAACTGGATTAGGCTTTTTCTAAAGGAGCCATCGTTAATCCAGCGCGGCTGAGTTGCTGATGGTACAATTCCGCTTGCTCTAGGGGCCCCACCCAGACTGTGGCTTGTCCTTCAAAGTGAACTTGATTGGTGAGTTCCCAAGCTAGATCGCTCGTCATGTTGGGAATGTACTTCATTAAACAGGAGGAAACGTGCTGAAACGTATTAAAATCATCGTTCAGCACGATTACCTTATAATTCGGGTATGGTTGTCGGGTAACTTGACCAACTTTGTCCGGCGCAATAGTCGGCGCTGTCGCCATTGATCGAATGTTTACGGAAACTCCCCTAGTCATAGCCTTAGCCTTACCGAATTAAGTTAACAATAATAGTTCTGTACAGCGATTCTCAGTTAGTTTAACAAGGAACTGTCCGATCATCAATCCATTGAGTCAGAATAGGCGATAAATTGTCAAGGGCTAGGCTAATTTTTATCCCCGGGGGATGAACCTGGTTAAGGAGCGATCGCCTCTCAATCCCTCGGAATCCTAGCACTAATTTGAGGGAAACCGGGGACTGTACCGGATATTCTGGAAAGGGAAGAATCAGGGCGATCGCCGGGTCCAGAGGCTCCGGTTTGGGAGGCGATCGCCCCTGCAACCGCTTGAGGTCAAGAGCCGGAGCATCTCACCCTTGAGCGCGCAGTCACCCAGGAGAGGAAGCCGATGGATTTCGGGCTTTGATTCATCGCTTTAAAACCTAGAAAAACCTGATGGGTTTTAAATAATTATCAGCTTGAATTAAACTAAACAATAGGTTTTTTACCCATCAAGAGATAGGTCAACATTTCTCCTTTGCCTTTGACGGGAATCAGGCCCCGGTGTTCAAATAAAAAATCATTAGCCAGACATTCATAAGTGGAAGTTGTGACTTGAATCCGTCCAGGAATGCCATGAGATTCCATTCTTGAAGCCGTATTGACCGTATCCCCCCATAAGTCATAACTAAACTTTTTAGTGCCTATGACACCAGCTTCCACTGGGCCGGTACTGATCCCGATTCGCATAGCGATGGTTTCGCCATGATTCGTCCTTAATTGGGTTGTTGCGTCGAGCATATCGAGAGCCATTTGAGCGATCGCCTGGGCATGGTCCGGCCTAGGCATAGGTAATCCTCCGACTACCATATAGGCATCCCCAATGGTTTTAATTTTTTCCAAGCCATATTTATCCGCCAACTCATCAAACAACGAGAAAATATGGTTGAGAAACTCCACCAATTCCGGGGGAGACAAATGAGAAGAAAGCTGGGAAAAGCCGACAATATCAGCAAACAGAACCGTCACATCGGAAAAATTATCCGCGATCGTCCGTTCCCCAGCCTTCAGCCGTTCCGCGATCGGTTTCGGTAAAATATTCAACAAAAGCAGTTCAGATTTAGCCTGTTCATCTTGTAATTTTTGTAAAACCGCTTGTTCTTGGTCGCGTAGGCGTTTTTTCTCCAAAGAGGCACTAATCCGAGCTTTTAACAAGACCGGGTTAAACGGTTTAGAGAGATAGTCTTCTGCACCCAATTCAATGCATTTGACCACACTATCAATATCATCCACAGCGGAAATCATAATCACGGGGATATGACGCAGACTGGAATCAGCCTTAATTTCCTCTAAGACTTGATAGCCATTAAGATGGGGCATCATAATATCGAGTAGCACGAGATCGAAGGGCTCGGCTCGGATTAATTCGAGTGCCTTCAGTCCATCTTCTGCAATTTGGACATGGTAGCCTTGCCGCTTCAAGCGGCGGCAGAGGAGATCGCGGTTGGCTTCAACATCATCAACTACCAGCACCGAGGCTTGGTCAAGGTTCATGGCATCGACTCTTTAAAATCTAGCAGGCTCGAAATAGCAATCGGGCAGGGGTTTAAGGGGGTTAACCCGTGAGGAACCGGCGATCGCCTCTAGGAGACGATGGGGTTCCGTTAGCCCTGGGATCCTGGAGATCCGGCAGGAGGTAGAACGGATTGATACCAAATCCGGGGGTCAACGTTCTGTATTGAGGGTATCCCTTATCAGAGGGGCTTTGTCTGTGTCGTCCCACCCGGCATTGAGTCTAGGGGGGGTTAGACAAACCAGAACCGACGGGAATAGGAGAGGAGTTTTGGGCGATCGCATCATGGCATTAGTGTCCGCATAGCTGGGTTTACTGAGAGTGAAGGAGCAAATCAACCCCTGATGGCGTTTGCTCTCTTGCCGTGGTGCAAGTGATTCGGCGACATCCCGTTTCTCGATGGAAACTTCCTAGGATTCTACCTATTTCTTGGAGTTTCTATCCCCGGGCCCGAGAATTTCCCAGAGAAAATACTTCGTTGGACCATTTAGGGCTGAGGCTGAACTGAGACAGTCCGCAGACGGACTGTAAAAGTGGAACCCACTCCTACTTGACTGCTAACGGAGATTTCACCTCCCATCATCTCGCAGAATCGCTGAGAAATAGCTAATCCTAAACCTGTGCCGCCATACTTGCGCGTCGTAGAAGGGTCCGCTTGGGTAAAGGCATTAAAAATTTGATTCATTTGTTCCGGACTCATGCCAATTCCTGTATCCGTCACGCGAAAGACAATACAGGGAGACGGAGGCCCCAGGGGGTCTGGGGTGACCGGGGGGGGAGAATCGGTCCACATCCCATCCCCAGACTCCCCGAGACATGAATTTAAAGGGGTCTGAGGAATCCAGCCGAGGTCCCGGGAGACCTCAAAAGTAATGGTGCCTTGGGTAGTGAATTTAGCAGCATTACTCAATAGGTTTAATAACACTTGTCGGATTTTTGTCAAGTCTGCATATAAGGTTCCGATATCAGGGGGACAGATTGATTCTAAGGTATTGTTATTTTTTTGAATCAAGGGTTTGGCGGTAGCAATGACATTTTCAAGGAGGGTTGGAATCTCGAAGGTTTCTAAATAGAGTTCCATCTTACCCGCTTCGATTTTGGAAATGTCTAAAATATCGTTAATGAGGGAGAGTAAGTGTCTTCCAGCCAGTTGAATTTTTTGCAAATCGGGGATGAATTCTTCAGACCCTAAATCTTCCGATTCTTCGAGGAGAATTTCGCTGTAGCCGATAATGGCATTGAGGGGGGTTCGCAGTTCGTGGCTCATGTTGGCAAGAAAGGCACTTTTAGCGCGGTTTGCTGCTTCGGCGGCGGCTTTGGCTTCTTGCAATTGTTGGGAGACTTTCTTGCGATCGCTGATATCGTTGAGGGTTCCAGCCATGCCGATAATAGTTCCATCGGGAGAAAGTCGCAGTCTGGCATAAACATCCATCCAGCGGCGATCGCCTGTTTTGGTCAGATAACACGCCTCATGGCGGCAAGAGTCAGTCTGCCGCTGGACCAATTTCTGGAATTTTTGTTGAGTCTCTGGGTGCTCGTCGGGATGAATATAGTTTAAAAATGGCGTCCCGAGACTTTCTTCAATACTGTATCCTGAAATTTCAGTCCAAGCCGGGTTTAGGAAAGTCCAGCATCCCTGGGGATCAGTTTGAAAAATGACTTCTTGAACCGTATTCACTACCGAGCGATATTTTTCTTCACTTTCTTGTAAAGAGGCGATTAATTGCAGTTTTTCCGCCTCTGACCGTTTGCGGGCGGTAATATCTCGGACGATCGCTAATGCTTCCTTATCTCCACTGGCAACCACTCGGCTTTCATAACTATAGACCTCTTCATTAATGGTTAAGTTATACTCAAATATTTCAATTTCATGACTGGCTAAAGTTTTTTCCAAGGCATCAATACAATCGGCAACAACGTCTTCAGATAATAAATCACTTAATTTTTTTCCTAAAAATTGGCCGGTTAAGTTGCCAAAATCAATGCCTTTGACGGGTTTAAAGTCCAGAATGGTTTGTTTGCGATCAAAGCGAAACATTAAATCAGGCATCGCATTGAGCAAGGCGCGATTTTTGGCTTCACTTTTGCTCAATAAAGACATCGCTTGTAACATTTGGAACTCGGACCGCTTGCGATCGCTAATATCCTGCACCGACCCCAACACCTTCTTCCTCGGTTCTTCCCCTTCATTTTCAACGGTTCGTGCGGAATCGCGCAACCAACAAATATTACCGGATTTGGTAAAAATTCGGTATTCTAATACGGCCCCATTTTCCCCTAACATTTCTCGTTCAAATTGGCGAAACTTCGGCAAATCTTCGGGATGAATCACCCGATGCCAGCCGCCTTTTTGATTGATTTCCTCTCGGGTATAGCCGGTGATCCGTTTAAAAGATTCAGTAACCCATTCCGCGATCGGTTCACCGTTATCATTGAGGGTCATGGAATAGACAAAATCCGAAGCCAGTTCAGAAATGGTCCGATAGCGGGCTTCACTGTGACGCAAGGCTTCTACCGATTTCGTCCGTTCAGTGATATCGGTGAGGTAACCTTCTAGGGCAAATAATTCTCCAGTAACTGAAAAAATCCCTCGTCCTTGTTCCCAAATCCATTTGGTTTCTCCAGTCCGAGTGATGATTCGGTAAGCACATTCAAAGGGCTGTTGGTTTTGTAGACTGGCTTGGACCTTTTCCCATAGTTTTTCTTGGTCATCGGGATGGATAATTTTGGAAAAAGAAACCCGGCGATTCCCGATGATATCCTCGGGATTATATCCGGTTAAAGTGACACATCCATCGCTGACGAATTCCATTGTCCAATCTCGGTCATTTTTACAGCGATACACCATCCCAGGAAGGTTACTCATCAGGGTGGCTAGGGTTCGTTGATTTTCAGTCACCGTAGCAATCAGTAGTTTTTCGAGGTCTTGGGACCGTTTGCGATCGCTAATATCTCGCACCGCTGCCACTCGAACCCCTCCCCCGGAATGTAAAATCTCTTTCCCTTGAATTTCTACCGCCAAAATTGTGCCATTTTTTGTTAAAATTTGGACTTCATAAGGGGTTTCATCCCCTAAGTTAATCATTTTTAACGCAATTTTTTTAGAGTTATTTGTTAAAAAATCTAAAGCATTTTTGCCAATCAGTTCTTCTTCCGAATAGCCACTCATAGTCACGAGGGCTTGATTGACATCGAGAATTTTTCCTCGGATATGAATGATGATGCCTTCAAAGGTCGCTTCTGAGAGTCGGCGTAATCGGACTTCGCTATCGCGTAAAGCCGTTTCGGTTTGCACCTGCTGAGTAATTTCGCAAACTAAGGCAGCGACTCCGATGAGTTCACTTGACTGATTGAGGAGGGGAAGAACATTCCATTCACAAGTTAGGGTTTTGCCGTCGCGGGTGCGATTTTCTAACCGCCAACGTTGTTTACAGGGGTGGGTTAAGAACTGATTCCAGTGGTTTTGGAAATCAAGACGGGTATTTTTCGTGATGATTGCTGTCAGTAAAGGGGAGGCGATCGCTTCGCTGGCATGATAGCCAAAGAGGGTTTCTGCCGTGGAATTCCAAGTTTGAATCTCACCCTTGAGGTTCAATTCAATCACGGCGATGGGAAGATGATTCAGGTAACGTGCCAGTTGGTCTGCGGTGGGGGTTCCCAGGCAGGGAAAGCCAAAGCCGTCCCTTGGGACGGGACTGAGGAGTAAAGAGGCGGGGGGGGTTGTTTTCTGGGCGATTTTTAATTGTCCCAAGGTCCACCCCATCCAGCCGAAGAATAGAGGATTAAGGTCTAGGATCCAGTGTAGTGGATTGATAGTATGGACCTGGGCGATCGCCCCTAAAGACCAGTCTACCTCTTGAATTATGATATCCAGAATCCATGCACCGAATGGGATCGTGCAACCCAAGAGGATTCCCACCAGGGTGTAAGCTTGAATTAGCCCTGCCTGCTGATGTTCAGGGTTAGAGTTCCCCTCTGGATTGGGCTTCAAATTCTGGGCTGATAAATTAATAGGCATCTTGATGAGATCTCTTTGGCGAAGAGGGTTGGTTTGACTTGAACTGTCCTGTTTAGAGTTCCTGTCTTGTCATCAACGGGATAGTATCCACGACTTTCCTAACCGCTATTTTTGATTCTCGATACTAGACCATTTTAAGGAAGTGAAGCGCTGACCTAAATTTCCGACAATCGGCGGCAGTTAAATTTTCGTTTTTGATCACTAAAATTTCTGCCTAAACGGGCAGGTACATTGCATCATGGACTCACCTCTGTTTTCGCCTGATTTTATGACTCATGGATATTGATTAAAATTAGGGTGGAGATTAACCCAAAACTCAGGAAATAATCCAGACTCGCGGAGGGGGATGAATGATCAGAAAAAATCGAAGGTTGACGGATGAGGGCGGCTGCCCTTTGATTCAGATCTCTTGATTTTAAGATTGACCCAGAAACCCCCTCCCTTAAAAATCCCCAATTCGCGTCTGGAGAACTTGGACTACTTAAAAATATCGCTCAAAACTTATGTGGACTAATAGAAATCCCATGTATTGCTGTTCAAGCGTGAAGACATTGACCCCGTGGCGATCGCACCCCTGAAATTTTTCTGATCCCTTCTCCCCCTTCAGCCTCAGAATGCAAGCAGCATCCTAAACTGTGGGTTGCTTGGAAATATGTAACTGAATTTTCTCCAACAACCGAGGAAATTCCACGGGTTTGGTGTCATAATCATCGCATCCTGCCGCCAGACATTTCTCGCGATCGCCAGACATGGCATGAGCAGTTAATGCAATAATTGGGATCCACTGAGTATCCGGTGCCGCTTTGATCCGCCGGGTTGCTTCCCACCCATCCAGTACCGGCAAACTCATATCCATCAAAATCAAGTCAGGTGTTTCGGCATGGGCCATTGTGACGCCTTGTCCGCCATCAACGGCTACGATGACCTCATAGCCCCGACGCTTCAGACGACGCAATAGCATATCCCGATTCATCTCATTATCTTCTACCAACAGGATCTTATGCATTGCTTTCGGGTTCCCTTTGCTCCCCTTACTGTATGCCTTCCTTAAGGCTTTGTAGCATAACGCTCATTTCCGCGCATCGATATTATTGCCCAGTTTCAACGCCAAGGTTGCTTTTTGGCCCGAATGGCTTAAAATCTGAGCGAGGTCAGTCTGAATGCCCGGTTTGGCATTTTGCGTTGTGTTCTGTTCTCCCCTTGGCGATCGCCTCCCTAATTCGGGCAGAGATCTCCGGCTTAGGAGCCATTTTCTATAAACTTACAAACCTATCTCCCTCTGCAACCCTATTGCCCTAGCTTATTTTGTCCTCACAACGATCCGCTCCTCCTCCAGTGCCTTCCTTAATTTACTTTACTCGATCGCCACTCTTCCACCGTCACTCTTCCACAAGCTACAAAACAGTACAGCCCCCAAAACCCTCGAAGTCTTGCGGACCGCAATTCTCCCCCACCCCACCCCTCACTCCCCAGATCCATCGATCTATGTCCTTACCAAACCCCCCTGTTAACGATTCAGTTGTAGAATTTTGGGATGTCACCTTTCGGGTGAATCAGCGAAATTTAGTCTCCAATTTGAATTTTAAAGTCAATCGGGGTGAAGCCTTAGTTCTGATTGGACGCAGTGGCAGCGGCAAAAGCACCACGATCGCCCTGATGGATGCACTCCGAATTCCCACCACTGGCGAGGTCCTCGTTGAGGGCAAACCTACCACTCAATGGGACCCGATTCAGTTGCGCCGACGCATGGGCTATGTCATTCAGGACATTGGTTTGTTTCCTCATTTCACCGTGGCTAAAAATGTTGGTCTCGTCCCGTCTCTTCAGGGGTGGGACCGCGATCGCATCCAGAACCGAGTCACCGAACTCCTCGAACTCGTCGGATTAGAACCCCAACATTTCCTCCACCGCTACCCTCACCAACTCTCCGGGGGTCAACGCCAGCGCGTCGGCGTCGCCCGTGCACTCGCGGCGGATCCCCCCGTCTTACTCATGGATGAACCCTTTGGGGCGGTGGATCCGATTACCCGCCTGGAACTCCAACGGGAATTTAGACACCTGCAACAGCAACTCGGCAAAACGGTAATTTTTGTCACCCATGACATTCATGAAGCATTACGCTTGGCAACCCGCATTGGCTTGATGCAGGATGGCAAAATGGTCCTGTTAGGCACTCCCGCAGAATTTTTGCGATCGGAACATCCCGAAGCTCAAGCCTTTATCCGCTGCCTCCCCACTCCGACTTTCGAGGGCACTGCCGAGTTTTAGCAGTTCCTGGGGACAAGAAACCGGGTTTCGGGCGTAGATTTGCCAGTTATTACCATCAATTGGGACAAGAAACCCGGTTTATCAGCCGTTGCGCTATCAATCCAACGTCGTTAATTCTATCAGCCTGAATAATGGATGAGTTTTTTCTGATTCGATATAGTGAAGAAATTTTACGCCGTAGTGGTGAACATTTATTTTTAGTGGCGATCGCCATTACCATTGCCACTAGCGTGGGGATTCCCCTAGGCATTCTGATTACTCGAAAAACCCAGCTATCTTCTGCAATTTTGGGGGTTGCCAATATTCTGCAAACGGTTCCCAGTCTAGCCCTGTTTGGGTTTTTAATTTCTGTTCCTATCATTGGCGGAATTGGAGCTATTCCCGCTATTTTTGCCCTGACTTTATATGCCTTATTACCGATTATTCGCAATACTTATACGGGCATTGTTGGGGTAGATCCCGCCATTCGGGAGGCGGGAAGAGGAATGGGGATGACCGATTGGCAATTGTTGTCCCAAGTTGAGATTCCCTTGGCAATGGGGGTGATTTTAGCTGGGGTGCGAGTCTCAACGGCAATCTCGGTGGGAACGGCAACCATTGCGGCAGCGATCGGGGCCGGTGGATTGGGGGCATTGATTTTTCAAGGCATTTCAATGGTGAACAATCAACTCATTTTAGCTGGAGCCGTTCCCGCAGCGGCGATCGCCTTAATTGCCGATGGGGCGATCGGTTGGCTTGAACATCACTTAACGGTTAAAAAATGAAGGCAAAACAAGTTTTATTCTTAGCCCTTTGTACCCTCACTCTCGGGACAGTTGCCGGATGCCAACCTGACAACTCCCGCCCTAGCAGAAAGGCTGATATTGTAATTTGCTCTAAAAATTTCACCGAACAAAATATCCTCGGAGAACTCCTCGCTCAACAAATAGAATCCCAAACTAATTTAAAGGTCGATCGCCAGTTAAATTTAGGCGGGACATTCCTCTGTCATGATGGCCTCAAAACCGGCCAAATTGATGCCTATATTGAATATACGGGTACAGCTTTTACCGCAATTTTAAACCAGACCCCCATCTCGGACGCAGAAACTGTTTATCAGAAGGTCAAACAAGCCTATCAAGAGCAATTTAACTTAACCGTGATGCCTCCATTAGGGTTTAATAATACCTTTGCTATCATGGTCCGGGGAGAAGATGCGCGCAAGTTAAATTTAAAAACCCTCTCCGATGCGGCGGAATATACTCCCCAATGGACCGCCGGATTCGGCTATGAATTTATGAGTCGGGAAGATGGCTTTCCCGGCTTGGCGGCGACCTATCAGCTAACCTTTGTCCGCCCTCCCGAAGTCATGGATTTAGGATTAATGTACCGGGCTTTAGTTTATAAAAAAGTGGATTTAATCGCCGGGGATTCTACGAATGGATTGATTGATAAATTAGGGCTGGTTGTCCTAGAAGATGATAAAAATTATTTTCCCCCTTATCAAGCCGTTCCCATCATTCGGACTGAAACCTTAGAAAAATATCCGGAGTTAGAACCCGTTATTCTTCAACTGTCCGGGTTAATTTCTGAAGCAGAAATGCAACAAATGAATTATCAAGTGGATGGGGAATTTCGTCGATATGATGAAGTCGTTCGGGAGTTTTTGGCATCCCAACAGTCACCAAAATCCGGGAATTAGTCAGAATATAGGGCAGGAAGGCTTACGGGTGCCGATTTCCCTCTTTTTGGAAAATTAGGTTCGGCATTCTGGCGATCCAAAATAAGCGGGCTGCGGTTAAACCCATTAAGATTGCACCTGTGATGAAACAAGCACTATATCCATAAGAAACCGCGATCATCCCGCCTACGAGACTGCCGATAATTGTGGCAATTCCAATGAGGGAATTATAGGAACCCATTGCGATCGCTTCTTGACCTTTGGGGGCAAGGGTCGCAACAATCGTAGTGCTAGAAATGCTGATTGCAGCCCAAGTTAAGCCGGTTAAGAGGTGCGCGAGGCCGACAATGGGCAAACTCAGGGGATGGACAGGCATCACCGCCACCAGGGAGAAAATCAGGAAGACGACAACGCGGACGGCAGTGGCCCCAGCTTGGAGGTGAACCCCTTTGCGTTTTTGGATAAACCGCGCCATTGGCAGATAAAAGAATGCCTCGATCGCCGCTTTACCCATACTGATCAATAAAACTTGGGTGTTGGTTGCCCCTAAATGGGTGGTCAGAAAAATGGGAAAGGGGACAAAGACGACATTCACCGCAAAGAAAAAGACTGCGGCACAAGCATAGTAAACCAGCAGGGGACTAGAGAAGTTCTGAATCAGGTTAACCGGCCATGATGGATGCAGGATAAAATACAGCATTCGCGAGGAATAAAACATCGCCCGTCTTTCAATCACGGCCACAGAGATGACATGATGTAACTCGGGCTGATACTGGCGGTGTTCTGAACTCTTGCGCGGTTCTTTGACCCATTTCCAGCAGAGAATCAAGCTGAGTGTAGCGGCACAACTGGCTAAGAGTAACAGCGATCGTAGTCCGAGATTCGTCCAGTGAAGGGGAATGAAGGCTAACCAACTGGCCCCCAACAGAACGCCCCCGACAAAACTCCAGCCGGAAATCTGATAAAATCGCCCAAAAGCACTGGCCCAGCGCTCTTCTGGGTTGCCATCAATGACTAGGGCGGAAGCAACCGGGGTAATGGCGGCCATGAGAAATGCACCGAGGGTACAGAATATCATGACTTGCTCGATTCCCTGCGCAGTCGCCGTGAGGGCGGTACAGAGGGCAAACCCACAAAATCCCAGGATGAGGAAGGGTCGGCGCAGTTTGAGGCGATCGGAAAGATTCCCCCAAACCATAAAAGCAATGACACCGGCGAGGGAAGTCAGGGAATGGACTCGTCCGACATCCGTCACACTGCCATTGACGGTTTGAACGATAAATAAAGGCAGTAGGGTGATTAATAAGGCTTCGCCCAATTTATACGGGACAAAGCCAAAAAACCACAGGGGTACGGTGAGGCGCGATAACCGGAAGGGGTTGATCAAGGACAGATTCATCGGGTCAGTATGGGTTGTAGGGTCACAAAAAAAAGAGCCGACTGCACTCCTGAAGACTTGCAAAATAAAAGTAAATTTAATACAGATTGATGCTGCTTACCCACTCTCATCTGACGCAGATCTTTGGCTCAAAGTGCCATTAGTAGGAGGTCTCCGCAAAAATACGGAACTTTGGGGATCGCGGGTTGCATCTGGGGTTTATTTTTAATACCTGCAATCTTCTTTGCCTTCCATCCGGGGCGATCGCCTCATTCTTCCCTGCACCTCCCATCTAAAGTTGCTGCCATAAAAAAACCCGCCTTAGCGGGTTATAAGAATAAACACTCACAGGCTCAAGCCTGGGGCTACAGGAACAAAGCCCGCCTGCACAGGCTGAAGAGTATTATCTTAGGTCTTTAGCAACTGAATTTGGGATTAGATCAGCTTGACGGCACGCAATCCGAACATCAGGACCACGGCACTGACGAAGGCTCCACCGACAATCAAAGCATAAGCAAGGATTCCAGACATTGAGAAGTATCTCCATTTAAAATCGCTACCCACCATTGAATCATGGCTTGCGATACAATACAGCCCTCTAGGTTTAGTGAATGGGTTGTTTACCATGCCGTCTGTTATCCGCGTCAATCTGCCCCAGGACTCTTACGATATTGCGATCGCCCCTCAATCCTTAGATCAACTCGGGGCGCAAATGCAGCCCCTGAAGTTGGGGAAAAAAGTGTTAGTGGTGTCCAACCCCGTGGTGGATCGACGGTATGGCGATCGCCTACGGTCCTCTTTAACTGCCGCAGGATTTGACGTATCCACCTGCATCCTGATGGCAGGAGAACAATACAAAACCCTGCGATCCATTCAAAAAATTTACGATGCGGCCCTGGAACAGCGCCTAGAACGGTCTTCCACAATGGTTGCTTTAGGCGGTGGGGTCGTGGGAGATATGACCGGATTTGCGGCAGCGACTTGGTTGCGGGGGATTAATTTTGTTCAAGTTCCCACTACCCTTTTAGCGATGGTGGATGCTTCCATTGGGGGCAAAACTGGGGTGAATCATCCCCAGGGGAAAAATCTGATTGGGGCATTTTATCAACCCAAGTTGGTGGCGATCGACCCCGAGGTACTAAAAACTCTCCCCGTGCGGGAATTTCGAGCCGGAATGGCTGAGGTGATTAAGTATGGGGTGATTTGGGATTTGGAGTTATTCACCCAGATGGAACAGGCAAAACGGTTGGATCAGTTGCGCTATGTAGATGCCGGATTTTTGGAAGAAATTCTCGCCCGTTCTTGCCAAAGTAAAGCGGATGTCGTCGGCAAAGATGAAAAAGAAGCGGGATTGCGAGCAATTCTGAATTATGGTCATACCATTGGTCATGCGGTGGAAAGTTTGACGCACTATAAGGGAACAAATCATGGGGAAGCGGTGGCAGTCGGGATGGTGGCGGCGTCGCGGTTAGCGGTGGCGTTGGGACTCTGGGATGAGGAGTGCGATCGCCGTCAGTTTGCCTTGATTGAAAAAGCTGGGTTGCCGACAAAATTACCGGAAGGATTGAACCTTGAGGAAATTATTGACACCCTCCAAACGGATAAAAAAGTGAAAGATGGAAAAGTGCGGTTTGTGTTACCCACCCAAATCGGTGCGGCAACTGTCAGCGATCGCGTGACGTCAGATTTGATTCGCCAGATATTACCTGGAATGCAGTAACGCCGGTTCACTTTGGAGAGTTCGCAAGCGGGGGATGCCATGAGCAAGTATGACAAACTGTTCCAAACTTATGCGAAATCAACGGAAAAACTCACGCCTGTGGAAGCGTTGTTTGCCATTACGTTGATTGTGGTTTATGCCGATGGTCAAATGTCTGAACAACAATCGGAGTTACTCCATGAGTTGATGGCAAGTGGCGCGATGAAGGGGTATGCAGCAGAAGATATCCACAAAATTTCCGCCAAAGTCGATAAAATTTGGGACCGTCAAGGGACTTCGGCCTTGTTTAATGCCGCCATTGAAGCCCTGCCCGATGATATGGTTGAAGGTGCTTTTGCCGTAGCTGCCACCTTTGCAATTGTTGATGGCAAGGTGACGCCAGAAGAATCCCATTATTTGGATAGACTGGCTCAAGCGCTGAAAATTCCGGCAGAAACCGCACCCAGACTGATTGCAGAAGCGTGGGAAATTATCGGCGATCGGAATAATTAACCCTTGTGGGGTCCCCTCCCCGGAAATTGGGATGGGTAGGGGACCGATGGGACGGGAAGAACGACAGAGGCGATCGCCGATTCAATGCGATCGCCTCTAAATTTGTAACCCCAAAAGCACTACAATCCCAGCCCTGGGCTTCCTCCAGCCACAAGAAGGCGGGAGATGCGACTATCCAACCAGACTCTCTATACTCAGCGGCACCATATCGCCGCCGGTGGTTAACCCTAATAACATGGGTTCTTGGGGTCGAATCACTTTGCCGGTGAGGACACACCGTTCCTCTCGTTGGGCCGTCGCATCTAAACTGACTCGAATATCCTCTCTGGAAAATGAAGGTCGATACTCTCCTGATTTTTGCTGAACATAATTCCAGAGCACGTCTCGAATCAAGGCTTGATAGCCTTGATTCCCAGAGATGGCTTTGAGGCTTTCTTTCAGAGATCTCTCTAGGCGGATGCTGGTGACTTCCATTTCGGTGGTGGGTGTTCGAGTAATCGCAGACATAACTTTTTTCCTCAGAAGGGTTTACATTCTCTGTAATATTAGTGTAGTATGTTTGGTGGAGAATTCAAGTCCTTGCTTTCAAAAAATCTAACCGTGAACTTTTTACCCCCCCTTCCTATGAACACCGGACTGTATGCCAATGGCTTGGGCCGTGATGTTGCCGCAGGCGATCGCCTCGTGACATCGGCTACAGCTTTGGAGTCCATCGGGAAGGTTGAGTATCATAGTAATGCGGTCCAAGATTTACAGATGAGCGAGGAGTTTAAAACCCCGTTTGGTTACCGACCAGGATGGGCCAATATTCATACAAGAAGCGGCAGGGACAGCCATGAGATGCTGTACCCCCATAGGACGAGAAGACCCTAATAATAAGAGTTTTTTCAGCCCCCGCTTCCCCTAACGAATGGAAGTGGGGGCTGTTTTTTTTAAGGAGTCGAGTCGTGAATAGCATAACTGATGTGTTAGCAAAATCGGTGGTGGTGTTTTCTAAAAACTACTTACCGATTAGCCGAGTCAACATTAAACGAGCAATTGTCCTGTTAATTGCAGGCAAGGCAGAACCCTTGGAGTTAAGCGATGGCAGCAATAGTGAGGACTTTGGCCTAGAGCCCCCTCAAATGTATGAGGTGCGATCGCCCTCTCAAGTGGTGATGGTTCCTCCCCATATCCGCCTGACTATCACAGGGACTGAACGGATTTGGAAAGTGCCTCCAGTCAACCGTCGGGAAGTGCTTAAACGGGACCACCATGCCTGTCAATACTGCGGCAGTACGAAACATTTAACCCTAGATCATGTCTTGCCTAAATCCAGAGGCGGGAGTCACAGTTGGGATAATGTCGTAACCGCCTGTATGAGTTGCAATTCTCGCAAGGGCGATCGCACGCCGATGGAAGCCGGAATGTCCCTGAAAAGCAAACTCAAGGCTCCTATCCACCCAGCGATCTCATTTGCAGAACAATTCTGGAGCGATTTGAAGGGGTACGAGTGAGAGAAACCTGAGATTTGATGTACAATTTCTGCACACTCTTAGGAGAAAAGCTCAAGGGAAGACGTTAGATCGCGTGAATCTGAGATTGGGAATTGCCCATTGTTCAATCAATTTTTGATGTTTCACAATTCTGGATATAAACGCCCTTGGTTGTCAATCACATAAGTTCGGGCGACTCAGACTCTCACTCCAAGGCGAAGTAAGAATAACTCACAAAGACGAGAGATCACTGGCAATGCTGAAGTTCATTTATACTGAAACCGGCTTTAACCTAGAGCGTCTGCCTGACTCCATTGAGGAAGTTGTGGCGACCCGTGCTGTCGTGGCGATGCGAGTGGGTGAAAGCATCGCGATCGCCCCCTCTAGCGCGTCGTTTTTGCTGCCGACAGATTTGCCCGGACTGAAGTTTCTGGAAGCGGAGGCATTAAACGATCCAGGCGACATGATTTCCATCTGCGTTGCCGATAGCGAGTATGTTGAAGTCAGTCTACGCGGGACTTGGATCTCGACGGATTCTCAGAACGATTTTGGAGTTTTTCTCACCGCCTTGAGCGATCGGGCTGAGTTTTATATCGTCAAGTGTTCCGAGGAAGCGAATGCGGGAGTTTCCTTACTCAAGGAAGTCGATTAAAGCCGATGAACCCAGGTGATTTGAAACCACTGGGTTCATTCGGGGTGAACCAATCTTTCTCCCGTTAATTGGGTTACGCGATCGCCCTCCCTATTTGCCTACACTCAAACACAACTCTCTATCTTCTGTCAGCACTACATCCACACCCTTCCTATAACTGTTACTTCCATCCATAAATCGCCACTCATCTTTATTATTGGCATTATTGCCGCTGAGAGAGCAGGGATTTCATTCGGGCTTTAACTTCTGTAATTTCTGTCTCAGTGGGTTGGGTTTGTTGCCAACTCTCACGAGTCATCAAGCGATCGCACCAATCCTTTAACCGAGGATAATCTTCCAAGGGTAATCCCAGACTCGGCAAAAACGGGATGGCAGTTCCGGCAACAATATCCGCCAAGGTAAGCTGTTGATCTCCAAAATATAGGCGATCGGCTAATTTACTTTCAAAAAAGCGTAACACCCGAGCAACATTCTGTTTAGCTTCCTGCAACTTTTCCGGGCTTTCTTCCGAAAGCCCCATCGAATTCATCATCAAGGGCCGCATCGGTGGCATCATCTGATTTAAGGTCAAAAGTTCTATCATTTTCACAGTCGCTAACATCTGCGGATCCGAGGGCAGTAAAGAAGGAGTGGGATATTTTGCCTCTAAGTAATCCAAAATTGCCAAAGACTCCACGACTACAAATCCCTCATCTTCCAAAACCGGAATTTGGTGAAACGGATTGAGTGCAAGAAAATCAGGGTGGAACTGATCTCCATCGAGTTTCATCGCGACCAATTCAAACGGTAGTCCTTTTTCTAATAAGGAGAGACAGACCCCGCGAGAGTTAAAAGAAATCCGATTGTAGTATAGCTTCAACATAGACTTGTTTTTTGAGGATACCCTTCTGATTTTACTCGGTTTTAGGTCCAATCCCCGAACCCGGTAAGCGCCACTCTCCCCCAGACCAGAACCCCCCTTCCTCCTGTCCCATTGGGATCCAGTCCATACTTCAGGTTTTCTTCGTTGTAGTATGTCTATTTTAGGCAGTCCTCTTAGCAAAACCCTCCTATAAAATCCTTTCAGAGCAAGCGTTACAGAAAAAATTCAATAAAAAGTAAAAATTTTTTCTAAAACCCCTTGACAGTTTTGTAGTATGTATGTAGTATATAAATATGAAGCGAGAGGGACAGAGCAAAATGCTCCACCCAAACGCCCACCTTGAACCTTGAAAACTGAATAATCAAAGGGCCATTTAATGAAAACGGAAACAATGGCGGACTCAATCGGTGGGAATTATTCCCTTGAATGATTCCCACCCCCTTAACCGCCAAACTTTTCCAAATTCCATGTAATCCACTGCTGATTTCATGGGGGTGTAGCTCAGTTAGCGTAGAGCACTTGTCTGTCGAACAAGTCGTCGCGGGTTCGAGTCCCGTCACTCCCGTTCAGCAGGGATTAAATTTGGAAAAATCCCGATAAAAAATGCGGTGCAAATGGATATAACCTCATCATCAATGGTTAGGATATAGCCTTTTCAAGGCTGGAATACGAGTTCAATCTCGCAGTGTAACTTAATGGTAAAGTCCCCAGCTCATAACTGGGTGGATGCAGGTTCAAATCCTGCTGCTGCGACCAAACGTGGGGATAGTGTAACGGCTAACATGACGGTCTCCAAAACCGTTGATCTGAGTTCAAATCTCAGTCCCTGCGCCAACTGTGGTGCCGTAGGCAAATTGGTAAAGCCCCCGATCTTTCAAGTCGGCGTTTGCGGGTTCAAATCCCGTCGGCACTGCCACACACATTGTATGGGCTGGTATCCAAATGGGTGAAGGAGCTTGACTGTAAATCAAGTGCTATTGTGCTGAACATGGGGGTTCGAGTCCCTCCCGGCCCATTCTGGAGAGGTGGCCGAGTGGCTTAAGGCGCTTTCCTGCTAAGAAAGAGCGGTTTAACGACCGTCGAGGGTTCAAATCCCTCCCTCTCCGCCTTTTTGTATAATCTGGGTGTATGACACCCACCCTGGAGAGATGGCCGAGAGGCTGATGGCGCGGTCTTGGAAAGACTGATCGGATTGAACAGATCCGACGAGGGTTCAAATCCCTCTCTCTCCTTTATCCCCCGGTAGCTCAGTTGGTAGCAGCGCCTGTCTGAAGAACAGGAGGTCGTCGGATCGAAACCGACCTGGGGGACTGGTATTGCCTGGTGGACGATTGGCAAGTCGCTGTGACTCTGAATCACGGAGAGGTTGGTTCGACCCCAACCCAGGCATCCATCTCACAATGCCCTGTGGTGTAATTGGGTAACATTTCCGGCTTTGAATCGGAAGAGTCCAGGTTCGATCCCTGGCGGGGCATCCAATTTTTGCTCCTGTGGCGTAATTGGAAAACGCGATCGCCTCAAAAGCGATTTATTGTGAGTTCGAGTCTCACCGGGAGTACCTTGGTTCTCTCGCTCCTGTGGCGGAATTGGTAGACGCGGCAGACTTAAAATCTGTTTTTTAAAAAAGTGTGGGTTCGAGTCCCACCAGGAGTACCAACGGGATGTAATTCAGCGGTTTTAGAAGCCTTGGTTTGGGGCCAAGGAGTCGTGGGTTCAAATCCTACCATCCCGATTTTTTCTGCCCCTGTGACGTAATTGGAAACCGTCGCTCGCTTAGAACGAGTGTTTTACAGGTTCGAGTCCTGTCAGGGGTATTGGGTTTAATCCACCCAACTGATGGCCTGATTTAATATTTGCCCCTGTAGCCCAATTGGAAGAGGCCCTAGATTAAGGATCTAGGGGGTACTGGTTCGAGTCCAGTCGGGGGTATTTTGGTGATTTATGCAGGGATGGAGCAATGGTTGGCTCGTCAGTCTCATAAACTGAACATCAGCAAGTTCAAATCTTGCCCCTGCCACCAATTTTTGATGCTGGTGTGGCTCAATTGGCAGAGCGATCGCCTTGTAAGCGATGGGTTGCAGGTTCAATTCCTGTCACCAGCTTGTTGCGGGTGTGATGTAGTGGTAAGCATCTGAGTCTGCCAGTTTCAGTGCATGGGTTCAAATCCCATCACCCGCTTTTGTAGTCCTATAGCTCAATGGTAGAGCGCTTGCCTTACAAGCAAGATAGTGTCAGTTCAAATCTGACTAGGACTACCAATCAAAGAGAGTGTAACTTAATTGGAAAAAGTCCCGATTTTCTAAATCGGTTTATGTAGGTTCGAGTCCTACCACTCTTGTTGTTTTTTACTTAAAAAAGGAGGATTATCTTCTGAAATTCAAACCGGATAACTTAAGGCGATCGCGTCCAAGCGTGACCTAATTTTTGGAGCTTACATACTTGAGTACGAGAGGAAAAGTACCACATAATAACTGTGGGCGCGTGAGAACGAGGAATACGAAGAACCCGAGAGGTGGGCTTGAAAGTAGCCATCCTTTAAAGAGTGTGTAACAACCCATCGGCGGAGTCCCTCAAGTAACTGAGAAAGCGCAAAACGCTCCTCGCACTTGCACGAACAAACGCGATCGCCTCACATAAAGTCAATTGTCTACTTAATCTGGGTCTGTAGTTCTAATGGGAGAACGCTTCTCTTGCAAAGAAGAGGTTGCGGGTTCGACCCCCGCCGGATCCACTGATGGTGTCTGAAGTCCAAGCGGTCCAGACGCTGGTTTGTGAAGCCAGTCCTAGCGGGTTCAAGTCCCGTCAGACACCCTGCGGAAGATGCTGCTGAATGGACGGCAACTGGTCTCGAAAGCCAGAGTACAGGTCACTGTAGGGGTTCGATTCCTCCATCTTCCACCACCCACTAGAGGCCGAAAAGTGAGGCACCGTGCTGATAACACGGGGTTAGGAGGGGCAGTACCTCCCTGGTGGATTTCCCTTTGCCAGCGGATCTGGACCTGATGCTACGAACATCGGTGTGGGTGGTTCGACTCCATCCAAAGGGGCTTTCCCTTGCCTGTGAAATGCTTCGCGCATCATTTTAAAGTGAGGGACTATTCCTCGGTAGCTCAATGGTGGAGCGTCCGGCTGTTAACCGGAGGGTTCTTGGTTCGAGTCCAAGCCGAGGAGTTTCGGAGTTTTATTTAAGTGAGAGGTAGTAACATGAGGATGAAATAATTTAAGTCATGATTGATGGAAGCTGCTGCTGATTGGACGGCAACCAGCCTTGAAAACTGGGGTACGGTGGAAATCCGTAGGGGTTCGACTCCTCCAGCTTCCGGTGATCTGCGATAAAATGGGTGGTTGGCAGATCGGTTGATGCATCCGACTTTTAATCGGATCAAGAGAGGTTCAACTCCTCTACCACCCTTTATTTTAAGAGGTAAACAGTGATGATAACTTTAACTAAACGTTCCTATACTGGAGAAACGGATTTAGAGGCGATCGCCGATTTGATTCATGCTTGTGAGGCGGTGGATTGTCTGGATGAAGGAAGCTCGATCGCCGAACTGCGCCAAGAAATTGAAGCCCCTTGGGTCGATCGCGATCGCAATCTTCGCCTCTGGGAAACTACGGAGGGGACACTGATAGCATTCGCCCAACTTTGGATTCCTGAATGCGGTGAAGTGCGGGATGGTTTCCTCTGGTTTCGGGTGCATCCGATGTTCCGAGGCGGAACCCTGGAACGGGAAATTGTGGCATGGGGTGAGGCACGAATGCAGGAAGTGAGTCAGGAGTTTGGTGTGCCGGTGAGCTTGCGATCGGGCACGAGGGAAACTGATGGCGATCGCATTCGGTTTTTAGAAAGCTGTGGATTCGCCATCAATCGCTATTTTTTCCGCATGGAACGAGTCACGGCTGAACCGATACCCACTCCTCAGTTCCCCCCTGAATTTACGGTGCAGATTGGGGAACAGCAAAAGAATGGTGATGCTTGGGTTGAACTGTACAATCAGAGTTTTATTGACCATTGGAATTTTCACGCCTTAACTCGCGATCGCCTGGATCATGAATTAGAAAATCTTCCTTATCGGCCCGCCTTTGACTTAGTAGCCGTCTCTCCTGATGGGCAATTTGCCGGTTTTTGTTATTGTACAATTTATGCTGAAAAAAATCGCCAGACTGGACGAAATGAAGGCTGGATTACAGTCCTAGGAACCCGTCGGGGCTTCCGTAATCAAGGCATCGGACGGGCGCTTCTGTTAGCAGGAATGCAGCAGTTACAAGCGGCTGGGGTCGAAACTATTCTACTCAGTGTGGATGCCCAAAGTCCCACGGGCGCTTTGAAACTTTATGAATCTGTAGGGTTTCGCCAATCTTTCGCCAAAGTTTCGCTATTTAAAGCACTAGATAGCCTTATTGAAGCCGGTTGAATTTTTTTTAAAACCTCTTGACAAAGAATAATACGAGTGTTAAATTTAAAGAGTATAGCAAAAAAAAATTCCACCAGACTTCTCCTGTCTCCCGCTTAGAAACTGAATAAGTTCAGGGTATTCTAACCCGAAGCAATCCACGCTGTTTCGGAAACAGATGGAGGTATTCCTTTGTTATTCTACCTAAAACTGCTTCCCCTGAGTTGGGAAAATTCTCAGCCTCAAACTCAGCGGCAGCCGTTAAACCCAACCTCAAATCAGCCCAACGACATTAACGCCAACCCTGTTTATCCTGGCGAGCCAATCCGTTACTCTATCCAGGAAGTATATTACTTAGAACGGCGTTGTTTCTTGTAGAACAAGGAGAAGAGAACATGGTTCACATTCGTTTTGAAGGTCGTTCCTACGACAGAACAGAAAGTCAAGTTGGCATTACTGCATCCATGACTGATGCAGCTATTAAACAACAGCTTGCTCGTCACTTGGAAGTCAGCGAAAATCGCTTCGAGGATTACATCTGCGATCGGCGTCCTTCCGGTGATTTAATCGTCCGCCCAGAAGCGGTTTACGGTTAAGCTAATCAGAATTTAGGACTTAACCATGATTTCTTCTCTAAAAACTTTGCCCAGGTAGGTCTTTTAGAGACTGACCCTACCTCCCCGATTGGATAAAACTGAACACTTCGCGCCCTCACTTAAAAAGCTTACATACTTGCTCATAGGTTGAGCATTACTGTCTCCTAGTAATCCTAGCAGGTTCAACTCCTGCGTATGAACTAACGGCTTTCTTGACTTGCGCGAAGTGTTTTAATTTGCTGCTGTTCAAAACGGGTTTAATATCCAAGCACTTCGTATCCCAACGCAGAAAGCTTACATACTTTGGTAACGCTTTACTCTCATCAAGTAAATGCAGCAGGTTCGATCCCTGTGAATGACGCAACGGCTTTCTGGACTTATACGAGGTGTTTTAAATTTTCCGTGTTCCACTGTTTTGTGTACCCCCGCACTTCGCGCCCTAACTTAAAAAGCTTACATACTTGCTCATAGGTTGAGCATTACTTTAGGAAAGTAACACTAGCAGGTTCGATTCCTGCGTATGAACTAACGGCTTTCTTGACTTGCGCGAAGTGTTTTAATTTTCTTTTGTTCAAAATGGGTTTAATATCCAAGCACTTCGTATCCTCACTCAGAAAGCTTACATACTTTGGTAATGCTTTACTCTCATCAAGTAAATGCAGCAGGTTCAATCCCTGCGGATGATTCAATGGCTTTCTGGACTTGTACGAGGTGTTTAAATTTTCCAGTTTTCATCAGGCTTGTAGTATTCAAGCACTTCGCGCCCTAACTTAAAAAGCTTACATACTTGCTTACTGGCAAAAGCGCTTGATCCAACGATTGAGTACCCGAAAGGGTTTGTGGGTTCGACTCCCATGTGTGAAAGACAGGCTTTTTTAACTTGCGCGAAGTGTTCTTTTTTTAGGTTAAATCTGCAACTCATTTAAAGCTCACTTCTAGCGTTTCCCAGAGTTGTGAGGTGCATTGGGGGAGTGGGAGCAAAATGCTTGCACTCCTTTAAATATCTATACTTTATAAATTCGGGTACCGCGATAAAGCTCATTTAAAAAAATAATTTAGACTGAAGGAGGATGTTTATGGATGCAGCAGAACGTGATTTGAGACTGGAAATGTTGAATAGTTTGCTGACTACCCCTCACCGTAAACTGCAAGATGTGGCGGAATTACATCAACTGATGGTGGAAATAGACCCAATTTTTTACGGTCATTTAGGGGTTTGGTATAACAAAAATGGGGATGTGCGGGATCATAAAGAAGTCTTCATTGGACATTTACTCACCAGTCCGTTACCGGAACATCGAGAAGCCGGGTTCGTGATGCTGCAAGGGTTTGCACCGTATCAAGTTGGACGAATTGTAGACTTTATGAAGCAGCATCGGGGGAAAGTACCGCGTTCCTCACGCACGGCAGTGACTCAATACCTGCGCGATCGCGAAAAAAATGCCAGCTTTTTTGATCGCGCTGCACTTCGCAACCGGAGTGCTATGAAACATCTGTATGCCAGCTTGCATATCAAACCCAGCGATCGCGCCGATGCGGTCCTGTTTAAAAACACACCCCCCCAGGATTCTCTGGCTTATATCCTGAAGCAACTGGCAAAATCGCCCAATCCCACAGAACAAGCGGCGCTGATTGTAGAACATAATATCCCCTATCCGATCGCCGTTGGTGCCATTAAACAGTTAACTCCAACCGTCTTAGTCGCACTGATTAACTCCATGTCGGCGCAGGAAGTGATCAATAACCTGAAATCCCTGCAAGCGCGAGGTGCGATGGATCATCCCGATGTCAAAGCACTGATTGAGGAGAAATTACAAAAAGCGCAAACCAGCGATCGCGTCTCTGCCTACAAAGCGAAAGTCGCTGCTGAGGCAGCTAACCTGGATGCTGCCACCACCGCGCAGCTAGAGCAAATTACCAATGAACAAGTCAAAAAGCGCGGGAAAATTAGCAAACCCACAGGGTTGCTGGTGGACAAATCCGGTTCAATGGATTCGGCGATCGCTGTGGGTAAGCGTCTAGCTGCCATGATTTCTGGGATTTCCGAAGCGGCACTCTATGTCTACGCCTTTGATACCATGCCTTACCCAGTTACGGCTGAAGGGAGTGAATTAAGCGACTGGGAACGCGCTTTTGATCATATCAAAGCCGGTGGAGGAACCAGTATCGGTTGTGCCTTAGAAGCCATGCGTCGGAAAAAGCAGATGGTAGATCAAATCATCCTAGTCACAGATGAAGGTGAGAATGGTCATCCCCATTTCGCCGACGTTTATCAAACCTACTCTCGCGAACTGGCAGTGATGCCAAATGTACTGATTGTCCGAGTGGGACATTCTTGCAATTGGGTAGAAACCCAACTCAAGAAGAACCACCTGCCGGTAGAAACCTTTACCTTTGGTGGAGATTACTATTCCTTGCCGAACCTCGTCCCCTTGCTGTCTCGTCCCTCGCGACTGGATTTACTGATGGAGATTATGGACACTCCCTTGCCGGTGCGTCAAAATAAATAAAGGAAGTAGGATGCGCTACGGTGCATCCTACTTATTTATACCTATTCTACCTTGAATGCTATGCAGTGTGGACTCTGCCAACGAGAGATGGAGAACCTCACGGTTCATCACCTCATTCCGAAACAAAAAGATGGCGCAAAAGGGCCGAAGGTTGAGATTTGTTCAGCTTGTCATCGTCAGGTTCATGCACTTTTTGATAATACTCGACTGGCGCAGGAACTGAATACAGTAGAAAAACTCCAGGAAGAACCTCAAATGAAGAAGTTTCTAGCTTGGGTGAAGAAGCAAAAGCCGGATAAGAAGATTAAGGTGCATCGCGGTTAAGCACGATAGGTAAGGAAAGGAGACGGACTTCTATTGAAGCTTCCGTCTTTTTTTATGCGATTTTGGCTCTATTTAGATAGAGTTTCCCCTTTTTCAAGGGTAAGAACTAGAGAAATGGAAGCATCTTGCTCGCTATTTTTCTAGCGAGCAAGAATTATCTATTCCTTTAGGGAATTAGATAATTCTTGAAACACTCTAGCCCTGCTAAGTTAATCTTTAGATACTTTAAGCTCTAAAGATTAACTTTTTTTATTGAGAAATTGCCGGACTCTACTAAATTTTATTCATAAGTATATTCGGCTGTTTCACAAACATTAACACCAGTTTGGTAAACATCCCCGCTTCCAACTCCTTGCCCGGGTCCAAACGTTGCCATTAAGTCATAACTACAGGTCTCTAGGCCATCTTGAATGATAACAATTGTATCTCCTCCTGGCGGGAGCACTTGCTCTAGCAAAATATCGGGTCCCCAGTCATCGGACTCAGTAGGGGAAACGTAAAAATGCGTTAACGGGCGTTGGGTGTTATTAATCAGCTTAAATTCTACATCTTCAGCATCTTGAGCTTTCGCTGTGTTGATTCCTCCGGACAAAATTAAGGGAACTGACAGGAAAGCCACCGCTAATATTTTACGAACTGAATAGTTAAACATGGTTTGACTCCTTGGGACAAATGAGCTGAGTGTGAAAATATGGAACTTTGAAGAATGCAAGTGAGGAAGGATTTCATCGCGTTAGGGAACCGATCGCCTTATAAGCGACTGCAATTCTCTACTCAAATCACCTCTATCCAGTCGATATCGGACAACGGGTTAGTAGCGGGATACGACATTGAACCCGTGTTGCGGGACCCTAGGGAAACGGTTGATTCTCCCTAGCAGTAGCGGACCTTAAAACTGTGATTAGAGTTCGGGTGTGGCATATAATCCGATCGCCTGATGATGTATCAGTTCCTCGGCGATCACCCGATTTTTAGACCCGGCGATCGCTAAGATCTCTTTCCCCGATGGGGACTGCACGCAAGTTTTTCGTTACGAACTTACGCGACGGCTTCAAGTTAACCGATGTGATTCGGCTTTAGTAGTCTGGCTCCTTGCCCTGATGGGATTTCTCTCAATGGATAAGTTTTGAAAGTTATATCTTTTATGACACAAGGTTCGGCTAAATGTCAATCCCTATGGTTGATTAATTTTTTGCTAACCAATTGGGAAAATTGAGCCAATTTCACCTCAAAAATATATCATTGACGAGCAGCTATTCTAAAAAGTTCGGCGGAGTTAAAGAAGTCTTTCGGCAGGGGAAGGGGAGTCTTACCTCATGGGCGGTTTAGGTTGATTCTACCCTGGTCGGAAGCATAAAACCTGGACAGAGGCCATTTGTCGTCTCACGTCCCTTCTTACTTATTCTCACTTTTCAGGTTAAAGTATCTCACCTGGATTTACGATCGCCCTCGGACTCGATCGCAAAGAACTGTTTAGTTGCTGGTGCATAAGTCCAGGCAAATCCGGCGGGATCTTTCTCCCGACTCCAGTCCAGAAATTCCGGTTTGTTCTTATTTTTACTCACCGTAGTCGGATGCACCCCCAACCGGGTTGCCAGTTCAGTCTGATTCATCGGTGGTGGCAACACGATCCGGCGCTTTTTCGGGGCAACGGCTTTGGGGGCTTCCGGTTCCGAGATAGCGGGGACGCTGGCGACATCGATGGTTTGGTAGCGTTCCGGCAATTTAATACTGGAAAAACAGTAGACCATGCCCCCATTATCGGTGATTTCATATCCGGCGGCGAATTCGCGCGCCCGTTCTTCTAAATATTCTTGCGCTTCAGTCCCAGAAATGTCCCCATGCATGGCAAAATCTAGGGCCGTCAGCCGTCCCTGGTTATTTTGGATTAATTGATAAAACAGGGCATTGAGCTTGGCGAGTCGTTGTTGTTCCTTGTCTTGATATTGTTTCCAAGCCCATCCCAGTCCGGAGATCACGGCGACTCCTAGCAACATTCGCCATGCCGATAATACGACGGTGACGCCGACTAAAATAGGCACCAGCACAATCAGCCGGGATTCTAGGGTTCCGGTGGTTTGGGGTGGGTTGCTGGGGAGGGGGTCACGGTTCATCTCGCGATCGGCTGGCATTTTTACCTAAAGTTTGGGTTTAACCTTGGAGTTAGCATGGGCATGATTTGCCACAAATTGCATTATTGCATCTGGGTCTACGTTTCGTCACGGCGATCGCCATCCCAAGCGGGATTTTTTCAGGGTAGCCCTACCTGACGAGTACCCTAGTCAGGAATCAGGAGGCTTCTCTATCCCCAGATGGAAATGGAGGGTATTGAGTCAAGATCTCCCGGGGTCTACCTCAAGTTAGATTTTTGCCCGGTTTTAACCCTTTATACTTAGGGTGGCCCTATTCAGGATTTGCATAATTTTAAAAACGGTTCCAGAAATTTTACAGGCTAAAGGTTCGGACTTCAACGGGTTAAGCCGGGGATGATTAGCCCGGTCATAAATTCCTGGAAAAGCTAATAATATTGGGTTTATCCATTTGATATTAGAAAAAATTTTTGCTTACTTGTAGTGCTTTTAATAGCTACGATTATTCCCTTAAAGATTAAAGAATAGTTCTCTGTATTCCGAAGATATACCCAGAGGTATATTTTGAGTTAATTTCGCCTAAAATTGAGAATTCGCGCCGGATTGAAGATGTAAGACAATTCTCAAAATTGTTAACGTTGAACTATAAAACTGAACAACGTTTAACAGAGAGTGTGACATGAGTTTTTTTCCGACAAACCAACCCATTTTTTCTAAAAAACCCGATCCGAGTACGATTCAGGATTGCCAAGGATTATGGCGAATTCGGTGGAAGATTGGAGGGCGGAGTATCTTCAAGCAATTTTATACCCGCATTGATCAAAGTATGATGGTTTGGGCGTTGGTGACCGCAGCTATCTTCTTCACGGCCCAATTTTTTCCCATTAATTGGACAACGCAAGCGATCGCCTGGTCTATCCTCACTCTGGTGGCAACCGCAATCATGTGCTACTTAAGCTGGTTTTGGGTGACGGTAGAAGAAGTGCGCTGGACACTTTATTGGTGGGGATTCCTGATGGTGGGAGGAACGATTTTAACGGACGCCAGTATCGCTTATGGTTGGGGAGACATTTTGATCCGTCTATGTCCGTTATGGTTGGCATTATGTGGACTGGGATATGTGGGAACCGGATGGGCATTGCGATCGCGCAGTACCTTGTTGGCAGCAGGATTTCATTTTTTGGGGATAGCGATTTTACCGGCGTTCAGTGGATGGGAATATCTAGTGACCGGTTTGATTATGACGGGTACTTTGGTACTCTTTTTTGAAAGGCGGTGGGATATGCGTCCTCATCAGGAAGTTAAGACAACGGCACCGGATCGTCAAGTAGTGAAGCGCGATCGGCGACTACGGGAGAACTCGGTTTACGCCGCACAACTGGGCCACCTCTCTACTGCCAAGCAGAATTAATCCTCCTCAAGGGTTTCACTCGGAATGAGGGAGAAAGAAAGCCACGCTCATTCCCAGGTTAACCCCTCAATCCCCTAACATTTCAGAGTTCGCAGATATAGTATTGTTTATAATAATCCTACTCTATATCCTGGATTAAATCCCGTTGAGAAATCCTCTGGGTTTCCATCATCATTTGTCCAGTCCCCACCGGAAGAGCGCCGGTGGGGGTGACACTGACCGACCCTAGCTTAATCCCCAAGAAAGGGAATGGCTTTGGATGGCTAGATTAGGGTTTGCTGGACTCTTGTAACTCTCCTTAACTGTCCCTATTTTTAGGGTAGCAATTGTAACCACAAACCCTCATTGACGCGTAAAATTTCAAATCAAATTCCCTAAAAAAATCCAATCTGGGGCAGGTCCCTAAACCATTGGGCGAGTCTGGGTTAAAACCGAGTTTATTGAAAAAATAGGGGTTCATCCCTACCCTTGTTTAGGCCCGAAGGCCGGTGGATTGCAGGGGGTATCTCTACCCTACCCAGTTTTAGGAAGTGCTTTTGTAATGGCCTTTTTCTAGGGTCATGGGGCTAACTTGAGACTGAATCTCGGGAGTGAGACCTGGGTAAGGGTGACCCATCCATCCAGGAATTACCCCTTAAAATCCCAAGAAACTGGGTAAGATTTGTCTTGTCAACATTTCCTGATTTTATGTGGGCTTATTATAGCAAATTTTAGGAGATTTTTACCAAACAAATAAGCATTTCATGACTTTATGTAATTTTGTATCGTTTTGTAGAGTTTTTTAGCATTTTGATAGTTACATCTATCCGGAGAGGGATTCTATAAATAGAAGAAGAGATCGTAGGGAAGATTTTAGGCAAAATTTCCTAAAAGACTCATTTGCGATCGCCCCCTGGATGTAGAAACCTTCCCTGATTTGTTTTTACAGCCAAAACCCTCAAATAGTTAAGTAGAATTACCTGAGCGGATACCGATGTACGCAACCGATTGGACTATCACCGAACGCAACTTTGACCCAGCCAACGAACCGGATCATCACGAAACAGTTTTTACCCTTGGAAATGGCTATCTTGGCACTCGGGGAACTTTCGAGGAAGGACATCCCGGGTCCAAACCTGCCACCTTGATTAATGGCGTGTATGATAAGGTCGCGATCGTCCATACGGAACTGGCAAATTGTCCCGATTGGCTGCCGATGGTGGTGTCTGTCGGTGGCGAATACTTCAGCCTCGATCGCGGCGAAATCCTGCACTACGAAAGGCTACTGGATATGCGACGCGGCATTCTCAGCCGCCAAATTCGTTGGCGCAGTCCCCAGGGAAAAACCCTGGACCTCCATTTTGAGCGGTTTACCAGCCTTGCCGATCACCATATCGCTGCCATCCGACTGACGGTTACTCCCATCGATTTCTCTGATATCGTGGAAATCCAAGCGGGACTCGATGGACACCCGGATAACCAAGGAATCAAGCATTGGAAATGGATTAATCAAGGTTTAACCTCAGTTAGAACCGCTAAATCCAGCAATTCCCTCCCCTTTTCCCTCCTTCCGTCAGAAGTGGATGGGGTGTGGATGCAGTTGTCTACGTTACATAGTGGGATTGAATTGGGGATGGCAACCCAGCTTTCCGTTAAAAACGCGCAGCAGCAAGCCTTTCCGGTGTTTGCCATGACGACCCCGGGATATCCCTCCCTCACCACTCGCTTCGACGGCAACCGAGGAGAAACGGTGACGGTGGAAAAATTAGTAACCATTTACACCTCCCGGGATACGGAGGCCCCAACTCAGGCGGCGATCGCCAAACTGAGTCAACTCAAAGACTACGACACCCTGCGCAACGAACATACTGCCGCCTGGGAAGGACTTTGGGAAAAATCCGATGTGGTGATTGAAGGGGACCTCAAAGCGCAACAGGCAATCCGTTATAATTTGTTCCAATTGCTGCAAGCGGCCCCCCACCATGATAGTCATGTCAGCATTCCCGCAAAAACCTTATCGGGGTTTGCTTACCGGGGTCATGTCTTTTGGGATACGGAAATCTTTTTACTGCCGTTTTTAAGCTACACCCAACCGGCGATCGCCCGAAATGCTCTCACCTACCGCTATCACACCCTCCCCGGGGCTCGTCGCAAAGCGGCTGATTCGGGGTATGAAGGGGCGATGTTTGCCTGGGAAAGCGCAGCTACGGGAGATGAAGTTACCCCCCGTTGGGTCCCGGATGCAGAAGGGAAAGAATTGGTGCGGATTTGGTGTGGGGATATTGAACTGCACATCACCAGCGATGTTGGGTATGCCGTCTGGAACTACTGGCAAATCACCGGAGACGATCGCTGGATGGCAGACTATGGCGCAGAGTTAATCCTGGATACGGCGGTATTCTGGGGAAGTCGCGCCGAATGGAACCGCGATCGCAACTGTTATGAAATTCGCGACGTAATCGGACCCGACGAAAATCACGATCGCGTCAATAACAATACCTTCACCAACCGGATGATGCAATGGCATCTGGAAACCGCCCAACAGGTATTGAACTGGTTACAGGATTTTGCACCGGATCAGGCACAAGCACTGGTGCAGCGACTGAATCTCACTCCAGAACGCCTCACCCATTGGAACCGGGTGATTGAACTCATTTATCTGCCGACCCCCACAGAAACGGGGTTAATTGAGCAATCCGAAGGCTTTTTCGGGCTCAAAGATGTGAATTTGGCCGATTACGAACCGCGTCAGCAGTCGATGCAGGCGATTTTGGGAATTGAGACGACCAATCAATGCCAGATTCTGAAACAGCCGGATGTGTTGATGTTGCTGTATCTGTTGGGCGATCGCTATGATTCCCAAACCCTGCAAGCGAACTGGGATTACTACTGTCCCCGTACCGATCACGTTTATGGATCAAGTCTGGGTCCGGCAATTCATGCCGTTTTAGCCGCACAATTGGATCAACCGATGGAGGCGTATGAACACTTCATGCGGGCGGCATTAGTAGACTTAGAAGATGTGCGGGGTAATGCTTGTGAGGGAATTCACGCTGCCTCGACGGGAGGGGTGTGGCAAGCAGTCGTGTTTGGATTCGCCGGAATTCGTCTGACAGAACGGGGTCCGATCGCCAATCCTCACTTACCCCCCGGATGGACTCGTCTGAAGTTCAAACTCTCCTGGCGCGATCGCTGGTATGAGTTTGATATTAAGCAGGATACTCTCTCCCTAGAGTCCCAACAGACAACATCTCCTTTGTCCGAAATTACCGCAACGGCTTTACGCGACGGGTTGCGCGGGGTAATTTTTGATTTGGATGGTGTCCTGACGGATACGGCAGAATATCACTATTTAGGGTGGAAGCAACTGGCGGATGAGGAGGGAATTCCCTTTGATCGCGAGGCAAATGAAGCCATGCGCGGGTTAGCACGTCGTGAGTCGCTGTTAACGTTGCTAGGCAGTCGTCAAGTTCCGGAAGCGCAAATGCAGGAGATGATGGACCGCAAAAACCGTTACTATGTAGACCTCGTAGCGGAAATTGGTCCCCAAGATTTGTTACCCGGGGCGATGGAATTTTTGAAGGAACTGCAAGCAGCAGGGATTCAGGTGGCGATCGGGTCATCGAGCAAAAATGCTCACATGGTCGTGGAACGCTTGGGAATTGGGCATTTGGTTCAGGCGATCGCCGATGGATACAGCGTAGCGCGCTCAAAACCCGCCCCCGATTTGTTCCTTCATGCTGCCGAACTATTGGGGATTCCTGCGGCACAATGTATCGTCTTTGAAGATGCCGATTCCGGGGTAGAAGCGGCGAAAGCAGCGGGAATGTGGGCAGTTGGGTTAGGTCCCGTAGAACGGTTCCAGGATGCGGATTTGGTTCTGCCATCCTTAGAGTATATCCAGTGGAAGGATTTGCTGGACAAACTCGCACAAACCACCTTGTTACCTGGGGAGTTAGCGGCGATCGGCAACCCTATTGGTGCCGGATCTCCATAATTCAGGTTCCAGTTTTAGGTTAACTCGGGAATTGAGTTAACTCTGTAAAGAAGACACGGCAAAAAAGCCGTGTCTTTTTGTTGTAAAATTTCAACTTAAAATGTGCAAGGGTCAAGGTTCTATGCTACCAATTATTGAGACAATTCCCATTGTTCAACTCGCTTCAGGCGATCGCTTGTTTATCCAGGTTTATAAATTTATTGGAGACAATCCGGGTCCCAAAGCCTATATTCAGTCCAATTTACATGGGGCAGAAATCGCCGGAAATGCGGTAATTCATCAATTAATCGAGTGTTTGCACGGGTTAGATGCCAACCAAATCACCGGCGAGATTTGGCTGGTTCCAGTTTGTAATCCCTTGGGAATTAATCAGCGATCGCAACATTTTTCCAGCGGACGCTATCACAGCTATGATGGCAAAGACTGGAATCGAATCTTTTGGGATTATGAAAAAGTAGCCACTGATATTAATCACTTTGCCTCCTCACAAATTAATCTAAACCCCGAAGAAATCGCCGCCAACTATCGAAATATTATCCTAAAACAGTTCCATAAACTCCAAGAAGAAATAACCGCCGCTAGTGGCGTTCCCTTCGTCGAACAGTATCGCTATCAACTACAATCATTGAGCTTAGATGCCAATTATGTCATTGACTGCCACAGTTCCACCAATCAAGGACTAGATTATCTCTATTGCTTCAGTTCCCGAGAAGAAAGTGCTAAAGCCTTTCTGCTCGATTATGCAATTCTAATGAACGAATATGATGGCGATGCCTTTGATGAAGCGGGGATGAAACCTTGGCTGGCATTAGAGAACAGTTTCGCAAAACAGGGAAAATCCATCCAGTTTGATGTTGAATCCTGGACCCTTGAACTCGGGACCGGAATGCAGATGAATCCGCAATCCGTCGCCAAAGGAGTCCGAGGAATTCAGAACTATTTGGCGCAAAAAGGAATGTTAGATATTCCCGGATTTCCTCTACCAGAAACAGCTTTACATTCAATAAATTTTATACCCAAAGACCAAATTCGTAAATATTATGCCACCGCAGGGGGAATGATTCAGAACCGATTACCCTTGGGAACCGTGGTTAAAACAGGCGACTGTCTTTACCAACTCTTGAGCTTTGACAAAACTGGACAACTTCCCCAAATTATCGAGATTACTGCGGTAGAATCGGGCTTGATCGCTGATGTCAGTACAAATTATTCAGCAAATCAGGGGGATTATGTTTTATCAATTTTCCAGGGAAACCCTGAAAGATTTTGGAAAAATTAACCCTAATTTTTGATACAAAATAGCTTTAATGAAAGACTTTGATAGGCAGATTTCCTAAATTCAGTATCGCTAGAAACCAACTTCTTTAAAGCCTGTCTACTCTCCAGTTAATACTTCTCGAAACATCAGAAAAAGCCCACAAGTATTACAAATCTAAGCCCCCCTTAAGAAGGGGGGTTGGGGGGATCCATCCTTTTTATGCAAAATGTCTCTTATGCTTTAAAAATTTGTGCTGCTGTTAATTGTAATTCCGGGAAAGCCAAAGATTCAATTCTTTCATTATCATGAAATTGCCTGACTTCATACTCGCCATCGACCCTATAATAAACTGAAATAGTCGGAGATTTAGAACTACCAATAAAGCGCCGACCTCCTAAACCTAAATAGTCTACAATCCAGTATTCTGGGATTCCCATTAATTCATAATCCCCCGCTTTTCTTAGATAATCGTTTTGCCACTTGGTACTCACTAATTTTACCAATAACCGCACTGAACTTCCTAGGGTAATGATAGACTCTTTTTGCCAACGAGGTTCATTGGTTAGTTGCTCCCGATCCAGGACAATAATATCAGGCTGATAACCCGATTCATCCTCTAAAGGTTTCAGCAAGCAATCACCGGGAATAGAGTAAGGTAATTTCAGTCGTCTGATTTCCAAATGGAGTTCACCCGTAATAAAACCTATAATATTAGAGTGTGCACCCGTTCCTAAAGGCATTTCTACAATCCTTCCGTTGTGTAATTCATATTTGCCAACAGCATTTTCTGGATACCAGGCTACAAATTCATCAAAGGAGATGGGTTTTGTAAGGGTCTGAGTCATGGTTTGTTTACTCATGAGTAATTTAGGGAGGGAATTTGAGCGAGGCGATCGCCCATCTAAAAGCTCCATAAGGCTAGGGCTTAAAGATTGATTCGCTTTCTCATTGTAGCAAAGTGCAATATTGCCGAAGCATTTTGAGGTCGGAAAAATTTAGCTTTTCTAACCATTCTGCTGTGATTAGTGCTGGCAGTCGCCAATTTGCCAAGGAGAATCAAACGGTTCGAGAATTTCCCAGCGCTTGACTTGATGCACCGGATCTGCAAGACTATGAAAACTCCTAGCTTTAGGGCGGGAATCCCTGGACTCCCCCGCGTCAATTTTCGGATGGAGTCCGAAAAATTGACTAATTCGGAGCCTTTTAGTCTTCACGGCTCCGGCTTACACAATATATGACCTAATTTACGCGGGATCATCCTGTACGAAAGAGCAATGACGAACGGACTGAATGGGCAAACCGGACACAAGAAAAAGCTAGAAACACAGCTTTGGAATATTGCCGACTCGCTGCGGGGTAAGATGAATGCGGATGAGTTTCGGGATTACTGCTTAGGGTTCATTTTCTATAAATACCTGTCTGAGCGGCAGCATCTCTATGCTAATGAAGTCTTAGCAGCGGATGGGATTGATTTTCTGGAAATTGATGAAATTTCCGAGGAAGGGCAAGAATATTTAGAAGCGATTAAGGAAGAATCGATCGCCTCGTTGGGTTATTTTCTCAAACCGTCGGAGTTATTTAGTTCATTGGCGGAACGGGCGTTAGGAACTCAGAAAGCCCATGAGGAAAATCTAGCAGATGAGGATTTTGAGTCATCTAATTTTATTTTGGATGATTTGACTCAGGTACTCAACGGGATTGAACGTTCCACAATGGGGAAGGAAAGTGAAGAGGATTTTGATCACTTGTTTGAGGATCTGGATCTGACTTCAACCAAATTGGGGCGCACTCCGAAGGCAAAAAATGCGCTGATTGCCAAGATTTTAGTGCATTTGGATAAAATTGATTTTCGCCTAGAGGATACGGAGAGTGATGTACTCGGGGATGCCTATGAGTATTTGATTGGGCAGTTTGCCAGTGGTGCTGGGAAGAAAGCGGGGGAGTTTTACACGCCGCAGCAGGTTTCTAAGGTGTTAGCCAAAATTGTAACAACGGGAAAGCGTCGGCTGAAATCAGTCTATGACCCTACCTGTGGATCGGGTTCGCTATTGCTGCGGGTGGCGCGGGAAGTGGAGTCAGTTGGGGATTTTTACGGGCAGGAGATGAACCGCACCACCTACAACCTAGCTCGCATGAATATGATTTTGCATGGGGTACATTATCGCAATTTTGATTTGCGCCAGGAGGACACCCTAGAACATCCGCAACATGAGGGAATGCGGTTTGAGGCGGTGGTGGCAAATCCGCCGTTTTCCGCGAAATGGAGCGCTAATAAGCTGTTTGAGTCCGACGATCGCTTTAGTCAGTATGGCTCATTGGCTCCCAGTTCTAAAGCGGATTTTGCCTTTGTGCAGCATATGCTTCATCATCTGGATGACAATGGCATAATGGCGGTAGTGTTGCCTCACGGAGTTTTGTTTCGGGGCGCGGCAGAGGGGCGGATTCGTCAATATGTGATTAAGGAACGCAATTGGTTAGATGCGGTGATTGGGTTGCCTGCTAATATTTTTTATGGCACGAGTATCCCCACTTGTGTGCTGGTGTTCAAGAAGTGTCGGGAACATCCTGATGATGTTTTGTTTATTGATGCCAGTGCCTATTTTGAAAAGGCCAAAAATCAAAATTATTTGCGGGATGAGGATGTTGAGAAGATTATTAAGACCTATCGGGAAAGAACCCAGGAAGAAAAGTATAGTTATCGTGCTCCGTTAACGGAAATTGAAGAGAATGATTTTAATCTAAATATTCCCCGTTATGTAGATACGTTTGAAGAGGAGGAGGAAATTGATTTAGATGCAGTGGCGCGGGAGATCCGAAAGATTGATCAGGAGATGGTGGAAACGGACCGTCTGATTCGGGGGTTTTGCGAGGAATTGGGGATTGAGTCGCCTTTTTAAGGAATGGGGTAATAGAATAAAAGCATTAACGATTGAACGAAAGGAGGTTATCAAAGATGAATGTAAGGCTTACACCAGAGCAGGAGAGTCTAGTTCATGCGAAGGTTGCAACGGGTAAGTATCAATCGACTGAGCAGGTGATTGAGGTTGCTTTTCGATTGCTTGAGGAATACGAACGGGCAGAAAGTGAATGGGCTATGTTGGTTCGGGAAAAAGTCCAAGCGGCTATTGATCGGGTACAGGAGGAACCGTCCCTTGATGGGGAACTGTTTGTTTCGGGAATTTTAGAGCGGTTTAAAAAGGAATAGATGGCACGATATTTTAAAAAAATCAACAAAATGATTAGGGAATATGGCATAGGTAGGAGCCTCAAAAAATGGAACCGAGAATCAATCAGTCCTTTGTTAGGGTGAGGGGCGATCGCTTGTTGGGGTCTTCTTCTCGATTATACGGTAAATTTATTCAACAGCTTAGGGGATTAAGTCAACAGAAAGATTTATCCTTACCCGCTTTGATAACTCACTATTTACTTATGAATTATCAGCTTAAATTAGAGCAAATCGATAAACTCAAAACTTGGTTAGATGGCTTTAGACCGTTTGACCCCATGATGATTGCTGAACTCAAAAAACTTTATGATGTTCGCTTTACTTATAATTCTAATGCGATTGAAGGGAATACGTTAACCCAAAGTGAAACTGAGTTAGTGTTAACAAAGGGCATTACGGTGGGGGGCAAAACTCTCGATGAACATTTAGAAGTAATTGGGCATAAGGATGCGATCGACTATATTGAAGGGTTAGCCCAAAAAGATACGGAAATTAATCAATGGGAAATCAAACAAATTCATAATTTAATTATCCGAAAAATCAACCCTGATGAAGCGGGGAGTTATCGGAATCTGGATGTGATGGCGGCAGGGACAAATTATCGTTATCCTCCCCATTATTTACTGTCTCAATTAATGGCTGATTTTGTGGCCTGGCTCAATTCAGCTACTGCTTTAAAACTCCATCCTGTAGAATATGCAACAATGGCTCATTATCGTTTCGTTTCAATTCATCCTTTTCGAGATGGAAATGGGAGAACGGCTAGATTATTAATGAATTTACTATTAATTCGAGCGGGGTATCCCATTGTTGTGATTGATAATCAAATTCGGAATGATTATATTAATGCGTTAGCCTACGGACAACAAAATCAAGATGATTTAATCCAGCTTTTTGATTTGGTTTGTGATGCGGCGATTCGTTCATTGGTGGAAGTTTTAAGTTTATTGGTGACTGCAACCAGTAATATACAAAAGGGGCCAGGGTTTTATCAGGAATTGACTGATTTTATTGATAAAAATTTTAAAAATAGGTAATGAGTAAGAAATTGAAGAAAAATGTGCCGGTGTTGCGATTTCCTGATTTTATTGAGCCTTGGTTGATAAAATCAGTCTCAGAATTAGTCAAAGAAAACTTTATTTACAAGCCTCTTGACGGTAATCATGGAAATCTACACCCCACATCTTTTGATTATGTAAAAAGCGGAATTCCTTTTGTAATGTCTAATAATATTCAAAATGGGGTTATTAAGTATAGTGAATGTCCATATATATCAGAAGATTTAGCTAGAAGTTTGCAAAAAGGATTTTCTAAGGAGGGCGATGTACTATTAACACATAAAGGAACAGTCGGAGAGGTGGCGATTGTGGGCCCAACTCCGTTTCCTTTCATAATGCTTACTCCGCAGGTTACTTATTATCGTGTTAAAAATTTAAAATTATTATCTAATCTGTTTCTGGCATCTTTTTTTGTATCTTCTAACTTTCAAAAGATGCTAAAAGTTCTTGCGGCTGGCGGAACACGACCTTATATTGGAATAACTGAGCAAGGGAAGCTGAATATTTCGATTCCATCTGTAAAAGAACAAGAGAAGATCGCGAGTTTTTTGGGGGCAGTGGATACGCGCCTCAACCAACTCCGCCGCAAATTGGAAGACCTGCAAACCTATAAACGCGGCGTAATGCAAAAACTCTTCTCCCAACAAATCCGCTTCACCCAACCCGATGGATCCCCCTTCCCACCTTGGGAAAAGAAAAAGTTAGAGGATATTGTAGACAGCGTATCTTCAGGGCGTTCTAAAGCAATCAAAGAGGTTGGTGATTATCCTGTTTATGGATCAACTGGAATCATTGGAACATCAGAAATGGGCGACTATTCAGGGGAAGCTATTCTCATAGCTAGGGTTGGAGCAAATGCTGGGAAAATTTCTCATGCAAGTGGAGTTTATGGAGTGACAGATAATACGATTATTATAAAAGTAAAAAGCCCTAATAATGTCTATTTATTTAGAACACAGCTTGAAATAAAACGGTTAAATTCAATGGTATTTGGGTCTGGACAACCCTTGATTACAGGAACACAAATAAAGAAATTAGAAATTATTTTTCCGAGTTTGCATGAGGAACAAGAAAAAATCGCCAACTTCCTAACCACTATTGATTGCAAAATCGAAACCCTATCCCGCCAAATCGACCAAACCGAACAATTCAAAAAAGGGTTACTTCAAAAATTGTTTGTCTAAATTGTTAAAATCAAAACAAACATTCCAAACCACACTGACCCTATCCCCAACTATGATTGTAGCAAAAGACAATGTTCCACCGCTTACCCCAGAAGAATACTTTGCTTGGGAAGAACAGCAGCTAGAAAAATATGAACTGATTAACGGTCGAGTTTATGCCATGAGTGGCGGCAGCGTAAACCATAGCCGCATTGCCGTCAGACTCACAACCCTATTTGCCAACCATTTAGAGGGAAGTGGATGCGAAACAGGTAACTCAGACTTGAGAGTTAATATTGCTGAAACCAATCATTATATCTATCCAGATATTAGCGTCACTGGCGACGATCGCGACAAAACTGCCACCCAATATATCACCTATCCCTGCCTAATCGTCGAAGTCTTATCCAAGAGTACAGAAGCCTACGACAGAGGTAGAAAATTCCGAATGTACCGCCAAAACCCAGCCTTAATCGATTACTTATTGGTTAGTTCCACCAGCATCGAAATGGATTTGTATCATAAAAATGAGGCAAGCAGTTGGTTAATTATTAACTATCAAGCAGGGGATACCGTCGAACTGAAAAGCATCAATCTCAGGGTCCCGATTGAACAAGTCTATCGGGGTCTTGATCTAACTTTAGAAACCACAACCTAAAACGATGACTTTCAACGATTTAACCCCAACCCTAAGAGAACAGATTAAAGCGATCGCCGCCAAGCATGGAGCCTTTAATGTGCGGGTTTTTGGTTCGGTCGCCAGAGATGAAGCCGACCAAAATAGCGACCTTGATCTAATCGTAGACTATGACATTGACAAAATTAGCCCCTGGTTTCCTGTCCGTCTCATCCATGATTTAGAAAACCTGCTCGGTATTAAGGTTGATGTCGTCACCGCCAACGGACTCAAAGACAGAATCCGCGATCAAGTCTTACAGGAGTCGCTCACCCTATGAGAAATGACAGGGAACGCTTACTCGACATCCAAGAAGCGATCGGCAAAATCGAGAAATATGCCATCCAAGGCAAAAAAGAATTTTTTGCTAATGAATTGATCCAAGGCTGGATACTTCTACAGTTGCAAATTATTGGCGAGGCAGCCAGAGCTATGACTATTCAAACTCATCAGCAATATCCAGAAATTAACTGGCAAGATATTATCGGCTTCAGGAACTTATTGGTGCATGAATATTTTCGAGTTGATTTAAACATTATCTGGAAAATAGTCCTGGAAGATTTACCCATTCTAAAACATCAAATTAATACCATTCTTCAATAAATTATCCCCATGAGCCAATCTGAAGCACAACTCGAACAAAACCTGATTGAACGCCTTGCCAGACTGGGCTATGAACCTGTCACGATCCGCAATGCTGCTGAACTGACTGCCAACCTCAAAACCCAACTCGAAAAACATAATAACATCACCCTCAGCGACCAAGAATTTAAAAGCATCCTCAACCACCTCGACAAAGGTAATGTCTTCGATCGCGCTAAACGCCTCCGGGACAAAATGGAACTCAGGCGCGACGACGCCACCACTTTTTACCTAGAATTTTTAAACACCGAACACTGGTGTCAAAATCAATACCAAGTCACCAACCAGATTACCAACCAAGGCAGTTATAAAAACCGCTACGACGTAACTTTACTAATCAACGGCTTGCCCCTGGTTCAAATTGAACTTAAACGCCGGGGACTCGAACTTAAAGAAGCATTTAACCAAATTAATCGCTACCAACGCCACTCCTACGGTGCAGATAATGGACTCTTTCAATATGTGCAAATATTCGTAATCTCCAACGGGGTTAACACTCGCTACTACGCCAATAACCGGAAACAAGAGTATAAACAGACTTTCTATTGGGCAGACCAAGGCAATACGCTAATCACCGATCTCAATGAGTTTACCGATCGCTTTTTGGAAAAATGCCACCTCTCCAAAATGATTTGTAAATACATCGTCCTGCACGAATCTAATAAGGTGCTGATGGTGCTACGTCCCTACCAATATTATGCCGTCGAAACTATTATTGAGCGGGTCAAAAACACCCATAAAAACGGGTATATCTGGCACACCACCGGCTCAGGCAAGACCCTCACCAGCTTCAAAACTGCCCAAATTCTCACCGAACTTCCCACGGTTCATAAAGTGCTGTTTGTGGTCGATCGCGCTGATCTCGACTATCAAACCAGTCAAGAATTTAACTACTATAGCCCCGATTGCGTTGACACTACGGATAACACTCAACAACTCGTTACACAAATGTCGGGGAATAGTCGCCTAATCCTCACTACGATCCAAAAACTCAACCGGGCGATCACTTCCTCACGCCATGAAGCGGATATGTCTCCCCTACGGGATAAACGGATTATCTTTATCTTTGACGAGTGCCACCGCTCCCAATTTGGTGAAACCCACCGCAAAATCACCCGCTTTTTCCAAAATGCCCAACTGTTCGGCTTTACCGGCACACCGATTTTTGCCGAGAAAAATGTCTATGTGAAAGATGGCTTAAAACTATCGACTGCCTCTTTATTTACCGAATGTTTGCACCGATATGTAATCACCAATGCGATCGCCGATGAAAATGTCCTTAAATTTTCCGTCGAATATTGGGGCAAGTTGAAACGCAAAGACGGCACGATCATTACTGAACCAAAGGGCGATCGCGAGTTTTTTGAAAACCCCGATCGCATTGCCCTGATTGTAGAGTGGATTATTGAGAACCATCACCGGAAAACCCACCGTAAAAAGTTCTCCGCTATGTTCGGCGTCAGCAGTGTAAACGCCCTAATCACCTATTACGAGACATTTAAAGCCAAAAAACAACAGGGATTACACGATCTGCGCGTTGTCACCATCTTTACTCCCATTGATAACGAAAACGATGACGAAGCCAACGGACTGATTGGCGAACCGGATTTTAATATTGCCACAGATACCCGTCGCCGCCACCATAGCCGGGACAAGCTGAATGAATTTATCGCCGACTATAACCAGATGTATAAAACCCAACATTCGGCGAAAGATAGTCAGGCATTCTACGCTTATTATAAAGATATTTCCAAACGGATGAAGGACCGCGATCGCGAAGATGCCCCAGATGCTGAACGGGCAGATATTCTCTTAGTGGTTAATATGTTCCTCACCGGATTTGATGTCAAAAAAATTAATACCCTTTACGTTGACAAAAATCTCAAGTATCACGGGCTGATTCAAGCCTATTCCCGTACTAATCGCATACTAGGCGAACTCAAATCCCAGGGAAATATCGTTTGCTTCCGCAACCTCAAGGAGAATACAGACGAAGCCGTTATGCTGTTCTCCGATGAAAACGCCAAGGAAGAAATTTTTATTCAACCCTATGAGTATCATGTAGAACAATTTAATGAGGGGGTTCAAGCACTGAGGGCGATCGCTAAGATTCCCAACGATGTCAATCAATTGATTAATGAAGATGACCAAATTAAATTTGTTAAGGCTTTTCGGAATATCATTCGCTTTTTAAATGTGAGTCAATCATTCACTGAGTTTAGTTTTTCCGACTTAAATTTAGATGAACAAACCTTTGAAGATTATAAGAGTAAATATCTGGATATCTATGAGAGAACGCGCTTAAAATCTGATGAACAGAAAGAAACTTGGGTCGAGGAAATCGATTTTGAACTGGAACTGATCCAGCGAGATGAAATCAATGTTTCCTATATCCTCAAACTCCTGGGCAACCTCCAGCGCGATCGCCAAACCGATGTCACGTCAGAAGAGTACCAGAGCCAGAAAGCCTCTATCCTGGAACTCATTGGCAACGAAGCGCAATTACGCAGCAAACGGGATTTACTAGAGAAATTTATCGACGAGCGATTACCCACCCTTGACCCAGACGAAAAAATCGAAGCCGTTTTTCAGGACTTCTGGACTCAAGAGCGGATAACCGCAATTGAGCAATTTTGTCAAACAGAAAACTTAAAAATCAAAGCAGTTAATCAAATGATTGCGGATTATCAATTCTCCGGGAAAGAGCCACTCAGAGAAACCGTGCTGAGTGCTTGTAACCAAACACCCAAGTTATTAGAACGTAAAAAAGTGTTTACACACGTGGTCTCCAAATTACTCAACATCATTAACAAGTTTGATGAGGCGATCGGGGCACTGGATGAGGAAGAATAGAGCGCTTGCCAAATAACCGATTGATTCCCCCACCCCCTTAAAAACACCAATCAGCTTTTCAGAATTTGGCAATCGGTTTAATCAATATGGCTCACCCCGGAACAGGATATTACTCTGAAGTCACGCGATCGGCAGCGAGATTGAGTTGATAGGATGCAGACTCTTTCTCATTGGATATGACAATAATTTCATAATAGCCCGATTCGGGTAAAACACCACTCCAAGACTGTTCTGAAGAATCTTCCAAGAGGGGGTCTGTTGTACTGGTTGGCGGATAAAGAGAGATTTGTAGATTACGATTGGCTTGCAAAGATAAGCGAAGAATTTGACCTTTGGATAGATAGGCCGTATAGGCTTTTCCTGCACCAGGGGCGAGGGTTCCTGTAACCTGATGCCGAAATTGACCGTGGGAGAATTGAATGGTTTCTAAGGTTTTTCCTTCTTGTAAGGCGGTGAGTTGATCGGCAACGATCGCGTGCCAAATTTGGCCGACGGGTTGATTAATAAACTCGACCCCTTGCTGTTCAGGAAATTGATGAAAAAATTGAGCATCGGCTAAATCATAAAGTGCGCGGCTACTTAGTTGTAATCGATTCACCGCCATTGATACCCGATCGCGCTGTTGGTGATCATAAGTCCCCAAACCCCGGCGCGCTTGGTCACTTAACGTCGCTAAATAATCCAACAGTTCAGCGGCTAATTCATCCCAACGCGATCGCCACAGTTCATCTACGGGTTCATAACTTAAAATAACCTCCCGTTGGCTGGGATATCGTTCATAAAAGGCTTCATTAACCAGATTCACATAAAATTGATAGGAAATCCCCAGTTGCTCTCGGCGATCGCGTAGGGCTTCTTTTCGCTTAAATTCCTCGGGAGAATAACGGGAGGAAAATTCCGCTAAATCTGGATCAACATCTTCAAATAAATCCGGTTTCTCAGCAGAGCCCGTCGGTTGCATCGGATTATATTTCACCCACTGTCTGCCACCCCACCAACCCAGACTCCCGGCACCCACAACTAACATCATCACCAATAAGAGCGTACCCCACCAAGGCAGTCGCCCGAGGCGAGACTGGGGAATTGCAGTAATGGCCGCAGTCCCCGTCATTTCTGCCACCGATGCGGGGAAGGGAGATAATGACCCCGAATTGATATTTTTAGCCAAAGAAAGGTTCTCCGGGGGGAATTCCGTGGGAAACACCGTCCCGGGTGGGACAGAAGTGGGCCGGGTCGGGGGGGCCGGAGGTTGAGACTGGGGCCCTAGAGTGCCTGGGGATTGGACCTCAGCGATCGCCTGTAAAACCTGAATTGCGCTTTGGAAGCGATCGCCCACCCGACGGGCCAACATTTTTTTCAGGACCTGTTGCAAACCCCGTGGCATCTCCCCAAGTCCACCCTCTCCCCAATTCAACTCCTGGGGATCAAAAAAGGGCTGGGGTTCTTCCCCGGTCAACAAGACCAAAACCGTTACCCCAAGGGCATATAAATCACTGTGGGGATAGACTTGTCCCAACATCATCTGTTCTTCCGGTGCATATCCCACCTTACCCAGACGGGTGGCAACCGGCATGGGAGGACTCGTCACTGAGGGACTCATGACTTGGGACTCCACCTGGGCCGCTACTTGCTTGACCCCACCAAAATCAATCAAAACCGGCAACTGATCCAAATTCCTGAAAATCAGATTATCGGGGGAGATATCCCGATGAATCACCCGGCGCGAGTGGATGTAATCCAAAACAGGTAACAGTTGTTGGAGTAACTGCGTCACCTCGGCAACGGTGAATTTCTGCCCTTGCTGACGGCGTTGGGAGAGCAATACCCGGTAGTTTTGACCCGGAACGTAATCTTGCACCAAAAACAACCGACTGCGACCCTCAATGGGCGATCGGCACAGTTCCCGGAATTTCGGAATCTGCGGGTGTTGGAGTTGGTAGAGAACACCGGCTTCCCTGGCGAAGAGTTCCTCGGCTTTTTGTTGGGCGTAAGTGCCTTGAACCTTGGGGGCAAATTCTTTAAGAACGCACCGTTCGTTAAAACGATTGATATCTTCAGCCAGATAAGTGCGTCCGAAGCCCCCATGACCGAGTTCTCGCACCAGTCGGTAGCGATCGCCCACAATGGTTCCCGCAGAAATGGCTCCTATGGAGATTCCCTCCGCGCCTAGCACCTTTAAAGGTTCGCCACAGGACTGGCAAAAGCGACTTCCGGGGAAATTATCATGTCCTTTACTGCAAAAGAGGGGCTTCATCTGGATTTCGCTCTCCCACAGGGGGTCCGTATTGCTATAACAACTCACCCTTGATTGTACAAAGTGTTTCCTTCTAGAAGCTACCCAGATTCAATTCTTTTTTAGACTTGTTTTTTCTTCTGTACTCCCCTCCCATTTATCCTCCGTTAGGGGATTGACAAAAAGGTAGAGATATGCAGTTTAAACTCGGGGGGGTAACATTTTCTGCCAGAAGGGCATAGGCGGCGTTAGGGTCTAGGGGTTTAGAGAACAAATATCCCTGCCCAAATTCGCAGTTTAGATTTTGTAACTGTTCGAGTTGGGCAATGGTTTCGATGCCTTCAGAAATGATAGAAATCTGGGTATGTTGCGCTAAAATAACGATCGCTTCTACAATCGCTAATCCCTTGGGATTTCGGCTCATTTGGTGGATAAAAGAGCGGTCAATTTTTAAAGTGTCAATGGGAAACTGATGCAGACGACTCAGGGAAGAATATCCCGTTCCAAAATCATCGATCGCCAACTGAAATCCCATCGCCTTAAGCTGGTTGAGAAGGGTCATTAAAGCCGGGGTTTCCTTTAAGGAAGTTTCCGTAATTTCCAGCTTAATCGAAGTAGCCTCGACTCCGACTTCTTTCAAAATTCGGTCCAAACGCTCCACCATCCCCAATTGTTCGAGCTGCTTCCCAGAGAGATTAATACTCATGGTCAAACGGTGATAATAAGGGAAGCGCAATTGCCACTCCCGTAACTGGCAGCAAGCCGCCTGGAAAATCCACCAACTCATTGAGGTAATTAGGCCCGTTTGTTCAGCGATGGGAATAAATTCGGCAGGAGAAACTAGGCCCCGTTCCGGATGATTCCACCGGATTAATGCCTCAAAGCCGACAATTTCTCCATTAATCAGGGAGACGATCGGCTGGTAGTGTAAGCAAAATTCTTCGCGCTCAATGGCAAGGCGTAAATCCTTTTCCACTTGGATGATCGCCAGCGATCGATCTTGCATTTTGCGATCAAACACAACATAGCGATCGCGACCTCGATTTTTGGCGTAATACAACGCTTCATCCGCAGCGGCAATCAGTTCATCAGCGCTGGTATTCAGTCGCGGGATCAAAGTAGCAATTCCCTGGCTCAGACTGACGATTTCTCGTACCGTAGAGGTCTTATGTTCCAGATTAGCTTCTGCCACCGCTACTCGAATTTCTTCCGCCACTCGCACTGCCCCCGGTCCATCGGTTGCCGGTAAGATCACTACAAATTCTTCCCCGCCATAGCGGGCCACTAAATCCCCTTGACGTTTCACCACTGAAGCGATAGCCTGGGCAATTTTCTTTAGACATTCATCCCCAGCTTGATGTCCGTAAGTATCGTTATACCGTTTGAAAAAGTCTACATCAATCAAAATCACAGAGAGGGGAGATTGCGATCGCATTAATCGCTTCCATTCCTGTGCCAATACCGTATCAAAAATGCGCCGATTAGCAATTTGAGTTAATCCGTCAGTTGTCGCTAACTTTTCCAGTTCCGCATTGGCGATCCGCAGTTGTCGATATAACAAAGATTGTTGGATTGCTGCTTCATGAAGGTCTTCATTAGCTTGCGCTAAATCCTGAGAGCGGTCTAACAATGCCTGCTGTAACCAATAGCGATCGGTGATATCATCAATCACCCATAGCCGACCGGGAACATTACGAATCCGAGTCGCCGTAATGGATATGCTCAACACTTTACGTTCTGGTTTTGTAAAAACCCACTGCCAATTCCGAATCTCCATCCCCGGTTCTTGGAACAGTTTGGCCGCTTGTGCGCATAGGGCTTCCTGATTCTCCGCATTGGCTCGTAACTTCGCCATTGCGAGGGCGATTTCTAACGGTTTAACCTCTCCAGACTGCAAATTTAGGTGTTGCGCTGCACTCGGATTCAACCAACTCTGTTCCCCGCGATCATCGACAAAAATCACCCCTTGGGGAATCGTTTCCAGAATCGCCCCGAGGCGGATGGTCGTCCGTTCCAATCGCCAAGTTGTGTCTTGAAACTGGAGTAACATTCGCAGTTCCCCACGCAGGGATTCCAGACAGCGTTGTAGATCCGGTGTGAGGGTAACGTTGCGAGACCAAATGATTAAAATGCCCCCGCAGAGGCCCTCTGCCCCCTCCCTCACGGTAGGTTGCAAGGGCAAAACGGCCAAAGATTTTGTACCGGCAGCAATTAAACCGCGAATTGCCCCCGGGTGGTGGGGATAGTTCTGATAATACAAGCAGCGATTCAAGGCGATCGCCTCGGCAAACAGTTGGGGAGAGGTAAATTTATCGGCTAACACCGTTTGCGGCAGACAGACAACCGCCTCAGCGGTGACTTCATCCACTTGTCGCAAGGCGATCGCCCCATCGGCATCGACGAGAGTCATCAGCAAGCTTAAAGTCTGACTCAAAACCGTTTCCGGAGTCCCTACCGCCTGATCTTCAGCCAACTGGAGTTGCATCGATTGCAACGCCAATTGCCACTCCACCTGGCGCAAAAATTTCCCCAGTCCTACCCCCAGAAAAGCCACCCCCACCAAGGCTACACCGTAGCTATAGGCAAACACCCCCTCACCGGGTTGGAGGTCTAAAAAAGACACTAAACTGATTCCTAGAATTGAGACCGGAACAGCCAATAGGGGGCGAAAAATTCCCACCGTCAAGAGGGCTAAGGCGACGGGCCAAACCGGAGTCCATCCGAGTAGCCATCCCAGCACCAACAAAACCAGAATCGACGCCCAAACCCTGGACGTAAATCGGGGCAAGCGGTCTGGACGTAGTTGTTCCGGATAAGTAAGCTGAGTTAACTGAGTCAACCGAGAAAACTGAGTTAACTCAGTCCACTGAGTCAACCGAGAAAACTGAGAAAACCGAGTCAATTGGACAAACATGATGCGATCGCCCTCGATACGGTCTCTGGTGTGCTTAAGTGGGGGAAGTGTCCCTCTGACTTGATAGGAATCAGTCGGCTATTGGGAATTTTTTCGGACAGGTACTCCCCCACGACTGCCGGTACTGCCGGATCATGGGTAGACTGGAGAATCACCGTGGGAACTTGCACCCGCGATAAGTCCCCCCGGTGGTCCGACTGAAAAATTGTTTTGGCAATGCTTAAAGCAATATCCGGACGCATCGCTAAGAGGTTTTGGGCAAAATTGATTGCCAGTTCCGGTTTGTCTCTGTTCCCCATCATCAATTCCGCAAACCCACTGGCCCACGCGTGATAATTTGAGGACATCGCCCCATACACCCCATCGAGATCCGCTTGCTCAAATCCCCCCCTATATCCCTGATCGTTCAAATAGCGGGGAGATGGATTTAATAAAATCAATTGTTTAAAGCGTTTCGGTTCTGATAAGGCCGCCAGTATCCCCACCATCCCACTGACGGAATGACCCACAAAAATACAGTTTTGGAGTTTGAGCTCGTGGCACAAATCCAGTAAGTCCTCAGCATAGCTGTGCAAACTGCTGTAGCGACGCGGACTATAGGCGGATAAATCCGAGTTGCCACAGCCCACTAAATCAAATAAGACAATTCGATAATTGGGTTCAAATACCTTGACTTGCTTACCCCACGCGGTTTGATCCGTTCCAAAACCGTGGGCAAAAATCATCGTTTCAGTACCCTGACCCACCAGATTCACGTTATTTCGAGCAAGGATGCTAGTCGTAAGCAACATATATCTGTTTCCTTCACTGTTCTGACCTTTGAGGGAGTCCCCGTAGATGCACTCTTCGCGTTCTCCAAGCCACTCGGCTGGGAAATCAGACTCCTACACTCACTGCGACGAAATCGCTCTATAAATTATTAAAACAAAATTAAGACCGCTAGAAAGTTAAGATAAATGTATTGTAGGCGACTGCACTTGCTCAGAACTCCTTAGATAATTTTTCCCTTTTTTTTAGAGCAAATCACTTCGGCGATGAAGAGATAGGGGCAATTTCTCAAAAGTGCCTATCTCTCCATCAAGGACCGTCCCCCACCGAGGGCGATCGGCCCACCTAACCCTATCAAAAACTTGACAAAATTCCTGAGTTATGATAGAGAGTTAAAACCAATGACCCTCCCTATCCCTCCTTCTCACCTGTTCCCCCTGCTCTGAATTGAGCTTCGTAACGCTCCAAAATCCCACTTTCAATCATCAATCTCGGCCAAATTAATAAGAAAAACCCCATCCACGCCACCAAAGGGACCGCCACGATCGCCGTTACCCAAAGTTTGTGAAACACCAGCCAACTGCCCACAATCAACGTAACTCCCGTTAACAAAATTGACCAAGGCTGACACCACCAGGGTTTATAATTCCAAGGATTCAAAGTCGGTTCTTGTGACATAAAACTCTAAAATAAAGGACAAACTCACTTTGTTTTATCATAAATATGGAAATTACCCCTTATCTGCATACTGCTATCTTAGTTTCTGACCTACATCGGGCTGAACAGTTTTATAGTAACGTCCTTGGACTCAAAAAAGTCGATCGCCCTTTTAGCTATGCCGGAGTCTGGTATCAAATTGGGCCGATTCAACTGCATTTAATTGTCGATGAAACCCTCAATTTGGTCCCAAATAACCGGGAAAAACTGGGTCGGAATCCTCATTTTGCCTTGGGAGTCACTAACTTAGAAGCCGCCAAAACTCATCTACTCGCCCATAACTGTTTAATTCAAATGAGTGCCTCTGGACGGGCGGCATTATTTACCCAAGACCCTGATGGGAACGTGATTGAATTGACTCAGGTGTAAATGAAAATTATTGCCTATTTATATAGTGACCCCCTATTAGAATCGCCCAGTGATCCAGCAATTTGGGGATGGGAAGTCGATCGCGTGTATCGAGATTTAGGAACTCGTTCTCACCTGCAACAACTCCTGAAAGATTGCCAAGAAGAAACCGCCGATTATTTGTTAATTCGGCGCATCGAAGAACTGGGAGACTCCGTTCGAGAAGTCTGCGATCGCATGGCAGAATTGGAAGAACGCCACATCCAAATTGTAGCCACTGAAAATGCCACATCTACCCTAGATACCCCCCTCACCCGCAGCGAACTATTGAAACTGCTATCAGAAATTGAAAGCGTCCAACGATCGCGCCAAATTCGCAAAGGACACGCTAAAAATCGCCTGCAATCGATTCCCCCACCGGGAAAAGCACCCTTTGGATATCGACGCGGTAAGGACCGCTATGCCCTCGATCGCGCTGCTGCGGCTATGGTTAAAGACTTTTTTGAACAATTTCTTCTCTACGGGTCTTTGCGCGGTGCTGTGCGCTATTTAGAGCGAAAACACAGCAAAAAAATTTCGGTCACAACCGGGAGGCGATGGTTAACCAATCCCACCTATCGGGGAGATTTAGCGTATAAAAATGGGTTAGTGCTGTCTAATACTCATGTAGCGATCGTCTCCCGAGAGGAAGCGGCACAAGTGGATCGTCTCCTGCGCCGGAATCAACGAATGCCGCCTCGAACCGCCAGTGCCTCCCGTTCTTTAGCGGGTTTAGTTGTCTGTGGGGAATGCTATTGCTCAATGGCTATTTCTCAAGCGAAGGCGCATCAGGGGAAGCGGGAGTATTTATATTTGCGTCCGACAAACTGTGTGCGACACCCGAAATGTAGGGCGATTCCTTATGAAGCGATTTTACAGCAGGCGATCGCTCAAGTGTGTCAGGAGTTGCCGCGCGCCGTTGCGGGATTAGAAATGGGTCAAATTGGCAGCGTTAAACAGCAGATTCAAGAGGCGATCGCAACCAAGCAACAAATTCTCACCCAACTCCCACAACTGCGCCAAGACGGGATTTTAGATCCCGAAACTGCCGATCTGCGCCGTTACAAACTCAGTACAGAAATTTCTGAACTCCAAAGTCAACTCGCACAACTCCCCCCCGTCAACTTGCGCGAAACCGCCCAAGCTGTTTCTCTCCCTCAATTTTGGCTGGATTTATCCGAAACCGAACGGCGATTTTACTTTCGGGAATTCATTCGCCAAATCGAAATCCACCGCCAAGGTAAAGCATGGCAGTTGAAAATCATCTTTATTTTCTAGGGGTTAGGGTTAGATGAAATAGGACAAACAACTGGGTTCAAAAACTCCATATTTCCTCAACAAAGCCGGTTTCTAACGCTTCCTAAACCCAGAGCTTAAACCTGAACTGCCGGTTTTTCTGACTCCGCTCCTTCTTCAGCTTCCTTGGGTTGAGACACCGGTAGTTCTATCCGAAAGGTACTGCCTTCGTTGGGTTGGGAAGTACAGATAATCTGGCCGTGATGGTTTTCTTCAATAATTTTCTTAGAAATCGATAAACCTAATCCCGTTCCCACTCCCATTGCTTTTGTGGTAAAAAATGGTTCAAAAACCCGATTTTCGACATCCGGGACCATTCCGGGACCATTATCGGAAATGGTAATAGCAACTCGATTATTTTCTAAAGTTTCCGTGGTAATAATAATTTTTCGTTTTCCCGGTTTTCGTTCGAGCTTCTCTCCCCCAGAACTTCCTGAATTTTCTGGTTCTTCCAGGGCGTCGATCGCATTATTAATCAAATTCATAAAAACCTGATTAAGCTGATTAATATAACATTCTATTTTGGGAAGTTTTCCAAATTCACAAACTACCTCAATATTTTGTTTATATCGATTATTCAGCAGGACTAAGGTACTTTCCAATCCTTCTTGGATATCCGCAACTTTCATATCCGGTTCATCCAAACGATAGAAATTCCGCAGGGTCAGGACCAAATCCCGAATCCGTTCTGCACCCACTTTGAGGGAACCCATAATTCGAGGCAAATCTTCCAGAACGTAATCGAGTTCTACCTCTTCTAAGATTTCCTCTACCGCTTCCGCATTGTCCGGGTATCCTTCTTGATACGCTTCCAAAACTTTAAATAAATCTTCTACGTGTTCCTCAACGTAGGGTAAGTTGCCATAAATAAAGTTAATTGGATTATTAATTTCATGGGAAATTCCCGATACCATTTGGCCTAGCATCGACATTTTTTCCATTTGTAGCAAATGTTGTTGCAGTCGATGCAGTTCTTGTACACTATCTTGGAGCTGTTGATCTTGATCCGTTAATTGTTGAGTCAGTTGAGCAACTTTTTGCTCCAATTCACGATTTTGGTCTTCCAGTTCTTGAATGCGATCGGTCATTATGGACAGCCCCCTGTCACCTCAACACTCCAAATTATATCAATTTTTACCCTTCTATTTTATTCCCAAGGGAGATTGAAGGGGTCTGGAACGGGTTTCCCGTTGTCGAACCTTGTCCCCTCATGGGGATCTGGATAGTCCAGATCCCCACACCCCTGGTTCCAAAAGGGGGGATCAATCCCAAGTCTCTCTCTTTTTATGGGAAAGAGACGGCGGGTGAGGGTTGCAGCGATGCACCCTGGGTTGAATTCCCCCAGATGAGACTTGGGGATGCTGTCAGCGCAAAAAAAGAGCGGAGGTTGTGAAACCTCCGCTCTTTTGCACCGATGCCCTTACACCGATCGCGACGAGTGCTCATCCCTGGAATCCGACCCTTTCCCCGCATTGCGAACATTCACAATCTTACCCATGAGATCAAACCAAAAACTTGACCCCATTGAAATTGCAATCCCACTGATTAACCATCCTGCCAATTGCTTGACAAAGGGAACGCGCCAGTGGCGATTTTGAATCCGTTGTTCTTTAACGGTAATTTCACTCCACCCAATGGGTAAAGAGATATCCTGAAGGGATTTTCTGAGTTCTGCTTTGACCCCCTCTAATTCTCGGGGGTCTCGAATCGGTTGAGCATTGACAATACTCTGAGCATTTTGAGTCACAGTTGCCCGTAAAACTGGGTCTTTTGATAAGCTACTCACAATATAGATAGTATCAGCATTAGCGATCGCAGCCACCAGACATCCGATGAGAATTGCAATCCCTCTGGCATTGCGTTTGTACACACCCGAGGACCGTTCCATCGAGCGATCGAACCATGTTTCGATTTCTTGCTGAAACGTATTGAGCGTATCTTGAACCCCTTCGTTCTTCTGTTGAGCGCGTTTCGCTAAGACTCGTAAACTCTCCTTGAGAGATTCGGGCAATAAATCGATGACTTTCTCTAACTCTTTGAAGGCTGCTTCAATCCCTTGATAAGCCGGACTATTTTTATCTTCAAAGATTTCTTGAATTTCCAGATAAACTTCTCGATACCGGGGCAAACTCGCCATAATTTCTCGCGGCTCAGGCTTCAAATTTTTTAACAAAACCTTCTTGCCCGCCTCTCCATAAATTCGCTTGGCGATCGCACTGATTCGCTCCAGCAAAAACTCCAGACTTTCCCCTTCCCCTTCGGCGGCAAAAGCCAGCCGAGAGTTATCCACAAATAATCTAAACCGTTCTTCCATTAATTCAACGAACATGGCTAACGTAATTTCTTCTTGAGAATATTGGGTCACCAGTTCATTAAAATTCTGCCCGCAGCGCCTTAATTCTTTCGTGAAAATACCCGCATTAACTTCACTTAAGCTGGCAGTTTTACTTAAACTTACAATTTCCTTTAACTGCTCTTGCTTAAACTTTTCGACTCGGGCAATACTCAGAGCATGAGAGATTTTATCAATCCCTAAAATATCCAAAAGAGTCACCGCGAAAAAGTCGGGACGAATGTAAGAAGGTCCTCCTTCATTCTCTCCAAACACATTCTCGGTATTGGTCATTTTTTGATAAATTTTAAACAAGCCAGAACTGATTTTTCGGAATCCTTGGGCTAAAGCTCCTTTAGCCTCTTGATTGAGGTCTTTGATTAAGGGGTGAGCATACAGTGCATTGGCAAGAAGTCGAGCTTTTCGGCTTTCTTCACTTTCTTTAGTGCCGCCCATCATCACTTCAATCGATTTTTTTAAATGTTCGGCTCTCCACTGAAGCAGGGTGGTGATCAGTTCTTGAATTTCTGACGCCAGTAAGCTCAGAATCAAATAAACAAAAATTAGCCCGATGGCAAGGTCTAAAATAAAAGGAATGTTCATGATGAATTATCATTCAGGTAAATGCAGGACTGACTCAACTTGTTTAAAGTTTGTCATCGATTACTATACGGACCGACTCTTAAAAAATCGGACAAATTACAAAAATAGCAAGGCATTTGATGGGGAGGATGGGGGAGATGGGGGAGATGGGGTGGATGGGGGAGATGGGGAGGATGGGGGAGATGGGGTGGATGGGGAGGATGGTGATTTAGCTGAGATTAACAGCACTTCCGGTCCCCTCCCCTTGGCAAGGGGAGGGTTAGGGTGGGGTCCTCGTGACGTGGCGCAAGCCACGTCACGTCCTCTTTTTAAGGGCCTGTATGGAGGCTGGAGAAACCTCTTCTTCGTGAACAGCGATCGCACCTCACGAGGACCCTCTACCCACCCATTCCTCTTGCAGGGGATCGCCTGCAAGAGGACCCCACCCTAACCCTCCCCTTGCCAAGGGGAGGGGACCGGAAGCGCTGTTAATCTCCCCCATCCTCCCCATCCTCCCCATCCTCCCCATCTCCCCCATCCTCCCCATCCCCCCATCTCCCCCTCGGGACTGTTGACAATTTTAAAAAATCCAGTTTGGAATGTTAGATTTGCGAGTAGGGATGGGGAACTCTGAAACCAGTTGACCCGGAACTTCGGGGTCCAATCAAAATCCGTTAAAATTCTTTAAACCTTGCACGGTTTGGAGAGGGTCCGCTTCTGAAGGGTTTGAACCGCTCAAGGGGATTGCTCCCAGTTGCCACTACCCCCAACTGCCGAAACGCCGTCTTTGCTCTGGTTGCTCTTAAAACACCATGTACCAGGAAATTTTCACCCTGCACGAGTCAAATGAGAAAACAATTCGGACCCGCCATTGGGGCGAACAGCTCTGGGTCCTCCTGCTCCTGATCGCTGCGATTCTCCTCTATCAGATGGATCTCGGCATTCTCCCGTTACGAGACTGGGATGAAGGGATTGTTGCTGGGGTCGCTCGGGATATTTACCAAGGGTCGTTAGATTGGCTCTATCCGACGAGTGCAGGAGAACCCTATTTTAATAAACCACCCCTCATGCATTTGCTGATTGCATGGGCGTATCTTTTCGGGGGGGTGAATGAATGGACGACGCGGTTACCTGGGGCGATGCTTTCGGCGTTATCGGTGCCGTTGCTGTATGGCATTGCGCGGGAAGTGTTTCGGTTGCGATCGCCTGCTATTTTTTCGGCCCTCGTCTATCTCACCCTCTTGCCGGTGGTCCGTCACGGACGTCTCGCGATGCTGGATGGGGGGGTGCAATGCTTTTTCTTATTAATGCTCTGGTGTCTGCTGCGATCGCGTCGGAATTTGCGCTGGGGTCTAGGAGTCGGCATCGGTTTAGGTTTGATTTGCATGACTAAAGGCATGATGGGAGTCTTACTCGGCACGATCGCCTTTGCCTTTACCCTCTGGGATACCCCTCGCCTCCTCCGTTCTTGGTATCTGTGGATTGGTATCGCCCTGGGAATGACCCCGGTTACCCTCTGGTATGTGGCGCAATGGCAGCATTATGGGGATGCCTTTCTCTCCGCCCATTTTGGCATCCAGTCTTTACAACGGGTTTGGCAACCTGTGGAAAGCAATGCGGGTCCGCCCTGGTACTATGTCTTAGAAGTGTTGAAATATTCCTGGCCTTGGTTGTTGTTTTTACCCCAAGGGTTACAGTTAGCTTGGGAAAATCGCACCTTAAGTTGGGCCAAATTAATTGGGGTTTGGACCAGTGTCTATTTTGTGGCGATCACGGTAATGGGGACTAAATTGCCTTGGTATGTCTTACCCCTTTATCCGGCAATTGCCCTTGCTTGTGGTGCAAAACTGGCTCAAGTTTGGGCCGATCGCAAGACGGCGGAACCCTTCACCCGGGACCCTCTGTATCCCGTGGCTTGGATTGGGATTCTCGGTACGATCGCAGTCCTTTTGTGGGGCGGTAGCTTTTATTTGGGGGTGATGGAACCCAGCTATGGGACCTATTTGCCGGTGTTGTTAATTGCTGTAGCGTTAACCCTGAGTCTGGCAGCATTGCTGATTTATCACCAGGACCGACAATTTGTGCTGATTTTGTTCTGGGGGATGTTCGTTTCTCTCTGTTTATTCGTGGTGTCTCCCCATTGGATTTGGGAACTGAATGAAGCCTATCCGGTGAAACCTGTCGCTGAAGCGATCGCTCAACAGACTCCCCCCGGTCAAAAGATTTACACCTCGTTCCCCTATAATCGGCCTTCGTTAAATTTTTATAGCGATCGCCTAGTCATTCCCGCTACCCCAGACGAACTGCAACAGTATTGGCGGGAACAGAAGCAGCCCTATTTCCTGGTGGATCGCCCGACCCTAGAGGCCCTTGACCTCGGTCCGAGTTTGATTCAAAATGCCAATGAAGGTTGGCTGCTGGTCACTCGGCAGTCACCGTAAGTAAATCATGAGAAAATAGTCGCCCCAAACTCTCAAACTTGGGGCGATCGCAGTGAATGACCAATGACTAATGACTAATGACCAATGACTGTAGTGAAGTCGGGGAGTTGTGCTGGACCCATCCCCAGAATTAGGAGTCATTCCCCAGACTCGGGCAATGATTCCCGAACCTCCCCACTTTCTTCCATAAACTGCCCCGGCAATTGAAACTCGCCATTCCAATTTTCTATCGTCACAAAGGTTAAACCTGCCACCACTAGGCCCGCCAACACCGCCCAAACTGAAGGGCGTTTTTTAATTCCCACATCCCTGAGAATACGAGCCACTGGGCTGCTCTGACGTCGCAACAGCCGCGACACGGACAATTGTTTAAAGGTGAAGGGGTCTCTAACGTAATGACCGCTCCAACTAATCACTAATCGAGCTTGACAATGCGGGCAGGTATAGAGTCCGCCTAAAATCTCTCCTGGATTTCTGTGTCCAGAGCGATTGCATACGGGGCATAAGACAGAGTGACTCTCGAAGATATGCGCGTTCATTCGACTTTCCCGTTTTCCCAAAACCGTAATGGATCAATTGTGGTCAACACAACACCAGTGGCGTCGCTTTGGTGGTCAAGGCAAGCTCTGGGCTTGCCGGAGTTATCCCGCTCTTTTGCTACTCCCTTCACCGCTTCGGATGGGCGAGAAGAGGAATGGAGTGGGATAGCTTTGGTTCTTTAATTCTTAGTCTACTGTGCTTTTCTTTGTCGCGTAAATCTGCTGTCATATATCTCAATACATCAGCACGCGATCGCTGCCCTATTTTCAAAGAAATTTAGCCTTAACCATCAGGGATCAACCGGATGTTCGTCCAGGGATTACAAAACTTTACAATCAATCGGGTTTTACCTAACTTCATAAAGTTGACGCAGCTTCCACAGGGATAGCGATCGCCTCTCTAACAGCATTCCCTTATTCCATAACCGGCTATCACGTCCGGCATTCACCCCCACAACTCCCGACTCACCCCCGTTATTTCAACGGAAATTTCCATCCCTGCAACAACTCCACCCCCACCGGAGAGGTCAAATTGTAATGGAGGGGTGTCAGGGTAATGTAATTTTTACGAATGGCATCCACATCCGTGGGTAATGTCACCCCGAATTCCGGGTCCAGAGTCTGTTCCACCTCTTCTAACACTTCCCCGGCTAACCAATAATAGGTTTTCCCCCGAGGGTCAATCCGCTTTTCAAAAATATCCACATAGCGGCGAATCCCTTGACGAGTCAGGGCCACCCCTGCAAATTTCTCTGCGGGTCCTGGGGGAATATTGACATTGAGTAACATAGACGCCGGTAACGGGTTTTTTTCCAAAAATCCTATCAAAGACACGGCAAATTCTGCCGCCGGTTGGAAATCGTGGGACCCATAACTCGCCAGACTAAAGGCAATACTGGGAATGCCTTCGATAGTGCCTTCCATTGCCGCAGAGACGGTCCCGGAGTAGAGAATATCCGTCCCCAAATTTTGCCCTCGGTTAATTCCAGAGAGGACAAAATCCGGGGGACTGTCTAATAAAGCCCACAGCGCCAATTTCACGCAATCTGCCGGGGTCCCTGAACAAGCCCAGGCTTTGATTCGGGGGTCAAACACCGATTCCACCACCTCAGCGCGGATGGGATGGTGCATGGTTAATCCATGTCCTGTAGCAGAACGTTCGCGATCGGGACAAACTACCGTCACCTCATGGTTCGCACCCTGAAGAGCCTGGGCCAAAGCATAAACCCCAGGGGCATAAATGCCATCGTCATTACTAATTAAAAGTTTCATTCCGGAAAAGAAAACCAACAACAACCTATCTGTATCATCTTGCCTCAATTTCAAGATCAATGGGTAGGATGGGAAGTTTCGGGGTGAATTGGGCCAGTCCCCGAATCAGTTTTGAACAATTCAATCCTAGAAAAAATCGATTCAATTCTGATAAAATATTCCCCAAGAAAACTCCTATTTTTCTACTCCGATGAGAGTTTATAATTCAGGGGTTCACAAAAGGTTTCTACCCCCGTTTCCAACACGAAAATAATCACAGGGGTTGCTAAGATGGGCGGACAGAGACGAGATTGGGTCAGGGATTCCATGATTTGATTGAGGTTACCCGCCTCTAACGCGGCGCTGTTCTCAGCTTCACACAGAAAAGCGCGGCATCGTTTGGCAACCCCCTCTAACCACCGTTCCGAGGTATCCGGTTCTTGTCCGGCCTGAATCGCCAGCCCGATCGCCGCATCCTCTATATCGCCCTCACAATCCTCGATCGCATCTAAGGCAACGAGTGCATCAGGATAATTGGCTAATTCAGACCGATACCGGGCAATGTCTGCAAAGGATAGGACGATGGTCATCAGTTCATTGAACGCAAGTGGACATCTTTCATTGTGCCAGATCCCACGAAGTGCAATTGGGAACGGTTCAGGGTGCAGTCCATCAGCTTGATTTCAGCCCTGGCCCCAACTGCACCTCCCTCCGGTCCCCTCGCCTGTGTCTTGGGGAGGGCTAGGGTGGGGTTTCCGTGATATGGCGATCGCTCCACCTCCGGTCCCCTCCCCTTGGCAAGGGGAGGGTTAGGGTGGGGTCCTCTTGCAGGCGATCGCTACACCTCCGGTCCCCTCCCCTTAGCAAGGGGAGGGCTAGGGTGGGGTTCTTCTGACCTGGCGATCGCCACCTCAAGCACTCATAAGGAGGCGATCGCGCCTGTATGGAAGTTGGGAAACCTTTTTCTTCGTGACGCGCGATCGCCTAAGAGGGACCTCACCCTAACCCTCCCCTTGCCAAGGGGAGGGGACCGGAAGTGAGGACATCCTCCGGTACTGCTGCTCTCGGCTGATTCGGGGTAACCCTTTGCGCTAAACTCGTCATGGCGGGAACTATGGATTAACACTCGTTGCAGCATGACTACTCAGCTTAGTGATTTAGAGAACCAACTAGAAAACCTGCGTCAGGACGCAGTGGGGGCAGTCGCCTCGGTGAATACCCTGGATGAACTCGAACAACTGCGAGTCAACTATCTGGGCAAAAAAGGGCAGCTTTCTCAAATCTTGCGAGGCATGGGAAAACTAGATGCCGCAGACCGACCCCGAATTGGTTCTCTTGCCAATGAGGTCAAGGAAGCGCTGCAAGGCCAACTGGAAGGGCGGAATCAGGATTTACTCAAAGCCCAAATTCAACAGCAACTCGCGGCAGAAACGCTGGATGTGACGATGCCGGGAGTCTATCGTCCCCAGGGTCGGATTCACCCTTTGAATGCGGTGATTGACCGGGCGATCGATATTTTTGTGGGGATGGGGTACACCGTCGCCACGGGACCGGAAATGGAAACGGACTATTATAATTTCGAGGCCCTGAATACGCCTCAAGACCATCCGGCGCGGGATATGCAGGATACGTTCTATCTCCCCGATGGGAACCTGCTGCGGACTCATACCTCGCCGGTGCAGATTCGCTACATGGAAAACCATGAGCCTCCGGTGCGGATTGTGGCCCCTGGGCGGGTGTATCGCCGGGATACGGTGGATGCCACTCATGCGGCAGTGTTCCATCAGATTGAAATTTTGGCTATAGATAAGGGAATTACCTTCACGGACCTCAAAGGGACGTTGAAAGAGTTTGTCCGCCAAATGTTTGGGGAAGATTTACCCTTGCGCTTCCGTCCCAGTTATTTCCCGTTTACGGAACCTTCTGCTGAGGTGGATGTGCAGTGGAAAGGGAAATGGTTGGAAGTGTTAGGATGCGGCACCGTTGACCCAAATGTGTTAAAAGCGGTGGGTTATGATCCGGAGGTTTATACAGGATTTGCCGCTGGATTTGGGGTGGAACGGTTCGCGATGGTGTTGTATCAAATTGATGATATTCGCCGAGTTTATAGCAGTGATTTACGCTTTTTGCGGCAATTGTAGGGCGTCTAAATCATTGGGATAGGAAGTGCGGAGTGGGAGCAAGATGCTCCCACTCCGCAAAGAATTATCTAAATCTTATATCGCATTTACCAGGCAATTCTCTAAGCCAGAATTGCTTCTATACCCTGTCGGACCTCCTGGATTTTCTGGCGTTGTTCATTGATCCATGCCTTTTCCGCCTCCCGTTGTTCCGGGGTTTCCTGCTGGTATCGTTCCTGCTTTTCGAGCAATTCGTTATAGAAGGCCATACGTTCTTCGATCGCCTCAAGCGCGACTTGGATGCGATCGCTAAACACGGCTTTAATCATTTCTTCCAAAACGGGAAAAAACTTTTCGCAAAATTTTTCTAACCCGTCCAAATTCATGCCAAGCCTATTTTGGTTGCCGAAATTATTTAACTCTTCATTATAAATCTCGGTAAAATCGCGAAGACCATTTGGTAAATCTTTCGTGGGTTCGCTGAACTTCTGTTCAACCTTGCTCTCCGTTGAGTTAATCTGCGCTTGCCATTTTTCTTTACTGCGTTGGTCTAGGCGAGTGATACAATCATTTAGAGTATCAGCCGTAATGGATTCCACTTGTTGAAAAATTAGCTTTAACCCCGCTTGGGTAATTTCTATAAAATTTGCGTTCAAGCCTTCTAGGTCCAAACGCAGCTCCTTAAGCAAACTATCTTTTTCAAAGACATTAATTGATTTTTTGAATTCCTTCTTTTTGTCATCAAAAAACCATTTATTACGGAGTTGAGTCGCCTTTTTACTCCAAATTTCGTGAATTTTTGTAACAACTTCAAGTCTGGATTGCTCACCTAAGTGACGAATTCTGAAATTGCATCCACTGAGTTCGCCCACTTGTTCCCAAATTTCCGGTCTAGGTGCTTGACTAATCCAGGGTTTGCTCAACCAAACATCATTAGCACCTTCCAAATCCGTGACACAAACTTGGGTCAAGCCTTGGAGTCTCGCTGCCGATTGCCGTAACTCCTCAAAACAGGGCTGTAGCGATTCAGATAGCTGTTTTGCTGAGTTCTTGATCTCTAACGAACGTGACTGATCGCTCCCAATCTGATCGATAGCCTCGTTAGTAGCATGAAAGGTCGCCAAGTATTCATTCATATCAGAGCTTTTCCTTATTACTCATAACGATTATAATAAAACAATGATCACTAAATCTACCCCAATTTGGTAAAAATTATGATATTCGTCTTTCCTCCCAGCGTTCAGGCAGCGATCGCCTCTGGAGCCTATGAAGTCGTCAAGAATGGTGCAGGGGTTGCACTTGGGATGGCACGAGACACGGCAACGGGTCAATTTGTTGCTCATGCCGTTGGGGTGACAGCGCAGCCATTTTTATCATTCGCACCCCTACAAATAGGATTAACTGGGATGCAAATGGCTCAAACCCATCTCGGTTTTCAGAAAACCTACAGTATGCTTAATGATGTGCTAAACACTGTAGCCCTATTGCAAGCGAGTACAGCTTTGATTGGAGTGGGTACGGTAGCCGGAGTAGGATTGTCAGCGTTTAACATTTGGCAAACTTTGAAGTTGCGGGAAGATATTAAGCAACTCCGGTTAGAAGTCAAAGACGGTTTTATTGACATAAAACGCGCATTGCATGACCAGAGTCAAGAAATTCTTCAACGCATTGACCGAATGTCTGAAGATATTGAATTTAAACATCATCAGACGATTTTATCCGTGTCTTATGGAAAATTTATCGAAGGAATCAAAAGGCTAGAATATGCCTTAAAGTTAGAAGACTCCAATTCAAGAAGAGAAGCTCTTTTTGGGGTGGAAAATACGTTATATGATGCTCTAGCAAATTATAACAATCCGGCTTTATACCAACAGACTTCGGCGGCGGGACAACTGCGCCGGATGGAATGTAGTTGGGTGATTGACCAAACAATTACTACAATTTACCAGATCCGAGAGGAGCATCAAGTGGTGAGTGCTCGCCTATCTGATTTACGCAAAAAAATCCGAGACAGTTCTCTCCAAATTATCGATCGCTGCGAATGTGACAATGAACTCGATTTTCTGTTTCCGGAAGTCATGCGGATTCATACCCAAGATTTACCCTTATTAGAATCTTGGCAAAACCAAGTGGATTGGATGAAAAGTCTATCGCCCTCGGAACTCCAAGAATTAGCCAGCCTAGAATTACCCGCTGAGGAGAGTTCAGCCGCGACAGAAAATATCAATAATCCGGCTGAACCGCCTGTGGAATTGTCCCTCTATGAAACATTAAAGCAAAAATCTCATTATGATTCCCTGCGGGATCAACTTCGCTTTATTGTGAAACCGGAATTGCGTCAACATCATGAATCTTATGTGTTCCAGCGCGCCAATGCTACGGGATATCCGGCTTTAGCACCCTCAAATTGGCAAGAAGTACCCGATTTGACAGTGGCGAATCTTTATCACTATTTTAAACAACAAGAGCGTTACGCATAATAGGCAATGCGCTAATAACGTAACGAGCGATCGCAATTTTTGGGGTGCAAGTTAAGTGGCGATCGCTTAATGCTTAGGATACCATTGATGTTCCCGGGGTAGGACACAGTATTGAGACTTTGAAGCAGGAGGGCAACTGTATTAATTGCTCCTACAGGGGGATTTAGAGAATCCCAATGTAAGCTCAAAGCGATCGCCCTCGTTGGTCTTTTATAGCAGTCCGTGGGATTGTTCCAGCAGTTGGGTAGCATCTTCCGCACCTAGGGGAGGACTAAACAAGTATCCCTGCATTTCATAGCAGTTGAGATTCATTAAACAATCTCGCTGAACTGTCGTTTCGACTCCTTCCGCAACTACACTCATATTCAGCTTTTGTCCTAGGGTAATAATCGCTGAGACGATCGCCGCTTCTTTGGCATTAAGGGCGATATCCCAGACAAAAGACTTGTCAATTTTTAGAGTTTGGAAGCAAAATTTTTTCAGATAATTTAGAGAACCATATCCAATCCCAAAATCATCGATCGCCGTGGAAATTCCCATTGTGCGAAACTGCCGTAAGATGCTATCGGTTAAGTTCGGATCATGCATAGCGGTGGTTTCGGTGATTTCTAATCCTAACCAATGGGGGTCTAGCTTCGCCTCTGCGAGCATTTGGGAGACGATTTCGACTAAATCAGGATGGTGGAATTCCCGAGTGGAGAGATTCACCATCATCCGAATCGGAGGTAATCCGCTATCCTGCCATGCTTTATTTTGGACGATCGCCCGTTGCAATACCCACCAGCCTAATTTGATAATCTCACAATTGTCTTCGGCGATCGGAATAAAGGTATGGGGAGGAACTAATCCCAAGTGAGGGTGTTGCCACCTTACTAAGGCTTCCATCCCGACAACTGCGCCAGTTTTGAAATTTACCTGGGGTTGGAATTCCAAAAAAAACTCTTCTCGTTTTAAAGCTTCATGGAGTGAATTGTCCAGAACCAGTAACTCGGAAGCTTCAGAAGTCATGGCGGGAGAGTAAATCTGGTAGTTATTTCGGCCCTGTTCTTTGACCCGATAAAGGGCTGTATCAGCATTTTTAATTAAGGTTTCGGGGTCGCTTCCATCCTGGGGATAAAGCGCCATCCCAATACTACCTGTAATATAGAGTTGATTGCCTTCAATTTCAAAAGCCGGACGTAGACATTCCAGCAGCCTTTGGGCAATCTGCGCGGCATCTTCTGTACTGGTAATTCCTTCTAATAATAGGATAAATTCATCCCCGCCCCAGCGGACAATGATATCACTATCACGCAGACAACTTCGCAGGCGTAAGGCAGCGGTTTGGAGGAGTTCATCGCCGACAGCATGACCCAGGGTATCGTTAATGATTTTAAATCGATCGAGGTCCAGAAACATCACGGCCAGTTGCTCTTGTTCCTGTTTGGCAATTTCGATCGCCATCGGCAGCCGTTCATCCAATAATTGCCGATTGGGTAACCCAGTGAGACGGTCATGATAGGCTTGATGGCGAATCATTTCCTCTTGGTGATGACGCTGCAATGCCCCGCCTATACTAGCGGCGATCGCACTTAAAATCGAGACTTCGCTTTTGGACCAGGGTCGATCAATCTGAATGTCATCAAACCCAATGTATCCCCAAAATTCATTATTCACCAGGATCGGCACCATCAAACTCGATCGCGTGCCCTCTTCGGCAAACAATTTTTGCTCGGTTTGATTCAAGTTCTGGGCCAGCAAACTCACGGTTTCACCGACTAACAATGTATCCAAAAGGCTGGAGCGCAAGTGGACGACGGAACAAGCTCCTTTTTTCAAACCCACCTGGGGAGTTCGGGTCCACTCAAACCGAATCCACATGGGACAATGTTCCCGCGAGGCACAGTCGAAACAAGAGGAAAGGGTCGGGTGAGATTCGGACGGACTGCCGAAGTTATAGGCTGTGGCGGGATTAGATAACTCACAAATATAAACGCGATCGACCCCTGCCGCCTGTCCTAGGGTAGCAAGGGCATCTAATGCCGCTTGAGCGGTGTTGGTATTGATCAGCAAATGATTCATCGCTTGGGCGACCCCCAGCAATAAGTTGTCCCGTTGGTGCAGTTCTGCCTCAGCTTGTTTGCGCTGGGTGATATCGACTACGGTGCCCTCATAACCGATGATTTCACCGTTGCTATCGCGAATGGTCCGCGCACATTCAGAAATCCAGATGATGCGGCGATCTCGTCGATAAACCTGGGATTCAAAGCCCCAAACGGTCTCTTGTTCCTGTAACAAGCGGCGAAACTCGGACCGACGCTGGGGATGCACATAGAGTTGATGCTCAATATCGGTCAAGACTTCGATTAATTCTTCTGGGGAATCATATCCGTAGATGGAGGCTAACATGGGATTAGCGGTGAGATATTGACCACTGGGAGTCGTTTGAAAAATCCCCTCTACCGCATTTTCAAAAATGCTGCGATATTTGCGTTCCGCCTGCCGCAGGGCTTCTTCAGTTTGCTTGCGTTGATAATAACTGGAGAGCATTTGAGCAATGACCCGCAGGAGTTGAGCATGGCTGGCGGACCAATGGGGTTGGACTTGGCGATCGTCAAATCCTAGAAATCCGACTAATCGTTCTTCCTGGGAAATCAGGGGGACAATCAGCAGAGATTGGATATTTTGAGAGAGGAAGAAGGCTTTTTCGGCATGGGCGGCTTTCGGTAGCCATTCAACATTACAGACATCTACGATTTCTAAAACCGTGAGTTGGTCCATCAACCAGGGGAAATCAGCAGATTGCAGGTTTTGGCGGTTCGGGATTTGGGCGATCGCCGCAGTGGAACACCATTCATAAGTATTGCTAAATTCACTCAGGCGATCGTCAAATTCAAAAATATAAGCCCGTTCAACCCCAGCAGCAATGCCAACTCGGGCGAGGATTTTATTAAAGTTGGGTTCTCTAGTGGAGACGAACAACCGGGAAATCTGAGATAATGCCGCTTCGATCGCGAGTCGCTGATGAAGTTGTTCTTCCGCTTCTTTGCGTTGGGTGATATCCCGCGAATTGACGACAATTCCTTGGATACTGGGATCATCCAGGCGATTATTGGTTACAGATTCTAAGTAAACCCAAGTTCCATCGGCATGGCGAAACCGATACTCAATGGGTTTTAAGGAGAAGTCCGGACGACTGTTCAAGGTGACGGGAGAAAAATCTGCCATGATTTTCGAGGGGTGCGGGTTGTTAAATTTGCAGGAGTGTAGCGATCGCGTTCCTGTAGCTGCTTTGGGTCTAGGCATGAGTACCTCTCGAACCATTGCCACATCTTCGGGATGGACATAATCCAGGAGGCAGTGACCGAGTAAGCTATCGGGTTGATATCCTAAAATGCGATCGAGGGAGGGAGATCCATATAAAATCCGGCCCTCTGCGGACAAAATGGCGATCGTGTCTGAGGAGTTCTGCACCAAAGCCGCAAACCGTTCTTCTGCTTGTTTGCGATCGGTAATATCTTTTACGGTGCCTTCATAAGCAATGATTTTGCCATTGGCATCCCGGATCGTCCGCGCATTTTCAGAAATCCAAATGATGCTGCCATCTTTGCGATAGCACTGGGATTGGAAGTCCCACACCGCATCTTTTTCTTGTAACAAGTAATGGAGTTCAGTCCGTCGCAAAGGATCCACATAAAGTTGATGTTGGATATCCCGAATCGAATTAATCACTTCTGCTGGGGATTCGTAGCCATAAATATGGGCTAACGTCGAGTTGACCAGGAGGTATTCCCCAGACGGGTTACTTTGAAACATTCCTTCAATGGAACGCTCAAAAATATTCCGATATTTTTGTTCTGCTTTTCGTAAGGCTTCTTCTGAGCGTTTCTGGAACAGCGCGGATCCTAGTCCTCTGAGAATTTCCGAGACTAATTCAACGATCCCGCGATCTTCTGGGTGGGACTCCACCATAAAGAACACAAGGACCGTGAGAATTTCGTCATTGGCGAGAATCGGCACCCCCAGGGCCGCTTTAATGCCCAGTTTGCGGGCGAGTTTCGCCCGATGAAAAATGGCCTGGGGCAGTTCTGATACATCTTTGGCCCATTCCGGCTGTTGTTGAACCCAGACCCTTCCGGGTAAACCGATTCCGGGGAAAAACGTGAGGCTTTCGCTTTGTTGGCGGAATTTTTTAATCTCTGGAAAGGGTCGCCCAAGGGCATTGATTCTTCCCGCGTACCATGCGGGGCTACATTGTAGGTATCCACCTTCAGAATTGAAGGCCCAAGCTTCTCCATAATCCCATCCGGCGATTTCGCAGACCCGGCGCAGGGCCAAGCTTAATGCGGTGTCAAAATCCTCAGCTTGTGCAACACCGAGGGTCAGTTGTTGTAAAACAGAGGCGCGGCTTGGGTTCATGAGTTCTTTGCTGGATTCCCGTTTGCTGATGTCTTGGCACAAGCCAAGAATCCCGCAAATGCTGCCTTCTAGGTTTTGCATGGGTCGTCGTCTCACGCTATGGGTTTGGGATAGAGAAATCGGGAGGCAGGATTGGGCTAGAGTCGGTGTAGATTGCACAATTAAGCGAGTTTTCCTGCCTTTGGCTTCTGGGAAGAAGTCAGTCCGGGAACCTGTGGACTCACCCGATTGGGTCGGGCTGGGCTGCCGGTGCAAGAGGTTGAGGAAACTGAGGGTCCGTTCAGGTTGCCTCTGAACGGGGGAGAATCTGGCTGCAGTCCACATTCAGACAGTCTCCTGAATACCGTTCTTCCCTTGGGCAATGCGGCACTTTTTGGGTCTGAACCGTTGGCAGCAATCCAGCAAAATATCCATTGAACTGATTGGGCTCTTTCAATGGGGAAATGGGAAGCGCCATCATCTCTCCTCGGGAACGAGAACCTTTGAGAGAACGGTTCTAGCCTTACACACCTTGAATCGGCTAGGTTTCCGATTGCAGTATTGAAATCATTGGGTTGAACCACGGCACCGACTGTATCTGAATGAGACATCTGAAGGGCCAATGCTAACTGAAACAGAGAGAAAGTTTTTAACTTCTCTCACAGAATCTATCCTATATCTCGTTGTAATTTCGGCAACAAATGACACAAAAAAACAACTATTTTTAACCTATTCTAAAGAATTAGACCCTTACCTCAAAAATGGAGTTTTGGCAATATTTGATTTTTTAAAAAACGTAAACTTTTGTCAAGAATAATGTTGAGCAAACTCATCGGGGAAACAGAAGGGAAGGCAAAAGTCATACCCACAATTCCTGGGAATGATTGGATTGGGACTCCTGATTTTGAAGGATCAGCGATTGGCTTGAGTATGAGCTATCGGGTTTACAAATTTTTTGCAATCGATTTAATCCCAATCAAGCCGGTGAAATCCGGGGATAAATGTCACGAAGGAAAAGCTTTTTTCCCTCCCGATAGGCGAAGAAAGCGACTCCCCTCCATCCTGCCGAAATTTTGCATTAATAAAGTGAATGGTTCCCTGATTTTTTCCGCTCCACTCACCTTTCCTGCCGGGGAAAACGACCAGAAAGCCAGGAACTTATTGTTATTTGTAGTCTAAGTGAATCCCAGTCACTGGGGTGATTTCTACAGATTTAATTCATAATCGGGGAGAATCATCTCAGGTTGAAAGGGCGATCGCCTTTGCTATCGAGATAGAATAAAAAAGCCCCTCTAAGCGCCATCTCCTTGAATCATGTCTCTTGCACCGTGGCGATCGCCCCTATCTCATGCCCTTCATCGCAACCGTAGCCGCCCCGAGTCTCGCTACTTCCAACTCGCCACAATCCGCCCCGATGGCACTCCCGCTAATCGAACTGTCGTCTTTCGCGGCTTTTTAGAGGAAACCAACCAACTCAAAATCGTCACCGATGCCCGCAGCCAAAAAGCCCAACAAATCCCCGCCCATCCTCATGGCGAAGTCTGCTGGTACTTCCCCATGACCCGGGAACAGTTCCGCCTCCAGGGTCACCTGATCTTAGTAGACCCTCATACTCCTGACCCCGCCTTGCAACAAGCGCGTTGCCGGGAATGGCAGCAACTCTCCGACACTACCCGACGCCAGTTTTCTTGGCCCGAACCCGCTGCACCCTGTGGCGATCGCGATGATTTCTGTCCTCCGGTTCCGGATACCAGTCAACCCCTGGCCCAATTTTGTTTACTTTTACTCGATCCCATCACCGTAGATTGGTTAGAATTGCGAGGAGAACCTCAAAATCGCTGGCTTTATCAATTCAATGGCGATCGCACCTGGTCTCAGCAAGCCATTAATCCCTAAACATCAGGGTCAACCTGCGGCAAATCTCCCTGTGATTCGCCCCTCCTCACTGCCACTTATCAAAATTTTTGAGAGCAACTCATCAAAATTTTGATAGATAGAACCCCACACCTAAACGAGAGTCTGAAAGGGTTTTCGTTAGAATAAGCAAGATATCCGATGAAAGCATCTAGGGGTCAAATGGGCAATCTTGTGGAAACCAACCCGGTAAAAAATACCACTCAGACAATTGAAGTCCCGCCACCGCGAAATCGAGTGGATTATCTGAGGATTAGTTTAATTGACCGCTGTAATTTTCGCTGCCAATACTGTATGCCAGAAGGGGCAGAACTTGACTATATCCGGCAACAAGATTTACTCACTCGGGATGAACTGTTAACGTTACTCAAAGAAGTTTTTATCCCCGTGGGATTTACGCGATTTCGGTTAACGGGAGGAGAACCCCTTATCCGTCCAGATGTAGTAGAAATTGTCCAGGCGATCGCCTCTTTACCCCAAACTCAGGATTTAGCCCTTACTACCAATGGGTTTTTCCTAGCCCAAAAAGCTCAAACCCTCTATGATGCCGGACTGCGCCGGATTAATATTAGCCTCGACTCTCTGGAAGCCCAAACCTTTGATTTCCTAGCCGGAACTCGCGGAACTAGCCGCTGGCAACAAGTTTGGGACGGGATTCAGGAAGCTTATAGGGTTGGATTTAACCCTTTAAAATTAAATGTTGTCGTGATTCCTGGGGTCAACGATCGCGAAGTTTTAGATTTAGCTGAATTAACCATTGCTCGAAATTGGCACGTTCGCTTTATCGAATTCATGCCGATCGGGAATGGGGAATTATTTGGGGATCGCGGTTGGATTCCTTCAGAAGAACTGCGCCAACGAATTCGCGATCGCTGGGGATTAACCACCGGACAAGTCACCGGAAATGGTCCTGCCGATGTATTTCAAATTCCCCATGCTAAAGGCACTATCGGATTTATTTCTCAGATGTCGGAATGCTTCTGCGATCGGTGTAACCGAATGCGCTTAAGTGCCGAAGGTTGGTTACGTCCCTGTCTCCTCAACGAAACCGGCCAAATTAATCTCAAAACCGCCCTGCGCAACGGTATTCCCCTTACGGAAATCAGACAACAAGTCGCCCATTTACTCGAACTGAAACCGGAAATCAACTACAAACAGCGAGACTCCGGCACAGAAACCGGCAGCTACAGTCGTACCATGTCTCAAATTGGAGGATGAGGTTGGGAGATGGGGGAGATAGGGGAGATGGGGGAGATAGGGAGGATGGGGGAGATGGGGGAGATGGGGGCGAGTATGTTCTGGTGAGTCGGCAGAATCAAGTCAGGAAGATCCAATCCATCTTGATGGCAGTCCTCCCAATCTCCCCTCTCCTCCCCATCTCCCCCATCCTCCCTATCTCCCCCATCTCCCCCATCCTCCCCATCTCCCCCATCCTCCCCATCCCCAAACTAAAAGCCCCCTTGCTGACGGGTTTGGGGGCTTTGAAAAATCTCTAATTAGGCTGCGCGGTAAGAAGCAGCGAGACTTGAAACGTTAGGCTTGTCGAGAATAGTATTCAACCACCAGGAGCTCATTAATTTGTAGCGCGATCCATTCCCGCTCAATAACTCCATTGACCTTGCCTTCTAGTTTGTTCTTGTCAAACTCTAAATGGCTCGGCATATTAGCTAATCCAGGAGATTGCAAGTTAGCTTGGACCATCTGGCGAGATTTTTCCCGATCGCGGATGGCAATGATGTCTCCGGGACGGCAATTGTAGCTGGGAATATCCACAACCCGACCATTGACGGTGAGGTGACCGTGATTGACCAATTGCCGTGCTGCTGGAATCGTGGGTGCCATTCCCATACGGAAAATGGTATTATCCAGACGCATCTCCAGCAGTTGTAGCAGCACTTGACCCGTAGAACCCGTGACGCGACGGGCGCGACGGACATAGCGCAGCAGTTGCTTTTCGCTCAGACCATAGTTAAAGCGCAGTTTTTGCTTTTCTTCTAAGCGGACTGCATATTCTGAGCGTTTTTTGCGGGCTTGCCCGTGCTGTCCTGGGGGATAGGCCCGCTTAGGAGTCTTGCGCGATAATCCGGGCAGTTCTCCTAAACGGCGTACTATTCTCAGTCTCGGGCCTCGATATCGTGACATTCCTTTTCCTCGTCAGTTGTTACACAGTTTTCCCAGACTCTCTAGTATAGATCTTTACTAGGTTCAGTTTCAAGTCTAACTTTAGATGACTTTGTGCTCAGAAACATCGGTTTAGGCTCAAAAGTCCTGTTTTTTGTCATGAGGAGTCTTTAAATGATGATGATTCGGAAAATTCGCAGTCGCCTGGGGACCAGCGCCCCCACTCATCCCGACTCTCCGGCGCAACGGTGGCGCAAAGGTGGACTGTTGGGGCTTTCCCTGGTGGCTCTAACGGTGGGCCTCATCCCGTTAAACCCGGCACCGGCATCGGCTCGAAATAATGATTACAATCGCTGTGCGGCTGAGTTACTCGATCGCCAACTCTCGCCGGAAACCGTGGCCCTAGCTTGTGCATCGGCCCTCCGTCCCGAAGAACTTTCTGAGTGTGTAGTTGAGATCAATAGTCGCACGGATATTTTGGCCGAAGATGCCTTGACTCGTTGTCAGCAGGTGCGTCGCCCTCTGGAGTTGGCAACCTGTGTGGTGGAAATTAGCGATGGATCGACGGAAGGAGAAGCCCCTTTAATTCTCGATTTCTGTCGCCGCAGTTTGTTACCGGCGGAGTTTTCTGAGTGCGTAGTAGGGTTACAAAATCAAATTGACTTAGTGACGTCTCAGGCGATGTCGGTTTGCATTGATACTCGCGATCGCGTGGGTTCACCCTTGCCTAATTTTATCCCCGGCAGGGAGCCCCCAGCCCCAACTCGCCCCTCGCCAAATCTCCCCTCTACTTAATTCCCTAAACCTTCAAGGGTGCGGCTATACGAACAAAGTCCGCCTGCGCGGACTACTCTAAAAAAAAGACTGTTACCGCCGGATTGGGTTTATCAGCCCTTGCTTCCAAAAAAATGCCCTCATTCTCCTTGACTACAGGAATGAGGGCATTTTTGCTGATGATTAAGATTAAGAGTGACAGTCACAACCCGAGTGTCCACAACCTGTTCCATCTACATGACCATTGGCACAGGCATCAGAACAGTAGGGCTTGCCATCTTTCATGACGGCTTTATCCGTCGGAACCACGCACAGACAGGATTCACAGGCGCATTTCATTTGAGTTACGGTCGTCATTGCTCGACTTCCTCCATTAATTCTGAATTCATCTTAACACATGAACAACTATTCATGTATTTTTTTACTTTTTTTCTTAAATTAGGGTAGGGGTGCAAATCGCTGAGGGCGATAAAGGCTGGAAACCCTCTGGTAGCAAAGGATTTAAAAAAGTTTTACTTTAGGGGTTGTCAAAACACTTAAGTTCAGGTTATAGTAACTTCAGTGACGCGGGATAGAGCAGTCTGGTAGCTCGTCGGGCTCAATACGCAAGTTAACTACACGCTTGAGAGTTAGCATTGCGATGGGCTGCATACTAAGGAAACTGGTATGCGATCGCCTCTCAAATTCGGGGAAGCCGGTAGCGCGGTAATCCCGAGCCAAGCTCTGAACAAGAGAAGGTGTAGAGACTCGATGGGAGGCACCCTAACAGGTAACGCTGAGGGTGAAGGGAGAGTCCAGACCACAAACTGGAAAAATCCCAGGCAACGAAAGTTGTAGATGGTACGCATAACCCGAAGGTCGGTGGTTCAAATCCGCCTCCCGCCATTACTAAAACAAAACCCTGTAATCGTAAAAGATTACAGGGTTTTGTTTTGGAACCCTTTTACTGGCATCGTTATCGTAAAATCCGCACTGGAATAGTAGAGGTGGAACTGTAACCGTAGCCGTTAAAATGGAAATAGAAAAGAAGGGCGATCGCGTATCGGAAACTGTTTGCCCCCGGTTGCCCCACGAATCAACATCTATAAAAAAAGTGGGATAATTTTATGGCGGTTAAACTGCAACGACCTATTTTAATTGGCGGTTTGGGCTTATCCTTTGGACTGTGGATGATGGAAAGTTTGCATCATTCCTGGGGAGAAGCGGGGGAATTTGGGGTACTCGGCGCGATCGCGATCGGTGCCGGTTTTTGGTTATTCAAAAAGCGGGAACCGGCAACCATCAAACCGATCGCCGCTGAATCGGTAACCCCAGAGATGCTGGAAAAAGCCAAAACTCAAGCGGAACTGGCGATCGCCAAAATCGAAGCAGAGGCAGGGGATGCCAAAATCATTGCTGACTTAAGAACTCGCCTGATGCAACTCTCACCGGATGCAACTCGGAAGGCACTGCATCTGGCGATCGCCGGAGGTAAAAGTACCGGCAAAACCAAAGTCATGCAATGGTTACAGTCTAACTGGCAGTCCCAAACCGATAAAACCTTGACCTTTGCAGAAATTCCCGCCTTATTTACGGCGCGGGATGCGGATGAAGGGTTACCGTTACAAGCAACTGCGGCATGGAAACAGGCAGTTGCGGCGGATTTGGTGGTATTTTTGACCAGTGGTGATTTAACTGACTCAGAATTTCAAGCCATCCAACAATTGACGATAGCAGCGGTCCCGGTTTTGGTGGCGTGGAATAAAAAAGACCAGACGTTACCGGAACAACAGGCAGGAATCTTGCAGCGTGCAATTGATCGCCTGGGATTGACATTAAATCCTGAAAATGTAGTAGCAATTTCCGTCGCACCCAATCCGGTGAAAGTGCGGCAACATCAAAGTGATGGGACAATGGTTGAGACAATGGAACAACCGGAACCCGAGGCCACTGCTTTGATGACGCGATTACAGCAAATGGTGACACAAGAAAGCCAACAGTTTGTAATCGCCCAAAGTTACCGGCAGGCAGTGGCTTTAAAAGCGGAAGCACAACAGATATTAAACCAACTGCGTCGCGATCGCGCCATGCCAGTCATTGAGAAATATCAGTATATTTCCGCTGCGGCAACCTTTGCGAATCCAGTAGCAGCGTTAGATTTGTTAGCCACAGGTGCGGTTACGACCCAATTAATTGTGGAATTAGGGGAGATTTATCAGCATCCCTTTTCCTTTGACCGAGAAAAGGCGATCGCGGCTGCAATGGGGGAACAACTGGTGAAACTGGGAGTGGTAGAACTCTCTACCCAAACCATTTCCGCCATCCTCAAAAGCAACGCCGTCACCTACGTTGCTGGGGGAGTAGTCCAAGGAATTAGCGCCGCCTATTTAACTCGGTTAGCGGGTTTGAGTCTGATTGAATACTTCCAAGCGCAAGACGTGAGTGCGGAGTCCGGGATTAATTTGGAACAACTGAATCAGACTTTAAAAGCGGTGTTCCAGCAAAATCAGCGGATGGCATTTTTGCAAGGATTTGTCAAGCAGACGGTGACAAGATTCGTACCCGAATCGAAAAAGTCGGAAAGCCTCACTGCACAAGTGAAGGCTTTGCAGGAGAATAGAATAGCAGAGAGTGTAGCGATTCCGAACCTTGAGCCAAGCACCTAAAACCCCCAACCCCACCCCATCTACTGCCGATTTGAATGGTTCAAACCGGCAGGATGTCCAGTATATGAACCGAGCCCGCGCCAGCATTCGGCAGGCGCAGTCTTTCTATTCGCAACAGCGGCGATCGCGACAGCAGGCGATGGATGTCAAGCAGCTTGCAGCGATGCAGGCACAACTTGACAATCTGTCAGCTACCCTCGAACGACTCGATGGCGGAATGATTCGGATTGCCGCTTTTGGGTTAGTCAGTCGGGGTAAATCCACGGTGTTGAATACCTTGATGGGTCAGAAAATCTTGACAACAGGACCCATTCACGGGGTGACCCAATGGCCGCGATCGGTACAATGGGATGTCGGGGGGAATCTGGCGGTGGAGTTGATTGATACCCCCGGATTGGATGAGGTGGAGGGTCAAGTGCGATCGGAGATGGCGCGGAATATTGCTCGCGCTGCGGATTTGATTTTATTTGTGGTATCCGGGGATATTACCCGGACGGAATATGAGGCACTCTGTGAGTTGCGCCGGACTCAGAAGCCGTTGATTTTAGTATTTAATAAGATAGATTTGTATCCGGAACAGGACCGGCAGGCGATTTATCGACAGTTACAATATTTTGCCTCAGCCAAACAGAAGCGGAAACAGGCAGCGGTAGAGAGTGAGGATGATTGGGTGGAGGTGGATCAAACTCCAGGCGATCGCCTGCCGCATCAGGAAGATATTGTTATGGTAGCGGCAGACCCGGCCCCGTTGCAAGTGAGAATTGAATGGCCCGATGGTCGGGTGTCTTACGAGTTGGAAACCCCACCGCCGCAAATTGAGGAATTAAAGGACAAGATTTTGCAGGTGGTGCAGGAACAAGGGCGATCGCTATTGGCGATTAATGCCTTGGTGCAAGCGAAAGATGCTCAAGAAGAGTTAGCGAAGGCAAGTATAAAAGCGCGACAGGAACAGGCAGAGTCGTTAATTTGGCGATTTGCTCAATATAAGGCAGCAGCGGTGGCGCTGAATCCGTTAGCGCTGTTTGATGTCTTGGGAGGTGCGATCGCCGACTTGCTGTTAATTCGGGCATTGGCGCGGCTGTATGGATTACCGATGACAGGATATGAAGCGGGTAAGCTATGGCAGCAAATCCTATTTAGCAGTGGCGGGGTACTGCTGAGTGAATTGGCGAATGGACTGTTTATGGGATTTGGCAAGAGTGCCGCAGCGATTATCGGTGCATCGGGAGATGTCGGGGGGATGACTGGGTATGTCGGCGCTGCGATCGCCCAAGCATCTGTAGCCGGATTTGGAACCTACAAAGTCGGACAAGCAGCACAAGTCTACTTAGAACAAGGCTGCACCTGGGGACCATTGGGTGCAAATACTGTCATTCAGGATATTTTATCCCAAGTCGAACCCAACACCGTCTTATATCGCCTCCGGGAGGAATTGCAGCAACAATTAGAGGTAAAAAATTAAATCAATCCCTTTGAAAACCGGAGTTCGGATTACAATCCCTCTTTACCATACTTTTCGCAGGATTATAACTCCCCCTTGCTAAGGGGAGGGCTGTTTCATTCTCACGCTGGCCAAATTCATTTTTGGGTTGTTCATAAGCTTTTTCTGGCCGGGGACCCAGATTGATATCCTACTTTTTCGGTAAAAAGTAGGATATCAGGCCGAAAACCCTTGGGCTGTAAAGCTTACGGTGCTAAGGAAAATTTTAGAATGAAATAGCCCTAAGTTTCTGGTCCCCTTATCAGAGTTGAATTACCCGACGGCGATCGCCTTGCCAAATTTGGTCAGATAGCGGAAGGCTTTCACAACGAAACTGGCGCAAACATAGGGAGATGTATTGTAAAATGACGGCCATGCCAAGGCTTTATCTTCATCATAAAAGTCGCTGCGTTCGGGATGAGTCTCTATCCAAGCTAATCGCACGGCATGACCAATTAAGACATCCAGAACGATATATTCCTGAATCTGTAAATCGGGGTTGCGATCGCAAATTGCTGCGAGTTCCATCAAGGTTTCAATATTTACTTGTCGGTATTCGGGGGCCTGAATTTTATTCAGTAAATGTTCCACCCGTAGAGCAAAATTTTTCTCCCCAGGGGTCATTTCTGCTAAAATTAACTCGCTATCTAAGCGGTTGCGGCGTTCTAATTTATCCCCAATCACCAACCCTTTGCAATGTTGCATGACTTGCCATACCCGAGGATAAAACTCTTTGGGAACTCGTCCGGCAGCACCGTCTAACTGTCGCCGTCGCTGCCAATTTCCAGAGATTTCTTCGGTTTCAGTGGGGGATGGAAGCACTACCCATTCAATCTCTTGTTCCTGCTGTTGGACGTGCATGGATTCTTGTTTTTTCAGGAGTTTATTCATCCCGGCATATCCTTTCAAAACTTCTCGCAACCGGGTATTAATCTGAAAGGGACTTAATTCCATTACCCGTTCATAGGCTTCATCTTGGGTAAGGTTTAATTCTTTGGCGAGTTCACTGGTAATCAGCAAGATTAAGTAACTCACGCGCAGGGTAAGCAATCCATCAAATAAGTCCGGTTCGGCTTTGATTAATAACCCCAAATAGAGTAAAATCTCTTGAGTCAAGACACGATCGCGAATGTCTTCCCCGCAAAATAGTCGAATCTTGTCCACAATTTCTGTATAGGACATCGGACGAGAAATCAGGGATGCCTCAGTATAGGCTTTGCCGACGGTAATCTGCTTTTGCCGGACTAGGATATCTGTCACGGCATCGGATAACCCAATATCTACTTTATTTAATAACCCTGCTGCACGACGGACGACGGACCAATGAATCTGCTTTTCGCCGGTGTTTTCATCGGAACCCGCGATCGCCTCGGGTTTGGGAGTCTTTCTCGGTTTATTTCCGGCGATCGCACAATCCCCGATCGCCTTGCCTGTTCCCGCCTTGAAATAGACTTCATTGAGCAAATCTGCCACTGTCACCGGGCGTCCGGGTCCTGCCAGTCCTGTCTCAAACTCTAATCCCCGCAAGCGACAGAGGGTATGCAACAGTTCGATTTGTTCATAGAGATTACAGGAGGCCCGCAAACTGTCCAGCAACAATCCAGGATCGGTCTCACATTCTAGCATGAACTCTTGGGTATGACTCAAAGGCCAATTTTTCTCGGCATCGTAAGCCAAAAAATAACAAGCGGGTGCGGCATTACTCACCGGATTCTCACTAAACTGAAATTCATGGAGAAAATCAATTCGCTCAATGCTGCCGGTGAGCATCAGTTGATTCAGTCGTCCCAATTTCACCGGCGTCCCTTCGCAGTCCCCGTCCCGTAATTCTTTCATCAGTTCCAGCAATGCTGGGAGAAATCCCTCACTACTGCCATCGCTTTCCAACATGGCATGAGTCAGCAGTAAGGTGACTGTCGGACGTCCTACCCCATGACCCCCAATTTGCGGATAGCGCCACCAATGGCGATTGATATAGGCTAGTTCGCCCTTGATGTTTGATACCAAAAAGTGATAATCTAATGTGAGATAAAATTCTTGTTGATCTAAGAAGGACGGCAAGAATACAATCGTTTCCCCACGAATCCGAAAAATATTAGAGGTTGTGAGACTCCGCAATCGGCGCACGGGTCGTCCGGTTAAACCCAATTTATCGTTCCGGCCAATTTGTCGATAGACGCTGGAGAGGTCTCGTGCTTGTCGCACTTGAATCGGTTCGACTTCTGCTGGGGTTTGGGTGGCGATGCCGTGATAGGCGAGTTCGGTTTGCAGGTCTTCATCTTCCGCAAGCAAGGCGATTTGGACAACGGGTTTGCGGCGTCCAGCGAGGGTGCGGCGACGTCCTAACGGGTCGATGTCCCCTCGGTCTAATAATCCCTCATCGAGCATCAGACCCAGGAAATAGAGGCTTTGTGCCCAAACTAAGGGGAGATTTTCATTGGGGAGACGGGGTTGGGTCTGCGGATGGGTCCGTTCGGCTTCGACGTTCTCTGCGGGGACGTAATACAATTCGGGAAGGAGTTGCAATCCATAGGATTCGACAACGAGGGAGTTGAGGCGTTCTTTATAGTCTTGTGTTTGGGTGCGATCGCCTCTAAAAATCCCATCTAGGAACAAGTAGGTGAAAAATAACGGCCACTCACATTCAATATTCTCAAACTGTTTCAGTTCCCAAGGTTCGTAATGCAAGCGCCAGGGATCTTCCAAAACCGTTTGATGTCCATCGCGCAAAAACCGCTTGCAGCCGTATTTCCCTTGTAATTTAGTGATGACTTTCTGTTTGGTGCGATCGCATAAAGGACCATCTTCGATCGCAAAGGCCGGAAATGTGATAATACTCAACAACGCCGCATCCACTTCCTTAGAACTCGATTCCCGAGGTAGAATCGATTCCAGAGTCTGCCTTGCGCGGGCAATTTCATCCGCCAGAACATGAATCACCGAACTCTGAGACCCTTTGACCCCAAACAGATTCACCCCATTAATTGCTTCTAACGCCGCGAGTGCCATGCCAATGGAAGAAGCATTTAATTCGGGGTTGCCTTTATTAATTTTATTTCCCCGTTCCCAGATTCCGTAATCGGGAGTGCGATAAGCTCGGCCAATATAATAGACTAAGTTTTGAATAAAATTAACTTCATCGACGGTATAAATAATGGATAACCCTGAAACAGTCATTTGAGCTAACATCAATATAAAGATTGAAGTTGCATCAATTTGGAGATGTCCCCATTCATTATCTCCGACGACGGTATCTCCTGTGTGGGTATCGAACTTGGCGTGCAAACAATCCAGGAGGGATTGAGTTTCTTTGAACTGTTCCACCTTATCTGCTTGTCGCATCATACAGAACAGCAATCCCCGCATCAACTTCACCACACTATGTTCTAATTCATAAGTGCGTCCTTGGGAATCATCCATTTTGCGATAAGCGAGGGCCAACCCCCAGACGGCAAGAATGCTATAAACATTGTCGCGCACCCAGGCATCAGTATAGTCACCATGAGCATTGATAGCCGTAGAAGCCGGTAACAGTCCTGTAATCGGATTTTGGCGCACGAGAATGAGGGACTGAATCTGGTGATAGTAATACTCTAATCGGGTTTGACGTTCGGTCGAGGTCAGGCTCATGAGGTCGCTTGGGGTTGAAGAAACAGTAAGATTGGACTCGGTGGGGGGTTTATCCTCGTTGGTGCGCGGGGCTTTTACCTCGCCTAGAGAATATCCGGGCGCTTTGATGCCAATTTTATAAATAAGAGCGCACCTTATTATCCGTAATTTTTATAAAACTGAGGTTAATGGTAATAAAATTAAAATATAATTAAAATCCAATTTAGTCAAGAATAGGCTGAGGCGTTAGCAAGCTGGAAGTAAGGGTCTAAAAATAAAAGGGTTATGTTACAGGTGTTGCAAAAATTTTCTGTATTAGGACTGCCGATTCATATTACCACTCACTATCGAGACTGGTTACAGTCACGTTTGCAGCAACGCCAGGGTACTCATGTGGTGACGCTGAATGCGGAAATGGCAATGCAAGCGCTAGAGACTCCGGCCCTCGCTGAGGTGATTCATCAGGCGGATTTGGTGATTCCCGATGGTGCGGGAGTGGTGTTTTATTTTGTCGTCCGGGGTCGAAAAATCCAACGCTGTCCTGGTATTGAACTAGCGGAGTCCTTGGTGCAGTTAGCGGGGGATTTGGGGGAAGAGTGTTCTACCTTTTTCTTTGGGGGGAAACCGGGAATTGCTGAGATAGCGGCGAAGCGATGGCAAACGGAGTTACCAGGATTGACGATCGCCGGGACCCAAGATGGATACCTGTCGCCAGAGGATGAACCGGCGTTCAAAGCGCGACTCCAACAACTGCAACCCCGATTGATTTTAGTTGGATTAGGCGTTCCCCGACAAGAGTTTTGGATTCGAGAAAATCGCTATTTATGTCCCGAAGCAATTTGGGTGGGTGTTGGCGGCAGTTTCGACATTTGGTCGGGTCAAAAAGAACGAGCACCCGTCTGGTTACAACGCCTCCAGATGGAATGGGCGTACCGTCTCTATCAAGAACCCTGGCGTTGGCGACGGATGTTAGCATTACCCCAGTTCGCCTGGATGTCCCTAAAAACCGCCCTCCGGCAGTAAGAATGAAGGATGTTTTCCCGGGTTCAAGGTCCCAATAGCACTCAAAACCTTGAACCCCATCCACCCCATCTCCCCCATCCACCCCATCTCCCCCATCTCCCCCATCCACCCCATCTCCCCCAAACTACGCCGACACCTGCCGCTGTGCTTGTTGTTCTTCGATGCGATCAAGGGTGCCAGTGGGGATAGAGGCGATGAGCGATCGCGTGTAGTCTTTTTGAGGGTTGCTGTAAATGCTTTCTGCGGGACCTACCTCTTCTACTTTGCCTTTATTCATGACGAGAATGCGATCGCTCATAAACTTGACCACACTCAAATCATGAGAAATAAAAATATAGGTGAGTTTAAACTCATCCTGTAATTCTTTTAGCAAATTCAGCACCTGCGCTTGGACGGATACATCTAAGGCGGAAACCGACTCATCGCAAATAATAAATTTAGGATTTAGCGCCAATGCTCTAGCGATACAAATCCGTTGTCTTTGACCTCCGGAAAACTCATGGGGATAGCGATTCATCAATTCCGCATTTAATCCCACTCGTTCTAATAAATAGGCCGATCGCTCTCTGCGCTGCCGTGAACTCTCACCCACTCGATGTATTTTCAACGGTTCCATCACCAAGTTCCCAATGCTCATTCGGGGATTGAGGGAACTAAACGGATTTTGAAAGACAATTTGCATTTCTCGGCGCACTTGTCGTAAGCTTCTCCCTTCCAGTTTGCCCACATCTTGCCCTTCAAATAACACTTTTCCCGCAGTGGGTTCAATTAATCTTAATAAAGTGCGAGCCAGAGTGGTTTTACCACAACCCGATTCTCCTACTAATCCCAGAGTTTCTCCCGGATATACTTCAAAAGAAACCCCATTTACAGCCATTACATACCGTTGGGTTTCTCCAAAGATACCGCGCACGGGAAAAGCGACTTCTAGGTTACGAACTTCTAATAAGGGAGACTTTTGCTGTAAGGTTGTCAACCGGCGGTGGATGTCCGCCTCACTCACTTCTTGGCTATTTATTACCCCATCCAGGGAGTCGTCAGTTTCGCTATGTTTTTCCCGAATCTCGCGATCTCCGCTGGCGTTGGTGACCACTTCCATAAAATCCGAGACTGTCGGCAGATAAATTAACCGGCGATCGGGACGGGGACGACAAGCTAATAAACCTTTTGTATAAGGATGTTGAGGATTAGAAAAAATTTGGAGAACCGAACCCTGTTCGACAATTTTACCTTGGTACATCACCGCGACGCGATCGGCGATTTCCGCAATTACCCCAAGGTCATGGGTAATAAACATCATGGACATTCCCCGGCGATCGCGCAAATCCCGCATTAATTCTAAGATTCTCGCCTGGACTGTCACATCCAGGGCCGTTGTGGGTTCATCCGCAATCAGCAGAGTCGGGTCACAGGAAATCGCCATTGCAATCATGACCCGCTGAATTTGACCCCCAGAGAGTTCATGAGGATAGCGCTTCAAAATCGCCAACTTTTGCTGATTCACCTGTTGCATGATTTCCCGTTCCGTTGCCGTTTGGGGAAGCTGCACCTGTTCGCGCAACTCTGCATCACTGGGTAGTAATTTCACCTCTTGTAAAGCAGCGATCGCCCGTCTTCTGGCCTCCGATTCTGATACCTGATGATGCAGCAAAATCGCTTCAGTGAGCTGAAATCCGATATTATAAACCGGGTTCAAAGAACTCATAGGTTCCTGAAAAATCATCGAAATTTTGCCCCCGCGATACTGCTGCTTTGCGTGGGGAGGCAAGGTCAATAAATCGATGGGTTCTTCGTCCTGAGTTCCGCGAAACCAAATTTCGCCCCCGGAAATTCGTCCCGGAGTCGGCACTAATCCCATCACCGCCAGAGAGGTGACGGATTTCCCAGAACCCGACTCCCCAACGATCCCCACAGTTTGCCCGCGTTGGACGGTAAAGGAAATTTGGTCAACCGCTTTAATGGGTCTTCCTTCGGTGAAAAATTGGACTTGCAGATTGCGAACATCAAGAACGGTGTCTGTCATGGAGAATTAGGGGGAAAAGGTAGGAAGATTGTAACAGGGTCAGTTCGATAGATATTGTAGTGTAAGCGGTAATGTTAGAAGAAAAACTGCATCCGTATGCTCTCAATAGTAACCCACTCCAGAGCAGGAGCGATCGCCGCGTACTCTCTCAATCGCGGATCCTGGCACTAAAAACTGCATCAAAGCCTGGAAAAGCCCCCACGGTCGCTGCCTCCACCCGATTAATCGAGTTGATTGGGTGAAATCTTCTCCTCCTTCTATTAAAGGCTGCATGAGAAACATCTTTTGATAAAATTAGAAGGAATGTAATTGCCTTCAAGGAAAGCATCGAGATAATGGATATTGATGAACTTCTCAGCCGATATGATGCCGGTGAAAGAGATTTTAGCCGGATTAATCTCCAAGACGTCAATCTAACGGGATTAGTGTTAGAAGGAGTCAACCTAACCGGAGCCGATCTAACTGGATCCAACTTAACCGGCTCTAGCTTAAGTTACGCCGATTTGAGCGGAGCCAACTTAACCAGGGCAACATTAAATCATATAGATCTTTATCAAGCCAATCTGAGTGGAGCAATCCTATCTGATGCCAGTTTATACCAAGTTAACTTCGGCCAAGCTAATCTATCTGAAGCAATCCTACCCGGACAACTATCTCAGGCAAACCTAAGCGAAATCCAGCTACCCGGAGCTCAGTGGCATAAAATTATTCTCAATGAAGCCAATCTAAGTCATAGCAATCTGAGTAAAGCCATTCTCAGTGAAGCAGATTTGAACTGGTCTAATTTAACGGGTATAGATCTCAGCGGAGCAAACCTTCGGAATGCTCAACTATATAACGCCATTCTTATTAAGAGTAACTTAACTGGAGCTAACCTAGCTGGAGCCAATCTAGGGGGAGCCAACTTAAGTAATGCACGCTTAATCAATGCCAATCTAGGTGGAGCGATTTTATCCGGAACAAACTTGACGAATACAGATTTTAGTCAAGCGAGACTGCGTGGAGCAATGCTGGATATTTCGGACCTAAATAAAGCCCTCTTGACAGGTACGCAAATGCCTGATGGTAGTATTCACGATTAAGCCGTTCCAGAAAACATTTCCCCTCGGGTGATTTCCTTTTCTTAATGGTAAGATGTGGGACTCCTGATCGCCCTAGGGATGATATTAATAACTGATTTATTTGAAGCATCCTATGCAAAAGTTGTAATGTTGAGACGCTTGAGATCCGTTTGAAAAGCAGAGGCTAAGGGTGCGGAAAAACAGAAAGAGGCGATCGCTCGCCTCTCTATCAACAAAATCTTTTAATACTTGGATTCATCCAGGGGATTGACTAAGGGATGAACTCGAAGGATTCACCTTTTCCTTAGAGGGCGATCGCTTCTTTTAGTTACTGCGGGGTAGGGTTTTGATGGTTTTGATGCTCTTCAGGGTTGGGGGTATCTTCTCCACTGCCCATCATGCCACCATTCATTTTGGCTTTGCAGCGTTCTTTCATTTCTTGCATTTCTTGCATTTGCCCCCTCATTTCCTCCATTTGCGCCCTCATTTCTTCGTGTTGTTGCTGCATCTGTTCAAGAGTCATGGGGGGGACCTGTCCTGTGGGTCTTTGTGCGAATAAAGGACTTGCACTGACGACTAAAAGGGTCAAACCTGCGGCGGCGGTTCCTAGGACGGTTTTGGTAAATAAACTTGCGTTCATTTTGACTTCTCCAGGGCTTAATTTTTTCCTGTTAAACCCAGGATAAACCCTCCGCTTAAGGGGAGAGTCTAGGGGTTTTCACAATTCTTTACAATGGGGTGGATAATGATGCGGGGGCGATCGCCGCTAGGGGGTTTTCCGGTCCCTGGTGTCTGCATGGAAGGCCCCAAGGCGAACTCGACACTGTACCACAGAAATCAGATTTCTGGGTCACCGTGTCGAGTGGAGGAAAAAAATCAATGAACAGAGATTAACTAATCGCCGCTGCCTCTTGGAGTTCAGGATCCTGGAAGAGGGGAGTGCTCAGGTAACGTTCCCCAAAACTTGGCTGAATCATGACAATCAGTTTCCCTTGATTTTCTGGCCGTTGGCCGATGCGGATAGCAGCGCATAAGGCAGCACCGGCAGAAATACCCGAGAGGAGCCCTTCTTCCCGGGCCAACCGACGACCGTAAGCCATTGATTCCTCATCGCTAACGATAATTACTTCATCAATGAGTTCTACCTTCAAAACATCAGGAATGAATCCCGCTCCAATGCCTTGGATTTTATGAGGACCGGCAGATCCGCCGGAGAGAATGGGACTGCTGGTGGGTTCAACGGCGATCGCCTTAAAACTAGGTTTGCGCGCCTTAAGCACTTCTGCCACTCCGGTTAAAGTCCCACCCGTTCCAACCCCAGCAATCAAAAAATCTACTTCCCCATCCGTATCTTCCCAAATTTCTTCCGCTGTCGTCTCCCGATGAATCTGCGGGTTGGCGGGGTTGCTAAACTGTTGCAACATATAGGCATCCGGGGTACTGTCCACAATTTCTTGAGCGCGACCGATCGCCCCTTTCATGCCCATATTCCCCGGAGTCAATTCTACCTTAGCCCCATAAGCGCTTAACATCAATCGGCGCTCTTGACTCATGGTTTCTGGCATCGTTAGAATCAGTTGGTAACCCTTTGCAGCAGCAGCCATTGCTAGGGCAATTCCAGTATTTCCCGAGGTTGGTTCAACTAATATGGTTTTTCCGGGAATAATTTTCCCCTCCTCTTCCGCGACATTAATCATATTGACGCCGATGCGATCCTTCACGGAAGAGGCGGGGTTCATTCCTTCTAATTTCACCACAATTCTAGCCACACAACCTTCGGCTTGGGGAATGCGGTTTAAATCGACTAAAGGTGTACGACCGACGAGTTCTGTAATATTTCGAGCTATTTTCATGACTTTACTGAATGGATAGGGTTAGTGGGATGATTGACTGTTGAAAACGGTACAGCGCCAGGTTGCACTCACCGATTCCAGAGGGTTTCCCTTGGGGAATTTTGGGGGTTAACCCGACTCCAGTAAACGCTTGAGAATGGGGGATGGTCAAGGTTGATGTAATAAAACTTTACTCATCAAACGTCCCATTATGTGAGAGGCGACTGCCAAGTTTTGATAAATGAATCAATCCAAACCCTATTTCTCTAAACTGTATGGGAGTCGTCGTTAACCCGTAAAAATGACAAAAGATTATTATAGCGCAATTTAGAATGATTGGAGTTTGGGATTAGGGCGATCGGCATCCATTTTGATTGCTTTTGGCTAGAATTAAAGGAGCAATTGCGGCAATTTACAGGATGGCTTGATTGATTCCTTCAAATTTAGGCGGGCATCCCCTAGTTCAACGATTTGTGCAAAAGCTACTATGAGGATTCCCCCACAATTCTGATCAGGGTATAATGGAAAGAGTAGAAATTCTTAAGAGGGAAGCAAAGCTATCCCTTAAGATTACAATAATTGGATGTATCTAATGCAATTTTAAGGAACAAAATCGATGATAAATAGCTTTGAACTCAAGAACTTTGGACCCATTCAGCAGTTCGCCTGTCCCAGGGCCAGCCATATAAACATCATTATTGGAGGGAATGGCACAGGAAAAACTATTTTCCTGAAAGCACTGTACACCGCCATGCGAACGATAGAAGACTATAAACGAGGTAACGAGCCCCGTAGTGCTTCGGCAATTTTATCGGAAAAACTATATTGGACTTTTGAGGTAGACAAAATAGGCGATTTAGTTCAAAAAGGAGCCGATGGACCCCTGTCTTTACAGCTAACTTTTAAGGGAAATTCATTTTCCTATGAATTTGGTAAAGATACGACTCGAACCATTAATTACCTAATAAATCAGGTGTCTCCCCGCGAAAGTAACTCGATTTTTTTGCCGCCTAAAGAAATTTTTTCTCTTCAACCTTTGATTTTACAATCCCGCGAGCAAAATAAAACTTTTGGCTTTGATGATACCTATCTCGATTTAGCACGGGCTCTGCGACAAGCTAAAACCAGGGGGGGGGATTATGCTGAATTTTATCAGTCAAGGAAAAGCTTAAAAGATATTATAAGCGGCCACATTGAATATGATAAATCATCACAAAATTGGCAGTTCAAAAAAGGTAACCAAAAGTTTTCAATTGGCGTAACCTCCGAAGGAATTAAAAAAATTTCTATTATCGATACTTTACTGGAAAATCGTTATTTGGATACTGATTCTATTATCTTCATTGACGAAATAGAAGGGGCTTTACATCCCACGGCAATTTCCAAATTTCTTGACATTGTGGTGATGTTAGCCGAAAAAGGGATCCAATTTTTTATGGCAAGTCACTCTTATTTTGTTATTAAAAAGTTGTTTTTAATTGCTCAAAAAAACTATGATATTTCCATTTCTATCTTTTCTGCCTCTGAAAAAAAGTGGAATACTGGTAATTTAAAAGAAGGTTTACCCGATAATCCGATTATTGATGAATCAATTCGGTTGTATCAAGAAGAGGTAAGGCTGGCACTGGAATGACTTTAGACCCTATTATTGAGTCGGGGATGATTTTTGGACCTTATCCCGAAGGACATTGCTTTTATATTGAGCACAGTCAAACCTATCAAGCCATTCAATCTGATGTGAAAATGGCAGAGTTTCTGCTGCTGCGTGATTCAACCCGATCGCTGGTCTGGATTGTTGAGGCCAAATCTAGCTCTCCACGTCCTGAAACTCAACCTAACTTTGATGAATTTATCCAAGAAATTTGTGAAAAACTCACCAATGCATTGAATTTATGTATTGCAACTTGCCTCAAACGCCATGCTTCTACCTATGACGAATTACCTGTTCTCTTTCAGTCTCTTTCCTTGGAAAAAACTGATTTTAGATTGATATTAGTTATCAAAGGACATCAGGATTCATGGCTACCCCCACTCCAGGATGCACTGAAAAAAGCGCTCAAGCCTACGACAAAAATTTGGACATTATCTCCGACTTCTGTTGTCGTCATAAATGATAAGATGGCGCGGGATATCGGATTAATTCAGTAAAATGAGTCGGGTTTAAAACCCCGGGTTAAAGTAGGGGCAATTTATCAAATTACCCCTACTCAACTCCTGAACGAGTTATCCTCTGTTCAGGCAGCATTACACCCTAGGACTGGGTATTAAACCCGGTCTAACTATCCCAATGCTTAGGCTTCATCTAAGGCAGCAACTCCGGGGAGTTCTTTGCCTTCGAGTAATTCTAAGCTGGCACCGCCGCCGGTGGAAATGTGGCTCATTTTATCGGCTAATCCGACTTTCTCAACGGCTGCCACGGAGTCGCCACCGCCGATAATTGTGGTGGTACCTTTGGGGGTCAGTTCGGATAAAGTATGGGCGATCGCCTCGGTTCCTTTGGCGAATTTGTCGATTTCAAACACACCCATCGGTCCATTCCAAATCACCGTCTTGCAATCGGCAAGAGCGTCTTGGAAGGTTTTCACGGAATCAGGACCAATATCCAATCCCATCCAACCATCAGGGATGTTTTCTACACTGACAATTTGCGTATTGGCATCCGCACCAAATTTGTCCGCAATCACCACATCGGTGGGCAATAACATCGCTACGCCGCGTTCTTTTGCCTTCGCTTCCAAGGACTTGGCTAACTCTAGCTTGTCATCTTCCACCAAGGAATTCCCCACGCTGATTCCGCGCGCTTTTAAGAAGGTGAAAATCATCCCACCACCGAGGAGGAGTTTGTCACACTTTTCTAACAGAGTTTCAATGACGCCAATTTTGCTAGAAACTTTAGAACCGCCAATAATTGCCGCCAAAGGACGCTGAGGTTCTTCGATCGCCCCTTTCAGGTATTGCAGTTCTTTCTCCATCAAAGACCCAGCAACGGAAGGACTTAGGTAATGAGTCACCCCTTCGGTGGAAGCATGGGCGCGGTGGGCGGTCCCAAAGGCATCATTCACATACAAATCAGCCACAGAAGCCAGCTTTTTGGCAAATTCTGGGTCATTTTTCTCTTCTTCAGCATAGAAGCGGACATTTTCCAGTAAGGCAACTTGGCCGTTTTCCATGCCTTGGACCTTGCTTGCCACCTCATCGCCGATACAGTCATCACATTTGATGACTTCTTGACCCAGTAATTCCGAGAGGCGCTTGGCAACCGGGGTGAGGCGCATTTTTTCATTCACCTGACCCTTGGGGCGTCCGAAGTGGCTGGACAAAATTACCTTGGCCCCTTTACCCGTTAAATCTTGAATCGTCGGCAATGCGGCCCGAATCCGGGTATCATCGGTGATGTTACCAGCATCGTCGAGGGGTACATTAAAGTCGGCACGGACTAACACCCGTTTACCGGATAGGTCTGAGGCTGACAAATTTGCTACAGTTTTCTTGGGCATGAAGATCCCTCCTAATTGCGTTTTTTGGTCTGTTTTCTAGAAAATCGGCTTATAGCGCGTGGGATTTAACTCCTGCGCCGAGGCATACCCCAAAACTGACCTCATTGATGGGGTCAAGATAGATGAGTCTCTCTCTGTCTGGAAGGTTTGCCGTAAACATTTTATCGTTGAGTGCGTCCTAAACACGGCTGCTATGTTTAAAACTGTTCTTTTTCCGATCGATGAAAGTCGCGAATCCCGTGAAGCGGCAGATACGGTGGCCCAAATGGTCAAAACCTTCAACTCGCGCTTAATTTTGCTCTCTGTGAATGAGGTTCCGGTGGAAGGAGAGGAACCCCCACCTCCTGAACGGGTGATGACCCCAGAGGCGATCGCAGAATTACTCAAAAATGCTCAGTCGATGTTTTCTAAGCTAGGCATCGAAGCGGAAACCATCGAACGCGAAGGAAAACCCGCCTTTATCATTTGCGATGTCGCTGATGAAGTCAATGCAGATCTCGTGATTATGGGCTGTCGCGGCATCGGTTTGACGGAAGAGGGTCTCGCCGATAGCGTCACCAATCGAGTCATTAATCTCGCCCCTTGTCCCGTGTTGATTGTCCCGTAGGGGATGGGGGAGATAGGGGAGGTCGGGGAGATGGGGGAGATGGGGGAGATAGGGGAGATGGGGGAGGTCGGGGAGATGGGGGAGATAGGGGAGATAGGGAAGCAAAATTTCTCCAATCCTCCCCATCCCCCCCATCCTCCCAATCCTCCCCATCCTCCCCATCTCCCCCATCCTCCCCATCCTCCCCATCCCCCCCATCTTCCCCAACCTCCCAATCCTCCCCATCTCCCATCCTGCATTTACCAAGTATTGAACAATGACAACTCCTGACATTCAATGGTATCCCGGCCATATTTCTAAGGCGGAAAAACAACTGGCGGAACAATTGAAACTGGTGGATGTGGTGCTGGAGGTCCGGGATGCGCGGATTCCTTTGTCTACCCATCATCCCCAGGTGCCGCAGTGGGTGGGGAGTAAAAGCCGAGTTTTGATTATTAATCGGGTGGATACGATTTTGCCCCCTCTGCGCGATCGCTGGCATCTGTGGTTTCAACGCCAGGGAGAAACGCCTTACTTTACCAATGCTCAAGATGGAACGGGGGTGAAGGCGATTTTCAAGGCGGCGAAGGAGGCGGGGATTGCCCTGAATCAACGTCGTCTCGATCGCGGGATGCGCCCTCGCGCGGTTCGGGCGGTGGTGATTGGGTTTCCCAATGTGGGCAAATCTGCGTTAATTAATCGATTATTGGGTCGTCGGGTGGTGGAAAGTGCCCGACGTGCAGGGGTGACCCGCCAACTGCGTTGGGTGCGGATTTCTGATGAACTGGAACTGTTAGATGCGCCGGGGGTGATTCCCAGTCGGTTAGAGGACCAAGATGCTGCCTTAAAGTTAGCTATTTGTGACGATATTGGCGAAGCTGCTTATGACAATCAACGGGTGGCGTCGGCATTTGTGGACATGGTGAAAGAGATTGAGGAAATAGGGACCGGACTGGTGCCTAGGGAGGCGTTGCGATCGCGCTATAAAATTGACCCTCTCCCCATTACGGGGGAAGATTATCTGCATAATTTTGCCGAATCCCGATATGAAGGAGATTTGGAACGGGCGGCAAGGCAAATTCTTAATGATTTTCGCAAGGGATTGTTAGGGCAAATTCCCTTAGAATTGCCCCCCGAATAACTGAAAGAGGGCGATCGCCAGGAAAAACTACCCCAGGGCTAAAGTCTCTGGCGGCACTGGGGTAATCGCCCTTCTCAGTTCGGTATCGGTCGCATTCAACACCAACGCTAACACTCGCCCTGTAGACTCCTGTTGAATTAATGTCCCATTAATCTCTCCATTCTCATTCGCGTTCAGTTGGCCGGTGGATAATCCACTTAACACTAAAACATCATCGGTCGTATAGGTTTGCAAAATGGCGAGTTCGCTTTCTAAATTCAGAGTAAGCGGTTGAAATATCAAATCATTAGTTGTTACGCCTCCCGTGAGTCCAATTTGATCGTTATTAAAATCTAAAATAATATCCGCTTCTTCGGGATTAGTCGAGGCGGCATCAATGCGAAGCACAAATAAATCCGTACCACTTCCCCCCACCATGCGATCAACTCCAAAATCACCAATGAGGGTATCATTTCCTTCCCCACCTATCAGCAAATCATTGTCTTGACCCCCGCGTACGAGATCGTTTCCTTGACTTCCAGAAACTAAATCATTTCCGCGATTGCCATTGAGAATATCATCCCCTTCTTCTCCATAAACGCCATCATTATCCTGTCCCCCGCGTAAGATGTCATTACCCCCTCGGCCAAATAATAGATCGTTGCCCAAATTGCCGTTGACCAGTTCATTGGATGTGGCACCGATGACCGTATCATTCCCTGCTAAAGCTCTAACTCCCCCGGGACGTTCAGCGAGTTGTCCTGCACTCAGCCTAAAATCATCGGGGCGATCAGGGTCATCCCGGAGGTCCAGAAAGTCCTCGGGGTTGAATACCTCACCTGGGGGAAGTCCCGGTTCTGTAGGCCCCGGTGTGGCTCCCGGGGCGGGTTCTTCTGGAATCAGTGTACTTAGGCAACCACAGGCTAAATCTCCGGGTAACATTCCAGGTACCATCTGTTTTCCTCGCTGTTGAAACTCACGTTATTGATTCTTTTTATTGTATGGCCTCATCGATAATCATCAAGTCCACAGGTGAACCTAAAGACCCGCTGGGCAATACTTTTCGGTAGATTTTGGGGTGTCCTCAGATTTTAAATCCCATATCTTTTAAACTTTGGCGCAATGCTGGACCCGCAGGGGATTTCCGTTTTTCATAGAGGGAAACTGCGCGGCGAAATGCTTCTAATCCGTCTAAAATATTGCCGCCTTTGAGTAAGGCAACCCCCAGATTTTGGTACGCTTCGGCATAGTTAGGATTGAGTTGAATGGCTTTTTGATAGGCGGCGATCGCCAGGGGAATTTGCTTTTTCTCTTTCAAGGCAATTCCTAGGTTAAAATAGGCGGAACTCAGGGAGGGGTCAATTTGTAACACTCTTTGATAGGTGGCGATCGCCCCGGTCAGATTTCCGGTTTCCAGGAGGAGATTCCCCAAGTTATTATACGCCCCCAATTTGATGGGTTCTAAAATGGGTAAAGCAATCGCTTTTTCATACTCCGCTTTCGCTTTACTCAGTTTCTGCTTGCGTGTATAAGCAATTCCCAAATGATAATGCAGTTCATACAACACCAAGGATTCTAAGCGCGTACTCACGGCTAAACCCAGTTTTAATAACTGCATCCCCTGTTTAATTTCTCCCATCTGCACATATAATGCCCCGAGTTTGCTGCAAGTATAGGCGTCATTCGGATGGGCGGCGAGATAGGATTCCATTGATTCTCTAGCCCGGGTCAACTTATCCCGGGAGGCGATCGCTTCAGCTTGATACCCTTCATGTAAAATAGCTACTGCCATCAATGACCCCACTTGCCATTGATTGGATTGCTGCTGTAACATCCGTTGGACACTATCATCAATCATGGCATGATAGGGTCGTTCAAACTGGATTCCTGGTTGATTTCTAAACAAGCGTGAAACCAAAGAATAAGGCGATTGTTGCGCCCCAACTTCTTGGCGAATTAAGTTCATTAAAAGATAGGGTTTCGGTTGAGAGTTTCCCCCTCCGTTGATTAATTCTTTGATTTGGGGGACAACTTCGGGGGTCAACACTTCATCCGCATCTAAGACGAGAATCCAGTCCCCATGAGCATATTTGAGGGATTCATTTCGCGCCGCCGCAAAATCATTGCACCAGTCGAAGTGATGAACCTTCGCCCCAAACTCCTGAGCAATTTCTACCGTGCGATCAGTGGATCCGGTATCAAGAACCACCATTTCATCTACCAAATCCTTGACGCTGGTAAGACATTTGGGAAGGGTCGCTTCTTCGTTTTTGACAATCGTGCAAAGACTCAGCTTCATCGGAAACCATTTAACGGTAAGGGATCAATTTTATTGTACTGGTAGAGTCCCAGGAATGGTAGTCTAAGTTGAGGGCCGTAGCGATCGCTGCTTTCCGAGACCCTAGACAACAGCAGTCGCCTCAGTGAGGATGGATTGGTTTATACTGGGATAAGAGATCATGAAGAGGTAAGAATGTGGCAGAAATTATTCTCAAAACTGATAATCCGGACCGAGTAACCGAATTGATAAAAAGAGCGATCGCCTCAGAACTAGACCGCCTGAAAAAAAGTTTAAAATTTACTAAAAAAAGACTGGATTATTTTGAAGATAAATATAATCAACCCTCCAATCAGTTAAAAAATAGACTGAGGGCAGAAGATATGGAAGGGGGAGATTTAGAATATTTAGAATGGGCGGGAGAATATCAACTTTTTTTAGAGTTAGAGGAACAAATTAAAGTCCTCAAAAGCTTAGAATATGTCAATCCCCATTAGACTAGGATAGAGGGAGGGCAGTCCGCACTCACGTCATACCGTAAGAACCGTATTAAAAAATTATACTTATGACTCTATCCCTATATCCTGACTTGCCAACCCTAGAAAGCGATCGCCTCATTCTCAGAAAAATGAGCTTAGAGGATGCACCGGATCTGTTTGAGTATGCCTCAGATCCTGAAGTCGCAAAATACACAACCTGGCATCCGCATCAATCCCTAGAAGACAGCCATATTTTTTTAAATTCTATCCTTAAAAAATATCAAAACCATGAATGTTTTGATTGGGGTATTGTCCATAAAGCCGATATAAAATTAATCGGCACTTGTGGTTTGGTCAATTGGGTTCTACCTCATTATCATGCAGAAATAGGGTATGCCTTATCCCAACGATATTGGGGACAAGGATATATGACCGAAGCCGTACAAGCTTTACTCGCCTTTGGCTTTCAAAAAACTGACTTAAACCGAATTCAGGGGCGATGTAAACTGGCTAATCGACCCTCCGCAAGGGTTATGGAAAAAGTTGGCATGAAATTCGAGGGAATCCTCCGCCAACAAATGTTTATTAAAGGCAGCTTTCATGATATGAATCTGTATGCCCTTGTGCGGAAAGATTGGGAAAACTTATCAAAATAAACGCTTCCCTTTCATCTCAAAAAGGGAGTTTAGTTCTATCACCTCAGAACTAAACTCCCCACCAAACCGACTCAATCTGTTGGGGGATGATTTAGGCAATTAGGGCTACCGCAAGGGTAACTGATTTTACATTTGAGGAGGTAGGATTACTTGGTCAATGACATGAATCACGCCGTTACTGGCTTCGATGTCGGCTTGAACCACGTTCGCACTATTGACCATAACGTTATCCTCAGCGACTGTGACATTGATGGAACGCCCTTCAATGCTGGGAACTTCTGTGGTAGTCAAATCCTTAGACATGACTGAACCCTCTACCACATGATAGGTTAAAACTTGAACCAGAATATCGCGGTTTTCTGGCTGTAATAACTGCTCTAAAGTGCCTTCGGGTAAAGCTGCAAACGCCTCATCAGTGGGGGCAAAAACAGTGAAGGGACCTTCACCAGAGAGGGTATCCGTTAAACCGGCAGCTTCTAAAGCTTTGGTGAGAGTTTTGAAGGAGTCACTACTGGCGGCAATTTCAGAAATTGTCTGTGGACTCATTGCCATGTTGCTCTCGGGGGTTTCCGTCACAGATTCAGCGATCGCCTCGTTAGAATCCGTCATCGTCTCGGCAGTGGTGTCAACCCCTGCCACCACCGGCAATCCCATCAGTAAACTTGTCCCTGCAACACCCAAAAAGAGAGCAACTTTTTTGTTGAAACCGTTCCAAAATTTAGACTTCATCAGGCTTTTCCTTAATATGTGAACAATCGAAATATCGAGATATGAAGTAATGTTACACGATGGTTTTCGATTTGACCACTCCGGCAAAAAATTTATCAAAATTCCTAGGATTACAGGGCCTCTTCTCTATCATAAATAGTTCTCTGTGGGGGATTCAAGGGATGGCGATCGCCCGGATGAAGGAGGCGATCGGTCAAACTCTCCTCACCCCAAAAGCTCTAAAATTATTGCTAGATAAAGGATTGACTGATAAAAGTAAAAATTTTTGGGGGAGTCCCACCCAAAAAATTGGGGGATGGAAAATGCCCTTTTTTATAGAGGGATTTAGGTAACTTAGATTCGAGAATTCTTACTTAAATATAAAAATCTGGGGAGCCTTGAGGGATTAATTCCGCCCTCAAAGTTAGTCTCTCTGCATTTTTTTAGCTGATATTTAAGGGTTATCAATAAAAAATCACTTATGTTCTGCTTTAAGTGAAAATAATAATTCACCAAATATCTATCTAAGGGTAGAGAGGAATTATATCAAAATATCCTAGCTAAATTAGATTAGTTTTAGGGATGGAATTACCTTGACTAACGCCTATTAATTTAGAGTAATTTCAAGACCTAGCGATCGTCTCCTCACTTTTGAGTTAAAAATGTAGATGATGCAGAATGTTACTGTGGAAAAATGATGCTATTAACCGCTTGTTTCATACAAAAAAAGCCCACACAGGCGGGCTTTTTTCTTGTAGATTAGTAGATGGGCATTACGAGTTACTTTCCACCATCAGCGGCTGGATGATAGACGTTACAGCGTCAGCACCATTGCCTTGTAATACCTCTTCCTGAGATTCTTGATGATACAAAGCGGAATCAATGCGGCAACCCCGGTAGGCGAGGACATATAACTCCTTGAGGTCGCGAATCAGGGGATAGCGGGGATTTGCACCTGTACATTGGTCATCAAATGCCTGATCCGCCATTTCTTCCACTTCTTCATAGAAGGCTTTGTCATCGCCAGATAGGGCTTCTTTCAGGGTCAGCGGAATGTCTAACTCTTTCTTGAGGTTTTCGATCGCCTCGACCAATTTTTCGATTTTCTCCTCTTCCGTATTGCCTCCGAGTCCGAGATAGTCGGCAATCCGTGCATACCGCCATTTGGCATTGGGATATTTGTATTGCGGGAAGATTGCTTGCTTAAATGGCGTGTCCGTGGCATTATACCGGATGACGTGAGAAATCATCAAGGCGTTGGCTAATCCGTGGGGGACATGGAAGGTTGAACCCAGTTTATGTGCCATTGAGTGACAGACCCCCAGGAAGGCGTTAGCAAATGCCATCCCGGCGATCGTGGCGGCATAATGCACTTTTTCCCGCGCTTTCGGGTCTTTTGCGCCGTTTTTGTAGGCGGAAGGCAGATATTTAAACAGCAGGCGAATTGCTTCTAAGGCTAATCCGTTGGTAAACTCGGACGCACACACGGAAACATAAGCCTCTAAGGCATGGGTGAGGGCGTCAATGCCACCGTAGGCGGTGAGTTTTTTGGGCATATTCAGCACCAATTCCGGATCGACGATCGCCATGTTCGGAGTGAGGGCGTAATCTGCCAGGGGATACTTAATACCTGTGCGATCGTCGGTGACGACGGCAAAGGGGGTGACTTCTGAACCTGTTCCCGAGGTGGTGGGAATGGCAACCATGATGGCTTTGACACCCAAGGGGGGGAGTTCATACACCCGTTTGCGGATGTCCATAAACCGGGTGGCAAGTCCTTCAAATTCGATTTCCGGATGTTCATACATTAACCACATGACTTTTGCCGCATCCATCGGGGAACCTCCCCCGAGGGCGATAATCACATCCGGTTTGAAGGAGTTCATCCGCGCCAGTCCCTTGTTCACCGTAGTGAGAGAAGGGTCGGGTTCGACGTCGAAGAAAACGTCATATTTGAGTCCGATTTCTTCGAGGACATCTTCCACGGACTTTGTGAGGCCCATGTCATACAACGGTTTATCGGTGACGATGAAGGCGCGTTGTTTTCCGGCGAGTTCGCGCAGTGCGATCGGGAGAGAACCATATTTAAAGTACACTTTGGGCGGAATCCGGAACCACAGCATATTTTCCCGGCGTTCCGAGATGGTTTTGATGTTGAGGAGATGGTGAGGACCGACGTTTTCGCTGATGGAGTTGCCTCCCCAGGTGCCGCAACCGAGAGTGAGGGAGGGGTCGAGGCGGAAGTTATACAGGTCACCGATCGCCCCTTGAGAGGAGGGGGTATTAATCAGCACCCGCGCCGTTTGCATTTGCCCTTCAAATTCGTGGATATTCTGGGTATTCGCCGGAGATGTATAGAGTACGGCAGTATGTCCCCGTCCGCCAAATTGTACTAAGTCATGGGCTTTATGGACAGAATCGTGAAAATCCGTCGCCCGATACATGGCTAAGATAGCTGAGAGTTTCTCGTAAGCAAAGGGTTCGGCTTCGGAAATCTCTTCTACTTCACCAATCAAAACCCGCGTATTTTCGGGTACGGAAATTCCTGCAATTTCAGCCAGGGTTTGGATGGATTGTCCGACGATATCGGGGTTGAGTCGTCCATTGACAATGATTTTGCTGCCGAGTTTTTGCCGTTCTTCGGGATTGAGGAAGTATGCGCCGCGATCGCTAAATTCCTGTTTGACCTGATCATACACCTCATCTACCACAATCACAGACTGTTCTGAGGCACAAATCATCCCATTGTCAAAGGTTTTGCTCAGAATAATGGAGGAAACAGCCATTTTAATATGGGCCGTTTCATCAATCACTGCCGGGGTATTCCCTGCACCTACTCCTAAAGATGGATGTCCCGAGGAATAGGCAGCTTTAACCATACCCGGACCGCCAGTCGCCAGGATTAATTTAATCTCCGGATGCTGCATCAATTGCTGAGATAACGGCACTGTAGGCTCGTCAATCCAGCCGATTAGGTCTTCCGGGGCTCCCGCTTCTACAGCAGCTTGCAGGATGATTTTTGCCGCATCTCGGGTGCATTCTTTGGCCCGGGGGTGGGGAGAGAAAATAATCCCGTTGCGGGTTTTCAGGGCGAGGAGGGCTTTGAAAATAGCCGTAGATGTAGGGTTGGTTGTAGGGACAATTCCGGCGAGAATTCCCACAGGTTCGGCGATTTTTTGGAAGCCAAAAGATTTGTCTTCTTCAATGATGCCGCAGGTCTTTTCGTGCTTATATTTGTTGTAGATAATTTCTGAGGCAAAGTGGTTTTTGATTACTTTGTCTTCCACGACTCCCATGCCGGTTTCGGCTACGGCTTTCTTTGCTAGGGGAATTCGGGCAGCATTAGCGGCTAGAGCGGCTTTCTTGAAAATTTCATCCACCTGTTGCTGACTGTAGGTGGCATATTTTTCTTGGGCCGCTTTGACGCGCTGAATCAGTTCTTCGAGTTCTTGAGTGTTGGTGACTTTGCTGTTCATGTTAATTCTTTTCCTATCTCTCTAGTACCACAACATTAACATTTAGATAGGCTCGTTATGGATTCAATTGCCGGAGTTTTATGAGTGGTCTGGGATAACGATTCCTGCTCGGGCTGGAGCGGGGCAATTGTGATCTAGGCTACCCATTTTCAAAGTCTGACGGGGGGTAATTTATGGCTGAGATCAGGCGGTTAGTGCTGATCCGGGGGGGGATTTCTGGATCTTCCCTCGTTTCACCCTTTCTACCTCGTCCGTTAAACTTCTATACCTCTATCATAAACAATTTTTTTGATTTTACGACAAGGGCGGTTAAAATCTTTTGAACAGGGTTTTTGTTTAGGGAATCTCTCTATTTTAACATTGTTTTCAGCTTTTGCCGGAACTGAAATCTTAAATTTTTCTAGGGTTTTTAAGGAATCACTCCATCGATGCTCATGACGCAGGAACAGCCCGTTGAACTGATGCAGAAGCTCAAGTCAGGCTCTAAGCATAAGATGACCTGGGCATATCACCCAGGATTTTATTATAGTTAAAGATTCCTTGTGAGTGTGATAGAGTTGAGCCGAAGCTGTCTCAGACTGTTCCCTGGCGATCGCCCCTCCCGTTGCTACAACAATCAATCGGTGATGCATGATTCCTCATGCTGTATAGAAATTCACCAATTCTATCAATTAGTGAGCCCAAGTATCATAAAATCCGCCCCATTGAACTATGCCATCATGCCCCAATCCCGGAAATTTTTCACAAATTTATACTAAAGTATATAAACAAAAAAAGAAAGAATTATGCCAAACAGTTTGGCATTTGATTTGCTCAAGACTTATGCAATCTCTAATTTTGACTCTCAAAATACAGGGTTTTGCTAACCCTTAAAGACTCAACGTTCTGACATACTGTTGCATCACAGGGTCTAGGGTCAAAGTTGCAGATTTGTAGAGTAAATTTCGTTTTTTCAGGGATTGAATTGCCTTAAAAAAATCGGAATCTGATAAAAGTTCGTGGGGTTTTTGGCTAATCTTAACGGGCTTATCTTGGTTGGCTAACCAGCGAATCAGGACTTGCTCAGATTCACTGAGGCGTTGATAATGTTGTTTTAGGATCGGTTCTATGTTACCTAAATACAGGGTAGGATAGGAGAGAAATGTTTCCACACTCCCATCAAATAGATCCAGGATAGCCGTAGCAATGATATTTAACCATAAAGGGTTGCCATTATAAAGTTCAATCAGCCGTGACCATAGAGGTTTATCCTTAAGTTTTCTCGCCGTAAAGATTTGGCTTGCTGATTTTCCTAAACCTGCCAATGGTAGAGTTTTGCAGGAGCAGTCTTCGGCTTCTAGGGTGGCAATTTCTATAGGTTGTTCCCAACTGAGGAGCAACAAACAACTTTGATGAGAAAATCGACCGATTTCCTCAATAAAACGACCATAGTTTTGGTATCCCGGGCCGTAATCTCCGACTAACTCCCCAGGGTTCAAGGTGTCTTGAAAATCATCAAGAATGATTAAGCAGCGATGGTTTTTGAGATAATCTACAAACGAGTTACGAGAGTTTAAATAATTGATGAATGATTGATTTTGGATAGGGGAAGTTGGAGCAATAAATTCGATAATATGGCTTTGCAGAGCGTTGAGTGTGGGAAATTTGCGATGACTCCGCCACAGGATGCGATCAAAGTTATCTTTGATCTCTTCTACCAGTTGTCTAGCGAGGGCAGTTTTACCGATACCAGATAGTCCAGTGAGGGTAATGATCCGGCTTTGTTCGGTCAGAATCCATTGTTTGAGGGTCGCCAGTTCCTCCGTCCGGTTGTAGAAGCGGAGGTTGTCAGGGGCTTGGCTGAGATCGTGGCGAGGTTCTGATTGGGTTTTGGGGGTAGAAGGCGATCGGTTTTTCGGGTTTTTTGAGGTTTTGTATAAATCGTTACAGACATTTATGTTATTACCAACATGGACTGAATCCTCGTAATAAGAGAATATTTTATTTTCGATAAGCGATCGTAGATTCTTCTTTTTAACATCCTCTCCCAACAGATCCGACAAGAGTTTCCATAATTCCGATGCTGACTTCCGGACATGATCGTTGCTGCAGTGGTATTCCTCAGCGATCTCCTTATATTCCTTGTGTTCCCATACCCCCTCCAAAATAGCCCGTTGCAGCGAGTCCAGATGCTTCCCAGTTTTGGCAAAAATTAACTCATCAGTCCACTGCAAGGCTTCGTGAATCTCCATAGCTCCTCTATTAGACATCTCCAAAAACTCCAAAACATTACCAGAAAAAGATTCTAAACTTATCGGTTATTTTTCATCTGCATTGATT
>NZ_JAMXFC010000076.1 GCF_025370755.1 Laspinema sp. D2d | reverse complement strand
CCCTTCCACTTCCAGTGAGCCTTCTGTTATGGTTTCCCATCTCAGGGAGTAGGGTCAAAAATGAGCGAACCGTAAGTAACAAGTTGGCACGGTGACCGGGGCTGTACATCCAGCCTTTCTGGAAATCTTCAATCAATCTGTAGCTTAAAATAATATCAACAGAACTAGATTGTTTCATTATGTTTTCACCCGCCCCGCCTTTTCCTCCAACTTCGATTAAGCGGTGGGTTGGTGTTTTGCCTTCGGGACTATAATGCGAGAAATAGTTGCGAATGAACATATCTTGAGCGTGGATTTGAGCGGCTTGGGAGAGTAACGGATCCGCGACGAGCGGGGGCAATCCATTGACTTGCCGATCGCGGTTGACCAGTTGCAGCGCCAGGTCTCTGGACTGCATCAGGGTTCGGGACTGGTACGCATCGAAGGGGCTAAGTTGAGACTTGCCAATTTTCCAGTCATACCCGCCGGGTCCATTGTCTAAATAAACAAAGTCTTTGACCTGCACTAAAAAAATGCTGACAAACAACAGCCCAACCGCCAAATGCTTGTTGTTGTAACTTTTCTTGGGATGGATTGTTGGCTTATATTTGTTCCGTCTTTTGAATCCAAATTTCATCGTGGTCAATTCCCCTGAATCAAAAAGAGATGGCTAGAATATCTGGAAAAAAGCTGGCCTAGTTTAGTCTAAATTGTCTCACTGCTCCATGAGACAAAACTACTTCAAACTCTGGCTATTTTTACTCGCTTATTCAACTTCAAACCTCGTTACGCCACATCTAAACATTCACAAGTTTGCAAATCTTGCAGGAAATCGAAATATCCTGACCCAAACAGGTGCAGAAGGTCTTGAGCGCGAGTCATGGCAACATAAAGTTCCCGCTTGGCCTCAACCGGATTTTTTCCCACGCCAAACTGTTGAACCCAAAGCACAATCACGACCTTGAACTCTAGCCCTAGGGCAGACTTGACCGTGACAATCCGCACTCCCCGTTGAGCGGCGCTGTAGTGTCGTTTTTCATCGTCGCCTTTCGTAATCCAGCAAGATCCGAGTTCTGAGGCTTGCAATTGTTGGGTCAGGTAAGTAAACGAGTCCTGCTCATTGTGGCCCAAGTAGCGATAGATAATGGCAATATCTTCGGGCTGATAACCTTGGGCGATTAGCTGCTGAGTTTGTGAGAGTACCCCTTCAACTTCTGCCTGCCGGTTGTCCATCAGATGCAGTATGGGGCGTTCTCCGCTTCGGAGTGCAGCCTTCGGTTCGACTATCGGAAAAGTCTCGTCATCGTCCTGTTCGCACAACGATTGAATCATCTCCCAGGCAGCGGATAAAATCTGCTCGGTGTTGCGATAGTTTTGGTTGAGTTTCCGCATCCGACCTTGGGCGTTGATACCGACAGATTTCCAGGTGAATTTTTGCCTGTTGTAGAAACTTTGGGAGCGGTCAGAAACGATGAGCAAGTCGCCATTTTCTGGGTCTTTGAGGGCGAGTCGGCAAGCCGGAAACCACGAGGGGGAGAACGTATGGGCTTCATCAATCAGCACCGCGTCCCATTTATTTTCGAGTGGCATTTGTTCTAAAATATTGACGAGCCGCTCACCGAGCAAATCATCATAGTTCTCCTTATAAACCTGGGGATTGGGTAGCCCGCCGAGAATCGACTTGGCCCATTCATGAAAGTGCATCACCTCGATGCGTTCGCGGTAGGTTGGGTTGTCATCCTGTTCGATGAGCGATCGCAACCAAGAAGCGAGAGTCATGTTGAAACACAGCAGCAGCACCCGTTTCTCGAACAACTCACTGGCAACAATTTTGGCCCGACTCAGCAGAATCAACGTCTTGCCCGACCCGGCAACCCCAGAAAATAAACGATGCCCGGATTGTAGCGAAAAGGCCAATTGTTCTTGTTTATGGTCGAGGGTGCGGATGAGCTTGGCGTTAGGGGAAACCTGTTGTCCTACGGGAACGCTGGTGGGTTTGGCGGGTTCTTCTCGGATTTTGGCTTCGGGGTGAATGATGCCGCGAATGGTGCTAATCTGGTCTTCTTCTAGTCCTAAAAACTTGAACCGATGGGTGAAGAACTGCTCTAGGCGCTTGATGAGTCCACGCTCTCCTAACTCTTCCCACTCTAGCAACTCATCACGATAGCAAACCTGGGGTTTCTCTAATAGGGGATACAGATTAGACTCGCGCGCTTCGGCTTCGGTCATTCCGGTCATGATGGCCCCCACACCGAGGGGAAATGCCAACTTGCCTTGATGTTGGCCGTCATTGTGGCAGAGAATCGAATATCCCTTGAATTGATGTAGCAACGCATCCAGGTAGCCTTTACCTTGTCTAAGTGGAGACTGACAGCTTTCAATTTGCTCCCCTTGGTTGATGCAAAAAAACTGGTTGTCTGCGCTTTCTATCTGCTTGGCACTCCAGCCTTTCACTTCGAGGATTAGCACCCCAAACGTCGGACCGACCACCACAAAATCGGGATATAGGCCATTCACGCTCGGCTCGTAGTAGACTAAGAAATCATCGGGCAACTCATCTCGCAATAGCTTGAAAACTTTTTTCTCGCCCTGACTTGCCTTCGCCGGAACAGCATCGGGAACAATCGCAGCCATGACACCCTCCTCTAACTGGCTCAATGCTTGCAGCGCCGTCGCCACACCACAACCTGAATTTATTTGTAAGCTGATAATTGCCTCGAAATGGATGAGGCAAAAATAACTTAATTTGTCATTATTAAACTCTATTAGCTGACCATTGGTGTCTGTTTTGTGTATAACTTTATGAATCGTAATCTATTAATTTGTAGTACCAAAAATTGGAACAAAACAGGCACGATTTTGTCAACTGGTAAAATTACGGAATTTTTCAGTCAGTTTCAGGCAATCAACGAAAATTCCTGGGTGATGCAATTTTAGAGTGAACCGACCCACCACGACTCCCAGAAACCTAAATGCAAACTTCCCACCGAGTACGGTAAGCACCAGCTATGCCGTAGGCGATCGCATCGAACTCATCCCCAAAGTGTGCCCTGGGTCCGTTGAGAATTCCTGCCGGTGCAGATACGGACAAGTCAAAAAAAGCGATCGCCAGTTCCACAGTTCCACAGAAGCCCAACTCATAAGGCTTCATGTTTTCTGAACGAATGGAACTAAGTGCATCATGTAATCTTGCTTGCCAATGGGTACGCCAGCCATGCGGAGGATATCGTAAGCCGTAACCAGATGGAAATAGAAGTTAGGAATTAGAAAACTGTTGACATAGGCGTGACCCAACATTTCGAGGTAACGACCCTGGCTAAGGTCGATGCGGGTCAACTCATTGAGCTTTTCATCTTCAGTGTGAATGGTTGAAAGCAGTTGTTGGGTATTCGTGATATGTTCGTAGGCTGCCACGAGAGAGGTAACTTTTGGATCGAGATTATCCCTCGGTTTGCCACTACACCATAAAG
>NZ_JAMXFC010000021.1:111873-112703 GCF_025370755.1 Laspinema sp. D2d | reverse complement strand
CTGCCAAGGGGAGCCTAGATGCAAGTCGGGCTCCCCTCTTTATTGCTTTCGTGTCACTGGCTTAGTCTAAACTCCAGGTTTTAAGCCTCAATGAACGGTCATAGAGAAAGCCTACACCCTGTGGAGAGTGTAGGCTTTGTTAGGGTTCAAAGCTGGGACAGCTTTGATTTGATTAGGGCAGAAATCGCCCAAAGAGCGACCTACCTACCTAACTAACATCTCTGAAAAAACTCTCGGAGTTCTTTTCACTTCGGTGCAGAAGGGAAAGGCGCAATGCCAATCCCTTCTGAAATTCACCGTTGATTAACCAGGAGCGTTAGAAAGGGGGATTCTATCGACCAGGGATCTGATTTCCAAAGTCTTCTAGGAACAAGTCAAAGTTGAGCTGTGGAATGAACTGGCTATCAAAGCTTTGGAAGCGGATTCCTGTATCTTTGTAAACCAGGTACTCTCCAAAGGTGATGCTACCATACCGGCCAAATTTGGCGGATTCAAGGGCAGACAGGAGTGAACCAGCCAGGTTGCTGCGATCGAGACGGAAGACCATAAATTGCAATCTTGCCGTGCTCAGGCGATCGAAGATAGCCACCGCATCCCCTGGGTTAGTAGTCCGTGCCACCACACTGGCTAAACTGATGCTGTTATAACCATCTAACAATCCAATTCCACCTCTGGCAAACGCAGCTTCAGCCGCATTCAGAATGGCTAGGGTGTTAGGTTTGGTGAGCGCAGCCTGGACCAGAGGAGTATTAATCAACTGACCTAAAGGAATCCCAAGTCGGTTGGCAAGACCTTGGAGGAAGCTTAAGACATCTGCGGGAATGCCTGGA
>NZ_JAMXFC010000021.1:95779-111773 GCF_025370755.1 Laspinema sp. D2d | reverse complement strand
GTCTGGACTGGAGTCTGGACTGGAGTCTGGACTGGAGTCTGGACTGGAGTCTGGACTGGAGTCTGGACTGGAGTCTGGACTGGAGTCTGTGGCGGCGCTACTGGTGTTCCGATCGGTACCGCAGGGGTAATCGGGTCGGGGGGGATAATCGGTACAGTCACCGGGGACTGCGGACCTGGAGACTGCTGACCGTTGGCCGGTTCCGCGACTGAGATCGATATTGCTGAGGCAGTAGCTGCAAGACCTACAAATAATAGGCGGCCACTGGATGATTTAAGTTTCGAGAATCGCTGTTTTCCGTTCATATAACCACATCCCGCGAGAATACCCAACTTTAAGCAAGTTGGGAGGAAGCGATGCGGGTATAGCCGCTTCCTATGGACAGTTGGCTCTCATATTGGGAGCGCCGAGAGTTTTTAAACTCAAACTCTAATCGACTGCCCATCAACGTTGACGCAAACACTCCCTAGAGTCTTGGATACAAGACATCTACCATCTGGATCACTTTAATCCCCGAAAAGGAGATAAAGTAGCTAACTGATTTCAACCCTACAACCCTATCTTATTTGGGAACTTTAGTGGGGCGATCGGGCGAAGTATTAACTGGGTGACTTAACGTCATATTTTGACAGGGTTCTGCTACTCTGTACATCAAAGGCTGGGGAGTTTGGTCATCTTAATTCCCACTTTGACTGCATTGGTATTTAAAAATACCCATTGACCCTTGTTCCATGATTACCAAACCTGTTCATGAGTTTGGGTAATGCCTTTACTTGTTTTATCGTACCGAGAGGCGGCAGCACCGTTCTTGGGTTCTCCAAAAAGGAGAGAAAAAGGGCCGCACGGTTGTTTAAAAAGAAATGCCGTAGACTATACTCAAATTTAAGCGCACCCCATCACCCGCGTTACCTGTTAAGTCATTGAGTCCAAAGCTCGCGACCAAGGGAATCCTTTTAAAGGGTACCACAGATAAGCCCATTGTCAAGTCTTGTCCAGTCCACTCGGCGATCGCATGAGCCTGGGAACCCATAGAAGTAGCAAAACTCCCAAATATATTTAATTGGGTCCCGCCAAATTCATCCGTAGGATCGACATTGGGTTCGGTTCGGAAAACCCCATTGCCAACCCCTAGGGTCACAACCCCCAGACTAAAGGGTTTTTCAAGGTTCTCATCAAAAATTAGGACTTTACTTACCGCGCTATAAAAACTGCGCCCTGTATCACTGGCAGCATCTATCCAATCTACAAGATTGATGACCCCAACCGAAACAGAAAAATTGTTTGGGAGTACCCGACTAGCTTGGAAACTGATGCTACCTGCACCCAAATTATCGGATTGTCCACTCTCATTAGACAACCCTGTAAGCGCGAGGATGACATCGAAACCGATCGCCTCTACGGGATCTCCCAACCCCATCGACAAGGAGATTGACCCATCTTCCGACGTATAGCGATTTCGGTTGTTAAACTGTGCCCCAATCCCTAGATTGCCCCAAGCCCCCCCAAACCCACTCGGGTTACTAAGGGTAATTCCCGGAAAATTTCCCGTGATCCCCAAGGCAGCGGCGAGCTGTCGAAGTTGTCTGTCCGTTAAGGAATCCAGAAAACTCAGCAAAATCTGAACTTCGGAAGCGGGGAGAATAATATCTCCGTCGGTTTCCGCTTGTCGCCGTTGCAGGATTTCAGTTAACTCATTCACTTGCCGCAGTTGCTCTGGGGTGAGGTCCTGCTCTCGGGTTGTTTCTAAAACAGCCAGGAGTTCGGTGACTTCTTCCGGGGTAAATTTCCGAGGGGTTGGCTTTTGAGAGTCACTGTTTTGCTCAATTTGAGCCAGTTCTTCCTCACTCAGAGAGGCAATTAAGTTTTGGAGTTGTTGCGATCGCTCAGGAGATAAGATCACCACCAGTTCCCCCTGGGCTTCTAGTTCCGCTAGTTCCTCGACAAGACTTTGGATTTCCTGCCGTTGTTGGGGTCGTAAATTTAAGCGTTGGATGACTCTCAGAAAAGAGATAAACTCTTGTACGGTTGCGCGATCGAGGCGAGTCCCCTGGGCGAGATCCACCCCTACAGCAGATTGGATCTGAGCGCGTTCTTGTGGGGTCAGGGACTCGATTAGCGAGAGCACCAGTTGAGTTTGCTGAGGCGAGAGAATAGCTTGGGGCTGCCCCTGTGCTTGAATTTCTTCTAAATCTTGAATTAGCGTTGAAATCTCCTGACTTTGCTGGGGCCGAAGTCTTAGCTGTTGAATTGCACCCAGGATTAATAAAATTTCAGAAATCTCGGGTTGGGTGAATAAACCCACTTGCACTTCCGGCAAATCCAGAGCTTCCTGAATCTGGGACATTTCTTGCGGGGTGAGGGAAGTCAGCACCCCGCGAATTTGTTCTACTTGCCTAGAGGAGAGGACCACCTGGGGCTGTCCCTGAGCGCTAAGTTCTTCTAATTCGCGAATCAGGGATTGGATCTCCTGAGATTGTTGGGGCCTTAGTCCTTGCCGTTCGACCTCTCGGAACAACAGGATAATCTGTTCAAGTTCTCCTTGAGTATAGGTAACTACTGACTCCTGGCTTGGAGTAGTGGGTGGAACAGGTCTGGTATTCTGTTTGCCGTTGGGCACTTCAGCAGTCTGCCCATTTGTGTTCAGGCCCTGTACGGGGTGAGGATTGGCTAAACTTAATCCTGATGGCAGCACGATGGCTGCACTAATACCGGCCAGCAAACTCAGACGCAATACAAGCTTATGTAAGAACACACCTAAAACTCCCCATACCATGTTTAAACAAGTATCCAGTGAACCACATTGTTCTCCGGAAATACAAGCCTTTCTTATCTATAAATTGTTAAACCTAAGCTCCCCTAGGTGCTTGAGCTTAACGTTGCGTGACGCTCATCTACAATAGCATTGTTCCCGATCATCAACATACCCAGTTTTTGAGGGGAGGGTTTAAATTTTAACCCTTTAAAAAGTTTCTGAATTTTCAGAGGTAAAGAAGCGTTCTCGAAAGGCTGGGGGGGAGTTGAAGAAGGAACTATTGGATCCTGACCCAAGGAACATTAATCAGAGTGTCCCCCAAAATCTAATCAGCCAAAGTTTTTGTCATCGTTTTCTGATATAGCGTGTCTCAATCATTCTGACCTAGCGATCACGATCGCGATGCCAAGCCTAAAGCATGGTTTACAGGCATCACGTACAGGCTGTTGCGATCGCTCGCTTCACTATAAAAGTTTCAGTCTTAGATTCATTATCAAATTCATTTAAGGGTGCGATATAGGGAAACCCTTGATTAGAAACTGGGACACATTTTAATATTAATAGAAAAAATTTAGGGGGTATCGTCTAAATTTTAAAAAAGTTATAGGATGATGGGCTATGTAGAATACTTTAATCTAAAAAAATAAAAAATTCTCCCAGAACTTGAAATTTTCGCCAAGGAGTTGGACTTGTGTTTAGCCTTATTGTTCTGGGACAGTAACGGGGAAAAACAGGATTTATGCAACTGATTGATTTCAGCTATGGAGAAAATTTGGTAAAAACCCCGGGGGTTTTGCCCTGGGTTCTAAACCTGTCCTACTCTCCGGGAGTATTCTGAATCATTGAGACAGGCGATCGCAGAAATTTTGTGATCCCCTAGGAGAAAGGGCGATTAACATTCAATCAGACTGGACGCAACAAACCTCCCTACCGCCTTGTACGCGTAGGGATTTTGGAGGGCTTGCTGTCTATTGATTCAAGCTGGGGAGCTTCGTGGCTTTGGGCGAGGGTTAAGGGTTGTTTGCTGGAAATGCTTTCGGGTAGTGCCACCGGAATATCGGCACCATTAATTACTGCCCCTAAGAGTTGGACGGTTTCTGATTCCGTCAGGGGTTCAACATATTCCGTTAGCATTCCCCCTTGAGTGTAGCGGGGACGGGTGATGAGAATCATCCCATCGCTAAAAGGTTCGAGTAAAAAGGCATCATTGTTGACGCTGAGTGCGGGAGAGTCCAAAATTACTAAATCAAACCGAGCTCGGGCATCTTCAAGGAGTCGGCGGAATTCGTTGGATTCGATCGCTGCTGCGCTGTTTTTGAGAGGACCTGCGCTGGGAACAACGTAGAGGTTTTCAATTTCCGGTGCGAGGCGAATGCATTGGTGGAACTGTCCGTAATAGCGGAGGGGTTCAAGGTTGGCGTCGGGTTCGATCGCCACTTGTAGACTCTGCGCTTGAGAAGGCGATCGCAAATCTGCTTCAATTAGTAACGTCCGCTTCCCGGCACGGGCTGCGGCGATCGCTAAATTATAAGCACAAAAAGTTTTTCCTTCTTGAGCCGCCACACTGGTAATTAACAAGACCTTGGGTGCTTTTTCGCCAATCCGCAACAAATTACTACGGATCTTTTCATAGAACTCCAAATAAGGGGAATCCGGATCGCTCAAAATTGGCATCTCGTGAGGATTCAACTCTGGGGTAAACACCTCGGGTAAAATCCCCAGAATGCGCAAGTCCTGTTGCTGCAACGCCCCGCGAACTTCCTCCATCGTATAAAATTTCCCTTCTAGTAAGGAAATCGCAAAAATCAAGGCATTTCCAATTAGGAAGCCCACCACCCCCCCGAGGGCGAAAATCAGTGCAGGGGGTTGTGTACTGACTTCATTTTTAGAAACCGTAGCGGGTTGCGCCACACTCAAACTACTGGACGTTTCTGCTTCAGCGGCTTTTGCATCGGCCAAAGCTTGCTGCATTTTAGTGTAGAGGTCTTGCTTGAGTCCCACCTGCTGAACTAACCGTGCTCTTTCGAGTTCTTTGTTCGGCAAGGTTTGATAATCCTGCTGCAATTGTTGTTCCGTTTGGGTCAGAGAATTCAATTGCTGGACTAAGGTTTGCCGCTGGGTTTGTAAACTCACCAAGGTTTGCGCTAACTGCTGCCTTGCCGGGTCGAGACTACTGTCCTTGCGAATTTGGGCGCTATTCATTAAAGGGGCAGCCATTCCTCCCCCCCCAATGACTTCTGTGGCTCTGCGCTCTAACAATTCATTGTAAGAGGTTTCCTGCTTTTGCAACTCAATCATCTGGGGATGGAGCGGGCGGAAATCTTTGCTGAGGAGTTCACGCTGGGACTCAATCTGATGGAGGGCTGCTCTCAATTGAGCGATAATTGGGTCTGCACTGAGGGCTTGGGAGACGTAGGCTTGATCCGCTGTTAATCCCAGGCGCTGTTCTAAGCTTGCAAGCTGGGCGTCCAGTCCTTCTAACTGTAAGCGCATCTCGCGTTGCTGATTTTGGTTGGCAACGATCGCCCCAGCTAATCCCCCACTTTTGGCCGCTAAAATTGCTACCGCCTCTTCGCGTTCGTACTCTTCAAGTTTCTTTTCGGCTTCTCTCAGTTCCGTGAGGGCTTCCGGCAACCGCTCTTCAATGGTATCAATCATGCGTCGTAAGGCCGAAGTATTCAGCATTCGGCTTTGTTCAATCATGGCTTCCATGAGCCCTTGCACGGTGGTTTGGGCGGTTTCCCCATTGGAATGAGTATAGCCAAGTTCAATTTGAGGCGGACCATCAGGTTTAGGGATTTTTAAAGACACCTCCTTAAGCAATTTTTTGGGGTCTTCATTCACCTGGGTTGCCACCACGGTTACCACATTTTCTGCTAGGAGAATCTCTTTAGGGAGTTGCTTGCCCTGTTCTTGAATTTGGCTTCCTGTTGCTGAAAACGTTACTGCCGGAGTTGTGTAAGTCAAGGCTCCCCGCGCCCGATAGGTCACATCTGCAGGGGGTTGCATCGCCACAAAGCCTGCCCCACCCAAGGTAAGGACAAAAACAGCGAAGCCAAACCATTTGTATTTACCAAAAGCGATCGCGTAGCGCTTGAGAATGGGTGGAGCCATGATAGAAATAGGGGTAAGGATGAAGGATATTAAAGATTATCGATGAACAGAATTACTAAAGTTTATCCCATTCATTTTATGTAGCCCGTGTAAATCAGTTGGATAATTCTTTTAGGAATAGCAGCGTCTGCTTTCCTCTCTACTCCCCAGGAACACAGACGCTTGGACCCCTCAATTCTAGGGTGTGATTTAAACTGGCTGTAGAGACCCTCTGATTATTCTACCATAAGACGGACCAGGGCTTATTCATTGTTTCTATTATTTTCATTGTCATTGCCCTCGGGTCCAAACAGGAGTGTAGCACTATCTCTCAAGGAATCAAAAAACAGTAGAAATCCGAGAATATCGCGAAAGGGTTGAGTAAAGGTTCCCAGGGCATAGGTGATTTTCCCCACGAGATTGCGACCAATGACAATCACATCATTATTTTCTAAGGGTACATTTTGAGCCAGATCCCCGCGCAAGAGTTCTTGGGCATTGATTTCCCGAGTCACGGCTTTACCCTGTTCCGGATCGAAGCGGATCAGGGCAATATTGTTCAGGTCTGCACTCAAGAGGGGAACTGCATTCAGAATATCCGCAAAGGTACTGCCACTGGGGACGGGAACGACGCTAATGCCTCCAGCAGGATAGCTCAAAACGCGAACGACAATCTGGGGCACGGAGAGGGTAGAACGAGATACGAGGACGCGATCGTAATATTCATCGGTGCTGCTGTCGATAGTGGGAACAAAGACCACATCTCCATTGGCTAACCGCAGTTCTGGAAGTTCAGCCCCGGTCAGTAGGGGGGTATAAAGGTCCAGGACTTCTTCGGAAATTCCCCCATTATCCAGGACCCGCCGGACCCGCACCGATCGCAAATCAGCATTAGAGGTAATCCCTCCCGCCAATAACATCGCATCGGCAACGGGACGATTAGAGGGGGGAAGGGTAAAAAATCCCGGTTGGGCTACTTCTCCCAGGATAGTCACATTGACCGGAATGGCCGCAGCGAGGGTGGATTGAGCTACAATGCTCGGGTTATATCCGGGGTCCTGATTTAATTCCAATTTGGGGACAATCACTACATCCCCATTTCCTAGGCGTAAATCGGGTAAAGCGGTGCCGGTTTCTAGGGCCGCATAAAGGTTGACCTGTTCTTGACTAACAGCCCCATTTGCCATCACTCGACAAATGAGGACGGTCCGCAAGTCGGCTGCCGTCGTAATTCCGCCAGCAGCCTGCAACGCCGTGGGAATAGGACTCAGAGAAGGAGGGAGCACATGAAATCCAGGTGCAGCGACTTCTCCTAGGACTGTAATGGCGACGGACTGTTGGGCCGCTAGGGTGGAGGTGGAGACAGCGGTACTATTATAAGTTCGGGCTTCTTCTAATCCAAGTTTAGGGATGATCAGCACATCCCCATTGGCTAATCGGAGGTCTGGGAAAGGAGTACCGCCTTGCAATGGGGAGAGTAAATCCATTGTTTCTTCGCTGATGCGACCATCGGGGAGGGTGCGCCGCACCTTAACTCTGCGCAAATCCGCAACGGGTGTGCTTCCCCCAGCAAGTTGTAACGCCGTGGGAATAGGACTGGGGGAAGCCGGGAGGATGTAAAATCCCGGTTGGGTGACTTCGCCGACGATAGTAATGCTGACGGGTTGAGCTGTGGTTAAGGTGGAGTTAGAAACGAGATTGTTGTTGTAGTTAAAGGCAGCATCGTTTAAATCGAGGGTGGGGACGATGATGATATCCCCATTACCCAGGCGCAGTTCGGGAAAGGGGATGCCGGTTTGTAAGGGGGAATAGAGATCAACGGCTTCCTCGCTGATCTGGCCGTCACTGAGGACTCGTCGCACTCGGACCGATCGCAGGTCAGCGGCAGGTGTAGACCCCCCAGCAATTACTAAGGCATCTTGGATGGGATTGAGTGAGGGGGGGAGATTATAAAACCCTGGACGAGTCACTTCTCCAATAACGCGGATGCCAACGGCTTGGGGAGGGGAGAGGCGCGATCGCGCTACGATGTTGCTGTCATTAATCTGAGCTTCACTTAAGGATTGTTTGGGGACAATCACGATATCTCCTTCTTCCAGCAAGAGATCCGGCGGGGGACTGCCTGCTTGCAAGGAAACCAACAGGTTGAGGCGTTGTTGCAAAAACCGGCCATCACCCAGAGGACGTCGGATCAGAATGGAGGTGAGGTCGGATCCTGGTGTCGTCCCCCCCACGGCAGCTAAAACTTCTGAAATTCGGGCATTTTCTGCGGGGAACGCATAAAACCCCGGTTGGGTGACTTCTCCAGTAACGGTAATATTCACTGGACGTTTAGCAATTAAGGCGACGTTGACTCGGGGATCGACTAAAAATTGATTTAAACCCGCTTGAATCTGTTGTTGGGCTTGTTGTGCCGTTAACCCCGCCATCTCTACAGGCCCTAATAACTGCATGACGATTTGTCCTTGGGAATTCACTACCGTTTGAATGCTGATGTTTTGATAGGGTTGAACATCAATGACAATTTGATCCCCAGGGGCAATTTGGTAGGGTTGCGTGGGGAATTGGCTAACGGGAATGATGGAGGGGGTTTCTAGGAAGGGATTAGGTTGAGAGACGGCTGGTGCGGGAGGGGCTGAGGGAATCGGCGGTGGGGCTGGCGGGGGGAGTGGGGAGGGGGTTAAAGGTTGGGGGGCGATCGCCTGCTGAGGGTTATTCGTGACGGGCAATCCTTGACGGGGTTGACAAAATTGGCTGATTTGAGGGCTGCTAGTCGGAGTAGTCGCCGGGATTTGAGGCGGAGGCGGAGGCACAGCCGGTCCAGGTTGAATGGAAGGCAAAGAAGGAACGGGGGGATTGGGTATCCCTTGGGCGAGTTCTGAAGGGATTGGGGCGCTAAGTGCCTGGGATATTCTGGGATTAAAGGTGAGGCTCACTAAGGCTGCTAGGGGCATGACCGTAGCTCCCGTATGTAGCCCTGCTAGGGTCAAGGCACTGAGGTGATAAACCTGTCTGACAGAGGAGGATTCAATCATGAGAACTGATGACAACAACGGGTGAAGGGGTTTAGGTTCAGGAGTGGGAGGTTCGGGCTATTCCGGTTCGTCGTTCCCCCAGGTTTTGATGAAATATCCCGACAGAAAAGCAGATCAGCCTTTTTGTGAGCTAGAAGCTTTTGGGATTAATGGACCCCGTAGATGCGCCACAGTGGAGGAGAAATGTTTTAGGAGTCCCCAGGGATTATCCTTTGTCTTCGTCAGGGGGTCATTCGCTTTTCGTCCAGGGAGTAAAGGGACCCTCAATTAAAGCCTGTTGAATGGTTTGACTTAAGGATTCAATCAGGGGTCTGACTGATTCTATATCTCCAAAGGGTTCTATGGGAATGATAACGTTAACCGCCACCCAGGGAAGGCGGTTGCCCTGGAGTTGGGCGAGGCGATCGCGCCAGAACCAGCTCAAGGGGGCGGGATTTCCCCCGGTGGGCCACCCATACCATTGGGCGATCGCATAGGTTTGAGCCGTTGTCCATCCTCGAATTAATCGAGCTTTCACCTGAACTGCCTGATCCGCGTTAGGGCTAGATTCTGGATTCACCTCAAAGGTTAGCGATCGCTTAGAATCTGTTTTCCACCGCCAAAATCCATCAATATCCATCCACTCCACTTGCGGTTGATGCATCGGACCCGTTTGATTCAGTAACAACAGGCCCCCGACAAAGCGATCGCCCTCCTGAATATTCTGCTGTACCCAATTGCGGCCCCCAATTTTCACAATTTGAGGGGCGCTCGTTTCCCATCCACTCAGGGTTAACCCCGTCTTTGTCAATTCCCTTATCTCATTCAAATTGACTAGGTTCGGAGGAGAGATCCACGCCCATTTTCCACTGAAGTAGCTGGGAACTGCTCCTACCGCGAATAGGACTAACATAAATAACAGTAAAGCAACTCGCGTTAGGGAATAATTCTGTAGAAATTTGGGTAAATACATGACTTTCATCCGCGACATCTTGAGTGATTTATCCCAGCGATCGGTTTAGATAATTTTGAGGGTTGTAAGTCGCCCTGAGTGAGTTTAATGAGGGTCTTCCAGTGGAGGCGAAAAATAATGAACAAGCCAATCAATTCCATTGAGTGTCGGAATTAAAAGCCCTAACATCACCGCAGAATATAGATCGCCGCCCCATCCTTCATGCAGCCATTCAAACCAATGTTCGTAACCCGCCCCATGACAGAAGGTCAAAAGAGCATTGCGGATAATATTACCGATCACGGCGATCGCCACGGTACTGGCTAAAAATAGAGTCGTTTTGCTCCGCGACTCATTCGATCCCGTCCAGTAAAGCAACATTAACGCCACATACAGACTGGTAAGAAGCATTTTCAATCCCGCACAGTGTGGCGCAACTTCTACTACTCGTTGATTGACAAATAGGTAAATGCCTTCTACGGTGACATTAAATCCGGCATGGGCTAACAGAAATCCCGCACACCCGGCAATAAAACTTTGTAAAGGCAGGGTATAAGGTGCAATCAAGTATGGAATTTGATTAGGAGTTGCTAGAAAGACTAACAATAAAGGAAAGCTGAGGAGTTTCAAGCCGGGTAATCCTTTGAGCCATAAACAGATTCCTGCTAAGACGAGGGGAAACGATAAATTGACAAAATCTGGTAATCCAGTGACATAAAAACTTCCCCCGATCGCCATCAAAATCCCCCCCAGCGGATGGGTTTGTTGAGGCAGTTTTTGCCATAATTTTCGCTTATCCTGCCAGGAAATATAGGCAGCAAAAGGGAGTCCGATTAATCCATGACTAAAATATTCATGTTCAAGACTGATGCTTTTATTCATCCACCCATCGTACCAATGGAAGAGGAGGGGAGTATAAAGAACACTGAGGATTCCAATTACAATCCACGGGTAATGTTTCTCAAATGAAAAAGGAACTTTACGCCCAATTTGCATAGTTTTATCTGGGGTAACAATAGGGAAAGGGAAACGGGTTTAACTGACAGCTAATGCGATCGCCTCCACCACACGCTCGATTTGTGCCGGATTCAAACCCGGATAGAGGGGTAGAGACCAAATCTCTTCGCAGAGGGCTTCCGCTTGGGGGAAATCTCCGGCTTGATAGCCTAAATTTTGATAAGCCGGTTGCAGATGACAGGGTAACGGATAATGGATGCCCGTTTGAATCCCTTCCGAACCCAGTTTTTCTAGGAGAGTGTTCCGATTTAGAATGCACGCTTTGGTGACGCGGATAACGTAGAGGTGATAAACATGACCGCCACCACTGAGGTTACGGATGGGCAGAATACCCCGATCGCTCAAGGGTTCAAGTAAGGTATCGTACTGTTGAGCGCAGGTATTTCGGGCTTGATTCCAGTCTGGTAAGTAGGGAAGTTTGGCCTGGAGAATGGCCGCCTGGAGGGTATCAAGACGGCTATTAGTACCGAGATCCAGATGGTGATACTTTTTGGGGGCACCATAATTGCGTAAGCTGCGCAATTTTTGTGCCAAGTCACGATCGCTGGTGACGACCATGCCACCATCCCCAAAACAGCCGAGATTTTTACTGGGATAGAAGCTAAAAGCGGCAGCCCGACCCACACCACCAGCCCGGACTCCTTCTCGTTCGGCCAGGTGGGCTTGGGCGGCATCTTCAACGCAAATCAGATTGTGAGCGGCGGCGAGTTCTTGGAGGCGTCCCGGGGAGACCATTTGCCCGTAGAGATGGACCGGCAACAAAGCCCGAGTTTTGGGGGTGATGGCTTTTTCGACGGCTTCTAGGTCGATTAAAGCAGTGGAGGGGTCACAATCCACAAGAACAGGGGTAGCCCCGGCCCGCAGGACGCCGATCAAGGTGGCGATAAAGGTATTCGCGGGGAGGATTGCTTCATCCCCTGGACCAATTCCGGCTGCCTGGAGGGCGAGGGCGATCGCATCGGTCCCACAGGCAACCCCGACGCCGAATTCGACGCCACAAGCTTGGGCGAAGGTGTTTTCAAAGTCTCCCAGGGCTTGTCCTAAAACAAAATCTCCGCGTTCAATTACGCTTTGAATGGCCTGTTGTATTTCGGATTGAATCGGCTGGTGTTGCTGGGTGAGGTCAACAAATGGAACAGTTTCGGGCGTGGGTTTCATTATGGTTCAAGAGACTTCAGAATTGGCCTTCTGTCGGTGGCATTTGAGCCTAGGGAAATGGGTTGAGAACGATTCCCTTGGACTATTTTGCATCCGGAGAGTGAATGGGATGGGGAAGAGGGGATGATGGGAGAGGGACCTAGGCGATCGCCTGCGTTCCGGCTGGGGTCCCTGAATAAAGGCTGCACCTGTTCAAAATTGCTCCCTCTTCTTTAAGTGTAGGAGGGATTTATCAAGGATTGACTCCCCCTCAATTGTGAAGACTTTGTAAATACTGTCCGTTGTCCCGTTCTTTTCCGTTGGACAGCCGATGGGAGATGCAGTTGATCCCTCTTGCGATCGCATTGAGGGCATCTTGTCCTAGGTTAACGAATAGCTCTCCACATCAGGGTTGAAGCCTTGGTAAATTTTTCCAGGGATTTGTAAAGATTTTTAAGGGATTGGAATTGCCTTTTGCCTAATGGATTCAGCAGGCTGGGTCTTCTCTGAAGGATTCGCTCACGTCCTCTCTCAAGATTTTACGTTAGCTTTGCATTTTTGGAAAATTATTTATTTCTTTACTATTTAGGCTGTAAAATTTTTCAAAGCTTGCAGGCTTATTCTAATACCTCAAATGGACTCAGAGCCATTTTCTGCCCCAATCCGGCAAACTCTGGCCCAAACGAGATGCCACTCAGCTCCGGCAATTTGACTAGGGACGAACAGATGTAGGTTAGAGTAGTAAATAGGATGAAAGTCCTATACTCACGTTATCCCAAATGCCATTGGGGAAAAATAATGGGAGCGCTGGAGTTGAGCTAGACCTTATTGATTCCAAAACTATCTAATCCCCCGCTCGACCTGGATTTACATTTTAATTAGATAGGTTTCCTGTCGCGTCAAGATTAACGCCAAACTCAATCATTTAAACCCTCAGTTCAAGTTTAGATTTTTATCCCCAAAAGCTCGGCTTAATGAAATCCAGACTTTCTAATATTTACTAACCTTACGCCGTAGAGATTTGCTCTAGCAAACCCCAGGAAAAGGGCAACGGATTCATCCCATCCTTAAATGCCCCATAACAAAGAGACATATCCATGATTTCACCCATCAGAAGCATCTATATCGGGTGGTTATTCACGCTTTCCCTATGCGGGACAATCGCTATTCAACCCACCCATGCCCAATCGATCATTCCCGGCACCGATACCCAGACCCAAGTCACTCCGAATGGGAATACCTTCAATATTGAGGGCGGAATGCTGTCGGACGATGGCAAGAACCTGTTCCATACTTTTACCAAGTTTGGACTCAGTGCCGGAGAAATTGCTAATTTTATGTCTAATCCCCAGATTCAAAATATTTTGACGCGAATCAATGGGGGCAATCCTTCTATTATTAATGGGCTAATTCAAGTCACTGGGGGACAGTCTAATTTATTTTTGATGAACCCCAGTGGTATCCTGTTTGGGTCAGAAGCGAGTTTAAATGTTTCGGGTTCATTCATGGCAACAACCGCAGACCGGATGGGGTTTGCGGGGTCAGACTCGGTGCAATGGTTTGATGCGAAACAAACGAATCTTTACAGCAGTTTGGTCGGCAGTCCCAGTCAATTTGTGTTTTCAATACCCGAAGCTGCGGCGATCGTGAATGCGGGCAATTTAGGGGTTGGACCGAATCAAAATTTAACCCTACTTGGGGGTTCTGTGATCAACACGGGCACCGTTTCGGCCCAAGGTAATCTGATTATGGCAGGGGTCCCCGGTCAAAGTCTAGTCCGAATTAGCCAAGTCGGACATCTCCTCAGTTTTGAAGTGGACCCGTATCTGTTGCCGATCGCATCGGGACAATTCATTTCCCGAGGCAATTATTTCAATCCCCAGTCTTTACCGGAATTGTTGGCGGGTGAGGGAAGCACTCATGCCACGGGAGTTCAGCTTAATTCCGATGGAACGGTAACCCTGACGGGTTCAGGGTTGCAGTTGCAACAGGGGGATGTCAGTAGTCACCATTTACAAGCTCAAACGGCTGTTGTATTCGCCACAGGGAATTTAACCTTGGCAGAGAGTCAGCTTGAAACTACGGGCAATTTACACTTGCAAGCGGACAATGGGGTGAGATTTGAAGATAGCCCGATGAATCCCGTTGAGGTGAAGGTAGGGCGGAATTTGCAGATTCGTGGCGATCGCAGCGTTACTCTCGATCTACTTAATCACCCGGATTCCCAAATTGAGGTCCAGGGGAATTTGATGGTCGTCAGTGAGGGTAATATCTCCCTGGATGGCGCTTTGCAAAGCGGCGGAAATCTGATGATTGTCAATACGGCATCCCAACCGACCGGGTTTCAAAGTCAGAATGAATTGGCGCTCAGGGCGGGCGGGAATGTAGGATTTGGAAATTATACGGGGGGTACTCTGCGGGTTGATGCAGCAGGAAAAATAGAAGGAGGAACCATTTCCCTGACGATCGCTGCGGATGGTAATGCTTCCCCCGGAGGAGTCTACTTAAGTGCCGGGGGAAGCGATACTTCACCCCCGCCGGTGAATGACTCCCTCGAATTATCTCCAGGAAGCATCGCGGTTGGAGAAATTGCGATCGCTCTTCCAGATCGTTCTGTGGAAATCCAGACAACGGGCTCGATTCAAACTGGAGCCATCTCTACAGATGGGGGCGATATTACCCTCTCCAGCGCTTGGGGTGGCATTAATACGAGTGGAGGGACTCTGGATGCTTCTTCTCTCTCCAACTCGGAAGGGGGGGCGATCGCCTTAACGGCTGAGAATCAGATTATTTCAGGGGATTTAATCACTGAAAATAATGCAATCCAAATTAATGGTCCTCTGAATCTATCCGATGCCGTAACATTCCGGACTACCGGATCTGTACAAGAGGCGGCAGGGGGCGCTATTCAGGTAACAGGAACGATTAATGGCAATGTTCAGTTAAATCTGGAGGCGGGAACCGGGGATGTGGTCCTGGGAGGGGCGATCGGGAATGAAGTGGCGATCGCGGGATTGTCTATTGATGCTCAAACCATTGATTTAACCTCTACCACGACGAGTCAAGGGCCGATCTCCATTGACGCAACAGGCACCGTCACCCTTAGCGATCGCCTGACGACTACAGGAGGAACAGTGAATGTTACCGCCACCGATGCCATTGTGACCGATGACATCACCACATCGGGGGGCTTAATTCATCTCAATAGTCAGAATAGCCAGATCAGCACCGGGAATTTAGAGAGTGTGGCGATCGCCGCTGATGGCGGAACCATTAATCTGCGATCCTTTGCGGGTCTCTCCACCGGGGCGATCGATACTCATTCCACCGTCGGTGCAGGGGGTGACGTCACCCTGTACACCGAGCAAAATGATATTCAAACCGCCTTTATTAATACAGAAGGCGCAACCCAAGGCGGCAGCGTCGAAATTCAGACTACGGGTTCCGTGCGCATCGTCGATTCTTTTCTCTCCCAAACTGGCAGCGAGTTTAGTATTTCCACCGCTGCACCTCAAGGGGGTGAAATTACCATCACTCATGGCAGAAGTGAATTTGTGATTGGGGACCTTGATGGCAATGGCATCATTGAAAATGGAGCTATTGCCGCGATTACCACCGGATCGGGAGAATTTCTCTCCCTCGGAGAATCCGTAACCCAATCGCGCATCTACCTCAATCCTAATCTCCCCCCAGAATCCCCTGACTCAGAAACCCCCGACGAGTCAGAGGGAACCCCGGACGAAACGACTCCAGATGAGGAAGAAACAGACAGTTCTGATCCGTCAAGTCCTTCTGAGTCAGACCCTGAACCCGACGAGGAAGCACCGGGAGAGACGGACTCCACCACGGAGGATTCGACTCCGGATATAGGAGAAGAAACGCCTCCTTTAGAGGAGGAGACGACAGTAGTTGAACCTGATCCAACCCCCGAAGCGCCTGGGGTCGAATCTTCCAATCCCTCGGAACCTGTAGCGGTTTCTGAACCTGCCGTGACTCCTACGCCAGCAGAACCTGTAGCGGTTTCTGAAC
>NZ_JAMXFC010000021.1:0-95679 GCF_025370755.1 Laspinema sp. D2d | reverse complement strand
CTGCCGTGACTCCTACTCCAGCAGAACCTGTAACGGTTTCTGAACCTGTAGTGACTCCTACGCCAGCAGAACCTGTAGCGGTTTCTGAACCTGCCGTGACTCCTACTCCAGCAGAACCTGTAACGGTTTCTGAACCTGTAGTGACTCCTACGCCAGCAGAACCTGTAACGGTTTCTGAACCCGTAGTAACTCCTACTCCAGCAGAACCTGTAGCGATTTTGGAACCCCAGGGAACTGATATCCCTATGAATCTTCCAATTTCAGAGAATCCAGGGACTGTGGAATCCATCCCGAGAGTGAACCCGGTGATACTTCCTCCAGTGGGAGAAATTTTACCTTTGGAACCTGTCGAGTTGCCGATTATTCAGGAAGTTTTGACGGAACCGATCGCTGTCATACCAACGGAAATCACTCAGAACCCGGCACAGCTTAGTCAGATACCGGGACCGACTGTGGAACCCGTGGTGGTGAATCCGGAACTCCCTGCACCCATTCCCTCAGCGATCGCCCAACCGAAACCGCTGGAGCAATCTTCTCCAGTGACACCGCCACCCGCACTGCCTCAGAATAATGTATCCGAAAATGCTGGGGGGGTTGCTGATAGGCAGGTGGGGAATTTAGGCAGCCGTGAGGGGGCGATTCTGCAAGTGGAGAGTATCCCCAGTGCGACTGCACCCAGTGCAGTACCCCGTTTAGTTGAGGCAAGCGTTCCCACTGCGCCAGTGGAGTCAATCCTGGAGATAGAGCAAGAGGGGGGGAGCGTTGCCATCCCGGTTGTAGAGGCGATCGCCTCCCCGGGACAACAGGACTCATCTCAAATTTCAGTTCAGTCCGAATTAGAGGCAGTCGCTCAAGCCTCTATTCCTCAGATTGAACAAATGCGAATGCAAGAATTTTACCCGAATCAGCAAGGTCCTCTCTCGGAAGAAGAGGCGGATTCCAAAAATGTCAGGGATTTGCTTCAGAGAATTCGGCAAGAAATCAATGTCAATCCTGCGGTTGTCTATGCCATGTCCCTTCCTGAAGAATTGCAATTAGTGGTGATGACCCCAGAAGGGGTCCCCATCATCCGCAGGATTCCGACTGCTTCTCGGAATGCGCTACGCGCGAAAGTAACAGAATTACTCTCGGAATTGACGAATCCGCGCAAAACCAATACAGATAGTTACATGAGCGCCTCGGTGCAACTCTATGAGTGGTTAATTGCACCGATCGCCGCTGAATTGGACGCCCAGGGAATCGATATGTTAATGTTTTCTCTCGATGCAGGACTCCGGGGGATTCCTCTGGCGGCACTCCATGATGGAGAACAGTTTTTAATTGAAAAATACCGCTTGGGTTTAATTCCTAGTGTGAACCTCACGGACACGGGTTATAAAAATTTAAACGAGACTCGGGTTCTGGCAATGGGAGCCTCTGATTTTAAAGACCCTACCATTCCGTTATTAAGCGCAGTTCCAGTTGAGTTAGCGCTGATTTCTGAAGTCTTTTCCCTTGAAAAATACTTTCTGAATGAAGCGTTTACGGCTGATAGTTTACGCGCTGCTCGTCGCGCACAAAACTTTGACATTATCCATCTGGCAACTCATGTCAAATTTTATTCCGGAATGGAACAGACGGAAGCGGGTTCTTCGGATGCGCGAGGGAAATCTTATATTCAATTTTGGGATGAACAGGTCCCCTTGGAGCAAATGCGCCAGTTGGGTTTGGATGCGGGAACGGTGGAATTGTTGGTGTTAAGCGCTTGTGAAACTGCGGTGGGAAGTTCCGAGGCGGAGTTGGGGTTTGCTGGATTGGCGGTACAAATGGGGGTGAAGTCAGTTTTAGCCAGTTTGTGGGAGGTGGATGATGAGGGAACTTTAGGGTTGATGAGTGAGTTTTATCAACAACTGAGTTCTCAAGAGCAAACGATTAAGTCAGAAGCGCTTAGACAGGCACAGCTTGCGTTTTTACGTGGGGAAGTCCGGATGAGTGGGGACCAATTAGTGAGTTCCCGAGGGGCGATCGATTTACCCCCACAAATCGCCGAGCAAATGAGCGATCGCAGCTTTGCTCATCCTTATTATTGGGCGGCATTTACCTTAGTCGGCAGTCCTTGGTAACAGACTCAGGCTACGGTTCCCCTTTCTAACTGGACTTAAATTAGGGGTTGCTTCAGGGGAATTTGAATCACAAATTCTGTGCCTTCTCCCGGTTCGGAGTGACAAATTAACTCCCCACTATGCTTGTGGGTAATAATTTGATAGGCGATCGATAGTCCCAGTCCGGTTCCTTTCCCAACGGGTTTTGTAGTAAAAAAGGGATTAAAGATTTGCTCTTTGACCCCGGCTGTCATTCCGGGACCGTTGTCCTGAATATGAATGGTTACCCACTGGTTATCTAAGCATTCTGTGCGAATGCGAAGCGTGGGAGTTTTGTCACCGAAGCACTCTTCCCCTTTCAGGCTTTCCAAGGCATCGATCGCATTGGTCATAATATTGATAATCGCTTGATTCAGTTGCGCCGGATAGCATTCTATTCTGGGCAGTTTTCCATACTCTTTAACCACGGAAATTGCTGAGTGTCCGCTTTTTTCTCTCAACCGATTATGGAGAATCAGCAAGGTATTATCAATTCCTTCATGAATATCAACGGGCTTGCATTCAGCTTCATTTAGGCGCGAAAAATTCCTCAAAGACAACACGATTTGACGGATACGTTCTGCGCCAACTTTCATGGAAGTGAGTAATTTGGGGAGGTCACTTTGTAAAAAGTCGAGGTCTATATCTTCCTGAAATTCATGAATTTCCTCAACGGGTTTGGGATAATGAATTTGGTAAAGATTCAGAAGTTTGAGTAAGTCTGCAAGATAGTCGTTGACATGAGCCAGGTTCCCATAAATAAAATTAACGGGATTGTTAATTTCATGGGCAACCCCCGCGACTAATTGTCCCAAACTAGACATTTTTTCGCTTTGAATGAGCTGGGTTTGAGTGCGTTGCAGTTCTTGCAATGTATTTTGAAGCTGTTGGGCTTGGTTTTGCAACGATTGAATTAATTCGGTTTTTTCATGAGCGGATTCCTGAAGGGCGAGGGCTTTTTGTTTGCTTTCAGTGATATCATGGAAGGCAATAACAGCGCCAATTTTATGGCCTTGTTCATCAAAAATTGGCTCCCCACTCGCCACAACAATCCGGGGTTCCCCCATCTTGGGCGCAATAACCAGTTCCTCTTTATTCACCCGTTCCCCGTTGAGGGCACGGGTTAAAGGAATTTGCTCAGGGGCGATGGGAGTCATGCCATCTCCCTGATATAAATCATAGTAATTTAACCACTCCTCGGGAGGAATGGAGTCATCAGGTAAGCCATATAAATCACGAATGGAACGGTTGAATAGGATGAGGTTTCCTGTGGCATCCCCGGCAATAATTCCGGCATCAACGGTATTTAATAAAGCTTTTAAAAATTCCCGCTCTTTTTCTAAAGATTTTTCGGTTTCTCGGCGTTCGGCAATTTCATTTTGCAGTTTGTAGATGGCACTATTAAAAGCCAAACTGCGACTTTGCAGCTTGACTTGAAGTTGATTGAGGAAGGTGCGGGTTTCTTCATAAGCCCGTTCTCCTTCCAGTTCCGCATATTTGCGTTCAGTAATATCATGGGCGATCGCATAAATACATTGGCGATCCCGTCCCAGACAGGCACTCCATAACAACCAGCGATAGTCGCCATTTTTGCACCGATAACGGTTTTCAAAGGAGTAAGTGTGACATCCTTGGAGTAATTTTACAAATTCCGTTAAAGTGCTTTGATGATCTTGGGGATGGACAAATTCGATAAAGGATTGAGCACGCAGTTCCGCTGGGGTAAAACCTAGGGTTTTTTCCCAGGCGGGATTTAAACTACGGAAATACCCATCAAAACTGAGGGTACAAAATAAGTCCAAGGAGAGGTCAAAAAAAGCCTGATCATCCTCGCTGGAATGCCGGGATTCCCGACTCCCTTCTGGAACCGGCGACAGTTCCCGGGCGATCGCCCAAATGAGAGGTTCACTCCCGCGCCATTGGGCTTTCCAGGATAACCGCTTATAGTCACCATTTTTACATTGATAGCGGTTCTCAAAGGCGATCGGCCCGCGATCGGCACTGAGTTGGGCAAGCTGTTCTCGGGTGGAAAATCGATCTTCAGGATGCACCCCATCCAGAAAGGATTTCTGCTGTAGTTCATTGGGGGGAAATCCTAAGATTTTTTCTCCAGAACCATTGATGTGCTGAAAATTTCCATTGCTATTGATCACGCACAACAGATCGTCGGATAAATCAAAAAAAGGAAACTTCGAGATCTCCTCCCCCTCATCACACTCCAACTCTACAATTTTAATGGTCATTCCGTCCCCCTAATCATTTTTACGGTCTGCTTTAGAAAATTTTTATTATTGAATGTAGATTTAGATATTTCAATCTATTATAAGGGGTTTACCCTGAAATAAAATAAAGCAAAAGTAGAGAAAAATCAGAAATCAGTATTGATTCATGAAGTTTTGGCAAGGATAGACACAAGGACATGGACAACTAACCCGGAGGACATCTGGTGACCCTCGATCGGCCTCAATCCCCAGAATCGGGCATCAAGAGCAACGATGGCGGAGCACCCCCACAAATATCGCTATCCTAAAAGAGAGAATCACAAGCCAAATTAAAATGTCAGCGAAACCTAATGTAAATCGGTGGGCGATCGCAGCCGTGGCAGCTGTAGGTATGGCCGGTGGATACTTATACTGGCGCAGTACCTGGGTTGGAAGCTCGAATCCCCTGGAAAGTACGAAAGTGGTTCCACAAGATGCGCTAATGGCGGCTTATGTGGTCACGGATGAGCATCAATGGTCGAAATTAGATGAATTTGGAACTCCAGGCGCACAGGCAGCGATCGCCCGCACTGTGGCGAATCTGGAAGCCAATTTCCTCACCCAAACCCATCTGGATTACAAAAAAGACCTACAACCCTGGATCGGCAATGTCACCCTCGCTTGGGTCCCTTCCTCGGGTACACCCGTGGCAACAACCAGCTTAAACTCCGATCTGTTATTGATTGTAGGCATTAAAAATCCTTTCCGGGCCTGGTGGTTTGCTCGAAATTTGAGGGCTCAAAAGGAGCTTACCCTGACTGAAATTAACTATAAAGGGGTAACTATCTCTCAAATCGTCCCGCCCCAAGGAATTCCCACCTATCAGGCTACCCTCAAGAACAAACTGGTGATTTCCCAACAACGAAGTGCGGTGGAAAAAGCGATCGACACCACCACCTCAGAATCCTCTTTTCTCATGAAATCAGGGGCTAAGGAACTGGTCGGTCAGAGTACAAAACTCGATCATGCTCTCGTCCACGTTTACTTACCGGATTATACCCAGACTGTGGCACTCATGGGGGATCAAGTCAGCGATCGCCCCCAGTTACCCCAGGTGACAGGGGTTAAGTCGGTACTGCTGAGTGCAGGTTTGGATCAACAAGGAATGCGGGTCCGGTTCCTCACTGAAGTTGACCCCCAATCTATCCCTCCCAATCCTACCGTCTCCAATCAACTCTTAAATCGCTTTCCCGCAGAAACCATCGCCCTCGTCAATGGTCATGGAATCGGTCGGTCCTGGTCTACTCTAGTCAGTCAAAGTCAAGTTCAGCCGGAGTTACAAGGCGTTTTACTCGCCATCCGCCAGATGTTTGCGGCGGTGAATCTGGATGTGGACCGCGAGGTGTTCGGTTGGATGGATGGAGAGTTTGGTTTTGGACTGATTTCCTCTAAAGAGGGGCTATTGGGACAGTTGGGATTTGGAGGGGCGGTGGTTTTTGAAACCACCGATCGCCCTGCGGCAGAAGCGATGCTGCAAAAATTAGATGCGATCGGGCGCAATATCGTCCCCTTTCCTTTGTCCATCGCCCAACGCAATGTTTCTGGAATTAATATCCGGGAATGGAAAATTCCCCTCCAAGGTGCCCTATTAGGTCACGGTTGGTTAGATGATAATTCGTTATTTATCGCGTTTGGCGGTCCCATCGTCGAGGCGATCGCGACTCCCGCCTCTTCTTTACAGGATAGTCCCACATTCCAGGGGATCGTCGGGTCCTTGCCCAATCCCAATCAAGGCTATTTGTACCTAGATATGGAGCAAATTACTTCGGTGATCAATACCCTTCCTGTAATGATGGGGGTTCAACTCTCTCCAGAGGCCCTAGACCTGTTAAATTCTGTTCGCGGTATTGGCGGAACCGGAACTTGGACCAGTGGGACGCAATTTGAAAGCGAGATGTTATTTACCCTCAGAAAAACCCGGGAAATTGCAACGGAGTAATCCCCAGGGGGTTCTAGGAGGCGATCGCTTTGGTACAATAAACAATGATTTTCCTCCCGTCAATGGGATGGCTGTTTCTGTCCTCCTCCCCAGTCGCTTTAACCCCAAACTCAACCGAGCACTTCTGGTTCAGGATTAGCTCAAAAGGACGAGAAACCGGGTTTTTGGCCCTAATTTGTGGTTCTCTTGGCACGGATGTTGTCAAGAAACCCGGTTTCCAAAGCGATGGGGGAAAGCGTCAACCTCTCACCCAATAATCATAACCCTAATGACTGCTTCTGTATCAACTGGCCCCGGATTATTATCTCATTTAATTAATGGATTATTAGCCATTAAACCCCTGGCAAATTTCATGAAATCTAAAGCCCGAAAAATGATGATTGAGCGGGCTGAAAATATGGGTGTTCCCTGGACAGAAGAAGCGCGATCGCTGCAAAATCGTAATTGGGACCGCGAATTCCAACAGGTACAGAATCCCACCTTGGTTTATCCAAATTACTACTTGCGAGAGTTTCATGCTTATGACCAGGGAAATTTAAGTTGGCAAGCCGCAAGCGAGTTTGAAGTTGCCGCTAAAGCGGTACACGCTCATATTTGGCAAGAGGCCGGTCCGGAAGGTGATTCCCGTCTTCGCGACAGTTATAATCAAGTGCTTTCGGCTCAAATTGGAGAGCCTCCCCAGGCCATTCTCGATTTAGGTTGTAGCATCGGCATGAGCACCGTTGCTTTACAAAAACTCTATCCCCAAGCTACCGTAACTGGCCTCGATTTATCCCCTTATTTTCTCTCCGTTGCTCAGTATAAAACTCAGCAGAATTCGGCTATAAAATGGCTTCATGCCCCTGCTGAATCAACGGGTTTAGCCGATGCTTCCTTTGATTTAGTTTCATCTTTTCTGATGTTTCATGAACTCCCCGTCAAGGTTTCTCACCAAATTATCCAAGAAGCGCGGCGCTTACTTCGTCCCGGGGGATATTTCGCCATTATGGACATGAATCCCCAGTCTGAGATTTATGCAAAAATGCCGCCTTATATCTTAACCTTGCTCAAGAGTACGGAACCCTATTTAGATCAGTATTTTTCCCTGGATATTGAGCAAGCTTTTCTAAAAGCTGGTTTCGAGAAACCCACCATTACCAGCAACAGTCCCCGGCATCGGGCGATCGTCGCTCAAGTGAAAACCCCCAGTTAAAAGGTAGAAATTTATCCTTAGCAGGTGGGTAAAAAGATTAGAAACCGGGTTTCTTCGCCAACTTGAGGGCAACCGCCTACCAATTTAAGCTAGAAACCCAGTTTTTTGTACTCTTAAGCTAATCCTAAACGGCTCTGCTAATTTCATCCCTATTCCTAACTTTATCCGAAGACATTTTTAATCGCAGAATGGGCTTTTTTCCTTAACCCGCTGGCAATTCTAAACAATTCTTGTCCGGTATGGAGATAATGCTCATCATAGTTGAGGGTAAAGAATTCTAACTCATCAATGCCATCGCCAATGCGATCGAGGCAGTAATAAAGATTAGCAGCAACACTGGCAACCGTTGCGGGATTTTGCATAGATTGGAAATAGATCTGCGCTTGGGCGAGGAAATCCCGACATTTTTGTAAATACGCCTGAAAATCTGCCATCAATTCATCATCAAAAGGGTCCGCTGCAAGACAATCAATTTCATCCTGTAAGGTATGCAAAATTTCATACAGCATTCGGTTGATGGGTTGATAGACTTGTTTCACCCATTTTTCCAGGTGATCATCTGGATCAGGACTGTTTTGACGAGCGTGATGGTAGTTATGTTGAGCCTGAGCAGTTCGGGTCTGGCGATCGCGAGATTGAGAGGGCGATCTCCCTGAAGTTTGACGGCGATCGTAAGACTGACGGCGTTGCGGATCTCCCAGGATTTCATACGCTCCATTAATCTGAATCATCCGTTCCGAATCCGATGATTCTAAATTTTTATCCGGATGCACTAGCTTAACTAACCGGCGATACGCTTGCTTGATTTCCGATTGCGTCGCTTGGGGACTAACTCGTAAGGTTTCGTAAGGATTAATTACATCATTCATTTCTATAACAGTCAGGCATTGAACCCAGAATAAGCCTTAAATAAAGATAAACCTCCAAAAAAATCAAGCTCAAGAAGTCTTAAGTCTTTAATCCTCAAATTTATGGATTTTTTGGGCATTTTCTTTATTTAAAAATTTCAATTATCTATGATAATCTTTTCCAGATAACTTGTCAAGGGTTGAAAATTTTCCATTTAAGCAAAAATACTCACTAAGCTTTCTCAGCAAACTGGCGATATCAAGCGGGTCTTTAAGCTAGAGTTTGATGAACTCACCCTAGGGAGTTTTAATCAAATCCTGGAGGATTATTCTAAAATTTGCCCAGATAATCAATAAAATTTAGTCATTATTTATATAAAAAGTTGGGTCTACATTCCCGGGCATAGAGTAAAAGTTTCTAATATTTTTAGAGAATTTTTGTTACAACTAACTCCCCAAAAACTTTCTCCTGCTTTAGATAGAGCCAGGAAAAGGGCATAACCTCACTTTAGAAAGAGGAAGTCCGATTATTCATTTTTTACTATGATAAAACCGCGATATTCGCTCCCAATTTTTAGGAGTAAGCAATCCTGAATCAACTCGGTAAATTTGAGCTGAATCAGTCCAAATTTACCACTTGAAGGGAGTGCGATCGCCCTTTTTTATTCCCTTGCACTCAACGCCCACTCTCGGCAGTGCAACAGTTTTCATTGAGTCTATCCCTTGACTTAAACCCCAAAATTAGGGGGCTTAATAGCCTCTAATAACCCTAACCATTGAGGCGACAATTTACCGCCTAAACCTTATCAAAAAAACTGGAGACAAAAAGTATGACCGATCGGAATTTTACCTTAACTCTCGGAATTATCTTTGTAGTTCTGGGCGTGGCTGGATTTATTCCCGGCTTCGTGTGGATGCCAGAAAATCCCTCCCCCACCTTATTGTTTGAACCCCACTATTTTCCTGGTGACAAAGAGTTTGGGGCTTTGTTTGGACTATTTCCGGTGAATACCCTCCATAACATTGCCCATTTGCTGGTAGGAGGCTTAGGAATTTTTGCCTCGGCAGATAAAGGCAGCGCACGCCTCTAAAATCGGGGTTTTGCGATTTCCTATCTGGCCCTAGCAGGGCTAGGATTATTCCCCTACACCGGCACTCTATTCGGATTGATGCCTATCTACGGCCATAATATCTGGTTTAACGCCTTAACTGCCGTTGGTGCCGCTTACTTCGGATTCGTCAAACCCACCCAAGAAGCGGCTGCTCAGTCCGAAAATATGGCTTCTCAAAGCTAGTGGACTCTTCTCTCCCAGGTAACCTTGACGGGCGGCAGGAATGGAATTCGACCCCTTTCTGCCGCTCTTTCTTTGGGGTCCAAGGGTCGCCCACCCCTCAAGGCGATCGCGCTCCGGCAAATTCTAGCTATTATTAAGAAAAGTAAAGAACTCACTTATCATTTGGAGTCACACCAGAATGGGACTATTTGGATTAGGCAAAAAACTGACCCTCCCCACCCCAGACAAAGCCTTACCGGGACGCCAGGAAGCAATTCCGGTCCCTGCGAATCACTTCGTCAACGGTAATCCCCTAAAACCCCCCTTTCCCGATGGCATGGAACAAGTCATCGTCGGCATGGGCTGCTTCTGGGGTGCTGAACGTAAATTTTGGCAACAAGAAGGCGTTTTCGTTACTGCTGTCGGGTACGCTGCCGGAATCACCCCCAACCCCACCTACCAAGAAGTTTGTACCGGCATGACGGGTCATAACGAAGTCGTATTAGTCGTGTATGACCCCAAACTCATTAGTTTTGAAACCCTGCTAAAAGTATTCTGGGAAAGCCACAATCCCACCCAGGGAATGCGTCAAGGCAATGATACGGGCACTCAATACCGTTCAGGAATTTATGTGTTTTCTCCCGAACAAAAAGAGTTAGCTTTGGCTTCTAAAAAAGCCTATCAAAAAGCCCTCTCTGCCGCCGGATATAGCGAAATTACCACCGAAATTCTGGATGCCCCCGAGTTCTACTATGCTGAAGGCTATCATCAGCAATACCTGGCGAAAAATCCCAATGGCTATTGTGGTTTAGGCGGAACCAATGTCGCTTGTCCCGGCATGAGTCAAGCTTCAGCAGTTTAGTAACAAAAACTAACAGGGGAGGCGGGGTGTGCCTAGATGAACATAAACCACCGATCGGGGTTAGGGATTTCCATAAAAAAACTTCTGCATTAGAAGTTTTGCAGAATTAGAAAAGCCCCCCAGGAACTAACTATTTATTCCTCTGGCTTCCCCCTTCTTAAGGGGGACGGGAGGGGGATAATCAGGGGGGGTGGGGGGATCTCTGATAGAAGATTTTATTTTGTGGAGTGCCCTAAAGAAATGTGGCATCAGCCCCCTTCTCCTCCTTTCCAAGCAGAGCTGAGGAATGTGCTATAGGAAACTCTGCCTCCTAACTCTCACCTAGACCACTAAAACTCCTCGATAATAGCCCTTTTTTTACGAATTTGTCCGAAGTTTTAACACTTTAAGAACCGTTTTTTCCAGATGTTCATAAAGTTTTAAATCCCGTTCCAGATAACTCAGGCACTCCGATCGACTTTGGCCGATCGCCTTGCCTTGATAGCGATACCCCGACCTTTTGCGGGTAATTAACCGGAGTTTCTCCCCCAAATCAAATAGACAGCCTAAATTAGAAATCCCTTGCCCAAAAATAATATCAAATTCCCCCACTTGAAACGGTGGAGCTACTTTATTTTTCACCACCCTGGCTTGCACTCGAATTCCATAGTCTTCTAATTTATTGCTCATGACTTGAATCGGACGCAGATCGATGCGAACTGAGGCATAAAATTTGAGTGAATCTCCCCCCGCAGTGGTTTCGGGTCCGGCAATGGAATAGAAATTGTGGCGGAGTTGATTGAGGAAGATTACGGCACAGTCCGATCGCCGCATATTGTGGGTAATTTTTCGCAACCAGTAACTCATCAATTGCGCTTGTAAACTGGAGGCTGTTTCTCCCATTGCTCCAGCAATTTCCGCTTTGGGGACCAAGGCAGCTACGGAGTCGATCGCCACTAAATCCACCGCTGCTGATCTCACCAAGCGATCGCTAATCTCTAGGGCCATCTCTCCCGTATCCGGTTGCGACACTAGCAGGCGGTCAATATCCACCCCTATTTTTACCGCATAAGCCGGATCTAAAGCGTGTTCCGCATCGATAAACGCCGCAATTCCGCCCGTTTTTTGGATTTGGGCGATCGCATGGAGAGCAACAGTAGTTTTTCCCACACTCTCCGGCCCAAAAATCTCGATCGCCCGTCCCTTCGGTAATCCGCCCCCTAACGCTACATCTAACGTGAGCGCTCCCGTCCCAAACTTCTGGATATCGCGGGTTGCATTGGTCAAATCAAACCCAAACGATCAATCACTAATGCCGCAACGACAGCAAACCCCGTAATTCCTAACGCCACCAATGGATGTTGACCTTGGCTCACCGCAAATGAAGTGACGACACCGGCTCCCAAAGCTGCCGTAACCGCAGCCGTGGCGAGGTCTTGATTGGAATTTTTGTTATCCATCTTTGGCTATCTAGGGTAATATTTTCCAGTTGATAGGAACCCTAGCATCTTTATTTTTTTAGGTAAACCGAATCCCAAGAGATTGCAATTATTCTATATAGTTTGCAAAATTTCTTAATACTTTCATCGACAGGCTTCGGGACCCCCAGGGCCAAAAACCGGGTTTTTGCTTCAATTTGGTTAAATTGCATACAAGCGCTACAGCAGCCGATTCAATTTGCGTCAGTGGCTTTCAGTCCAGATAGTCAGCTATTTTCGATTAAGGTTTAAAGATGACCCCAAATTATCCCCAGACAATCGACAAGTTGAGGCGGAAACCGGGGAGGATATCTTCACCAAATAGGGTAGCAGGATTGTCTAAGACTTCTTTTTCCCTACCTTGGCGATAAATTTCTACCTGTCGATTTTGGCCGTTAATCAGCCAACCGAGGCGCGTGCCATTTTCGATGTATTCCTGCATTTTTTCTTGAAGGGGTTTTAAGGCATCACTGGCGGAACGTAACTCGACGACAAAATCAGGGCAAATGGGTGGAAATTTTTCTTGCTGTTCTGGGGTAAGGGCATTCCATTTTTGTAAGGAAATCCAAGCGGCATCGGGAGAGCGGTTGCTTCCATTGGGAAGTTGAAAGCAAGTGGAAGAATCAAAGCCTATCCCTGTACCATCGGTATCAGTCCAGTTGGCTAATTGTTGAGCCAGCTTAAAATTTCGGTTGCCCGTTGTTCCCCCAGTAGGTGGCATGATAATGATTTCTCCCTGGACATTGCGCTCAAATTTGATATCAGGATTTGCCTGACACAGTTGATAAAATTGGTCTGCGGTTAGTTTAATAATGGGATTAAAGTTGATAGTAATTGCCGTCATAGTTATAGGAATTATGCCGTTGCAGAAAAGGGGAAACAGGAGCGGGATAATTTAATTTATTATGGGGTCTTGTCGATTGATTCTTTTGTTGTATTCCATTTGTTCCCCTCTGCGTCAGTCCCTTTGGAATCATTTTCCTTGGGTAACGCTAAGCCAACAGGGTGAGGGTTTTTACAGACTGTAGCCGTTCTTACCCGTCATGAAAACAGGAAAAATTAAGCCCTCCCCTGGGGGCCGAATTCAATATTTAGGTCCAGATCCGTCAACTCGGGGGAGGGGGCTTAGTTCAGCCGTTCGGTATTGCCGCCTTTAATCCATCCATCTTGACCACTGCCTTCGATGCGAATCTTTTCCCATTCGTTATCCGAGGTTTTTTCGAGAACCACTACTTGGGCGTTAAAATCGAGTCCGCCAATGGAGTTGGCTTCATAACCGGGGCGATCGCGCAAAATTAAGCCATCGGGCCAAATCACCTTGGCACGGTAGGCATTCGCAGGAAGCGCCGCCGGTGCATTTCCAGATCCCTCACTGGGAGTTCCCCCTTTGGAATTTCCCGCCTGGGTTGCTGTAACCGCAGGTTGATCATTTGTAAAACTCGGTCTAGCAGGCAGTGCCGTTAATTTCGTGACGAAATACAGCGCTGCGGCGACACTCCCACCCGCAAGGATGATCAGCGCTAAAGTAAAACCGAGAATAAACTGGACTAAACTGGCAAGACTCCGCATAAATTCTTAGGATTCAGGCTGTTGCAGTTGACGTTGCATCCGACTATTCAATGTACTGTATCTGGAGGCAAGACGAGCTTTTCCTGCCGCCGCCCAATCTTTTAAAACTTGGATTTGCTCTGAGGCGGTACGGGCTAGGGGAACGATTTGACTGGCGGCTTCCAAAATATCATCCGTGGTAAAGTCGCGGTTTTGACTAAATCCAATATGCATCGCTTCGATCAACGCTTGTTCGATTTCTGCCCCGGAAAAATCAGGAGTTTCGTAAGCCAGCCGTTCAATATCATAGCTTTTCAGGTTATGAGGTCGCAATCGGGACAAGTGTACCGTAAAAATGGCGTTCCGTTCTTCTTGGGCGGGCAATCCGACGAAGAAAATTTCGTCAAATCGACCTTTGCGGAGCATCTCTGGGGGCAGGGACTGGATATTATTGGCGGTGGCAACGACAAAGACGGGAGATGATTTTTCCGCTAACCAGGTAATAAAGGTGCCAAAGACGCGACTGGTAGTCCCGGCATCTCCTTTACTGTCTAATCCGCCAAAGGCTTTGTCAATTTCATCAATCCAGAGGACGCAGGGGGCAAGGGCTTCGGCGAGTTGAATCATTTGCCTGGTGCGAGATTCGGATTCCCCGACTAATCCGCCAAATAGTCGTCCGACATCGAGGCGGAGGAGGGGGAGATGCCAATGATGGGAAATGGCTTTGGCTGTGAGGGATTTGCCGGTGCCTTGAATACCGACGAGGAGCAATCCTCGGGGATGGGGTAAGCCATATTGGCGCGCCCGTTCGGAGAAGGCCCCGCCTCGACGGATAAGCCAGTCTTTGAGGTTATCTAGGCCGCCGATATCGGAGATTTGTTCGGTGGCGGGGTAGAATTCGAGGATTTGGGTTTGGCGGATGATGGTGCGTTTTTCTTCGAGAATTAGTTCAACATCATCGGGTTCGAGTTGGCCGTGGGTGGCGATCGCCTTGGCTAAGACGCGGCGAATGCGATCAATAGAAAGACCCTGGCACGATCGCACGATTTCATCTAAAAATTTTCCGTCTAAAGGATGTCCCGTTGCCGAGAGTAACCGTTCGACTTCCCCTTTAATTTCGGGGGCATTGGGGAGGGGAAATTCTAAGACCGTGAGGGCTTCGCTGAGGTCTTCAGGTATGGCGACGGATGGGGAAATAATCGCAATATTTTTAGGTTGAGATTTGAGGGTTCGCGAAAGATTTCTAAGCTTTCGAGAAACGGAAATATCGTCTAAAAAGCGGTGAAAATCGCGCAAAATAAAAATTGCCGGTGCAGAGGCGGGCAATTTTTCGACAAATTCTAAGGCTTGCAGTGGGTTGCGGCGACCAAACCCACTATCATTAGGATTGCCCTGATAACCATCGACAAAATCCCAGATATAGACCGCACGATTCCCGAGTTCCTTGGCACAATGAACGATCGCCGCTTCAACTCGTTCTTCTTCTCGGGTGGGAATGTAAATTAATGGATATCGTGCTCGGAGAAATAGTTTAAACTCTTCACTGAATGTCATAGCCGGTTAAATTTTGGAGTAGGATGTTCTCATGATTTTGGACCGCTTGACATCCGGCCATCCAAAAACAGTTAACTAGCTTGGCAGTTGTTTTTTGAGTTGTTCTAAGGCAGCAGCCCAGCGGCGATCGCCCACAGAAAGAGGACTACCCTCACCCGGGGAAAACTCAATCCCGGCACAATCCTCATCGCACAGCTTGCGAGAGGGAATTTCCAAACAAATCTGTTCATACAACCAGGCTTCTGGGTCAAAATTGCCTTGGGCCGAGAGGGTTTCTACCAACTCTTCTAGGGCAATTTCGCGTTCAAGGGGTCCCTCGTCCGGACCATTTCCCGTTTCATCCAGACAAATAATTTCCGTTGGCTCGATTTTAAGGCGATGATTGTATTGTTGCAAGCATCGATAACAAGTTAGGGTAACAATCGTTTCCGCTTGAGCCCTCACCTCTAAATAATTGCCCCCATGTCTGACCTGAATTCGTCCCCGAACCGGGGTTAAGGTTTCTAAGTCCTGGATGAACTGTTGGAACTCGAAGGTTTCCGTCTGTTCATGGGCTTTTGTTAACCGAGGAATATAAATTGCTTCCAGCATTCTGGTAACCCTCACCAGGGAACGTAATTTCATCGTAGTGATTTAGGGGGTTAACCCGTGGGTTGGGAAACCCCCCTTCACCAGGGGCATTTCCCTCACTCCTCAACCCCACTGATTGGGGGTTTAATGAGCGTACTTTGGGCGATCGCCATTCAGTTCTTTATACCGTTTCGCGCCGATGCACCACTAATCGTCGGTCCGGTTCTTGTCCCCGACTAAAGGATTCCAAATCCTCATAGTCCTTGAGTAAGTTATGAACCTGCCGTCGTTCCGCAGAAGAAAGCCCCTTCATTTCATAGGCTTCCCCAGTCTCCTGAACCGTTTGGACCGCTTTAGCCACCATCTCCCGGAGGACCTCCTCTCGGCGGACCCGGTACTGATTCAGCTCAATGGTATAGGAGGCTTGGACATCGGTAGGCTGGGCGATATTGAGAGTCGTGTTCAACAAATACTGAATCGCATCCAGCACCTGTCCATTAGGACCCGTCAGAATTTCTATTTGTTCTGGGGTCAGATTTTTCTCATCAATGGTCAACCAAAAGCTATCTTCTTGCTCCTGCGTTGTGACTGAACTCTCAATTCGCAATAGGGTCAGCAGTTGTTCAATCCACTGCTGACCTCGTTGCATGGGACTTTGGGTTGAGGATACCATTAGGCTTTTTTCTTGGGACGTCCGGGTTCAAATGGGAGTGTTTCGCGGCCCTTGCCACTTGAGGTTTTTTCCTGAGCTTCTACCAGTTTCTGGAGATTTTCAGGCAGGGGTTCGCGGGAGAGAATGAAGGTTTGCGCCGTCTGGAAGATGTTCGCAATGACCATGTACATCAACACCCCAGCAGGCAGAGGGAAGAACAAAAACATTCCCGAGAAAATCACCGGGGTCAGTTTGTTGACGGTGGACTGCTGTGGGTTATCCGTGGCACCTGGGCCACTTTGTCCCGAAAGCAATTGGTTGACGTACAAACTAATCCCAAAGAACAGCACCATGCCTACAATATCCCAGTGAATATTGCCTTCAGGATCCACAGCACCGACGCGCCCAAGGGCTTCGATAAACAGGAATCCTTTATTGGCTGCTAGTCCGGGCAGGGTTGCTTGAATGGTGGCTTCTCCAGGTTGGAGGGCTTCGATGGTGCCATCTTCATTAATCCGCAGCCGATCTTCTCCTTTGGTGACTTGCCACCGAGGAGATAATTGGGTATCTGGATTCTGGGCGAGTAATTCCTTTAAGGGTTTGCCCTCAACGGATTGGAATTCGAGTTGAGTTTTTTCCCCGACGGTTAATTTATTGCCTGCGGGAAGTAGCGCCACAATGGGGGCGTGTTGTCCATCAGAGAAATAAATATTCTGCTGCGGGGTAGCGAAGGCTTGGGGAATGATTCGTTCTACCTGTTCGCTGGGAAAAATTTCAACGTTGACGTTGTAATTGATATCTGAGAACGGTGAACCCCGTAAGGTGGCGAACAGGGCAAATAGAACGGGCATTTGCAGGACGACTGGCAAGCAGCCGGACAAGGGATTGCCAAATTCTTTGTAAACCTTGCTCATTTCTTCCTGCTGTTTTGCAGGTTCTTCTTTGTAGCGTTCTTGAATTTCTTTGACCCGCTTTTGCATGACGGGTTGGGCGACTCGCATTCGCCGCATACTGCGAATTGAGCCAGCACTCAACGGATAGAGGGCAAAGCGGATCACGAGGGTCAGGGCTACAATTGCTAGACCATAGCTGGGTACGATCCCGTAGAAGAAGTCCAGGATCGGTAGCATTACGTTATTGGAAAGAAATCCGACTCCAAAGTCCATTCTTTTATGTCAACCTATGCAGTGGGGAGATTTTTTGTCTATAACCTTGCTTAAATATTAGCCATGTTTAAGAGGTTTGATGGCTGGCCCTTTGGCTTAGGGCGTGATGGAACACTGGGGCAGTAGGGGCGATCGCCGCCAATTTTGATGGTTTGAGGGTTCGCTGTTTGCTACTACTGCCTAGGTTCGCCTTGTTAACGAGTACCAATGGCTCCACTGGCCTGTTTTGCTTTGGCGGACAATTTGTCCGAAATGTAGTCATAAGCTTCCCGAAAATTAGGAACGCCGCGCATTTCTAAGCGAGAACCGTCTTTGAGGGTGAATACCATATCGCCCCAGAGTCCGAAACCCCGAGCTACGGTCTTCACTTGGACAATTTCCGAGTAGATAATATCACTGCGATCGCGTCCCATCCAGCCGCTGTTTATGGAAATTCGGCGGTTTGTGATGCGGTAGCGCAGCCACAATGCCCGCACGATTGCTCCAACGGTTAAGGGTAAAGCAATCACCGTAAATCCTAACAGGATATTCACGATTAGTTCCCCAATATGAGGACCCCCTTCATAATAAACTTCCTCGCGAATCGCCATTGAGTACCTCTGCTTGTGCCAACAACTGCTCTAATTCTTGCAGAAGTTGGCGATAATTGCACTCTACTGCTGAGGGACGCACGATAAAAACGAGGTCCCATCCCTGGGAAATTCGAGGGAGAAATTCTCGCAATCCGGCTCGGATTTGCCGTTTAATTCGATTCCGAATCACGGCTTTTTTACTCACTTTCAGGCTAATTGAAATTCCAACTCGGGTCGGCTGATTTGCCGTGAGCGCTTCGGGTAGGTTTTCCGCCCCGAGATCGAGCTGTTTGCCCACAGGGAGAACTCCCTTGCGCCGTTTAGCTCTCAAGGTCAGGTGACTGGTCTTTCGACTGATTCCCGTGCGATAGACAGCACTAAACTCTTTAGGGCGCTTTAGCCGATTCGATGCAGGTAACACGGTGTTTTTTTGGGATGCAGAAGGATTGGGGTGAGTCTCATTCCCCAAGGAGGCGATCGCCCCGGAGTCCGGTTCTACCTCGATCTGGCTCCATTGGAACGCAGAGGTCTAACGGTGGCAATTGGGTTGCTCCTGCCACCGATCGCACCGGGAACGGTTTCGTCCTGCTGAGGGTTTGACTCCATTTTTGTGGAGGACCCGACTACACGGCTAACCGATAACGTCCCTTGTTCCGACGGGATTTAATCACTCGGCGACCATTGGCGGTTCTCATCCGAACTCTAAACCCTGAAACTCTCTTTCTTTTGCGGCTCGTGCCATGTAGGGTGCGCTGTGTCATAACGATTAACTCCTAGGTTGCGACTCTAAACTTTCAAAAAAAATCACAAATTTTTATAGTATCATGACTTTGCACTTAAAACCAATAGACCCCTGAATTTTTGAGCCGTTAGGTGAAGCACCGGAAACCGGAGTTGGCTTCAAAATCAAAGGGAACGCCAAACCCTTTGACGTTCCCTCGTTGCTAGGAGTCCCCTCCCTGGAGATGCAGGGGCCTTAGTTAATGGCTAAAACCCAAGTCCCAATATATTCCGGAAGCGGAGGACCTCCGCGAGTCACGGCGAGTGCATTAAAATTGAACATTCCCCCAAAGTTGGGGTTACGGACATTGGATAACACTACTTCAACATCTGAATTTGCTGGAATCGCTTCGGTGGGATAAATTTGAATGAAGCGATTATCCCGATCCCAGAATGCATCGTCTAATTCAATCTCATTGCCATTTACTGTCACTTCAATGCGGTCTTCATTGAATTCGCCGTCGTAGCTTTCGGGATAGTTAATCCGCAACTCAGAAATAGCCAAGCTCACTTTTTCTTTGGGAATTTTTAGCCAATAGCGGTCCCAGTTATTTTCCCGGCCATTTTGCACACAGTATTTGAGTTCGTACTCTCGCTTAACTCCACCAAAAACCGTTAAACCCGAACACCGGAACGCCCAACTTGGCGGCATCGGCATCGCCGTAATCAGCAATCCAGTCACAGCTATTCCAAAAAAGACTCGTCGCATAGCAGAATTAGGAGACAACATAAGCTTAAATCCGTCACTCACCAAAGTATTTTAGCTGCTTTGTAAACTTTTATAACGTACAAACCCCGTTTTGTGTGGCCTGCTCAATGGATGGGGTTTGACCAGGGTCTTGATGAAGGCGATCGCCATATACTCGATCTGTTCCTCATCTGGCTCACTAATCTGGAAGACTTATAGAGATTTTAGCGAGTTCCCCCTCAACCCTAGGCTTGGATCCGTTTTTCCTCCGGTCCAAATAATTCAGCAGTTTCTGGGTTCAAACGATTTCTACCTCTATTCAACGCAAAAACCTGAATCAGAACCCGCTAGTCCCGGCCAATTGTCCATCGCCTCGGTGGATTGGACCAAATGCATTCCGGCTTCGGAAAATCGGGCAAATGCAGCATCAGCAGCATCGGTGAAGTCTACCACATTTGGAACGACGACGGGGGAGGTACAATCCTCCAACAGATAAACTTTTTGGGCTAATTTGGGGTCTCGTTGTTGGATATCCTGGAGCAGGTCATCGATAGTCCAAGCAACACAGTGACTTTTGGCTTGTCCGGCGATCATCACTACCTCAAATTCTAGTAATTTTTCCATTAATAGACTGTTCTGATGGGCGATCGCCTTTCCGGTTTGGTCTAATAATACTTCCGGACGTAAGACGGAATAATTCTCCGTAAGGGGATGGTTTCCTTTTAGTTCAAATCCAGTCGGTGCATGGCGAGCTAAATTATGAAAAAAGATCGCTTCTTCTACGGCAGAAACTAAGGCGTGACCAATTCCGCCTAACAAACTATGATAGGGCCAAATAATCAGGGGATATTTGCCCTCTATTTCCAGTTGTTTAACGTAATGGTGAGCGTACTGTTGGATTTGCTCTGGGTTGCGATCGCCTAGACTCTGAGCAATCGCTGGGTTTACCTTCCAAACCCCATTTTCTACGTCTCTTAGGGAAATTTGGGTTAAAGGTGGCGGATTCTCTCCTTTGCTATTCACCCAGAATACCGGATGAAAAATTTGCCCGGTGGTATGGGTATCCATTGTGGGAATAACTGCCGTAATCCGATGCAAATTCCGATAGATAAATTCACATAAGCGCTGGTTATCTTCAACAGCACCATTGCCGCTGCGTCCCCCCACAAACAGTTCAAAGTCGGGTATGCAGAATGTATTTTGAATGTCGATCGCTAAGAGGCAAATTTTAGGGGAGTCGGCGATCGCTGGTTGAATGTGGTGAGTTTTGGCCCAGGTTTGAGCGTCTTGAGCAAGCTGCTGATAAGGGACTCGCCAAACTTGGCCCACTTTTGCTGGATCAAAGTGAGGGGGAATGGGTAAGGTGCGGTTGGGGTTCATGTGCTCTCCATTCTGCTGAGGGGCCGATCGCCGGTTTCCCAGAGTCAGACCCTTGAACCAACCCGGCGATCGCTGATTTTACTGTAACTGGATTGAATAGATTCGGGGAGAGGTTCGGCTACAACAGGGGGCGATCGCTACCCTAGGGCCTTTGCCTCTTTTAAATCTTACGGGGCTTTTTTATTAAGTTTTATAAATTTTATACTGATGGGTCTTACCCCCTTTGACAAATATTAATATTTATGTATCTAGGTTTCCAGCGGGGAACCGGGATGATTGGTTGCACTAATAAGGAACTAAAGAACGTGAAAGCAATAAACCTGACAATTGCAGTAGTGGTGCTAACCTTATGCTCTGGCTGTATGAGCGATCGCGCAGATCTGAAACACTTGCAGCAGAACAACCAATGTCAGGGGTGCAATCTAGTCGGTGCAAATCTCAAGGATCGGATGTTGGGTGGGGCTAACCTCCGAGGGTCGAACCTGGATCGCGTGGATCTCAGCAGTTCTAATCTGTTTTTTGCGGACCTCGAAAATGCCTCCCTACAAGGTGCTCGCATCCATAGTGCCGTGCTATCTACAGCGAACTTAAAGGGTGCGAATCTCAGGAATGCCGATTTGAGTAGTGCAGATTTAAGCAGTGCAGATTTCAGCTATGCCGATCTCAGGGGGGCCAGCTTTGAAAATGCTGATGTATCGAATGCCAATTTCTTTAATGCCCAATTAAGTGGCGCTAATTTTGAGGGGGCTAATCTCGAAAGCAGTAACATGAAAGGGGCGATCGGATTTGTATCGGATCCGGACATCATTACTGAGACGCATTAGAGATTGGAATGGATAATTAGCTAAGGAGATCGAGTTAAGGGAGATGACTCCCGTATCGCGATCTCCTTGCTGCATTTGGGTCATACCCCTCCCGGGGACCTCGACGACTGCCCGGATCTGAAATATCCCCAATCCAAAAGACGAGAAGCTGTGATGTTGCAAAAACAGCTTCTCGTCTGCTTTATTCCCCAGAATCTGAGGGTGGATGCGATCGCGATCGCCTGGGATATGATTTACATCTAACTCGCATAAAATTAAAACGACTTGGTTCTCTATTCCTCTCATGCCCGCTAAAAATTTTCTCACACCTACCCAAAAAAAGAGCTTGCAAAATGCCATCCGCCAGAGCGATTGCTCCCGCTTTCGGGAACACGCCCTGATTTTGTTATTGCAAAATGATGGTAAAACTTACGAAGAAATTGCCGAGTTTTTAGGCTGTTCTTACCGAACGGTTGCCTATTGGTGCGTGCATGGGGACCCGGACAATCTCGATAGTCTGCGCGATCGCCGGGAACAGGGAAACTATCGCAAAGCGGATGAAGCTTACATTCAGTTACTCTTAGAAGTAGTCAAAAAAACCCCTAGTCATTTTGGGTATCCGGTGGAAGTCTGGACCAGTCAACGATTAGCCGAACATTTAGCCCAGGTAACGGGAATTCAACTCAGCGGGACTCAACTCATCCGCATTCTGCGCAAGCATAAGATCCGTTTACCCATGAGTCGGGTCTAATTTTTTTTTACGGTAGCAATATCTTGTCAATCTCGGGAACCGCCTCTGATATTTTCAGTCCCCTATAGGAGGCAGTCGTTATCTCCAGATCTTGTAACAGCAGCAACAAGCGGGACTCTTCTCCACAACACCCAGCCTCTGCAAAATATCGGTTCCAAAGTGGCGATCGCCCTCCCTGTCATCTCCCTCTCAATCCGTCAGTAATTTGGCTTACATTAGGTTAAGCCATTTGGCGGATGTTTTTTCAGGTCTCCTCAACCCATAATAAAAACACGATCACCCTGAATTTGTTCGACACCCTGAGTGTTGCATCACCCCCCAAGCCCTAGGGGGGTTTTTTGTTTTGGGGTTCCATAAAAGATGCCCGGTTTGACCTCAAGTTTCATTGGGGTTAAGTTGCTGACATACAAAGGATGCGTCACAACATCCTATTAACTGCGGATCTCTTCTGATTCTGCTGCGACAGTCTTTATGTTGGTCTAAATTAAGCAATGCAAAGTTAAGCCATTTAGCGGATGCTTTTTTCGGACTCCTGCAAGCATAATAAAAACACGATCACCCTGAATTTGTTCGACACCCTGAGTGTTGCATCACCCCCCAAGCCCTAGGGGGGTTTTTTGTTTTACGATTCCCTAAAAAATGCCCGGTTTGACCCCAAGTTTCATCCGGGTTAAGTCCTTTTCTCGTAATAGGTCACACAATCCTGTTAACTCTGGATCGCTTCTGATTCTGCTGCTGTCACTATCTTTTTCTGACTCAAATTAAGCAATGCAAAGTTAAGCCATTTAGCTGATGCTTTTTTCGGACTCCTGCAAGCATAATAAAAACACGATCACCCTGAATTTGTTCGACACCCTGAGTGTTGCATCACCCCCCAAGCCCTAGGGGGGTTTTTTGTTTTAGGATTCCCTAAAAAATGCCCGGTTTGACCCCAAGTTTCATCCGGATCAAGTCCCTTTCTGCTGATGGCTCACACAATCCTGTTGACTCGGAATCTCTTCTAATTCTGCGGCTGCTACTATCTTTTGGTGGCCTAAATTCACCAACGCTTGAATACCCACTGGCTCCTCAGCCTGCATTGGCACTAGGGCAAACCGTTGAGCATAGCTGGTTTTAACGGCTTCGATTTGAGTCAGTTCAAAGGTAGCACGCTGTTTTAAGAGGGGGGATGAAGTCGTGGAAACAGTCAGGCTGTTATTAATGACCCATGCCCAAGGTTCAATTCCCGCCCGACGTAAATCAGCTTGTAAATTAGCGGCTTCTAAAACTGGGGTTGTCTCGGCTAAGGTAACTATAATCACTTTAGTTTGGGCAGGGTCTTGCAGTCGCATCATGGGGGTGACAACGTGAACATTTTCCTGGGTATGGCGGGTGACTTCTCGGTGATAAGCTCCTGTGGCATCCAAGAGTAATAAGGTATGTCCAGTGGGTGCTGTATCCATGACGACAAATTTTTGACTCGACTCACGGATGATCCGGGAAAAGGCTTGGAATACGGCAATTTCTTCGGTGCAAGGCGATCGCAAGTCTTCTTCCAACATTGCCCGTCCTTGCTCATCCAAATTCTGACCTTTGGTTTCCAGAATATGCTGGCGATAGCGGGCGGTTTCTTGATGGGGATCAATGCGACTCACTTGTAAATTGTCCATTGTTCCAGCTAAAGTTTCACTCAGATGTGCTGCTGGATCTGAGGTGGTGAGATGCACCGCGTGTCCCTGTTTTGCTAAAGCGACGGCGATCGCGGCTGCCATTGTGGTTTTCCCTACACCCCCTTTTCCCATTGTCATAATCAATCCATGACCCGTGGTGGCAATTTCATCTACTAAGCTGGAAAGGTGCGGCAGGGTCAAGGATGGAGTGGTGCCTTCAAGGGTATCCGTCGTACTCTCATCTCTCTCGGAGAATAAGCTGCTAAGGGCTGCAACGCCGACGAGATTTTGTGCTTTGAGGGGGAGTTGATCCAAGGGCAGATTCTGGAGAACTTGGGGCAAGTTGGCGATCGCCTTTTGTTCTCGCTGATACAGGGCTGCGGCTAAAACATCATGACTCGCTTCCCTCGCGGGTAGGACCCCGTTAATTACTAGATTTTGTTGAGAAAACCCGATATCGGCTAACTCTTTGTGAGTGCGCACGACTTCATCCAGGGTACTTTGCTGGGCGCGAGACACTAGAACCAAGCGGGTGCGGTTGGGGTCTGATAACACATTCACGGCTTCTGTATAGCGATCGCGTTGCTTTTCTAACCCAGAGAGGGGTCCAAGACAGGATGCACCCTCGGGATTCTCATCAATAAAACTACTCCAAGCATTGGGGAGTTGCAATAGGCGGATGGTATGTCCGGTGGGTGCGGTATCAAAGATGATGTGTTCGTATTTGCCGATTAAACTCTCATCGGTGAGTAATTCGGTAAATTCATCAAATGCGGCAATTTCTGTGGTGCAGGCCCTGGATAAGCCTTCCTCGATGCCTCTGACGACGGATTCGGGTAAGATTCCTCGCACGGGACCCACAATGCGATCGCGATACTGCTGTGCCGCCTGTTGGGGGTCGATTTCTAAGGCAGATAACCCGGTTACGGTGGCAATATCAGTAATCGTATTTCCAATAGTTTGGCTAAAAACTTGCCCAATATTTGAAGCCGGATCTGTACTGACTAATAAGACTTTCTTTCCTTGTTTAGCTAAATGAATGGCTGTGGCACAGGAAAGTGAAGTTTTGCCGACTCCCCCTTTGCCCGTAAAAAATAGAAATGGAGGTGTATTTTCAAGAAAGCGCATCATTTAATTTTCCTCACTCATAAACTTTCAATTTGTTGAATTAGGTCACCCTAATGTCTCTAAAAATAGAGGGATAAAAATGTGCAAATAACAAATCTGGATTCCCGCGCACAGGCGGGAATCCCAATGATTTAACAGCAACTATTACTTGTAATAGTGCTCTTGCTACTGCCACAACATCCGCTAGATTGTTTCGGTGCAGATACCGCAGGTGCAGGGGTTACACCGGCTAAACGAGCCAATTCATCCCGGGTGGGATATCGTCCCGCTAGGGCAATTTCACCCTCCACGAGAATCAGCGGCAGTGCATCAACCCCTGAACGTTCTAAAAAGCTTTTTACCGTAGGATTATTGGCAAATTCCAAGGGTTGTTGTCCGAGGTTGTACCGCTGAATCTTTATACCTTGTCCGGTCCCCCAATCTACGTGGGTGGCAAAGTCCACAAATTTTTGATCGACATCGGGTCCACAAACACCCGTACTACAGCACATTGCGGGATCAAATACTTCAATTTTGTTCATTTTGAGTTTCCATGAAATATTGAAATGATGGGTATATGGAAAGTAAAAGCAGGCGGTTAAGTTGAGGTTTTTAGCGATCGCGCCTTTTGCAACCCGCGATCGCTTATGTTTTGGCTTCGTTGGAGGTAAGGGAGGGCGATCGGAAACAGGAACTAGAATCCAGTTCCCCGGTTTCGGGACTGATGCACTGTGCCAATTCTCCCTGACAACACTCTTCAGTTAGATAGGTGATTAAGCTGAACATCAGGGGCATATTGGCACGGTAGCGCAAAAAGCGGCCCTCCTGTTCCACCTCAAGCAATTCAGCATGAACCAACGCTTTGAGATGAAAAGAGAGATTAGAAGGCGGTACCTCAAGTTCGGAAGCAATTTGACCCGCCACCATTCCTGTGGATCCAGCCTTCACCAACATCCGGTAAATGTCCAACCGAATGCCAGAAGACAAAGACTCAAAGATTTTTACAGCCGTTTTACTTTCCATGTTTCAATTATAGATGAAATATGGAAATGTGGCAAGTAACTGTACCGCCGTTCTAGGGTATTTTAGCGCCAACAATGCGGGAAGCCCCCAAAAAAACAATACCTCCCAACTTGATGCTGGAGAGGTGATGTTTTTCGCAGATTCCTGGGGACTGATCAGCCCGCTTTGGAATGATTGCTAAACCCTGATGGCAAGACGCCTATTTGACTCGATAACGTAGATGCAACCTTTTTTAAGAGCTTCTTTGTGGTGAAGTTCTTTAGGTTAATTCATTAATACATATCTTTTTCCAAGGCGGAAGATGGACTGCACCCCCAGGGGGTGTAACCCCCCAAGTGAAGAGGTGGGGAATGGGAGCGCTATGAATTGTAGAAAATAAAAAGCCTCGGGCAGGGTATGCCCAGAGGCGTCTGTATCAGGGTGCATCTATAGTTGAGGTGTTCAAGCTGTGGGGGTGGAGATCCGGATAAGCGGAGGGCGATCGCCCAGAGTTGGGGAATCTATTGACATGGGTTCTGAGGCGATGGGTGGAATGCCAGCTAAATCGAGGATTTCCGGAATTAAATCTTCCCGTTTCACCGCCATCAGATGCACACCTTGACAGAGGGACCGGGCAGCTTGTACCTGTTCAGCAGCGATCGCCACCCCTTCGCGTAAAGGGTCCTTTGCCTTTGCCAAGCGATCGATAATATGTTGAGGAATATCCACACCGGGGACACACCGATTAATAAATTCCGCATTTTTGGCAGATTTTAGGAGGAAAATTCCCACTAAAATGGGTTTACCGCATCCTTGGGCAATTTCATTCATGAACTTGTCTAACTTATCAAAATCGCAGACAAGCTGACTTTGAAAAAACTCGGCACCTGCTGCTAATTTTTTCTCAAACCGACTTTTTAACCCTGACCAACTTTTCGACTGCGGATCCACCGCAGCACCAGCAAATAAGTCTGTAGCACTATCAGTTAGGGGTTTATCATTGAGATCAAAACCTTGATTCAGTTTGGCGATCGCCTTGAGCAAACGCACCGATTCTAAATCAAAAACTGACTTTGCTTTGGGATGATCTCCGGCTTTTACTGGATCTCCCGTGAGGGCCAAAACATTCTGAATTCCTAACGCATTTGCGCCAAGGAGGTCCGCCTGCAATCCAATCGAGTTGCGATCGCGACAAGCAATTTGATAAATCGGCTCAATTCCCTCACGCAATAAAATCGTTGATGCCGCTAACGATGACATTCGCAAAACAGCCCGAGATCCATCGGTAACATTCACCGCATGAACTCTACCTTTTAAGCCATTTGCCATTTTAATCATGTGGGCTGGATTACCCCCTCTCGGTGGCATCACCTCAGCCGTCATGATAAATTCACCGTCTTTAACAGCCTGACGGAAGCGAGATAAAGAGTTGTACGGTTGGTTCATAGATAGAAGAGGTGGGGGAGATAGGGGGGATGGGGAAGATAGGGGAGATGGGGAGTTCGTAGTAATGACTTGAGTTGTTTCCAATTGTTCGATTGAGGAGCAAAATAATGAATCGCTCCTCAATCAGTTAGGGTTCCGACTTCATGCCTAATCCTTACAAGGGGAGAGAATATCCAAAGGCAGTTTTAACTCGGTTGAGAGTGGTGTTAGCAATTACTGAGGCTTTTTCTCTCCCTTCTCTTAACACCGATTCCAGATGAGTGCGATCGCCCATAATTTCCTTATATTGCTCCTGAATCGGTTTGAGCGCCTCAATCGTTGTTTCGGTGAGTAACGGTTTAAATTGACCCCAACCCATCTCCTGACATTCTGCCGCTACCTCTTCCTTAGTTTTGCCACTGAGGAGCTGATAAAGCGTCAATAAATTATGGCATTCCGGACGTTCTGGATCATCAAACACCAATCCCCGCATTGGGTCCGTTTTGCATTTTTTGATTTTTTTGACGATCGCATCCGGTGGATCGAGCAAATTAATCCGACTCAGTTCCGATGGATCAGACTTGGACATTTTTTTTGTGCCATCGGTTAAACTCATCACCCTCGCCCCTTCCTTGCGAATCAAAGGTTCTGGTAATTTCAATACCGGCGCTTTTTCCTTGCCAAATTGATGATTTACCCTTGCTGCAATGTCTCGGGTGAGTTCTAAATGCTGTTTTTGGTCCTCACCGACAGGGACTTTATCCGCATCGTAGAGTAAAATATCCGCTGCCATCAGAACGGGGTAATCCAGTAACCCGACGTTGACATTTTCCCCCTGACGGACCGCTTTTTCCTTAAACTGGATCATATCTTCCAGCCAGTTCAGGGGGGTGATACAGTTAAGCAGCCAGGTGAGTTCCGCGTGGGCCGAGACGTGGGACTGAATGAAAATGGTGGAATGCTGTAAATCGATGCCACAGGCAAGATAGAGGGCGGCGATCGTGTAAGTATCTTGGGCTAAAGTGGCAGGAGTATGGGGTGCGGTAATGGCATGGAGGTCCACTACACAGAAATAATTTTCATACTGACTTTGAATTTCGACCCAGTTGCGGATCGCACCGAGATAGTTACCGAGATGGAGGTTGCCGGTGGGTTGGACTCCAGATAAAACGCGCTGCTTACCCATAGATTGCTCTTATAGTGCTACTGACAGAACGAGGAAAACCGGATTGAATCCGTGTTGCTCTGTCTTATTGTTGACTTTTTTTGACATAAAGCTCAAATATCCTAGCAAATCTTGGTTCTCAGGTCATGCGATCGCCTTGATAGAGAATTGCTTTAAGGGACCCCCTGGTTCGGGTCCATTGGAGGCAATCTGCTCTTGGGGTCCTCATGAAGTGGCGATCGCCTATACAAAACTCAACATTTATGCCTTACTTAATCTCTACAGTTTTCGTTGTTTTTTCGGTCGAAATAGACTACTCTTTTGGGCATATTATGAATAGAGGGAATGGGTCATAGGGGGAATCAAAAAAGTCCCCAGCTTAAGAAGGAGGGGAAACCCTTGCTAGAACAAGGCGGATCTGATTCGCGAATCCTCTTTCAAAACGAGTATAGGAGGTAGCTGTGGACAAACTAACAACGGCATCCATGTCAGACGAAGTAAGCATTGACGAGGAAATTTATGCAACGCTCTTGTTTCGAGAAGTCCAGCAATTCCGTCAGGGTTGGATTTGGTTCGTCCTCGTCTGTAGCTCTTTGGCTGCTTTGTTTGCCTCAATGATGCCCTTTTTTTTAGAAGAATCTTGGGAAGAAAATACTATTTTAAATATTATTTTAATTGGGTTTGGGATTGTATTTGGGATATTTTTCCCCATTTTGTTTTATAGCGCCAAACTGGTAACAGAAGTGAGGACCGATGGACTGTATATCAGTTTTTACCCCTTATTATTTAAGCGAATTCAAATCCCCTTTGACTCCGTAGTTAAATCCGAAGTGATCAGCTATCATCCATTGCGTGATTATGGGGGATGGGGAGTTCGTTATGGTCTCCAGGGAAAAGCCTTTAACGTCAGTGGCGATCGCGGCGTGTTATTAGAACTCAAAAATGGTGAAAAAATTTTAATTGGGTCCCATCAACCAGAACAACTTGCTAGTTTATTAAAATTAGCACGGTAAGGCTGTCCCACAACCGTAATTCCTGGGGGATTACGTTCAGCAGCACTACCCGCTGAATCATGACCAGATGCGCTGAATCGGATAGGCATCAAAAATAGTATCAGCACTGATAATTGGGATTTGCTCAACAATTCCCTGAGCAATAATCAGGCGATCAAACGGATCGCGATGATGCATGGGTAGACTGGCAACAATCTCAATATGGGCTAGACTGATATCGAGCAAATCAATACCATTGGTGGCGAGTTGCTGCTCTATAACATCTCTAAAAGGTCGAGCAAAGTTTAGTTTGCCAGTGCTTTGCTTAATCGCCACTTCCCAAACACTTGCTTTACTGAGCAACTTCTGGTTATTCTCATTGGCAATTCTCTCGCGCAAGTCAGGCCGAATCCTGGGATCACCTATCACAAACCAAATGAAGGTATGAGTATCCAGAAGCAGTCTCATCCGATATATTCCTTAAACTCTTCGGTGAGTGGTTCCTCAAAGTCATCAGCGACCCAGATTACATCTTTGGCGCTGCCAAATTGGGCCCGGGGGCGTTTTTGTGGCGCTTGATCTAGCACAGGGACCAGTTTCACAACCGGGTGGCTGTCTTTGGTGATTACGACTTCTTCGCCATTGAGGGCAATTTCTAGTAACTCTTGCAGTTTCGCTTTCGCTTCAGAAATATCGACTTGGGACATGATTTTTCCCTCCGCTGTGTGTTTAACAGTTTATCATAAAACTGGCCCAAGCTGCTTCTTCCTGCCACTTCTAAAGGCGAGAATTCTCGGAACAACGGATGCACCCGTCTGGTGTGGGATTCAATCCGTCAGTTGATGCGGCGTTCACCTCTTAAGACCATTAACCTGATTTACCTGTTTTACTTTTCGGCATGATATCCGATTCCTGTCAAAAAAATGATTAAAAACAAATGAAATTTATTGGAATTGACCTTGGATGGAGTTCTGGTGCGAGTGGTTTATGTTGTTTGGTTTGGGAAAATAATCAATTACAACTGACAGATTTAGACTGCAAGTTATCAGCAGTAGATATCCTGGATTGGGTGGATCAAAGAGTTCCTGAATCACAACCGGGACTGATTGCGGTGGATGCGCCTACACTGATTCCGAATGCGACGGGGATGAGATTGCCGGATAAGCAGACTCATCGATATTTTGGGCGCTATCATGCAGGGTGTTATCCAGCCAATCTCAAAAGTCGATTTGCCAGTCATACCGTGGGATTTGGTAAGAGTTTGGAAGCGCGGGGGTTTATGCACGCACCGATGATGATTCCCCAACGGTGCGATCGCTATCAAATTGAGGTGTTTCCTCATCCGGCGATGATTAATTTATTTGGGTTATCTCGAATTCTCAAATACAAAAAAGGTAAATTAAGCGATCGCCGCTTAGAATTAATCAAACTTCGGCAATATATTGTCGCAATTTTGCCTACCTTAGAGCCAAGTTTATGTGTAAACTCCGAGTCTTGGATTTTGAGTGATCCACCGGATATTTTTATTAATAAACTAACGGAAAAAAACTCTAAATTATTCAAAGCTATTGAAGACCAACTTGATGCCATCCTCTGCGCTTACATCGGTGCTTACTGGTGGTATTGGGGGTGCGATCGCAATTTAGTCTTAGGGGTAACAACGGACCCGATGAATGAGGCTGTTGCCAACGGCTATATAGTCATCCCTAACCCCCCTACCTGATTTTCTCCCAGTCCCTTAACCGATGTAGGGGTAATCTATAAATCACCCCTACAAATCAGTTATCCAATCCGGTAAATTTGTGGAATCAGTGGTTATAATCCCCCAATCCATTGAGACTGAGAAACATTACTTGATTCATGGGTTAAGCATTAGCCCACAGCACTTGGAGACCCGGTTGGAAAGGACTGCTTAAATAGGGATGTTTCGGTAACACCCGCAGAGATAATCCTTGTAATCCGGAGGAACTGTAGGCAATATTGGCCGTATAGATACTTTGTTGATTGGCATCGTTACCTTGATAATCCATGACTACAGAGACGCCATTGATAATATTTCCATCGGCATCCATTGGGCCTTTGTAGAGTTGAACTTCTACATCAGATTCGGTCAATCCGGCTAGGTCTAACAGGGCTTTAACGTTAATGCTTTGGTTAACTTTAACATCATCCGATTCAGAAATATCAATATCCAGAATCTTGATGTCATACCAGCGTTCAAACAGGTGAGTTTTCCAAGCAGCGAGTTCTTTCGCCGGTTGACAGCCATTAGCGCTCATGGCATAGTAGCGATCGCTGGCTGGGAAATAGGCCCGAGTTGCATATTCACTGACCATCCGCGCCGTATTAAACAGCGGACAATTCAATCGAATAGCATCTTTCATTTTCGAGACCCACTTACGCGGAACTCCCTCTTCATCCCGATTGTAGAACAAGGGAATTACTTCTTTTTCCAGCAAGTCATACAAAGCATTCGCTTCCACTTCATCTTGATAGTTTGGGTCATCATAGAACTCCCCATGTCCGATCGGCCACCCGGTGCGAACGTAGTCCGCTTCATCCCACCATCCATCTAGGATACTGAGGTTGAGTAATCCATTCATGGATGCTTTCATGCCACTGGTTCCCGATGCTTCCCGAGGACGACGGGGGGTATTTAACCACACATCACAACCTGACACCATCATCCGCGCTACGTTAATATCGTAATCGGGGATAAACACTACATTTTTTTCGCATCCTTGTTCGCGAATAAAATGGGTGATATGACGGATCATTTCTTTGCCGGGGATGTCGTGGGGGTGAGCTTTTCCAGCGATGACAAACTGAACCATTGGCTTACGGAGGGCGGTTTTGCCACCGGGAATCAGGTCGTTATTCAACCCCAGTAAGATCCGCTTGATGCGATCAAGGTCGCGCAGGAACAATGTAGCGCGTTTATAGGTGGCAAAGCGCCGTGCAAACCCAATCGTGAGAACTCCTGGGTCTAGCACTTCTCGCGATGCATCAATTTCGGTGAAGGATGCGCCACGAGCTCGTAAATATTTTTGGAGTCGTTCCCGGACAAAGACGACAAGTTCGGCACGGCAGAGGTCCTGGTTGCGCCAGAGTTCATCATCGGGGATGGCATCGACCCGTTCCCATAAGGGATAGTGGGCGGGGGTGGTGGACCATTTGGGTCCGAGATAGCGATCGTAGAGTTCCTGGGTATATTTTGCCACGCAACTGCGGGCGTGTACACCATTGGTAATCGACGTAATCGGCACTTCTGAGGGAGGGAGTTCGGGCCAGAGGTTATTAAATAGCACTTTGGAGACTTCGCCATGTAATTTGGCGACGCCATTAATAAAACTCGCCATCTCGATCGCCAGGGTTGCCATACTAAAAGGCGACTCTAAATCCCCGGTATTGTCCCGTCCCAAGGCTAGAAATTGTTCTCTTCCGAGGCCAAATTCATCCGCATAATGACCCAAATAGTGCATGACCTTATCATGAGGAAACAGGTCAAACCCGGCAGCAACGGGGGTATGGGTGGTAAAGACATTGCTGGCAGCAACAACTTCTTTGGCTTCCTTGAATGTGAGACCCTGTTCACGGATTAAAATTGAAATCCGTTCTAAGGCTAAAAAGGCCGAATGCCCTTCATTCATGTGATAGGCGGTGGGTTCATAGCCGAGGGCTTTGAGCATTCGCACGCCGCCAATTCCCAACATCATTTCTTGGTGAATCCGCATATCGAGATCTCCGCCATAGAGTTTGTCGGTGATATCGTGATCGTAGGGATTGTTGGGTTCGATGTTGGTATCCAGCATATACAAGGGAACCGTTCCCACTTGGACCCGCCAAACCCGAGCATATACTTGTCGTCCCGGATAGTCTACGGCAATGCGTAGTTCATTGCCATCTGCATCGCGTTCCAGGTGCAGCGGCATATTGTAGAAGTCGTTGATCGGGTAACGTTCCTGCTGCCACCCATCGGCGTTCAGATATTGACTAAAATAGCCTTCTTGGTAGAGGAGTCCGACGCCAACCAGGGGTAAACCGCGATCGCTGGCCGATTTCAGGTGATCCCCGGCGAGTAACCCTAAGCCCCCAGAGTAAATCGGCAGACATTCCGTGAGGCCAAATTCTGCCGAAAAATACACAAAACATTCTTGATGTTTCTCTTTCTCCCGGTGTTTGCGATACCAGGTGCGTTCTTTCATGTAGTCGTCCAGTTGCCGCGCTGCGCGGTCAATCTGGGCGATAAAGCCTTCATCTTCTGCCATTTCTTCCAGGCGTTCCTGGGAAATGGTTCCCAGCATCAAGACGGGATTATGACGGCTGGATTCCCACAGGTCCCGGTCTAAACGCCGGAAGAGGTCTTTGGTCTCTACATTCCAATCCCAGTGCAGATTGTAGGCCAAGGTGCGTAAGGGTTCAAGTCTCGGAGGCAGAGAGGGCGAAACGTTAAACGTGCGAATTGGTTGCATAAGCTACGGACAATTTTTTGAAAAGGGACTAAGAAACTTAACGCGGACAATGATGACAATAATAACGTTGGTGTTCTTTAGTTTTCTATAGCCCATTTTGTCAGCACTACGCCGAATATTTAATCTCTTTTAATACTTTCCTCAGTTTTTGAGGCCGTTTGCGCCTTAGACTCAGTTCTGGGTTATGTAAAAGGTAGAGTCGGATTACAAGCCGATCGCCAGGGATAACTTAACCCGATCGTGAGCGAGAAAAATAATTTTTTTAGGGACTTTATGAATCAAATCTTGACCGCTGTGCCTTGACCCAGGTTCAGTGCCGATCGCAGACGGTGATTTTCTCATCCCTATCCCCCACAACATATCACCACACCACAACAATGAAGGGCGATCGCTGATTTAGACCCGATGAAATCCTTACCCTTGAGCCATCCCGCACCCCTCCTGCACCCTACCCACCCGAAAGATTGCACCGGGTTTCGAGAGGCGAGTACGATTTTCCGCTAAAATAGCGGGGAAATCTCCCAGACTGGCTTAACTGTACCTGGTGACCAGACTCCTGAATCGGGAGCAGGGCACGACAGGGGGTCACTGGGTTGCTCATGAGCAAATTCAGACCGCATGGCTAAAAAGGCTACAAACACAGGGCGTTACCCCCTAAAAAAACTACGCGGGCCGATCTTAATGGCGATCGGTGTCGGATTAGCTTTGGGTGTTGTTTTAGCAGCCCTAATCCGCGCTCATTATAGAGCCGGTGCACCCCGGATCATCAATGTTGGGGCTTCCGCACCTGTTGCTTCCCCTGATTCTGAGGGACGGCTTATTTTAGAAGATGAAGCCGTACCCGATAGCGATTTCTATCAATTTCGTGCCCAATTACGGGAAGCGGTACAAAACCGTAATGCTGAATTTGTCGGTTCAATCCTCCCAGAAACAGGTCTAGCCATTGGCTTCTCGGTTCCCCAAACTCGGGAGAATTTGAATTTAGATGACCCTCAAGGGCGATTTTGGTTGATTCTCGAAAAAGCAGTCGCCATCGGCTGTGCAAGGGCCGAAAATCCTCCGCCGTATAATATTGATCCGGGTTCAGAAATTTGGGTTTGTCCCAATGTGGCTCAAGCTTTTGCCCGACAAGTTCCGGCACCCAATGCTGAGGAGGAGGTTTCCTGGCAAGTCGATCGCGTGGTGGTGGTGGGGGACAATGTGAATGCGCGATCGCAACCCAGTTTAGAGAGTGAGACGATCGCTACCCTGTCTAATGAAGTGGTGCTACTAGACCGCGATCGCCAACTCCCGGAAACCTTTGACCCGATTGATAGTTGGACGGCGATTCGACTCAGTGACGATCGCGAGGGCTATGTGTACAATCGTTATCTGTATTCCCCCCTAGAATCTCGCGCGTTATTTGGCAAAATTAACGGGGAATGGCAGTTACTGGGAATGCCTGGGGGAGAGTAACTTTCTGGCGCTTGGGTTATGGCGATCGCCGGTTTTATTGAATCGTTTGAATGTTGTCTTCCCAGTTTTGTCCATCAAAGGGGGTTACGGCAAATTTCGCGGTGATATCCCCATCCAAACATCGCACATTGACATCAAAGCTGTCCGGGTGCGATCGAGGTCTATAAAATGAATGAATCCCACATTGTTTACAAAACAGGTGTTTTGCCGCTCCGGTATTAAACGTATAAGTTTGTAACATCTCTTCTCCCTGTAATAGGGTAAAGCGATCGGGGGGAACAATCAAATGTAAAAACCCTTTTTTCTGACAGATGGAACAATTACAGTCAATCGCTTCGTGGCGATCGACCGTGACGCGAAATCGCACCGCACCACAATGACATCCCCCTTCGTAAATTGTCCCCGATTCTGGATTTTCGGTCATATTCAGTCCTCAGAAAAATAGCAGATCAACCAAGTCTTTTTTATTGTATTCTCCCCAGAGACAGAGGTCCTTTCTTCACCAGCGATCGCACCCCCTGAGCGGGATTCCGGGCCCCCCACTGGGCTAAAACTGCTCCTTGCGACTCCGGAGGCGGGCAAAGGTTTGTACCGGGTCCCCTCCATTGACTGCCCGCTGTAATACCGGATTTTCCCACCGTAAAAATGGATTGGTACGCTTTTCCACGCCCAAAATTGCAGGAATCGTCGCCTCATTCCGCGATCGCGCCGCCTTCACCTGGGCGAACCGTTCCTGTAAATCGAAGTTCTCTCCATCCACCGTTAAGGCAAACTGAAGATTAGATAAAGTATATTCGTGAGCACACCAAACGCGTGTCTGATCCGGTAATTCCCGGAGTTTACTCAGGGAGGAGACCATTTGGGCGGGGGTCCCTTCAAACAAGCGTCCACAACCCCCGGCAAATAGAGTATCCCCACAAAACAACTCCCCAAATTCCTCTCCCGATGTGGGGGGAAAATAATAGGCAATGTGGGCACGGGTATGTCCAGGCAGAAAGAACACAGTCCCCGTGCGTTGGGCAAATTCCACGCGATCGCCCTCGTGCAAAAACACCTGCTGTCCAGGAATTCTGCCTCGGTCCTCCGCACCTGCGTACACCGTCACCCCCTTAAAATGTTGCATCAATGTCTGATTACCCCCCACATGATCTCGGTGGTGGTGGGTATTGAAAATCGTGGTTAACTCAGCACCCAGGGCCTTCAATTGCCTCAGTACCGGATCCGCCTCAGCGGGATCCACCACCGCTGCCAAATTTTGCGCGGGGTCGTGCAGTAAAAAGATATAATTGTCCGAAAGGGCATTGAGCCGATAAACTTGCATTAAATCCTTCCTCCTGGAGTTCATAATAAATGATGGATAACTTCCATAAAATTTATGACGCGCTCAAAACTTGCCAAAACTTTATCAAGTCTTTATAATTTTAGGGTAACAAATTTACTGGAATCCTAAATTGAAGCGGATAAAATAGAATCGTTAAGGCTTTGAGCCCAACTCTAGCAAAATCTAGTCCCGAAAAAGCTAATGGGAAGACCAACCCCGATTAAACCGATTTTTACGATTCATCAAATGATTGAGGGAATCCTAGAAATCAATGAAATCACCACTCAAGAACACCTACAGATTGCCAACATCTTACTATCGGGGAAAAATATCACCGATGAAGACCGAAAGCAAATCAATCGGATTTTTGAATTAATCCAGAGCGATCGGATTAAAATTATAACATAATCAGTTGGGGGTTAAACTCATCATCCGCAGCAGTCTATGAGCAGGGGAAGATGAAGGGTTCAACTATTTTAAAACATCATGAAAAAATTCAAAGGAATGGAAAAAAGTGAGCCAAAACAACAATAAAACGATTTTAGTCACAGGCGGGGCCGGGTATATTGGTTCTCATGCCGTCTTAAGTCTAAAAAAAGCGGGATATCAAGTCACTATTTTAGATAACTTAGTCTATGGACATCGAGACATTGTAGAAGAGGTTTTGCAAGTCGAATTAATAGAAGGAGACACCAACGATCGCGCCCTTCTGAATAACGTATTTGCAACCCATGATTTCTCAGCCGTCATGCATTTTTCCGCCTACGCTTATGTAGGAGAATCGGTGACGGATCCGGCGAAATATTATCGAAATAACGTCACCGGAACGTTAACCTTATTAGAGGCAATGTTAGCCGCATCGGTGAAAAACTTTGTCTTTTCTTCCACCTGTGCCACCTACGGCGTTCCTCAGAAGATGCCCCTGACCGAAGACCATCCTCAGCATCCGATCAATCCCTATGGAATGACAAAACTCATGGTGGAAAAGATCCTAAGTGATTTTGATGCAGCATACGGATTAAACTCCGTGATTTTCCGCTATTTTAATGCAGCCGGGGCCGATCCCAAGGGAGCGATCGGGGAAGATCATGATCCAGAAACTCATTTGATTCCCTTGGTATTACAAACCGCCTTGGGACACCGAGAATTTATTTCAATTTATGGAACCGATTATCCCACCCCAGATGGTACTTGTATTCGGGATTATATCCATGTGAATGATTTAGCCTCCGCCCATATTTTGGGACTGGAATATTTGTTGAAAGGCGGAAAAACTGAGGTCTTCAATTTAGGGAATGGGAGTGGGTTTTCGGTCAAAGATGTGATTGAAACTGCTGAGAAAGTAGTAGGGAAAGAGGTCTCTAAAAAAATAGGCGATCGGCGTCCTGGAGACCCTCCAGTTTTAGTCGGCAGCAGTGAAAAAGCCCGAAAAATATTAGGTTGGAATCCGGAATATCCCGACTTGTATGATATCATCTCCCATGCATGGCAGTGGCATCAAAAACGTCACAAAGCGGATTAAAATACGGAGAAAATTATCGCATCAAAGCGATTTGAGGACTTGATTACCCCCGATGAATTGTCCAAACCCATCCGGAGAGACCTTGCCGAACCCTACCGCCAAACCTAAAATTTCCGTTCTGGTTAGTGACCTTTCTAAAAAAGGGGCCGGACGATGGGGCGGCGGTGGGGTTCGCCCCTTTTTACTCAGTCAAGTGCTTAAACGCCTCAACTATGATGTAGAAATTCTCGGATTTGTATTTGACGATGAACCCAACGTCAAAGCGTCTTTTGAAGACATCCCGATTATTACCGTTCCCGGCAAAAAATATCCCCAATTTATTCAATCAGCTAACTCCCTGATGAAGCAAATGACGGGAGATATTATTTATGCCTATAAACCGAAGCCTAGTAGTTTTGGACTGGCTTTATTAAATCAGATAAAAACGCGTCGGCCCGTCCTTTTAGATATTGATGACTGGGAACTGAGTTGGCATGGGGGCGACGCTTGGAAATATCGTCCGCCCAGTATTAAACAATTGGGCCGGGATATTTTTAAAGAAAATGGGCAATTGCGATATCCGGACCATCCATTGTATTTAAAATGGATGGAAAAATGGATTGCGCGGGCCGATCGCGTGACCCTACACAATCAGTTTTTGCAAAAGCGCTTTGGCGGGGTGTATTTACCCAATGGCAAAGATACGGATTTATTTGATCCGACTCGTTATCAACCAGAAACCAGTCGAAATCACTATCAACTTTCGGCATATCGGGTTTTAATGTTTCCCGGTGCACCAAGACCTTATAAAGGCATAGAAGATGTATTAATTGCCCTTGATCGCCTCAATCAGCCCGATTTAAGACTGGCGATCGTCGGGGGTAGTCCTTATGATGATTACGACAATCAATTGATGAAACAATGGGGTCAGTGGATTGTCAAACTGCCCACCTTACCGATTCAGCAGATGCCTGAAGTGGTTGCTGCCGCACATATTGTAGTGGTTCCCCAACGAGATGAAGCTGCCGCTGCTGCACAATTTCCGCTAAAATTAACCGATGGGATGGCAATGGCAAAACCTATATTAGCAACCCGGGTGGGAGATATTCCGGCAATATTAGCTGACACAGGTTATTTAGTTGATCCCAATGCTCCCGAACAAATTGCTCAAACCATTGAGGAGATTTTTGACAATTGGGAAATTGCCCAGGAACGTGGTCGAAAAGCGCGAGAAAGATGCATTCAATATTATAGTTTTCAAGCAATGGCAGAGATTCTCTCCGGAGTAATTGGGCCGATCGCTGAGTCCGTTCAGCGGAAGTAAATCCCCAATTTCCGGTGACTCATAAAACCCAAAATTGGGGAGAAAATCCGGAAATTTAAGTTAATAAATCCAGAACTTGTTGATAAAACCACTGGTTGCGATCGCGGCATTCTTGTAAACTCGAAGGATAATTTTGACCTTCACTCAGCCAGGAATGCCAATCATTCATCTCGCACTCAAACCAATTTGGATCCCGGGATTCATAGAGCGTCTTTCCAAAGAGAGAAAGTTTATAACTTTTTTGCTTCCATTTTTTAACAGGATATAAAACTGGGGAATGCTTTAGTCCATAGAACTTGCTCGTGAAGGGAAACGCGATCACTTTCCGTCCTAAAAGTGTTCCCCAATAGGCTCCATGAAAGGAACTGGTTAAAATCGTTTCTCCAGATCCTAAGAAATCCAAGACAGTTCGGAAATCCATCGACTCATTCGTAAGCGTCGGTAGTCCAGGCACTTGAATCCGAAACTTTTTGTGGGAAAACACCACTACCTCATGCTGGGGAACTCGCGGGCGATCGAACTCTTGATGCATACAACTGACACAGGGAACCCAATTTAAACCGACTCCATAATCTCTAATTCCGAGCAAATCAACGGATTCAATATAAGGGCTATAGTCAAATTGGGCAAAAGTCAAAGATGGATCTTTATAACTTTGTTGTCCGACTCCCCAAAAAATATACTTGCCTTGATCTACATAATTTTTCAGATGCTGGATTCCTCCCAAAAACCGAGGAAATAAGAGTCCCCCTCCCCCCAGAATTAGATGGTGACCTGGCACTTTTGCTTGAGGTAAATTATCAATATCTTTGGCTTCAGTTTGGAATCCGGGAAAGTCGAAATATAGCAGGGGGGAGGAAAACCAATCCCCAATATTAATGGAATGCCGGACATGATAATTGACAAGGTGAGACACTGAATCATTTACTCCTTTAAACTGGAATATCACTCCCCGATTAAGATTTACTTTTGGAAGTATTCAGCAACCACCGCCTGAATTTCCGCAATAAACTTTTCCGTAGAGAAGAGAGCTTGCTGTTTTTTCAAGGATTCAAGTAGAGCCATCTGGCGATCGGGGTGCTTGAGAACCTGGACAATTTTTTCGACTGCAGTGGGAATCTTATTATCAAATAGTAATTCATCATGGTGAACGCCAACAATTTCTACCTGACCCCCGTTTTCTCGGACAAAGGGAATCATTCCCGCTTTCACCATTTCGGCAACGGAAATTCCAAAAGGTTCAGGCTTAGAGTGAATCCCATAACGACAGCGGGCAATCACTTCGAGATAATCCTGATAGGGCAGATCTTGATAAACTGTAATCCAGTCAGAATTTTGCTCCGCAAGCTTCATAATTTGCTGTTCATAAGAGCGTTTATAAGTACCGCCCCCCCCTCCCGTAATATGTAATTTCACATCAAAGCCGCGATCGCGTACCGCCTGTAAAATTTTAATGACTCGATCAGTTTGCTTTGCCGCTACAATCCTACCACTACATAGAAAGGCGCTTTCTTTTTCCTCCCAGGGAATAACCTTCACTTCACCAATAACTGGAGGATAAACCACTTGAGACTCAATACCATAGGCTGATTTAACTTTATCCGCAGTATAAGAGGAATTAGCTAAAGACTGATTTTGTTTGAGCTGGTCCATTGAAAAGCCCGAGAACTTCATCATTAAACGAGCCCAACCTTTATTTTGATCGGGTTGCGGATCGACTACATGAACCCAGTGGAGATACTGAATTCCCACTCGTCCCATATCCAAACCATTATAGGTTGAAAATACTAAATCATAGTCAATATTCATTGATTTGAAAGTGCGAACTGCCCAGTGAGTCAGGGCTGATTTTATTGGGGGGCTATTAGCCATTAATCTATCAATTAGATGTGGATTCAGGGAGGGCGGTAGCATCCTTTGAACCGTGAGATTTTGTTGTTGCGCTAAATGGGTGTTATAAAGAATATCTAAACGTTGTAAATCCGGTGAAGTTAGGGTAAAGAGAGTCACGTTATAGTGAGGGACTAAAGCCTCTAAAATCCATAGACTGACCGATTCAGCGCCTCCCCCCAAAAAATAAGGATGCCAGACTGCGATCTTTTTCAAACTCTGCTTGGACTGATTCATGATGTTGGGGATGGGTTGGTAAAATAAACAAAGAAAGAAACTTGAGGGTTCAAACAACGATCACACTAGGATATCACTCCGGATATAGGCGGACAAAATTTCCCACCAACTATAACCCTTACTGTATGCAGAAACATATCACTATCAAAATGAATGAGGTAATCACCTTTTGGTTCTTCGATGGAAAAATTTGTGCTTAAAATCAGATAACCTTTATAGTTGTGGGTTTGGCGAATGGGGCTGGCGAAATGCTGACAATCAACCTTGTTTCGATAAGTTTCCGAGTAATCAATATCAACGACCCGATCAATAATAACTGCTGAGAGCAATCCCTAAGTTGTTCCATTAGTGCCGATCGCCCGACGATTGACTTTATCTCCAGATACAGGAGCAGTATCTAACGCTAATAGCCGGTCGCTAAAATTGAAGTTACAGCCTCTGACGATATGAAAAATTATCTGCATCATAAAGGGCAGATCCGTTCGGGCCGCTAGAATTGAAAGGGAACAACTCGCAAACATCATCTATTTTATTTCCTCACTGGATTCCAATTGGGGTCAAGGTTCGTTCTATTTTATGCTAGGACTCAGCACAGTAGAGAGAAGACAACCGGGTTAGTTTACAAAATCTTTACAAAAATTTCGCAATCCAGTTAGAAAATCCAGTTTCTTGTCCTATTTTATCCAATAGGTACCCCTAGGGCTGAGTCGCCTAGAATTGGCAATTACCCGGGCAAACTTGCTAATTAGGACTCCCTAAAGCATCCTATAAAAATAAGTCCTACAAATTTTATCTATAATTGTCTCTAGATCATGCTTTACGGTAAAATTTGTTCATGTTATCTGACATGACTCCTAATGAGGCAGGGCATTTATCCAGTTTTGCCAGTCAGATGTTATTTATAATTAGCCTAGGGTTAAGCTGGCTTAATCTTATAAACTGTTCGGTACAGACATCTAGGGGGGTAGGCAAAACCGAGACAATACTCTGAACCCGATCGCCTCAAAGTCGCTGTGTGGTTACGCGTTCCTGCGCCTCTCGATTGTAGCCGAAAAGTTGCGGCACTGAAGTTGGGACTCATGCGGTTATAGTAAAATCAGAGACAATACTTATTCTGGGGCTCAACCCCCTCAGTTGAGTGGGGATCCAGGGTTGTCAATCACCAAGGAAGGCGATCGCCTTCCTTGTCCAAGATTGTCACTGCTGCCAGTTGGCGGGTTTTCTCGGCTAATACCCCAGCAACCCATACAGCGATCGCATTTTTCGTGGGTAGTAGAGTGTTCCCTTTCACTCTACTGAAGATGCACAATTCGTCCGATTTGTGTGGTGATCCCTTTCAGCGATGATGATCGTTGATGATGTCTGTTAAATGCTTAAAACAGTAAGTGTGAATAATAAAATCTATGATTCGTCGGAATCTTCGTTCTACCTCACGCTGAAAGGCTGGAAACTGACAGAGCGAACCTTTTAAAATACCCATAATTTGGTAATCTAAGAGATCATCGTTTCAGTTTATCTACTCCGTCGATTCAATCTGTTTACGCCCCAGATACCCAGACAGGAAATATTCAATGTCCCCCACTCAATTTCTCCTCAATTACGCTAAAAAACACCCTTATTGGATTACCCTGACTATTTTTTTAGGGTGGTCAGGAGCTTTATTCAATGGAGTGAGCATGACCCTGATTGTTCCGGTGCTTTTAGGCTTTTTGGGGCAGGAAGTCCAGTTTCAAAAAGGCCCCCCGGTCATCCAAAGAGCCATTGAACTCATGGATAACGTTAATCCCAAATATCAACTTGGGTTGATGATGGGAGTCATTTTATTGCTGCTCGTATTAAAAAATGGAGCTTTGGTCTCTAATCACCTCGTATCTGCTCATTTATCGCGATTGCTGGTCAAAGAGATTAGACTGAATGCCATCCAATTATTACTGGATATAGATATTGATTATTATTCCAAGAAAAAATTGGGGGATATCCTTAATTATGTAAACCAAGAGGTTGGGCGATGTTCCAGTGCTATTCGGATTGGGATTCGGACTTTGACCAATGCAATGACGGTTTTAATTTTTGTGGGGATTCTGATTTTAATCTCTTGGCAGCTTACCATTGTTTCTACTATTGTATTAATGCTCGTCCCACTCTTTTCTCAGTTTATCATCCATCGTTCTAAAGAGTATGGGAGGATACTGTCAGAAAAATCTCGGGCTTATACCAGTGCATTAATTGAAGTATTAAATGGAATTCGTCTGGTTAAATCTACGGGTCAAGAGAAACCGGAATATGAAAAAATCCAGAGATTAATTGAAGAACGAGAAAAAGCTGAAATGCAATCCCAGGTGAATTACTCAATTATTGGACCGATAAATGAGTTGAGTGGTTTAGTGGTGATTTTAGTGATTATTGTAGTAGGGCGAATTATATTTTCTAATCAAATAGAGTCCCTCTCAGCCGTTTTACTGACCTATTTATTTGTGCTGTCCAGAGTCGTACCCATGATGGGGCAATTAAATAATAGCCGGAGTGAATTTGCTAATGTAATTCCCAGCACAATTATTGTTCATGAATTTTTGCGAAAAGATGATAAACCCTTGATGAAGGATGGAACCGAACCCTACCGAAAATTGGAAAAAGGGATTCATTTTGATCACCTGTCTTTTTCATATACGGGACATCCAGATGTGGTGCTCAAGGATGTGGATTTATGGTTACCGAAAGGGACGACGTTGGCCTTAGTTGGGGGTTCGGGAGCGGGAAAATCGACCTTGGCGGATTTGCTTCCGAGATTTTACGATACTACTGAGGGACGGATTACTATTGATGGGAAAGATTTGCGAGACTTTGATATCCGATCGCTGCGAAAATCAATGGGTATCGTGAGTCAGGATACCTTTTTATTCAACGATTCGGTGCGAAATAATATTGCTTATGGTCGTCCCGAGACCACGGATCAAGAGGTGATAGAAGCGGCAAAATTAGCCAATGCTTACGAATTCATTATGAACCTCCCGGAAGGATTTGATACTCCCTTGGGCGATCGCGGAATTTTGCTGTCGGGAGGACAACGCCAACGGATTGCGATCGCCCGTGCATTGCTTCATAATCCTGATATCCTCATCCTAGACGAAGCCACCAGCGCCCTAGATACGGTTTCCGAGCATCTTGTTCAACAGGCGATCGAACGCCTCAGTCGCGATCGCACTACCCTCGTAATTGCTCACCGTTTGTCTACGGTCAAAAATGCTGATAAAATTGCCGTATTAGACAAAGGCCAAGTGGTCGAAACTGGGACTCATGAAGAACTCTTGAACAAAGGCGGATACTATGCCAAACTCTACTCCATGCAGTTCTCCCTCGACACCCAAGACTTGGTGAAAAAAGCTCGCAGCGAAACTTTAATGAACACCTCCTACGAAATTCGGACTCGCCTCAATCCCATGATTGGATTTTTGCGATTAATCGTAGATGATGTTGTAGACTCTCCCCAAGAACTGCGCGAATTAACCCAGGAATCTTATGAATCAGCAATTCGTTTGCTCAACACTTTAGAATACATGGAAAAACGGTCTAAACTCGAAGTTTAACCACCCCTTTTCCCCTCTAATTGTGACCGTTATCAATCGAGAAACCCTACCCCAAACATTTCCCTATAGAGATGCACCCAACGGGTACATCTCTAACCCTAAAACCCTAACTTAATGCCTTAGCTGATTTGGGTTTCGGTTACAGTTTAAATGAAGAATTTTCGGATTGACGTAACGCCTCAATAATCTTGACATTCGCTTTTGGAAACGGAAACTGGTCGATTTCATCCAATCGCACCCAGCGCACTTCATCGGATTCCAACGGTTGCGGTTCCCCTGCAATATGACGACAATGATGAACCGTTAAAGTTACCCGAAAATGGGTATAAGCGTGCTCTAACGTAATCAGTTTTGCACCCACTTCCACTGCGATCGCCAACTCTTCTCGAATCTCCCGGTGGATACAATCTGATACCGTTTCTCCCGGTTCGATTTTGCCTCCTGGAAATTCCCATAACCCCCCGAGGAGTCCGTCCTGACGTCGGCGATCAATCAAAATCTCCCCTTGATCATTCCAAATCACGGCTACACCAATTTGTTTATGGGGGAGGGGACTAGAGGTTTCACGCATGGGTAAATCAGCCTGCATTTTTAATTGATAAGCTTGACAGTGAACCATCCAAGGACAGCGACTGCATTCAGGGGCCTTGGGAGTGCATAAAGTCGCCCCCAAATCCATCAAAGCCTGATTAAAATCCCGAGGATTTTTCTGATCCAGCAAGACTTCTGAACATTGCCATAATAGCTTCATCGCCTTTGCCGGTGGCACCTGCAACCCTATGAGTCTAGCGAAAATTCGTTTGACATTCCCATCAAGAATCGGCAAAGGTAAATTAAATGCCGCACTGAGGATCCCACCTGCGGTAGTTCGACCAATTCCCGGTAACGCCAGTGCAGCTTCTAGGGTAGTGGGAAAACTGCCAGCATAGTCCTGAACGATCGCCTGAGCACAAGCGTGTAAATTGCGCGCACGAGCATAATATCCTAACCCTTCCCACAATTTGAGGACATCCTGTTGACTGGATTCGGCTAAACCGGCGATCGTTGGAAACCGCTCCAACCAGCGATGATAATAGGGGATAACCGTTTTAACTTGGGTCTGTTGTAACATAATTTCCGAGATCCAAATGGGATAAGGATCCCGTTGATGACGCCAAGGTAAATCTCGTCCCGCTTGGGCGTACCAACTCAGCAGAGAGTTCCGCAGGTCTAAAATAGCAAAATTCGGCAAACTCTGGGGAGAGCCTGCCGAGGTTCGAGTAATACTCTGGTTCTGATTTAGTTTTTTCAACTCCACCCTACAACTTAATGCTCCATTTACTCATGAATTTTAGGATGAGATTCGGTAAATTGTAAGGAGTTTTCAAAGGCCATGCGTTGCTCGGCATTGCGCAGGAAATAGCCACTAATCATCGCTGAGGCAAGAATTCGTCCGAGATGTTCACGATTGGTCGTAATCGTCACGCCAAAGTGTTCTGGGGGCAGATTTCCTAACAACCCGATGATGTTACGTTCCATGACTTGAAAGACATCCGAGGAACTCGGTCGAGAGAGTTGGGAAATGGCTTCCGGGCTCAAGGATTGTAAATAGTCCCACAGTAAATTATTTTCTCCATCTTCTGAGAGAAATTCTGGCGGACGATTGGATTCAGGGTTCATAATTTTACCTCTACGGCTGGGATGGGCGTTTAGTTGTCTGTTAAGGTTATAGGCTGGGGAGCCGGGATTTTTTTGTTCCGATCCAGACTGACCCGACTGAATTGATAGGTGGATTTATGATTACAGTTATCAATGTTTCCCTAATTTATCCTCGTTAGGGCGAAGGTGACCTCTATCTAAAGGGGTTAATCGGACTCTTTAAAAAGAAATAGCTGTTTCCCCGAGTCGCCGATGTAGGGAGAGATTTAAGCGGGGAATGCAACAGAAGTCGGCTAATTTTGAGACGAGTTAGGGGTAGAAGTAATCTGTTTCAAAGAGAGTCATGAACCGATCGCCACATTTGAGGGTTGATGGACCCGTCGCCAAATTTTGATGGTTTGGTCATGACTCGCACTGACGAGAATTTTCCCATTGCGGGCGATCGCCACATCATTAACCGCACTGCGATGACCCATGAGAGTGCCGCGTAATTCTCCCGTCTGTAAGTCCCAAATTTTAACCGTTTTATCCCGAGAACTGCTGACCAACTGTTCGCCATCAGGGGCGATCGCCACCGACCAAATCGTTCCCGAATGACCCGTGAGGGTATAGTTAAGCTCAAGGGTCTCTAAATCCCAGACACAAAGGGTCTGCTTCACATCCCCACTCACCCCGGTTTTGCCATCAGGACTAATGGCAAGGCAAGTTACCGAGGCGCGATGTCCGGTGAAAGTTGAGAGGCATTCACCCGTCGTCAGGGACCAAATTTTCAAAGTTTTGTCCCCACTGCCACTGACTAAGGTTTTGCCATCAGGAGTAAAGGCGATGCAAGTAACAGCGTAGCGGTGACCCGTGAGGGTGTGGATTAATTCCCCACTCTTAACCGACCAAACTTTAATCGTTTTATCCGAACTCGCCGAAGCAACCAGTTCACCCTTTGGGGAGAGGTCCACTGCCGCGACCCAGTTAGAATGACCCGTGAGGGTGTGAATTAATTGTCCGGTAGGAAGGTTCCAAATTTTAATCTGCTGGTCAGAACTGCCTGATGCCAGGGTTTTACCATCCGAAGCGACTGCCACGGACCACACCGCCTCTTGATGACCCATCAGAGTCCGTAATAATTGCCCCGTAGCAACATTCCAGACTTTAATCGTGTTATCCCAACTGCCGGTGACAAGGATATGACCCCGAGGAGAAAGGGCCACAGACCAGACTCCATCTTGATGCCCGACCAAAGTGCGATCGAGGGTAAAATCAGGGCCTGTCAGGGTAACGCCAGAGGGTGTAGGGACAGGCAGTTTCTGGGGGGGTGGCAGGGGATGAATCAGGGAGTGGCGGTTCTGAATCTGCTCTAAACGGGTGAGTTCGGATAGAATTTCTCTGGTATTGCGGGGACGCTGGGAGGGGAACGGTGCCATCAGGCGATCGAGAAATTCGGCAAATTCAGGGGAAACCCCAGGCGCATGACTCCGCCAGCGAAATTCGTCTGTATAGGGGTCATAAAAGGTTAGGGGATGCTGGCGGGTTAACAAATAGACAAAGGTGCGTCCTAAGGCAAAAAAGTCCGATTGTTCCACCGTATGACCTTTTTCCTGTTCCGGTGGTGCATATCCTCGGGAAATGATCACGGTTCCGGCAGGGGTGAGATGCCGGGGGGAGAGTTCCCGATGAGCGACTTCTCGAACGGTTCCAAAGTCAATTAAAGCCAAATTGCCATCGGGTTGACGCATGATATTACTGGGTTTAATATCCCGATGGAAAAATTGGTGTTGATGGACTTCTTCCAGGAGAAGGACTAATTGTTTGAGCCATTCTAAGGCAAGGGATTGGGTGAGGGGAGTGCCTTGTTGTTTCAGCCATTCTTCGAGGTTGACTCCCTCAATTTTTTCCATAACAAGACAGTGTAAGGGAGGTTTGCGGTCCGGAGGGGCGATCGTAAAATAAGCCGAGGGTTCCATGTAGGGAATCCCTTGGCGATGGAGTTGACTCAGGACCCGCGCTTCTCGTTCAAACAGGGAAACGGCTTTTTTTTGAGCTTGGAGGGTGGTAAATTGGGTGAGATTAAGGACTTTCAGGACTTTAGGCAGGCCCTGGTCATCCACTTGGTAAATGACGCTAAAGCCCCCAGAACTGAGGGCTTTCACCGGGCGATAGCGACGATCAAGCAGCAATTGCATTCCACAACCGAGACAGAAGAGTTTGTCATCCGGATTGTGGGGGGAAGAACAGGCGGGGTTGATGCAATAGCTCATACACGCTTAGGGGCTGGATTGAGCGGGTGAGGTCGATACTTAGGGCGATCGCAAATTCAAGAAACCACTATCTGTAGTATAGGTGGGATTCCCGGCAGTTGTCTTGCGGTATAAATCTGGCTGCATCATTTCTGACCCTTGTCCCTGATCGAACCTGGCGATCGCTGTCCTCATGGGTTTAACCGCGCCCAACCCAAACCCATTTAGCCCAAAAAAATTTAGCCCAAAAAAAAGGGAGCATTGCTCCCCCTGGTTGTATCGAACTCTTTTAACCCAATATCAAATTTTTAACCCATCCCTGCAATCTCCGGATGGAAGTAGAATGCTAATCCCAACACGACATAAGTCGCCAGGAGTAAAGTCCCCTCTAGCCAATCGGAACGGCCATCAGAACTGACCGAATTGGCAATTACAACCGATACGGCAACCGCCACCAGTTCAAAGGGGTTGAAGTTTAAATCCATCGGTTTATCCAAGATATAACCGGCAATGACTAAGACGGGCGCAACAAACAAGGCAATTTGTAAACTTGAACCCAGGGCGACGGATACGGAGAGGTCCATCTTATTCTTCATCGCCACTGTAACTGCCGTCGCGTGTTCCGCAGCATTGCCAATAATCGGAACCACAATCACCCCGGTAAAGAGGGCAGTTAATCCCAACATCGAAGTAGCTTCTTCTAGGGAAGCGACTAACAATTCTGATTCAACAGCTACCATCAGGGTGCAGGCTAATAGCACCCCTGTCCATAACCAGACATTCGGCGGTTTGCCGGGTTCGCCTTCTTCCCCTTCTATTTCAGCTTCCCCGACATCACAGAGGTAGGCATGGGTTTTCATGGAAAACACCAGGGTTAAGACATAAACCAGGATTAAGACGATCGCCACGCAGCTTGAGAGTTGCTGCATAGTCTTTTCTGCGATGCCGGTGGAGGTGAAATCTACCGCTGTGGGCAGTAACATGGCAATCACCGCCAGAGTCATCACCGAGGCATTCAACCGGGCTACAATCGGTTGAAATACTTGTTCTTTATATCGCAGCCCTCCCAACAGCATGGAAAACCCCATGACGAGGAGCAGGTTACTAATAATTGACCCGGTAATGCTGGCTTTAACGACATTAATTAATCCCGCATTCAGGGCAACTAGGGCGATAATTAATTCAGTAGCATTGCCAAAGGTGGCATTCAGCAATCCCCCAATATTTGGACCAACCACTACCGCAATTTCTTCCGTGGCGGTTCCCATCCAAGCAGCTAAGGGAATAATTCCCAAACAAGCGGTTAAAAAAATCGTTAACGCTCCCCATTCCAGAAAATGACCCGCAATGGAAATGGGGACAAAGACAAGTAATCCGATGAAAATAATGTTTTTGATGGACATCAAATTGGTTAGGTCTCAGTAAAAAAATGAGTGGTAATTGAACTGTAAGAATCAGGAAGATGTTTCGGGTATTCCTAGGCTACTCACCGGGTGTTTGAGGGCAGAGTCTAGGCTAAAAGATGAGCGATCCCGTTCGAGTTCAAGTCCGGTTGATTTGACGGATCTACAGGAGGGTTCTGCGATCAGACTGTCGTTAAATTGGCCGGTCTGATTGGACTCCTATTCAGGGAAGGTTAGTTCACTGTAGACCCTTGCATCCATTTCCTCCGGTTTTGGCTAGGTAATTAGACTAGGGATTGAAACTCAGAATTCGTTCAGTCATAACGAAACCTGTTGTAGCACAAAAGGGCATGACCTTGGATTTGGATGTCTTCAAGATGAAGATATAAATCCCCGGATAAGTCTTGCGGAGCGGATTATAGCATAGACATTTTGATTTGCAAGTTTCCGAAAATAAAGATTTGTTTTAAAGTGTGAAATTAAGACAAGCATCGCACTATTTACAATGGGGATCGGTTATAGTGCCTTTCAGAAGCTTCAAAGCAGAAAACGGATAGAACAGCGATCGCGCAAGAGATAGCCTGAGAGATCATGAGGTACAAGCAAGGGCTATCACAGTTGAGGCGCAGACCCCGGCGGTGCGTGCTAAGTTTGTCATTGCCCGAGCGATCGCCCCGCCATTTTCTTACAATTGTCTGCACTTAATCCAACACTCTGTACCCCAGAGATTGCCTGCCTAAAGATAGATTTTATCGATTGTTTAGTTGTAGATCTAACAGTATGACAACCCCATCCGACACAGCAATGATGCTGAATCCGACCTTAACTACCCTAACTCCAGCAGAAATGCCAGGAACTCGGACCGAACCCGCCAAAGTTGATCCCATCAAAACCGCTACGGGTGTGTACGTCTCCATTCACGGACATTTTTACCAACCCCCACGCGAAAACCCCTATTTAGATGCGATCGAGCGGCAACCGAGTGCCTCGCCCTTTCATGACTGGAACGAGCGGATTTATCACGAATGCTATCGTCCGAATGCTTATGCCCGCATCTTGAACGACTGTGGCGAAGTGGTGGGGATCGTCAATAACTATGAATATCTCAGCTTTAATATCGGTGCGACTTTAATGACATGGCTGGAACGCTATGACCGAGAAGTGTACAATCGCATCATCGAAGCCGATCGCAAAAGTGCACAGCGGCTCAACGGTCATGGCAATGCGATCGCCCAAGTTTACAACCATATCATCATCCCCCTTGCCAACGAACGAGATAAATATACCCAAATTCGTTGGGGTAAAGAAGACTTCCGATCCCGCTTCGGACGTGATCCCGAGGGAATGTGGTTAGCAGAAACTGCCGTAGACTATCCCACCCTGGAAGTCCTCATTGCGGAAGGCATCCAATTTATTATTCTAGCCCCCTCACAAGCCCAACGCTGCCGCGTGATCCCCACCGATGAAGAGACCGAAACCGACTGGATCGAAGTCGGTGGCGCACAAATTGATCCCACCCGGCCTTATCGTTGTTTTCTCCCTGATCCCCAAGGGGGATCAGACCGTAAATCCATCGATATCTTCTTCTACGATGGTCCAATTTCCCGCGATATGGGCTTTGATGACCTCCTGAACAATTCCCATAACCTCCTCGGACGCTTAGGGTTAGCGATTCAAGGGGATGGTCGTCCCAGTCAGTTGCTCTCTGTCGCTACCGACGGCGAAACCTTCGGTCACCATAAAGGCGGAACCGAAAAATGTCTCGCCTATGCCTTTGTGAGTGAATTCCCCAAACATGGCTGGACTGTCACCAACTTTGCCCATTATTTGAGCATCAGTCCCCCCTCCTGGGAAGTTCAACTCAAACCCGTCACCGCTTGGAGTTGTGCTCATGGCGTTGATCGCTGGCAGGATGATTGTGGTTGCGGGGGTGGTGGCAGTTGGCATCAAAAGTGGCGGCGTCCCCTCCGGGACTCCCTCAACTGGTTGCGGGATCAACTCACCGACATCTATGAAGAACAAGGTCGCCACCTGTTCTTAGACCCCTGGCAAGCGCGGGATGAATATATCAAAATCGTCCGCGATCGCTCCCCAGAAAATATTGACTGCTTCTTCCGACACCATCAAACTCACCCCCTCACCTCCCTGGAACAAGTAGATGGTCTGCGCCTGCTGGAAATGCAGCGTCACAGCTTGCTGATGTACACCAGTTGCGGCTGGTTCTTTGAAGAACTCTCCCGCCCAGAAGGGGTGCAAATCCTCCGCTATGCTGCCCGGGCGATCGAACTCGCCGGGGATGTTGCCGGAGTCCAACTCGAACGAGAATTTATCGCCCGTCTTGCCTTCGCATCTAGTAACGTCGATGCTTTTAAAGATGGGGCCGGGGTTTATCGCCATCTGGTCCAAACCGCGCAAATTAGCTTAGAGCAAGTTGCCGCCCATTACGCCATCAGTGGACTCTTTACCACCTATGGTCCCCAACAGCGAGTTTACTGCTATGACGCTTACCAACGAGATTATCAGTTGCAACGCATGGGACCCCTGACTTTGGGAGTCGGACAACTTCAACTGGTTTCGGAAATTACCCGAGAAAGTGTCGATTTAGTCTTTGCCGTACTCCATCTTGGCGGTTGGGATTTCCATTGCAGCATTCAACCCTTCACGGGGCGACGGGCCTACACCGAGATGAAAGAGCATCTGTTTGGGGTGCTGCAAGAAGCCAGTGCCGCCCATGCTATTTTGGCAATGAATGAGCATTTTGATGGCAAATCCTATAATCTGCGTGACCTCTTTGCCGAGGAACGCCATCGGATCATGCGCCTGTTAAGTCAAGAAACCTTGATGCGTCTGGACCAACTCTACAGCCAGGTATATCGGGATAATTATGGGATCATGATGGGTTTCCATCGGGATGAACTGCCGGTGCCGAAAGAGTTACAGGTTGCCGCAGAGATTGCCTTGGGTCATCGCTGTATGGAGTCGGTCCTGGGTTTAGAACAGGAACTGGGGATTGCCCCGGCTGATGGACCCGTGATGTTTGGGCATTTAGGAGAGTTAGAAGCGATCGCCACGGAAGCTGAACATACCCGTTGCGATCTCTATCTCCCCGAGGCCAAAGTCATTTTAGAACGGTCCATTCTGCGATCGCTCTGGGACCTGCTCCACGAAGTCCAACCGGAACTCCTAGAGGCTGATATTCAGCGCTTAGAACGCCTGATTGCCGTCGGTCAACGCCTCAATCTCGGCTTGTCCCTAGAACGCTCCCAAGAGCTTTATTTCTATTGGCTCACAGGTCAACTTGATCGCCACGGTCTCCCCTCTCTGGATACCAGTATTGCCTCGGGTTCGGCTGAATCCTTCGCCGTTTCTCCCGGAGATTCAGTCCAATTCCGTCGTCTCTTGTTATTAGGTCAAACCCTCCAGGTTCAGGTTAGGCCCCAATTAGAACAGCTTCGCTAATTCCTATCCCATCTAATAGCCGGAGCTCTCTATTCCAGAGAGCTCCGGCTATTTCTATTCCAGGTCGAGGGCACTCTATCCCTTCTCACGGCTTGCAGGTTTAGCAGCCCCACGAGAACAGAATGCTGTAGGATTCCACCTCAATGACGGTGGAGTTAGACTGAGTTTGTCTCTACAAAAATGTTCCACCCGACAGATTACAACCGCGTCCTGACCCTCTATCGTTCTGGGGGTATTGTAAACCTGCACCTTCTATTTCAGACTCAAGGAATCATCCTAACAGTTAAGCCAATTTCTTGACTTAGAGTTGAATCCTTGGGCTTGTGAACTCTATCTTTAGGTTCACAAAAGCGTCCAATTCTCTCACCTAACAATCTCACCCAAGACAGATGAATCTCCCCAATTTTCTAATTAAATTAGTCTCAGCAAGGAATTGAGTGAGGACAATCTGCCTTCAGTTTGTAACGCTCTATCCGATTCACAAATGAACCGCGATCGCTGCTGGGGAAGGCTGATGTGACTTCACTCACAGCATCAACCCGATCACAAACACGAAACCGCAGTGAGTAACCCTAACGACACTTGAGCAATTTTAGAAGATTCTGATAATAGCAGCATAAGTCGTCAACAAATTCAGTGAAGTCAATGAGATTTTTAAAACTAGCTCTGGGATTGGTCTCTCTATCTGTCGTTCAAATCGGACTGAGTGGGTTTACACCCGTATCCGCTGCTTCCCCTGAGATTTCTAGCCCACATCAGGGCATTACAATGGATTGCTCTGTAGCGGAGCAGTGTACATTGAGAGGGGCAAGCACCATAGAATGGGAACCCGCCCCTAGCCAAAAAATTCCCGAACCGGGCATGGTCACTGCCATTATCCTCTCGGGTCTTGGAATTGTCTCTTCGCAAAAAAGACGTCCGGTGGCAGACAAGTAAATCCCAATGGCTACAGAACTGAGTCTAAGTGATCGGGACTGTCAATGGGTTGTTTGGGTGCATCCTCTTCTTCAATCTGTTCTCTTGGTGCATCCCCTTTTTCATTAATAAGTCTGGTCATCCTCTTCAAACCCAGATCTTAAGGAATTTTCAAGTTTAAAATTATCACCCCTGGCGATCGCCTCCGTAAGAGAGCGTTCCGGTTTACCCAAAAACAGGGGATAATTTTTGTCATGACTATTCCTCAGCGGTGTTTTAGGAGGATTTTTCATTCCCCTGGACCCGGAGTTTAGAGAAGCGCCCCTCATCATCCGCAACTCAACCCGGGCCCGATCAGGAACCTGGGCTAAATTTGAACCCAGCTAAGTCTCTTACTAATTTCTGAGAATCGGTCATCCCCTCATCGACCAATGCACCTGATCTGGGCAGGACTAAAGGAAGATTAACATCTACCCCTAACTGTAGGGTCAATTCTTAAATATCCCCCTTGAAGTTTTTTTCAACAGATGGCGATCGCGGTATCTCCACTTCAGGAGAAACTTAGGCGCATCTGATAGGATTTTTGAGTTATCTTTATAAAAACCGTGGCGATCGCGCTTCCCGGTCAGAGTTTGAGAATTCCGTCAAGACCAGGGTTTTTCCAGGGTGACTTCCAGAGGGATAATCAAGAATAATACCTCATTAATATCCCATTTATATCCCATTCTCAAGATTGTGATTATGCCTGATCCTATTTCACTCTTGCGCCGTGCTAAACGGAAAACCTTCGGCCAACTACGTTCGTGGTTAGATCACTCTCCGGCAGACGCTTGTGGTCCCACTGGATTAGCACGAGACTGGATTAGTTATCAAGATTATTGTCAACAAGAGGGAACGTGGCATCTTGTTTATCCCCGTTTGTCTTGTGACTGGGATCGGACCAAGACTCATAATTGGGGTAAAAAGTCCGTTGATTTTACCAAGAATATGCGATCGCATATTCCCGAAACAGGAGTCATTGAAATCCCCAAAGGTCAGGTGATGGATATTCAGGGTTATACCTTCACGAGCAGTAATCTGTTTCTCCCTGACTTATCCTATCATCGCAATCGATTGGAGTATGCTCATTTACCTCGTGAAAAATACCCCATTGAATCCATTACTGGCACTTGTTTTTCATTAATGACTAATGCCTCCAATAATTACTGTCATTTTTTACTAGAATCATTGCCCCGTCTGCATTTATTTGAAAAGGCAGGATTTAGTTTAAAGGAAGTAGATTGGATTTTAGCTCCTAAGCCGATTTCAGAAAATGCTTGGAATATTTTTAGAAAACTGGGAATTGATGAGTCTAAATGTATTTGGTCTCAGCGTCAAAAAGGAATCCAACCGGATCTTTTAATTGCAACGACTCACCCCGGCTTACAGGCCCATTATCCTCGTTGGGTTGTCGATTTTATGCAGCAGCTTGTCAAACTCAAACCCAGTCAGCCGCAACGGCGTTTGTACATACCGCGTCCAACAGGAACTCGCAAGATTGCGAATGAGCTAGAACTTTATCCTCTGCTCGAAGAATATGGCTTTGAATTATATAATCCTGATCAAGAACCTAATCAACCTCAAGTGTTTCATGAAGCGGCTGTTATTGTGGCACCTCATGGAGCCGCTCTTACAAATCTGGTCTTCTGTCAACCCGGAACCAAGGTTTTAGAATTGATGTCTCTTGGACATTTAAGATCCTATTTTTTTGCCCTGTCTCAGGTGCTCGGTTTGGAGCATCACTATCTGGTTGGTCCCACAACACATCCCCTGCAAAAAAATTCCGGTTTATGTAAGTTTGACTTTACAGTTAATCTATCTTTACTCCGTAAAGCTTTAGCTTATTTGGTGAAATAAAACCCCTCTAGCATTTTGAAAGGCTTGGAGTTAGAAGCGGGAAAAATTCTATTCTCTGGATATCCTGACGGCGCGATCGCCCCAACCTCCGAATCCCTGGCTTGACAGAATGCTGCAATAAGTCTAAATAATGGGTCGAGAAAGCGACTCAACCCTAGAATTTAGAGCAGCGGTAAAATCTTAGCGATACTGAACCTGTTTGCCCAGGTCCTCCAGTTCAAGGATCTCATCACCCCGATTCATTAAGAGTAGACCTTCTGGGCATCTCGGCATCTGTGGACCCCAGGTCAGGGCATCAGAATTAATTAACGGATCAAGCTTTTATCAAGGGTTGCCAATCGTTTAAACCGCTATTTTCACGGGGAAAACTCGGTTGCGTTGAGCTTCACCTGGCAACCCCACCAAGGGGCAGGCCAGTCTTTAACAATGATATAATCAAACGGTTGAACACCCACGCTGCACCCACTTTAATTTTTAAAATCAAAAAGGGATATGACTGGTTCTTTAGCTCAAAATGCGATCTCACTCCTCATCGAGTTGGCACAAACTGGAGAAATCGATCCCTGGGATGTCCAAGTGATTGAGGTGATTGACCGATATCTCAGCAGACTGTCTCAAGTTCATGAAGCGGGCCGCGTTGAGCGGGAAGCGGCGTTATCGGAGACGGGACAAGCCTTTCTATATGCCTCAATGTTAGTTTTACTGAAAGCGGATGCTCTGGCCCGTTCAGAATCTCTACTGGATGACCCGAATGCCTCGGAGGAGGAAGATGGGGAACTTCTGGATCCGATGGATGGGGAAGGACAAGGGGGGAATGTTCCCAGACAGCTAGAATTGCAACTCAAACGACGGGCGGTCGCACCCACGCCTAAAAAACGCCGGGTGACGCTTCAAGAGTTGATTGAACAATTGCAGTTGATGTCAATGGCGATCGAAACGCCGCCTCGCCGCCGTGCGAAACGACATGGCGGATCGAAGTCTACGGCGAGTACGGTTCGGGCACTAACGGAGTTAGCGGAACAAGAAAATATCTCGGAAGTGGCCGATCGCCTCACTCAATTTTTGTTGGCCTACGCGGAAAAACTGGACCTCTGTGAACCTTGGTTAGAATTGGAGGCGCTTTTAGAGGGGTTGATGGACCAGCGAGGCGATCGCCCTTCTGGAGAATCTGTCGATTCCCAGTCCCTCCCTACGTCCAATGACCGCGTGGGGGTCTTTTCCGCCCTCCTCCTATTATCGGCTCAGTCTAAGGTTGAACTGTCTCAAGAACAATTCTACGGAGACCTAAAAATCCGGGCGATCGTTGATGCAGTCCCCCTCGATAGCCCACCTACTTTAAATGAGGCAATGGTCTAACCCGATACGGTTCCTCTGAACCGGACCACCTCCGAACCGGAAGTACCTTGCCACCCACCGACTCCGCAATCGAAGCGATGAAGGGCCACAGGACTGGGAATTACTAGGCGATCGCTCAACTCCTCCCCAGAAGCCTCATTCCCAGGGTTGGACCTTGAGTTTATGATCACGACTAAAAGATAACAACTTTTTGCAATTTCAAAACATTAATTCGTTAAAATTGATAGGCTCAAGGATAAGAGAAAAATATCTATGAAAGCCATGATTCTGGCAGCGGGTAAGGGTACCCGAGTCCGTCCGATTACATACACCACCCCCAAACCGATGATTCCCATCCTGCAAAAACCAGTGATGGAGTTTTTAGTGGAATTGCTTCGCCAGCATGGTTTTAACCAAATCATGGTCAACGTTAGCCACCTCGCCAACGAAATTGAAAACTATTTCCGGGATGGACAAAGATTTGGCGTGGAAATTGGCTATTCCTTTGAAGGTCGGATTGTTGATGGCGAACTCGTCGGGGAGGCACTTGGAAGTGCGGGCGGCATGAAGCGTATCCAAGACTTTAACCCCTTTTTCGATGATACCTTTGTCGTGCTTTGTGGAGATGCGTTAATTGATCTGGACTTAACCGAAGCAGTCCGCTGGCACAAAGAAAAAGGCTCGATCGCCACGATTGTTATGAAATCTGTCCCCCGGGAAGAAGTCTCCAGTTATGGGGTAATTGTTACGGATGAAACGGGCCGCGTCAAGCAGTTCCAAGAAAAACCGTCCGTAGAAGAAGCCATGAGCACCGACATTAACACGGGTATTTATATTTTTGAGCCCGAAGTGTTGAATTATATCCCCTCGGGCAAAGAATATGACATCGGGGGTGAGTTATTCCCGCAACTGGTGGAAATGGGTGCTCCGTTCTACGGCATTGCGATGGATTTCCAATGGGTGGATATTGGAAAAGTGCCGGACTATTGGCGCGCAATTCGCGGGGTGTTAACCGGAGAAATCCAAAATGTCTCGATTCCTGGCAAAGAAGTCATTCCCGGGGTTTACACCGGCTTAAATGTGTCCGTTAACCTAGATAAGGTTGATATTAAAGGGCCGGTTTACATTGGGGCTATGACCCAAATTGAAGATGGGGCCAAAATTATAGGACCTTCCATGATCGGGCCTAGTTGCCGCATTTGCAGTGGCGCAACGGTGGAAAATAGCGTAATTTTTGAATATTCTCGCTTAGGTCCAGGGGTCCGCCTAGTGGACAAGCTGGTGTTTGGGCGCTACTGCGTCGATAAAACAGGTGCCTCCATTGATGTCCAAGCAGCGGCCCTGGATTGGTTGATTACGGACACTCGTCAGGCGATTCCTGTGAATACCCCCGAGGAAGGCAGGGCGATCGCTGAACTCCTCGAAAGTGAAGGTCGCCCTTAGCCTCAAGGTAGTCCTCCCTGAAACCGGGTTCCTACAGAACCACTCCGGTTCTCATCTATCCCTCGGGGGAGAACACCCGGTTTCTATTGCCTTACCCCCCTTTTTTTATAGCCCCACGCCTTTACAGATTGATGTTTCTCCGAGTCATCTCCCTGGTGGGAATGGCTCGGATCCGTCGGTTCACCCCAAAATGAGACCCGTTCTTGTTTCTCACTTCTAGCCCTGTGTCTCACATTCGGATATCACACTCAGCGGTAATCTTTTGCTCTTTGGCTATAATTGGGGGGCCTAAATCCCTCCAAAAAATTTCTCTCCCGGAAAGCACAGCTTTGATAATATCATACTAAATCCGGTTGTTAAAAGTCGATTTGCTCTTCAGCCTGCGTAGGCAGGATTGGTCCTTGTAGTTCCACCCTTGAGGGGGTGAGTTTTTCAGACGATCAGTACCCTATTCCGTATCAGATAACCCTTTAAAGCTAATTTTACAAGGGTTCTCTAACAATACTTGGACATTCCATCCGTGAATTTCCTTAAAGAGAAATCAATAGTTCAACCCCAGGGCGATCTCAGGTTCTATTCATTTCGTAACTCCCGTTCCTGACTGACACTTAAATTCCCCCACAAAGCGATCCCCATTAGACCCCACCCCAAGGTACTTGCCATCGTCAATCATGAGGCCCTATCTCTATTAGGGATTTGTAATAGGACAGGAAACCGCCTCCCTGCCTAGATTTTTCAACGGTAAACCCGTATTTTAACAAACTTTTATAGTTTTAAATTATAGCTTTGCTGCCACACACTTGGCTTTGGCATTAATTTAGATCAATTTAAAATTTCCCTATTTGTTAAAATTTGTAAAACCCGCACTTTTAAGCGGTATTTAAGTTTACACTGAAAGAACAGATGTCGGGTTGATTAAATATTTATTTTTCCCGATACCCCACTAGCGATCGCCAGAGCCTCCAGGGGCATTCAGACCAAGCAGGGTGCAGACTCATTCTCCGCTCTACTCAACCCCATAACTTATAGAAATCATCAAGTTTTTACCCTATTTTTAGCCCTAACATCTAGCCCAGACCCGGAATAAATCTAATTGACAGCAGGAGAAAAAACAATGCAGTATATTGAATTGCCGGGTTACCAAATTTGTGAAGAAGTTCAAGCCGGAATTAAAAATATGGTTTATCGTGGGGTTAAACAACCCCACAAAACTCCAGTTATTATCAAGTTTCTGAAAGCTGAGTATCCCACTCTGGCGGAAATTACTCGTTTGCGTCATGAATATAAAATCACCGAAAATCTGCACCTAGATGGAATTATTCAAACCTACAGTCTGGAACCTTATAAAAAAGGGTATGCCTTAGTTGTAGAGGATATGGGAGGGCGATCGCTCAATCACCTCTTAGAATCTCAAAGTCTTTCTCTTGTAGAATCCCTAAAAATTGGCATTCAACTCGCCAAAGCCCTGGGAGAACTTCATCAACATCAGATTATTCATAAAGATATTAAACCTTCTAATATTATCATCAATTCTGAAACTCAGCAAGTTAAAATTACCGATTTTAGCATTTCTACGAGACTGACCCGAGAAACCCATCAAAGCAGCAATCCCAACCAAATTGAAGGGACGCTCAATTATATGTCCCCGGAGCAAACGGGACGGATGAATCGCTCTTTGGACTACCGGACTGACTTTTATTCCCTAGGCATCACTTTCTATCAAATGCTCACTGGGAAATTACCGTTTGAATCCAATGATCCACTCAAATTAATTCACTGTCATATTGCCGTTGCGCCCGTTCTACCCCATCAGGTTGACCCGCAGATTCCGGAAGCAGTTTCGGCGATCGCCATGAAACTTATTGCCAAAAATGCCGAGGACCGATACCAAAGCGCCGAAGGATTAAAAGCCGACCTAGAAAGCTGTCTCCAGCAACTCCTCAACCGGGGAAAAATCGAAGATTTTACGCCGGGTCAATTAGACAAATCGAGCTATTTTTTGATTCCTGAAAAGCTTTATGGACGGGAGGCAGAAGTGGCTCAATTATTAGCAGCTTTTGACCGAATCGCTGGAAACCCAGCCCCCAGTCAGAAAGCAATAACCCCGGAAATTATTATGCTTTCCGGTTATTCTGGAATTGGGAAAACCCGGGTCATTAATGAAATTCATAAACCGATTGTAGGAGCTTCCGGATATTTTATTTCCGGAAAATTCGACCAATTACAGCGACATATTCCCTATTCGGCCATTGCTCAAGCCTTTTTAAAATTAACCCAACAGATTCTAGCGGAAACTTCAGAGCAACTTGAGGACTGGCAAAACCAACTTCTATCTGCATTAGGAGAGAATGCCCAAGTTATCATAGATGTGATTCCAGAATTGGAACAAATTCTTGGACCTCAGCCCCCAGTTCCCGACTTAGGTGCGACTGAAACTCAAAATAGATTTAACCGCGTATTTGAAAAATTTATCCGAGTTTTTACCCAAGAAAATCATCCTCTTGTCATCTTTTTGGATGATTTACAATGGGCCGATTCAGCCTCTTTAAAATTCATTGAGAAGCTGATGAGCGACTGTGAAAGTCAATCCTTACTTCTCGTCGGTGCTTATCGAGATAATGAAGTATCTCCGCTCCATCCGACGATGCAAACCTTAGAAAAAATCAAGCAGGCAGGGACAATTATTCATGAGATTGTCCTCCAACCCTTAGATCTGTCTCATGTCATCGAATTAATACGCGATACCTTAGGCGGAATGGACAACTTGGCCCTAGTTTCCTTGGGCAAATTACTTTATCATAAAACGGGGGGAAATCCCTTTTTCTTGACCCAGTTATTACAAACTTTGTATAGTGAAAAGTTATTAAAATTTGATTTTGTAACGGGGACTTGGAACTGGAGTTTACAGCAGATTCAATCGGTGGGAATTACGGATTGCAATGTAGTTGAATTAGTGGCCCGCAATCTACAAACCCTGCCAGAATTGACCCAAAAAGTTTTAAAATTAGCCGCCTGTATTGGGAATCAGTTTAATTTAGAAGTTCTGGCGATCGTGAATGAAACCTCCCCAGAGGAGACGGCAGCACAGTTATGGGATGCCTTACAAGCAGGGTTAATTTTACCAGGTTCGGAAGCCTATAAAATTCCACTATTTGCAGAAAATTCATTCAAGACGGAAGGAGAAACTATTTCAGATGAATCCAACACGATCGCCTATAAATTTTTGCACGATCGCGTTCAACAGTCTGCTTATTCTTTAATTCCGGAAGCTCAAAAGCAAGAAACCCATTTAAAAATTGGTCAATTGCTGCTGCAAGCTACGACCCCAGAAGGTATTGAAGTCATCGTTTTTGATCTGGTGAATCAACTCAACGTAGCCGTTGATCTGATTACCAGTCCCAGCGAACAATATCAATTGGCTCAATTAAATCTGATTGCGAGTCAGAAAGCAAAAGCGGCGATCGCCTACGAAGCCGCCCTCCAATATGTCTCCGTTGGACTCCAACTTCTCTCCCCTGACAGTTGGAAAGAAGACTACCCCCTCACCTTCTCCCTCCATCTTGAAGCCGTCGAATTAGAATATTTAAATGGGAACTTTGAAGAAGCAGGAACCCTCTTGCAATTCGCTCTCAATCAGGCCCTGTTGCCCTTGGATCGCGTCAAAGTTTGCGAACTCCAAATGCATATTTATATTGCACAATTGCAAATGCTTCCGGCGATCGAGCAGGGACTCGATCTTTTGAAAAACTTGGGGACTGAACTTCTTCCCCTTCAGCCCGAAGATAGTTTAGTCATTTCCCTTCCTTCTCTAAGCGAACTCGACACAATTCCTACCCTGAGTGATCCTTATAAACTCTCGGCATTGCGGATTTTAACCACCCTTTGTGCCCCGATTTTCTTTGCGAAACCGCAAATGTTTCCTGAAACCATTTTAACGATGGTTCAGTTTTGCATTAAAGAAGGAAATTCCGGCCTAGCAGCCTTTGCTTATGCATTTTACGGCTTATTTCTATCAGGGTTAGGCGAAATTGATGCGGGATATCATTCGGGGCAAATTGCCTTAAAGTTACTGGAAGAATTTGATACCAAACAACTAGCAGCTAAGGTTTACAATTTATTTAATGCTCATAATCGACCCTGGAAAGAGCATGGAAAAAACAGTTTGCCCCAATTTAGAGAAGGGGTACAAATTGGCTTAGAAACCGGAGATATAGAATGGGCTTGTTATTGCGCGGGAAATTATTGTGGATTTTCTTTTTTGACTGAAGACTCGTTAGAGTTTGTGATAGAAGAGCAACAAAAGTATATCGACATTGCTAAAAAAAGCAAGATAGAAACAGCGATTTATTATGGAAGTGCTTGGAGACAACTCGGGTTAAATTTATTAGGTGAAGCCTCAGAAAACACCCAATTAACGGGAGTCAGCTTTGATGAAGAGGAGATTTTACCTCGGCTGATTGCTTCTAAAAGTGGTACGGTTTTATTTATGGTCTATTTATGTAAAACCATTTTATTCTATCAGTTTAAACAGTATGATGAGGCGGTAAAAGCTGCTGCATTGACCACCGAACAAGTGGGTTCGGCAATGGGATATCTCCAAGTAGCGGTGTTGAATTTCTACGAATCTCTAAGTCTTTTAGGGGACTATCCGAATCTGCCCGAGAGCCGCCGCCGCCTCTATTTAGAGCGCGTGGACATGAACCAAATTCAGATGAAAACCTGGGCAGTTCATGCCCGGAGTAACTTTCAACATAAGTATGATTTGGTTGCCGCAGAACGTGCCCGAGTTCTGGGGGAAAATTTTCAAGCAATGGAACTCTATGACAGTGCGATCGCCGGAGCAAAACAGGCAGGATATGTTCAAGAAGAGGCGATCGCTAATGAACTGGCGGCTGAATTTTATTTCTCCTGTGGTCGCAATAAACTTGCCAAATTATACCTGACTGATGCTTATTATGGTTACATTCACTGGGGAGCCAAAGCAAAAGTCAAAGATTTAGAAGTCCGCTATCCAGAGTTTTTCCAGCAAATTTTAAGGCGGGAATCGTTGGAAACTCAGGGAATACCTACCCTGACTTCCAATACCACCACCACCACCGCCAGCGTCATTGATACACTGACGATTGTCAAAGCCTCTCAAGCGTTATCCGAAGAAATTCGGCTGGATAAGTTACTGGATAAATTGATTCAAATTCTCCTAGAAAATGCCGCCGCAACCAAAGGACTATTATTTCTTAAAAAAGCAGGTAGTTTGGTCCTAGTTGCAGAAGGTATCTTAAAACAAGACAAGGTAGAAGTCATGAGAACGGGGATCTGGAAACCGCGTTTAGATATACCCGAAGCCGTGGTTAATTATGTAGAACGCACTCAGAAAACCTTGGTTTTAAACAATGCCCGATCAGAAGGGCTATTTACTGCCGACCCCTATATCGTGAAAGCGCAACCTAAGTCAATTTTATGTATGCCTTTAACTCAAAAAGGTAAAGAAAGTGGTATCCTGTATCTGGAAAATAATGTCACCATAGGGGCATTTACGGTGCACCGCTTGGATGTCTTGAAACTCTTATGCACCCAAGCCTCAATTTCTTTAGAAAATGCTGGGTTTTATGAGCAACTCCAAGATTATTCCTACAAATTAGAAGAAAAGAATGCGGCATTACAGGAATTGTCCGATCGCGAGCGGGAAAAGGCAGATCAACTAGCTGAATCTTTATATCAATTGCAACAAACCCAAGCGCAATTGGTACAAACTGAGAAAATTTCTAGTTTAGGACAGTTGGTTGCCGGGGTTGCTCATGAGGTGAATAATCCGGTGGGGTTTATTGCTGGGAATTTAACTCATGCAATTCAGTATGTTACGGAATTGCTCGATTTGGTGAATCTTTATCAGCATTATCTCCCCAATCCTCCCGTAGAAATCTCCGAGAAAATTGCAGACATTGAACTGGACTATATTAAAGAAGATTTGCCGGAACTGCTTAATTCAATGATGGTGGGAACGGAGCGAATTAAGGATATTATGCAGTCGTTGCGGAATTTTTCTCGGGTGGATGTGGAGAAGAAACCGACGGATATTAATGCGGGACTAGATAGTACCTTGATGATTTTAACCGCTAGGCTAAAAGGAAAAGGCGATCGCCCAGGGATTAAAGTCATTAAAGAATATGGAAACCTACCCCAGGTCATCTGTTTTGGTGGACAACTCAATCAAGTTTTTATGAATATTATCGCCAATGCGATCGATGCGATTGATGAAATGACCCATCACCCCATACAGGTGAACGATTCCGAGACATTACCGCACCCTGCTCCTACGATTCGTATCTGTACAGAAGTGGCAGAGGAGTCAGTATTGATTCATATTATTGATAATGGTCAAGGAATGCCAGAAGAAGTCCGCGATCGCATCTTTAATGCCTTTTTCACCACCAAACCGGAAGGCAAAGGGACGGGACTAGGAATGTCCATTAGTCAGCAAATTGTCGTGGAAAAACATGGCGGAAATATTCGGTGTTTTTCTGCGCCAGGAGAAGGCACTGAGTTTATTATTCAGATTCCTTTAACCCCCCACACTCAAGAGGTTGCACGAGAAGGGATTCGCTCCATCCCATCATCCCGATAGGGGAATTTCTGATGATAAAATAGGGACAATTCAAGGACGTTGACAAGTCTTTTCAAAGTGGCAACATTTAGCCCCTGCCATCCCCTTTGGATCCCCCTCCCGTCCCCCTGATTATCCCCCTCCCGTCCCCCTTAAGAAGGGGGAAGCCGGAGGAATAAATGTTTATTTGCTGGGGGAAGCCAGAGGAATGAATGTTTAATCAATGGGGGTCTTTTGACAATAAACTCATTGAAAACCCGTCTTAAGCCCCCCTTAAGAAGGGGGGTTGGGGGGATCAATCCAGATTTTTGCAATCCGTTTATTGAATGAAAACAAAAGGTCTAATCCCCAAGTTTATCCAGTTCCGACCTTATGTCGTTAAATAGGTGTAACGACCCAAACAACGCTCGTAATTTTGCAGCAATCGTTGAGATTCTTGGAGGGTAATATTCCCCTCTTTTAACGCTTGTTCTGTCTGCTTGCGGATACTTTCAATCATGTCTTCAGAATCGTACTGAACATAGCTAAGGACTTCTTTCATGGTATCTCCCTTGACCACGTGTTCGATTTCATAGCCTTTGGGAGTCAGCTTAATATGGACTGTATTGGTATCTCCAAACAAATTATGCAAATTGCCCATAATTTCCTGATAAGCCCCACTCAGAAACATTCCTAAATAGTAGGGTTCATTAGGTTTGAGGCGATGTAATTCCAAAACGTGTTTGACATCGAGCAAGTCAATGAATTGGTCGATTTTACCGTCACTATCACAAGTCAGATCGGCGAGCGTCCCGCGTTCTGTGGGTTTCTCATCTAAGCGATGAATGGGCATAATCGGAAATAATTGGTCGATCGCCCAACTATCGGGTGCAGATTGAAAGACTGACAAATTAATGTAGTAGATGGAGGCCATAATTTTTTCCAACTCCTCCAAATCATCCGGGACATAATCAGTACCTCGAACGATTTCTTGAATTTTCCCACAGCAAGCCCAGTAGAGTTGCTCGGCCCTGGCGCGTTCCCGCAAACTCAAGTAGCCGAAATTAAATAAACTTATGGCCTCCTCTTTAAATTGGATGGCATCGTGATAGCCTTCCTGGTAATTTTCCGGATTAATTGAGTGATAGGTATCCGAAAGATTTCGTAGAATCAGATGTTCTTTTTCTGTACTCGGTTCAGGGGGTTGAATTGAGACATCACTGGTGCCGAGGACATTAAAAATTAATACCGACTGATGAGAGGCGATCGCCCGTCCACTTTCGCTAATCAGCGTCGGCATTGATACCTGACCTTCTTCGCAGGCTTCCTTTACTTCCGCCACAATATCATTGGCGTAGTTTTGCATATTGTAGTTTTTGGAAGCATGAAAATTGGTTTTAGAACCATCGTAATCCACTCCCAAACCGCCGCCAACATCCAAATACTTCATATTGGCCCCCAACTTCGCCAACTCTACATAAATCTGGCTGGCTTCACGGATGGCATCTTTAACCTTGCTAATGGCGGAAATTTGCGAACCAATATGGAAATGGAGTAATTGGAGACAGGAGAGCATATCAGCGGCAGCCAGTTGATCCACTGCATGGATAATTTCCGGAATAGTCAGACCAAATTTAGCCCGATCGCCCGAGGAACCGCCCCAGCGACCAATTCCTTTGCTCATCAGTTTAGCCCGCACCCCGACGATGGGCTGAATCCCGAGGTTTTTCGAGGCGGCGATCACCATCTCCACCTCTTCCAACTGTTCGATCACTACGATCGCCCGTTGACCCAGACGCTGGGCTAAAATCGCCGTTTCAATGTATTCCCGGTCCTTGTAGCCATTACAAATCACCAATGCACCCTCAGTTTTCAGCGTCGCGAGGGCAATCATTAATTCCGGTTTAGAACCCGCTTCCAGGCCAAATTGATGGGGTTGACCGAAGCGGACTAAATCCTCAATCAGGTGGCGTTGTTGGTTGCACTTCACCGGAAACACCCCGCGATAGACCCCGGGGTACTTGTAGCGAGCGATCGCTTTAGAAAAGCAAGCATTCAACCGCTCGATCCGGTCTTCTAAGATATCCGAAAAGCGAATCAGCAGGGGTAAATCCAGATTGCGCTGTCCGAGGGCCTGGACCAGTTCCAGCAAATCCAACGAACCCCCGCGATCGCCCCGGGGAGAGACCGTCACATGACCTGCCGCATTAATCGAAAAATAAGGCTCTCCCCAGCCTTTGATCCGATAGAGTTCCTCACTCTCCTCAATCGTCCAAGGTTGCGCCTGCTTAGAGGGATGCAACACAATTGGGGCGATCGCCCCTGACCCCCGGTCTTCCGTCCCGTTCCCATCCGTCGAGTTGTCCCCGAGGTTGGTCTCGGCGATATTTGGCTTAACTCCCATAATTTCTTCGCGGCCTCGCAACAACGCGCTCCCAGTCCATTCAATCGTTAATTTTCATCCCGCCAAGGGATATCATGCAGCGCTTCCCTTCCCTGGATTAACCGGGGTGAATTCGGCCTCAACCGGAAGAATACAATAGCGCTCTCATAACCGTGGATGTTAGCACATTGCACGAAAACTCGTGTATTTCAGATGACACCGAAGCAATGATTTCAGAAATTGGTTCCGGCTGCGACCTGGAGGAGGGGACGTTCTGAGATACGCTTAAAGGGTGATAGTTGTTAATCGTCAAGTGCTAGGAGATCGGTTTGGAACGGACATTTATCGCAATCAAGCCCGATGGAGTCCAACGCAAACTCATCGGGGAAATTATTCGGCGGTTTGAAGCCAAAGGGTTTACCCTGGTGGGACTGAAAATGATGAGCGTGCCTCGGGAACTGGCTGAGAAACATTACGAGGTTCACCAGGAAAAAGCGTTCTTTCCTGGGTTAGTGAAATTCATTACCTCGGGTCCATTGGTGGCAATGGTATGGGAAGGAGATGGAGTGGTTTCCTCCGCTCGCAAAATCATTGGCGCAACCAATCCGTTAACGGCAGAACCGGGGACGATTCGAGGAGACTTTGGGGTCAGTGTCGGACGCAACCTGATCCACGGGTCCGATGCGATCGAAACCGCTGCCAAGGAGATTAGCCTCTGGTTTACACCGGAAGAACTGGTCAGTTGGGATTCCGCGATGGCGGGTTGGCTTTACGAATAGAGGCGATCGGCCCTTTTATTCTGAAGCCGAAACCTTGAAATTCCAGGACTAAGGGTTAAGAATTAAGAATTCACCCAGGGAAATTCTTAATTCTTAACCCTGCTTAGTCCTGGATGACTTCTTCCTTTTCCTGGATAGAAACCCCTGCCTCTGCGTCGTTAGTCGTGGCGGATTCAACAGCATTTTCCAATTCAGGCTCGGGCTTTCTCAGGGAAAATCCCCAGATGAATAACACCACAATAGAAGAAATCAAGAACCATTCCGGTAGGAGGAAATCGGCGTCAAATACGCGCATCAGCAGACGCAATCCCACCAAGCCGACGGTAATATAACCGGCATCTTCCAGATGCACATATTCGTCCAGCCAGCGGATAAATAACCCCGCCATAAACCGCAGCGCAACAATGCCAATCGTTGCGCCAGTCACAATCAGCCAAATTTCCGAGGAAACAGCGATCGCCGTGGTGACACTATCCAAAGAAAAGGCTAAATCGGTCATAGCAATAATGGGAATCGCTTGCCACAACGAATTATATTTCGGGCCACTGCGCTGATTGTCTTCGCCTTCTGAGGACGTAAAATACTGAAAGACTAACCACAACAAATAAAGCGCGCCTAAAAGCTGGAATTGCCAAAAATTGATTACCCAGGTGGCGGTAAAAATCAGCGCTATTCGCAGGATAAAAGCCGCCAGTAGACCAAAATTAAGAGCCTGACGCTGAATCTTCGGTTCCGGTAATCCTTGGGCAATCGATGCTAGGGCGATCGCATTGTCTGCCGAAAGCACCGACTCCAACGCTACTAAAATCAGCAGCAGGAACCCTGTTTCAATTCCGATATTATGGGGATAAAAATCACTAAATCGGTCTAGCATTAACGAAAAATTTTCCTTGATAGCGGTCACGCAGGGAAACTGAGCCAATCATTCAGCCCTGATTTTCCCTCTTTTTGCCTTTGGGTCTCGAAACGCCCTCATCTGACGAGGGACTTGGGCCGGTCAAGCCCTCTGTGCAAGTCGAGAGCAGTCAGCCAGTTGCGGCCACCTAGGTCAAAATGGGGGGCAATCACTTGGAATCAAATGATCAGCAGTCTTAAATCAGCTTAACCTTTTATTAGAAATTTCAGTGCACCGGATCTCCCGTTTCCCGGAATAAATTCGGCCTGATCCCCCTGTGCGATCGCCCTTTTGACCCCCGAGAGCATCGCTACAGTAGTCAGCAGACAATCAGGGTAGTTATCGAAAATGCTTGCTCATTCCCCAAAAATTCGGTCCTGAACCCCAGTTTCTGGTCCTATCTGTTTAAAGCTGTACCAACGCCCTGGGATATCCTAGCGCTCAGGGAAAACCTGGGGTTTTTTACTGAACCCAGGTTTTCCCCAGTCTGAGGGACTAATTTCAGCTTTGTGGTCCCCTTCCTGGAACGAGACGGAGTAAAATGGCAGAACTATTTGTTGCATATTGTAACAATGGGTTTCCTCACGGCACGAAATAGCCGACATTAGTTAAAAATATCCGAATATCAAGGAGGTCTGAATTATGGGAATCTCTGAAACCCAAGTCCTAGTCGCACTGGTTATTGCTTTAATTCCGGGAATCTTAGCCTTCCGTCTGGCAACCGAACTGTATAAGTAAGGTTATCCCAGTCCATTGGCTTAGGGCCGGTCAAGGACCCTTACTATAGGCAAGGGGCCTTGACCGGCTCTTGATTGGGGAACCTGTTTCCGAAATCAATGCCCGAAAACAAAAGAGCCAATCAAAATCCCCTAACCGAGTTAATCTGGGGGATGATTTGAGAATTGAGGAATTTTTTGCAAGCATTTTTGAAAAAAAAGTCTTAAGGTAGGCGGTTGAGATCTAAACAAGGGAGTAGAATTCAGGTGGGATACGCGCTCGTCCTGCCGCGCAACCACAAAGCCCGGTTTAGATCCGGTCAATGCTTTTTTTTGAATTGAAACTGATATTTCAGGCAAGGTAAGGGATAGTCACTCTCATGAATGCAATTCAACCCTCAACGCCCCATTTAATACCTGTGGAAACGCGACGTCCAAAAAGACGCGGGTTGTCGCAACAGAACCAACGGCGACATCTTTACCGGGCGATCGCCGCTGAAACTACGGTGAAGTTAGTCGTCAACGCGGTGCTTTCGGTAGTTGCCGTTTCAGCAGTGATCACCCTGCTTCCGTATCAACAGTCACGGCAGCAGGATTTACAGGATATTCGGGCTGAAGTCAACCATGTTGAAACCCGCGTGAATCGCTTGCAAGCTGAACTGCAACGGTTGATGGCTCCGGAACAAGCGACGAGTATTATGGAAGAAAACAGCTATCGGGTTGATCCCAATAAAGTTCAAATTGTGATTGATAAATAAACCGATCGCCCCCGTGAAGCGTTAACCCTTAAACCGGGCTGGCATAGCGACAGGTAAAAGCAGGCTTTCAAACATAGCATAACCCTGGCATCTTTTGCCGGTTATGCTTCTCTAACTGTTTTTGCCCCAGGAAGTAGGATGTAGGGTGAGGATTGAGAGTCTAGCTTAGGAATTAGGATTCAGTGTCGGAAGACCCAATCAGTTCATGAATCCAATTTTTAACCAGCGATCGCAACCGGGTGGAAACCTCAGCAGATGAAGTGGTAGACTCGGGCAAAAATTCCAGCGCCCGTCGATAGTCAGCGATCGCCGCGTTCCATTCTCCCATCACATGATAGGTCCGGCCTCGTTCGGCAAAGATATGCCCTTCAATTTGTCCGAGTCCCAAAGCGATCTCAAAATTCTCGATCGCCAATTCATAGATTTCCATTTCCCGCAAGGTGATCCCCTGATTAATCAGCGCCCGCACGTTAAACGGATTCAGGTCGATCGCCATGTCATAATCCAAAGTTGCCTCTACCCGCAACCCTAAAGCTGCATAGCAATTACCCCGATTATTGTAGGCTTGGGAGAGTTGAGAATCCAGATCAATGGCTTGGTTATAATCATCGAGGGCTTTCTCATATTCACCCCTTTGAAAATACATCAACCCCCGATTATTGTAGTCAATTGCACTGGCGAGATTCTGAGAGACTAACGAACTCAGCAGGGCGATCGCCCCAGCATAGTCTCCCCGTTGAACCGTCAAACTCGCTTGTTGACGTAACTGCTGGGGGGATAACCCTTGGGACCCCAACGCCACCCCACCAGGGGAAGGGCCTTCCCAAGTAGACCGGCGCTGGCGTTTGCCCCGTGCAGGCCCCTTGACCAGACCAGACCCTTGATTCGCCAAAGCCGAATCCGGAGTACAGGGATAGCTATTTCTATGTTGCTGATGACCAAAAAAGCCAGGGTTCATACTGTTTCATCCTCTTCCATAACCCACTAGAATCACCTTACCGAGGTCCTCTCCAAGTTGGCTTTGCGGATGTGTCACTTTTCAATCCGGATCGTCCAGGGTTAGGGAGTGCGACTGGTCCGAGTCAAACCGGCGTCTATCACTCCCGAACGGGTTAAGGCGATCGCCCCTAAACCAGGGATTTTAAATCCATTGAATGGTTTAGACCCTTAAACCGCCTCCGGTGGTTCAAATTTGACCGATGAGAGCCCCTGCCCGGTTAAAGCCGAGTCGCTGCGCCCTGGGCGATCGGGACAACCGCCCAACCTTAGTGGACACCCGCCACCACCTTGGGATCAATCAGTAAGTCCAATGCCGCTTGATATTGGCGATCAAACTCCGTTGCCAAGCGATCGCGCGATATCGGATCTAATGCCACCTCTTTATCCGGAATGATCCCCAACTTATGGATATCCCGGTGATTTGGCGTTTCATACTTTGCCACGGTTACCGCTAATCCCGAACCATCGGCTAAATCAAATAGGGACTGAATCAACCCCTTGCCAAACGTTTTTTCTCCCACCAACAAGGCCCGTCCATTATCCTGTAGAGCACCGGCCAGAATTTCACTGGCGCTGGCAGTCCCGCGATCGACTAACACCACTAAGGGATCGTCCGTCAGTGCTTCATCGATCGCTTCAAAGCTGCCGACTATGCCTTGTCGGTTCACTGTATAGACTATCGTACCTCCATCTAGCCACAGTCGGGCAATTTCTATCCCCGCTTGTAAGAGTCCCCCCGGATTGCTGCGCAGATCCAGAATGTAGGCATCCGCCCCTTGCTCCTCAAATTCCTGCACTGTCTGGGCAATTTCTGTTGCTGCATTGGCGTTGAATTGACTCAGACGAATGTAACCGACGGAACGACCATCGGGAGTTGTTTGTAATTTTGAGTTAACCGGGTTTAAAGCAATCAACTCCCGGACCAGCGGAACCTCTTCAACCGCTTGAGTTTCGGCTCGTCTAATGGTCAGGGTGACTGTGCTTCCAATGGGCCCGCGCATTCTAGCTGCCGCTTCATCTAAGGTCAAACCCACCGTAGAGATGCCCTCAATTTCCAAAATGCGATCGCCCGGGAGCAATCCCGCTTTCTGACCCGGGGATCCATCAATTGGCGCAATCACGGCGACGGTTCCCGTTTCCTCATCTAAGGCAATTTGTAAACCCACCCCCGTTAACTCTCCAGAGGTATTCACCTGTAAACTTCGATACTGATCGGGTTTTAATAATCGGGTAAAGGGGTCATCCAAACTTGCGAGCATTTCTTGAATCTGCCCATAAGTTTCTTCGCGATTTTTCAGGGGATGTTTCAGTGCCTTTTGCCGCACAAACCACCAATTTTGATGGTTAAAGCTCTCATCTACATAGGAGTAGTTAACGATCCGCCACGCTTGCGAAATCAACTGCTGCTCTTCGCTCAGGGCCAATGCCTCTGGCGTCCACCAGCAACAGGCAAGGGTAAATTGCAAGACCAATAAAAGCCCTACTCGGAATACTCGTGTTGCCATAATGCCGATTTTGAAAGGTTGATCAAAGCTTATATCAAATTTTATGAGTCTAAATGTATGAGCTAAAGTTACCCTAGTTTAGGGAATTTGGCTATCTAGCATTGGGCAGGTTGACAAGAAAGGGCTGCGCAGCGATCGCCCTCCCGAGCACTCCAACTCTAGATCCCACCTCACTGGGCGATCGGGCTAGTTGAGGGTGACCTTTTCTCATAAAACTAGCCCCCCAACTTCAAGGCTGATCCCCAGCCCAATCCCTTGTACAGAAGGCCCAACGGGAAAGGGATTAGCCGCGATCGCTAAAGGGACTTAGATTTATGAAAATAGTGTTTAGATTATGTTACATTTTGGAAGAAACGCATTAATCTTTTCGGAACGCTTGCTGCAATGTTTTCCAAAGACGTAACGAACTCCAAAACATACCAGTGGTTTGAAGAGCGCCTCGAAATTCAGGCGCTTGCTGAGGACATCACCAGCAAGTACGTCCCTCCCCATGTCAATATCTTCTACTGCTTGGGTGGGATTACGCTAGTCTGCTTCCTGATCCAATTTGCCACTGGGTTCGCGATGACCTTCTATTATCGCCCCACCGTTACCGAAGCCTTTTCCTCCATCCAGTACCTGATGACTGAGGTCAACTTCGGTTGGCTCATCCGTTCCATCCATCGCTGGTCCGCCAGTATGATGGTCCTGATGATGATTCTTCACGTGTTCCGAGTTTACCTAACCGGCGGTTTCAAAAAACCTCGGGAACTCACCTGGGTCACCGGGGTGATCTTAGCCACGATTACCGTCTCCTTTGGCGTTACCGGCTACTCTCTCCCTTGGGATCAAGTGGGTTACTGGGCCGTTAAGATCGTCTCTGGCGTACCTGAAGCCATCCCTGTGGTCGGTTCTACCATTGTGGAACTGCTGCGCGGTGGTACCAGTGTGGGTCAAGGCACTTTGACTCGCTATTACAGCTTGCACACCTTCGTGTTGCCTTGGCTGATTGCGGTGTTCATGTTGCTGCACTTCTTAATGATTCGCAAGCAAGGTATTTCCGGTCCCTTGTAAAGAGATCCTTGCTTTACATTCATCACCCTGCGATCGCTGTATCCTTTTAGCAATTGCAGCCCAGACCTGCCGACCTTAACAATAAGGAGAGGATTCTCAAAGATGTCTATTTTGAAAAAGCCGGATCTGAGCGATCCGAAGTTGCGGGCTAAATTGGCGATGGGGATGGGCCATAACTATTATGGCGAACCCGCTTGGCCCAATGACCTGCTATATGTCTTCCCTGTGGTTATTCTCGGGACGATCGCCCTGTGTGTTGGATTAGGTGTTTTAGACCCCGCAATGGTCGGAGAACCCGCTGACCCCTTTGCGACCCCTCTGGAAATTCTTCCCGAATGGTATCTGTGGCCTTCGTTCCAGATGCTGCGTGTCGTTCCTAACAAACTGTTAGGAATTGCATTGATGGGTGGGATTCCCGTTGGTTTGATGGTTATTCCCTTTATTGAGAATGTCAACAAATTCCAAAACCCCTTCCGTCGTCCTTTGGCTACGGCAGTGTTCCTGTTTGGTACTTTGTTCACCATCTGGTTAGGAGTCGGTGCCATCATGCCGATCGACAAGTCTCTGACTCTCGGTCTATTCTAAATTTTTCCCGGTTCAATTCCCGGTTAAATATAGACGCCCATGCCGTTCTCAGATGTGCAATTGCCCCTGAGATTAAGCAGGGGCGTCTTTTCAGATTTTAGGGAGAAAAGTCTATAAAAACCCGTACCCTCAAGGGTGTGTCTCTTGGGAAGAAACCGGGTTTCTTGTTCCTGATTTCTACAATGGTATCCAAGGTTGAAAAGGGCAGCGAATGCTTATATTACCCCTTTTCTCCGGTGTCGTGCGATCGCCATTCGTCAATGGCAAACTCTAAGGTTTGACCCTGGGAACTGCCAAATTTTAATAAAATCCCTGATTCTAATTTCACTTCCTGATGGTGGACTTTTTGCCAACCATTACTACTTTTAATCAAAGTCCCATACCGAGAAAAGTCCCTCAGAAAATAAGCTGGGGCCGAACCCGTACCCGACATATCCCGATAAAAAATTTCGGCGTGTCGTTGGGACACCCACCGTTCCTGAATCACCAGGTCATTTTGAGACCGACGACCCACCCGCATGAGGCCCCCCCGAATCGGCCAGACTTGATTGCTGATATCAAGCGATCGCAAATAAGCCAGACTAATTAAAGGCCGAATCCCCGAGGGTGTGTTTTCGGGAAGTTCGGTCTCCAGATAGTCTAAGGGTTGGATTAATTCCCCATTGAACTCGGGATGCATATAGAGAACCGGCAAGGTCCAGGCAGGTTGATTAAATTTATAAACTGTTAATAACTGCTGTCGGGCGACTGCCACAGCGCGATCAATGGACATTCGGTCTGCTAGGGCGCTGGTAAAGGCTTGAATAAAACTTAAGGCTTCTTCATCGGTAATGGAGTCACGCATTCCCAATACTGCCGGGACGCCATGATGAATGAGGACCTCAGCTAGACTACTGCGCGGAATTGCTTGTTCATTTTGGCGATCGCTTTGAGCACCCCAGCACGCATTAAACACCGCTAAAGTCACCTCTGAACGGACCAGCACTTGAGCTAATTCCGTCCCACTCATAGGGGTCTGGCTGCGTAATAATAGCTGCCCGCCCGCAGGGGCACAGATACCGTGACCCGCATAAAAGAAAATATTATAATTGCCCGTTTCCAGGTTTTCGATCAGTTCGCTGGGAGTGGGTTGGATTAAGGTATCCACATGGCAGGATACCGGGAGGATATTATCCCCGGAGTTTCGGTTGCGATCGCTCTGTTCCAGGACCTGCGCTAAGGCTTGGGCTTCTTTTTGCAGTTGGAGGCGGTTTTGTGCCTGGGAGGGATGACTGGGGGTCTCAACTTCTTCCCCTAAGACTAATAAAATTTTTAAAGCTTGTCGGGTTGAACGAATCGCCAGGGGGTCTACATCACTGGTGGTCCGGCTAAATCGCAATTGGGGATTCAGGCAAATGGTGGGTTTACCTGGACGGGGTTGCATCAGTTCCCAAGGCAATGCAATGAGTTCGGGGTCCCGAATTTCTAACTGGATCCGGAGGGGACGGTCTTGACCCATTGCGATCCCCATGCTTTGGGCGTAGCTATTTTGAAGGGCTTCCCCAAATAGCCAATCCCAAAGCTGGAGTCCTAACTGCTGCATTAGTCGCGCACTATAACTGGCGGGAGACTGACTGCTGCTGGGGGTGAGCATGGATAAGGCGTTATCTGGGGAGGAAGGCAGCAGATTCCAAACTGAGGGCAAGGGCTGTAGGGAAAATAGCTGATGCCACGCTTGCCAGGTTTGGGTGAGGCTATCCGGCCAGGGACAGTCATAATGAACGTAGCCACCGGGATAGGGGGCTTTCAGAACCCAGATGGCAAAGTGTTTGGCATCAGAGTTGGTATTTAAGGGCGCGATCGCGATGCTCAGGCAAGGAATCTCAGACCAAGACATTCAGAACACTGGCTCTAATATGAAAGGGGCTTTTAACCAGTGTATCTGTTCTCGGGTGATGATGTTAAATTGAGGAATATTCGCTCGTGATTACAGCAATATCCCCCGCCCTTTGGTGTGAAAGGGTGTGATCCAGTGTTTGGATTCACCCCATCAAGGCGATCGCGGGGGATAGACCGATTATCAAGATTTTGTTCCACGATGGGGAACCAGCCAAGGGGTTGAAGACAGGGAAATGCTTGCCCAATGAGGTTGTCATCCCCTTTAAAAAGTGTTGACCCTGAATTAAAGTTGAGTGCAAGACGATTAAAATAACACCCCCGGTTTATTTATGCCGAAAAATTTTCTAATTCAGATACGGCATAACGGGCGATCGCCAAACTGAGGCGGGCTTTTTCAATCTCCGATAAGTTCGACCAGGTTTTCTGGCTGATCGTAGTTACGGTGGAGTCGAGGGACTCGCCTCGCATGGCATAGGCAAAGGGTCTGGCTAAAACCTGTAAATCGTCGGGAGTCCACTGCGGCAGCAGTTCGCTGACACATTGGACTAAGCGGTGAGCCATCGAGGTTTCTCCAGCGGTGAGGGTTTGAGCGCGATCTGCGATCGCCTCTAACCAGATTGAAGGCACTTGGGTCCCAAACTTTTGCCGTAAAGCGGCTTTAACTTTCTCCACTACGGAGGTTTCCGAGGGATGGGCGGCCCACAGTCTCTCAAAAGCGGCGATCGCCGTTTGGGCTTGCGGTGCAAACTCAGCTTCGTCAGTCAACCACAAGGGTTCAACCGACGCTTCTACAGTGGCAAAATACGCTTCAGTCTCAATCCCGGTCGGGTTCCAAGGGTAAGGAACTTCTACCTGGTTTAGTAGCTCTAAGAGTTCTAACTCCAGATGAGATTGATAATATTCTCCACATTCAAGATCACGGGGTTGATTTGGCATGAATGATGCTCCTGGTCAGTGCATGGATGGATTTGCTTTGATATCGTTAGCTACAATAGCGGTTCTCTCCGTTCCGCAATCGAGGAAGGGATCGCTAGATAGGCATTATTCTTCTACACCTTCTTTGCATTTTCCTAGCTTTACCTTTCTTCACAAAATGGGTGATTTTTGCTTAAATTCTGGCTTGAGAAGGGTAATTTTTGAGGAAAGAAAAAACCTTAAAAGAATCTAAATATAGATTAAATGCTCAATCCTTCGGAAAAAAACCGATGAAGAGGACAGATTCAGAGGAAATGTTTCGGACTGGGCAAGAGTGGCGATCGCCAGGGTTAAGGTTCAACACTTGATGAGTTTCGGAAGCTTCTCAAACCTCTGGACAAATCATGCCATTTTTCTAGTCTAGCATGGAATAATGAGAGCCTGTAGACATTCACGGCTACCGCCTTTCCCCTAGTTATGAGTTACATTTTGGGAGTGCAAGCATCAAGCTGGCTATTGACCATAGCCAGCCCGCTGTAAGTGATCATGCCCTGGCTTGTCGCCAACATACTGCGCTCAATAGCTGTACCTCATGAGTCCAGGAACCGCTATCCGCCCTAGGTAAGAACCGAGGCAAATGGGGTAAAACGGGTCTCCGCTTCCTGGAATCCGGAACGGCTTAACTTCATGGTTATCCTCCTAGAAATACAAAATGCTCGTTCTTTCTCCTGAATTGCAAAACAAACTTGCAACCCCTCTAAAAATTGGTCACCTCACCGTAAAAAGTCGGGTCTTGCAATCTCCCTTATCCGGGGTTACGGATTTAGTCTTTCGTCGTCTGGTCCGTCGCTATGCACCGGACTCCATGATGTACACAGAAATGGTCCAAGCGAGCAGTTTGCGCTATTTGCAGGAGGTCCCGAAAATTATGGAAGTGGACCCAAATGAACGACCGATTAGTATTCAACTTTTTGACTGTCGCCCAGATTTTTTAGCGGAGGCGGCAGTAATGGCGGTAGCAGAAGGGGCCGATACCATTGATATTAATATGGGCTGCCCAGTGAATAAAATTACCAAAAATGGTGGGGGTTCTTCGTTGTTGCGGGACCCGAAAACTGCTGAAGCGATCATCCGTGCCGTAGTCAAAGCCGTATCAGTTCCCGTGACGGTGAAAACCCGGATTGGTTGGTCTGATCAAGAGATTAATATCCTCGACTTTGCCAAGGGAATGGAGGATGCGGGTGCGGCAATGATTACGATTCATGGGCGGACTCGGGACCAAGGATATCACGGCAGTGCGAAATGGGACTGGATTCGCCGAGTTAAGGAGGTGCTATCAATTCCGGTGATTGGGAATGGGGATATTTTTTCGGTGGAAATGGCGGTACGCTGTTTGGAGGAAACGGGGGCTGATGGGGTGATGTGTTCCCGGGGAACCTTGGGATATCCGTTTTTAGTGGGAGAAATTGACCATTTTCTGAAAACTGGGGAGGAGTTGTCTGCACCCACTCCCATTCAGCGTTTGGAATGTGCGAAGGAGCATTTACGGGGGTTGTGGGAGTACAAAGGCGATCGCGGAGTCCAACAGGCGCGAAAGCATTTGACTTGGTACGTGAAAGGGTTTTACGGTGCCGGAGAGCTACGGGATCAGTTAGCCCGAGTGGAGTCAGTGGACCAGGGATGCGACTTAATCGATCGCGCGATCGCTCAACAACAATGGACAATGGATAATGAATAATGGACAATGGATAATGGATAATGGAAAAATGACTAATGACCCATATCAATTATCAATTATCAATTATCAATTACCAATTACCAATTATCAATTGCCCTGAGTTAATCGGCGGCATTACTCAGGCGTCGCAGATTTAGCACATCGCTGATTTGGCGAATTTGGTTAAAGGTGCGTTCGAGTTGGTGGCGATCGCAAATATCAATCCCCAGTTCGATAGTTGCCGGTTTACCCATGTAGGTTTTCACGTTGGCGCTGCGGACGTTGACATTGTTATCTTTCAATCGAGACAAAATATCGTTGAGTACACCGACGCGATCGAGCACTTCGATGGAAATCTCAACAGGATAGCTTTGAGGACGGCCCTCGGAGCAATCTGTGGGATTCCAGTTGACGGGGACGAGGCGATCGCCTGGGATCCCTTCAACATTAGAACAGCCTTGGCGGTGAATGGAAATACCCCGATCGCCCCGGGTGACAATTCCAATAATGGCTTCTCCGGGGATCGGGGTACAACATCGCGCCAAATGATAAACCAATCCCTCGACTCCGGCGATCGGGTGTTTTCCTTTCGTCTGTGCTGGGGGAAGAGAGGCCCTGACGGTGACTCCGGGCAGTAACAAAGGCTGAGTTTGGGCTAAAGTTTGGCGATCGGTGACTTCACCCCGGAGGCGATGCACCACTTGATTGAGGGTGAGTTCCCCATAGCCGACTCCGGCGAGTAAATCCTCTACACTGTGGTAATTACAGCGTTGAGCCACTTGCAGCATTTGTTCCGATTTGAGCAAAGATTCAAATCCATTTTTGCCCAGTTCTTTTTCCAACATATCCCGACCCCGTTGGACATTTTCATCCCGATGCGATCGCTTGTACCACTGGCGAATTCGGGTTTTGGCGGTAGTCGTAATCGCGAAATTCAGCCAATCTAAACTCGGGTGACAATTTTTCTGGGTGAGAATTTCAACGATATCCCCATTATTTAAGGGAGTATCCAAGGTGACCAGTCGCTCATTCACCCGCGCCCCTGCACAATGGTTACCGACTTCGGTATGAATTCGATAGGCAAAATCTACTGGGGTTGCGCCTTGTTTTAATGAGATTAAATCACCTTGAGGGGTAAAAACATAGACATCTTCATCAAATAAATTATCCTTAACATTTTCCAGATATTCTTGAGCGTCTTTGAGGTCACTTTGCCATTCCAATAGCTGCCGTAACCAGGTGAATTTCTCATCATCGTTATTGAGTTTACTGTGACTGGATCCGGTTTCTTTATATTTCCAGTGGGCGGCGATCCCATACTCGGCAACGTGATGCATTTCCACGGTTCGGATTTGCACTTCAATGGGCCTGCCTGTCGGTCCGAGAACGACGGTATGCAAGGATTGATAGCGGTTGGGTTTAGGCAGGCCGATATAGTCTTTGAAGCGACCGGGTAGCGGACGAAACGCATCGTGGGCGATCGCCAAGGCACGGTAGCATTCTTCGCTTTTTTGCACGAGAATTCTCACCGCTGCGACGTCGTATATTTCTTCAAATTTTTTGTTCTGGCGCTGCATTTTTTGATAGATCCCGTACAGATGCTTGGGACGTCCACTAACTTCGGTACAACCGATCCCCAGTTCTTCTAGGCGCAGTCGCAGGGTTTCGGTGACTTTATTCAGTCGGGTTTCGCGATCAATCCGTTTTTCAGCGACGAGATCTTGCATCTGTCGGTAGGACTCGGGTTCGAGATATTTAAAGGCGAGGTCTTCGAGTTCCCATTTAAACCGACCGATCCCCAGGCGATTGGCTAGAGGTGCAAAGATTTCGCGGGTTTCCAAGGCGATGCGCTGACGCTTGACATCGGCGAGGGATTCTAGGGTGCGCATATTATGCAGGCGATCGGCGAGTTTAACGACGATGACTCGGATATCTTGGGCCATCGCTAGAAACATCCGGCGAAAGTTCTCTGCCTGTCGTTCGGTTTTGCTGGAAAAGTTAAATTTTGAGAGTTTGGTTACCCCTTCGACCAGTTGGCGGACCTCGGTCCCAAAGCGCTTTTCGATTTCTTCTGGGGTGACTTCGGTATCTTCGACCACATCATGCAAAAACCCAGCGGCAATCATGGCGCTGCTACCGCCAAGTTCCCGCAGCAGTCCGGCAACGGCGATCGGATGGATGATATAAGGTTCGCCGGATTTGCGTCGCTGACATTCATGGAGTTGATAGGCAAATTCAAACGCCCGACAGATCAGGGAGTTATCGTTCTGGGATAGATCGGGGTGGGTTGAGTCTGGAGATTCGTTATAGGAGATTAAACAGGTTTGTAGCCATTCGGGAATCTCGACATCAAAAGAGCAGGTTGGCGCAACGGGATTCATTATCATAAGACTGTCTGAAGGATTAACAATAGGGTGAACTTGAGAAGATTGATCAATTTTAGGGCATTTATTGTATCTTCAGATACAGAAAGCCCGGAAATGAGGAGCTTGTAGCTGAGGGTGCAGGGTCTTTATTGCGAGGTGGGCCGGAAATGTGTAAATCCCCTAGCTGTTGACATCGGGCAAGACACTCTGCATCGCTCAGGCTTGCAATTTATATCTAAGTTAAAGTTTTATTAAATTGTACGGATTGCCTACTTTATTAATATAGACAACTTTCTTCAACTTATGCTGCCGGATCTTCATACCCAGTGTTATCAAAATTTGATGCAAGCACTAAGCCAATTGTCTGAAACGGTCAATGGGCCGAATCCTGATCAAGCGACGGTGCGAGCCAGTACACTTGAAATACAACAATTGTTTCAGGATCAAATCTTGAGCTTAGGGATGGATGAGCTAGAACCCGGTATGGTATCCCTGGTGCAGTCGTTTCAAACGGAACTGCATAAGCAGATCCGTTTGTTGGGAAATGACGTGATATTTTTAGTCTCGGCCCGACAAGCGGAGACCCGTGAGCGACGCTGGTCTGAGGTCCGCGATCGCCTTAAGGGTTGTATCGGCTACTGCGAAGCCATTTTGTCGATTCCCGCCCCTAATTAATTCTAGGGGCCAGGGTTAAAGTCCGGATGCGCGATCGCCCCTCCTGGACTGTCTAGCCCCCATTCGTTCCAAGTCCCATTTTTGAAGGTGTAACCGGGAAAGAAAGAGCCATGCAATGCCCAAAAGATAAGAATGAGACCCTAGTCGATGGATTTTTGTCCGGGGATCTCCCCGTCAAGCACTGCGCGGAATGTCAAGGCAGTTGGATTTCCTCAACCGACTACGAACCCTGGCGATCGCAGCAACGTCGGCAGATGATTCCCCCAACCTACGTCGCTCGCGAAGTCGGCACCCATTTTATGCCCCCTGAGACGGACATGAAAGCGGGATTATGTCCCGAATGTAATCGCTATCTTTCCCGTTCCAAAGTAATGGCAAAAAACCCGTTCTATGTGGAACGCTGTCCCAGTTGCGGTGGGTTCTGGTGCGATCGCGGGGAATGGGAAATCCTCGAAGAACTAGAACTCCATGATAGCCTAGAACAGATTTTTTCGGGGGAATGGCAAGCCCGAGTGCGAGCGGCCCTTCAATCGGAAAAAGAACGGGATGCCACTATCGAAAAATTAGGTCCAGACGTTGCGGAAATGGTCTTTGAACTCGCGGAAGTTCTCGAACAACACCCCAATGGCGATTTCGGCGTAGCCTATTTAATGCGGCGCTTTGATAAACCGCAATGAGGATGGGGGAGATGGGGAGGATGGGGAGGATGGGGGAGATGGGGGGGATGGGGGAGATGGGGAGGATGGGGAGGATGGGGAGGATGGGGAGGATGGGGAGAGAAAACGACTGAAGTCTTGACGTTGAAGGGGGGATTAAGGACTTAAGTCAATCCCCCCTATCTCCCCCATCCCCCCTATCTCCCCCATCTCCCCCATCTCCCGTCTCCCATCAAATAACCAACAACCAACAACCATGAATGACGCTTTATTTCGTGTAGAAAATCTGCGAGTTGCCTACCCTACCGGACGCGGTAGGGGTGGGAGTGAGTCGGTTTGGGCGGTGGATGGGGTATCTTTTACCCTGTCACCGGGGGAACGGATGGGACTGGTGGGAGAATCCGGCTGCGGGAAGTCTACTTTAGGACGAGCAGCGATGCGATTGTTGCCTCCTTCTAGCTTGGTGGAGGGACAAGTTTTTTTTAAGGGTCAGTCTGTGTTTGATTTAACCCCATCGGAGTTGCGCCGGTTTCGAGGGGAAGCCGTGGCCCTGATTTTCCAAGACCCGATGACGAGGTTAGACCCTCTGATGACGATAGGAGATCATTGTATAGAGACTCTAAACGCTCATCAACCGAATTTAAGCCGGAAACAGGCTAAGGACAAGGCGATCGCCACTTTGGAGGCGGTTAAGATTCCAGCAGCGCGATGGTCTCAATATCCTCATGAGTTTAGTGGGGGGATGCGCCAACGGGTGGCGATCGCCTTGGCACTGTTGCTCGATCCCAAGTTAATTGTCGCCGATGAACCGACTACCAGTTTAGATGTGACGGTTTCAGCGGAAATTTTACAGGAACTTACTCGTCTCTGTCGGGAGCGGGATTTGGCCCTGTTGCTGATTTCTCACGATTTGGCAATGGTCGGGGAATATTGCGATCGCATTGCGGTCATGTATAAAGGCGAAATGGTAGAAACCGGCAAAACTCAAGAGGTTTTGTTTAATCCCCAACATCCCTATACACAATCTCTGCTGAAAGCTGCCTTACATATTCAGGCGATCGACCCGGATGCGGTAGAAACCCCTCCCGACCTCAAATCCACTCCTTTACTTTCCCTGAAAGACTTACAGCAGCATTATACCTTAGAAACTAACTTACTCGATCGCTGGCTGTCGGGGAAACAAAGCCAGACGATTAAAGCGGTGGATGGAGTTAATTTACAGATTTACAAAGGAGAAATTCTCGGGTTAGTGGGAGAATCCGGCTGTGGAAAAAGTACCCTCTCTCGCACAATTTTACAACTGGTGACCCCTACAGGGGGTCAGGTGGAATTTTTAGGTCAGGAACTCACTCAACTGTCCCGGCGGTCCATGCAGCAACAACGCAGACAGATCCAGATGGTGTTTCAAGACCCTCACGCTTGTCTTAATCCGATGATGACGGTAGGACAAAGCATTGCTGACCCGTTGTTTATTCATCATTTAGCCACGCCAGAGCAAGCTAAACAATTGGTGATGAAGATGTTGGAACGGGTAGGGTTAACTCCAGCAGCAGACTTTTATGAGCGCTATCCTTCGGATTTGTCCGGGGGTCAACAGCAACGAGTCGCGATCGCCCGCGCTTTGATTACCCAGCCTCAGTTACTGATTTGTGATGAGCCGGTGAGTATGTTAGATGCCAGCGTCCAAACTCAGGTATTGGAGTTGATGTTGGAACTCAAGCAGGAATTTGACCTAACTTATTTGTTTATTACCCATGATTTGTGGGTAGCGCGGTTTTTCTGCGATCGCATTGCGGTGATGAATTCGGGTCAAATTGTAGAACTCGGCAACACCCGCGAGATTTTCACCAATCCTCAGCATCCCTATACCAAAACCCTACTTGGTGCAGCTCCTTTGTTAGCCCGCACTTAATCGAAATGGGGTCCCTTGGTGGGGAAACTCGTCCTCTTCCGGCGATCGGGGGAGGGCGATTTTTATAGCTCGGAAAAATAAGTAGATTTGCTCCCTGCTTATCATGAATATATAAAGTTTTATGTAATTTTTACTACAAATGGAGAGGCGATCGGCGATAATTAAATCAGATACCCTAAAACCCTTATTGAATTCGAGGATGGCAAGCATCTACTCTGATTAAACTCCAGAGGGGATGGGACGCCAGATAAAACCATGACTCCTGAAATTATCAACAGCTTATGGATTCTGCTCGTTATAACGATGTTCAGCATCATTTACTGCCCTTTACTCTGTTGGATTCTCCCGAATCGAAGCGGCATCGCATAGCGGAAATCCCCGTTAAAACTCCTCACCCACGGTAGTAAACCGTGGGATTTTTTTAGGAAGCTATCCTAATTTTTGTGCTCTAATTCGGATTCGTTTATAATCCGCGAACCAAGTCCCCTCTTGATACAATTGCGGGGATAGTTGAGTTTCAATATCGGCTAAAATTCTCTCTTGCGCTTCCTGTGGAATTTTCATAAATAACCGATTTCCAAACATAAAAATCCAATTTTTTAATCCATTTTCCCCATCTTCTAACGGAGTGGGACGGTCAAATAATTGAGCCAAGTCAACTTCAAACCCTCTCTGTTCTAAGAGGGTGGTATATTCACTAATACTGGGAAAATACCAGGGATTGAGAGTGATATCCACGGGATAACCCGCTGATTCTATGCTGTGATAGCAAGCTTGAATAATTTGCTGAACATTGCCTTTGCCGCCAAATTCCGCCACGAATAATCCACCGGGTTTGAGGGATTTAAAAATTCCCTCAATGACGTTTTCTGCGGCTTTCATCCAGTGGAGTGCAGCGTTAGAAAAGACTTTATCAAATTGTTCATAAAAGTCTAATTTTTCGCCATCCTTGACCTGAAATGTGAGGTGGGGATAGGACTGACGCGCTTGAGTAATCATTGCTACAGACTGATCCACGCCGATGACTTCAGCACCAGCATTGGCAATTTGTTGGGCGAGATAACCTGTACCACAGCCTAAATCTAGGATGCGATCGCCTGTTTTAGGTTGCAAGAGTTCTAATAAATCAGTTCCATACTGACTGACAAAACCATGTTTGAGATCGTACAGTTCCGCATTCCATTCCGTTCGGTTTAATGGGGAAGATGGCAGGTTCATGTAGTTTCACCTTTAGGACTCAATATTCGTAGTAACCACTTCAGGCGTTACTACAACTCTGAATTAAATATTGTACTTCCCTGGCCGAAATTGGAGCGGTTGGCTGTAGGGATAAAAAGTGGAAATTCTGGGAAATGTTAGGTGATAGGGGGTTGAAATCTTGTCCTGTTGGGGTTTCAGGCGTGCTACCCAACAGGAACAGAAATCAGAAATACGCAACCCAGGTGGAAGCAAAGACGAAAAGCAGTTTTATCGGTGGAATTGGCGATCAAGGGTATCATTTTGCCCTGAAATAGGGCGGCACTCAGGTACGTTGGAGGCCAGCGATCGCAAGAGTTTGTAAAAATCAAACGTTTTCCAGTTAATTGACTGATAAGTTTACCACCCAGTAGACCGTTCGCGGAAGCTTTCTAAGGAAGATAGGCGATCGGGAAGATCCCGCAGCATTTTCTCCATTTCCATTTCTTCTTTCTCCCAATCATTGGGACGACAAACTGGGGTCCGAGAGTCGGTTCGGTAGCTTTGAGACGGAGTGGCTGACCCTTCAAGGGAGGTGGATTGATGTCGTTGGGCTTCAGACGTGGGGCCTAGCATAGCATTCTCCTCAATAATGATAGTTTTAAGGTATTGGGGTTGATCCTACTGGATTATGTCCTTTCTCTTTTTAGTTTTCCCGATTCGCAGATTAAATCCGCATTTTTGAAAAAATGCTTAATTCCCTAGGGGGATCAAGTTAAAATTTATCTGAAGATAGTTGACAAAGTTAGAGATTTACCCATACTAACCTTCAGGAGAATCTCAACCTAACCCAAAGAATGCTTAATCTTGTTGGCGATCGCCCGGATTATTTTTAGACTAGAGTCAGGCTCAAACCGACTGAGGATTGCTAGTTACTGTCATGCAAACTTCATACCCATTTCATAGGAACGTAATATGCCTTGGATATATTAATCACTAGCTGGACGCAAGCAATGCCACTGGATTAGAGCGTTGACACCTTCTAATACCTTCGGCGCATTTAGTGTGGTTTGGTCCTTATGTCAGAGTTAAGTACACCGGACCTCAATCCTTGCATTCATTCTAAGATCGCTGAATGAATGTAGGGATGGGTTACATCTAAAAATCATGCCCTCATGTCACATTTTGAACCCCTCCAGGCCCTCTGGGGGGTTTTTTGTAGGTGCGATCGCCCCAGTGATTAGACCGCTTGCAGAATAGTCTTAAGCGGATTGGCGCTGTTAAGGAAGGTTAGGGGTATCGAACCCGAATTGGGCAAAAAGTCTATTTTTGAGGGCGATCGCACTCCATCAAAAAACCCTGTATTCTAGCCGGAATTTTTGAATTCCTTAATACTGCGGCACCGACGGATCCACCTCTTGACTCCAGGCGGTAATTCCACCTTTGAGGTTGGTTCCTTCAATGCCTGCTTCCTTCAAAATTCCCAAGGCTTTAGCCGATCGCCCGCCCATTTTGCAATGCGCAATCACCCGATGACCATTTGCCAATTCTTTCACCTTATCAACTCCCTTCCCCTGTTCAATATCCCCTAACGGGACCAAAACTGAACCCGGAATTTGAGCAATTTCATACTCGTTCGGGTTGCGAACATCAATCACCACAAAATCTGTTGCACCACTGTCCATCAATTGCTTGAGTTCAGTAGCGGTCATTTCTGAAATTTCCATTTGTTGTTGAGCCTCCGCTGCTTTTGCTTGAGGAATTCCGCAAAATTGTTCATAATCAATCAGTTCTTCAATCACGGGCCGAACGGGATTGGGCCGCAATTTCAACTCTCGGAATTTCATATCTAAAGCATTATAAAGCAAGAGCCGACCGCTGAGGGTAGTTCCAGTGCCCGTGATGATTTTGACGGTTTCTGTGGCTTGGATCACCCCAATAATCCCTGGGAGAATGCCTAAAACGCCCCCTTCAGCACAGGATGGGACCAGTCCGGGCGGTGGCGGTTCTGGGTACAAGTCGCGGTAGTTGGGACCGCCTTGATAATTAAACACCGTTGCTTGACCTTCAAAGCGGTAAATGGAACCATAGATGTTCGGTTTATCCAACAAGACGCAGGCATCGTTGACTAAGTATCGCGTCGGGAAGTTATCGGTGCCATCTACGACAATATCGTAAGGTTTGAGGATATCTAGGGCATTTTCTGCACTGATCCGGGTGTTATAGAGGTCAACTTGGCAGAAGGGATTAATTTCTAAAATGCGGTGTTTAGCGGATTCGATTTTGGGTTTGTTCACCCAGGAGGTCCCGTGGATAACTTGCCGTTGCAGGTTGGAGGTATCCACAATATCGAAATCAACAATGCCAATTCTTCCGACCCCGGCAGCCGCTAAATAGAGCAGCAAGGGGGCCCCGAGACCTCCGGTCCCAATACAAAGGACGCTGGCGGCTTTCAGGCGCTTTTGCCCTTCTACGCCTATTTCGGGTAAGATTAAATGACGGGAATACCGTTCGTAATCGTCTGAGTTTAGCTGGATTTCATCCAAATTGGGATTTAACATGGCAGTGTTGCTCGGGCAGGGCAAACTCCTATTTTATTATTTTATCGAAATTTGTTGACCCTGTTGCCCTGGATGCGATCGCCCCCAGGTTTCTTGACACCTCAGTGTGAATTTTGATCCCTTTTAGGATTCAGCCATTGCCCTCACTCGGGTTAGTGAGAATTATCCCCTTATCCTCGATGGCGATCGCCTCCTTATTATATCAAGTCCGAGGGATTAACCTCAAAAAACAGTTCTTCCTCTTCTCCCCCTTCCCTTCAAGGGAAGGGGGTTGGGGGATTAGGTCAGTGGAAGTGAGCGACCCAACATGATATTACTGGTATTATATCACTACCAGGGACTACCAATCATGGTAAATCCGGCCCAATAATAAGGGTGAGATAAATCAGTATTCTCTACTCCTGCTAAATCAGCAGGCAGTTGTACGCCGCGTAAAGCCCCAGTCCCGCGTAGTTCACCCTCAGCAATTTTGACTTCTCCCCGGAGGAGAGATAATTGAGCTTCTTGCAACGCTTCAGCTTTGATGGGTGATTCTACCAGATATTGATAAAATTCGGTCATCAGTGCCAAAGTTCCCTCATCACTCACATACCATAAAGAAGCCAAAGCCGATTTAACCCCGGCAGCGAGTGCTAAACCGGCAAATCCTAATTCGGCAGTTTCATCACCGACGGCAGTCCGACAGGCACTGAGTACCAATAACTCAACTGGCGGATTGTTCCATCCTAGGGTTCGTAATTCATCTAGGTAGAGTTGTTCATTCCAGAGTTGAATAAACGAAGTCTTTTGTCCCCCGGGGTTAAATTCGGCATGAGTTGCCAAGTGGATAATTTGATAAGGATATTCTTGGCGTTTGGCAATTAAATTGGTGCGAGTAAAAGATTCATTGAGCAATGCTTGACCCTGCCAGAGTTGTTCGGCAATGGTGGAGAGTTCTAAGGGGACGGCAGGGAGGGGATTGAGTTGGGTAAATTGACTTGCACCCATTGCTAAAACGCGACTGTTACGAAGGGGAATGTAACGCATATCGGTCAAACTAATGCTGGGAATCAGGGCGATCGCGTATTGTTCAATCAGAAATTTTTCCCCATCATGTAAAGCGGCAATGGGAAGACTCCGCAATCCGGCATCCATACTAAAGAGTAAGGTATCAATATTTTGCGCCGCTAATTCTTCTTGAATGGGAGCAATTAACCATCGATACAGGGTTTGTGCCGGGATTAAATATTGGGTGGTATTCCGGAAGCGAGGATTAGCAATTTGCTGACGTAATTCAAATGCCGCTTGCAAGATTGCTTGCCGAGTTGCTTCTGGAACCGTCTTCCGAATGGGAGTTCCCTCGGTTGTTACAACCACAAGTTCTAATTGTTCCGGCAATAATAACGTATAGACGATCGCGGGTTTGGTGTTGGTTTGTTGGGTAATTTTTTCCAAGGTATCGCGAATGCTTTCCGTGGATTGGAGAGGTTGTTGAGACAGATCGGTGCCTAAGTAATTGGCAAATTGCTGATCCTGAAGGCGATCGAGTTGTAAGACAGCATTGCTGACATTTCCCACCTCTAGGGATTGGGTAATAGTTGCCACATTCATAGGGATGGGTGGGGGTGCAACTGGTCCCGGTGGCAGATTGCCGCCTGGGGAAGGGGAATTTTCCCGGGGAGGTTGTGAGGCAGGAGTAGTGGGTGCAGGTTGCGGACCGATCGCCCCTGGATTGCTGGGATTTGGGCCAGCCGGGGTAAGTGCGATGGGCGATTGTACCCCCAGTCCAGAGGGAGGGGAGAGGGGTTCTAGGGTCAAAATAGGGGGTGCAGAAACACTCTCCGGACCATTAGGACGGGCGATCGCTGGGGTTGGATTGTTTACGAGATCGAGGTTGCCATTGGGTTGCACTTGTCCAAGTTGCTGCTGTTGAGGGGGTGGCGGTGGTTGCATTCCTCCTGGTGGTGGCGGTTGCATTCCTCCTGCTGGTGGCGGTGGTTGAGTTCCTGCTGGTGGCGGTGGTTGAGTTCCTCCTGGCGGTGGCGGTTGCATTCCTCCTGGTGGCGGTGGTTGCATTCCTCCTGGCGGTGGTGGTTGCATTCCTCCTGGCGGTGGCGGTTGAGTTCCTCCTGGCGGTGGCGGTTGAGTTCCTCCTGGCGGTGGCGGTTGAGTTCCTCCCGGTGGTGGCGGTTGAGTTCCTCCCGGTGGTGGTGGTTGAGTTCCTCCTGATGGCGGTGGCGGTTGAGTTCCTCCTGATGGCGGTGGTGGTTGAGTTCCTCCTGATGGTGGTGGCGGTTGAGTTCCTCCCGTTGGTGGTGGTGGTTGGGTTCCTCCTGATGGCGGTGGCGGTTGAGTTCCTCCTGATGGCGGTGGCGGTTGAGTTCCTCCTGATGGTGGTGGCGGTTGAGTTCCTCCCGTTGGTGGTGGTGGTTGGGTTTCTCCCGTTGGTGGTGGTGCGAAATTGGAGAGAATGGCGATGTTGCCTTGAGTGCGATCGCTGGATAAGAGAATACCGTTGAGTTGTTCAGTTCCAGTAAAAATGCCGCCGACAGTTCCATTGGTTCTGGCATCGCCTACAATAAAGGGGGTTTCGCTATCCCCGCCATGCCGAATGACGATCGCCTCGTTGCCATTGGCATCAGCAGTATAAAGACTCGTGGGAATATCTAGGCGATCGCGCAAAGTTCCCGTTGCCCGAAAAAATCCCCCCGTATTGATTTCAATCCTGCCACCGCTACCGTTAGTGCCTCCCGAGGCATCAATCGCCAGGACTTCAATATCTCCAGAAGAAGTGAGGGAAACATCTCCGCCACTAGAGATAATCTCACCCGTTTGAATCCCATTAGTTCCAGGATTTGACGTTAAGGTGATATTGCCACCATTGGAAGAGAGAATCGCATTGCTATCAATGAACAGTCCCCCATTTCCTGATTGTGATTGATTTGCGGTGAGGGTAATGTCTCCCTGATTGGTCTGAATATTACCATAGACGGCGATCTGATTTCCCGCTTCCGCAGTCAATCCGACCCCAGGGGTTTGAATGGCGATCGCGGTATTGAAGGTAATGTCCTCACTTGCTTGCAGAATGACATGGGTTGTCGCATTATTAATCAAGTCTACCGCGATCGCCGTGGGTTCACCCAAATCCGGGTCTGCAAAGGCATCAACGTCAGACAAATTAGCTGTATTCTCGGTACTGCTGACTATCTCTATATTTGTCGGATCCAGTAAGAGAATTCCCGATGTGCCATAAGGTGCAAGGGTATTGACAGTCCCTTGAAAGTCTAAAAATTCCTGTCCTGATATTTCTACAAATCCCCCATTTTGAGATAAGTAAGCAGGATGAGAACCCCCTCGGGCAGTGACTTGTCCATAGAAGCGAGTGGTTTGATCGGACCAGATAATCACTCGTCCTCCATGTGCTGGAGAAGGGGAATTTGTGATTCCGGGTGGATCAGAGATAGAGAGTCCATCGGCATGAATGATGGTATTGGCACTAACAAAAGTGCGAGTGGCGGTGGGAATTGTGTTATTGCCTTGAAAGTCACCACCAATGCGGATTGTACCACCGCCATCAATTCCGGAAGCATCGATCGCCGCATCTAGGACCGCAACGCGATCGCCTACAATAGTAATGCTGGGTAATGCCGACTGATCAGGCGTGTGATCGCTGACATCAAGGGTTCCCGAGGCGATCGCATCCCCAATTTCAGCATTCAGACTGATTCCTGAACCTGTGAGAGCGATCGTCCCATCCGCATTGACTTCTACCCCCGTCGCATTATCTAGGGTTCCCCCGGTGAGTAATTCCGCAAGTGAGAGGGGATTAGGGAGTGATGCCAATCCACTTCCCGTTAGAGTTCTCGATGTTCCCATCTCCAGATCTAAACTTAATAAATGTCCGCTTTGAGAGAGGCGAACCCGATGTTGTCCGGGGATTGCCGCAAGGGTAATATTTCCTCCAGGACTAGACAGAATACCCGCATTGAGAACAGTCCCTCCCATTAAAACCAGTGCGTGACCCGGTTGTAATTCCATCCGGCCAAAATTGGCAATGCTTCCCGGTTTCCAAGAGTCAAAAGCAAACTGCACTGGGGTTCCGACTAACTCCTGCCAATTTTGAAAACCCGTTGCATTAAACCAAGTATTACTATCAAATCCAATTCCCGTTGCTGTAGTGGCAAAAAAATCTCCGGATACATTTAATTGAGCATTTTGTCCGAACAGGATTCCAGCGGGATTCATTAAAAATAGATTAGCATTTCCCCCCGAAATTTGGATTAATCCATTGATAACTGAAGGGTTTCCTCCGATAATTCGTCCCAGAATATTTTGAAGATGAGGGGTGGATTGAAAATTAGAAATTTCTCCAGGATTTAACCCAAATTTATCAAAGCTGTGAAACAGATTGACGCCATCTTTAGAGAGAGTCCCCCCTTGAATATCATATTGATTTCCATTCCATTGAACTTGGGTGCCCGTCCCATCCGCAGCGGGGGAAATTTCTTGCGCGAGAGATAAATTAACGTCCGTGAATACCGCAATGAGACTGAATAAAACTGGGTGAATTAACTTCATTGGGATTACTGGGTTAAGGGGGTTTCGAGTTAGAGGATACAGAAAATTGGGTCATTGGGGTTTAGGGGGTACAAGAGACTGCATCAGAGAGAGGTGGGTGGGTGGGATAGTTATAACGATTGCCTCAACAGGAACACGTCAGCAGCAATCTGAGGTAAAACCTAGAGGAAGAGACAGCCGGACTGATAAAATAAGGGGAAAGCATGGAGGAATAGGGACCCGTGTTAGCGGCATTACTGTACGGAAAATAAGACTTACGTTTAAAAATTGTACCGGATCCGACACCACATTTGGAGGAAGTCATAATTAGGGTGAAAACTGCCACGACTTGCGGAACAGATTTCAAAGTAGGGCAGGGTGGGGGTCATGCCCAGATGTTACAACTTTCCCCCTTATTTATAATACTCTTAATCCTGTTTATGAAGCACTTTATAGGGCGGGCAGTAGACAGATTTCCTTACAAATCTTACTCAGCGATCGCCGGTTCTTCCAAAACTTAGAAAAACCCGGGTAGGATAGGCGCGATCGCCAAGCAATCAAAGGAGCGATCGTTCGTGGATAATCAGGGAATAATATCCAAATTTTTGAATCCCTTATCAGCATTATTTAGGTTTCCTATCCCTGCAAATTGGCCCTTTTTCCCATAAAAGATTAACTGAAAAATCCGGTTTAGCATGAAAGTTTCCCTTTTTTGCTGATTGTTTCTTTAACTGAATTTGCTGGAAATTATTACTAACTTAAAGCAATTAAAACAATGCTTAATTCTTAACTTATTATTGTACATCTCAGGGACCTGAACAACCGTAAAGCTTTATACCGACCGCTATTATTTTGGCGGATAGAGATAAATTCTTACTATGTAAAGTCACGAGTAAATCATCTCGGGATTGTCATCAAAAAGCGATAAATACTTAGAGAGAATACTCTTGACATTGAGGGAAAAGAGATGTTATGACTAAAAAAATAGACCTCAAGCATCAGGAAGATAGAATGACCTTCAATTTTTGGATTAAAGGCTTGAATGTTTCCGCTGTAGCTGGCACAACCTTGGGATTGTTGATGCCTGTATTGCCTGTAGACATCTCCAAAAACTCCAAAACATTACCAGAAAAAGATTCTAAACTTATCGGTTATTTTTCATCTGCATTGATT
>NZ_JAMXFC010000075.1 GCF_025370755.1 Laspinema sp. D2d | reverse complement strand
CTTTAATTCTTTTAATTGTTCTTTTTTGTCCTCGTACTCTTGCTTAGGCGGCTTTCCTCCTACGCCTCTACGCATCCCATGCCAACTCATTTTCATTGATTTAAGAACTCTTTTTATAGTTTTTTTGCTGGGGTTAAGATTCCAGGTTTCTTGAATTTTTTGAGAAACTTTTTTTAATGGTTTAGGGTCTGATTCAACCCAAGGGGCAATTTGTTCTTTTTGGTCGTTATTAAAAGTTGACTTTCGACCTCTCCCTGGCTTATTATATAGCCCTACCATTCCCTCGGTTTCCCATCGAGAAATCCAATTATATACAGTTTTGTAACTAATGGAAAAGAATTTTTGAATTTCCTTGATAGTGGTCCCTTGATTCAGTAAGATAAGCGCCTGTGCTCTGGTACGAACTTGATGGTGGCGGCTTTGTCTGTAAATTCGGTCCAAGAGCTTATGAGACAGTTCGTTTATTTCACGTATGAATATCATTTTTTCTGCTTTATGATTTTGACATTTATCTAGATTAGCATATTTTTTAATCAGTGCAATTATTTTTGTCTACCTGCTTAATTATTAATCGCCTCAAAAAAGCCAAGCTTTTTACTTTTCTTCGCCTGAATCGTCTGTACATATTCAATGATGAGTTTCAAGAAGAACTAGGCACAATTTTTAAAGACAGCACAATGGGCTACTGTCCTATCCCACCAGCACAATTGGCCTTAGCCACTATTCTCCAAGCTTATATGGGGATTTCCGACGATGAAGTGATTGAAGAGCTAGTCATGGACCTACGATGGCAATTAGTTCTGAATTGCCTGAACTGCGAAAAACCCCCATTCAGTAAAGCCACTTTAATAAGATTCAGAAGCGCCTTAATTAAAAAAGGCTTTGACCAGCGTTTAATTGACCGTACTGTAGAAATTGCCAAGCTCAAAGGAGGCTTTGGTTCGGCTCAGTTAAGAGCTGCATTAGATTCCTCTCCATTATGGGGTGCAGGTAAAGTTGAAGATACCTATAATCTCTTGGGTCATGCTCTGCGTAAGGTGTTGAGCATAATAGCTGTTCGGCAGGGGTGGGGGCTGGCAGAAATTGCTAATGAAGCGGGAGCAGATTGTGTCAAGAGTTCCAGCTTAAAAGCCGCATTAGATTTAAACTGGGATGACCCAGACGAAAGCCAACAGGCATTATTAACTATACTAAACAGCCTAACTTCTGTAGAAGAATGGATACGACAGCAGCCTAATTCTGATGAAATAAAAGAGGCGCAAGCTCCTCTCCAGGTTGCCCGATTGATTGAATCCCAAAATGTAACAGCAGACTCAATGGGAGTGCCGAAGCTGACCAAAGGGGTTGCTAAGGACCGACGCATTTCTATTCAAGATCCAGATATGCGCCATGGACGAAAAAGCCGCTCTCAAAAAATAGATGGTTATAAACGGCATATTCTTAAAGATTTAGATATAGGGGTGATTCGGGCTGTGGCTGTAACCCGTGCTAATACACCAGAAGCTGCGGCCACTGTTGACTTAGAAGTTGACTTGAAAAGACAAGAGGTTCAGTTAAATGAGCTACATATCGACCGAGCTTATTTATCGAGTCATTGGGTAAAAGAACGCTCTGAACAATTCCAGATATTTTGTAAAGCATGGCCGGTAAGAAACTCAGGACGATTTGATAAAAACGCTTTTGTTTTTGACTGGGATAACCAGGTAATTAGTTGTCCAAATCAAGTTATTATGCCGTTTGAACCCGGTAAGGTCGTTCATTTTCCCAAACCGGAGTGTGCTGCTTGTCCCCTGAGAGAACGCTGTACTACGAGTCAGAATGGCCGCAGCATCTCTATCCATCCCGATGAAGGATTGATGCAGGAATTACGGAGGCGTCAATCTACCTCAAGCGGTCGCGCTTTCCTTAGGGAAAGAACGTCTGTAGAACACTCTCTGGCTCATATCGGACAGTGGCAGGACAAACGTGCCCGTTATATTGGACAGCGCAAAAACCTCTTCGACCTCAGACGAGTGGCTGTTGTCCATAATCTTCATGTCATTGCTCGAATGAATGAGGTTTTACCAGTACAACAGGCCGCACTGTAGTTGAATTAAGCCTGACTGCCTGACATATCTTTTCTAATTGAAGGTATGACAAGGTTTACAAACAATGGAACGAACTCGCTCAAACCAGATGTGGTCATAATAGTGATGCTTGGCTTTGAGGGAGGCAAAACAAGGTTGAGGGTCATTGGGTAACAACGCAACGCAAGGCAGCAAAGTCCGTCCTTTATGAATTACCTCTTGCAGCCAGCGCAGCCCAATTTTGAGATAGCTTATACCACGTCGCCAATGGGGGTCTACCTGTTGTCTGAAGCCAGCAAGCTGCACCGCCATGCCTTGGGAGGTAGCAAACAGCAAGGCAATAGCAGCGACCAGATAAAGGCGTTCAAGGGCGGTAGCAGAACGCAAGCGTGAGTCTTGTAACTCAAAAGCACCCGACTTGCTATCCAAAAATAATTCCTCTACCTGAAACCTCAAGGCATACTGCCAGAGTGTTTGCAAGCTCGCCGGTTCATCAGTGACGACGGCCCAAGATTCTTTAGCTCCCTGTACCGTTGCAAGGACTAAGTTACAGCGATGCTCGCCGTCAAGCCACAAGCCCACATTCTGATAAAGTCGGGCTTCGCCGAGGGGAGGATAAAGCGTCCCAACCTTCAAAGGATAACGTCTTGTGGTGTGGATCAAGACATCACAGGGCAATCGGAGACAGTAATGCCAGTGGCTGCGCCGTAACCATTTCATCAATTCATGATTAGCAAAGCCTCGGTCGGCTAAGAGCATCACATCCTGATGATGCCGTAACAGCCATCGAGCACGGCGCAAAACCGGTTGGTACTCCTCAAAGGCAACGGTGGCACTGCCATGTTCTAGGACTCGCCACAACAAGGGAACCGCCCGTCCACAGCACACTACCGACAGGTGAATCATGCAAAAGCGATCCCACAAAACCGTCGTATCCAAGGCTAAATACAATCGCTGTTGCTTCCATCCACTCAGAGCCGCTAGCACCAACGGTAAGTAAATCGCCATCACGCGAATGCGGTTATTGTCCATAAATCGTTGCCAGCGCCGCTCCGTACTTTGCGCTTTCTGCGCTCGACTCAACACATATGGCTCCCATGCAGCCAGATTCAATTCTCCGCTATAGAGCAAGGCACTCACCATCCATGCCAGCGCTTTTAAGTGGCGCAAATCCCTAACGCGGCTATGTTGACTTAATTGGTTGAATAGTTGACCATACAAATGGGTAGAGGTTCTCATGTGTTTAGGCTGTTGTGTGGTAACTCTAGCCTCTCATGATTCTCTACCCTCTTGGCTAATTTCCTCGTGCTTCTTGGCTTTCACCTACTTCTATCAGGCAGTCAGGAATTAAGCAAGTAGATACACATTTGCTCAGTTTTGTAAAGACTTTTTACTGAACCGACGCCCTAGGCAGAGGAAAATAAGAAATCCACGTCAGCCGAAAGAGGGAAGAGAGCGAAACAGGCCCGATTTATAAAAGAAA
>NZ_JAMXFC010000020.1 GCF_025370755.1 Laspinema sp. D2d | reverse complement strand
TCTGTTGTTTTCTAGTCATAAGGAGAGGATTGAATTGCCATCTTTTTTACTTTTTTTAAAATGAGCGAACCGTAAGTTTAGAGGAGAGCAGGCCAAGGATATTGCTCTTTTTTGACAATAGGAAGCCGAGCTATATCGTAGGCTTTACCAAGTCCTAGAATGCACTTCATAACGCTGGAAAACGCTATAAGAGCGGACGAATTCTTTCCCGATAGGCCGCTCCATCTAATCCGGTTCCTTGATTAGCCTGATCTGCTGGAATCATTTGTTCGAGGGCTGCAATCCGATCGCTACTGGCTGGGTGGGTACTTAAAAAGGTCGGCGGCGAGGGTTTGCCCAGAAGTTTTTCAAAAAATTGAACCAGACCCAGAGGGGAGTAACCTGTGTTCATGAGGATGGCTAATGCTCCGCGATCGGCCTCATATTCATGTTGGCGACTCCGGGGCAAACGGAGGGCTAATTCTACCCCGAGTTGTACTGCAATATTGCTATCCACACCGGCAGCACCTGCTAACCCTCTAGCAATGATTACTTCACGCATTTGCCGGATGGAATGTTTGTTAACAATGTGGCCGATTTCATGACCCATTACCCCAGCCAATTGCGCTTCATTATCCATTGCTTTCATCAGACCTGTGGTAACATAAACAAAACCCCCCATTGTTGCAAACGCATTGATGCTGTCATCCTGAACAACCTGGAAAGTGTAGGTAAGATTTGGCCGATCGCTTTGAGCTGCTAACCGATTGCCAACCTCCCTAACATAGGTATTAATTTGAGTATTTCCATAGAGTCTAAATTGACTCCTGAGAATTTGTTGGTTGATTTGTTGACCCAAGGCAACTTCCTGGGCATCGGACATGGTACTGAGTTGCAGGACCTCAAGTCCTGGCCCAATTAACCTCCGGGGGTTAAATGCGGAGCTAGGATAGGAGGAACTGACGACTAAGGCGATCGCCATAATCGCAGAAATGAGCGGGTAAATCCAGCGACGATTAACTCGATGAGAAATCCAAGCGTAAAGGTTGAACATAATAAATGTGAGAAATGTTTAAACAAAGAGGACTGATATTGAATTGACATAAGGTATTTTAACCGCGATCGCCATCATCCTAGGACTGCGATATCCCCTCATCTGGGCAATTCCTATACTGCCCTATCTCCAGAGGGTGTGACATCTGAAAAGATTGGGCGTAAGTTCTGCCTTATCTCTGTTCCCAGTCAACCCAAGACCCGGATAGTTTCAAGACTCCTGGACGGTTTCAGCCCCGTTGATTCAGTCTACTTCTAGCATAAGTGATCGCATCCCTTCTGATCCAGATGACGAATCGGGACAGAGACAGGTTGCCATTCACAATCCCTCAAAATCCTCATCGGGGGTTTGTAGAACGTTCGGGTAGGGATTCAGATCAAGGGGACGGTGACTTGAAATAGGCCCAATACTGGGTACACCGAGGTTCCAGGGGGAGCAAAAATTGCGATCGCCCCCGGATTAACAGGGTTCTTCAAAAGCTCCAACAGGTTGGACTAATAAGGTAATACAGTGAATACCAACAATGCGAACAGGTTCTCCCGGTCCGATGACAATTTCGCGATCGCACCGGGCGGGCCAATAACTGCCTCTAAAATGGACTCTCCCGGCTATATAGGGACCTCTAATCATCTCATCCACAATCCCAATTTCTCCCGGTCTGCCGAGAGTATATTTCAAGTTAGGATCGTGATATTCTTTGAGTCGGGCGGTATGCGGAGCAAACAGGTTGTTTAAAAAACTGAACATGGGATTTCGGTTGAACGCGACAATCCCACCCTAAAATGCTTGCTCCTTTTGTGGGGATACTCCCGTGTCACTCTCTGAATTGGTTGCTACATCCCCATGTTTTGGGGGCGATCGCCTCCAGTTTATCCCCAATCTGAGTCAACGTTTGCCGATAGACTTGTGCATTTCCCAAACTGCCACATGGAAAAGCAGGCGATCGCACGATTAGTCCTTGACACATCCTTCAATATTACGGACCGATGCGCTGGACTGCGGGACAATCACCGGACAATCATCCTGAGTCTGCCAAAATCGATCTACGGTGTAATGAAGAGCGATCACCCAAAATAAAATCACAAATGCCACCAAACCCAACTGTTCAGGGGAGATAAATCGTCGCAGAGGTTCTGTTTCCGTCTTCTTGTTGTCCATAGTACCTCCTAGTTTGGGTCATTGGCGACCCCACTGCCCCTGTTGGATTTATCCCAGGGGAATAGAGCGTTCAATAGAAATCGAACGCTTTAGTTAAAAATTCCCCTATTAAATATTTTATGCTAATTTTCCAAGTTTGGGGTATCAAAATCGGCTCATTGACGGAGTAAAATTTAACGATTTTTTTCGATTGAATGCGCCACGGTCTAGGGGATGGCTTTCGGGGTTAAATCCAAGAAGGGATCAGGGGTTAATCGTACAGGGCATGGCCTGAAACCGAATCAATTAGACTCGGTTGGAATCCGTTTATCAAAATTTCCATCTTGCCATCTCCAAGCAGCGATCGGGCTTCAGACTTGTAATAACAGAGTATAAAATAACCTGAAGGGTTCCCCATTCGTCAAGTTTCATCAGACGACCGTCACTGTACCTGATTGTGCAGGGATGTGGTTTTTAATGACGAGACTAATCCCGGATTAGAAACATCTTTCCCAGTAATCTTGGGGAGTCGTTTACTTTGCCCCTTAAGTTGACTGAAAATCTGGGACCAATTTAAGGTGATAACTCTAGGCAATAATACACAAAGCGTCGCATTAAATAAGGTCAAAAGGATAAATTCAAACCAGTTTGATAGCACCATAAAACTCTCCTTGCTGAAGCTGATTAGATAGTGTGTTTAATTATAAACGCCAGAACTGACGAAACGGTGAAATTTTAGCCCTTTCCATAATTAGAATTTCTTCTACTTCTCATAAACGATTCTCAAGATAAGATTGATTACGCAGAGGGCTTTCTCTCTGAGAAGTTTTCTATACAGAGCAATTGTTTCAGGCTTTTCATAAGTTTTTTGACATCTTGAGTTATAATTTATATTGGAACTTCCGTGCCTTGTTGCCCCAACGCAAAATCAACGTAGAGAGGGAAAAGGCCAGTCTGTCTAACTCCTCAAAAAACCTTTCCCCTTAAGTATAATCTATCCGAGAAGTTTTGGCCTCCGAATTCTTCACCCGAGGGGGATCATCGGCACAACCGGATTAAATCCCCGGGACAAGACACCGAATGATTGCCCCAGATCGAGTGTGACAGGCTGAAGGGGTGTAAAAAACCCGGTTTCTAACTTAATCCTATACCGAATCCTAAAAGGGTGAAGAATCTCTACCAGAAAGCCAACTGCATCACTCATCCAAACTACACAGAAAAGTCTGGGAAAAGCTGTGCTGCTTTGTAGTTTGGATTATATACAAAGGGCTATTATCGACCGACGGCAACGCTAGAAATCTTCTGGAGTGCATCCACTGACTGACGACAGGATTCCGCACACTTTTGACAATGTGGGTTGTCATGGGTTGCACATTCTTTCGCACAAGCTGCACAGATGTCGATGCAGGCGCGAGACACTTGTTCAATAAATTGAGAACCTCGACTCATGAAACCGGCAATAGTCCAGCACATTTGAGAGCAATCTCGGCATAAGCGAGCGCAGTCGGGCATATTGCCAATACATTCGTCAGCACAATGCTCGCACTGAATAGCACAATTGACGATCGCATCTATACTAGATTGATTAATTTGATGAGGCATGAAAATTTTCCTCCTTTGTTTCTGATGAAGTGCTAAGATCCACATTATCGGAACAGCTTGGAAATAGGATCTATCAAAAGTGTGAATAACCGGGTATCTCTTTAGGAAGACGGGAATTTCATTTCAGTTTCATTTTTAGATGATATTCTAAAATTTTATTATTTTTTAAGCATAATAAATCTAACAACTAAGTCATTTAAAGCAGTAGTTTTTTGATAAAACTAAACCTAAAAAATGAGGGTTATCTAATTTTCAAAAAAGTACCTACCTCTATTCATTTTTATTGAAAAACGAACGAGAGCGTAGCCTTAGATAACTCGATGTCCCTACGTTCTAGTAGGATAGATGAAGGATAAACAAGGGCGGGTAAATATGAAGGTACTGTTAGTAGAAGATGAGCCGGATTTAGGGGCAGCGATTAAACGGACCCTAGAGCGAGAAGCATACGTGGTAGACTGGGCCAAGGATGGGCGAGAGGGTTATGAGTATATTGAAAGTTATAGCTTACAACCCGTGGAAACGCCCTATACCCTGGCGATATTTGATTGGTTATTACCCGTATTATCAGGGATAGAATTGTGTAAGCGGCTGCGGGCTTCTGGCAGTGCTTTACCTGTGCTGATGCTGACGGCGAAAGATAGTATGGAAGATAAAGTCACAGGATTAGATGCCGGGGCGGATGATTATTTAGTGAAACCGTTTGGGATGGCGGAATTATTGGCCCGGTTGCGAGCATTACAGCGGCGATCGCCTCAATTGCAACCCCAGCAAATTCATGTGGGAAATCTGACTCTCGATTACGGGACTCGTACCCTCTATTGCCATCAGAAACCCGGCGAATCAGTAGCCATTTCTATGACCAATAAAGAGTTTCAGTTGTTGGAATATTTGATGCGTCATCCTCAGCAAATTATCACCCGCGATCGCATTTTGGATCGGTTGTGGGAATTAGGTTCAGAACCGGGTAGTAATGTAGTTGCCGCACAAATGCGCCTGTTGCGTCGCAAACTCGCCGAACAGGGTTACGATCGCCTGATAGAAACAGTTTATGGATTGGGATATCGCTTCAAAGCCGAAGAATAAACCAACTGGGGAGTAAAACAGCGTGAATCACAATCAACTTTTTAGACAAACTCGCTTCCAATTGGCTTGTTGGTATGCGGGTGTTATGGGGGTAATTTTGGGGTTATGTGGGTGGGGAATGTATGAAGCGATCGCCCATGCCCATTGGATGACCCTGGATCGCGAATTAGAATCCGTTGCAGGAACCCTTCATGATAGTTTAGAACCCGTATTGCAAGAACCCGCCAAATTAGAACCGGAAGTGGGTCGATTCTTGCCAGATTTATGTACTCAAAATGAACAATGTTGGAACCGAGAGTTTAATCGGGAACGACACGCGATCGGGGCGCTTCATCAAGGCGATTATTACGTCCGCTTACTCGATTTAACGGGCAATTTAATCGCCGTAGCGGGAGTGAATCCCGATGGATTAACCGGGAAACAAGCTGTAGAAACATGGCAAACCCTCACGGATAGTCAAGGGACCAGATTTTATCAAATTTCGGTCGTTTTACATACGGAAGATACCCGCGATTGGGGCAGTCTACAAGTAGGGAGAAGTTTGAAAGAATTTGATGACTATTTAAAGGCAATTCAAGTGATTATGTTAATCGGCTTACCCATTGCTTTGTTAGGGGTAGGAACTGCTAGTTGGGGATTGGCGGGAGTTGCCATGCAGCCGATTTATCAATCCTATCGGCAAATTCAACAATTTACCGCCGATGCTGCCCATGAGTTAAGAACGCCGTTAGCTGCAATTCGAGCCACAGTCGAATCAAATTTAAGAATTAATAGTTCTAGTTTTGAGGAGGCTTTGGAAACCTTAAAAACGGTTGATCGCCAAAATTTACGCCTCTCTCAACTCGTGAATGATTTGTTGTTATTATCTCGAATGGATCAACAAGAACTGCCTGTTAAATTTTCGCCTTGCTGTCTCAATGATGTAATGAGCGATGTAGAAGAAGAAATTGCAGCCTTGGCGATCGCCTCGAAAGTCACGCTCACTACTGAGATTCGAGTCCCGCAAGCCGTTCGGGTGAAAGGGAATGAAGAAGAACTCTATCGACTCCTGTTTAATTTAGTTAGTAATGGCATTCAATATACTCCGGATGGAGGTGAAGTTACTCTAATTTTAGACGCCAGCGATCGCCATGCCATTATTCAGGTAAAAGATACGGGAATTGGAATTCATTCTCAAGATTTAAACCGAATTTTTGACCGTTTTTATCGCGTTAATAGTGACCGGGCCCGCCATACCGGAGGTTCCGGGTTAGGGCTCGCCATTGCTAAGGCGATCGCCAAAACCCATCAAGGTAATGTTCTGGTGCAAAGTGAATTAAGTCAAGGGAGTTTATTTACCGTTCGCCTGCCGCTTTTAGAATCAGGATAGAGATCATCCGGGACAAGAAACTGGAGTTCTGTACTAGATGGGTTGCTGATTTTATGAGAGGGTTGAAAAAACCCCTGTTTCTAACCTCTCCAGTACCCACACTCTAAAATTAAATTCAATTTCATCCTTATTTCATTTTCCTCTGTCAGACTTAGGGGTGAGGTTTGATTCACCCTTACGAGAGCCAGACTAATCATGCGATCGCTCAATTACTCTACCCTAACCCCGACCTTACTGGCTGCTATCCTGCTCATGATGACTCCTCCGGCAGTTTTAGCTCATGCTGGACATGGAAATGAGTTTGAAGGCGGTGGCGATGCTAGTCATGCACCGACGGGGGGAATTAAAGTCGATTCTCAAACCCTTGAACGCATGGGAATTGTAGTTGAACCCGTGCAACAATCGGGGATGGAATTGGGAATAAAAGTCACGGGACAAATTGAAACATTACCCAATGAAACCGTCGAGGTCACTGCACCCATTGCTGGTAAAATTATTGAATTATTAGTCGAACCCGGAGATGCAGTTAAAGCGGGAGACACCGTAGCAATTTTGTCAAGTCCCGAATTAGCTGCTTTGCGGGTAGATGCACTGCAAAAACAGGCAGAAGCCGAATCTAATCTCAAGCAAGCTGAGGCAAATTGGCAATTAGCTCAACAAAATTATCAACGCCAAGTTACCATTGCTGATGCAGAAATTGCCCAAGCGGAACAGCAAGTAGCAACGGCTGAATCGCGCTATAAACGGGACCAAAATTTGGTAGATGAACAGGGAGTATTAACCGCCGCCGAAGAAGGGTATCGCCGCCAAGTAGAGTTAGCCGAATCGGAAATTGCTGCAGCGCAGAAACAAGTAGAAATTGCTCAGTCTCGCTATGAACGCGATCGACAGTTAGTGGAGGAAGGCGGATTACTCTCGGTTGCCCGAGAAAACTATCAGCGCCAAATGGAACTCGCCGAAGCCGAAATTGCCCAAGCCGAAACCGAATTAGTCGTGGCTCAGGAACGCTTTGAACGAGATCAAGAATTAGTCGAACAAGGGGCAATTCCACGCCGTCAAATGCTTGATTCTGAAGCCCAATTTGCGGCAGCAAAATCAGCCATTAAACGCGCTCAAAGTCGCTTAGGACAACTGCAAGCCGAATCAGAAGTGAAACAAGCAGAAATTGATTTACCGTTAAGAGACTTACGGGAATCTGAAGAACTCTTAGCGCGATCACAAACTGAATTAGCCCGCGCTCAAAGCCGCTTAGGACAACTGGAAGCCCAAGCCAATGTGAAACGGGCTGAAGCCGATTTACCCTTACGAGAGTTGCGGGAATCGGAAGATTTATTAGCCCAAGCGCGAGGGCAACTGACTCGGGCGAGAACTCGCCAAGGGGTGATTGCAGCCGAAGCGGAATTGAAACGAGCGGATGCGGAATTAAAAGCAGCAAAATCTCAGGTTAACTTGAGCGATCGCACCTATCAAACTCGTCTCAAACAGTTAAATATTATGGCAGATGAACAAGGAACTGTTACTGTAATTTCTCCAATTACAGGCGTCGTTGCTCACCGAGAGATTACCCCAGGTCAATCGGTGGATGCAGCAGGAACAAGTTTAATGAACATTCAAAATCAGACCCGTGTGGGTGCAATCGCCAATTTGTATGAAAAAGATTTACCTTCGGTAAAAATTGGACAACAAGTCAATATCAAGGTAGCGAGTTTTCCCAATCGCATTTTTACCGGAAGAATTAATTATATTGCCCCGGATGTCCAAGGAGAAAGCCGAGTCATTCCCGTGAGGGCGGAAGTCGATAATGTGGGGGGAGAATTAAAACCGGGGATGTTTGCAGAGTTAGAAATTGCTACGGAGAGAAGCAGCCAAGGGGTGACCAGTATCCCTGAAAGTGCCATTGTAGAAGTTAATAATTTGCCGGTAGTTTATGTCCAAAATGGGCAACAATTTCAGGCGGTTGAGGTGAAACTAGGACAACAATTTGGAGAGCGAATTGAGGTCAAAGGGGGATTATTTGCAGGCGATCGCATTGTCACCGAAGGGGCCATGCAACTCTACGCCCAATCCCTCCGAGGTGGCAGTAATACCAGTCATGATCACCCCGCAGAAACCGAGACAACCCAGATGAATGCCACCGGGTTAATGCAGTGGGGATGGCTCCCTCTATCAGGGGCGATCGCAGGGGTGGCATTTTGGTTCGGACGGCGCAGTAAACCTCTAAATAAATCAACCGAGCCTGACTCGATTTTTCCCTCCGAAAAAGGTGAATTTTGTGAACCAGCTAGGGGTGAGTTTTGTGAATTGCCAGTTTTAGTCAACAATCATCATCATAAGGAGTAAATTACCCTGCACTCTCCATGCTAACTATCGAACCAAAGCGAATTTTCCCCTCAGCGAAAGAAATTACCCCATGACATTGTTCTAGGAAGTCCATTCCCAGAACACCCTTCCACAGACTACCCTTTGGTAGGTCTAAAGCAAGGACGGGGAAATTGGGTTTTGTATGGTTTTTATATCCCAACCAGGGAACTTGAAACACCGGAATTCTATTTTCAATTCCACTACCCGTAAGGATGGAAACATACTTGAGAGGATTGGAGAGATCGCACCCGACCGTTTCAAGTATCTTTGGAGATAATGAGGTAAAAGTTGCTCCACAATCTACCAATAAAGGTGCTGTGACAGACGTTCCTCCTCTCCGGTTAACACTTACTTTGACTCTAATCAAGAGGTAATTAACTTTCCAGTCCGGGTTGATTAAGCCTGGATAGGCTATGCGCTCTAACTGATAAACTTGATCATTGCTCACATCAGCACCCCTGCATGATCCGGAACAAACGGCCCTGTATATTCGATCGCCAGAGGTTTGCCTCGGAATTCAAGCAGGCGATTCTCAATCTCATCGCAATCCGGGGAATGCGCTAACAGTTCCCCGGATTGTACCGATTGATCGCGATTGAGCCTTTTGTAGGCGATCAACACCCACTCTTGGGGGTAGCGGCGTTTAATCTCTGTCATACTTAACACTTCCCCAATCCCCTCTGTTTTGGCATTCGTCGGGGACGAGGTATCCTGATCACTGGCGTTGATTGCTGCTTTTATGGGGTTTTCCATTGTCGTTACTTATCCCGGTTGAGTTCTATTTTCCCTATTTTAGCAAAATTTCATCTGGATTTCATCTTTTCATGCCACCCTGAAATCACAGCCAAACTCTTACCTCCCACCCCTCCTAATCCATGCTTAATGGTATTCTGAAATGGTCGATCGCCCAGCGGTGGTTAGTCGTGATTGGAGCGATACTTGTCACAATTTTGGGCATTCATACAATTTCTCAAATGCCCTTAGATGTGTTTCCAAACTTTGCTCCTCCTCAAGTGGAAATTCAAACTGAAGCCCCTGGATTAGCCCCGGAAGAGGTGGAATCTTTGGTCACCTATCCCATTGAAAGTGCCATTAATGGAACTCCCGGATTAGAAACCGTGCGATCGTCTTCTGGAGTCGGACTATCAGTGGTGAAAGTGATTTTTAAATGGGGGACTGATGAGTATCAAGCGCGGCAATTAGTCACCGAACGATTGCAACAAGCAGGCAGTCAATTACCCCAAGGGGTGGAAACACCACAAATTTCTCCTATGTCTTCTCCTATAGGGACAATTATTCAATATGCCTTTACGGTGACAGGAGAGGGAGAAACCAGCTTAATGGAGTTGAAACAATGGGTCGATCGCGATATCATTAATCGGTTGCTGGCTGTCCGAGGAGTGACTCAAGCCATTGCCTATGGCGGCGATGTTCGGCAATATCAGGTTTTAGCTGATCCAGTAAAATTACAGGCTTATAATGTCTCTTTAACTCAAGTTAGAGAAGCAGCGGAAGCAGCGAATACGAATGCTGCTGGGGGTTTTTTACAAAGTCCGGACCGGGAATTAATTATCAGGGGAATTGGTCGGATTGAATCCCTAGAAGATTTACAAAAATCGGTAGTAACCTCCCGTAATGGTACTCCCATTTTATTAGAAGATGTAGCTGAAGTGAAAATTGGGGCTGCCTTAAAACGGGGGGATGGGAGTGTGAATGGACAATCTGCGGTGGTAGTGGTGGTGAATAAACAACCCCTGGCCGATACTCCCACGGTAACGAAAGCGGTGGAGGCGGCGATCGCAGAACTGCAAACAAGCTTACCCCCTGATGTCAAGATCATGGTCACTTTTCGGCAATCGGACTTTATTGATGCTTCTATTGAAAATGTCCGGGATTCTCTGCGAGATGGAATTATCATCGTTTCAATTATTCTATTTCTCTTTTTAATGAATTGGCGCACTGCCGTGATTACCTTGAGTGCCATTCCTTTATCTTTAATTATTGGATTAATGGTGATGAATCTTTTCGGTCAAGCTATTAATACCATGACCCTGGGGGGATTAGCCGTAGCCATTGGATCCGTGGTAGATGATTCGATTGTAGATATGGAAAACTGTTACCGAGGGTTAAGAAAAAACCAAGCGGCAGGGAATCCAATTCCTGCGCTTCAAGTGGTGTATGATACTTCGGTAGAAGTACGGGTTAGTGTGATATTTTCTACAGTCATTATTGCTGTAGTATTTGCCCCAATTTTTACATTAACCGGCGTTGAAGGGCGAATTTTTGCCCCGATGGGAGTGGCCTATTTAGTGTCGATTTTTGCCTCTACCTTTGTGGCCTTGACTCTTTCTCCGGCCTTATGTGCGTTTTTATTATCTTCTCAATCTTTACCAGAGGAAGAAACTTGGATTTCTAGGGTTTCGGAATGGCTTTACCGGCCTTTATTGCAAATTTCTATTCAATGGCCCGGTCTAATTTTAGGGATAGCAACCGCTGCATTTATTGCTTCTTTGATTATCTTGCCCTCTTTGGGACGGGTATTTTTACCCGAGTTTCAGGAACGGTCTTTAGTGAATGCAATGGTGCTCTATCCGGGAGTATCATTAGAAATGACAAATCGGGCGGGGTTAGCGATGCAAGAGGCCCTGAAAGACGACCCGCGTTTTAGTTGGGTGCAGTTGCGATCGGGACGAGCACCGGGAGATTCCGATGCTGGAGGGGTAACGTTAGGACATTTGGATATAGAGTTGAGTGATGTAGGAATACAAGATCGAGAAGGGGCGATCGCCAAGTTACGGGAAGAATTTGATAAATTACCGGGTGTTGCCCCCAGTATTGGCGGATTTATCTCACACCGGATGGATGAAGTCCTATCGGGAGTTAGAAGTGCGATCGCCGTCAAAGTCTTCGGTCCAGAACTTCCGGAACTCCGCATTCTCGGGGCACAAGTCCGCGATTTGATGCAGGATATCCCCGGTATAGTAGACTTGCAACTCGAACCTCAAGTCCCCATCCGTCAGGTGCAAATTCACTTTGATCGCCCTGCTGCTGCCCGCTATGGATTAACCGTGGGTGACTTGTCAGACACCCTGGAAACTGCCCTGAATGGGCGAGTGGTTTCCCAAGTCCTAGAACAACAACAATTGTTCGATTTGGTGGTCTGGTTAAAAGAAGATTTTCGCAACAATTTAGAGACGATTCGCAACTTATTAGTTGATACTCCTAGCGGTACAAAAATTCCCCTCGCTCAAGTTGCCCGGATTGATTATGGCACGGGTCCTAATACCATTAACCGGGAAAATGTCTCGCGCTTAATTGTAGTTTCCGCCAATGTTTCCGGGAGAGATTTAGGGAGTATCGTTGATGAAATTCGGGAAAAAGTGCGAGCATCCGTGCAACTTCCCCCCGGATATTTTATCCAATATGGGGGACAATTTGAATCAGAACAGCGGGCCAGTCAAAATTTACTCGTTTTTGGGTCATTAGCCCTGATTGTGATTGCCGTTTTAATGTATTTTGCTGTTAAATCTCTAGCAAGTACAGTGATGATTATGCTCAATCTCCCCTTAGCGATTACCGGCGGAATTTTTTCCGTTGCTTTGGGGGGTGGTGTTCTTTCCGTCGCTTCAATGGTGGGATTTATTACCTTGTTTGGGGTTGCCACTCGTAATGGACTGTTATTGGTGGATAATTACAACTCTAAACTCGCTGAAGGAATGCCCCTGAAGTCGGTAATTTTTCAAGGTTCAATAGAACGGTTAACGGCGATTTTAATGACGGCTTTAACATCCGCTTTAGGAATGTTACCCCTGGCGATCGGAACCGGGGCCGGAAAGGAGATTTTACAACCGTTGGCGGTGGTTGTTTTGGGGGGATTATTTAGTTCCACGGCGTTAACCTTGTTGGTGATTCCAGCGCTTTATTCTCAATTTGGTTGGAAGTTAAAGCCGAAAAAAGTTTCTACATAAAATAGGGAGGAACCGTTTGATGAGGGAGTGAAACCCATTACGGATTCGTAAGATGTTGTGAAGAATAGAAGGTCATACTCAAGGAGAACTCAAAATGTGGCGATCGCTCAAATTAGGCTCTATTACTGTCGTTAGTCTGGGATTAATCAGTTTAACCGCCTGTGGAACCGGAGAACCGGACTCAAATGTGCTAGAAAGTGCGACGGAAACTCCCACAGAAACACCAGTAGTCCCCACGGAAACAACCCCAAAAGACCGTCCCACCCAAGGAGGACAGGTGATTGAAATGGGTCCGTATCATTTAGAATTAGTGGCGTTACCTGAACCGGGAGGAGTGCATTTAGATTTTTATCTGCAAAGGGGAGATACTCACGAAGCGATTCCCGCTGCAACGGTTACCGCACAAGTGGAAACGCCTACGGGGGAACAACGAACCCTAGAACTACCCTATGACGAACCGGGAAAACATTATGCCGCTTTTTTGCCTGCGGAAGTATCTGGGGAGTATAAGGTAGCAATTCTCACAGATATTCAGGGGGAAAAAGTGAATGGGCGCTTTACGTTCAATCGGGAATAAAGGTGGATTTTGTACTCGTCGGGGAGAGGTTACAGTTGACGCTGAATTAAATCAGACCTAATCCAGTTAGTAAAAGCGGACTCATTCCGCCAAGGCTCTACCCTTGAGGGGGCGGGTTAAAGCCAATAAAAAAGCTCAGATATTGAATATCTGAGCTTTTTCAGGTTAAGCTATGAAACGAAGCAGTTTCGTCTTATGGGTTTCCAGAAAAAAACTCTCCGATGGTGATTAAAGGATTCCGACACTCAAGGTTTCAGTGCCTGTAGCCTTATCATTCGGGAGATTTCATAATTTGGAGTTCCACTAATCTAGCTTAGTAGCCTTTTGAGAAGTTGTTGCGACGACCACCGCGACCGCCGCCGCCACCGCCGCCGCCGCCAAAGGAGCCACGGTCTTCACGGGGTTTGGCCTTGTTGACTTTCATATCGCGACCCATCCATTCAGCCCCATCAAGAGCTTCAATGGCAGCGGTTTCTTCAGTTTCAGTGGACATTTCCACAAAGGCAAAGCCGCGCACACGACCCGTTTCCCGGTCGGTGGGCAGGTTCACGCGCTTAACAGAGCCGTATTCTGCAAATACGGCGCTCAAATCATCTTGGGTAACTTCATAAGAAAGATTACCAACGTAAATAGACATGGACTAACTCCAAAATTCAACGGATGTAGAGGTCAAGTTTTCGGAGAGAAGCCTGTCCAGACGAAAGGGAGAAATACCTATCAATACTCGAAACAAACACTGCAACCGAATTTCAATCTCATCCATAACAATAACACAGTTTTTTCAGTTTGGGTAAAGCTATCAGTAGTTTTTCGGAAAATTTGCTGAAACCCTTTACCCCAGGTATTTTTAAGAATTGAAATTTCCCAGCGATCGCCTTTTTTGAGGTGACAAATCTCGCCGCATCCATCCCTCACCCCTCAACATCCCACCCGGGTTCTTGTGTCATTTTAGGAACCTCTTCCCCCTGAACCCTGAGCAAGTCCTGTGTGAAACATAACGGGGGACACCCCGGGATCTGCTGCCCTTTCCAGTTAGGAACGGTGCGATCGCCTCGGTAGCTTATGTCTATCTATATAGGGTAATAGGGTATCGGCGTTCTAGTAGTTCCTAGTAGTGACATCAATGGACTCTAGGATAAAATTCCCCAGAATCTGGATAGGTATAAATGGATAGCGATGCATTTGGGATCAGGATCACAGCGGTACTCTTTTTTAAGGGCTAGAAAATCTCTACCCCAGGCCCTTGACATCTATTGCGCCCTTATGATTTTTTTCTGAGTCTATCCGTAGGACCGGGCGGGAGGAACGCTTCAGATCTGAGACTAGGGGAGTGCAACCTTTCTGCAAAAATACTCCCCAAACCTCGATATAATCAAGAAGAAAGCTGGATGAACAAGAGAGGGCCTCCGATTGGAGACCCCTGAATTGTTTCAGAAAAATTTAAAATTAAAGTTTTACCAACCCCCAAAAATATGGTATCCTGGCTAACATCATCTTAAAAACGTCTCCCAAAAGAAAGATGTCAAATTTCATAACTTGTGCTACGGGCCTAGAGGTTGAGTTTTTCTTTCGGAAAGGATTAAGCCTGAGTGAAGCGGGAAACTATACAGGAGCGATCGCCAGCTATGACAAAGCTCTCGAACTAGAACCCAATGCCGATGAAATCTGGTACTGTCGCGGCAATGCGCTGTACAACTTGGGGCGGACTAATCCTGCGATCAAAAGCTACGACATGGCGCTAGAGCTAAATCCGGGCTGTTACCAGGCCCTGATCAATCGCGGCAACGCCCTGGATGACAGCGGACGCCACCAGGAAGCCGTTGAGAGCTACGATCGCGTTTTACGGCTTAAACCCGATCATCATCGCACCTGGAATAATCGTGGGATTGCCCTGGGGAACTTAGGTAAATATGACGAAGCGATCGCCAGCTATGATCGGGCGATCGAATTCAAACCGGACTATTCCCGCGCCTGGTATCATAGAGGACTGGCCCTCAAAAGCATGGGATTGACTGAAAAAACCCTCGCTTGTTATGACAAAGCCTTGGCCTCACAACCGGACTTCTACGAAGTGTGGAACAATCGTGGTAACACTTTATACTTGTTAAAACGATATTCCGAAGCGATCGCCAGCTACGACAAAGCGGTACAAGCTTTCCCCAGCTATCACTGGGCTTGGTACAATCGTGGCGTCGTGCTTCAAGAACTCAACCGCAATGAAGAAGCGATCGTCAGTCTTGATAAAGCAGTCAACCTCAACCCCAAAAATGCCGAAGCCTGGTATTATCGTGCCTTGGCCCTAGAAGCCTTAGACTGCACCCGTAGCGCTGCCGCCAGTTATGATAAAGCCTACGAACTCAAACCTAACCTCAATATCGAGTCCTCAGTTAGCAAAGATCTGTCCTAATTTTTACCAGTCCCTCTAAACCGAAACATTCATTATTTCAGTCCTTAGAAAATCTGAGAACCCTGTTTAATCAGTGGCCCTCTTAACATGGCAAAAACCGGCTACACCCTACCCGTTTTCGCCGTTGCTGCGGCGAAAGCGGCCCTGATGGTGCTGTCTCCCAGTACAGAGGCCCCCAAAACCGTCACCCTTGACCTGATTCCCGAATCTATCGAGATTCCCATTCACCAAGTCGCCCAACTGGATACGACTTCCGCCCTCGCTATCACCCTCAGCGATCCCGGGGATAATCTTGACTTGACTCGAAATACGCCCATTTGGGCATGGGTGAAATGGACCCCTCGCCAAACCCAACCTTTAATCCTCGAAGCCGGAGAAGGATTAGGCAAAACCCAAACCGGAGAACCCGCCATTTATCACTATGCGCGGCAACTGTTTGAGCGTAATTTATTCCCCTTAATTCCCGAAGATAAAACCCTCGTTGTTTCCATCATTTTACCCGAAGGACGACAACTCGCCAGCCGGACTTCTAACGCCGCTTTTGGCATTTTAGAAGGACTTGCCTTACTTGGAACCAGTGGTATTTCTCAACCCCTGTCTTCTGCCGATCATCTCGATGAATTTCGGCAGAATTTGCAGTTAAAGGTCAAAAATTCACCTCATTTAACCTTTTGCCTGGGGAATAATGGTCTCGTAGTTGCTCAACGGTTAGGCATTCCTGAATCAAGCATTGTGCAAACAGGAAACTGGATCGGGGCGCTGTTAGTTGAAGCAGGATTGCGCGGTGCAGAATCGGTTTTGTTGTTGGGATATCAGGGAAAACTGATTAAATTAGCTGGGGGAATTTTTAATACATCCAGCCATATTGCCGATGCTAAATTAGAAATTCTCAGTGCTGCAGTGGTTCAGGCGGGGGGAGATTTGGAAACAGTAGAAGCGGTATTAAATGCTAAAACTGCCGATGCGGCTTATTTTGAAATTAAAGCCCGAGGACTGGCTGAGTTAGTGTTTAATAATTTGGCCGAAAAAATTAGTCTAAATGCTAAGAATTATGTTAAAAAATATGCCGATACTTCTTTAGAGATGGGCACAATTTTATTTGACCGCCAAGGGGAAATTATTACTCAAAAACAGCCTTGCCGGTGGTGAGGAGAGGGCACTGGAAATAGATTGACTGGGGGGTGAAAAACCTACTGCCGATCGCGATCGCCCATCACATTTTTCCAACTTTGGGGTTCCAATGGGGGTATTGGTTCCCTCGTAGAATGTCGGAACAATACAAAGGGAATCGTCAGAACCCCGACAATCATCACCGTTGCAGCGGTTAACCAAACCATCCAACGACTTGGGCGATAGGCGCTAAATTCAATTTGTTGAAAAACCTGATTGTAGCGCCAGACGGAGAGGGGAATAAAAATAATCCCCATAATTACCAATACCACACCCAGGGTTTGGGAGTTAATAGCGATCGCTGTTCCAGTGTCTGGTTCACCCGTCACACTAGCTTGTAACTCCCGTAAAAATAGACCAAAACGAGCGATCGCAAATCCAAACCCAATCATGCCAATAGAAGTGCGTAACCAAGCCAAAAACGTCCGTTCATTCGCTTGATGTTCGCGTTGTCGGTCTATTTTGTCCTGAGTCATTGCCACTCCCGTTTAATTGAAGTTCCCTTAAACGGTGCGATCGCTTCAAATTCGAGGCGATCGCACGGTTTTACCCCATTCTTAGGAACTTCTTACCCTACCCTGTTACCGATAGTTGGTAAACTGTAAGGCCACCGGCCAATCTTCTTGTTTAATCAACTGCATCGCTTCTTGTAAGTCATCTTTCGACTTACTAGAAACCCGCACCGCATCCCCTTGAATTGAACCTTGAACCTTCTTCAATTCATCCCGGAGTAACTTGGTAATTTGTTTACCCACCTCTTGGGCGATACCTTTTTTGAGCTTAATCACCTGACGGATGCGGTTACCACTCGCAGTTTCCTCCTTACCATAGTCAAAAATTTTCAACGATAAATTCCGCTTGACCGCTTTTTGTTGCAGAACCGAGTGCACCGCATCCAAGGTCATTTTGCTATTCGTATTGATGACAATTTCATCCTCCCCGAGTTCAACCGTGGTATTGGTATCTTTCAGGTCGTAACGACTGGTAATTTCCCGATTGGTTTGGTCAATCGTATTAACGAGTTCCTGGCGATCGAAATCGCTGACAATATCAAAAGAATACGTTGAAGCCATGAATAAAACGTGACTAATTATCAGTACAACTACAAATTACTAGACCATGAAACCACTCGAAGAGGGGGACAAACTGCCAGTGCCAAATATCAGCGATCGCCTCCGTGAGTTCGCCTCGCAACGTTCTTCAGGAAAGTGGACGAATCGAGTAGCCTCGGGGCCATTGCCTGGGAGTCTCTAAACAATAACTGACCTAGGCAACGGCAGTTTCATCTCTTCTTCGCGGGGGAAATTTTAGAGTAAAACGGGAACAGACACAAGCGGATCCAAACGCCAAATGGGAAATCCGATCGCAGGGTCAAGCCTAGGTAAACGAGGATGCCCTTAATCAAAATAGAACAACGTCACGAGTCGGCGTTGTTCCTCCGCATCCTGACAAGTTTGCAATAGCGTGTGGCTATCATGGAATGCAAAGCAGATTAACTGCTGACAGCGAGAGACAATTTCCAAATTGCACAAAGCACTGGCTTCAGCTAAGGATAAATGGTCATTCGCGGGATTTTCCACCAAGTGGATCACCTTTTCGAGTTGCTTGCGCGACTCGCTGGGTTGACGATCCAGACTTTGGGGGAGAATCACCGTCAGCATATTGGGATCTGCCTTCATCGCGCCTTTAATCGCAGCAGAATTGGTGCCGGTAGCACCAGAGGTCAGAATTCGATTCCCTTCTAAGACCAAAGCATAGGTCATTCGCTCAATGAGAGCTTGATGGGTAATCGGAACATGACGGGAACCTAGGACGGAAATTCGTTTAGAGCCTGTTTGCTGGATCGAGGCCAGTTCTTGCGCCAGAGTATCGATCCCAGGTGATGTGTCTATTGATTGACTCAAAGACGGTATGAAATAACTAGAACAACGGAGTTATTTTAGCAAAGATAAGACCAAGTACGATAAATAGATGGAAAATAGCCATGAAAAGTATTAGCAAACCCGAAATCCGAGAGAAAAGTTGGACAAAGGCGATCGCCACCCCCGCCCAGGAATTTCCCCCCACTCCCCTCAAAATCATCGCCGGAACCCTCCCCCCCGGATTGCGTGGAACCCTGTACCGCAATGGTCCCGCCCGACTCACCCGAGGGGAAAACCGCGTCGGACATTGGTTTGATGGGGATGGAGCAATTTTAGGGGTTCATTTTACCGGCAGAGACAGCCGCGCCCTTTACCGCTACGTCCAAACCGCCGGATATCAAGCGGAGGAAGCTGAGGGCCGCCTGCAATTTGCCGGATATGGCACACTCCCCCCGGGACCTATCTGGAAACGATTAGGCAAGGGGGTGAAAAATACTGCCAATACCTCCGTGATTGCCCTCCCGGACAAACTCTTAGCCCTTTGGGAAGGGGGACATCCCCACGGATTAGATTTAGAAACCCTAGAAACCTTCGGACTGGACAACTTAGGCGGATTGGCACCAAACTGGGGCTATTCCGCCCACCCCAAACGCGACCCCCAAACCGGGGAAATCTATAATTTTGGCGTCTCCCCGGGAAAAAACGCCCAACTGCACGTTTACCGCAGCAACAACCAGGGCCAAATCCAACAACAGGCCGCATTTGACCTAGAGGGAATGCCCCTGATTCATGATTTTGTGATGGCGGGACCCTATTTAATCTTTGTGATTCCCCCGGTAAGGATGTCGGTATTACCCGTCCTGTTGCACCTGAAAAGTTTTAGCGACTCCTTAACCTGGCATCCCGAGTTAGGGACTCAAATTTTAGTGATTGACCGTTCTAGTTTAGAACTGGTGAGTCGGGGGGAAGCGGAACCCTGGTATCAGTGGCATTTTGGCAATGGTTCCGTGAATGGCAGTGGAGAGATTAGCTTAGATGTGGTGCGCTATCAGGATTTTCAGACGAATCAATATCTCAAAGAATTTGCCACCTTGCAGACAGAGACAGCCGCCAAAGGGACCCTTTGCCGAGTCCGAGTGAATCCCAAGACTGGAAAGGTGATGGAGACAGAGACGATGATAGATCGCCACTGTGAGTTTCCCTCGGTAGATTTCCGAGAAGTGGGACAGGAGTGGCGCTATACCTATTTATCCTTGCATCGAGAGGGAGTGGAGTTAGGGAGAGAACCCGTGGGGGCGATCGGGCGGTTCGACTATCAAACCGGCCATCTGACCGAGGCCCCTATTCCCGAGAACTGTTATCCGAGTGAACCGATTTACGCACCAGATGGCGATCGGGCTGAACAAGGGTGGGTTTTAACGGTGGTTTATGATGCGAACGAACATCAGAGTCAGGTATGGATTTTTGATGGCGATCGGTTGGAAGAGGAACCGGAATGTCGGTTAGGGTTGCCGGGGGTGATTCCGTTAGGGTTTCATGGGACTTGGAACCCGCAGAAACGTTTGTAGTGACGCCTTCAGGAGTTATCAAAAAGAAACCCCTGAAGGAGTTACTACAAACTGTTTGTAGTGACGCCTTCAGGAGTCAAAAAGCGGGAGTTTTAACCACCACCAGATCCTCGTCAGAATTCTGCTAATCAAACCCCTGCAAATATAATCCCTATCTTCTGTGTAAAGACCATCCAAAAAACTTATTTTGTTTACGGGGTGATAGGGGTTCAAATTTCCACGAGATCGTATTGGCTAAATGCTCTCGGAATTTATCATGATAAAACCGATAGCGGCCCCCAGATTGCTTTAAAATGCCACGGGCACTTGCTTCGTTCAGAAATTGAACATAATTTCGGGGAATACGACCCTGACAGCACAACACCTCTCGCAAAATAAAATGTTGGCTGACTGCTTGCCCACCGCCAATCACATATACGAATAAAATTGTCAATAATAATCCCCCAATTAACGATTCACTCAAGTTCCAATTCTGTCCTGTCGCCCACTGAGGGATAATCAAAATCCAGGGACACAGCACCATAGACAATCCCATCGTGATCAAAGAAGTGCATCCCGTTTTCCAAATCCATTGATAGGGAGATTTCCTAATTTTAAAATCTGTTCTCAAACCTAAAATAACCCCCCAAATTAGCCCTAAACTTCCCCCGAAAATAACGCCGACAATCCCCCCAAAAATCGAATCTCCCTTCAGCCAACCAATCACCACACCAATCAGCGTACCAATCAGCCCCAACCAGATTGAATAGCCCAATCCAAGATTAATTATTTGGTTTAAATTTTTCCAAGAGATATCAAAATCTTCTATTAGGTTAATTGCATTGAAATCATATATAATTCCAAAAATTAGTCCACCAATCAGCCCGCCAATTATCTGTCCAATCTGCCCTCCAATTATCTGTCCAATCAGTCCCCCGGTTAGCGTACCCATTACCCCTAAAATCAGCCGATTAATCCCTGAGTATTGATTTCGTTGTTTTTGAGTTTCCAGCCAAGTTGGTTGCAGCCTTTCAATCAAAAACTCTCGTTGATTAATGTCTTCTCGTCCCATACTTGCAGCCAACCACGCTAAATAATATTTAGCCTTTTCTGGGTCGTAGCCTGCAAGGGGTTGAGAGAGTTTTCGATGCAAAAAATCATCAAATAGTCGGCTTTGGCAATCTTGGGTGTTTTGAGGGAGGTTGTTTGGTAATTCATCAGGATAAGCAATAGGCATGAGGTTTAATAACATGGGATTGCGCGCCAACTCCATTAACCCAGAATTGGATTGTAGTTCATCCCAAATATGTTCTGCCTTACGCTGCTCTAAATATGTTTTAATTTGGTCATCAGCTAATTCACAAAGCCTGACTGCTTGTTCGACTCCTTTTAAACGGATACGGCGGTTGTTTTTATCGGTGAGGCTTTCATAGTCTTTGACGCGACAGCAGATAACTAATGCCTTTTGCTGATGTTGATAATCTGCCTGTAAAGCATCGATCGCCCGAATCGCTTCTTTTGCTCGTTCCTCCCCCAATTCATCCAAACCATCAAGCAACGGCACAATGCGATCGCCCTTCAGCCACTCCCGGCATAGCTTTGGATTTCGTACATACTGCGCCACTATTTCTCCCACCATCCACTCGAACATCGGTTCTCCCCGCCAAGTAGAAAGCTCAAAAATCAAGGGGATAGGGTCTTTGGGATTGTTCTCGGCTGCTGCTGCTGCTTCTCCTAATGCTTGGGCTAATTTGAGCAATTCCGTCGTTTTGCCGCTACCCGGTTCTCCTAAAATTAATAAACGCTGGTTGGCTTCGCTGAAAGTCTCTATAATCGGTTTACTGGGTGATAATTTAGTGACTTCTCCTGTCTGTAAATTCTCCAAATTCCGCCCAGTTTTGATTAGAGGCAATTTATCAGCGATCGCTTTTGGTAAACTGGCGGAAGGCTGCAATTTTTGCCACCACGTTCTCCACCCCTTGACGGATGATTGTTGAGGCGCTTTCCTTTGGGGTCGTTCCAAATCACCCGGAGAATCAATGCTGGTGATAGGAATATGGCTGTCTTGATCCAGAGAATTTTTAAGGCGCTCATTAATGAGTTTCTGATTCTCTTGCAATAGTTTGTGCCATAACTCTTCCGGGGGCGTTTCTTTTACGTTTAATAATTCTGGTCCAACGACAACAATAATGGCAAAAATAATCGCCCCACAAATTGCCACTGGAGTGGGTACATTCCCCATCCAATCCGGCAAGGGAGGCAGTTGGTTGACGAAATAAGGATAGAGAACAAACGCCAGGGCCACAAATGCCAACCGAAGATACCGAAAAAATCGATTTTGCTGATTTGACATGACCTCCCCCTCGCAAATAGTGGTTGCTGTTAGCGAACTCGCAGAATTTATGTTTAGTGTTCCCAAATTAAAGAGAATTATACCAAATCCGGCTATCAAAGCCCTACTTTACCTCTTCAGCCCGCAAGGGTGCGGGTTTTTATAGACCTTTAAAAACCAGATGCTGTACTTTATTCCTGTTCTTGTTCTTCTTCTATCCACCATCGAAATAATGTAGGTTCCTCCTCATTATTAACAGTCACCAGAATTAAATTTTCACCATAAGCATTCACAAACGAAGCCCGACAAAACCCCATCCCAGTTCCCGAACAGTCTTCAAATTCAGGATAGTCTAACTCATTTACCAGTCGCTCTAACGACCCCGATAATAAGTCGTTTGAGTTGGGATTTTGGGAATTAATCTGCCATCCCTCGTCTAAAATAAATTCTCTGGCTTCGCTGTAAGGCATAGACTGCCGCAAATCCGTAGGGACTTATTGTGTAACTCCATTGAAGGGCAGAAACACAATATTGAGAGCCAGTGCAATTCCTGAAAAAAGCGCGTGACGCATGATATTACTTTCCTTTTGCTAGACAACATCACAAAAGAAATTCTCCCTCTGCTAATCGTGTAAGGCGCAAAGATATGCGCCCTAGAGCTTCAAAAGGAGAATTGATTAGGGTTTCACTTAACGGTTACTGCTGAATCTTTTTCTAAAGTAAAACCCTACAAGTTTTTGTAGCAGATTTTTCCCTCAAGATTTTACCGCCCAGAAAGGGCTGGTTCTAACCCTAAAATAGACAGCAAGCGGTCTACGTCAAAATGCTCTGACATGAGTTTTCGCATAAATTCCACTTTAATCGGTTCATGTAGGCGAACTTGACCGAAGGTTTCTTCGATAATTTCCACCGTGGTTAGAGTATCTAAGTCAACAGATAAAACCGGAACCTCGACCTCTTCAGCGCGATTCAGAATCATCTGACTCGGTGGCATATGTCCCGTGAGAATCAGACATTGGGTGGAGGTTTCCAGGGCCGCCAGTTGTAGTTCTGACCGATCGCCTCCGGTAATCACCGCCATGTTTTGAGCTTGGGAGAAATACTTTAAAGCCGAGTTAACATTCATCGCCCCAATTTTCAGGGTTTCCACCATCAAATCTAGGCGATCGGGACGACAGAGTACCTCCGCATTCAGCCGTTGCACCAACTCTCGAACGCTGACACTGCGAAGCAAATTGCTCCTTGGCAGCAACCCAAACACCCGAATCCCCTGTTCTTCCAAAAACGGACGCAGAATGGTGGAGGCACTGGTCCAGGTTTCTTCTGGGATATCCGTGAGGACCACTCCTAGGAGGCGATCGCCCAAGCGGTCCTGAACCGAGAGCAGTTCCCCCACATCTAACATCGAGTGGAAGCGCGCCACCAACAATACCGACGCCTCAATCAAAGTGGCAACTTTAGGCACCGACAGATTAAATAACCGGCCTTGATCTAAAGTACCAGCCCCCTCTAAAATCGTTAAATCTCCCCCGAGGTGTTCCAACGAATTCACCAGAGTCTCAGAGTAGTCCGTTTGTCCAATGCCTTGCAGACGATTCTCCAGGGTCGGCGCATCTAAAAACAGCAGGGTATCCCCCAGGCGATTATCCGGCAGATTCAAAGTTTTGGCTAAAAATCGATGGTCCTCGTCTATCCCATCATTTCCCACTTCACTGAAACAGGTTCCCAGGGGTTTAGAATACGCAATATCCAGCCCCTTGGCTTGGAATTGCTGGACCATGCCTAGGATAATCGAAGATTTACCGCTGTAAGGCCGAGTTGATCCGATCGCGAGATATTTAGATTTTGGTTTGGCAGATGTTGGCACGCACTCACTCCCTATTCTCTTGTGTTGATAGTCTGCTTTGGGTCGTCAGATGACGTCTTATCCCAAATCGGGGTATGAAAAGTCGGTATTCTCTAGTAGCCTGCGTAGGCAGGCTTTGTCCGCAAACGCCCCACCCTCAAGGGTGCGGGTTAAGGTAGGCATCGGCATCACAGCAGCAGCATTTCCCCAAGGATGACCCTGGAATCCGAGACCCTTGTCCCTGATTCCATCGGAAGCTGTTGCCGAAAGCGACTGCCCCCTCGGGCTAATCGTCAGTCTTTATTCTAGTCATCCAGTAGTAGCAACTTTCGATAGAAGCCTTTAGAAAAATCCACCAAGTGGTGCCGCTTATGGCTGACAATCACATCGATTAAGTGGTCAATAAACTCAAAATTTGCCATCGTCACTTCATAGCTGAGGTCTGCATTCCCATCAAACTGGATGCGACACCGGGTGAGGTCAGCCGGAAGAGAGGAAACGTGCCAGCTTGCTACAAATGGAACGTTTTCACCGCCCTCTATTTTGCGCTCACCCTCCAAATTCCCTTGACGATAGAGGCTAATCGCTCTCGGTAACACCGCTCGTTTATTGCCTTGGTAGTAAGGGATATAGACCCCTATTTCCCGATTATCCGCAGGCTGAAGTTGATCGAGGTTATTACCCATGCTCGCTGCTCCTTCTAGTCCAGTATCAATAAAAAGTGTAGTGGAGAAGGGGGTGGGGAATTGAATTCTCCCGGTCATGATTCCCTTATCCTCTTCAATTTTGGCAAGTTTTCAGGACTAAATAAGGGGGGTAGGTTTCTGTGGACCCAGAAGACTGAATCCTGCTCAATTGCAGCAACGAGTTAGAAAAATAACAATCAGGGATACAATAAAACAACATTAAGGTTTCTCTAAGCTCCTAGCTCTCCAGTCTCAACTGACGCTCAAGCAGTAGAGACCGAAGAGAGAGAGGATTCCCCAACGGGAACCGCAGTGCGGGGGCGATCGCCTTTAGTCCCGCCTGAGCTGTCCAATTGTCTGGGAAACTTAACTTGTCTCCCGCTGAGGGCATCTGGAACTTGACTGGACCCTTTAATAACTGCAATCCCTGCCATAATTTGGGGTCTAGGGGCTGAGAAACCACTAAACCTGTATTGCTTTTTTACCTAAGTAAACTATGCCAGCGAATTCCTGGCCCGAAAACAATTCCTTCGAGGAATTCGAGCCTCTTCATTTGATTTTGTCTGCTTTTGAAGATTCTGATCAGGTCGAAGACTTTTCCTATCCGGGGTATCTGGGTCGCCGACGCAAAGCAGCGGTATTGCTATTGGGGATTTCTATTCTCACCCTCATCCTGCATTTCCTCTCCTGGGGATATTGGCTGGTGTTGGGCTTTACGGCACTGTTAGGACTCCATGCAATTCGGATTGTCCGGGCGAAAGCATTCCCGACCCCCCAACCCCTGGACCGGGAAGACCAGGAACACTGGCCCCAAGTTTCCTTACTGGTAGCGGCTAAAAACGAAGAAGCCGTAATTAGTAAGCTGATTGATGTCCTGTGCAATCTGGATTATCCCCGCGATCGCTATGAAGTCTGGGCGATCGACGATAACAGTAGCGATCGCACCCCGGAGGTGTTACAGCAACTCGCCCAAAAATATGACAACCTCAATGTGTTTCGGCGTTCTGCCGATGCCACGGGGGGCAAATCTGGGGCACTCAATCAAGTTATTCCCCTAACCCACGGAGAATTTATCGGGGTCTTTGATGCCGATGCGCAAGTCTCCCCGGACTTCCTGCAACGGATTCTCCCTACGTTCAATCCGCCCCAAGTGGGGGCCGTGCAGATGCGGAAGGCGATCGCCAATCCTGGAGTCAATTTCTGGACCAAAGGACAAGTCGCAGAAATGGCCTTAGATACTTATTTCCAACAGCAACGCATCGCGATCGGTGGCATTGGGGAACTACGGGGGAACGGTCAATTTATCCGGCGTCAAGCCCTCGATCGCTGTGGTGGATTCAACGAAGAAACCATCACCGATGACTTAGATTTGACCCTGCGCCTGCATTTAGACCGTTGGGATGTCCAATTTATCAGCGTCCCCGTCAAAGAAGAGGGCGTCACTCGTCCTTTGGCCCTGTGGCATCAACGTAATCGCTGGGGAGAAGGGGGATATCAGCGGTATTTAGACTATTGGCGGCTAATTTTCAGCGATCGCCTTCCCGGGTCCAAATCTTGGGATATGTTTGCATTTTGGATTATCCAATATTTCCTCCCGGCAGCCGCCATCCCCGATTTAATCCTGGCGATCGCCTTCAAACATTTCCCCATTTACAGCCCCTTAACCACCCTCGCCATGAGTCTTTCCCTCGTGGGAATATTTACCGGGCTGCGGCGCATTGAGTTCCAAACCGCTCAACAAGCCAAAACTCGACCCGCCTCGCCCCTCCAAACCCTCATCCAAACTGTGCGGGGTATCATTTACCTCCTGCACTGGGTAGTTGTAATTTCTAGCATCACCCTCCGGATTTCGGTCCGTCCCAAACAACTCAAATGGGTGAAAACCGTTCATCAAGGCACCGGCGAATTACCCGCTTAACTTAGACCTCTTGCAAAATTCTCTTAAGCCCCCCTTCTTAAGGGGGGTTGGGGGGATCAATCCAGATATTTGCAAGAAATCTATTCTCCCTCCCGCCCATCCGGGGCGATTCACAAATCGCCCCTATATTAAGGGTTTCTTGGGAAAATAGGCGTCAGTCCTGTCCCCTCAAAAATCCAATCCACCAAACGGATCATCGTCTATATCCACATCATTGGGACTCTCTAAAACTCCCCCCATTTCCGCCTCAGAACTCGGGGTTTGAACGTCCCAACTGTGACTAAAGTCTGCCTCAACTGCCCGACCCCTCGCCTGTGCCTCCGGGTCATCCGGGAGACTGATTAATTTCCCATTAAAATGATTGCTAAATCGTTGAGCCGCCCGGATCACTTCATCATCATCGGGTTGCTCACCCCGGGGAATATCCCGTCTCCCCGTCGCTCCGACAAACACCGTGGGGCGGTTTTCTGGCCCGTTACTGGGTTCAATTCGGGAGTTTTGAGGGGGGGATTGAGGCGGTGAATTTTCGCGATTGGCGGGGCTTTGTGGCGTCGAGTTGGCCTGTCCATTGCCCATCGGCGGTGGCGGTGGCTCCATCCTTGCTGCTGGGGGTTCGGAAGGGTTAGGGGCGATCGCGCCAGAAGCCGGAGGGGGTGCGTCCCCAGACACCTGAATCACCACTTTAACTCGGATATTAAACGCCTTAAAAAAGGCAGCTTCCATATCCGATACCTTACTCTGCGCCATCTTAAACAGGTTGGGAGAGCGAATCGCAATTTGAGCTTGATGGTTGCTGAACCCAATCAGCCGTCCATGTTGCTGCAACAGCGCTTTGCTTCCCAGCGGCAGGTATTCCAGCAAGGTTTGCCAGGTTTGTTCCAGGTTGCCACTCGGTTCTACAGTCGAGGGTTCCGGGTTCCCAGACCCCTGACTCGGTGCCGGTGGCGGGGGAGAAGCAGGGCGATTTTCCGGGGGAGAGGCAGCGCCAACGCTTCCGGATGGTGACCCCGAACTCCCTGTGTTCATCCCCTGTACTGGGGGAGATTGAGGGACATTTTCCGGAGAAGGGTGGCTTGCTGAGGTTCTCCCCGGTGGTGCCACATTTGCAGCCCCTCGACTGGATGAAGAACTGGAGGTTTCTTGCCGTCCCTGAGTGGGTGTAATTAAAGCCGAGGGCAATAATCCCAACAGGGTTACCTCTAACCACAAACGAGGCTGAGTGGTATTTTTAATTTGCGCCTCGCTGCTCCTTAAATGTTGTTGACCCGCTAAAATAGTCGGCATTTCCCATTGTTGAGCTACGGCACATAACTGTTCCCAGGTAGGAGGAGTAACAGCGACTAAATCCGGGCGATTGGGCGCGGTATGAGCAATTAATAAATCCCGATAAAATCCGGCCAAATTTTGTAAAACAATCAGCGGTTCTCGACCGCGATTCATTAATTCTCGGGCTTTATCCAAGACTTGTTCTGCATTATTTCCGGCGATCGCCTCTAATAACTGAATCAAATCTCGCTCCGGGACCGACCCCACCAAATCCCAAACCCGCTCTACAGTAACCTGTTCTTCCAGCAACGAAAGCTGATCCAAGAGACTTTCTGCATCCCTCAGTCCCCCTTGAGCAATCTGAGCCACCGTCAAAACCGCTTCATCACTGATATTAATGGTTTCATTGCCTGCAATATGCTTCAAATGCTGAACCATTGAAGCTACAGGAATCCGGCGAAAATCAAATCGCTGACAGCGAGAAATAATCGTGGGTAAAACTCGTTGGGGGTCAGTTGTTGCTAAGACAAACACCACGCGATCGGGCGGTTCTTCTAAAGTCTTGAGCAATGAATTAAAAGCAGCCGTACTCAGCATATGGCAATTATGCACTAACAGTCCATTTGCCACAAAGTTATGATGAGTTTCTACTTCAATATCGTAAACTTGACGCGGATCTGCCATTGCGACAGATTCGACCTTCTCCAAACTTGTAATCCATTGATGGGATTGAATAGGGTTGGAGCTCGTCCACAAATTTTCGGGTAGTATCTGCGTTGAGTCTAATGTAAGGGTATGTTTTACTTCCATCATCTTTTTTGGAAGTGTAAAACATGATTTTTGCTGGATATCCGCAGTCTTTAAGCCAATCGGCAATGAGTTGATTTTCTTCGACAGAATATCCTTCTGTATGCAGTTGAATGGATGGGCTGCCTTGAGAAATACTGAGGGATCCATCATCCATATAGAACCAAGCCAACCCTTCTGGTGTAATTTGCTTGAGCCACTCATGAGAAACCCGCTTTTTTCTCCCTTGGGGTCTAACTGATTCAAAAACTGCTGGGAGTTGGGGATGACAACGGGTCTGGCAACAGACGGATAGATATCCATATCCTTGGTTGGGTGCCATTCGGATCTGGGGTTGCAGTGCTGCAAGACGGGAGGCTTTGTATTCCATCCATTCTCGTTGAGATTCCCCATGAGTCCAAGACAATCTCGGAAATCGACTGTATTGGTTGGGGTAGGTAATGCAGCCATCTCCCAGCAAGGTTCCGTAGATAAGCCCCAATGTGTCGGCTGACAGAAATTCGGCATTAGCCAAAAACTTTTCCGTTCTTTTATCCCACTGTCCATGTCCTTTTTTGTAGGGATGTCTCTTCCAGTGTGAGTTAATTCCGACAACAGTTGAGGGAGTTTTGCGACTAAGCAAGTGGATAGGAATATCGAGTTGTTCTCCACATCCGCAAGCACAGAAGGGTCTACAGTATTCCAGTTCTGTGAGCTTATCTGCCAAGGTTGTGAGCTTGTAATGGTTTTGCTTAGTTGGATGCTTTTCCCAGTAACGTTGGATGTATTCCACGCTGGTTTTTTTTGCCTGATTTGGTATTTCCAATTTTTCCCCGCATCCACAGGCACACAGGGGTCTAAGTTCTTCCAACGCTGCGAGTTTGCTATTCCAAGGGGTGGATTTACAACGGGGGTGATGGTTCTTTTTGTAGGTGTATTGCTTCCAGTATTTTTGGATGGTGTTAATACTGGCATTATTTTTGAGGTAAGACTCGGGAACGGTAAGTCTGGCTCCACAGCCACAGGCACAAAGGGGCCAGATAGATTCAAGCTGGGCGAGGGTACTTTGGCAGCGATCGCGCTGTTTACAATTTTCGGATTCAGTAAAGGCGCAAGAATGTTCATTCCCGGTTTCACTTTCTCGGCGGCTATCCAGCCGTTTTCGGTCCGAATCAGATGATTGGCGGTGCATCGGATTTCTCGATTCCCTGTTTTAATAATCAGTGTTTGTCGTTCTCCCCGTTCTAGCCAGCGGAGAACTTTTTTCCATTCCCAGTTCCCGTTCGATTCGTTATAACTGAGAACCTGTTTGTTTTGCAGAGAAGGGTCATCAATTCTCATCAACCCCTCAGCAGTTTGCACCAGGGTGTCACCTGTTAAACATTCATCAATAATGTAAACTTTTTGGCGACATTGTACGGGGGCAAATTGTGCGCGTTCGATGAGTTCACGGATGTTATCAACCCCGGTATTACTGGCGGCGTCAATCTCAATGGTGTCTAATGAGGTGCCTCGGGCAATGGTGCGACAGACTTCGCATTCACCGCAGGGGATTTCAGTGGGACCGTTGGAGTTGAGGCAGTTGAGGGATTTAGCGAGAATCCGGGCGCTGGACGTCTTGCCGGTGCCTCTGGGTCCTGTAAATAAATAGGCGGGTGCGATTCGGTTTTGGCGAATCGCATTGGTTAAGGTGGTGGCGATCGCCTCTTGTCCCACCAAATCTGCAAAGGTTTGGGGGCGATATTTGTGATGTAGCGGTTCGTATGGCATGGATGGGGGAAGAATATCAGCAGACAATACGGTTAAATCTGGAGGCAATGGCCGGTGGAATGGCAAGGCTGGAAATATCGCCAGTTCAAGATGGGGTGATGCAGAGGCAGTCAATATCCACAGAAAGCCCGATCGCCCCTCCAGGGTTCCCCTTTTCTACGGGTTTCCCTTTGTTGTGAAAAATTTGCATTTTTTTACCCGAGGAACTAGGCTCCCAATCTGCGATTTTAAAGGAAAAAGCCTTAATCCCCACTCTAAAATAGAATAGCACTGGCCTATTCCCTTCCTAACCCTATAGATAGATATCTGTGGCAAAGGACCCAGTTTAGGATTGGGCTGGAGCGCCTCCCCATTTACCCAGGTTGGCTGTGGCAAGGTTGGAGGCAAGTTTGACGAAAATTAAGGGAAAACGCTGCCAGCATCGAAAAAATGCAGCGATGGGGTGGGACTCGCAATCAAACAGAAATCCGTAGGGACAGAGGGATAAATTTATCAATGAGGCAGTTCATGCAACGGGTTGTGAAAACTTTGGGCCGAATTTGGCAGCAGCTTGTCCGGTTGTGGAAACAGTGGTTTCGCCGATCGCCGCCTCAGTCGTTCCTCACAAAGTCAAACCCCAAAAACTCAGAACCTCGCGTTCCCCAACCTCCTAAACCTCTGTGTGCGGCAGAGTACGAATTTCTCTTTTCTGAATTGCTGGATGGGGTGCATCGAGGGTGGAGTCAGGCTCAGGTTAACCAATTTTTGCAGGAGATCGAACCAGAATCTGCTCCGAATGTCAAGGATTTTGTTAAGGGTTCGGGGATGGAAAATGCCCAAAATCAGGCATACGTGCTCTGGTTACGCCAGTTTGGAACTCGTCTGCTCAATTCCCCAGTTCCCAATCAAGAATTAGCAAGGCGGATGGTGCAGTTAGGCGCGTTAAACTGTGGCAAACTCTCGGAAGTGGCGGCAGAAATTGGTCAAATGTTGCTCGATCGCGAGGCAAATACTCCATCCCCATCCCCAGCTACACCCGCCTCGCCCGTTGCCTCAGAATTCACCCTAGAACATTATCTACAACTGGGACAGATTCATCTCGATCGCCGTCAATATCCCTCGGCGTTAACCACGTTTGAGCAGGCGGCAAACTATTCTCCGAATCACCCAGAAGTATTGTATGGATTAGGTTTAGTTTGTCATCGTATGGGACTTTATCACGAGGCAGTCGCCCATTTGACCGAGGCACTGGTTCAAAACCCTGAGTTTCTGGTGGCCCTGACTCAACGAGGTTTAGCCTATAAAGCCCTAGAGGATTTAGAAGCGGCAACGGCAGATTTTGAATCTGCCGTGACGATGAAACCACAAACTCCCGAGGAATGCTGTGCCAGAGGGAAGGCCCTGATGCAGTTAAAGCAGCCGGAGGGGGCGATCGCTGCTTATGAAGAAGCCCTGACAACCCATCCCGAATGTCATCAGGGGTGGTATGAGTGGGGCAATATTTTTTATGACTTGCAGCGATATGACGAGGCGATCGCGGCTTATGATAAAGCCCTGGACCTGCAAGGGGACTATGCTGCCGCTTGGTTTAATCGGGGGGCCGCCTTGGGGAATCTGCATCGATATGGCGAGGCGATCGCCGCCTTTGAGAAACTCCTGGAAATCCAGTCCCATGACTATCATGGCTGGTTGTGCCTGGGTCAAACCCTGGAACGGTTGCATCGAATCCCCGAGACAATCGCCGCTTATGAACGCGCTTTACAACTGCGACCCGATGACCCCACCGCCTGGAGATATCGCAACGCCGCACTCCTGGACCTAAAAAAAAGCTAGGACGGCGATCGCCTAACCTAGCTTTTCCCGGGATAACAGGGACTTATGATTGAACCGAACATGACCGATGAGGGCGATGGCAGGGCCGCACCCATCACCGGAAGAATCCTGGTTATCCCGATTTAACCCGTACTGTGGTTCTTGTTTTCATGGCACTGCACAGGACCTGGGGCAGAATTCGGTATCCCATGACCTTCGTGAGCATACTGTTGCCAGAGTAGAGCTAAATCCTCCGCTTGTCCCTGGAACTCCGGATGAACCTGATACATTCGTCTGGGTCTTCCCCGGCCTTCAACCTTTTTCCAGTAGCCCTTAATGACTCTTTCATTTTCTAAAAATTTCAGAGCACTGTAGAGTACCGTATCCGAAAGTCGATAGGCTGGATATTCCTGCTCTAGTTGCTGAATCAGTTCTGTGCCATAAGAGTCACCCGCCAATAATACTGAAAGAACGTAACACACGGTTAGTTCTTTATTCAGATAAATCGGCGGAGGGTTTTGAAAAAAGTCATAGATCTCTTCAAAATTCATTTGAGTTACCCGCTGAATACCCCTTAAAATACCAATTGATACAGGAATTGACGCCCTGAAAGATTGACGTTTCGTAGCTTGCCCGCTCTGGGGAGGGGTGAAAAATCTACAGTTCAAAGTCAACTCAAAGTCAACCCAGATACCGTCCCGAGCATCGGGAAGATTTGTGATTTGGTTCCCTTCGGTATAGATGCATTGCTGGATGAAACTGCAAGAGAATCCCGTTGATCCGCCCAGCTTGGATGAGAATTAAGCTCTTTCTAATAGCCTGATTTAAAATTGGAGGATCGGAAGGAAATCACTGCCAATTTTCAGGGAATTGGTATGGCAGAAGTTTTTACATAACTTCCGACAAGACGGGAACAAAAAGAGCCTAAAATCCATCTAAGAACAACCCTCCATTTCAGACGAATTGTGGTGAGAGTTGAGCCGGAAAATTTACCGACTGACGAGCAAAACACGCACTCTCAAATTTTTTTATACAGACTCCTACTGATGGAATCAGCGAAAGTCAGCACCCAAATAAAATAAATACAACTTTTGTAGACTTGAACCGTGGAATAGAAATTGTAAAAAATCATCTCCAACGGCAAGCCAGCCCTGATTTATTAGTAGTAATTTGCACCCCGGTTGATACCGAGTTAGACCGAGGGATGAATCATCAATACGAGCGATCGCTCAGGGTCATCTGTGGTTCAGTCGGCTTAATTAACTCAGGGGGAAAATGACTGGATTCTCTCTAACCTGAGCGCACCCTTTCTCTTCTTTAAGCTGACTAGAGCAATCAATCCACAGATCAATCAGAACCTTTTGGAGTCTTAATCTGTTTAAGCTCTGGATTGTGACTCGGGGAGGGTCGGCGATGCCGCACCCCCCGAAAGCTTGTAGAACAGCTTGTCGTCATAAACCCTTGGGGCATTTTACCCCGATTCTCAAAGGAAAATCTGGCTAATCAACCGGGACTGGGGTAACCCGGTGATTGGCGATCGCTATCCTCTGCCACGGCTCAAGTCAAGTTTGCCTGAAACTTGACTTAAGTTGCACCCCAATTTCAAGCACGGATCATCAGATAGTGCGGACATAAATCGCTAAAAAAACCCAGATGCTTGGAATTTCCCCAAACCAATGGGGCGATCGCCTGCTGAAAAGATGCATTCTTCATCGGCTGACGCGCATTGGTGTTTTTTTGTTCTCTATTTTTCTTTACAAGTTAATTTAAAATAAACAGGGCAAAGACAGCAATTGCTCCTCAATATCACCGGGGAACAGCCATCAGGAGGTGCGGTGGTCTATGATTGAGCAAGAGCCGATCACTCTCAACGCTCTAAAACGGTAACTGCGTTCTCCGTATGTCAAATCAAACCGACTTAAAAGCACTTCCACCCCCCGTCCAGCGCGTCATCCCTGCCTTACGCAGAGTCGGCTGGATCAGTTTTTGGACACAATTAGTTCTAGCTGTTGTTGCCGGACTGATTTTCTTATTTGCAATTTTGATTGAATCTCCAGGACCTCGGGAAGCAGCCAGAACCAGTAATGTCAGCATTGCTCCGGGCATTTTTTTTGCCGTTCTTGGACTGGTTTCCCTCGGACTGAGTATCTATTGGGCTTATCGCTATACTCGCCTATCTCAACAGCTTAGTTCGGTCAATCCTAAGCTGCGCCCTAAAAGAGCAGATACCCTACAAATTGTGCGTCGGGGTTTAATGGTCAATTTAGCCGGGATGTCCTTTACCCTGATCGCTGCAGAAGCTATTGGCGGAATCCTCCTAGCTAAGGCCCTCCAGTACCAAGGCGGTGGCTCCCTGGTGACGGCGTTGCGTCCCCAAGATTTTATTCAAGCCTTGGATATTTTTGTAGTGTTGGCGAATACGCATACGATTGTGGCCCACTTTATTGGGCTTGTCACCGGACTCTGGTTGCTCAGTTGGATCGATCGCCAGACTCAGGGGTAACCCTGAACCCTCGTCCAAGGGTGGGGTTACCATTCGAGTGCTTCCGGTGGGGCGATCTCGGAGATGGCACAGGCGATCGCCCCCGAGGTAATTCCCGGTGTTTGCATCGGGAGCGCCCCTTGATGAGAGTCCCTCGCCGGGGCGGTTAAAGTTGGGTCAGGTTCGGTCACGGTTGTAGGAGCAGATTGCCCATTCATCACCCCTAGTCCCCCGATCGCCCCAGCCATGAGCGCAGTGTAGCCTACATACAGATGCAGGGGACTAATGGAAAAATCGAGGTTAAAGTCTTGAGGATGCCAGGAATGGATGGGCGCAGTCTGTTTCGGGGGAACGGGTAAGACGTTCGCCATTTTCGCCCCCTCTAAGCCTAAAACATCCCCAATTTTATGAATAAAACTCCGCACATAAACATCTTCAGGCAGCTTGGATAAATAGCCGTTCTCGATCGCTTCAATATGACGGCAAGGAACCAGGGTCTGTTTATGCAAATCCAGTATCGATAACCCGCGATCGCAGCGTGCCGCTTGCAGTTGTTGCCCAATTTGAGTTAGGCGATCGGCCCATTGTTGTTGATGGGCGAGGATTTGAGCTTGCTGTTGAGATTGCTGCTGTTTTTTGTGACTTTGAAAAAGGTTAATTCTAGCTTTTGATGAGAAGGGAGCGGGAGTCTTTTTGGCGATCGCCGCTGGATCTGAATCGCCAAGGGATTGGGAATGACTTTCCGGTGTTCGGATATCCTCTAATGCCTGGGACTCTTGGCGATCGCTGGACCTCAAAGATAAATCTAGGTCCTCTACGACCAACTCAGCCTCATTCATAGGTTCTGGCTCGTTCTGACCCGGGGAGATCCATTGCTTAAGGGTCAGCCAAATCGCTTTTTTAGCAACCGCTTGTAGCAACATGGAGGAACCCTCCGCAGACTCACCGAGTCTCTGCTTGAGGAACCCCAATGCGGTCCGGTAAACGTTTGTCCGATACAGTTCCGACTCAATTTGAGTGAGGATAGCTGTCAGTTCCTCTTGAGGAAGTGTGGCCTGGGAGATGGTGTCAAGTGCCATGATACTCGTTAAATCGGGGGACTTCAGTGATGAGTAACTGAATGAAAGAACAGTTACCCCGCGATCCTGTCTTGGCCCAAAATGTTGAATTTAGCCCGAAGTTAGACTCAGGTCTGGCTAGACAGGTATTCAGGGAGAACCTGTATCTGAGTATCTTCATTCCGGGGATTTGTACCTGTTCCGGATGGAACGTTGCCTCCAGCGGTTACAATCAGCACATGGAAAGGGCAAGTGCGGCAATGGATTCCTCCGGAGTAGCCTCCTCGCCATCCCATGTTTCCCCTCAAGACGGGTAAGTTTTGGCTCCATCGGATCAGGATTGGTGACCGTGAATCCGGCAAACCCTCAGCAGGCGATCGCCAAGAGTCCCACTGCAAAAAATAGAAATCGGATCAGCTCCCTCCCGTGATATTCTGGTTTTGCCCTAGGATTTGCTCTTCCTGGGTTCAGGGCAATCAAAAACCTGTACGCCTCGACCGAAATACGGGAAGGGCGTTTTCCGGTTTTCTGATTCCGTTTTGCTCCTCGCTAGTGCTCTTTATCTTCCTATTATTTGTCATGTCCCGATCGGAATCATCAAAAGAGAATGGGCAATCCCACACTTCATCCACAATTTTGACGGATGAGGCCGGGCGATCGCTATCTTGTTACATCGAACATTCGGTTGAAGTAAACGACAATACTTACGTTTTACTCACTCCCATTGATACGCCAGTGGAAATTTTTGCATGGCAAGCTGAGGATGAGGATGATGAACCCATTCCGATTAGTGAGGAGGAAGTAGATACTATTTTTGATACGGCTAAAGCAGTTCTCGAAGAACAAAATCTCACCCTCAAACGCAGCGCAATTACGCTGACGGTTAGCGGAGATCTTCCGGAATTTACCGAAGAGGAAATCAGTGATGATGAACTCGGTGAAGCCGCAGAATATGAGGAACTTCAGTGGTTAGCCAGTTTTTATCACGAAGAAGCCGAGTATGCCATCTACTCGCCTTTGGATCCCGTTTTTATTTTGGCGCGCCTCAATGAAGACGGAAACCCTGAGTTACTTTCCGATGAAGAGTTACAGGAACTTGAACCGATGATGTCTACCTTAGAAGGCATGATCGAAGAACGGTTGTTTGATGAACTCGAATAACGAGGAAACAAGCACTGTCCTGTATCTGACTCAGTAACCCCATTAGATCTGGGACTCGAATCAATGTTGAAGCCCGATCAGTCCCATTTCGACAAAATTTTTAACGGGATCAGCAGCTTAAACTAACCGAACATCAGGGTTCGTCGGCGATCGCATGAGAGCTTTTCAACTCTGATTTGATCCTTGCTCTCGTTCGCCAGTAGCTTGACCCGAGAGAGGCAACTCTAACGTTTAGGGAATCAGGCGCTTAGATCCACAAAGCAGACGATCCCTGGTCTGAAGAGTACCCTCTAGCTGCATGAGTTGTCTAAGCACTTAGGAGAATATCAGACCGAATTTGCCGTCTGATGTGGAGTCTATCAATTCAGAGATTAAAGATTACCCTGGAATAGATGAATGCCGCGATGAAGATCCCCTCGGGGTGATGGCGGGCGATCGCTTCTCCATCAGGGCCATATCCCCGGAGATCGTCGCGGCATCCCATCATGGTTGTTACAGATCACCAGAAGATGAAAGCAGCGAGTCAACGAAAAACAAATTGGTTGTTATATGTGGCGCTTATCCTCTGCGCTGCGATCGGAATCAGTGCATGGCAAGGTTGGCGGTGGTGGCTATCAGCTAGTGCACCTGTGGCAGAATCTTTACCTCGGGATTCTGTCGTCCAAGACAATCGCCTGGAAGTTGTCCAAATCGACCCCGGAGAACCTGGACAACACATTGGACTTAAACTTGAACAACAGGGTTTAATTCGGTCGGCGAATGCTTGGAATATGTGGAGTCGGTGGTTAATTCGCCAAAACCCAGATGGGGGATACAAGGCGGGAACCTACCAAATTTCCCCGGATGAATCGATGCAGGCGATCGCCCAAAAAATCTGGAATGGTGAAGTCATGCAGTTGAGTTTCACGATTCCGGAAGGGTGGAATTTGCGGCAAATGGCTGAATATTTTGAGTCTCAAGGCTTTTTTACGGCGGCAGAATTTCTCGCCGCTACTCAGGAAATTCCCTGGGCTGACTATCCCTGGCTTCCTAAAGATATCCCCCATTTAGAAGGCTTTTTATACCCGGATACTTACAAGCTGCGTGCGGACAATATTACCCCGCAAGCCGTGATTCAACCCATGCTGAGTCGGTTTGAACAGGTGGCTTTGCCGGTGTATCAACAACCGCAAAATCAAACCAATCTGAGTCTGAAAGAATGGGTCACCCTAGCCAGTATTGTAGAAAAAGAGTCGGTGGTTGCATCGGAACGTCATCGCATTGCGGGTGTATTTACCAACCGCCTCAAACAGGGGATTACCCTGGGTGCTGATCCCACGGTGGAATACGGATTAAATATCAGACAAACGGAAGATAAACCCTTAACTCTAGCCCAGGTAAACACCCCTAATCCATACAATACCTATCTGAATCCGGGTTTACCCCCAACCCCAATCTCGGCCCCGGGAGTTGCCAGTTTAGAGGCCACTTTAGCCCCAGAAGACACAGAATATCTCTATTTTGTGGCTCTCTATGATGGCACTCATATTTTTAGTCGCACCTTAGCTGAACATGAAGCGGCTCAAAATGCTATCTGGGATGAGCGGGACCCGACGTTACGGTAATGATAGTCCCCCAGGAGCCTTTGGCGGAGGCTTCTGGGCGGATTTCTCGGAATTGAGTGCGATCGCAGTAAGCTATCCAGCCTTAGTATGTCAAAATCATTATGCGGGGAATGCAGTTTTTAGAAAGCATCCTGGTCATCCCTAGGATCGCTCGGTAAAACCAGATTATAGGTTCACGACAGGTTCTAGGGGGTGTATCTACAATGCTGTTTAACTGTGGTTTTCGGTATTCCGCAGGACGGTGGTGAGTGTTAGTCAGCGAAGGTCAATTACTATGTCTTGGGGAAAACTTTTAGAACCCGATTTATTTTTAGGGGATTCAATTTTAAGTCTGACTCCAGAGGTCGTTAAAGAGTACGATCTCAAGGGTTTGGTTTTGGATGTGGATGACACCCTCGTTCCTATTCGCGAAATCCAAGTGTCTGATTATCTGCGGCAGTGGGTGGAACAAATTCGTCCAGTTGCTGCCCTGTGGTTGGTTAGCAATAATATCAGTGAAGCTCGCATCGGTGGCATTGCTCGCTCTTTAAATCTGCCCTACATTACAGGTGCAGCTAAACCCTCGCGGCGCAAGTTACGACAGGCGGTGACGGGGATGAATCTGCCGGTGGAAAAGGTAGCAATGGTGGGCGATCGCCTCTTTACGGATGTTCTCGCCGGTAACCGCTTGGGAATGTTTACCATTTTGGTAGAACCGATGGTGAACCCTGGAGAAATTATGCAAACCAAGCATCCCGTGCGATCGCTGGAAGTCTGGTTATCTCAAATCCTCGGCGCTTCCCTCGCCAACAAGAAGTAACAGGTCATTGAGCTGAACACCCCTTGAAAAACCCCAATATAGCGCTGCATATTAAAATATTGAGGCTGATGCCAAATGATCAAGCGGCATTAAAGATGAATTTATAGGGGCCGCCTTGAGCAAAACCCTGATGATAATTCAGTTTGATTAAAAACAAAGCGCCTACCTTCACTGAATGAAGGCGGGCGCTTTACAATTGGATCCGGTCATCCAATGGTAAGCCGGACTTCATCCCCAACGAGAGCGCTTTTTTTATGAACCTGCAAACCCTAGTCGTCAAAATTGGCACCTCTAGTCTCACCCAGGACCGCACCGGAAACCTGGCGATCGCCACCATTGCGGCCCTCGTTGAAACTCTCACGGCCCTCCGTAACCAAGGGCATCGCGTTATTTTAGTCTCCTCTGGTGCTGTAGGGGTCGGCTGTGCGCGTCTGGGATTAAAAGAGCGTCCCCGGACGATCGCGCTTAAACAAGCGGTAGCGGCAGTGGGTCAGGGCCGCTTAATGCGGGTTTATGATGACCTGTTTACCACCCTGCAACAGCCGATCGCCCAAGTCTTGCTCACCCGCAGCGATTTAGTCCAACGGAGTCGCTACGTCAACGCTTACAACACCTTTCAAGAATTACTGCGCCTCGGGGTCATCCCGATTGTCAACGAAAATGATACGGTAGCGATCGAAGAACTCAAGTTCGGCGACAATGATACCCTCTCGGCAATGGTTGCCAGCTTAGTCGAGGCGGAATGGCTGTTTCTGATGACGGATGTCGATCGCCTCTACTCCGCAGACCCCCGCAGCAATCCTGACGCCCAACCGATTACTCTAGTTCAGCACATGGATGAGTTGAGGCAGTTACAGGTGCAAACCGGAGGCAGTGGGACCAATTGGGGAACGGGGGGCATGATGACGAAAATTGAGGCCGCTCGAATTGCCACAGGTGCAGGGGTCCGCACGGTGATTACCTCGTCTCAATCCCCGCGTAACTTGGAGAAGATTTTGCAAGGGGAGGCGATCGGGACCCATTTTGCCCCGCAAAAGAGTACGAGTAATGCCCGCAAGCGCTGGCTTGCCAATGCAGTCATTCCCTCGGGTAAACTGTATTTAGATGAAGGGGCAGTCCGGGCGATCTGTCAAGGCGGAAAGTCTCTTTTAGCCGCAGGCATCCTGGAAGTGTTCGGAGAGTTTGAGGCGTCGGATGCGGTGCAACTGTGCGATCGCTCGGGTCGGGAAATTGCCCGAGGACTGGTCAACTATAGCAGTGACGAACTCGATCGCATTCGCGGACGAAAGTCCGATGAAATTCCCGAAATTTTAGGTTATATTGTTGCCGACACGGTAATTCACCGGGATAACTTAGTGTTAAGCCTTTCTAGTAGCGATGCTGCCGAGTTGCCCAAACCCGACCCCCTGGGCTGAATTTGACAGGGCCGGAACGTTCAAGTTAAAATGACCCCATTCATCAGATGAGGCAATTCTCATCCCGATTCGGTGGTCAATGCAACGATCAGAAGCTGCGCTCTCCTGCCAGCATCAAGCCATTTTTCACCCCGGACCCGGACTAAAAATACTTCTACGAAACGGAAGAGAATAGACGATGAACCCCGATAACGTCATGGAATTTTTACAAACCGGATTTCGAGTTGGGGTAGGCGCGACGGCTTCCCTACTCGAAAGCATCCAAGACCCTCAAAAACGAGAAGAAAATCTGGCGGACTTAAAACTAGACGTCAGCGATTTAACCAAAAAATGGGCGGAAAAAGGAGAAATGACCGAACGGGAAGCCCGCAATTATGTGGATACCCTGATCGATCACCAGCGATCGCCCGGGGAGCCTCCCTCCGCTGCAAGTCCCTCGGCATCAACTTCTGAGCCTCCCTCACCCCCACCGACTTCGGCAACCAATCCGGAAGTCTACCAAGATTTACAAGACTTAACCGCTCAAATTGCAGCGTTGCGGTCTGAATTGGAAAATTTACAGAAGAAAGATTAGGACTGTTAAGCCCCGGGTGCGAAAATGCCGGTACAGTCTTGAATCCCAGGGACCCGAAACCGGGTTTGGTGATCACAGACTGCTAATTTCCAACACCGTTGATACAGAAAGCCAGTGGTTTTCCCAGAGGGGAGGAGCGATCGGGGGTCCCCGAGGTGAGCCTAGCTAAAATACTTAGCACAATGAGGAGGCTAGTACAGTGTTAGATCGGTAGGACCAGACACTCAGTTACTGGCTCTTTATTTTGTAGCTCATGGGCTTTAAATTATGCAAAGAAACCCGGTTTGTCTTCCGGCTACTCTAAACCTTGGACTACATTACAGGGTATTAGGTGAGGGAATTTTCTCGGGAAATTGTTCCGTTTTGCTCCTGGCTTTTGAGTGCAGGATTAAAACAAGAGCGAGGGGCAGATCCGGTGGGCGATCGCACAACCCTAGGATTTAAGCATAAAGGGTTTAGGGTTTAAATAAGAATATACCCGGTCAATAAAAAGTAAAGTTTATCTTACTTTCTATTGACCGGACTACACTTGTTTGATATAATTTACCAGCTTTTTTTTAATCGTTGTCCCAGTCTTCGCGGCCCATGAGATCCACAATGCGATCGCGGAGCAAGAAATCGTACTTTTCTAATTCAGATTCAACCACAGCCCATTCCCGCGCTGGGATATATTGGCAAAGGGTATAGATGGGTTGTTGTCGCCCCACAAAGCCATTTTTGACCAAGGTTCGAGCTTCTTCTTTGATGAACTCGATGGAATATTGAACGGTAGATGTAGATGGAGCCATCTTTAAAACCTCGCTAGATAGATTCTTTAATCAACGGTATATCTGTGACCACCCCCCAGCTAGGTGAATAATTCATAATAGCTCATTGAAGAAGGGAGACTACTGGGCGGCCTCGTTGGGCTATTTGTTACATTCTATACAGCAGCATTGTTATTATCGCGCTAATTGACTCTTCCTTATCTTAATAAAATATGAAGAATTATGCACCCCCAGATAGATAAATTTTTTCGATGTACTTCCCTGGGGGGATTTCAGAATGATTAATGATTGCATTATTTAGGGGTTAAATTAGCGCGATTAAGGCCCAAATTTTATACAGGGACATACTTGTAGCTATGCTTCTCACGACTATTTTATATAAATTTCAGCCGGTTCACTGACTAGAGTTTGGGCTGAAATTCAGGGGAAAAGACGGGGTTTGGGGCCTGCCTAGGGGAAGGAGTTCCTGGAATTCAACCTGAATCTCTAGTTGGCGGGTATCCTCCCGGGGGCGTAGGTACATTCAAGGGCAGACAACCGGGTTTTTTGACAAAATTTCCCCTGGCGATGCCCGAAGAAAAAAGGTCAGAAGTCTGGTTATCTTGTCCCCTGAATTAAATCCGCTAAAGCCGGACTGGGAGAAGACTAGGGGGAACGAGAACAACGATTAACAGGACAGGGATCGCCGATTTCGGGGGATAAACGGGTTTAAATCGGATTTAAAATGAGTCCCCGGTAGAGCCTAGGAACGGAGCACTCAGAGGCTCTACCGAGTTTCAGAATCAAGGCGCAGATTTCATCTGTAGCCTTAGTAGAACGGATTGGGTTGGGTGGGGGTTGGGGTTAGTCCAAATAAAGTTTCCAGGGCGATCGCCTGGGCGGCCCCCATTTGACCATAAGAAAACACAAAGGGAATGGATGGAGGCAAGAGGGCTTTAAATTCGTCCAAAACGTAGGGGCTACCGTAAATCACCACCGCCTGCAATTGTCCTGTTTCTAATAATTGATTCAGCCATTCTCGGGCGAGGCGAGTCACCTGGGCGGGTCCTCCGAACGGATTGCCCCGGATAAAGACTTGCAGTAGGGTTTTTCCCGTTGCCATTGCTTTGAAGTCTTGCGATCGAAAGGGAGTAGAACAATCCACTCCGTGAAATTGATAGCCCTTAGATTTAGGCATGACGATCGCTGGGGCTTGTTTATTCAGAAATGCACTATTAACCAGAGAGTCAGTCACCAATAAATTATTCCAATACTCCCCTGATTCTGGTTGAGGGACGGATAACGGCAAAGACCCCCCAATTTGCTGCGACTCCCGCAAGATATTTTCTACACAGTTGATTGCCCCAGGAGTAGACAAATTAATCAGTTGGGCGGTGGGAGAAGTGGGGGGATTAACCACCGTAGAAGGGGAGAAAAGTTTTTGTTTGGCTTTCCAAATGCGGGTTAGGGATTGGAGAATGCGATCGCGGGATATGCGACCGGATTTGACTGCCTCACAAAGGGCAGTAATGGCCTCGGCGGGGTCCACAGGCATTAATAAAATATCCGCCCCTGCTTCTAAGGCTAAAATGGGGGCTTCATTGGGGCCATAGCGTTTGGCGATCGCCCCCATGACTAAAGCATCAGTGACAATTAACCCCTCAAACCCAAACCGTTGGCGTAACTGTCCCGTTAAAATCTTTGAGGAAAGAGTTGCCGGATATTCGGAATCCCACGCTTCTATACAGAGGTGAGCGCTCATGACTGCATCTACCCCACCGGCGATCGCCCGTTGAAATGGCGGAAGTTCCACCGTCTCTAATCGTTCCGGGGAATGACGCAACACCGGCAACTCGATATGGGAATCCACACTGGTATCCCCATGTCCGGGGAAATGTTTGGCACAGGTGAGGACTGGATATTTCTGTACACCGCGCATAAACGCCAGGGCTAACTCACTGGCAGTTTCAGAATTTTCCCCAAAAGAACGGACATTAATCACCGGGTTCTCGGGGTTGTTATTCACATCCACCACCGGGGCGAGGACCCAATTAATCCCGACGGCGAGGGCTTCCTGGGCGGTATAGGCTCCCATTGCTGTGGCGTAACCCTGAGCTTTTGAGGGTTCTTCTGCGGCAATTTTGGCGATCGCCATTGGCGGGGGAAACCAAGTTGCACCAGCAAATCGCTGTCCGACCCCTTCTTCGATATCGGCAGCAATCAGCAGGGGATACTTGGCCCAGGATTGCAACTGCTGCGATCGCAACATCAAATCACCCGCACTGCCTCCCACCAAAATTACGCCCCCCACGGCCTTTTCCTGCACCAGCTTCTGCAACTGTGCCGCTGGGGGTTCCCAATCGGGATATTCAATTTGGTGGTCAAACAGATGTCCAGATGCTCGCACGACGAACAACTGAGCGACCTGTTCTTCTAACGATAGGGTTTCGAGATCCGGCAGTGCCGGGATCAGATCCGACATATCCACAGATTTAAGCCTCAGTTTCTGAAATTTCGCTCTCGTTTAGATCCACATCTTCCTCATCCGCGTCGGGATTGTGCTGTTTGCGTTCTGCACTGATCTGATTGAGCAGTGTTAGGATGCGCGTCCCGCGTTCAATGGATCGGTCTTCTAAAAATATCACCTCTGGAGTCCGACGCAATCGCACGCGGTGACCGAGTTCCCTGCGGATATAGCCAGTTGCGGCCTGTAGTCCTTCCATTGTTTCCGCCCGTGCTTCGTCACTGCCATAGATACTGACAAAAATCTTGGCGTGTTGGAGGTCACCGGACACATTGACATCAGTAACGCTGACCATTCCCGCACCCACTCGGTCATCCTTAATGTCGCCGATTAACATTAAACTGACTTCGCGCTTAATTAAAGACGCGACACGCTCTACTCGACGATCGGTAGCCATAATATTGATTCCCTTGTTTGCATGATACTCATTGGTTTAGGTGGCCCTCGAAGGCATCCACCTGTTTGTAGTGTAGAGTTTTAACCCCTGCTACCGCTACAACAGCAAACCGCGCCTGTAGGAGGATCTGTTTCTCGGGAGGGAAATCCGCCACTGTCATTCATCCACATCATTCAATTGAGGATAGTTAAAGGACTCAGGTAGGAGGGTTCCTAGTCCGAAAGGGGCTAGGATGGCGGTCCAGTCCAGGTTAGAAACCGGGTTGTTCATCCAATTTTTGCCCTGCCAGGACCGAATCTGAGTCAGGAACCCGGTTTCTTTTCCCTAGGATCTAAAACTGTACTGACCGTTTAGGTCACCGCCAATCCCAACATTCCGCGTAAGGTCAACCCGACAAAAATTAGGGCAGTCACAACGAACGTGACTAAGGCGATCGCAGTTACGGGTTTTTGCAAGAGTGGCTTAACCCAACCGAACAGGGCAAAGAAGATACCCAGAATGATCGTGACAAAATAGCGCGGGTAGCGAAGGATATTACTCCAAAAGTCATCAAACATAAAAATTCAGATTCTGAACAGGTGCGGCTAAGTCTGTTTGCATTGTACCGCGTAGCATTGTTCCGCGAGTTGCACCAGTTCTTTAAACTTCCAAGTTCCTTGGTCATTCAGATTCATCGCCAGTTCCCGGGGAATTGCATCGAGTCCAAGATAGGCCCCAGATATTGCACCGGCCATCGCTGCGGTGGTATCCACGTCACCCCCTACAATAATGGCGGTGCAAAGGGTTTCCCAGTAATCCTCGGGGGTTTTTAAGAAGGAATAGAGGCTCCACAGGACACTACCGATGACAAAAGGCGAAATTCCCGGCCAAAGTTGCTCGTAATCTGGGGCCAGACCCGCCCGAGAAATGAGTCGGACGGCTTCCTCAATGGGTAATTCGATCCAGTCGATTAAGTTTTTCAGATATCCGGCAAGGATGGGTTCAATTTGCCCTGTCCATTCGCTTAGTTGGGATAGAAAGGAGGCGGGATTGACCGATTCCCCTTGAAGGACGAGGGCCACGGCCCCGGCGATCGCCACGGATCCGGCAGCGCATCGGGGGTCCTGATGGGTGCTGCGTCCTTGGTCTACGGCAGCCTGAATCAGTTGAGGCGGGTCATTGTAAAAGATTAACCCAATGGGTGCGGCCCGCATGGCGCTGCCATTTCCTGACGACGGAGGCGGTTCCCCAGCGGATTGCCAGGGAATCCCCTGGGCTAATCGTAATGCTGCGGCTTCTGTAGAGCGCCCTCGCCCGACGATGCGTTCTTCGCTGAAAATTGCGCCAATGCGTTGGGCATAGTCTGCGGGGTCAAATCGGCCACAGGCAATATAACTTTGGAGGAGTTCTCGGGCGAGTTGGGAATCATCGGTGTATTGACCAAAGGGAAAAGGGAAGCGATCGCGGTCTCGAATTCGCTTGACTTTAAGTTCATAATTTACATAATTTTGACAAACTTCTTCGGCATAGCCTTCAACACGACAGCCGACAGCATCACCGAGGCACTGTCCAATCAAACAACCCTTAAATTGTTCTAAACGGGATACCTTGGGCATGGTCATTTACAGTAGATAAATTTCTATTAAAGATTTTAATTATATCATATTTTGATGAAAATCAATCATTAACATTTTTCCCGTGGCATCATAAAATAACGTGGCAAAACAGAGTTCGGGATAGACTCTGCCCCGTTTTTGTTTTTGAATCCCACCCATTGCCACCTGAACCCGATAACCTGTTCCTAAATTAATATCAAAATATTCATTAAAAAAGGCTTTCGTTACAATATCAATTTGAACCCCTTCTGGGATAGCAACACTTATATCTTCATCTTCTAGTTGCACTTTTTTCTGACCGGAAGCCCGGTATTTTTGTAACATATTATTGACATCTTCAAAGATTTTAGGGTCGGGTAAAATGCGATCTATGGCTTGGATAACATCCTGAGAATCCATCTGGGAAACCTCCTGGAAAATACATGATCGGAATCAAGGACTCAGTTGAAGCAGCGATCGCGCTTTCGGGAGAAAGGATGGATCTATCTGACTGATTCAACCCGCTGTACTGCCATCTCATTGCAGTGGGTGTCTCTATTTTAGACTGAAAGGACTCAGGGTTTTGATACGAATTTAGACAATTCGAGGAAGAAGTCCTCTGAAGGAGTGGGTCACTCCCGTTAAAGGAATGGGAACTCCCCCCATTATGCCAAAATCGGTTTTAAACTGTCGTATCAATGATTACTCCTGGGTTTCCCCGAGGTAAGCAATGGAAGAATTCCGAGCGCGATCGTGGTATGTTAGGGATTCATGAACTTTTGGAGTTGGGGTGGAATTGAAACAGCCCCAAATTGCGACAGAATTGCCTAGGCAAGGGCGCTGGAGTGATGGGGTAACCGGGGGGAGGTACAGTGGAGGGGAACAATTTCTGAGGAGGCGATCGCCCAACCCGGATCACCGCTATTTGCGCGATCGCAACCCCAACAAAACAATAAATCTCTTGCAAAATTCCGGATTAATCCCCCCAAACTCCCCTTAAAAAAGGGGGGCTTAAGAGATTTAGACAAGAGGTCTAATATCAAGGGGAATCATTGAGTTCATAACTTGACTTCGGTTCACCCAAAAGGGAGGCCGTTGCTACAAAATTAGGTACAGTTTTAGGTATAGATGAACGAGACGACTGCATTAACAGTTTTACCCCGCCCTTTTCTGAAATGGGCTGGGGGCAAAACTCAACTGATTTCACAATATCAACCCCTATTTCCCCCTCAATTTAAAAATTATTACGAGCCATTTTTAGGAGGGGGTGCGGTTTTTTTCTACTTATTTCAAGAGCATTCAGCAGGGTTTAAGGCTGTTTTATCTGATGTTAATGAAGAATTGATTAATTTATATCGATGTGTTCAAACTGATGTAGAGGCTTTAATCAAAGCGTTAGAATTGCATCAAGCTAAACATAATGATGAGTATTATTATCAAGTTAGAGCGCAGAAAAATCGCACATTAGTTAAGAAAGCGGCTCGAATTATTTATTTAAACAAAACTTGTTTTAATGGATTGTACCGAGAAAATTCTAAAGGGGAATTTAATGTGCCGATTGGCCGCTATAAAAATCCCACAATTTGTAATGGGGAGCTACTGCGGGCGGATTCCCAGGCTTTGCGATCGGTACAAATAGAAGTTCGGGATTTTGATAAGGTTTTGGATGAAGCCAAAACTGATCAAGATTTTGTGTATTTTGACCCGCCTTATTATCCCCTGAGTAATACGAGTCAATTTACGTCGTACAGTCGCTATAATTTTAATGAAAAGGACCAAATTCGCTTACGGGATGTGTTTGCGAAACTGGCGAATCGAGGGGTGAAGGTGATGCTGTCTAATTCAGATTGTCCGTTTATTCGAGAGCTTTACCAAGAGTTCCAGATTCATGAAGTGTCAGCAGCGCGATCGATTAATTCCAAAGGAACTCATCGGGGGAAGATTTCTGAAGTGGTGGTTACATCCTATTGATTGGAATCTAGCGGTTCCCACCGTGATAAGCTAGGCATAGGGAGTAGGAGTGGGAGCATCTTGCTTGCGAGTTGAATTACACAGGATTGAGGATGGCGATCGCACCTCGGTCAAAAGTCCGATTATTTTGGTCAATGCCGGTGATGTGAAGGCGATCGCTGTAAATTTCAACCGCAGCAAAACTCAGTTGACTTGCCGATCGCGCCGTCCAACTGGAACGCCCGACTCGTCGAGTTTTTGCACCGGCACCACAGGTTAAGTAGGTGGTATTCCCGATCGTCTGGCTTCGTTCGTAATTATGATTATGTCCATTAATATAAAGTGAAACCCCATGTTCTAGGAATAAAGGCATCAGTTTTCGACGGAGAAACCGACTGCCTAAATGTAACCCCGAGGTATAAAGGGGATGATGTCCCATGACAATTTTCCACGGTGCATCACTCTCTTGGAGTTGAGTCTCTAACCAAGGTAACTGACTCTGCCAATCCGCATTACGGTTGGTATCCAGAACAAAAAACTCGACTTGATCTCGACGCAAACTATAGTAGCGCCCTTGCATATTAAAGCCCGGATATTGGACTTGATCATTGCCGTTATTGGTTTTAATATCATGATTGCCCAGACAGGCATAAAATTTAACCTGGGCATCGAGGAGCGATCGGTAAGGTTGCTCAAAGACGCGCTCTATTTTCTCAATTTCGCCATGATTGTAGATATTATCCCCGCCAAGCAAGACTAAATCAAAAGGATTTTGCTCATGGTAGCGGGCGATCGCCCGTCCGACTGCATATTGACCCTCATTACCCGCACCCGTATCCGCCACGGCGACAAAACGCAGCAGCAAGGTATCTGGGGATGGTGGTATCAAATCCAACTCAGTCTCTGTCCTCTCTTTCGTTAGCCCCCTGAGAGATTTGCCTAGGATAGCAAAGGTTAAGGCACTAAGTCCAGCCCGTAAAAATTCTCGGCGTTTCACATTCATTCGGTGGGGAATTTGCAAGAATTTAAAGGACATTTCACACAAAATGATAGATTAATCCAAGGATGGTCGCATCTTTAAAGTATTCCCTGTTGTCCTCGTCGATCGCCTAGAACAAGATGTCCCAAGATCCGCCAACTCCACCAGAGTCAGACCCTCAAACCCCAAAACCGGCAGACTCTTCTCCATCTGTCTCGCCTTCGCCGAAACCTCCGCCATCAGGATTTAAAGCGGTGGCGATCGCCGCGTTGCGTTCCATTATTCAACTCTTAGAAGGGGTCGTCGAGACCCTGGAAGCGCAACCCCTTCCCCCCTCCAAGACTCCTGCCCAAGTTAGGATAGAAGGTCTTGGGGTAGAACGAAAGCCCACGGTTTTATCCCAGATTTTAGCGCCGATTCGCGCCCTGTTGCCTACCGCACTCAATCAAACTTTGTCCGATTGGGGATTAACTGGGGCGATCGCCTTGATTGTCGTGATCATTACTTGGACGACAACCCGCGTTTTAGTCCCCAAACCCCCTGAAGTGGCACAAATTCTCCCTCCTGCCTCCTCGGAAGTCTCGGAAATGCCTCCAGCCTATCTCCCCCCGGTTTCCGAGGTTCCTACGACGGCACCGGAACTCCCCCCAGTCCAGAAAGAACCCCCTCCAATCATCCCCCCAAAAGAGACACCCCGACCTAAAAAAGCGCCTCCTGTGGTTGAAACGCCACCCGTTCCCTTAACTCCTGAACAAACCCTCATTGCAGCAATTCAGACCCAAGTTGCACAAGTAACGGAGGATGCGGATATTCCGATCGCCTCAATTCAAGCTAATTTTGGAGCCTCTCAATTGCTCGTGCGAATTAGCGATGAGTGGTACAATATCACTGCTTCTCGCCAAGATCAGTTAGCCTCACAAATCTTCGAGCGGGGGAAAGAATTGGACTTTAGAACGGTGGAAATTGCCGATTCTCAAGGCCATTTGTTGGCTCGCAGTCCTGTGGTTGGCTCTAAGATGATTATTGTCAAACGGCAGCAAGAATGACGGTTTCAAGGAGTTAGCTAAAACTGAAACAAGTCTTTTACGAAAGGATGGATTTTCAACAGATCTCTTGGAAAATACCAGTTTGGTCTCCCTTTCCTCCCGTCAGATCCCCCTCCCGTCCCCCTGATTATCCCCCTCCCGTCCCCCTTAAGAAGGGGGAAGCCGGAGGAATAAATGTTTAGTTCCTGGGGGAAGCCGGAGGAATAAATAGATATCTGGCAAAATTCTCTTAAGCCCCCCTTCTTAAGGGGGGTTGGGGGGATCAATATGGTATTTTGTCAGGTCTCTAATCACTCAAATTCAAGTGTTTTTGATAAGCTTGAACCTTGAGGTCAATGCCAGTAATGTCAGTGCCGACAACGACAGCATTCGCGCCCAAATCAAGGGCGCGTTTTGCCATTTCCGGGGAACTGATGCCGCCTTCACAAATTAGGAATCCGGGGAAGATGTGGCGGATTTCCGCGAGGAGATCGAAGCCGGGAGGAATGGAGTTTTGAGTAGCGCGGGTGTAGCCATAGAGGGTGGTACCAATGATATCGGCTCCAAAATTGGCGGCAGCGATCGCCGCTTCTAGGGTATCCACATCTGCCATGACAGGTTTTCCCAGGTGGGTGTGAATGGCGGTAATCAGATTGGCGAGGGTTTCATCATGGGGACGGGTGCGATCGGTGGCGTCGATCGCGATGATATCGGCACCACTGGCGGCGATCGCCTCGGCATGATGAAACTGGGGGGTGATGTAGACTTCAGATCCGGGGATGGATTGTTTCCAGAGGCCGATAATAGGAATAGAGACACCGAGGCGATCGCGCACGGCTTTGACATGAGCGGGGGTATCGATGCGGACCCCCACGGCCCCATTCTGAACCGATGCTAAAGCGATCGCGGCAATGATTGAGGGTTCCGCCAAGGGTGAATCTGGGGGAGCCTGACAAGACACAATTAATCCGCCCTCCAAAGGGGCGATCGCCGCGCTCAAATTCACCGATTTTTCAGAGAGTTGTTCGTTCATTAACCCGTTAAATACTCTTGATTTTCATGAAATTTCAAGGGATGCAATTAACTTTAGCTTATTCCAGCAAAAAACGATAAAAATTTAACCTATTTCATTGGGCAAAAATTGAGATTATTCCCTTGATTATTTACTCGCTCCAATTTCCCCTCGTTCGGGTTGATTGACCACTCTACAGGAATGAAACAAGGTATTAACTTGATTAATCAGCCGTTCTGGAGCGATGGGTTTCGGAGACCAATCATCGGCCCCCGCTTCAAAAGCTCGCTCTTTATCTTCCCCTGTTTCTAGGCCAATTAACGCTAAAATTTTCAGAGGGTCCCGCCCCGGGGACTGCCGTAAAGCGTGGATTAGTTCAGAGCCATTCATGCTCAGTAAGCTATAATTGAGAATGACTACAGTAGGTTGTAAGAGTTCAAATTGTTCTAGTGCTGTCGCCCCATCAATCATCCATACCACCTGATAACCAGCGGTGGTTAAAATATCGCAAATTAGGTTAGCACTCTCCTCACAATCCTCAATCAAAATGATTCGACCTTGCAGGGGTTCGGAACTAAAGCTATCACCTAACCGATTCTGAGAATTGGAGTTAGATAATAGCCGTGCCGCAGGCAGATGGACGGTAAAAAGAGACCCTTCACCCACGGTAGATTGTACTTCAATCCATCCCCCGTGGAGTTCGACGAGTTGTTTGGTTAAAGCGAGTCCAAGTCCCGTACCCCCATATTGACGACGGTAGGAAGTATCCAATTGTTGAAAGTTTTTGAAGAGTAAAGATTGTTGGTCTTCGGGAATCCCGACGCCGGTATCTTCCACTTGGAATACCACATTTTTCCCCTCACTCCAAACTCGCAGGGTCACCGTTCCGCCGTTGGGTGTAAATTTAATGGCATTGTTCAAAAGGTTTAAGATAATTTGCTGCACTCGTCGGCGATCGGCGGTCCAAAGGTCGGTTTTTTGACCGTCTAAGGCTAGGGTCATTTCTAGGTGTAATCCGGCTTCTACCGCTTTGTGGGCGACGCTTTGTAAGCACTGGTGAGCGAGTTTCGTCAAGGAAAATTCGGTAATTTTTAAAATGGCTTTGCCTGCTTCTAACTGAGACAAGTCCAGAATGTCATTAATCAGTTCAAGCAGGTGTTCGCCACTGTCATGAATAGTTTTGAGATATTCCTGTTGTTTGGCACTCATTTGTCCAAAGGACCAGCGCAAGAGGGTAGAAGACATCCCAATCACACAGGTTAACGGGGTCCGCAATTCATGGCTCATAGTTGCTAAAAATTCGCTTTTAGCACGATTGGCAGATTCAGCAGCGACGAGGGCATCATGGAGGTCATGAGTGCGTTCGATGACTCGTTCTTCTAATGTTTTTTTTTGGCGACTGACTTGAGCGTACAGTTCGGCTTGGTGAATGGCTAAGGCTAAATGTTCAGCAATATGTTTAAGAAAGTTTTGTTCGCTGGGGAGCCAAAATCGGGTTTCAAAACATTGATGAGCAATTAACAGTCCCCAGAGGTTTTCCTGAACGACAATGGGGACAATTAATTGGGCTTGAATTTGATTGTCCCGCAGCATTTTTAAACAGCTTGGGGATAAAGTGTAGGCGAGGGAAACATCGGCGATCGCTTGAATAAATCCTTTATGATATTGGTCGCGAAATTCCGCTCCGGGCAGAAAAGAACCCCCTTCATGTTGAACTCGAAGGAGGGACGGAATTTCGTCGGAAGCTCGGGATTCGTAGGTGATAGCTCCGAGTTCCGCTTCTCGCGGGAGGGGCAATTGTTCGTAGAGAAAGTCCGTATCCCCACTCTCTAAATCGTCGGAAATGGACTGGATTTCGTCCCAAAGGTGGAAGGTTTCCCCGGCGGTTTCAGGGGAGGGTTTACCATTGCCTGCCTCTAGGGTTGGGGCGGAATTTTGAGGGTTAAATTGAAAAATAGCCAATCGATCAACCCGGAGGAAACGACGCACCTGTTCCACGGCAGTGGATAAGATGGTGGGTAGTTCCAGACTCTGACGAATTTGGGTGGTGACTTGATTTAAGAGTTGTTCTTGTTCGATTTGGTGGTGTAGGGCATTTTCTACGGGTTGGCAGATGGAGACGCAGCTATCGGCGGGATCACTGGCATTGGAATGGAAATTATCGGCACTGAGCAAGGCGATCGCCGAGAGGATAAATTCGCTGATGAGTTGGGGATTATTCGGTTGGGGGTTATGATGGCGGCGTTGGAGTTCGTCGCGATCGAGATTGACGAGAGGCGACTGTTCTAACCGGGCTACAAATGCCGCCACTTGTGAGGGTTCAAAGGTTAAACCAACTTGCACCGGGGGCAAGAGAGTCCCGATCGCATCCTGGCGATCGGCATTCGTCCCCTCGGCAGGTCCCCCCAACAGCAACACCCTAAACTCCTCGGACAGGACTAGAGTAAACCATTGCCAAGGGTCATCAGAAGGAATTTCTTCGGTACCGAGGTCCGCTTCAGTCAGTACCACTGACCCTTGACGTTGCCCCTGTTGCTCTAACAACTGGCGCAACTGCTCAAAGGTGTTATGAGATAAAGTTCTTCGTGAGACTTCTAAGGTCGGCATATTTTAAGCGCCTATTGGCAAAAGCTGAATGCGATGGGGGAATTTTCGGGGGGAAATGCTTGTCCTTAACTCTATCCTCAAACCTTCCCCAATTTCTATTGTTTTAGAATCACCGAGTGAAGCTTGCCCTAAAGCTGCTGCACTTCGGATTTCTAAAAATAACTTGAATAAGTCTCTAGTCACTGGCTTATTAGCTATAGTAGGGTAATTTTTCAAGTTTTGGGTCAGAAATTTGGGGGTTTTTCTAGTCTTCACCTTTTCTTTATAAGATAGACCGAGGACAGGGGACAAGTTGACTTTTAATCCATATCAGTATTTTTTCGGAATAATAAACATAGAGTCATCTCTATCTTAAGAAAAATTGGCAGGGACTTGATCGGAGATTTCTCCCGGCTTGCTTGATGAATTTCTCTAGGGTATCGGGATTCGGATGAGATCCCGAGGGCAAAAAACCAGGATTTGGACGGAGATTGACGGCAACATCAGGAGAAATTTTCTCAGGAAACCTGGTTGCCTTCCGGCATTGGTACTGATGCCCTGGGAGTTCTAGGGTTGCGTCTGCCCTGGGGTTTGGTACGATGGACTGTGCCATTGTACTTGGATCGCTTCAGGAGACTCTCATGCATCGTCTAGCTGCTACACCCGGGGGTTGGAATCCGCAGGAGGAGGGGGTAATTTTGGTGTCCCAAACTCCGGCACCCATCGCGATCGTGACGGCGGCGGATACGGATATTCAAGCGATCGCCCAGGCCCTTGTCCACCTCTCACCGGACTTTCCCGATTTACGGGTGGTCAATCTGCTGCAACTGCAACAGCAACTCAGTATCGATACTTATGCACTGGAGGTCCTCTCCGAAGCACAGGTCATTATCTTGAGGTTGCTGGGAGGGCGTGCTTATTGGTCCTACGGGTTGGAAGTCGTTCGAGAAACGGTGCAAAACACAGGGGCTCACCTGATTGTGATTCCCGGCGATGATGCCGGGGACCCCGATTTAATCGGTCATTCCTCGGTTCCCCTCACTGTGGTTAATCAAGTCTGGCAATATTTTACCGAAGGCGGTGTCGATAATCTAGTTAATGCGCTCCAATTTATCGCCCAGGTTTGTTTAAAAAAAGACTATAATCCCGGTCCACCGATGCCCATCCCTCGGGTTGGACTTTATCCTTGGAAATCCGCAAGCTTTGGACTTCCAAATGAACCATTCACCCCAGAAGAATCAAGCCTCAATCCGACCGGATCAATTAATTCTAAATCTGCCCTAAATTCTTCTCAATTATCCCCTTCATTTCCCAAGGTGGGGATTCTCTTTTATCGCGCTCATTACTTGGCTGGAAATACTGCCCCGATTGATGCACTTTGTCAAGGGTTGCGCGATCGCTACTTAGACCCAGTGCCGTTATTTGTTTCTTCTTTGCGGGATCAAGATGTTCAAGCCGAATTGTTGACCTATCTGCAACCCCCTCAGTCTGAAACCGTGCAGATAATATTAAATACCACAGGGTTTGCGATCGGTCAAGCGGTCCAGACGTTACCCGCTACCTACGACTCTCCCCCCACGGACCTCAAATTCTGGGAAACCCTTGATGTTCCCGTTTTGCAAGTCATTTTTAGTGGAGGCACTCAGGAACAGTGGGAATCGGGTTTTCAGGGACTCTCCCCCCGGGATATGGCGATGAATGTTGCCCTTCCGGAAGTGGATGGACGGATTATTACGCGGGTGGTGTCGTTTAAGACGGTACTTGAAAATCATGTGAAACTGGAGACCCCGGTGGTGAGGTATGAACCCCTAGGCGATCGCATTGATTTCGTGGCGGATCTCGCTGCCAACTGGATCAAACTCCGGCAAACTCCCCCCAGTCAGCGCAAAATTGCCTTAATTCTCGCGAATTATCCCACCCGAGACGGACGCCTCGCTAATGGGGTCGGTTTGGATACGCCAGCAAGTTGTATTGAAATCCTCAATGCCCTTCAAACTGCTGGGTATTGGGTGGAAAATATCCCGACTACAGGGGACGAATTGATTCGCCTCCTCACTGCCGGAGTTACCAACGACCCGGAAGGGGAAGGATGGAGAAAAATTCGCCAAGTATTACCTGGAAAAGACTATCAATCTTATGTTAAAACTTTGCCCGAACCCGTTCGCCAAGGGATTGAGAATCGGTGGGGAAACAAGCAAGGCGATCGCCTTAGTTTAGAAACCCAAACCTTCCCCATTCCCGGTATTCAATTGGGCAATATCTTTATCGGAATTCAACCCTCGCGAGGTTATGATATCGACCCCAGTTTGAACTATCACGCCCCGGATTTAGAACCAACTCATGAATATTTAGCCTATTATTATTGGATTCGAGAATGCTTTGGATCACAGGCGATTACTCATGTGGGCAAACATGGCAATTTAGAATGGTTACCGGGAAAAAGTATCGCCCTTTCAGAAAATTGTTACCCAGAAGTTGCCCTGGGACCGATGCCGCATTTTTATCCGTTTATTGTGAATGACCCAGGAGAAGGGTCCCAAGCAAAACGGCGATCGCAAGCGGTGATTATCGACCATTTAACCCCACCCATGACCCGGGCGGAATTATACGGTCCTCTGCAACAACTCGAAGGGTTAATCGATGAATATTATGAAGCCCAAAGTTTGGATCCAGTTCGTTTAAAACCGATTCGCCATCGCCTGATTCAACTGGTAAAAGACCAACATTTGGATAAAAACTCATCTTGGAATAATCCATCCAATTCTACGGAGTCTGACCCGGAATTTACTGCATTAATCGCCAACTTGGATGGCTATTTGTGTGAATTAAAAGAAGCCCAAATCCGAGATGGACTGCATATCTTTGGGAAATGTCCCGAAGGGCGGCAACTGGTGGATTTAATAGTGGCGATCGCCAGACATCCCGGAAGCAGTCGCCTCGGACTGACCCGCGCTTTAGCACAGGATCAAGGACTTTCCTTTGACCCTATCACCAGCAATCCGGCGGAATTTTTACCGCAATTAACGGCTAATTCTTCTCGGCGAACCATTGGAGATGCGATCGCCTCTTTAGAAGCAGAAGCAGCAACATTAGTCGCCCAAATTATCAACCCAACGGCAGAAATAATTCTGCCCCAACCTGACACCGCCACGGCAAAAGAATTAGAGTGGATTCGCGATTGTTTGCTTCCGGCATTGCAACAAACTTCCGCAGAAATCACTCAATTATTGCGGGGATTAGAGGGAAAATATATCAAGAGTGGGCCATCCGGTGCACCCACCCGAGGACGCCCCGAAGTATTGCCAACGGGACGCAATTTTTACTCTGTAGATATTCGGGCAATTCCCACAGAAACTGCTTGGGATATTGGACGGAGGGCCGCCGAAGAGGCGATCGAGCGCTACACTCAAGAAAATGGGGACTATCCGCAAACCCTGGGACTATCCGTCTGGGGGACCTCCACCATGCGAACTGGCGGCGATGATATTGCCGAGGCCCTCGCCTTGCTAGGGGTGCGCCCAGTCTGGGATGGACCCTCCCGGCGCGTAGTCGATTTTGAAATTTTGCCCGTCCGGGTTTTGGGACGTCCCCGGGTCGATGTCACATTGAGAGTGTCCGGATTTTTCCGGGATGCCTTTCCCAACTTAATTGATTTGTTCGATCGCGCCGTGGAAGCAGTGGCGAGTTTGGAGGAACCGGCAACCGATAATCCCTTGGCGGCGCAAGTGGAGGTAGAAAGTGAGAAATGGCAAGGTTTGGGGTTGACTCCGGAACAGGCAAACCGGCGATCGCGTTATCGAGTATTCGGTTCAAAACCGGGTGCTTATGGTGCAGGATTACAAGGATTAATCGAAGGGCAAAACTGGACTACTGACGCAGATTTGGCCCGCGCTTATATTAATTGGAGTAGTTACGCTTATACAGGCATGGGAAATGGACATTCCGCCCCAGAAGCGTTTGAACAACGGTTAGGGCAAATGCAGATTGTCTTACATAACCAAGATAATCGGGAACATGATTTACTGGATTCTGATGATTATTATCAGTTTCAAGGCGGGTTATTAGCGGCAGTACGGGCGGTCCGAGGCACGGATGCAGTGGCCTATTTCGGCGACCATTCCCTACCGGAAAAGCCCAAAATTCGCCGGTTACAGGAGGAAATTGACCGAGTATATCGATCGCGAGTGGTCAATCCCAAATGGATTGAAGGCGTGATGCGCCACGGGTATAAAGGTGCGTTTGAAATGGCCGCGACTTTGGATTATTTGTTTGCATACGATGCTACAGCACATTGTGTAGAAGATTTTATGTATGAGGGCGTAGCAAAGGCATATTTGTTAAATGACCAAGTGCGAGAGTTTATCCACCACAAGAATCCCTGGGCGTTGCGAGATATGGCGGAACGCTTGTTAGAGGCAAATCAGCGCGGTTTGTGGCAAGAGGTGGATCAGCCAATGTTGGAAGAGTTACGGGCGATCGTGCATGATGCAGAAGGGGCGATCGAATCGGCGATCGGTTCCTAAACTAGAATAGAAGAACATCAAATACTTAGAGGTCCTTATATTAGGCGATATCACTCTTCAAAATTAGTTAAAAAACGGCATCCAAGAGGCGCTATATATAGCGGGTTCCCCAGTTAGGATGTACATTTTGGGGAGTGGGAGTATCTTTACCCGCTAAGTCCCTGAACCGCTATATCGAGTCTAAACCGGAAGTTTGCTTAAATCTGGAAAAAGCCTGAGACAAAGTGCTACTGATAGGGGAAAAATTTCTACTTTTCTTAACCATCCGGAGGGGTAAATGTCGCCTCAAATAGCAGTATGATGGAATCAAGCAATCTTATCGGCAGTCTGAGGTAACTGAACTGCTCAATCAGCAGGGTCAGGGAAAGATCTTCCCCCCTCCCGTTCCCCTTGTCAAATCGGTTGAAACAGAGGAACTCATTTGCTGTAAAAGTGAACCATTTATATTCTCAGGTGTCCAAGATTCAAGGGTGACTGTAGAAAAGAGTGACACCCCTTAGCGACTTAAATCCGATAGCCGGATTTTTTAACATAAGAAATCTGGGTTTCAGGCGATTTCTAATTGTATCTATACGGCACGCAATCCGCAGAATCGGCTAGAGGGGTATCGTCTGGCATTATTTCCATCGATTGAACCCAGCCTAGAGGTAATATGAATAAACTCAATCGTTTCCTAGTCGGATTGACAGTGGTATCGGTCTTTCATGCACCGGCAATTCTGGCTCAATCTATTACGCCTACCCCTGATGGGACTGGAACTGAAGTCACCTCCGAGGGAAATCAGTTTAATATTACCGGCGGTACTTTATCCCCGGATAATAGCAATTTATTCCATAGTTTTGAACAATTTGGTCTGGATGCGGGTCAAGTAGCGAATTTTCTGACTTCCCCAGAGATTCAGAATATCCTCGGACGAGTGACGGGGGGGAATGCCTCAATTATTAATGGTTTAATTCAAGTCACTGGCGGCAATTCTAACTTATTTCTGATGAATCCTGCGGGGATGCTCTTTGGACCGAATGCGGCGTTAAATGTGCCTGCTTCCTTTACAGCTACGAGTGCTACGGGAATCGGATTTGGAAATGATTAGTTTAATGCAGTTGGCGAGAATAATTGGGCGAATTTAGTGGGAACTCTCAGTCAATTTGCCTTTGATATCGCCCAACCGGGGGCGATCGTTAATTTAGGGATTTCCATAAAAAAACTTCTGCATTAGAAGTAATGCCGAATTATTCAAGCCCCCCTTAAGAACGCCAATCGGTTGGGGGGATCTCTGATAGAAAATTTTATTTTGTGGAGTTCCCTAAAAACCCGCACCCGTCAACGGTGGAGCTATACGGATTGAGCGAAGCCCGGGCCGTTAGGGCTATAGCCAGCGGGCGCGGCGTCAGAGAGAAAACCGACTTGAGACAAACGGATTGCGTATAACCTAAAAAAATAGTTCTTCCTCTTCTCCCCCTTTCCTGCAAAGTGGGGAGAAGAGGAAGAACTGTTTTTTCGGTTAATTAACCACACTTCATATAATAATTAATCCGTTTGCTTCAATACCTTGTATAGTGGCCTATAGCGAGTAATTTAGGTATCTGGATCAGTTTTGTCCCCCAAAGTCCAAAAACGATTATACATAATTTAAACTTATAACAAGAATTTAAAATAAAGTCTTTACTTATCAAAAAGCTTACTCTATGATAAATGCCAACAACGTAAGGAAAACTTTATGGAACAGTTAATCCAGGGCATTTTCATCGGTTACTTTGTACTGTTGATTCTTTTATTTTCTATCAAAGCTTTCTTTGCTCCCCGTCTTGATTAAGCCAAATTCTCTTACTGATTCAATCGTTTTTATCCATCGGAGGAACCTACTATGAGTCAACTTTCCCGACGTAAATTTTTATTGACCCTAAGCGCTAGTGCCGCCAGTTCTGTGTTGCTAAAAGGGTGTTTAGGTAATCCCCCAGAACCGACCAACAGTAGTAGTTCTACTCCAGCGGTTGCTCCCGTTAGTTTGAGTCCAGAAACTACCCCAGAAACCAATACGATTAAACTCGGTTATCTGCCCATTGTGGAAGCAGCAGCAATGGTTATTGCCAAAGAAAAAGGCTTTTTTGCTAAATATGGCATGACGAATGTGGATGTTTCTAAACAAGCCAGTTGGGGAGCAGCTAGAGATAATGTGGAAATTGGATCGGCTGGGGGTGGAATTGATGGGGGACAGTGGCAAATGCCGATGCCTTACTTAATTTCCGAAGGACTAATTACTAAAAATAATGTCAAATTGCCCATGTATGTCCTGGCTCAACTGAATACTCAGGGGAATGGGATTGCGATCGCTAATATTCATAAAGGTAAGAATATTAGCTTAGATTTAAACGCTGCCAGAGACTATATTATTGGTTTAAGCAGCACGGGAACACCGTTTACCTTAGCCTATACCTTCCCAAAAGTGAACCAAGATTTTTGGGTGAGATATTGGTTAGCAGCAGGAGGAATTGATCCAGATAATGATGTGAGCTTAATTACAGTTCCGGCGGCTCAAACCGTTGCCAACATGAAAACTGGGACAATGGATGGGTTCAGTACCGGGGATCCGTGGCCCGATCGCATTGCTAAAGATGGGATTGGTTTTCTGGCAGCATTAACCGCTGATATTTGGCCTTGTCATCCCGAAGAATATTTGGCAATTCGGGCTGATTGGGTCGATAAAAATCCCAAGGCAACCAAAGCCTTATTAAAAGGATTAATGGAAGCGCAACAATGGTGCGATCGCGCTGAAAATCATGGGGAACTGGCCTCCATTTTATCAACTGCAAATTATTTCAATGTTCCGAGCTCAGTTGTAGAAGGTGCTTTTTCGGGAAACTATAAATTAGGAGATAACTTAGCACCCATTAGCGAGCGAACAAAAGCTACCTTATATTGGAAGGATGAAAAAGGAAGTGTTTCCTATCCTTACAAGAGTCACGATTTATGGTTTTTAACCGAAAGTGTTCGCTGGGGTTTCTTGCCACCGGAGACGTTAACCAATGCTAAACAATTAATCGATCAAGTCAATCGAGAAGATATTTGGAAAGAAGCCGCCCGAGAAGCGGGAATATCCGAATCAGATATTCCCACCAACACATCGAGAGGGGTTGAAAGATTTTTTGATGGTAAGGTTTTTGATCCGGCTAATCCCCAGGCTTATTTAGATAGTCTGTCCATTAAGAGAATTTAAGACAAGCATTGAGATCTCAGCGATCGGCTTTCAAATTTTAGGGTGAGAGTTGTCATCGTTGAGAGTCTCCACTGAACACTCATCAATAGAGTGCACTGATACCGTAATACGAATCTTTCTTTAGTTCACGTTTAATTCAACACAATAGGAGGCATAATCATGGCAAATATCATCAGAGGCAAGCGGCAAAGAACCGGAAACCCTATCCTAGATTTTTGGAATAAAAACTCGCACAATATTCTCCCGCCTTTAATGGGCTTTCTAGGATTTTTAATTATTTGGCAAATGGTGTCAATGCTGGGTTTAATTAAATTGCCTCCCCCATCAAATATCATTACCAATGAACGAACTCGGATTTACTTAATGTATCCTTGGTTTGACCGGGGCGGACTGGATAAAGGATTATTCTGGCAGACGCTGGAAAGTCTAAAACGAGTTTTGATTGGCTATTCTTTTGCGGCAATTGTGGGCATTGGCACTGGGATTTTGATTGGATTGAATCCGGTTTTAAATAAAGCTCTGGATCCTTTGTTTCAATTCCTGCGAACTGTGCCTCCCTTGGCGTGGGTTCCCCTGTCTCTGGCAGCTTTGCAACAAAATCAACCGGCGGCTTTATTTGTGATTTTTATTACCGCTGTTTGGCCCATTTTAATTAACACGACCGTCGGAGTGCAACAAATTCCCCAGGATTACATTAACGTTCGTCAGGTCTTACAACTTTCTCCGCAAAAGTTCTTTTTCAAGATTTTGATTCCGTCAGCTTTGCCTTACATTTTTACGGGATTACGAATTGCGATCGGTCTAGCTTGGTTAGCGATTATTGCGGCTGAAATTGTGATGTCAGGAATTGTAGGGATTGGATTCTTCATCTGGGATGCTTACCAAAATAACTATATTTCAGACATTATTTTGGCTCTAGTTTATATCGGTGCAGTGGGCTTAATGCTCGATCGCTTCATGGGATGGTTACAAACCGTGATCGCGCCCGGGGAATAATCCTGAATCCATCCTGTTGCCTGGGTTTGGTTAACCTAAATCCAAACCCAACTCCATCTCAAGAATCCAAAAAAATTAATGAGGGAATAAATTATGAGCGTTTTTGTGGCAGTGGACCAAATTGATAAGGTGTTTGAGTTAAGCAATGGGGGTGAATACATTGCGCTCAAAGGTATCAATTTACAGATTAAAAAAGGTGAATTCATCTCTTTAATTGGTCACTCTGGTTGTGGGAAGTCAACCCTGTTAAATATGATTGCAGGATTAGATTTACCCAGTGATGGAGTGGTGGCCCTGGAAGGACAACGGATTCAAAAACCCGGACCCGATCGCATGGTGGTGTTCCAAAACTATTCCCTTTTGCCTTGGTTAACCGTGCGTCAAAATATTGGTCTTGCTGTCAATGAAGTGATGGCCGGATTGCCTGAAGGCGAAAGAAAGCAAATTATTGAAGACCACATTGATTTAGTGGGGTTACGTCATGCAGTAGATAAATTACCCAAAGAATTATCCGGTGGGATGAAACAACGCGTTGCGATCGCCCGTGCCCTAGCCATTCGTCCCAAATTGTTACTATTAGATGAGCCTTTTGGGGCATTAGATGCCTTAACTCGGGGCAATCTCCAGGAACAATTGATGCGAATTTGTGAAGAATATCAGGTGACATCGGTGATGGTGACTCACGATGTGGATGAAGCGGTATTACTGTCCGATCGCATTGTCATGTTAACCAACGGGCCAGGGTCCAAAATTGGGGGCATTTTAGAAGTGGATATTCCCCGTCCTCGAAAACGCATGGAAGTGGTCAATCACCCCAGTTATTATATTTTAAGAAGTGAAATTATTTACTTCTTAAATCAACAAAAACGAGTCAAAAAACTACGCGCCCGAAAAGTTGATGTAATTTCACGTCATGGCTTAGAAAAAATCAACCTAGAGATTGGTTTTGTCCCCCTCACCGCTTCCGCTCCTCTCATGGTTGCCCAAGAAAAAGGTTTCTTTGTCAAACATGGATTAGAGGAAGTTAATTTAGTCCGAGAAACCAGTTGGCGTGGCATTGTTGATGGCATTGCCGAAAACTATTTAGATGCAGCGCAAATGCCTGCCGGAATGCCGATGTGGTTCACCAATGCGGGTAATAAAGATATTCCCTTACCCGTCGTAACCGCTTTGACCATGACTCGCAATGGCAATGGCATCACTTTGGCTAAAAAATTCTACAATCAAGGGATTCAGACGGCCAAAGATTTAAAAGAAGCCATTCTGAAAAGTAGCGATGAGAAACATCGCTTGGGCATGGTTCATCCCTCTTCAATGCACAATATTTTACTAAGATATTGGCTGGCTGCTGGAGGAATTGATCCAGATAAAGACGTGGAATTAAAAACCATTCCCCCGGCGCAAATGGTGGTTGATTTAAAAGCGAATACCATTGATGGATATTGTGTCGGAGAACCTTGGAATTTCCGGGCCGCAATGGAAGGAGTGGGCTTTACGGTAGCCACTGATTTAGAAATTTGGCAAGGACACCCGGGTAAAGTTTTAGGAGTCCGAGAAGATTGGGCAAATAAATATCCCAATACTCACATTGCTTTGGTCAAAGCTTTATTAGAAGCTTGTGCTTATTGTGCGGATGAAGATAACCATCTGGAAATTCGCAAATTGTTAGCCACTCGCAAATATTTAAGTACGGATATAGACTACATTCATTTAGGCTCTCCTAATGAAATGAGTTGTAGTTTGGATCATCCGATGCGAGAATATGCTCATCACGAATTTTTTGGGGAAGGAATTAACCGTCCAATTCGGACAGAACATCTGTGGATGATGACTCAAATGGCTCGTTGGGGGGATATTCCTTTCCCTCGTAATTGGGTGGAAATTTTAGAGCGAGTTTGTCGCGTGAATGTATTTAGTACGGCGGCGCGTGAGTTAGGAATTGATGTTCAGTACAAACGCACGGGAATTAATCTTTTTGATAGAGTAAGATTCAATGATGAAAACCCCATTGAGTATCTGAACCAATTAAAAATAAAACGGAATATTACGATGGCCGAAATTATTCTCGATACCCGAGAAAGAGATCCGCTTTCAGCTTGATAGTAGGTAACTCTCTCATGGGCAAGTTTCATGAGGGTCTGCTGATCTATATCTCTCAATGACTGATTCTTAAAATAGGAGAAATTAGCCATGCCACAAGTCGTCTACAAAAAAATTCAAGCCAATCAAGTCAATCCATCCGGTAAAAAGCCTTTTGTTGTTTTTAACAATGTTTCTAAAACCTATAAAACCCCGCGAGGTCCTTATACGGTTTTAAAAGATGTCAATTTAACCATTAATCGGGGCGAATTTATCTGTGTGATCGGTCATTCCGGTTGTGGAAAATCTACCTTGTTAAATATGGTGTCTGGGTTTAATACCCCCTCTACGGGTTCGGTGACGGTAGGTGGAGAACCTGTCACTAAACCCGGACCCGATCGCATGGTGGTTTTCCAAAACTATGCCCTCTTGCCTTGGTTAACGGCGTTTGAAAATGTCTATCTGGGTGTTAACGAGGTTTATCCCAATAAGTCCAAACTGGAAAAAGAGGCGATCGTCAGAGATCATTTAGCGATGGTCGGTTTAACCGAAGCGGCAGATAAAAAACCCAAGCAAATTTCCGGGGGGATGCGTCAACGGGTTTCCATTGCCCGGGCGTTAGCCATTCGTCCAAAAGTGCTGATTTTAGATGAACCTTTTGGAGCTTTGGATGCCATTACCAAGGAGGAATTACAAGAGGAACTCTTAAAAATTTGGAACGATCATCGCTGTACGGTGTTAATGATTACTCACGATATTGATGAGGCATTATTCTTGGCGGATAAATTGGTGATGATGACCAATGGCCCCGAAGCAAAAGTAGGGGAAATCATGGAAATTCCTTTCCCCCGTCCTCGCGATCGCGAGCGCATTATGGAAGATCCCTTATATTACGATTTGCGTAACTACGCCTTGGACTTCCTTTATAACCGTTTTGCCCACGATGACACCAAGGATTAACCATAAAGCGGTGATATAAAATTGTCTATCTCTGCGTGGTGCTTCCTATCCTTGGGACAGTCTGGGCCACACAACATTTAGCTATACCTCCATGCTGTGCATCTTACTCGCTTGTGAGTCAGAAAGATGCACAGCACTCTCCAGTCCATCAGCTTCCCCCTTGCGAAGGGATGAATCCAGGATGTTGCCAGCGGTCTATTTAAGTGATGCCATATCGATACAAAAGCGGTACTTCACATCAGACTTGAGTAGTCGCTCATAAGCTTCATTCACCTTTTGAATCGGGATGACTTCCACATCAGCGGTGATGTTATTTTCCCCGCAAAAATCGAGCATTTCCTGGGTTTCGGCAATGCCCCCAATATTTGAGCCGGAGAGACTGCGGCGGCCCATAATCAGGCTGAATGCGGAGACTTCCAGAGGATTCGAGGGTGCACCGACTAAGGTTATATTACCGTCGAGGCGGAGTAGATTGAGATAGGCGTTAATGTCGTGCTGGGCGGAGACAGTATCCAGGATAAAATCAAAGCTACCCGCCTGTTTCTGCATTTCATCTGCGTTGCGGGAGATTACCACTTCATCGGCACCGAGGCGGAGGGCATCTTCTGTCTTGTCAGGGGAGGTGGTGAAGACAACAACCTGTGCCCCGAAGGCATGGGCGAACTTCACGCCCATGTGACCGAGGCCCCCGAGACCGACCACGCCAACTTTCTTACCTTTGGTGACGCCCCAGTGCCTCAGCGGTGAGTAGGTCGTGATTCCGGCACACAGCAGCGGTGCGACTCCTGAGAGTTCCAGGTTGGAAGGAACCCGCAAAACGAAACGCTCATTGACGACGATGCTATCGGAGTAGCCCCCATAAGTCACCCCTCCGAGGTATTTGTCCGTGGAGTTGAACGTTAGGGTGAGGTTCGGGCAGAACTGCTCAAAACCCGCTTGGCAATTGGGGCAAGTCCCGTCGGATTCGACCATACAGCCGATCGCAGCGAGGTCACCCGTCTTGTACTTCGTCACGGCGGATCCCACTTGGGTAACCCGACCTACAATCTCATGACCGGGGACAATAGGATAGACGGTAGGCACCATGTGGCTCCATTCGTTGCGCACGGAATGGAGGTCGGAGTGGCAGATGCCGCAATACAGGATTTCGATTTTTACGTCATGGTCGGTGGGATCCCGGCGGGCGATCGTGTCGGCGGCCAGTCCTGATGTCTCACTGGCAGCGGAATACGCTTTTGTTTTGTACATAAGTTGATGCTCTTGATGGTTTACGGTTAGCAACGGGTCATGTTCGTCTGTCAATCCCTGCTGTTGATGCCTATTTTTTTGATTTCTCCACTTGATGCGACTTGATTTACTCTCCCAATTGTAAAGATTCAACCCTGATCCGTCGCTCTATCAGTGGGAGGGGATTTTTTAAAAGTAAGGTTAGCGGCGAGGCCATATCGCTCGGTTTACCGCCTTGGGGTTTCCCAAAATTACTTAATCTTTCAATTGTAGGGCAGAAGAATTGAGAATGAGCCAGGAAAATAGATTTTTTAGGTTTAAACTATTTTGGGTTTCTTAACTGATGTTTGGCAAGTCTTGTCAAACTAATTTAAGAGTTTGCTTTCCTCCGTAGCGAGTTTAAATAAATTGGACAGAAAGAAAGCGAGCCCGATGTAAAGGGAACCCTCACAGGCTGCGCTTTAAGGGAAGCTACGCCCCAGACTTGACGCCCTACAAGACTATCAGGCTGGGATCCATTGTCAAATTAAGGTAAGTTCACTATATAGATTGGGGCGAGTTTAATTCGGGACGGTTGATGAGTATCATTACTTATTCAGGCCGACCAAAATTTTAATTTAAGCTCAGAGTTGAGGTGGAACCTGGGGAGGTTGAGCCTATTAATGGGGTAATTCACCCTAACCATAGAGTAAAATCAATGATATCCCTTATTAAAATCAATAGTTCTCGGGGTTAGCCTATCAAAGCCCCCAAAACCTTGTGTAGATAAGGTTATAAGCAGAAATTACAGAACAAATTATTAATTGTTGTGGAGGAGTATCTTCCTTTTGGGACGGAATAAGGATACTCTACTTCCAAGAAGATTAAGAAAAGATAAATCTGTTCCAGCCTTGCCGGAGTGCAGTCCTGAAATTTATGAGGGAAGCATCAAGGGCAGACTGGTCCTTTAGAGCTCATATTAGGAAATGCGGATGGCTGATTTACTTTTGACAACCGTTTGGTTAGTGCCTGGATATGCTTTACTTGGGGGACTCCTGGCGGGCGCTTGGTCCCCGGGAACGATCCGAAAAACTGGACCTAGACCCTCGGGCTATATTAATTTAGTCCTGACATTTTTAGCTTTTGTTCATAGTTTGTTTGCGTTACCGGCAACCTGGAATCAACCGGCGCAACAGCTATCTTGGACTTGGTTGGATGCGGCAGGGTTAACCCTAACGGTAGATTTAAAAATATCCGCATTGACCGTGGGTGCAATGGCATTAGTCACGGGATTGAATTTGCTGGCGCAAATTTTTGCCGTGGGATATATGGAAATGGACTGGGGTTGGGGGCGCTTCTATGCCATGTTGGGCGTATTTGAAGCGGGAATTTGCGCCCTGATCTTGTGCAATTCTTTATTTTTCAGCTATGTCATTTTAGAAGTCCTCACCCTGGGCACTTATTTATTAGTAGGATTGTGGTTCTCTCAACCGTTGGTCGTGACGGGTGCAAGAGATGCTTTTTTAACAAAACGGGTGGGAGATTTAATCATGCTCATGGGGGTAGTTGCTTTATTACCCTTAGCAGGAACCTGGAATTTTGATGAATTAGCACAATGGGCGCAAACTGCGGATTTAGATCCTAAAGTTGCTACGTTGTTAGGGTTAGCGTTACTGGCGGGACCGTTGGGGAAATGTGCACAGTTTCCCTTGCATCTGTGGTTGGATGAGGCGATGGAGGGGCCGGTTCCCAGTACGATTTTGCGGAATTCCGTGGTGGTGGCGACTGGGGCCTGGGTGTTGATTAAATTACAGCCGGTGTTGGCGTTGTCAGAGATTGCCACGACGACGGCGATTTATATTGGGGCGGTGACAGCAGTCGGGGCTTCTGCGATCGCCATTGCTCAAATTGATATCAAGCGATCGCTCTCTTACTCTGTGAGTGCCTACATGGGTTTGGTGTTTATCGCCGTGGGTACAGGTGAGACTCAAACGGCTCTCATGTTGCTCCTCTCTCACGCGGTGGCGATGGCACTTCTCGTTACCTGTACGGGGGGACTTATCTGGAATACGATTACCCAAGACCTCACGCAGTATGGGGGACTGTGGTCTCGGCGTCCCATTTCTGGGCTGGCATTTCTTGTGGGAGTGGCGGGTTTAGTTGCACTCCCTCCCTTTGGCGGATTCTGGTCCTTGCTCACAATGGCCCAGAATCTGTGGCAAGCGCATCCGGAGTTGGTGGGCGTGTTGGTGGTGGTGAATGGATTAACGGCATTTAGTGTGATGCGGGAGTTCGGATTAATTTTTGCGGGCCAGCCAAAACCGATGACGGTGCGATCGCCGGAAGTGCATTGGCCGATGATTATCCCCATGATCATTTTAATGGGGGTGACTTTGCATATTCCCTTAATTTTGATGGAATGGAATCTGCTACCGGATTGGGCGAACCTGAATGTTCCCGTGGCGGGTGCTTTGATTGGATCGACCATAGTTGGGGGTGGATTGGCTACCTTTATTTATCTGAGCGATCGCATTTCCAAACCCGTAAAATTTGGTCCTCAATCCGTCCAAGACTTTTTTGCGTATGATTTTTATACCGCCAAGTTGTACAAACTGACCATTGTATTTGCCGTAGGGTTAGTTTCCCAGATGGTATTTTGGTTTGACCGCTATATTGTGGATGGATTGGTTAATTTAGTAGGGTTATTTACCCTGTTTAGCGGCCAGGGATTAAAGTACAATGTTTCGGGACAAACCCAATTTTATGCCTTAACGATTCTGTTTGGGATTGCGGTATTAGGGATGTTGCTCGCTTGGCCGTCTTTGTCGAAAATTTTCTTAATTTTCAATTAACCTGTTTGGTACAATAGGATGTCCAAAGTTTCTTAGAAGGATGAGGCTTAACCCTGAGTTTTTGAACTTTAAGCAAGGGCATCGCCTCATAATTTCTAGTCTATCCACCCCTTTACACCTGTCAGCTTGAGCGGGTGCCAACTCAACCGAACAAATTCATGGAAAAAGTGATCAACTCTACTCAAATTTCCCGGCGCAATTTACTCAAATTTGGGGCAGCAGTCCTGGGGACTAGCGCCGTTACAGCGACCCTCTCCTCGGGTTCTTCCTCTAAAATACTGGCGAATGAAGCCCCGGAGGTTCCTAACAACTTATCCCCCGATGATGCCTTAACTCTGTTAATTGAAGGCAATCAACGGTTTGTTACCGAAAAACGCGTCAATCCTCACCAAAGTTTTGACCGAATGGCAGAAATCGCAGAACATCAAGCTCCCTTTGCATCACTTTTAAGTTGTGCAGATTCACGAGTCCCGGTTGAGATTATTTTTGATCAGGGATTTGGGGATTTATTTGTGGTCCGCCAAGCGGGAAATTTGGTGAGTCCCGAGGAAACTGGGAGTTTGGAATTTGGGACCGCTGTTTTGGGTTGCAAGGTAGTCATGATATTGGGACATGAACGCTGTGGTGCGGTCGCAGCGGCCCTGAAAGGGGGTGAATTTCCCGGTCAAATTGGCCGATTAGTGGCCGCGATCGCACCGGCACTGGCAACGATTCAAGAACAAAATGGTGACCCCTTAGCAAATGCGGTCAAAGCTAATGTTTCTTGGCAAGTTAATGAGTTGAAAAAATCTCCCGTGATTTCTGATTTAATCGCCCAAGGAAAATTAAAAGTAGTCGGCGGTTACTACGATTTGGATACGGGAAAAGTTGAGTTAGTGAATTAAACTCCACCCGCCTCGGTGCTTCCATTGTTCATTCATGTTTGAGGAGCTAGAAAGGATAACGCCATGCTGAGTCTATTAATTGGATTGCCCCTTTTCGGTGCAGCACTCATTGGATTTTGGCCGTCCAAGGGGTCACCTACGCAATTGCGAAATATTGCCCTAGCCGTCGCCTTGGGGATTCTGGCTTGGACAGTGGCGATCGCCACCCAGTTTGATTTAGTCTCCCCAGGAATGCAATTTCAAGAATATTTACCTTGGATTCCCCAGTTAGGACTCAGCTATAAATTAGGCATTGATGGGTTATCTTTTCCCCTGCTTGCCTTAAGTGCATTTCTCAATTGCATTGCCATTTATGGGCGAGGTGAAACGGTGGAACGTCCTCGGTTATATTATCCCATGATTTTCCTCGTGAATGCTGGAATTACCGGGGCCTTTGTCGCACAAAACTTGTTATTATTTGTGCTATTTTATGAATTAGAACTCATTCCGCTTTACCTCTTAATTGGGATTTGGGGCGGTCAAAAACGCGGTTATGCCGCGATGAAATTTCTAATTTATACCGCATTGTCGGGGATTTTAATCTTAGCCGGTTTTTTGGGAATGGCTTGGTTAAGCGGTTCGAGCAGCTTTGATATCGGCTCGATTTCTACAGAAAATTTATCCTTAACCTCCCAACTGATTTTACTCACGATTCTGTTAATCGGATTTGGGATTAAGATTCCCTTGGTTCCCTTGCATACTTGGTTACCTGATGCTTATGTGGAAGCGTCCCCGGCTGTTGCCATTCTCCTGGGGGGAATTCTGGCTAAATTAGGGGCTTATGGGTTAATCCGATTTGGGTTACAACTGTTCCCAGAAACTTGGGCAATTGTAGGTCCTGGGTTGGCGATTATTGGGGTGGTGAGCGTCATGTATGGTGCCTTTAGTGCGATCGCTCAAAAAGATATCAAACGCATGGTTGCCTACAGTTCTATCGGACACATGGGCTATATTTTAGTAGCTGCCGCCGCCGGAACTCCCCTGAGCTTACTCGGTGCAGTCGCCCAAATGGTGAGTCATGGATTAATCCTCGCCATTCTCTTTTATATTGTTGGCATCATTGAGCAGAAAGTCGGCACTCGCGAACTGGATGTTTTAAATGGATTAATGAATCCCAACCGGGGATTACCGCTCACCAGTGCCTTACTAATTTTAGGGGGAATGGCAAGTGCGGGAATTCCAGGATTAGTCGGATTTATTGCTGAATTCATGGTTTTTCAAGGCAGTTTTTCAGTCTTCCCTGTGCAGACTTTGCTTTGTATTATTGCCTCGGGTTTAACCGCTGTTTATTTCGCCATTTTAATCAATCGCACCTGTTTTGGAAAGTTGGATAATCAATTGGCTTATTATCCTAAAGTGTTGTTTGCTGAACGAGTTCCGGCATTAATCTTGGCTGTAACTATTTTCATTTTAGGCATTCAACCGGCTTGGTTAGTCCGGTGGAGCGAACCGACAACTACTGCAATGGTAGCCCATATTAACTCCTCTAATTCAGGGCCAATTGCTCAAGAATTGAACACTTTAAAACCCTAAAATCAATGGAGAAATTCCGGATATAGGAGTGGGAGCCAAGGAGTGAGACCCTCCCCCTCCTGAATTCTCGGGTTATCCTGATTTTAACTCCCTATAACGCATTGAAAAATCCGTCTTAATTGCCTTTTTTTGATTGTTATCCCAGAAAACATCTAAACTATGACAACTGCAACTTCAACACAACTTCCCCCCTCTACCCATGAATTTGCCGATATTATTCATCGGTTAGAAGCCGGTGGCGCAATGTTGCCGGACAATCCAGAAAATTTGAAGCAAATTATCGGCATTTATAAAGCCTATGCCGTACCAATGGACTTCTACTGGCGGGATTTGCTTTATATTGCCCAAGAAGTCTTTTTAGAACCCTTTAACTTTTTCAAATACTTCCTCCCGAAAGAGTATTTAGAACTGCATAATCACTATGCCGGAGATGATGCCGACTTGCGAATCTGGCGGGGAGAGGCAACAGCACACCCGGAACTTTTAGCCTTTATTGAAAAAGGGGAATTAAATCAGAAACTTCCCCGGCTATTCCATCATTGGTTTCATGATCGCGTTAACATGGAGTTCGCTGAAGCCTGTATGCGAGCCATGTTGTGGCATGGCAGAGATATGGGGTGGGGTAAATTTGATGCCTATCTGGATAGTGATGAGTACAAAGCTAATGCAGATGTCGCGATTAAAGCCTATTTTAAAGGCAATCCCGTCATGTTGGGACTCTATAAACTGTTTCCCGAAATGTTTTTAGAACAGGTGAGACAACTCTCGTATTATAGTAATTTGGGATTGTTCTGGGAAGTGATGGCCCCAGTCTTTTTTGAAATGTCCGATCTGTATGATGAAGGCAAGCTCACCAGCGTTCCAGAAGCTATGAATTTCCTGGTTAATGGCATCTTTGCGATCGCTGGACGTCCCATTTACCATCACGTTCATATTCGCGGCGAAGTTTACGAAATTATCCCCAAATCTAAAGGCTTTACCTGGTTATATGAAGCCGCCTTACCCTATGTGGAAGCCGTTTTTTATCGCACTGCACCATTCCGAGGTACTAAATCTTATAACGCCCAAGCTAAACAAGTCCCGGATGAGCAAAAAGACTTTCATTATGGCATTTTATATGCTGATGTTTTTCCCGTGGGAACTGCTGGCATTCCCCCCACATTATTAATGCAGGATATGCTCCATTTCCTCCCCCCTTATTTGGTCGATTATTATCGCCAATATTGCCGGGGTGAGGATGATATGTTGATTCAGTTGGGAATTAGTTTCCAGCGATCGATGTATTGTGTCACTTCCGCTGTCATTCAAGCGTTACGGACGGCTTTACTCTATCCCTTAGATGATCCCAATCCCAAGCATTTGATGGCAAATCGTCAGTTTTTTGAAAGCCAGTTAGATCGATTTAAACGTCCGGAAGCCCGGTTGCGGGATATCCAAAATCAGGATTATCGATAAGGGTATCGGGTGCGTCAACCCATGACGCACCCTGGATTTTATCCCATTAAAATCACCGTATCAATCACATGAATGACTCCATTATCGGCTTCTATATCCGCCGCAACAACCGTGGCATTTTTGACTTCAAATCCACTGGAACAATTGATAGAAATGGGGGACCCTTCCACGGAAGTAACGGATTTTAATTGGGCTAAATCCGCTTGCATCAATTTACCCGAAACGACATGATAGGTTAAAATTCGGGCTAATTGAGGAATATTTTGTAAGAGGGTTTGAATGGTTCCCGGGGGTAATTTGGCAAAGGCGGCATCCGTGGGCGCAAAAACGGTGAAGGGACCGGGACTTTTTAAGGTTTCAACTAAATTCGCCGCCTGCACCGCAGCGACAAGAGTTTTAAAGGAGTCATTGCTCACAGCAATATCCACAATATCGGGCATAAATCCACCTGGTTTTGTACAAAATGCTTTAAGTTAATTGTATGATAAACGGTGAAATTGTAGGGAAAGAATGGAAAAGTTAAGGCAAGGGGAGTTACAAGCAAAAAAAAACTCTCAGTGGGGACTGAGAGGAATTTAGGAGTGCAGGAGCTACCGGAAAACAGCGAGGGTTCTTCAATAGCTAAGAACTACTCTAACGAGGGGGTATGGAGTCGAGATGACAGCCGGATGTCATTTGCATGACAGTTGGGAAATATAGGCAGCGATCGCCCTCAATAGAGGACAGACGAGCATTTGCAGACAGCAGAAACAACGGGTTCTAACTCTCACCCAGGCGATCGCGTAATAACTCATGAAGGAATCGATACTGCTGCCCTCCAACGCGCTGTAAAAATAACCGTTGACTGACATATTCCAAAAACCGGCTATAATTCCAGGGAATATCCCCTTTGCGCCACAAAATGAGGTGTACAATCAAGTGTTTCATCCAGGGAGTGGCGGTAATTAGTCCACAAACTAAGCCTAAAATAGGGGCGGTTGAACCCATGAAAAACAACACCGAAAGCAGATACATTATCCACCCTCCGGTAGGGGTGATAGCGGATAAAATTGCCCCAATGAATTGAAAACTTAAGAAACCCAGGAGGCAACAACTCACCGAGGCGATCGCCGACTGCCACAGGATACGAGGGGTGGTGGTGTCCAGTTCAATATCCGGCGCTTTTAAAACAATAATTCCCCCACAGCTTAAGGCAATAATTGCAAAAAATATTCCATAAATTCCTCCCACTTCCCATCCATAAATCAAGGCAAATAATCCAGCATATACCAGAATAAATAGCCATAACAAAGCGAGGGGATACTGTAGCTGTTCTCGGGTGGGTTGCAACCGTAAGGTAGGAAGAGATTCCGGGGAAAATATTCGTTGATTCCCCTCATCCATGACCCCTGCCAGCCAGCGTAACCAGAGTTTGGTTTGTTCCGCCGTGGGTTCGGTTTTGCGGGTATAAATTGGTTTTTCCATTTCCCGAGACAGTTGCCGCCGAATATAGGCATTAAACACATAGCGCTGACGTTCGTCTCGCGTCTTTAACCGTTTCCAGGAATGAATTAAAATTTCCTCATAGGCAACAGTCATCAGATTTAAGAATAAAGGAGTTCGGGCTAATCGGAATAAGGTGGGGTCAGTTTGGAGATTTTCCCAAAGTTCCCGACTCCGAGAGGCAAGCAGATATCTCTCAATCTGATTCATCGTCAACGGTTGCACTCCAACTGCCGCATACAAGCGTAGACGAGTTTCGCGCTGTTGGTAAGTATCCATCCGGGTACAGAGTACCACGGGCAGCGCCTGTCCATTTTGGCGTTTGGATTGGGAAATTTCTTTTAAACACTGTTCCTGCCGATCGCCCTCCAGTTCGTCTAGTCCATCCAGGAGCGGTAACAAGCGATCGTCGGCCAACAATTCTCGAACCAACTTCCCCTTAACGTTATACTTATGACAAACTTCTTCCTCAATCCAGGTTAGAAACGGGGTCTGATCCAGCCAATGTGCTAAATCGAGGATAACCGGCATAGATTCCAGCTCATTATGTCGGGCGCGATCGCATAACTCTTGGGCTAATTCTAACAAAGTGCTAGTTTTCCCCGAACCCGGTGCACCGAGAATCAATACAATTCCGGCGATCGCTCCCCCTTCCAGAGTACCCGTTTCCGGGTCCGCACGCACTGCCAACGCATTCAATGCCTCTACCCCTGTTGGAGGGGGTGCTGCCACCTGTAACCCTTCCAGAATCCGTTGTTCCGGTGCCAGTTTCCGTCTGGGATGCTTGCCAATTTTTATCTCTACATCCCACAACCGGGGGATATCCTCTGTGAGGGGTTCGCGCACCAAATAGCGGTGTACCGCGTACTGTAACGACTGCTGCTGTCGGGCGATCGCTTCACTTTCCACCGCTGCCAGTAACCCCGATCGCCCTGCAATTTCCGAGGATTGCCAGCCCTGCCACCGCTGCACTATACTCAACACCGTCGGCAATCCCGTGCCCAACGCCCACAACAACACCGATGCAGCACTTAAATTTCCCTGAAAAGCGGGATTAAGGGACTCACTGACGAACAGGAAGTACACCGACACTGCCGCAATCAGAGGCAGAACCCCAAACAGCCAAAAACCCCGTTCCACCCTGCCGCCGGGTAACCAACAGGTTAAGGCACACAACAGTCCACATCCCAGGGTTAAAACCCCCAGCAAAATGCCCAGACTCGTTGGGGACGCCGCCGTAATGGCGATCGCCATACAGAAAAACCCATTCACCAATACAGTCAAAATCAAAATGAACGCCGGACTAATTTTTGGCATGGTAGATGCCTCTCTTGCAGGTTATCGATTCTCAATTTACCCTCTTCTTGTCCCATAGTCCCCCCGAAGCAAGGCGATCGCTACTGTCATTTAACACATTATTTGTCGCTGTTAACAAATTAGTGTCGTCGAAGGCCGAGTTTAACAAATTGATGTCATCGAGCCTCAAAACCAATCGTTAACAAATTAATGTCGCCGAGCCATTGATCGAGTTCTCTCATGGGAAGGCTAACGCTATACTTTCTTTCAAGCGATTCTTATTCTACACCGTCAGTAATTCTGTCCCCCACTTTCAAGGCACTCCAACCCAGAAGTGATGTTGAAACCTGCCAGAAGTTATGAGGAGGCTATTTATGTGGCTATCTTTCAACCCATCCCAACACGGGAGTGGTGTTGAAACACTGAGTGGACGATAAGAGGGTAAATTGAGAATCGATCTTTCAACCCACCTTAATCCGCGATTAGTAGCGAACAAATCTCCTAACTTTCAACCCACCCCAACGCGGGAGTGGTGTTGAAACTTCAATGGGGTCGTGTTCGCCTTCCAAGTGGCTGGAGTCTTTCAACCCACCCCAACGCGGGAGTGGTGTTGAAACACACTTTGCGAACGGGAGTTCTAGCTCAGACAATCCTTTCAACCCACCCCAACGCGGGAGTGGTGTTGAAACCGAAAGGCGGACTTTTTAGGGATTCCGTATTGGACACGCTTTCAACCCACCCCAACGCGGGAGTGGTGTTGAAACCCTGCTACGGTTGTTTGCCACACATCATACAACTACACCTTTCAACCCACCCCAACGCGGGAGTGGTGTTGAAACTCTCAATGTGTGTTCCAGCTTGGTCAGGCCAGCCCTCCCTTTCAACCCACCCCAACGCGGGAGTGGTGTTGAAACACAATATTTTTGACCTCCTTGGAGCGGACCAATTCCTTTCAACCCACCCCAACGCGGGAGTGGTGTTGAAACTGCGAGTGAGATCGCTCCACCTCTGTAAAATATTTTCTTTCAACCCACCCCAACGCGGGAGTGGTGTTGAAACCGCGCCCGCTGAAACCCTTGTCTACTGGGGTTTCCACAAGCAGTTTTGGCAAACCCCGAAAAATGTAGCAACATTGTCACTACAAGAGCAAGTATTTGTTGGCCTGTCAAACGGCTAAACCTATACGCGACAAGGGATTCCGGATTTTGGCAGGAGGTTTGGGGATTTTGCCCGTGCTTTGCCTTGCCAAAAAAAATGTAAAGATGGGTTCCCCCGAGGGGGTGATTGTGTAGCCACCACTGCGGTAATCCGCATCCTGGAAGTCCAAGATTAAGGCTTTGGGTTGTGCATCTCTTCCCTGGGCCTAATTCGGTATTGCTGGGAGCGCACCTGTCGGGGTATAAAGGATCTATAGCAAGATGGCTTTATAAACCGAACTTTCCCACTGGCGATGAGATCCGATCGCAAGTGGCAGCATCCCGAACGGGCAGCTACTAGGGTCAGAAAGTAAGACTGTATCTCTACAGCCAAACGAACCCATATTTTCGCAGTACAGCGGCTCAAAGAGCATGAACTGCGGCGCTGTTGTTTATTTATTATATTATCAAGGTACGAATTTTGCTCGGCTTACTTTACTGACCGATCGCAGTAAGCGGCGATCGCCAACTCTCTAGCTTTGTCCTGGGGACTGCCGTCAGAAGGTTGTTTCCCCACCTCTATGACAATGCCAACTTTTGCCGCTTGAGCGGCGATCGCATCCATTAAGCGGCCATAACTCCAGCGGTGGACATTCACCCGGTATTGTTTGGCATATTTATCCTGGACTTCTTTATAACCGGGTATCTTTTTTTCCACCCGAGTTTGCATTTCGCTGTGGAGGATTTCCCGGATATCTGTTAGTTTAGGCAGGGCGATGCTCCCTGCTTGGTAGGTACGAGCGATCGCCACAATCTCTTTTGCCACCAGGCGATCAATATACTGCCCTAACTCTGAGTCTCCAAACTCGTTTGCTGCCCCCTGTTTTTGGGCTTTCTGCCGTTTCTGAGAAAGCGATCGCTGTTGCTGTCGGCGGCGGTTAAGCAAGGGGTAATGGTCCCCCAGCAGTTGTTTGATGTTGCGATAGGTTAATAGGCGATCGCCTGGAACATCAATAACGGCAACCGTGGCGGGTTTCTCTAAGCCTAAACTGACCCCCACGATGATCGCGCTTTGACCTTGATATAAAGGTTTGCTGGGACGCGGGAAGGGGGTATTAATTCGGGCAAGCATCGTTTCTCTTCGTTTGATGAATGCCAGTTGTTGTTCATTCAGGTCGTCCTTTTCTTTCGTTTTGGTCAAAATGTTGCTAACTTCAGCAGCTTTTTCCTGGGCAACTTGTTCGGTTCCTTCTGCTGTCCAGAGTCGGGTATCAAGGCTACAGTACAACTTTAAGTGATGGACGTTCCAGGCTTCACCCTCTCCCGTACATTCCTGCCATCCAATTCGTCCGCTTCGTAATGTAAATAAGCTACTGGAGTGCTGATTTTTGCTCTGGCGTTTGATTTGTTGGTCTTGGAAGAAGCGCTCAAACCAATGGAGTTGGCGGTTATCGCACCACACCTCAAAATGATGCTCGCTTAATCCGTTAAAGAAAACGCAAATGCGACCCGCTTCATTTTTAAACCAAGTCATATCCTCGTTGGTTTCGTAACTGATGGGAAACGGCACAGGGGAAGAGTTCCTTAAAAGGTTTGCTTGCCATGTAGCGGCTTCGGCTTCGCTTTCCGGTTGTTTGCTTTGGGAGTTTTCTAAGGTTTCCAGCCACTTTTCTCCCGTCAAATCTCGGCCTTTGGGATGTCGGCTTTTCAGTTGTTGTTTGAGGCGTTCGATTTCAATTTCTTTTTTTCGTCGTCGCTGTTGATAGGCTTCTGGATCTTCTTCCACAAGGCTGACTTCCCCATTATTTTTGAGTAGATAGGCAAGAGCGCATCGCTCTAAAGGGTCTTTGGTTTGGGCATAAGCATTAAATAAAGTGTTAAACAAGGAAGCCGCTTTAGCCTTGGATGGAGTCGATTTAGACTTCTTTCCCTTCTTTTTCTGGGTTGCCTCCCCGGGCGGGGTTTCGGCGTTTTCGGCGTTTTCTGTCTGGGGTTGAAACTGAGTTAAAATTTGCGTGGCTTTGGCTCGAATCTCCTCTAAGGTGCGATCGCATTCTTCTTCCAGTTCCCGATCGCTTTTCAGCAGGTTCAACCAGCGTTCTTTACCCTCAATTTTTTGCTGTCGCCGCTTTTGCAGTGCGAACCAGGATTTATAGTTATAGCTGACTAAGGAAATTGCTGAAGTGTAGAAGCGTCCCGGTTGTCCGCTGAAACGAGGGCCATTTTTGAGTGAGTCGCATAGGGCTTTGATAGTGGCTTGCGGGATACTTCCCTTTTGCAGCCAGCTTTCAAAGTCGGAATGTTGGACAATTGCTTGCAGAAGTTCATTCACCAAAGGTGTATTTTTCTGCGCCATCAGTTCCCACAGATAGCGGAGGCTGGATTCTTTGGCAACCAGGCGACATTGAATCGTAATTACGCTCATACAGATGACCCCAGACAGCTTACAGAGCGGGAAACCACTTCCCTCTATTTTATCGAGTAGATTCCGTTGCTTTTACCATTGTTGTGATGGAAGTTATTTTCCTCCAATTGTTCGAGATATTCTCGGAGGAGGTTGCGTCCCATTGCTTTGCCAATTAGCTCTAATAATGCTTGGGTTCGGGCTGCCATGAAGCCTTCAAAGTCGTCTTGATACAGGAACTTGGGCTCGATCGCATGAGAGTGCAGCATTCGATCCAGTGTCCAAGGGGCAATACCGGATTCCTCAAATTCCCTCAGATAAACCGAAGGCGGTTTGGCGCTGATTTTTTTGTTGGTCGTGGCGGAGAGGGGGGTGCGGTTGAGCAAGCAGTTATAGTCTTTAGCGTCAATGCCTTGTTTGCGACACCAGGACACCGGGAAAATGTGGTGAGAGTTAATCTGTTCCTCGAAGTAAATCACGTCATTGATCGCCTCTCCGGTATGCAAATCAATCGCTCCCTGGCGTCGCAATAAAGCAGTTAACCCTTGATAGACCGCCCCAAACCGCTTGCGTACCCGTCGCAGTTTCTCGGCTGAAAAACTGGCATTGACGATGGTGGAAGGGACAGGGCCATTGGAAATCCATAAGGGAACTTCCAAAATGTCGTAAGAGACTCGTCCTTCGCTCCATCGGGTGTACATTTCCCCAAATAATCCCGACCAAAACCACTGCTCTAACTGCGATCGCACTCGTTCATTGCGCGATTGCTCTCCCAAGACGCTGAAAATGGCAGCTAAGGCGACTAATTGAATGGGATAGGCGATATCGCTGGCATCAAACAGTTTCAGTCCATACAGGAACCTTGCAGCTTCCTCAAAGCCTCGGGTCACGAGATCGGCCCAGGTTTGATAGTCTTCTTTGGAGAGTTTGAGGACTTCGGCGCGACTGCAAGAAACCGCAGGTAAGATATCTCCACTCCAGCCGTTGCTCAAGGCGCGAGCGCGACGGGTATAGCTGGAGACGAGGGTCACGGCTTGCACAAAATCGGTATTTCGCAGTTTGGCTAAGACTTTGAAAGTTTTTAGGCGAGACTCGCGCAATTTCCAATCATCTCTGAGGCTGAAGTCACCCGCGCAATAGCTCGAACTCATTAAATCAAAGTAGTTCAGGTCGCATCCGGCAGTGTTGGTGTCTTCAAAGACTTGGCAAACGGCTTCTTTGGGGAGGGAGTCCCGTAGCTGGATGACGGGGATTTGATAATGCTCGAATTTTTTGATGACTTCCTGTTCTAAAGCGTCAATCAGTTCGAGTTTGGCGGGGTCGTAGTGCCAAAATTTCGAGTATCTGCTACGCCAGTCGGAAAAGGAGAACAGTTCCGAGAGGGGGAACAGCAAGGATTGATATTCTTTTTCTGGGGTAGTGCAGTCGAGACAGGTATGAGCCGATCGCTTGCATTGGGGTAAGGCGATAATCGCACTGCGGCGATCGAGATTGGGGCTTAGGCATTTCAAGATATCCAGGTAGTACCATTTTCGGTGGCCTTTCTGGCTTTTCGGTTCTTTGACGGTGACGGGTTCGCCGGATAGCAGGGCCATGAATAAGGTGGTAAGGCGCTGTTGTCCATCCAGAATCAGCAATTTGGGCGGGTTGGGTTCCGGTAAGGTGACGCCATCCACGAGGCGGGGTTTGAATTGCAGGGGATAGTTTCCCTGTTGCAGCATCATCACTGCGCCAATCGGGTATCCCAGGGAGACGCTGGCAATTAAACGGCACACCGGGCGATCGTCCCACATCCAATCTCGCTGAAAGTCGGGGAGTTGGATGCATCCGTTTTTGATGTCCTTGAGCAGATCCAGCAGGGGATATTTGGCAATGTCAAAGGTAGAAATCGAATTCATTGGAGCGTATTGCTGAAAGTATTGCGGTTCTCTCTCAGCGTAGGAGTCAGCCTCTGGTGACAACAAGGGGTTTTGAGGGCAGTTGGTCGCGATTCGCGACCAGTTACTCTTCAAGGAAGTCTGGAGGAAGCTCGATCGCCCCCTCAGCGGCGAGTTTTCGGATTTGGTTGATGAGGTCCGCTTGACGCAGGAGATGGAGGACGTAGCGAGGGCGACGGCAGAAATCATGGCCCCAATCCTTGATGGTGTTGGGGCTGAGTCCGGTGGCGGCTGCGATCGCATGGATGCAGGCTTTGCGATGGTTGCGATTCGGGTCGTCGGGTACCCAGCGACGGCAATACTCCATCGGTTCCAGGGGCAGTTGACGCAGAATGTCAATGCGATGGGGAGCCAATGCAAATCCCTTCTAATGTTGGCCGAATCCAAATTAAGCAATTTTGACGGCCAATACCAGAAGTTTACTCGTAAAACACGAGTAAATTATTTTTGCAGTAAGTCGGTAGGTAAGACCAATTTGCGGATTTGGTTGAGGGTATCCGCCATCCGCAGACTGTGGGTGATGTGGTCGGGGCGCTTCTCGAAACTTTTGCCCCAATTCTCGATAGTGCGCGGACTCAAGCCTGTTGCTTCCGCTAAGGCTTCCACGCAGGCTTTCCGGTATCCCCGTTCCTCCGGGGACAGTTCAACCCATTTTTGACAGTATTCCAGGGGTTCCAAAGGCAGGTCTCTGAGCGCATCAATTCTATCTTGCGGACTCTGGCGGTTGCTGTCTATGGGTCGGAGGGTCATCGGGGGTGGGTTTGCTCGGAGTTTACGAGTTGTGTTGACTCGCTGTTTGGGAGTGACGGTGCGATCTTTCTTTCCTGGGGTGGGGCTTATCACCCCTTCAGTCTTTCACCCTCTTAAGTAACACCACGAGGAAAGGTAGGGGTGTTATGGAGATAAGAATTCGCTGTTGAAAGTTCTTACAGTTGCCCTACGATCGATTTAAAAGACGCTTTGAAAAGAAAGATAACCCCTGTCTAACTGGAAACCTGTCGTTTTTATTCTTCTCAGTTAGAACTCGCTTTTAACATTCTAAAATTCCATCACAGCACGAATAGCACCTACTGCACTCCCCAGAATTTCAGCCGCGCGATCAATATCTGACTCCGTAGTAAATTTACCGATCCCAATTCGCAATGCGCCATCAATGACCTGGGAAGATAACCCTAACCCTTGCAAAACGTGAGAGGGTGTTTCTACGCCGGAGGAGCAAGCGGCACCAGTCGAGATGGCGAGGCGATCGCGCACCCGAGAAATGACCGCACTGTTCGGAATATCCGGAACCGAAATATGCAAATTTCCCGATAGGCGATCGCTCATATCCCCATTAATCACTAACCCGGGAATTTCTTTAAGCAGTAACCCTTGCAACTTATCCCGCAATGCTGCAATTTTCCGCTCATCTTCCGCCATTTCTAATTGCCGCAACCGACAGGCTTCACCTAACCCCACAATTCCCGGAACATTCAACGTCCCCGAACGAATTCCCTGTTGATGTCCGCCGCCAAATAGAATCGGTTCCAGACGATAGCCTAGGGGCATCACTAACGCGCCGACTCCTTTCGGACCATACAATTTATGGGCCGAAATCGTTAGGTAAGTTATTCCCCATTCCTGAAACTTGATGGGAATCTTTCCTACGGCTTGAGAAGCATCACAAAGAAAGGGAATATGATAAGTTTTAGCCAGATTGCCAATAGCTTCAACGGGATAAATCGTGCCAATTTCGTTATTGGCTGCCATAACGCAGAGCAAAGCGACCCCAGTGGTACAGACTTTTTCCAACTCATCTAAATCCAGTCTCCCTTGGGAGTCTATCCGCAGGTAAACGATTTCGGCCAGACCTTTTTTTGCCAAGGCATTGCAAGTATCTAATACTGCCTTATGTTCTACGGGAGAAACGGCAATTCGTGGTTTACCTGTAGCGGGGGTATGCGCGAAAATGGTCCCTTGAACCGCCAGATTAATGCTTTCCGTTGCGCCGGAGGTGAAAACGATTTCTTTGCGAGATGCGCCGATTAATTCTGCCACCTGACTCGCTGCTTGAGAAACCGCTTTTTCAGCGCGATCGCCATAACTATGGTCGATACTGCTGGCATTACCGAATTCTGTCGTCATGTAATGCAGCATTTTCTCTGCCACTCTGGAATCAACTGGAGTCGTGGCATGGTAGTCGAGATAGATGGGATAGAAATCAGTCATCGGATATCCATTAAATCAAGTCTTAACTATTGCACAATCAAATCGGGAAGTGATGCGCTGATTTAGTTGTGATTCATTTACCTGGGGTAAATCATGAAAATTGCCAGATTTCCGCATAATAATTAGATGTTCGATTGTGGGGTTAAAGTCGGCAATTTCTTCGGGAGTGGGTGCGCTGGTGATAAAATTGAGGAGATAGCGATAAATATGGACCGGGAGTGTCGGTTGTTGGAGAAATTGGGCCAGAAGTTCGGGCAGCCGATCGCCAATTTTTTTTAACTTTTAGGAAATTTTATCTGTGACTTTAGTTATCTCAGTTTTCCCAAAAGTTCGTCCGGGACTTCAAGGGTAATTCTAGGCAGGGGCGAAACTCCAATAAAATCGTAAAGTTACCGGAGTTGTGGTGGATTAGTAAAGCGTCAAACCCAAACCTACTCTACACCACTTTATCGGACATTTATTCCGTTGTGTCTAGAGTATCACTCCCCGGAGGATTCGCTAGTAGACGGTTAGTAATCTTATCCTCTTTCGCAAATTCCCCCAAACTGGCTTTAATATGTTTTTTGCACTTGTCTTTTACTTCTTCGGTTCTTTCGGATTCTGTTTGATTAATCAGATTCCCTATTTCTTCTTGAAATTTACCTTCACCCTGGCAGCGAGCTCGCAAAAGCTGAATCTCCTGTTTAAATTCTGTAGAATTCAGCGATGAATTGACTGCCGCCTCTATGTATTGGTTCCGCATTTGAATCATGGCATAGACCGAGTAAGGCAAATTTCTTCTGTATGCTTCAGCAAGGGAAACATCGGTAGCTGTGTTTAATCCATGTAAAAGCGTCTCATAAGCGTGTTTGCAGTGAACCATCTCTAAAATGGCATAGCGAAAGAAGCTCCATTGACTTTCATTAAGTTCTTTCACACTTTGAGCTAAAAGGCCGCGCAAACCTAGTTCATTGGGAGCGAAGACTTTTGCTCTGGGTTCATTCACCAAACCTTTTAGAGTACGATGCTCCACCTCTGTTCCAGATGAAAAGTAGGTGTTCATTGCGTTGAGGTACAGATTAGAAACAAATTCAATGACATGAAGACGCCGATCGTAGGGTGTACCATTATCTAGCATCAATTCTACGACTGAATGAACCGCCATCAAGTATCCGAGTTGGAAAGCTTGTGTAGAAACTGTATCAAAAATTGGCTTGGCTCGATTGAGCAACTCTTTTCGTTCGGCTTCATTGCCTTCAGCAGAGAAAAATCTCTCATGATCGATACTAAAGAACCTTGCGGCTGTTCGGCTTTTTATATCATTTTCGTACCGATTGAGTGCTGAAGCAGTTGTTTTAGCATCTTGTAGCTGGTTCTTTACATAATCTCCAATTGATCGACCTTCGTCTTGGAGTTGGTCTTCCCGCTCGCGAAGCCGCTTAATATGTTCTTCAAAAACACTTCGGACTCCACTCCCTTCAAACAGCAGACTATAACACTTGCACTGAATCGGATCCGCTCTCAAACTTGGATCCAGTAACCGAGTGCGTAAGGATCTCATTTCAAAGTTGTGTACGGCAAACGGACGAAACCGATCAAAGAGTGGAAGCATCACAGTATCCGAAACTTCCCCCAATAGCTTGACCGCTTGTTCTACTTCCTCCGGGGGATGATATCTACCAGAACGGCGGGAAAGTGTAGGCCACTTCTGTAGTTCCGTTCCTACCAAAATTGTCGCTGGACGCTCTGAGTTTTGGATTCTTCTGCCATCGGTTATATCTTGTTTGGAGTCAAGCTGGAAAGCTGCGGGTACACCAAAGGCAACGGCTGCGTGCATTTTGTGCAAAGCTACTGCAGAGGTGTATTCAAGTTGACCCGCTACCACTTCAGTCTTGCGGTGTTGAGCTTCAGAAACTGAATCTCCAAAAGCAAAGGAATAAATATGAGCGATTGAAGCCTCTGACTCACCCCGACCTTTCAATTTGGAAAGGGTTTCACGCATCATCCTAGCTGCAAAGTCTTCATCGTCCAGTAAAAGTTCTCGGGATTGACTGACTGGTTTGGCGTTCTTATTTACGACTAAAAATATTTCTCGGCATACTGCTGGCAAGCTGATTCCCTTCTGCTTAAATTGTTCATTGTTGTCGTTTAAATCGGGAAAAAAAACAATGCAAATGGGTAATTCGATATTTTTGATTTGACTTTCCGTGAGGTGGAGGTGATTGTAAAATCCCGCAAAGGGATTCCCAGACCAGCTATCGTTGATTTGTCTATGTAAGGCTAATACAGCCATTGCTCGGTGTTGACCATCAACGATAATGAAGGCAGTTTTTTGTCGGTTATATTTGATGACTCCTAGGGGAGTAATGGAGCCTTCAATTTGAGCTTTTTCAAAATCAAATAAGTCACCAAAGCTGATTGACAGTTCACTGACTTGGCGCGGTGCGGGGTAGTAAGACTGGATTCCCGTTTTTTCTGATTTTTTAGGGACTAATACTGCAAGAATTGGAGGAAAAAATCGGGCAAATGCCCCCGATTCTCCTAGTAAATAAGGTATTAGATCGTGAGCAACGCGAGAATCATCTAAATCCCTTTGGAGAAGTTCATCAAACGTTAATTCTTCTATATTAAAAACTTCCCGCCAAGGAACCATCTGAGAAGCGAGAGAGTTTTCCCAAATCCCTTCGGATCCTGGTTTCATTTTTGTTAACAAAAATTGAGCGCGGACTCGGTTATCGTCTGAACCGATACTAAACTCCCCGTAGGTTCCGTAAATTGGCTCTTTTTGAACTCCAAAGCTAAATGACATATCAGCGTTTCCCACCAATTGGATTTACAATAAGTTAAATCAGCTTCTCTAGAGCGCGTCTAGGAGCTGGATTTGATTCGGTATCGTCTGTACCCGAACCAATAGTTGAAATTGTCCCTAGTCAATTGAACTGCTCGATCAAAAAATATGTGTAAGCCTTTGCTAAGAAAGGAACTATCATTAAATAAGTAGAGCTATTTATTTACTCTCTCTCTTTTGTAACTCTCTTTTTTGTCACTTTTGGTGTGGGTGTTGCTTGCTCTAGCCATTCATGCATACGTTCCCACAAAATATCACATATACGCTCAGTTCTTCGATCTACCAAAGATTTATCCCATAGGCCTTTTGCTCCTAGTTCTACAAGAGGCGTGACATGATGGCTATAGGACGTGTTTTTCAACAAATCAAGAGTAGAGGGGTTTAAGTTTACCCCATTATTTTTAGCTTCCTCGTTCAAACTCGCTAACTTATCCGGATCTTTTTCGGCTAAGTGTTGATAGTAAATCCATTTCTCAATCCACCCTTTATTCCCAGCAGAGCTATTTATTTCTGTGGGCAGTAATATCAAGTTACCGATTCTATGCCAATTATCACTTTCGTACAGATGTTTGTCCCAGTTTGTAGGTTCATCTGGGTTTTGAGGAGCTACGTGTTCAATCGTTTTGAAATCAGTAGAAACCCATTGATCAGGATCTAATAAGGAGCATGAATTTTTTCTACCTTTTTTCATCAGACCTAGATTATGTTGATCTGGAATAGTATCATGTGCCGTGACAAATAGGGCAAACTTGCAAACAGTTTTTACATTGTCATATCTTAAATACTGTGTAGCTTTGTTTTTCCACTCGTCTTGTGTCCCGATTCCTTTCTGTGTGAGGACTTCTAGAAAGTACATATTGAGCGCTTCGACTGATAGTTTAGCATCGCCCTGTTCCCATGACATCTGATCGCGTAGCAATTTTCTATAAACATCATCAAGACCTGTATTCGGTAATGCCGCTCTCCATAGAGTGAAAAAGGCTGCAACTGCTTTACAAGCAGAAACAAATTCTTGCTCTCCATTTTCTTTTTCACGGATCGCCATAGCATAGAAGCGACTGAGGATTGAGTGGGCCATTTTGTGTCCAGCGTCTTGAAGGTATATCACGCAAAGTGTTGCTAGTTTTCTCTCTGCTCCTTCCACTGTCTCTATTTTGGGGAAATCTGGTATTTGCTGCGGTTTTATAATTTCTCCCCAATATGTTGCCACATCAGCCATACGACGGATAAACTCTTCTTTTTTTTCTGGTAAAATACATTGTTCGTATTTTTCTATCAACCACTTCCTTTGCTTGCTGAACTGTCTGGATGGTTTATTATCACCATCATAAGTCGTACCAAATAGTGTTAAATACTCGTTAGTTCGCTTATTTTTACTGGCCGCAGTCCGTAATCGACTAAATAGTTTATCCACTTTCGCAAAATATTTTTCAGATCTTGAATCTTTAAATAATGTTGTGCCATTTGAATTAACATGATTTACGACGAGCGGCTTAAATGTCTCAATTGCAGTCAGCGGTGTGCCTGTGGCATTGAGTGATTGAAACATATCAAAGGCCCAAGTTTCTGATGCTGGTTCAATCACTGTAAAACAACAACGTTGCAGCAGATAAGAGCAAAATGCAAAAAGCTGAACGAGAGAGCATACCAGCCTTACCTCCTTTGACATCCGATCTGCTTGATGATCTTTTACGATAGATGCCAACTCGGGTCTTTCGTAGATCCATAAGTCATTCTCCGACATTTTTTCTAAAATTTTCCATGCAGGTGGAAAATCCGAGTTGTCTAACTCGTATGCTTTTTCAACATTTTTTAGTAGTAGGGATTTCATTCGGGTAAGATTAGTTCCAACCAAAGTATTTTTTCGAGGTTTGGGAAAATCCAATTTTTCTTCTTCTGTTTTATTTTTTTCTATAACTCGAATAAAAGATGCCAAAAACGAAGCAACATCAGATTTATAGTTTAGATCATCTTCTCCATTCAATGTCCAACTATCATCGGATTCCCTAATGATAATTGGCTTCCGATCAGGGAAACCCCTTCCTAGCTTAACCGAAAATATTTCTTGAAGAATTTCTAAATAGTAATCAATAGCCTCTTCCATACCTAGTTCTTTTATATTTTCGGGCAACTGGTTCTTCTTTTCTTCTAGTTTTTGGTAAAGTAAACAAGCTAATAATGCCAGAGTTGAAATTCTTTGTTGACCATCAATTACCGTATCAATACGTGTAGGTCGCGCTTTTTTATCTTGTGAATAAAGAGTAAGATCCGAATTTTTTTGGGTGACTAAAATAATGGTTCCTAAGAAGCGGAGAGTTTGGCCTTCAGTGAGAATAGAATCAACCCCTTGCGATATATCTTCCATCAGTTGATCTATATTTTCCTCATCCCAACTATATTCGCGTTGGTATAAAGGAATGTAGAAACTAATACCCGGACGCTGAAAGAAATCTGATACAGTTTCGCTAGTATTTAAAAAAGACTTGGATATATCATCAATCACTTTTTTCTCCTCACTAAAATTTTAAACTGTTACATCTTACTGCTCATTTGCCGCTTCCACGTCCCTTACAAATGACACGCCAAACATGGTAAATCCTCATCTTCATCATCTAAGACTGAAGATAGGACATCAGCTAAAGGTCGATTGGAGACTGATTTTGTTGTTTCCTTGGCCATTGCTTTCTCATGGTTGGCAATAATTTCCTCCTGGCGGTCGAGTAGTTCTAATAAAGTCTCCCCCTCAGTCCAAGTGTAATGTCTGCCGTCACTATGATTCTGCTCGTAGTCAACCGCCTGAGCAAACAGATCCGGATGTTCTTCCGCCAGCTTGACCCATTCATATTTTCGTTGAAAGAAGCAAAAAAAGCAACCTGAACGACTGCGCCACCGATAATAGTCGGGGAGTCCGATGCCGCTGTCTTCTAGCAAACGTAGGATATCTGCTTTAACGAGACCCTTCTCCTTAAAGGGATAAACGGGTTTTAGATTGGGTTTGGTGGAGATGTAACCATCGCGGTTTTCGTCGGCGCGGATCCCGATGTAGCTGATTGCCTCATCGTCCCCGACAAATTCCTCTAGGGGCTTGATTTTCATCATCACCGTACACCAGCGCTTTTTGGGTGATGGGAGTAACCCGCCATGAATGTCGAGCCAATGGTCAAATCCTCGTTTGGGGCTCAGATAGTGGATTTTAATCCCTAAGCGAGCTTTGATGCGATCGAGGTACTCGTAAGTCTCCGGCAACTCCTTATGGGTGTCGCAGAAGAAGTATTCCATCTGCGGTACCTGTTTGTGCAGGAGTATGGCAAGGGCCGTGCTGTCCTTGCCGCCGGATAAACCGAGGATATGTCTAACGGGTTTGTTGCTCATTGTTCCGATTGTGACGGGTTTTCTGCATTTGAGCAATATTCTCCAGGGATGTTGCTCCCAAGACTCTTTCGGTTAGTTTAGCAACAAAGGCTTGCTGGAGTTGAGGATTATCTCGCAAAATCGAGTTTTGCAATATTTCTTCAACTAAGGCTTCGATTTTACCTTCGGATTCACGCTCAACCCAAACCATGCGGTGGGTTTCTTCGCCGTCGGGACGGGTGACGGTAATCCGTCGCGCATCAAATCCCTCTCCTTTGGCAGCCACTTCTTTCTGCAAGGCTTCCAAGTTCTTGAACCGTCGTGCGATGTCGCTGAGTTTAATCTCGAACCCGGTGGCATCTTCATCGGTCCAGGATTCGCCCGGTTTATCGGCGACTATCATCACCAGTGCTTCTAACCACTGGCGATCGCTTTTACTCTCATCTGCTGCCGCCTGAGCAAAACTGGTTAGGCGACGTTCCAGAGATTGACCGCCAATATAACTGGCACGGACTCGCAAGTCTTCCCGCAGTTTGGTTTCGGGACTCCTGATGCCAAACGCTTCGTATAAGCGCGTCTGACAGTCGTTGAGCAAGCGATCGTAGGCAGTCTGAATCTCTCGCAGCGCTTCCCCCAGCTTGATGCGGAGGGTTTTGGCAATATTGGCATCCTCCCCCTCTTCGCTGGTAATTGCAGCCAACCCACAGGCTTGGGGTAACGATGTAAACACCAGTTCATCCGGTTCCTGTTCCCGTTTTAACGCTTGCAGAACCCTTAACGCTTCACCACTGAGGCGCTGGGTTTGAGTGGTATAGGCGGGTAATGCTTTGGCAAATTGAAATAACGGTTTGACGACGGTGAGCAGGGTCGCGTTACGAACCCCAGATTTGTTTAAGGGTTTGCGTTTTCCCCAAATTGCTTCCAGTTCTTTAAAGACTTGCGATCGCAGTCCGACGACTTCAAAGTATTTCACCGCAAAGCGTTCGGGATATCTCACCAGTAGCTCAAAATGCTCCAATCCTAATATGGGAATAAAGGTGCCATCTTGATACACCCCGACATCATCCACATGGTAAAGCAGCACCGCTGCCAACAACACCGGAATCGCACCTTGTTTCATGCCATAAGGAGGTGCTTGCAAACGTTGGTAAAGCAAGTCTAATGTCTGCTGTTGTTCTTTCGCTTCCAGGCAAAACTCCTCGATCGCCTCCCAAATACTCCATAAATCAGAATACTGTGGCGGCGGGAAAAACCCCCATTCTTCCTCCTGAGCTTCCCACCTATGAATCGTCGGTTCACCCAATAGGGAATGATACATTGAGACTTCTGGGCCATATCCCTCAAAGCCCAATTTTTCTTGGTCAGCCTTTTGTAACATCGCCTCAATCAGTTCCATTCGGGCTTTCGCACCTTGGGAGGTCAGATCGCGACGATTGATCAGTTCGTTCCAGAGAATCGGCGTTTTCAGATACACATCGTCACACAGATCCGAGAGTCGAGCACTGATATCGGTAACGTGAGTGAGGGTTTCTTGTTTTCCCTGAATCCAACAGAGGTTGCGATTTTCTGATACATCAAACGCTTGACTGAGGCTTTCATCTAACAATTCCTCTGCCTGAACTAAGCGATAGCGCACTTCTCGCCGCGCTACGCCATCGGTTTGCAATTCCGAGGCATGGAGTTGAATGTGTTCAAGTGCTGCAAATTCTCGCGCCTGTATTCGCAATGTTTCTAATTTGGACGCACATAGCACAATTAAGGGTTTGCCATCGGTGGTCATAGTGGGGATTCGCTGAGGCAATTCTTCCCCCAACCAATCGGCAATTAATCCATCAGCATCCTCGTTCAAACAAGACAGTTTTGAGAGATTTGTGGATTCATCGAGATAGCGGCGTTCAAAATAGCGCAAGGTCCCGGTGAGATAACTATGCCGCTGCGCGACCAAGGGTTCCATCGGACGGATTTCCGAGAGCAACTCCACCAGGGGCGATCGCTGTTTTGCTAGATAATCTGCGACGGCGCTATCTACATTAAAATCAGACCCTTCCCAAATCCGCAATTCATCGACTTGCCGCCGATAAGTGACAATCCCTTTTTGCAGCAAGTTATCGATCGCCCGTTGCCAATTTTCCGCCTCTTCAAAGCTGTTCGATAAGGCTAAACTGACCAGAGAACGAGTCGCTTTGAGTGCGCCGGTTGTTGTTACAATGTTTAAAGTGCCGATGGTTTTGAGAACGCGCAAACTATCAGCATCCAGGGTTTTTGCCACATCATTAATTAAACCCTGTACTTCTATCCATCGTTGCAGTTTGGGTCTCGAAGTAATTCCCATTCCCACGGCTTCGATAAAATAATCATAGACGCGATCAAGTTTCAGGGTGGGCAGTTCCATCCCCTCCACCTGCGTCTCTTCTAAATATCGATTAAACGAATAGGGTTCGGCACTGGTGAGGAATGTAAATAAGGAGCGATCGTTTTGGGCGTATTGCGTACATAATTCCGGCAAAACCAGGGCCGCTACGGGATGCAAGGGATAGGTCGAATTCACCACCTCCGGCGAAATATCTGCGGTGAGTTCTTTCGGGAGCAAGTCAAACCATTCTTCGGCTTGATTGGCGATCGCGCAGGCAAATTTTTCCGCCCCAGAGCGCTCTATCGCTTTCCCCATTAACCGCATCATTTGCGGGGCCGAATCTTTAAAGGGAATATCTTCAAATCTGCCCTGAATTTTCGCCCATTCATTGCGCTGCACCGATGATAAGCGCTCACCATAGTCAGCAAAAGATTGATGCAGTAACCCAATTAAATAAACTTGAGAATTACTCTCTCTGGGCAATTCTGCCAATTGTTGCAACAGATATAAATCTTCTTGACCCTGATTCTGAGCAACAAATTCTAAATTTTTCCCTAACTCATCCACAACCAGCAATACCGGAGTTTTGGCTACTTGTGCCACCTCTTGCACTAACCTAGGAATTGCTCGGCTTTTTATGGTTTTTCCGGCATCAATTTCAGCTTTTAAATCGACCAATTCCCGAGCAATTTTTGATTTTTTAGACTGAGCCGTATCGTGCCAAAACACTTCTGCACCGCGATGCAGCGCCCGCACGATGGTATGACTTAATGGTTCTCGTTGCGCAGTTACCACGGCTCTAAAAAACCCTTGCTCCGGAATCATTTCACTCAGTGCCACATACTCCTGACTGTCGGATTCCAGGGTTGATTTCAGAAGGGCTAATGCCTGCTGACGCATGAGATTGTCTTGGTTTGCACAAGCTGAAATGAGAAATTGAGCGAATGAAGATTTTCCGGTGCCATAAACGCCGGTTAATGTCCAAGCGCGGTTGGTTTCGGGGTTGGCAAATCCGGTTAAAATTCTGTGAAGCGCATCTAGCGATCGCTCGGTCATAATATATCCGGCTAAGGCTTCGGAACGCTCCAAATCTCGCTCGATATTAATAGAACGAGAATACCGACGATTGAGGCTAAAATAGTTAGATAAGAATTTAGTCATGGTTGTTTCCGCCTCGTCTTAAATTGTAGTACCGTTCTATAATATCCTTTGCCAAGACTTCTGGATTTTCGTTAAAAGAAAATTGAATTAATCCGGCGGATTCAGATAAAGCGACTGCCTTCCACTGACGCGCTACTCGTTCGATCGCATCACAAACGGCACTTTCGGGCAACTTAAATACCATACCGGGGCTACCGCTATCATAAAGCAGCCGAGATAGGGCGATCGTCCGCTGTCCATGTCCCACCCAATCTGCATATTCCAAGCAAGCGGCAACAACAATTTCTGAGGGTAAATTCCGCTTCTGATTCACTCGAAAGGTGTAATATTTGGAGTCCCCAGCAGTATGAATCAATCCCAATTCAGTAAAGGGACAGTCGATGGAATCTTCACTGACTTTCGTCTGCGATCGCTGTTTCACATACATCCGAAGAATGCAGCTAACATCTTTATTAATTGAAGATTCGGCAATATTCTTTTTCAGGGTTTGTCCATAGTCGGACACTGCCAAGAACAAATCATTTTGGGAAAATTCCACCCGCCGAAACTGATTAAAAGTGTAATGCCATGCCGCCGCGTCGCAGGGGGGTTTGAGCAAATTCCAGTGCAGCAACCACAAGGATGCCGGATCCTCCAAAAACGGATCCCATCCGTCATCTTCTAAAAGGTTGTAGCCGAATTCCGTGGGGCGATCTTCTGCCAACAGCTTAAACACCTTGCACCAGTAGCGAATTGATCGCACCATATTTTTCCCCACCCCGAGACGCACTGGCGCATCCTCAGCGAGAAATACCCCGGAATCTTCCTTGGCTTTATCAAAACCCTTTTTAAGCCAGCCAAACCGAGGGTGAAAGGTTTCATGACGAGCAAAAACCGGATTCACGCTTTGGGGGGGATCGATGATATGACGGTTGAGGCTGGTTTGAATCACGATAGTTTCCGGTGACGTCTGGTAAGCAAAACGATTATTATTACCCAGTCTGTGCCTGGGCGATCGGCCCGAGCAATAAAATGTTACATCTTTAACTTAGGGACTGGATGAGCTTGTAATGTCCATCGTCCATAGTACCGCGCTTGAGTAAAAAGTCAACCTCCGGGAAATAGAGAGCCTACCATCCTACTCTAGAAGAGTTAGAGTTCACAGGTGAGGATTAACCAGACGCATTCTCAATCAGCAATCGAATCGTCCCTTCTTGTTAATGCGATCGCATCGGGTTCTCGATTCAGGTTCTTTGCTCATGGTTGGGTAGCTAGAAAAGGGCGAGTGAGATGGATGGGATGCAACCCCAAATCGACTCGTTAAAAACTTACTCCCAGCTTAACCGTCCACGGGCGATCTAGAATGGTTCGTTATAGGCCATCGGGTTAGGATGCAAACAGCCGTCCCTGTAATGCATGCTCCACAGGCACGCCACGTCCCCACCCATGAGCAGCCATAAAATCCAATCCGGTGACGGATTATCATGGTTCATCCAACCCGGATCCTTCCGATCCGGCTCAAAGGTTTCAAAAAAATCAGCGATCGCTTCAATCTGTTCGTGAGTGAGCGCTTTTCTGGAGGCGATCGCTTTTGCCAAGCCAATATTTTTACCGCCGCCAAATTTATAATGCCATTCCAACCCCAACTTTGCTGCATTACTAACGGGTTCCGGTAGGATCCGATTCTTCTGTGCAGCAAGCGCAACCAAGAGTGACATAGATGCCAGCCCAAAACGCACCTGAGAGGCTTTTGTTGCAAGGCTAAATGTATCCAGCATAAATAGAAAAATTCGTCAATGATTTTCTTATTATACTGAGAAAACTTGTTACTGCTCTGCTAAAGAGACTTCTGACGCTTCGCCATCGTTGCAAACGGCATAAAACAGCGCAGGCACTCTCCCTGCTGCCATAACGCCGGAATCGGAAACGGCGTACCGCAGTTCGTGCATTTCGATAGTAAACGCAACGGGTGGCGAGCGCACCCGAAATTCTCCTTAAACTGCCACTGGATCCGGTGATAGGGAGCCTCCCCATAACAAGCACCACAGAGCATAATCGGTTTGGGTTTCAGCGTCACCCCCTTTGGCGGTAGCATCTCCAGCAGGCGATCGACCTCCACCCCCACCACACTCGCCAAAGCTTGCCACTCCTCCGGCGCTGGAAACGGATTGAGATAAAACTTCTCCCATCGCCCTATCTTTGCTCCCAACCCCGTTAACTGTCCCAACCCTGCCGGAGTTAAATAGTTCTCTCGCCGGAATCGCCCCAGAAAATGGCTAAGACTTTCTCCAGCAAAGGGTGTGACTTCAAAAAACCAGGGGCTTTCATTATCTTCTACCATCATTCAAACCGTCCTAAAACCTCATTTAAAATTTCTTTATCAATTTTTTTCGCTCCTTGCTTCAATGCCAAAAGACCAGCTTTCCGCATCACGCGATCTAATAGCCCAATCTTGCCCCCAGTTTTTTCGTATAGCTTCATCAGGGTTTGCTCTTGGGTAAGATTTGAGGGAACGGGAAGCTGAATGATCTCTTCTTCCCACACTTGTACAAGGTCTCGGAACTCTTGCCGTGACAAAATTCCGAAACGATAGCATTCAATAAAGCGATCGTGAACGTACTCATTTCGTTTGATTAGACTATCCAGTTCATCCGTCCCGACCAAAATTATCGAAAGCCTCACCAAGTCATAAATTCGGGCAATTTCCGAAAAAGTATTTAACTTTAAAAAATTGGCTTCATCAATAATCAACATTTCAACCTTATATTCTTTTAGCACCCTTAAAACGCGCTGACGCAGAGCAGTTGTTGTGCCTGTGCTTGCTCCATAATTAAGTTGTTCCAGAATTAAAGTGAGCAATTCTCCTGGTGAGCAATTCCCTGGAACCTGAAGATATAACACCGGAATCACCCGCTGACGACCATTAGCACGATGCGGCTTGTTCAGTAACTTATAAACATCACAACTGATAGACTTCCCCGTGCGGGGAGGGGCAACAATCCGACCCGGTTGCTTGGAAAGCCGCTGAAAATCAAGCCATTCGTGGATTAAGGCCATCAGTTCCCGTTCGACGATCTGGGGCGTAATCAGTCGCTTGATCGCAGGCTGCATTTCATCGGGAATTGGTTCCTTTCCCCACAAGTTCTGCACCCACGGCAGTAAATCATCGTTACCTTTCATGAATTAATACCTTTTATTCTAACGGTTCAGAAACCACTGAAAGCCTGTTAACTAGCGCAAAAAAGCAGAAAGCTATTCCTCGTATTCCTGACGAAGTTCGTCATAATTAAAAATTCGCCGACGCTTGGGCTGAGGCTTTGGCTCATCCAGTTCCGGAGAGGATTCGACTACTTCAGGCTCAGGAGTTTTCGGGGCTTTATAAACTGGATGAACCCGATTCTGCTCTTTCTTCTTACGCTCTTTTCGGGTTTTTTCCTTGTCTTTAATAAAGACATCGCGATCGCGGACTTCTGCCAAAATAGATTGATTGCTCATTGTCTTGGCAGTGTTGCGAATTTTGCGGCTGGCAGCTTTGGCTTCTTCCTCAGAAAGCTCCTCCATTTCCAAGTCCAGCGCGTGAGCGGCAGCTAAATACACCTCTTTACCTTTCTGTAAGTGGTACACCCAAATCGTCGTAATATCTCTGGGGTCGAACCGCACAATCGCGGTTTCACCCGCATAAGCAGCCAATGAACTTCCCCGGTAGAGTAGATTCTGAAACTTGATACCCCCACCTCGGTAGATAGTACGCCGAGTCTGTTTCTTCAGACAGATATCCAATTGCCGCTCCTGAATCAATTCAGGCAGCTTTACCAGTCCTGCTTGCCATCGCTGAAAGCGGGTTTGGTCGCCACTGCGAGCGTCAATGCGTTGATTGTAGTTATCAACAATATAGCGGACCAGTAGCCGATGCAGTTCTAACAAACTCATACAAGCTTCTGCCTCTGCTGTTTCCGGACGCTGCTGCACGTTTGAACCCAGGTATCCTAAGAATCCAGAGAGAAAGGCAGTATTGAGGGTGCCGAAACTTCGTTCTTCAATCCCACCTTCTGAGGGGCGATCGCGTAAATGATTAGAGAAGCCCAGTTGAAAGGCAATTTGCTTTAAATGTTCCGATTTGAAATCCTTACCGCCATCGGTAAATAGATGTTCCGGGACTCCGTAGGTGCCCCACTCACAGGAAAGAGTGAACTGGGAATCGTACTTCTTGGGTAAAATGGCATGACGCAAAGCCAAAGACACCACTTGAGAACTGGGAGCATCAAAACCCAAATGAATTCCCATAATGCAGCGCGAGTAGCTGTCAGTAATTTTGGTTAGCCAAGGACGCCCTAAAATTTCACCATTGCGATCGACCAACATGATGTCCAATTTGGTATGGTCGCACTGCCAGACTTGGTTACTATGTTGAATATCAAGCTGGTTTCCATCACGGGTTTTGTGGGACAGTCGCCCTCCCTTCCAGCCAGTATTGCGAATTTTTTGTTTCTGCTGTTGTCGTTCTAAGATTGGATTGAGCAATCGGTAGACACTCATGTGACTGGGATACTGATCGAGTCCAAGTTGGTCCGCTCTAGCCTGTACCCGGATCGCCACCTGGGCGATCGTCATTTTCTTGCTGCCAGAGTTTCCCTCCTTATAGGTTTTGAGGATAAACTCCTGCCATTCCCGGTCAATGCGGTAGTGCCCTTTATCTGATCGCTCGGTTGCGGTAATCGCAGCCAGACCTTTTTCCTCGTACTTTTTCACCAGACGCTGAACCGTGCGTACTGATTTGCCCAGCTTTTCAGCGGATTGGCGAAGCTTTTCACCATAAGTGGCGCGATCGCAAGGTTCCCGGAGACTCTCCAGCACCTCCATCGTGAGTTTAGCTTCTTCATCCAGCAAAGGGTAAAGGATAGGACTCACTGCTGTGTCGATGTCTTCCTCTTTTAGAAATCGAGCGAGTTTTTCATCGCACTCTACAGATTGGACGGTAGTATCCAGGGAATCAGAATCAGTTTCTCCCATAATCATCACTCAAGGAGTTGACTACATAATCAAGATTATATCCTTGGCTCAAAGAAAATAGCGCCTAACTGCAATAAAACGACGCTTAATTTGTTAAATTAATGATAAAACGACAGCTAATTTGTTAAATGTAAAAAATATCCAAATCCTCTAAAGCGACAAGTAATTTGTTAAATTTTTATAAAATAACATTTAATTTGTTAAAGCAAGTTAGGTCAGTAGATTGACAGCCAAATTCCTGAAATGCTTATCCCATAAGGATTTAAGACCATAAAATCTCGACGACATTAATTTGTTAAGATGACAAATAATTTGTTACGTGACAGCTACCCTGAACCCCTCGTAACCTCCCCTTCCGGAGATATTTTGCTTTTTGTTAAGGAATCGAAACTTGCCCCTAAATCTTGCCACACTGGTAAATAACCATCCCCCTGAGAAACAACCGAGTTTTACCGTGGAATATGAGATTCGTTATAAACCCTCCTTTGCCACCCTATTTGTCACCCTCAGTCCCGGTGAATCCATCACCACCGAACCTGGGGCCGCCATCTCGATGGATAGCCGAATTGTCATGAAAACCCAATTTTCTGGCGGGTTCTTCTCCGGTTTATTAAAAAAATGGTTTGGCGGAGAAAGTTTACTCGTTAACATCTTTCGTAATCCCACCCCTCACCCGTTAGAAGTCGTCCTCAGTCAAGCCAGTATAGGGGACATCGCTTGCATTGAACTCACCCAGTCGAGTATCTGCTTGCAACCCGGGGCTTATATTGCTCATACCCCTGGCATAAAAATCACCCTCGGTTGGGCAGGATTTGCCAGTTGGTTCGCCCGGGAGGGACTGTTTAAACTCAAATTAACGGGCACTGGGCGCGTATTTTTCGGCGCGTATGGTGGATTGACTCCCAAACGAATTAACGGTGAATTCATCGTTGATAATGGTCATTTAGTCGCCTACGAACCGACCATTAAAATGGGAATTTCCTTGTCCGGTGGCTTATTGAGTTCCGTATCATCCGGCGAAGGATTTGTCAACCGCTTAAAAGGGCAAGGAATCATTTACTTACAATCGCGAAGTGTAGAAGGCTTAGTCAAATTTTTAAACCCCCAATTTCGGTAATTTCAGCGGGAATGCCTAGACAACCATGAACGTTAATATCTTACATCAACCCGACTGTGCGATCGCTCATCTCACCCTCAAACCTGGTGAAGATATCTTAGCCGAAGCCGGTTCTATGATTGCCATGAACGGCGATATGCAAGTCAGCACCACCCTACGCCGAGGCAAAGGCGGCGGCATCTTAGGCGGACTCAAACGCACCATTGCCGGTGAATCCTTATTTTTAAGCGTCTTTCGGGCACCTTCCACCGGCGGCGAAATCTTCCTATCCCCAAAAATGTTAGGAGATATTTTCCATTATAAACTACGAGAAACCGGCTTAATTGTCCAAGCCACCTCTTACCTTGCCTGTAGCGCTCAAGTCATCCTAGATATCGGCGTTCAAGGCTTTAAATCCTTCTTCTCCGGAGAAAGTTTCTTTTGGCTCGATATCAGTGGTCGCGGTGACCTGCTTCTTAGTTCCTTTGGGGCCATTTATGAAATCCTTGTAGAAGGAGAATATATCGTAGATACCGGCCATATTGTAGCCTTTGAAAAGACCTTAACCTTTGAAATCACCAAACCCCCCGGAAGCAACTGGGTGAGCGCGTGGCTCAGTGGAGAAGGGGTAGTTTGCCGGTTTAAAGGCAGAGGTCGTCTCTTTTGTCAAACCCATAATCCCCAAGCATTCGGTCAATTGATCGGGTCTCAGTTATCCCCGCGCACTAAATAGATTAATTTTTTTTAATGGCCTTGAAGGAGATAAACATGAGCCGTCCTATTGCCTATGAAATTGAACATTCACCTTCCTATGCCTCCTTACGTTTTGACTTGCAGCCGGACCAAACCGTATTAGTGGAATCCGGAGCAATGGCGGCAATGGATACCTGTATTAAAATGAAATCCAAAATTCAAGGGGGACTGCTCAAAGGGTTAGGCCGCATGGTGAGTGGAGAATCTTTATTTATTACCGAATTTACCGCCGAAAGAAAAGCAGGCCAATTATTTGTATGTCCGGCAGTTCCAGGAGATATTCAACATTATCAGTTACAAGGGAATAGTTTATTCATTCAATCCTCGGGATTTCTCGCCTCCAGTCCTACGGTGGTAATTGACACCCAATTTCAAGGATTTAAAGGCTTTTTTAGTGGAGAATCATTATTTTTAGTCCGAGCAACCGGCGCGGGAGATTTGTGGTTCAACTCCTATGGTGCTATCGTAGAAATTCCCATCGCCGGGGATTATATTGTAGACACCAGTTATATTGTTGCCTTTGAAGATACCCTCAACTATCGACTTGAAGTCTTAGGCGGATTATCCTTCCGGGGATTAAAAACGGGTATTCTGGGTGGGGAAGGGTTAGTCTGTCGCTTTCAAGGCACCGGGCGCTTGTGGGTGCAATCCCGCAGTTTATTCCCCTTCCTAAATTTTTTAACTCCGTTTCGCCCGGTGCAAAGTAGTAGCAGTATCAGCAGCAGTAGTGATGAGTAGCCTTTTCACTTGGGGGGATCTCCAGGGTCCTACACGAACTATGCCGGTGGGGGTCTGACGGTTCGAGGCGATCGGTCCCGCTATCCCTAAGTCCCACTCCCCTTCCCTCAGACCTCCAAACCCACGAAAATCCAGGGATTCCGGAATCATAAAATTTTTTTTCAAAAGGGCTAGACAAATTTAAAAATTGTGCTACAGTAATAAAGGTGAAAAAACACCAAGGCTCAGTAGCTCAGTAGGTTAGAGCAGGGGACTCATAAGCCCAAGGTCGCAGGTTCAAATCCCGCCTGAGCCATTTACTATATAAGCGTTTCAGCGTTTTAACATCATACCTGATTGAGAGTATCATGCGTTTACTCAAAGAATGGCCTCAATTGAGTTGCAGTTGCGGCAGATATGTGAGTGAACTGCTGATTTGTGGGAGGCTTATTTTAGAGATTAACGTTACGACCCAAACCGGCTGATATCTAACCAAACCACTATAAGTAATCTTACAGATTGAATGTTTGAGCAGACTTTTAAAAATATTGATGATGTCCTTTGGAAAGAGGCCGGTTGTGGGACCGAACTCGATTACACCGAGCAAACTTCTTGGCTGCTGTTTCTGAAGTATCTGGATGACTTGGAACAGGAACGGGCGATGGAAGCCGAGCTCAGAGGTAAGTCTTATGAGTTCATTTTGGACGAACGCTATCGCTGGTCTTATTGGGCGGTGCCGAAGTTGCCCAGTGGAGAGATTGACCGCAACAATTTTTTAACTGGCGATGATTTGATTCAATATGTTAATAATGTTCTGTTTCCCCACCTGCAAGGGTTCAAACAACGGGCCGCCAGTTCCGACACTATCGAATATAAAATCGGTGAGATTTTTGGGGAAATTAAGAACAAATTCCAAAGCGGCTACAGTCTGCGGGAGGCCCTGGAACGGATAGATGAGTTACGGTTTCAGACTCAGCAGGAGAAGCACGAGTTATCCCATCTCTACGAAACCAAAATCAAGAATATGGGGAACGCCGGACGTAATGGCGGAGAATATTACACGCCGCGTCCCCTGATTCGGGCCATGATTAAAGTGGTCAAACCCAAGATTGGAGAGCGCATCTATGACGGTGCTTGCGGTTCGGCTGGGTTTTTGTGCGAAAGTTACGACTACTTGCGCCAAGGCAAACTCACCACCCAACAGCTTGAGCTACTCCAAACCGGGACCCTGTTTGGCAAGGAGAAAAAGAGCCTCGCTTATGTCATTGCCATCATGAACCTGATTCTGCATGGCGTGGATGCACCGAATATTATTCACACCAATACTCTGACTGAAAATATCAGCGACATTCAGGATAAGGACCGCTTTGATGTAATTTTTGCTAACCCGCCATTTGGAGGCAAGGAACGGAAGGAAGTACAGCAGAACTTTCCGATTAAAACCGGAGAGACTGCGTTTCTATTTTTGCAGCACTTTATCAAAATTCTCAAGGTTGGCGGACGGGCTGCGATCGTTATTAAAAATACGTTCCTCTCGAATTCGGATAATGCCTCTCGTGCCTTACGGCAAGAGCTTTTGAGTAGTTGCAATTTGCATAGTATTTTAGATTGTCCCGGTGGCACATTTATCGGGGCCGGAGTCAAAACGGTGGTGCTGTTTTTTGATAAGGGTAATCACTCCGATTCGGTCCAGGGAATGCCTTTATTTTCCCAGGCAAAATCTCCAATTGAGGGAATGGCGACTCGGAAAGTTTGGTACTACCAGCTAGACCCGGGGCGGAATATGGGCAAGACTAACGCGCTTAATGATGAAGACTTGCGAGAGTTTGTGGAGTTACAAGCGACGTTTACTGATTCGGAAAAGTCTTGGTCTGTGGATGTGGCGGATATTGATTGGGAAACTTGCGATTTGTCGGTGAAGAATCCGAATAAGGCAGAGGAAATAGCGTTGAGAGACCCGCAGAAAATTTTAGATGAGATTGCGGCTTTGGATGAGGAAAGCGCAGAAATTTTAGCAGGTATTGGGGGGATGTTGGGATGAAAATGTGGGAAACAAAAAATCTTGGAGATGTTTGTTATCTTGTTGGAGGTGGGACTCCATCTAAAACTAACAAAGAATTTTATACGGGAGATATATTCTGGGCTACTGTTCGAGACATGAAAAGTGAAGTTATTTCTAAAACAGAATGCCAAATAACAGAAGAAGCTGTAAAAAATAGTTCAACTAATGTAATACCCAAAGGAAATGTTGTTATTGCTACGCGAGTAGGATTAGGTAAAGTTTGTATACTGGCTCAAGATACTGCTATCAATCAAGACTTAAGAAGTATTATTCCCAAAGATACTAATAAAATAAAAGTTAAATATTTATTTTGGTGGCTTAAAAATATATCACATTTAATCGTAAATGCAGGTACAGGAGCCACTGTACAGGGTGTAAAAGTACCGTTTTTACAATCTTTACAAATACCTTTGCCCCCCCTCCCCGAACAGAAGCGGATTGTGGCGATTTTGGATGAGGCGTTTGAGGGGATTAATGCGGCGATCGCCAACACCGAGAAGAACCTCGCCAACGCCCGCGAACTGTTTGAGAGTTATCTCAATGCCGTTTTTACGCAGAAAGGTGAGGGGTGGGTTGAGAAGAAACTAACCGAAATTGGTGGAAAAGTTTTTACTGGCCCTTTCGGCTCGCTCTTGCACAAGGCTGATTATATTGCTAATGGTATTCCATTAATTAATCCTGCAAATATTGAAAATGATGAAATTGTTCCGAATTTTAATAAAACTGTAAGCCCAGATGTAATAGAACGATTACAATCTTATGTTTTGAGTAAAAACAACATTGTCATAGGCAGAAGAGGTGAGATCGGACGTTGTGCAGTTGTAAGAGAAGAACAATCGGGATGGCTTTGTGGAAGTGGTTCTTTTTTTATTAAAACCTTTGAAGGCGTCAATTCAGATTTTCTGGCTCACTTATTTAGATCTGCAATATACAGAAATCAGTTAGAAGAACTTTCCACAGGAGCGACGATGCAAAACCTCAGTAATAAGGCAATATCAGATCTGGTGATTGCAATGCCGCCTTTAGCTGAACAGAAAAATGTAATTAAAAAGCTAGATGACTTAAAAGCTGAAACCCAACGCCTAAAATCCATCTACCAACGCAAACTCGAAGCCCTCAAAGAACTGAAACAGTCTATTTTAGAAAAAGCATTCACCGGAGAACTCACGAGCGACACGCCTAAAGAAGTAACAGACACGTCTAAGGAGATTGGTGCATAAAAATTTATTGTATCCTTGAAACCGGGAGAATTTATGTTAATCCAAAAAATTATCCAAGAACTACAAGATATTCCAGAAGAGAAACTTGCCGAAATTTATGACCTAATTCACTACTTCCGTTTAGGTTTAAATCAAGAAAAAACTGCAACTCTGACCGTTAACGAAGCGGAAGCGCGCACCCCGGGTTTACTCACCGGAAAACTCTCAGACGCTTTTTTTGAACCTTTACCAGAAGAAGAATTGCAGCGATGGGAATAAGCTATCTCCTCGATACTCATATCCTAACTTGGTGGCTTTTTAATGACCCCAAACTTAATCCAGAGTGCCGAGATATCATTCCTAACCCCAACTATCATATTCTGGTTAGCAGCGCCTCTGCTTGGGAAATTGCCACGAAATCCCGCATCGGCAAACTCCCGGAAGCAAAACCCTTGGTTGATAATTATCAGGGCATTTTACAGCAAGCGAAGTTCATCGAACTCTCCATCACTGCCACTCACGCATTGAGGGCCGGAAGTCTACCCATTTCCCATCGAGATCCATTTGACCGAATGCTCATGGCTCAGGCAGAATTAGAAAATTTACCGATTCTGACTTACGACACTGCTTTTCACACTGGTTTGATTCAGGTTATTCCTTCCCCCTAATCACAATTATGAACGAAGCTGAGACCCGTGCCGAACTGATTGACCCCGCCCTCAAAGCCGCAGGCTGGGGAGTGGTTCCCGATAGCCGGATTAGTCGAGAGCAACGCATCACTAACGGTCGCCTGGTGGGTGATGGGAAACGGGCCAAATCGGAATATGCTGATTATGTCTTGGTCTATCGCAATCAAAAACTTGCCGTGATTGAAGCCAAAAAGCGGGAGTTAAGAGATACAGAAGGAGTGGGACAGGCTAAGAAATATGCCGAAAAGCTACAAATTCGGTTCGCCTATTCCACCAACGGGATGGGCATCTATCAAATTGATATGCTCACCGGCGCAGAAGGTTATATCAGCGAGTATCCCAGCCCGGATGAATTGTGGGAGGCGACATTCTCCAAAGCCAACGAGTGGCGCGATCGCTTCGCAGTCATCCCATTCGAGGAGAGAAGGGGCTCATGGGAGGCGCGCTATTATCAGCACAACGCCATCACCCAGGTTTTAGAGGCGATCGCAGCGGGACGGGACCGGATTCTGCTGACGATGGCGACGGGAACCGGGAAAACCTTCATCGCCTTCCAACTGGCATGGAAACTGTTCCAAAGCCGATGGAACCTCAGCCGCCAACCCACCCGCCGTCCCCGCATCCTGTTCCTGGCCGATCGCAACATTCTGGCAAACCAAGCATTTAACTCATTCTCAGCCTTTTCCGAAGATGGTGCTCTGGTTCGTATCGACCCCGATGAAATCCGCAAGCGAGGCAGAGTCCCCAAAAATGGCAGCATCTTTTTCACCATCTTCCAAACCTTCATGAGCAGGAAAGATGCCGAAGGAAACCCTACCGCCTACTTTGGCGACTACCCACCGGACTTTTTCGACTTCATCATCATTGATGAGTGCCACCGAGGGGGCGCGAACGACGAAAGCACCTGGCGCGGCATCCTAGACTACTTCGCCCCAGCAGTTCAGTTAGGACTCACCGCCACCCCCAAACGAACCTACAATGCCGACACCTACGCTTACTTTGGCGAACCCGTCTACACCTACTCGCTCAAAGATGGAATCAACGATGGATTTTTGACGCCCTTTAAAGTCCAGCAGATTGAGACGACTCTGGATGAATATATCTACACTGCGGAAGATACTCTGATTGAAGGGGAAGCCGAGGAAGGCCGACTCTACACCGAATCCGACTTTAACCGCATCATTGAGATTGAGGAACGGGAAAAATATCGGGTCAGACTGCTGATGGAAAGTCTCGATCAGAACGAAAAAACCCTAGTTTTCTGCGCCACCCAAGACCACGCCCTGGCAATCCGAGACCTCATCAACCAGATGAAAATTAGTGCGGATCCGAACTACTGCGTCCGAGTCACGGCTGATGATGGCGAGATTGGAAATATGCATCTCAAAACTTTTCAGGATAACGAGAAACGGATTCCCACTATTCTCACAACCTCTCACAAACTCTCCACAGGCGTGGATGCCCGAAACGTCCGGAATATTGTGTTGTTGCGCCCTATCAATTCGATGATTGAGTTCAAGCAGATTATCGGACGCGGCACTCGCTTGTTCGAGGGTAAGGATTATTTCACCGTTTATGATTTCGTTAGGGCCTATCAGCATTTTAGTGACCCGGAATGGGATGGTGAACCGGAAACCCCAACGCCAATAATCCCCAGAGAAAAACGCCCCCCATCCGAAAGCGATCGCCTACAGTCCAAACCGACACAACCGCAGGAACCGGCGCAACACAAAAAACTTAAAATCAAGCTCGCTGACGGCAAAGAGCGCGAGATACAGCACACAATATCGACCAACTTTTGGAGTGCCGACGGCAAACCGCTATCCGCCGCCGAGTTTATCGAGCGTCTGTTTGGAGACCTACCGGAACTGTTCCAGAATGAGAGCGAACTGCAGGAACTGTGGAGCTTGCCTGACACCCGCGAGAAACTGTTGGAAGGGCTAGGAGAGAAGGGTTACGGCCCCCAGGAACTGACCGAAATCAGCCGGATTATTGATGCTGAAAAAAGCGATATCTATGACGTCCTGGCCTATATCGCCTACGCCTCAACTCCCATCACTCGCCGGGAACGGGTCATGAAACGCCAACGCCGGATTTTCTCTCAGTACAACGACAAGCAACAGGAGTTTTTAGATTTTGTCCTAGACCATTACATGAATGAGGGGGTCAACGAACTCCATCCAGATAAATTGTCTCACCTAATAGAACTCAAGTATGGCACCATTCGCGATGGTGTTAAAGAATTGGTCCTCCCTGCTCCCGATATCCGCCAAATGTTCATTGGTTTTCAACGATACCTCTATGAGAAGGAAGATGCTATAGGATGAGCAGTCTAAGGCTATGGAGAAGAATGCGATCGGCTCTTTCCACTTAAACCCTACCCGGATTTACCATTACGCAAGGGCTTCCAGGCGTTCGGGTTTTCCCAACTGTCGGTTCTGCCAGTTTAGGAGAAAACGGATATCGGACCGGCGGGCGATCGCAACGATAATCAAAACCGCAAAAGTCGTTACCCAACTCACATGATTCTGAGCAAGCCGCTGATGATGGATTATTTGCTCTCACTATCCAGGTGCCGAATCACTCGGCAGGGGTTGCCCGCAGCAACGACTCTCGGTGGCAGATCTCGCGTTACGACACTCCCTGCGCCAATGGTAGAACCCTCTCCAATGGTCACCCCCGGACAGATAATCGCACCTCCACCAATCCACACATCGCTACCGATTTCCACCGGCAATGCCGACTCCCATCCGTCTTTACGTTCCGTGGGGTTGAGGGGATGAGTGGCGGTGTAGATTTGCACCTTGGGTCCAATCAGGACGCGATCGCCCAGTCGGACGGTATTACAGTCGAGAATGACGCAATCATAGTTGATAAATAGGCCATCCCCCGCAAAAATATTAAACCCGTAGTCGCAGCGAAATGGCGGTTTAACTTCCGAACCTGTTCCAATTCTCCCAAACAGTTCTTGGATGAGCTGTTGTCGTTCTTGGGTGGCATCAGGAACACAGAGATTAAAACGATGTAAGATGCGTTGCGATCGCGCAAGCAACGCCACCAGTTCTGGATCAGTTGCCAAATACGGCTCTCCTGCCAGCATTCTTTGGCGCATCGATTTGTTGGAGTTCAATGGATTCATAGTTGATCTTAAGATCCGATTTTTTCAGTCAGCGTTCATGTGATAGGATAACTAACTTTTGGAGAATTAGGGTATAAATTAGGTTGAAAAATATATGATAGATACCGTTAAAATTTCTCTCTTGTTAACTGGACTGTGAAACATTTGTATAAGTACCAGTGAGGCATGGGCAGCGCCCAAAAATGGGTCAGCATAAAACCAGTTGTTAAGTTGTCTATAAGGATTAGACGCTTAACCTATGTTATCCTCATGCACCCAACAGAGGCAACTTAGGTTCGTTCGTCCGATGAGAATGCTACATTAAAACAGTTGAATTTCGATTTCCCATGACCTGGGTCGGTATTCAGTTCTCTGGGGTTAACCCCGAAGACTTACGCAAGAGAAGGGATTTCATCGAATAAAAGAGGTGCTTTTCATCTACTGCTTTGCCTATGCCCTTTGTAAATGACGTAAGTCCCGGAACCGGGTCCTTCAACTTTGAGCTTCTTAACTCTAAACATTAACCCTTAACCGATGTTCAGTGCAGACCAACTCCAGAAAAAATTCTCCCAACCGCTTGATCGCGCGGCGATCGCCCTGATTGCGGTGTTGACGGTGGCGATCGCCTTGCTCTTATTTGGAGGCGATAGTACCGCTCCCCGAGTGCGGGAATTTAGCTGGCAAAATAAACAAGTCAGTGCCAAGGATCGCGCCTTTATCATGACTTTCAGCCGTCCGATGGACCGCCAGAGTGTGGAAGATAACTTGAAAATTGAACCCCCAGTGCCGGGTAAAATCAGTTGGGCGGGAAGGCGGATGGCTTATACCGTCACCCAAGGCGTGCCTTATGGGATGGAATTTCAACTGGAACTGAGCCAAGCACGGGAACGGTTCGCCCAAGGGGGAACAGAAGGAACCTTGATCGAACCCTTTATCGGGGAGTTCAAAAGCCGCGATCGCGCCTTAGTTTATATTGGAGTCTCTCCGGAAGAACGGGGACGGTTAATCCTTTACAACTTCAGTAAAAGCGAAAAAACTATTCTGACGCCGAAAGAAATGACAGTTCTGGATTATAAACCCTATCCCGACGGCGATCGCCTGTTATTTTCAGCGATCGACACTCTATCTCCGAATCCAGGACTTTTAGAGCAACGACTCTTCACCGTCACCACTGGCATAGTCCCGGAAACTCCCGGCAGAAAAGCCAGCCGAGGTGACAATTCCCCAGGTCAAATCAAACCGATATTAGACTCCCAAAAGTATCAAAACCTCAGCTTTGACCTCTCCCCCGATGGTAAAACTATTCTGGTCCAGCGTGTCAACAAACAGGACCCGGGACAATTTGGACTCTGGAAAATAGAGGAAGGAAAGCAAGCTAAACCCCTAGAAAATGAACCGGGTGGGGATTTTATTATTACTCCCGATAGTCAAACCGTGGCGATCGCCCAGGGACAGGGACTCGCTATTTTGCCCCTGGAACCCAAAGCTGAACCTGTCGATTTTCTCCCTCAATTTGGTCGCGTGTTGAGCTTTTCCGCTGATGGGAGTGCGGCGGCGATGGTGAAATTCAACACCGACTACACGCGATCGCTCTATTTGGTCACTACAACTGGGGTCAACAAAGAACTACTCCGCATTAAAGGTTCTTTTCTGAGCGCCCAATTTGGACCCGAAGGAAAAACCCTCTATTGTTTGCTGACAAAATTGGTAGAAGGGGAAATTTATAAAGAAGAACCTTACATCGCCGCCATTAACGTAGAAACTGGGTCTCTGCAACCCCTGGTACTGTTACCGGATCAGCGAGAGATTCATATCAGTTTGGCCCCTGATGGATTAGGGTTACTGTTTGATCAAATTGTCAGCATCGCCCCCCAAGCTAATCAAGTCCCAGGGGATGCCGTGCGCACCAGTTCCGGGGAAGCGATCGCCAGAAGCCGCCTCTGGTTACTGCCCTTGAATCCGAGTGCCCCTCCTAACCGTCCCTTAGATTACAAACCGGAAGAGTTACCTTTTGAGGGCCTCCGTCCGGGTTGGTTACCTTAAAAAACGGGTGGAGGTTGGAACCTCCACCCGTTTTTTAAGGGCTTATTGCAATTGCTGACGCAATCGAGACAATTGCTGTCTAGCTTTTGTATGATTCGGGGTAATTCGCAGGGCTTGGTCATAGGAGGCGATCGCATCATCGTAACGCTCCAACTGCTCTAAAGCCAAACCGCGATTGTACCAGGCACTCGCTGGACCCGTGGATAAACCCCACTGACCATTACTGTTAATAGCGCTATCATAGGCGCTGACTGCGGCTTCCCAATCCCCGAGGATTAGGAGTGCGGTGGCTTTGTTGTACCAAGCGAGGGCAAATTGTGGGTCTAGTTCAAGGGCGCGATCAAAAGAAGCCAGGGCATCATCCCGGCGATCGAGTTGCCAGAGAACCGAACCCCGGTTAAGGGCTGCATCCGCTGCGCGGTTATCTCCCCACTGTCCATTCCCTGCTAAAGCGCGATCAAACGCCGTCAACGCATCTTCAAAGCGTTCCGCCTCTTTGAGAACCATTCCCCGACTGAGCCATGCCAGAGAATAATTCGGACTAATTTCCGTCGCTCGATCAATGGCTGCGATCGCATCATCGTACCGCGCCAACTGCTCTAACACCATGCCTCGACCAATCCAGGCATCTGCATTATTAGAATTTAACTCCAGCGCGCTGTCATAAGTTCTGAGCGCATCTTCATATTGCTTGGAGGACAATAAAAATTGACCCCGGGAGAGCAATGTTTCCATCTCACTCGTCGCCTGTGGTGCAGGTTTGGGCTCCACCGTTTCTCGCTGTACTGGCGGGGTAGCTGCTTCTGGGCGGCTTTCGGGAGTCGCCCTCGGGGTCGGTGTAGGGCTTTGAGGAGGTCTCTCGGGAGTTGCCCTAGGGGTAACCGGAGGCTGTAGCGGTTCTAGGATCTCTGGAGAAGTCGTCACCTGTCCAGAATCCATGCCACCTGTGGGATCATTAGGGCTCGCCCATCCGGGTAACGGCATTGATATTCCCGATATCCCCATTGCTGTAACAATACCAAGCCATTTAAACATTGGCTGCATCAGTTTAGCCTCCAACAACTGCTGATTTTTTCTGACTTTTGACCGAAATGCCCCCACTATAGATCGGTTCCCACTCCTGCGACTCCTGGAAATTGCCGCTGTCCATTCCAAGAAAGACTGTTACAATTCCCCAGGGGGAATGAAAACCGGCAATTTTCTGCTTAAGAGGTGGGCGGATTGGGATTAAAAGGCCATTTTAGGCAGTGAAGAAACGACTAGAGTGGCATTCGGGGTTAGAGGGAACTCTCCCGCTTTTCTGATTTAGCTATATTTTACAATTGAGCCTAGATTCGTAGCAAATATTTCATCGTAATCCCCACCGTTGTCGTTTGTCCACCGACGAAAAAGGTAGCCTCACTAAATTTGGGCGCACCCGTCACGATGGGGGGGTTATTAGAAAATCCAAATCCTTCTTGGGGAATACCCACTACATTGGTATTGAGTTGCCCATCGGCGTTTTCATCGTGAAAGACGGCTACGGCATAGTTGCCCGCATTTAAACCCTCAATACTCAGGGTCACTGGCAGGTTTTCAAGGGGAGAACATTCGGCTTTGAGTGCCTTCGTCCCATCCCGAGGAAATCCCTCACTGCGGGAAAAAATCGTGTAACAAATATTGCCTCGGGGATTGCTGATACCTTGTATTTGAATGTTGAGTTGACTAGCAGGTACAGCCCGGACTGTTTGAATTAAGGTAAAACTGCTAAAGATTGAGGCGATCGCTAAAAGAATTTTTCCAGTTGTTTTCATGATTTTGATCCAGTTTATGAAACGGTCAATAAAGGTCCCACTCATCCTCTGATTTGGGGGGTTAATTGGGGCTATCTAGGAGATAATTTTTAACTCAAACCCCTTGACTTGCTCTTGTTTTCGCCTGGGGGATAGGTGCAGCAACCTAGGAGGTAAAAATAATTCGCCCTTCTTCCTGCTCTTTGCTCAGGAAGCGATCGCTTTGGTTCTCTTCCAGATGCCCTGGAGTCAAAAACCCCCTAATGTTTGGACTGGTTTAATTGTATGAATTTTTATACAAAAATCAAGTCATTTTGGATAAATATAGAAAGAATCCCTTAAAAAAACAAAATTTAGGGTATGGAAAGCGTCTGTTAAACGGGATATCATCCCCCCAGATTACCAAACCCCTCGTCCCCATAAGGCAGAAATCACTCATCGGGGTTGAGGAAAAATAGAATCCTCGCTGGGAATAACTTTTTCTGAGATATTTCGAGGAAAAATGAACCCTACTCCACAGGGCGGGAAGTTATTTGGAAAACCCGAGGGTAGGAGCAACGCAACGAGGGATATCCCGATAGAAACAAACTGGGTTGCTGTAAAATGTTCATTGATTTGGACCCAAAAGAGGGTAAACAAGCCCGTTTCTGATGGGCTTGCAAGTGGCGATCGCTAACCGGGGTTCAAGGGGAAGGCAGAAGTCCTAGACGGAAGGGTGACTGTAACCGTTGTCCCGACCCCTACTTCACTGGCAATAGAAATCTCCCCGCGATGTAACTCGACACATTTCTTGGCGATCGCCAAGCCCAAACCTGTCCCCTGAATTGTCCCTACATTGCTCCCTCGGTGAAACGCATTAAAAATTTTCCCCTGTTCCTGGGGTAAAATCCCAAATCCTTGGTCTTTTACCCGAAAAATGGTAACAGGTGACTCAATTTCATTAAAGTCAATGTCAATCAAAGATAACCCTTGCTCTTCAGGTAAACTCTCCGGATTGTAGAAAATTAATTCAACTTCTATGTTTCCGCCTTTTGGAGAATATTTGATGGAATTTGACAGAAAATTAATGAGCATTTGCTGAACCAAATTACCATCCAGAATCACCTCAAAATCATCGCCATGATGAGTTAACGTAATTTGATGGGGAGAAGCGGGAGAAAGCCGCAAATGGGCAATGGCTTCTTGACAGAGGCGCTCCAGATTTACCGGAGCCGGATTAAACTCAATCTGTCCGGATTCTACCTCATTGATAGACAAAACATCCGCAACCAACTGAGTCAGATGAGTCGCCGCTACTTGAATTCGTTCGAGATGTTTAAGCCGTTTTTGTTCATCCCATTTGTGCCAATAACATTCCAGCAATTCAGCGGAAGATAAAATCGCAGTTAGGGGGGTGCGGTACTCGTGGGAGACCATTGTTACAATCCGGGACCTCAATTCATTGAGTTCTCGTTCTTGCTCCAGGGCCTTGAGAATTTCTCGTTCGGCTTGTTTTTCTTGTAAAAGTCGCTGAACACGCCGTCGCAAAACCGCCCAATGAATGGGTTTGGTAATATAGTCGGTGGCACCGGCTTCAAATGCGCGATCAACTGAATCCTCGTCTTCTAAGCTGGTAATCATTAACACCGGGATACCTAACCCACCGGCGATCGCCTTAATTTGAGTACAGCAGGTAAAACCATCCATCCCCGGCATCTTGGCATCGAGTAGTACCATATCCGGTTTGAGTTGCTTGTAAAGTTCTAACCCTTCGATACCATCGGCAGCCTCTACCACTCGATACCCTTCATTCTGCATCGCCCGACGCAGCATCATTCTCGTTGGCCGGTCATCATCAACCAAAAGAATTAAAGGAGAATTGTTTGGAGAATCATTACTATTCATCTAATCTGTTACTAGAATATTCGGAGAACCGCACTCCACGCGAGGCGTGAGTGTCGGGAAGAACAAAACTCTGTCAAGAGCGGGATTCTGTGCCACACTCAGTCACCAACCCCAAGGTTACCCTTAGCCTGTGCTACTTAGACGGGTTCAAACTGTTTCTATCCCTCAAAAGATAGACCTTTTAGAGCCTGGATTAATCCGATCAATTGGGCCGATTAAATACCCGCAGTTTTCCCGAGGTCTGCTAATCGCTTGCCCGGTCAGCTTGAGTAAGAAGTCGAGGGTTCTGCGCTGTGACTACAACAAAATTTTGCAGTGGAGATCATCGCTTGCTATTTTCCCAGTCAGGAGGTGCAAATCCAAAAATTTGACCCTCCCAAGGGAAGCAGTGAATCCTTCAACAATCTGTCCCTGAGCCGACTCAAAACCGCTATCAGTTGCGTTAGATGAGTGGGATAGGACAAAGAGTGCCAGGATATTTTGTCATGAATTACACCGGATGACTTGACTTTTTTCAGCGGGGACAAAACTGTAGGCCAATACTGCTGTCCATAACTCGCTCAGTCAGGGGTCAGATTCAACGGTTTAATCCAGGGGGATTATCCCCTCAACTTCATATCAGACCCAAACGGTTAGGGTCTTTCACTTCTGAGTCAGGGTTTGGAGTCGTGAATTAATGAGGGGGGATGCGAGTCCCGTTCGTCCTATCTCCTATCTGGTCTCTCTCGTTCTACTAGCGGTTTACCCCTAGGTTACAAAGGCAGCCACAGGGCTTTTAAAAGGATTGCCGTCAGCGGTTTTCAGAACGCCCCACTCACGACTCCAACCGAGGCAGAGGTCCCCAAATTGGGTTTCAGGGATAGTTGTTGGGGAAGTCTTGGCCGCTGATGGGCTCGGAATCAGAAAAACTCCTTTCTATTATCTCTGGAATTGTAGGGATTGGCGAAACGGACACCCTACAAGCTATGACAGCCTTGGCGGGCGATCGCCAAGGTACTGCCTTGAACACTAAGTTTCCCGCATCCCCTTTGAACCTCTCAACCCTTTCCCTTCAAAACGGCCTAGGAACCCTGTGAAGCAATGCCCCAGAGTAAAATTGAGGTAGGAACCCCGGTTCCACCCCTCCTGCTTGATAAATCTCCGGATCCAAAGGCCGACAGATAGCGCAACCGAATCACCGACAACGGGTTGCTCTTCTTCCTCCAAATGCTCCGTCCTGTCCCCCTTCTCTGTTATAACCTTAATCCCCCAATCGTAAAATTTAAGCTATCGTAAGGTTTGAATATCATCTTGATTATTTTTGTCAATGTTTCTTTGGGGAGTGGTCTAGTTGCCGAATTACCTATAAAGTGCTTTATTCCCTAACTCCCCCTCTATCTATTTTATCGAGAACTCCTTGCTCTAATTGCTACTGAGTAACTCCCTCTAGTAGCAGAGGGTGGATCTGTTGTATAGTCAGCGATACCCTTCGCGATTCAAAATCCGCTAAACCCGTGGAGGTGGAGGGAGTGACAACAGCACTCTAGGCAGGGTCTAAAGGAGGAGGTCCCGTTTCCTTTGAATTTGCCTCATTTGTTGCCAATCAATAATTTAGGCAATACTCTATCAAGGGATTATAGTGGATCCTTGAATTTACCCTGATTGGCTCAATTAACTTAGACCCTTTATCTGACTCATCATGTCAGGCTAAATGATGACTCTTGACCTGTTCACACCAGCACAGTTGTAGCTATGGCCTCTGCCAAGATTCTTGTGGTTGATGACGATCCGGCGATCCGGAATTTAATCCATCGCTTTTTAAGTAAGCAAGACTATCAAATGGAGTCGGCTGAAGATGGAAAAAAAGCGCTCGAACTTTTCGAGCAATTTAATCCAGACTTGGTGATTCTGGATGTTAACTTACCCGATACTACGGGGTATCAGCTTTGTCAAGCAATGCAAAAGCGCACGGGTGTTTTTGTTTTAATGCTGACCAGTCGCACGGATGAAGCTGATAAAATCCGGGGATTTAATTTAGGTGCAGATGACTATATTACCAAACCCTTTAGTCTCGTTGAACTCGGTGCGAGAGTCGGGGCGCTATTAAAGCGTCAACGGGTTGTCCAGGTTGCCGAACAACCGTCCGTAGATTTCGGCTCAATGAGCATTGATCCGGTGCGTCGCGAGGTGACTATCTCTGCTCGTCCGATTCTCTTAACGGCCCTGGAATTTGATCTGCTCTATTTTTTAGCCTCTCATCCAGGCCGAGTTTGGCGTCGCGCTGAACTGCTTCAAGAAGTTTGGGATTATGACTATGTGGGGGATCAGCGTGTGGTAGATGTCCATATCGGCCAAATCCGCCGCAAAATTGAAGGGGATGGCATCTATCCCAAGTTGATTCATACGGTGCGCGGAGTGGGGTACAAGTTTGAAGCTCACAGTGGTGATTCCGAAGATGCACCGGAGGAAATCTAGTCGAAATTTTAGATGTGATCGTTTCTCATGTTCAATTCATTCTCATTCGGGACTCAATGGCGTCTGTAAGAACAACAAACGCCTTTTTCCCAGGGGTCCCAATGTTTATGAATCGGCTGTTTGAGTTGCTATAGCGGGGCCTAGGCAATCTCTACAGCTTAGACCCTCTCGGTCTGGAGTTATGACTCCACCCCCACCTATCGGGAAAGGACAGCAAGGATCCATTACATAGATTTCTGATCGGACGGCGGCTAATGCTGATGCAGGCATGGACCCTCTACAACCTCATCTCCACCCCCGGCAGATCCTTTTGCTCCATTTCATCGGGTTGAAATGGGCCAGTTGCACGCTTGATCTCGTCAGGGGAGCGAGGGATCTAGAAATATTTGGGAATCGGGCAGTACCCCTCTCCTCAATGGTTTGCCCGAATTCATGAGAGTTTTACTACTGCTGTAGCCGTCTCCTCTGGCGATTGCTCCACCCAGATTCCCCAACTTTGGCAGGTTAAACCGGATGCTGAAACAGGGTTTCCAGATACACTCTAGCCGCTTGGTGATAGTTTTTCGAGGCTTCTGGGGTCCGATTATCCCCATTTTGTAACAAAAACAGAGACAGGGCCGCAGCAAACACCCGGTCTTGATCCCAGTCAGGGTGAGAGTCCAAATACCCTTTAAGGGATTGATGCAGTTCTTCTGGAATTTCTGCAAGGATACTGACGTTTGCGTTCATTCTGGAAACCTCCGTGCGCGTTCCGCGTAGCTGTTGATGTTTTACCAATCCCTACCAGCTTTGATTCAAGCTGGCGTTATTCTCATTTGGGTTGCCGCACTCTGCTTTAGCTGGCTCCTTTAAGCTAAAGCCTTTCGATAAGAATGCTGGCGGCTTATTTTCAAAAGCTGCAATGACGAGAAACCCTTTTGTTTTAGGTTGGCGGTTTCATTGTGCGCTCAGAAGGGGTGGAGTTGTCAACGTTGCGAAATGTTAAGATTTCGGTTATGGGTCCCTTAGAGCCACGATAGAATCAGGGTTTTAGCTATTTATTGTTACACTGCTTTACAAAATTTTCGCTATCGATCGCCTTGAGTCATTTTTTGGCCTTAATCCCCAGTTCAACCAAAACACGAGAACTCGAAGGCGATCGCCTGGGGAAAACTCTCCCTAACCTGTGGAAAACCCCCGGTCACCTGTGGAAATCTTTGTGGAATCTGTGGGGAAAACCCGCAGAAAAAATAAGAATTGCAAAATTTTAGCAATTTTAGAGAAGTTAGAGATTAATAACTGGCAATTATCAGTCTCGCTCATATAGAGTTAGTTATTGAAAATAAAGTGATGATTAACTGTTTATTTTTTCGGCCAATTTAGGATAGAGAATCCGGTTTTGAAGGTCTATAAAAACCCGCATCCTCAAGGGTGGAGGCTCACAAGACAAAGCCTGCCTAGGCAGCGTCATCCAGAAAATCGACTTTTAACAACCAGATTGGGAATGCGCAAGAGTTATGTCTAGGCAATGTTTAGATTGAGGACCATGACAAGGTTCTGAGTCTTTGAGAATCATTCCATTCCTGATTTTCAGCCCCTTTAACCCCATTTCCTCCAGAGTGTCCCAGGGAGATTTTTTGCCGCACTATCCAGCCGGTAGGTCCTGGATTGTTAAGTTCTACTAACTTTGCTTGACGCCTAAAAATCATATCTGTAACAATTGTTACAGACAAAAATATGACATAACCCATGTAGGTACACCCTAGATCTAGTTTTTGGATCCAAGGACACCTGGATTATAAAAAGGGCAAAACTTATGAAACTCGACCTAGTTAAACAAGAATTGGAAAAACTCTATTTGCGATCGCCTGAATGGATCCCCACATCCCAAAAGGAACTCCTATGGCAGGAACCCGAAGAAAACACCTGGGTGCAGTTATTAGAACAACCCAGCGAATACAGTGCAGATCAAGCCTTACTCCTGTGTAAATGCGGCGATCGCGAGTGGGTAGCCTGGGTCCCTGAACATGGTGAGGTCATCTTGCATGAGGGCCAATTTTACTGACTCTGAAGAGAGGGGAGATGGGGGGGATGGGGGGGATGGGGGAGATGGGGGGGATGGGGGAGATGGGGAAGATTGGGGAGATTGGGGAGATGGGGGAGATGTTTAACGTCCCGACTTCAGTCGTTTCTTTTACCCTATCCTCCCTATCCTCCCTATCCTCCCTATCCTCCCTATCCTCCCTATCCTCCCTATCTTCCCTATCCTCCCTATCCTCCCCATCTCCCCTTACCCTATCCCCGCAGCGAGTCCGTAATGCACCAATAACCAACTCAACGCGGTTCCCACACCGATACCTAATGTGGCAATCGCTAGATTACGAGCAATCGCACCTATCCCAGAGTTTTTGCGTTGAATTTCTTGTTTGGTGGTACTGCTTAAAACTAATCCCGTCACCCCAATTTCTGTCAATTTCCCCGCCATTCCTGTAGCCACGCCGATCGCCACAAAAGACAGACCAAAAATTAACAGCGGCAGTAACACCACCATCCGTTTAAAGCCTGCTTTAAATAGCTCTAATATCCCAATGCCAATGCCTCCCATTGCCATTGCGGTGACAATGACGGCTAATAATTTGCGTTCCGGATGCTCCAACCAGTCAATATCGACTAGGGTAAAAAACCACAAACCTAGGGTGACTAAACTGGGTGCAACTAGCCATTTTCGCGAAAATTCCGCAACCTGCTCGATCGCCGGGTCGTGAATTTTTTCGGAAAACTCTCTACCTGATAAAATGACCAAGGGAAAAGCGATCGCAACAGCCACATAAGGAGATAGAAAAATCAAGGGAACAGCTACAGTCGTCCCAAACAGAATAACTGGAAACGGCGCTACGATTTTTTCTTTCCAATTAGCAATTTTCCCGTGTTCTGGACCTGCTAATTCTGCGGGAACTTCCCGAGGAGAAACTGACAAAGAAATCGGGATAATTTGGGTTTTATTCGCCGTATTGGCGTGGAGTAAAAGATTTCGAGTATAATCTTGACTGACGATTAAATTAGTGGGATCAATTTTAATTTCAAATTCTGTTTCATTTCCCTGAAACTTTGCTGGTTTTATGGAAATCCAATCGGGTTTTGTCTTGAGATTATTTGAGTCTGGAGCAATTTCCCATCGTCCGGCTAGGACTGTCTCTGCCACGGGATTTTTGACCGTTAGAGTTTGACTGAGGGTTTCTCCTTCTTGAGCGCGCAATTCCAGCCGAGTTTGGCTAAATTCCGCTTCCGGTAAAAGGCGGCACACGGAAAGGGGAGTTAAGGCTTCTAAAGCTGCTGCTGCATGAGAAAAGCGATCGCTACTATTCGGTTCCACCATTTTCTGTAACCAGTGAATAAACTCGTCACTCAGATGGGGAACTAACTCGGAAAAATTAAGGCGATAGCTACTATCAATTAAGCGGTTAATTTCACTAGAATCGGTTTGGGTGAGTAAACAAATGAGGGTCACTCCTAACCCATACAAATCAGACGCTTCCGTGAGTTTGAGATTGAGTAATTGCTCCGGTGGCATGAAACCGGGTGTGCCAGAAACTACACTACTTTGAGCAACTTCACCCCCACCGATGCGGGCAAATCCAAAATCAATCAGGTAAATAATATCGGTGCGATCGCCCATTAAAATATTTTCCGGCTTAATATCGCGGTGAATTACCCCAGGAACTCGGTTTTGCAGATATACTAAAATTTCCAAAACTGCCAGGGCAATCTGTTTGATTTTCTCCGGGTCCAGACGCCGAAAAACGGCTAAAGATTGGGCATTTTTATAGTCATGAACGAGACAAAATCCCTCCTGGGTTTCAAAAGAATCCAGATAGCGAGGAATCCCCAGGTGACTGAGACCCTGCAATACTTTAATTTCCCGTTCATGGGCTTTGTAGGCGGACCAATCTGCACCAGGTTTGGCAAACTGAAATTGTTTGATCACCACAGGTTTTTGAGATTTCAGATGGGTTGCCAAATAGGTCGAACGACCCCCAGTATAGTTATGACCCAAACGCTGAAGCACTTGATATCCATAACTAGAACAGTCCGGGAACTGTTGTAAATTAGAACCAGGGGTGAGGGTTGAATTCGACCGATTGGAGTTCGAGGATGGGTTATCCTTGCCCTTAAGCACAGAGAAGAGACTTACGTTTCCAGAATCTCCTCCTTCCTCCAATCCCAAGGGGGCTTTATTTCCGGCAACCCGTTGAGAGATTTGTTTTAACCAGGTTTTCACGACTTTTTCGGCCATCACTTTGACTTGAGCAGCGATCCCTTTCTATTGTAGGGGATTGCTTTCACCAACTGGGTGAAAATAGGGTAAAATTCTCCAGTAAATTGGGAGTCATAGCCCAAAGGCCTGATTTGCAATGTCAGGGGACAGTCCTTGTCTCTTTTGTCTTTATCTCAATTTTTAATAAAGGAATAAACACCCCTGAAACTAATGATTTGAAGGTTATAAATTATTAAAATTTACATAACCCAGGAGATTTCTATAAGTTAAGTAAATTGTTAATTATCCTTACGGACTGGAGTTTAGACTAAGCGAAATTTGACCCACCAGGAGGGGAGCCACTGTTAAAAGAGTGTAGGACAAAAATGAGAA
>NZ_JAMXFC010000019.1 GCF_025370755.1 Laspinema sp. D2d | reverse complement strand
TGGCGAGAGTTGATAATCTGACGTTTCGATAACTTTGAAGCATCAGAACTAAGATTTCTAAGGTCTTTGCTTGACTTCCGCTCAGATGAATGCGTAATAACGAGTGGTATAATGTCTTTAACATTTTTGGTTAGGGTGGCTCCAAGGGCCACCCGCTTTTTTACGACTTCTCCATTATCTCAAACAATTGCCCCGTCTGGGTTTGACCTCCGTTGTCACCCTCTCAGCACAAGGATATAGTATAAAAAAAGGCAGTTCATTAAAACTGCCTTTTCTGTAACGGACTGCTGTCCTTAAAGGATGGATAACCTACCGACTATTACCAATTGCAGGGGCTTCCATTGGTTCTCCTAACGCAACGGATGCGCTTCCCGCCAACGTGGGTACTGAGTTCCGCAATCTGGCGGTTAACTGTACCGTGGTGGCATCGTAGATTTGGGTGAGAATCTTGGGATATAACCCAATCCCAATAATCGGCACCAGCAGGCAAGCAATGATAAATACTTCCCGAGGTTCGGAATCAATCAGGGCTTCATGTTCGATTAATTCCTTATTCTCTGGTCCATATAGCATTTCTCGCAACATGGACAGGAGATAAATCGGGGTAAGAATGACGCCGACTGCCGCTAAGAAGACGATGACGACGCGGAAGGGGAGGCTGTAGGCATCGCTGGTGGCAAAACCAACAAAGACCATTAATTCAGCCACAAATCCACTCATTCCCGGCAACGCTAAGGAAGCTAAAGAACAGGTGGTCCACATGGCAAAGGACTTTTTCATCTTTTTGCCAATGCCGCCCATTTCATCCAACATCAGGGTATGGGTGCGATCGTAGGTTGCTCCCACCATGAAGAACAAGCTCGCCCCAATTAGTCCATGTGAGACCATTTGCAGGACAGCCCCGCTTAATCCTAAGTCGGTGAATGACCCAATCCCAATCAGCACAAATCCCATGTGAGAAATGGAGGAATAGGCAATCTTCCGTTTGAGGTTGCGTTGGGCAAAAGATGTGAGAGCCGCATAAATGATGTTGACAACGCCGAGGATGACTAGAATCGGTGCGAACACCGCGTGAGCGTCGGGTAACATTTGGGCATTCATGCGGATGATGGCGTATCCCCCCATCTTCAGCAGAATCCCGGCGAGTAACATATGCACGGGGGCTGTCGCTTCCCCGTGAGCATCGGGTAACCAGGTATGCAGGGGGAAGATGGGCAGTTTGACGCCGTAGGCAATTAAAAACGCCGCATACAGCAACAGTTCTAAGTTAATGGCGTAGTCTTTCGCCGCCAGGGACTGCATATCAAAGGTGACGGTATCCCCGTAGAAGGCCATTGCGAGGCCCGCCAGCAGGATAAACAGGGAACCGCCTGCGGTGTAGAGGATAAATTTGGTGGCTGCATAGAGGCGTTTTTTACCGCCCCAGATGGAGAGCAGCAGGTACACCGGAATCAGTTCCAATTCCCATACCAGGAAGAACAACAGCATATCCTGGACGGCAAAAACAGCGATTTGTCCGCCATACATCGCCAAAATCAAGAAGAAAAACAGTTTTGGCTTTAGGGTGACGGGCCAGGAGGCCAAAATTGCCAGGGTGGTAATAAATCCGGTGAGGATAATTAGGGGCATGGATAATCCATCGGCCCCAACAGACCAGTTGAGGTCTAAGGCAGGAACCCAAGAATAGCTTTCAAAAAGCTGGATGTTAGGGTTGCTGAGATCGTAATGATTACAGAAGGTGTAGACAATGAGGGCAAAGTCCATGAGTCCGACGATTAGGGCATACCAACGCACCGTGCGCCCATCTTTATCGGGGATAACAGGGATGAGTAGGGATGCCGCGATCGGAAACAGGATAATTGTAGTCAGCCAAGGAAATTCAGCCATGTTCATAGATCGCTATCAAAATTCATCAAGATACTAAATCCAGTGGTCAAAAGCCTTCTTTTTTCGTCTTAGCGCGCGCAGGCGGGCTATAGCCCTAACGGGCATGGCTTCGCTAGTGTTCTGTGAGCCTCCACCCTTCAGGGTGCGGGTTTTTATCCAACCGGATTGAGTATAGAAAACTCACCCGTCACACTACAGAAGCCAGAATTAACTCCGAGGCAAGGATGCTGGAATTCTGGCTTCTGCTTGGGCGACAGATGAATTAGGTTAAGTCACGCCGGAGAGAATGACTAAGCCTAAAACCGCCACAAAGACGATCAAGGCATAGAACTGGGCGCGACCGTTTTCAAAGTATTTGAGTCCTTCGCCACTGATGACGGTAATCAACCCGGTGAGGTTGACGGCCCCATCAACGACGCGATAATCGACTTCCATCACCTGTCTGGCTAACCGGCGGGAACCGAGGACAAACAGGGAGTTGTAGATTTCGTCAAAGTACCATTTCTTGCGAGAAAGCAAGTAGAGGGGTTTGATTTGGGAGGCGATCGCCCCTGGGTCGATTTTCCGACTCAAGTACATCAGGGATGCCAAGGTAATCCCCAGCAACGCAATTCCCACGGAACTACCGCCCATCACCAAAAATTCGGTGAGGTTGAATTCTTCGGCGTGTTCGGCAATTTCCAGCATGGATTCACTGGGAGGGTGAATAAATGCCTCAAAGTAATTGGCAAAGGGAGTTCCCACCAACCCAATCAGGACCGAAGGCACGGCCAGGGCCATCAAGGGGAAGGTCATCGCTAGGGGGGACTCGTGGGGATATTCGCTGTGATGACCATGAGAGTGGTCATCGTGGCTGGCTTCCAGTTCCCGAGGGTCCATTGCACCGGGACCAAAGGCGAGGATCGGTTCCCCTGCTTCGGCTTCGCTTTTGAGTTGGTGACGAATTTCGGTGTCGTTGCCTCGGAAGGGGCCTTCAAAGGTCATGAAGTACATCCGGAACATATAGAAGGCGGTCATGCCAGCGGTTAGCCAGCCGACCCCCCAGAGGGCGGGATTGGCTTCAAAGGCGGCCCCGAGGATTTCGTCTTTGGACCAGAATCCAGCAAAGGGGGGGATGCCACAAATGGCGAGGGTGCCGATCGCGAAGGTAGCAGCGGTAATCGGCATAAATTTCCGCAGCCCACCCATTAACCGCATATCTTGGGCCAGGGTGGGGTCATGACCGACCACTTCTTCCATGCCATGAATCACGGATCCAGACCCGAGAAACAGCATGGCTTTGAAGTAGGCATGGGTCATCAGGTGAAATAATCCGGCGCTGTAGGCCCCGATGCCCATTGCCATGACCATGTATCCCAGTTGGGACATGGTGGAGTAGGCTAACCCTTTTTTGATGTCGGTTTGGGTAAGGGCGATGGTTGCCCCCAGGAAGGCGGTGAAGCATCCGGTCCAGGCAATGACGGTCATTGCGCTGGGGATATGTTCAAAGACGGGATACATCCGGGCGATTAAGAAGACTCCTGCAGCCACCATCGTGGCGGCGTGGATTAAGGCCGAGATGGGGGTGGGGCCTTCCATCGCGTCCGGTAGCCAGACGTGCAAGGGGAATTGAGCCGATTTGGCAACGGGTCCGAGAAAGACTAACACGGCTAACAAGGCCGCGACGCCTGCACCGATCGCCCCGGATTGGACGAGATCTTGCAGGCGATCGCCCATGATTTGAAAATCAAAACTATCTGTTGCCCAATATAAGCCCAACATCCCCAACAGCAGACCAAAGTCGCCAACGCGGTTGGTGACAAAGGCTTTTTGACAAGCATCTGCTGCTGGTTTGCGATCGAACCAAAAGCCGATCAGCAAATAGGAACACATCCCCACCAGTTCCCAGAAGATATAGACCTGAACCAGGTTAGGACTGATCACCAGCCCCAACATTGAGGAGCTAAACAGGCTCAGGTAGGTGTAAAAGCGCACATATCCGGGATCATGAGCCATGTAGCCATCGGTGTAAATCATCACCAACAGGGCCACAGTAGTCACGATCGCCAGCATCAGCGCCGAGAGGTGGTCAATGGTGTAACCCATTGTTAGGTGAAAATTCCCCGCCGCCGCCCATTCCAGGCTGTACGTGTAGGGTTCATGTCCTTGGATTTGGCTCCAAAGCAAAGCAAAGGACAAAACCATTGCTGCACCTACGGAGGAGACCAAGAATGCGGCGGTCGCTTGCCGCAGATTATTGGTCGTCTTGTTATAAGAAATCAGGCCCAAGCCGACCAGCATTGCCCCTACTAAAGGGAAAACTGGGATCAGCCAAGCATACTGATAAATTGGTTCCATCGCTGAGGCCCACTTAAATACTTCTTTACGGAGTTAACTCACTGGTTAACATTTTGACATAGACCCGCCATAGAAACGGGAGACTAGGGATATCATAGCGATATTCACTCATTTGCATTTGTTGGCTTCTCTGATATAATCTGCGATCGCTTAAAGAAAGACCCTTGCGCCCCCGATTTTCCTCGCCCTTCAACCCCAAAGGAAAAACCCCACCCAGATTAGACTAGATGGGGTTTAGCGGTTTCACTTTTTAAGAACAAGTCACGAAATCACCCGCAGTACAGGGACCGTGATTAACCCCAAAAAAGTGGCTTGCTGTAAAAAATTCCTGACGAGAGATTCTCATCAGGAATTGATGGCCGGTTGTAACTTGGAATAAGAACGCCCTTTTTGAGTGCTTAGGAGCAGGGACCTTAATTCCCGAGTTAGGTCATCCCGTCCTTGGAACCCTTCAATGCGATGGATAATGGATCCTCCATCAAACAAAATCAGGGTAGGCAATGTCGCAATCCGATAGGTACTCGCCAGCTTTAAGGTTTGATCGGCATTAATTCCGGCAATTTTAACCGTTTCGCCCCATTCGGCCTCGAATCCCTTCAAAATCGGGTTAATCAACAAACAAATACCGCACCACGGTGCCCAAAAATTCACGAGAACAGGAGTGGTAGCTTCTAAAACTTCTTGTTTAAAGGACCTTTCATTAAGAGACAACACCATGAGACCTCTTGATTGAATCGGTTTGGATATCAACACCGGGATCATGGTACATCGATTTGGGATCGTCTGGCTATCCCCCTGAGTAATCAGTTTCAAGTTTTACCTCAGACCCCGGGCAAAATTCCCTTCCTATTTAAGGTCAAAACCCCGTCCCCCCAAAGTCTTGAAGGGTTTCCTCCTCCTCTTGAGTCTGACAAAGTTACATAAAGACCCCTTCCCCACCACCCCGATCCCCTGGTAAAAGACTAGAGGTGTTTGTCATTGGTCATTGGTCATTAGTTATTGGTCGTTGGTCGTTAGTCATTAGCAATCCCCTATCCACCCCATCTCCCCCATCCACCCCATCTCCCCCATCTCCCCCATCTCCCCATCCACCCCATCCACCCCATCCACCCCATCCAACCCATCCACCCCATCTCCATGATGTGAGATACCCATCCCACTCCACCTTTCCCTACTTTCCCTCGTCAGAATTTTAGAAAGCGCTAAAAATAGAAGTTTGTCCTAATGCTGAGATGATTAATTAGAGAAAAATCTCCTTCATCCCATTCAGGGGAATTTTTCAGTGGATTTACTCGGTGGAAACCGAATCAAGGCTATTAAGACCAAAACGGCTGAGTGATTCGGGTGAAGGGGGAGTTGGGTAGAATTGATGTGAATGAGGGAAGTCGCGAAAGGACGGATTGAGCATAACCTTCTGAGTCCTCGCCTATTTCAGCCCTTATCATAAATCCGGGCAATTTTATCAAGTTTTCTTTTTTCTGAAAGACAAAGCTTTTAAGGGAAAGGAGGGAGTGAAGAATCTTAAGGAGATGGAGTGACAAGGAGAAAGCCTCTGCTATATAGAGGAGTCAGTAGTCTGTCACTGAAAAAATAGCGGTTCAATGCCAAGGGCCACAACTTGATAAATTCCTTTGATCGCCCGATCGGCAACGTAGTGTCTAAGTAATTAAATTTTAAAAATAGGTGTTGTATTTTTTAGAAGTTCGTTTATAATAATTCTTGTAAGAAGAGTTAGTAAGGAATTAATAATGGCTGAAACAGTAACTGCCCTAAGAGGAAAAGCGCTGCTCAAGAAGGCAAAAGAACTCGCCAACTTACCCCGGCGAGAGTTAGCAAAGGCTTGTGGTTACTATACCACCACAAAAGGTGGGGAAACTCGGGTCAATCTGACTGACTTTTATGATGCACTGCTCGACGCCAGAGGCATCGCCTTGGATCCGGAAGCGAAAAAGAGCACTCGTGGTAGAGAAGCAAGCTATCGGGTTTCCGTCCACCAAAATGGTCAACTCGTGATAGGTTCAACCTACACCCAAGCAATGGGGTTGAAGCCCGGTGACGAGTTTGAAATTAAGCTGGGTTACAAGCATATCCATTTAATTCAAGTGGACGAGTCAGAGAAAGACGGCGAAACCGAAGCGGCTTAATTTAGAGCATCGGGGGGAGCGATCATTAATATAGAGTCCTTTTTGGGAGTTTCTACTTAAGAAAATCAACAGGGTTTCTCTCTCTCAAGACCACCTGTAGAGAGGGAATAAACCTTGGAACAGCCCCAGGAACGAAGGTTCTGACCCGCTGTACTCTTCAGTAAAATCCCAAAAAAAACTTGTTTTTAGCATGGATTAGGGATATATTTTTCCGGCGGCAAATACGCCAGGAAGTTGCGAAAGTCATGAATTTTCGCTTAAATATTCTGAAATGGGTTTGTGACCAAAGACCCTAAGCAATGGGATACCATCGTTTCGGTGGATGTAATGGAAAAGCCTTTCGCGATCGCGAAAGGCTTCTTTATTTAAACAGCCAGTTCATGGGGGGATATCCGAGGCGATCGCCCAGGTATCCTAACCCGAGAATCTGGGGGATGATTTCGGGAAGGATTGACCTTTCGTGGCAACATCAAACCCTACCCTTTTAAAGAGAAGAGGTTAAATGCAACGGCCCAAAATCGGCATTTGGTATCCCGTTTTACAGATAAATCTTCAGGTATTTTTATCCCAATGGCAGCTAGAGTTACTCCCTCCCGAGGAGACGAGAGATCTTCGGGGGTTTCCACCGTCTCAAACCCCACTTTACCCCTTCTAGGATTAGACTTTTATCGGTCAACTGTCGAGAGGATTGCACCGGATCTCGATGATAAACCCATCCGGATCGTAAAAGTAGATCCCCCGTCCCGTGGGACGGGTAACGGGACCGCTATCGATCGCCACCTGCTGCGCTTTAAGTACCTCAACTGCGCCATCAAATAACTGCGGATCAATATCGAAGGCGAGATGATTGGCACGGGTAAAGGCACGTTTCGGGTCCGGGTCTGGGGGTAATAAATCGGGTTCGTAAAATAAATCGATAACCATCCCATCAGGAGTAACAAAATTGGCAACTTTCCCCGTTGCGACTAATTCCCGCAACGTGGTGGGAACTTCGTCCCCAGTTAGTTCATGTAACCCCAGGATCTGACCATAAAAATGGCGGGATGCGGCCAAATCCCTGACGTTAAATGCGATATGGTGTACTCGTCGTAAACGGCCAGGAGCGATCGCAAAAGTTGAAGATTCTAAATTGATTTGCATGATATGGACTCATTTGAGAGGGTAATCCGGGTTGAAATCTCTCAGGACATTTTGGAGAAATCCCCGATGGATTGGAAGGGTTTATCACCAGAATTTTTACCAGCAGTGGTGCGATCGCCCCGGGGATAAATGCGATCGCATCAGGGTCCAGATGAGCGATTAGATATCCCTACAACTCATCTGGATCAATTCCCATTTCCCGCAGGCGATCGGCGAGTACCTGGGATTTCTGACGTTCTCGTTCCAATTCAGATTCAGCTTCTCGTATCCGCTCCTGAGCAGTTCGCAACAGTTCCTCTAATTCCAACGTCGTGAGAAAGGGTTCGCCATCGGGACGGTACATTTGCAATCCAGTCTCCGCCATTTGAAAGCGCACCGCGAGGCGGGGACTCACCCAACCGTCCATTTGTTCGATCGGTTGTAAACTCCCCTCAGACTTGCACCATCCCGCTAAATCCAACAAATCGGGATGATATAGATAGTATTCTTCAACCCCGTAGTTCTGATAAAACGCCAATTTCTTCGCCATTTCCGAGGGACGGTTCCCGGGAGACCAAATTTCAAAGACTACTTGTGGGGGGATATTCTCTTCCTTCCACTGTTGGTAAGACCCCCGATAGCCTTTGGGTCGTCCGAATGCTACCATCACATCTGGCGCTTGTCTGAGCTTATTATTGCCTTCAACGGGATACCATAATAAATCTCCGGCAACGAAGACATTCGGATCTTGAGCATAGACCCGTTCTAAATTTTCTTTAATCCAGACGATCAGCGCAAATTGTTGGGTATTGTCTGCCATCGGTTGACCATCACTATCCGGGTAGATTAAAGTTGCCTGGGGTTCAGGCGATCGCACTTCTGTAACCATAGCCGTTTCTCCGTATGATTGTGCTAGACTTAATTTTAGCAGGAGAAACGTGCGATCGCTGGAGCAACCGCCCCATCACTTCCTGACTTTTTGCCAGAAAATCACGGTTACCCAAGTGACTAAACTCGCAATACCCCCGCAAATCACACTTAACAAAAAGACCCCGGGCAATCCTAAATTTGACCCCGTATTCACTGGAGAAACCTGATTTATCTGGGAAGGACGAGGGAAGGAAGCAACGGCTATTATACAACCTGTCACTACTCCGACCCCCACGATACCCACTGCGGTTTTAACCGTGCGATCGCGATCGGCCTGCCGAATTTCTACCAGACCCTGAATCATCTGAGTTAGATGTTGTATCCGTTCCAGATTTAAACGGAATGCATTGATATCCGCTTGAAGCCTCGGGAGGTAACTTTGTTTAATTAATGTGCTAAATAGGTTTAAAAAAGAGAGGTCGGTTGACCCTAAACCATCAGCATCTTGTTCTAACTGATGGCAATATTTATCATAATAGTCGAGCTGAATTTCCATCGAATTGAGATGCCTCTCTAAAGTCCTGAATCCGCTCAACAATCCAGAGAGAGTATGCATCGTAGTTTTAAGCGAATGGAGACTCCGAACCGAATAATCTGCGATCGCCTCAATCTGTTGATATTGGTCGATGAGTTGTTGTGTGAGCCTTTGGCTCTGGTGGTCCGCCCAAATAATCTGATGACGAGATAATAAAACTTGTTGCCATTGTTCATAAAATCCCCATCCCGCTTGAAACGTTTCGCGATCGGGATACAGAACCAGGAGTAAATAACTATTAGCTTCAATCATCTCCCCAATCTTGCCCCCAGATGTCCGCCAAAACTCATACAGTTTCACCCCTACATAGTCCCCACTCCCTCGATGATGCCATCCTTCGGGAGAGATTAAGGTTTTATAGCTTTCTTCTGCCAGCTTTTCGATTTGAGTGGAATTGCCATGTTCCCAAACTCCCGAAATCAGCCAAGTTTGTCCTAAATGCTCAGGGGAAGGGGGGTTAGGAGTGAGCAGTTTCAAGGTATTTAGTAAACTCTGAACCTGATGGGCGTTATATCGTTCCTGAACCGATCCATCAAAGATTAAAGCATAAGTCTGATGGAGACTTCGCCGCAGATAGCGTCCGAGAATGGTATGGTTATGGAGGATTCCTTTAAATTTTAAATCGGCAGTGGGTTGGGACTGGAGAGCGAGGAAAGTTTCTTGACCCTCTAGGGCGATCGCACCTGGTATTAATCGAGAAATATCTCCCACTATTTTTTCTAAAACTGAGTGATAATTCCGGTGAGTGCTATCTGGGTTGATGCCTAACCCTTCTTTGAGATGGTAACTAAATAAATATAAGTTAGGAGCGTTGATTTCTAGCATGAATTTGGGGGGGAGTCAGATCTAATCGAAAAGACGCATTTAATTGTAACCCATATTTGATGGAATCTTTAATATACTTTAGGAAAATTAACAGAATTTAGGGTGTAAATCTGCTTCGAGTTGCACGGTGATCGGTGTTGGAGAAGGAGACGCCATATTTTTGTGAGACATAAGATGCAGCAAAAAAAGTTAAAGACCTAATCTAGTCTAGTTTTGAATCACTTTGTATTATTAACTGGATTAAAAGAAACCAACGACTTCAGTCGTTACGAAAAAAGGGAAAAACCACTTCAGTCATCCCCCCCATCCTCCCCATCTCCCCCATCCTCCCCATCCTCCCCATCTCCCCCATCCCCCCATCGGTGTGGTATCCTAGCAAAATTGGTGCGGCAGATGTCCAGTTCATTACAGCAGTTTGAGGTAATTCCATGACCTTCATTGCTACCATCCTCACCCGTCTTCTCTCAACTCTGGTGGTTCTTGTCGGACCGAAGTTTTGCGATGAAAAATATCGGAATACCGTGCGTGCTGTTGCTCTTTTAATCGGTATTTTAGCCGCGAAAACTTCCCTGTTGCAAACCTTTACGATTATCCCATCGGGCAAAGTTGGGGTGATTGAAGTGTTTGGAAAGCTAAACCCCCAACCCCTGAATCCCAGGGTGCATTGGGTTAACCCTTTTGGAAGGGTTTTGAAGTTCTCTACGCGATCGCGGGATATGCCGGGAAGAAGTTTAGCCACCTCCCCCGAAGGGTTAAACCTGTTTGTAGAGGGAACAATTCAGTATCGATTAGACCCGAATAGTGCAGCGGATATGTATCAAAATGTGGGGGTTAATGAGGGAAAAATCGTGCGATCGCCCTTGCAAGGGATTACACAGGAAATTACATCCCGTTATCCCGCTAGAGATATTTATACTGCTAAACGAGAGGAAGTAACCCGGCGACTGCGGTTGGTGATTCTACAATCCTAGGCGATCGCCCATCCTGACTCTCTATCTCTCCTTGTGAACTCCTTATGAAGGTAAACCGATGACTGAATCCCCGAAATACTATATTAGAAAGAACACAAACGGAACTTGTGAAATTATCCCCAGCGATCGCCTAGAAGGGCCGGACCAACCGGAACTCGGGGAGAAATGGGGACCCTTTGAGTCCCGGGAGGAGGCGATCGCCCGTCGCGTGGGTTTGATTCGCGCCGGAAAGTGCCAGCCGCTATAACCCCGACGGGAGAACCCATCGGTGTCATACAGGACTTAGACACCGATTGATTCCCCTCAAACCAGACTAGCGGCCCATCTTGACTAAAACCCAGTCGCGAGACTCCGATGCCAGATAGAAATCCGGTTGAATTTCCAGGGCTTTTTCGTAGGAAGCCAGGGCTTCATCGTACCGTTCCATCGACTCTAAGGCGATTCCCCGTTGAGTCCAGACTAAGGCATCCTGAGTTTGAGCCGCGATCGCCTGATCAAACGATTCGATTGCCTCACTATAACGCCGGAGTTCATTGAGTGAGATTCCACGATTCGCCCAGGATCGGCCATCTTTTGGCTCAAACTTCACCGCTTGATCAAACGAGGTAACCGCCTCTGGATAACGGCGCAATTCCATTTGTGCGAGTCCGCGATCGCGCCAAGCCAGATGAAACCCCTCCTCAATTGCCAAGGCGCGATCAAACGCCTCGATCGCCTCAAAGTGGCGACCCAACCCCAGACTCAGCAAGACACCGCGATTATGCCAGCCTTTATAAAACTCCGGTTCGATCGCCAGAGCCTGATCGTAAGCGGCTAACCCCTCCGTAAATTGACCCGCACTATACAAAGTCGTTCCCTTGGCATTCCAGGCGAGATAAAACTCGGGGTTAATTTCCAAAGCGCGATCATACGACGAGATCGCCTCATCCAGACGTTGTAACTCATTGAGTAATCGACCCCGTTCTAACCAGGCATTCAAATCATCCGGGTTACTTTCAACCTGGCGATCGTAAGCCGCCAGGGCGCGTTCAAAAGCGCCATCAGCCTCCTCGGGACGTTGTAAATAGTCTAAAACCAACGCCTTGCGTTCCCAACCTTGCGGGTCATTCGGCTCAACTTCTAACGCTTGGTCCAGGTCCGTCAAGGCTTCATCGTAGCGCTGTAAACTGAGTAAAGCAAGACCCCGACCCTTCAGCGCATTTACGTCATTTTGGCGCAGTTCTAAAGCGCGATCGTGAGCGGCGATCGCCTCCTCATAGCGCTGTAATTGATACAAAGTTTCTCCGCGATTGTTCCAATAGCGGGCAGTTTTTGGCTCTAAACGGCTGGCATTGTCATAAGCGACGAGCGCTGACTCATAGCGATCGAGCAGATAGAGCGCATCCCCGCGACATTTCCAAGCTAACGCATGATCCGCCTTAATCCCGATCGCCTGATCGCACTGATCCAAGGCTTCCAGGTAGTCTTGGGACTCCAAAAGCAAGCTGGCTTTCTCAATCAATTGGTCCGAGTCCTGACGCGCTTGACGATCTTGCTGGGAGTTGCTCAAGGCGATCGCCACCCCTGCCGTTCCCATCAGGGCCACCACAGCCAGAATCGGCCAGGGTTTGGCAAAGGGTAACTTTTTAGAAAGTTGGGTTACCCCCGCCACCGCAGCAGCCCCAAGGGGAGCCTTCGCTGGACCGGAGGAACTCACCCCTGGATCGGCCTGGGGCTGCTCTGGGGGGACCTGGGGAGAGACCGGACCCTCTGCCCCCAGCGGCACCGGGACCGACTCGGGAAAGGGGGTGAGAACCGGGTCTTGGAGGGCGCGCAGATCCGCTAACACCTCTTGAGCCGATTCATAGCGCTCGCGGAAATAAGAGCGCACCATTTTATCCAGAATTGCCCCAAAGCGATCGCTCACCTGAACGTGCTTGCGCCAACTGAGCTCGCCGGTATGAGGTTCCGTCCCCAGATAATCGGGACGCACCCCGGTTAACGCTTGCAGGGCCACTGCCCCCAGGGCGTAGATATCACTATTCGGGCGGGGATTGCCCACCATTTGCTCCTTCGGCATATAGCCTGGAGTCCCGATCGCCGTCGAAGTCGTGAGCTGACCCTGGTCAATGGTTAAGGTACCAATTTGCTTCACCGAGCCAAAATTGGTCAGCATCAGCTTCCCGTCCGACTGACGCCGGAAGATACTCCAGGGGGTTAAATCCAAATGAATGGCATGATGTTCATGAACGAAGGCCAAAGTTTCTAGGACCTCTTGTAATAAGGCGACTGCCTCTTTTTCCTCATATTTTTTGCCCTGAAGTAATTCATGAGAAAGGGACTGTCCCTCAATCTGCTCCTGGACCAAATAAAAGGCTCCATTTTGTTCAAAATCGGCCAGCAATGTAGGGATACGGTCATGAGTGCCTAAACGGTGTAGCAGTTGCGCTTCTGCATCAAAAAAGCTTTTCGCTTCCCACCAAGGAAAGGTCTCTTGTTGAGCCGGTTTAATTTGTTCCACCGTACACCAGGGCATTTCCTGGCGTTGTAAATCCTCTCCTAAAAAGGTTTTACTAAATCGACGTTCCGCTAACAAACTCACCAATTGATAGCGACCATCAAGGACATTGCCAATTTCATGTAAAGACCGTAAATCCGCGATTACTTCCGTCGCCTGTTGGTAGCGGTCTTGATAGTCTGAGCGCACCATTTTATCCAGAATCTGCGCCAACTTAGGGTTAACCGGGGCCAGATGATGCCAGATAGTTTGACCTGTTTTGGGGTCTCGTTCTAACTCTCGGGGGGGGACGCCGGTTAAAGCTTGAATCGCAGTCATACCGAGGGCATAAATATCGCTATTAAAGCGAGGTTTCCCGCCGAGTTGTTCGATGGGGACGTAACCGGGAGTGCCGATCGCCGCTGTACCGACTTGTCCTTGAGGATTGATTGCTAAGGTTTCGATTTCTTTAAACGAGCCAAAATCAACCGGGATAATTTTGCGATCGCCGGTTCGACGGATTAAATTAGAAGGTTTAATATTGCGATGAATCACCGAGTGCTGATGAATGAACGCTAATACTTCCAGGACTTGATGCAACAGCGCCATGACCAAGCCTTCACTCCAGCGGTTACCTCGGATGATTTCTTGACTGAGGTCTTGACCCGGGATAAATTCTTCAACAATATAAAATTTTTGGTCCTCCTCAAACCCATCCAAAATTCCCGGAATCAGGGGATGAGCGCTTAATTTTTGCATCACTTTGATTTCCCGTTGCAAGCGCCCCCGGGCTTCTTCAACCAGGATGGGATTGGAGAGATTGGGTTGGAGTTGTTTAATCACACAGGGGCGCGGTTGGTCGGGCTGTTGTCGGTCTTCAGCTAGATAGAGTTTACCAAAAGCACCTCGTTTGAGGTCTTTAATGAGTTGATAGCGCCCTTGGATAAGCTGTCCGGTCATGGCGTTCATCAGTTGCATAGCTTTAGATCTGCGGCGGCGGTTGAGTGAATAGTTTTCCGGGACAAGAGTGCCCTTTTGTTCGGGAGTCTTGGGGGTGCGATCGCGAGGTTGAGATGATGATTTAGACGGGTGGCACCCATTCGCGGGTTGAGAAAATCTGAGCCGGGACAGGGAAAATCAAATCACCGATGCGATCGCCTAGGGGGGTTACGACCCCTACAATGGGTTGAATAGGGGCCTTCGTTCGAGCGCTCCTGGCATTTTGAAGCACTTGCATTCAGGATAAACAGCTCTGGCACTAACAACACATCGATTGATTTCCATGCAAGCAATCCGTATAACAACAAAGGTTTTTACAGCAAGAATCGCACCCTTTGAGAATTAGCGTGGCGCGATCGCAGGCGATCGGACTTGCCATCGGCGAAAATATCTTCCTATCTTATCGGTTTCTCGTCCCCTGTCATCCATGAAATCTAAAAATCTCTGGAATATTGGGTAAAACCCGGTGCATCACGGGAGGGGAAAATGCCTCAGTCTGGGGGTGACAAGAGATTGAGGAAATTGAGGGAAGTTTTCTGGGAGGATTTTCTGCCAAATTGACTCAATTTATGGCAACCTGAAAAACAGAACCCAGACTAGAACACTCTGGCGCATCTATTGGCTGATCAAGAAAACGGGGGATAAGCCCCAACCCTAGCAGCCTGAATGCGATCGCCCGAGGTTCAACCCAATCACCCTGCACAGCAACTATCGGATTGCGATCGTCAGTATGCAAACACTCCCAAACCCCACCACCGCCCAACCCACTGCCAATACCGCCCTGATAGACACCACCATCCACCGGCGCAAAACTCGCGCGGTTCCCGTGGGCAACATTACCATCGGAGGCGGTAACCCCGTGGTAGTACAGTCCATGATTAACGAAGACACCTTAGATATCGAGGGGTCCGTGGCGGGAATTCGTCGTCTCCATGAAATTGGCTGCGAAATTGTTCGAGTCACCGTCCCCAGTATGGCCCATGCCAAAGCCTTGGCCGAAATTAAGCAAAGACTGGCGCGGACTTATCAACTCGTTCCCTTGGTGGCGGATGTCCATCACAACGGCATGAAAATTGCCCTGGAAGTCGCCAAGCACGTGGATAAGGTTAGAATCAATCCCGGACTTTACGTCTTTGAAAAACCCAACCCCAACCGGACCGAATACACCCCCACCGAATTTGCAGAAATTGGGGAAAAAATCCGGGAAACCCTAGAACCTTTGGTCATTTCTCTACGAGACCAAGGTAAATCGATGCGCATTGGGGTCAATCACGGGTCCCTCGCTGAACGGATGCTGTTTAGTTATGGGGATACCCCCGAGGGAATGGTGGAATCTGCCCTCGAATTTATCAGAATTTGTGAATCATTAGACTTCCGCAACTTGGTCATTTCCATGAAAGCATCCCGCGTTCCGGTGATGCTGGCAGCCTATCGCCTGATGGTGCAGCGGATGGATGAGTTAGGGATGGATTATCCCCTGCACCTCGGGGTCACCGAAGCGGGGGATGGGGAATATGGTCGCATTAAATCCACCGCAGGCATTGGCACTTTATTAGCCGAAGGGATTGGAGACACCATTCGCGTTTCCCTGACTGAAGCCCCAGAAAAAGAAATTCCTGTCTGTTACAGTATCTTACAAGCCCTGGGTCTGCGAAAGACGATGGTTGAATATGTGGCCTGTCCCTCTTGTGGTCGCACCCTTTTTAATTTAGAAGAGGTCCTCCATCAGGTCCGAGAAGCGACTAAACACCTGACGGGACTTGATATTGCTGTAATGGGTTGCATTGTCAATGGACCCGGAGAAATGGCCGATGCCGATTATGGGTATGTGGGTAAGCAACCGGGGTATATTTCCCTCTATCGGGGTCGGGATGAGATTAAAAAGGTCCCGGAATCTCAAGGGGTTGATGAGTTAATTAAGTTGATTCAAGCTGATGGGCGATGGGTTGATCCCTAGGGGTGGAAAGGCCAGGATTGAACAGCACCCAAAACTGGGTTTCTAGTTTAGATTAAGGGCATCGGGGATCGGGAGGAGACCCGAAACCGGGTTTCTTCCGGAAAGTCTGGATATCCTAGGGAAATCCGGCCTGCGATCGCCCCCTGAACCGGGCTTTCACAGAATCAGGCCGGTCTGTTACCTCAGCAAAGCCTGTGTTATCGTAGGGCTAGGGACAAACCTTATAATCCTGACAATCCTCCCTTCCTTATTTGAGCTGTTCCTGGCTCACTGGGGAAGAGCAAATCAGGGCAGGCGCTTTCTCATCGGATTAGTCATCTATTGTTCAATATCAACCCTGTGCTTTCCCTTCATTAACCCCCATCCCTCTCGATAACTTTCATCGCATTACCTTACTTTGTCGAAAGATAGAAGAGTCAACCGGGGTCGATCGTGCTTAATCGTAGTTTTTCCTTCCTGATTGAATATTTATGGTGATTACAAAACGCGGACTTATAGTAGGTGCAACAGCAGTGGCCTTAACTGCTGTTACGGTCACGGGGGCGGGACTTCATCTCTCCCAAAGTCAAGCATTTTTTCAAGAGAGCCCCAAAGAACTGGTAGACGAAGTTTGGCAAATTATTAACCGCAATTATGTGGATGCCACGTTTAACCAAGTGGATTGGGAAACGGTTCGTCAAGAGTATCTGACCCGACCTTATACCAATAAGGAGGAAGCTTACACCGCGATTCAAGAAATGCTGGAAAAGCTGGGGGACCCTTACACCCGGTTTATGAATCCAGAAGAGTTCAAGAATATGCAGATTGATACCTCTGGAGAACTAACAGGGGTGGGGATTCAACTCTCCCAGGATGAAGAGACGAAGCAACTGATCGTGATTTCTCCCATTGAAGATACACCGGCTTTCTCGATGGGAATTCAAGCGAGAGATGCTATCCTCCAGATTGATGGACAAAGTACCGAGGGGATGGATATCAATGAGGCAGTATCCCTGATTCGCGGTCCTGTGGGTACGGAGGTAACTCTAACTATTGAACGGGTACTCGACGAAGAACGCGGGACGAAAGAGACGAAAGATTATACGATTCGGCGCGAACGCATTGAACTCCATCCGGTTCGCCACAGCTATGAGGAAAGCCCGATGGGTGGGGTCGGTTATATTCGTCTAACGAATTTTAATGCGATCGCCGCTGAAGAAATGCGCAATGCTATTGAGGACCTGGAAGGCCAAAATGTCTCCGGCTATATTCTGGATCTGCGGTCCAACCCGGGGGGTTTACTCCATTCCAGCATTGAAATCGCTCGGATGTGGCTTGATTCCGGCAGCATTGTCTCGACGGTGAACCGCGTGGGAGAAATGGCCCGTGAGACGGCCAACGGACGCGCCCTGACGAATAAACCGTTAGTGGTGTTAGTAGATGGAGGTTCCGCCAGTGCAAGTGAAATTCTCTCGGGGGCCTTGCGAGACAATGAACGGGCTATTCTCGTGGGAACCAAAACTTTCGGCAAGGGCTTAGTGCAGTCAGTACGCGGATTGGGAGATGGATCCGGACTGGCGGTGACGATCGCCAAGTATCTCACCCCGAATGGTACGGATATCAACCATGAAGGGATTACTCCGGATGTGGCGATCGAACTCACTGAGGACCAACAAAAACTTTTACGGGGCGATCGCACCTTAATTGGTTCCACCCAAGACCCGCAATACACGAAAGCGATGGAAGTTCTCCGCCAAGAAATTGCTACCGCCCGGGCTAGACGTATCCCGGCCAACTAACATCAAATCGGTGAATTTGTAAGGGTACTCTGTTTCAAAACCTACCTAGTTTTTACGGGTTTCCCTGAAATTAAAACGATTGAGAATGGTGTGATAAGACCCCCATCCCGTAAGATGAAAGGGTCTTATTTTTTTCTGGTATCCCTCAAAGCAGTTTTTTCAAGCCTTGACGGGGGATCAATCCTTCGCTGACCGCATCAAGAGAGGGAACGAAACCCGATAATTATATTACCGATCATGAATAATCACAGAACCGCACAAATTGCTCAGATTGTTGAAAAACGTCGCCCTTTAGCCGAAAATATGAGCCGGGTTGAGGACAATTTAAGGTCCCTCACGGCAGCCCTTCGGACTTTACAGGACCACCGCGATCGCCTCCTAAATTCCGTAGAAGATCAGGCGATCGTCGGACCTCTCCAAGACGTGGATTTTTGGAAAATTCAGGTGGAAATTGCCCGCGAATTAGAGGCAACGGCGAAACTAAAAGCCCGGTTTTCCCGGGATACCCTGAATATTGGCGTGGTTGGACGCGCTAGACAAGGGAAAAGCCGCCTCTTACAAAGTTTAACCGGATTGACTGCCTCGGAAATTCCCGATGGCGATCGCCAACATTGTACCGGCGTCCTCAGTACCATCTACCACAATCCCACCCTGGAAACTCACGGGGAAGTATTCTTTCATAGTGAGCGATCGTTTTTAGACGAGGCGATCGCCCCGTATTACGACCAACTCCAGTTAGGTCCGTCTCCCCAGTCCCTGGATGACTTTGCCAGACAGTCTCTTCCGCCCCTGCCTCGTGACCTCTACGGCGCACAAACCGGGGCAAAATACGAACATCTCCGACGATATCACACCCACCTGGACCAGTATCGGACTCTCCTCCAGCAACCCTCCCCACGGCGGATTTCTCAAGGGGAAATTCGCGAATATGTCGCACAAGATACCCCCGATGGTCAGCGCGTCTTTTTCAACTATCTCGCGGTGCGCCAAGTTAAAATTGTCTGCACCTTTCCCAATGGGGATGTGGGAACCATTGCGTTAGTGGATATGCCCGGATTGGGAGATACCGGCATTGGCGATGAAGTGAGGCTAATCAAAACCCTCGGTCATGAGGTGGATTTTGTACTGTTTGTGAGAATGCCGAAATCCTCGGGGGATTATTGGGCCGATGTTGATGTGAAGTTGTACGACACCGCTGCTGCGGCATTAACCGAACTACCGATCGCCCTCTGGTCCATGATGATTCTCAACCAAACCAGCGCCGGTTCTGGGAATGGGGATAATGCTAAAAACTGCCAAGATTTAGCCGAAACAATGGCCGAAAAACATCTGGAAGTGGTTAAAACCTTAACGGTGAATTGTGCCGATTCAGTTGCCGTAAATCAGCAGATTTTAGAGGGGGTTTTGGAGTATTTAATGGCTAAAATTACCGACCTGGACCGCCAGTATGCAGCAGCCTATCAAGACCGACTCTTGCACCTGCGCGATCGCCTCGCTGCGGAACTGGTTAAGGCAAGGCAAGTCCTAGGCCAATCGGCCCAACGCGAGAGCGATTTTCCCCTATTCCTGCGGTTATTTGATGCCCTTTGGAATAATTTAACCAGTGGCTTAGAGGGATTTTTGCGGGGTCTGTCTCAGCAACGAGAGGCGGAAGATTTAGAGTTCAAGAAGCAAGTTCAGATTGCGATTGCCAATTGTTACCAGGACCCGGGCATTCCCACCCTAGAAGAGATAGAAACCCGGCGCGATCGCGTGGGAGGCTATCCGAATGCGTACTATCAATATTTAAACGAAATTCGGGCCCATTTATCTCAGCATTTTTTGACGTTAGATGATGGATTGAAGCAGGCGATCGAACGTGTCAAGTCCCGAGTTGCCGATGTGCTAATAGAACAAGGACGATTAGAAAACCTCACCCCGGTTCGAGGCAGTGAATTTTTAGGCGTCATGGCGGAACTGTTACCGGAAGATTTACACAAACTCAAACTGGGGTTTAGAATTTTATCCGAATTTAATTTATCCTATCGCGGACTGATTCAACATCGGATTCGTCAGCAGTTGGATGGGTTAAATCCGGATAAGACGGGATTGAAATTATCCCATCAAGGGGTTTCGGCGTCTGAAGTTTTAGGAAACCTGAAAACTCTTCATGCTGAAGCGGTTTATAACTGTGAAACTGCCCTAGAAGATTTATTAATTGAACCGAATCAGGCAGCCTTTGCGATCGTGGAGGAATTTGTGGATCGCGTGTTGCGGGTGGAAGGAGTAAAAACCGAGTGGCAAATCTTTTTAGAACAAGTCCGGTCCGAGGTCTGGCAAGATGAATTTGACCGTTTCAGCAGTCGCGATCGGCTACGTCGAGAATGGTTAAATGCCGTGGATATGGTAGAAACGGCAAATCAATTGCAATTGATGCAATTTTTGCCTATCAATAGTGGTTGAAGGGAAATAAAATACAAGGGGAGGTTACACTTTTGGAAACCAGAAACCGGGCTTTTAAACCCCTTTATGACTTTTAAGCAAATATTTTCTTAAAAATCCGGTTTCTAAGCGATACGGTCAAAATATTTAATGGCAATTAGAAATTTTCTTGATTGAATGGCTAAATCATGATAGAAATTGTGATATTAATGGGATTACAAGGGGCGGGAAAAAGTACCTTTTATCGAACCTATTTCGCCCAAACCCATGCTTTAGTGAGTAAAGATTTAATGCGGAACAATAAAAGACCCGCCCGCAGACAAGCTTTTTTAATCGCAGAACACCTTAAATCTGGAACCTCCTTAGTGGTAGATAATACAAATCCTACCTTGGGCGATCGCCTTGCTATTATTGAAATAGGACAAGCCTATAAAACAACAATTATGGGCTATTACTTTGAATCCCAAATTACCGATTGCCTCACCCGCAATCAACAACGAGAAGGAAAAGCCCGAGTCCCGGACTACGCCCTCTATATGACTCGCAATAAATTAGTCCCCCCAACCTACTCGGAAGGATTTCATCAGTTATTTCACGTCAAAATAGGAGATCATCCCAGAACCTTTGAGATTTATCCTTGGACCCAGGAGGAAACCCTTGTAACTTGACTCAATTTGACCGCAAAACGAGGCAACTGGAATATTTCTATCATCCATCCGAGGTGGTAGATTACTTTCGGTGGAGACAAGCTGATGCCACTCGTTATAGGATAAACTTTAATGAATTGCCCTGATGGCAGCGTCGCGGGACGGGGTTATTTTGGGAAAATGACTCGCAAATCCGGTATAATCAGATTCTAGGTCAAGAAGTCGTTGCTACCCGACGGCGAATTAAAATTGATGCAGCCTTGCCAAGGAAGGCAGCTTATAGCGAGTTTATCGCCAGACTCTTAGAGAGTTAGGAGAAGTTAAAGAACACTTTCCTTTAACTTGGTGAACATAAAAGTACCTAAGAAAAAATCAGATCAACCCTCAACCCGAGAACATAATGCAGGAATTAAAAGTGACTATGCTGGGACCTAGTGGCGTCGGTAAAACCAGCCTTTTAACTGCCATGTATGAGCAATTTGAACGCAATATTGGACAAACCAATTTGCAACTAACGCCAGATTTAGAAAGTGCAGCCTTGCTACAAGAACGATTAGCCGAACTAAAAACCCTGCCCGACAGTTTTGAAACTAAAGGATGGATGCAGAGTACGGAAGACCATAAATCTTTTCTCTTTGAGTTGGGCAGAAGAGGGGCAATTCCCTCATTAACATTGCATTTTCAAGATTATCCCGGAGAATATCTCGCCGCCAAAAGTTCGCGAGAAGATAAGGAACGAGTTGAGACATTTGTGCGGGAATCGGCAGCGGTGGCGATCGCCATTGATACCCCTGCCTTAATGGAAAAAAACGGCCAATGGCATGATGCAGTCAATAAACCTCAACAAATTGCTAATTTGTTTCAACGAGTCTATCGCGAATTAGAGTCTCCCCGATTGGTGATTTTTGCCCCAGTACGCTGCGAAAAATACTTACAAGATGAGAAAAGTAGTGCGGAATTAGTCCGGCAGGTGCAAGCGGGATATGCGAGAGTATTAGATTTATTGCGATCGGAATCTTTACTCTCCAAAGTCGTCGTGATTATCACTCCAGTTCAAACCGTAGGAACTGTGGTATTTTCCCGTATTGAAATCCTGGATGGAAAACCGTTATTTATTTTCAGAAAAACGAGTCACGATGCCCAATATAATCCCCAAGATAGCGAACAGCCTTTACGCTATTTGTTGCGGTTTCTGCTAAGACTCCATTTGGACCGACGCAACTTAGGAGTATTTAATTTTATCCGCGATTGGTTAGGATTGGATAATCACCTGAAAGATGCAGTCCGGGAATTTGCCAAAGGTTGTAAAAATACGGGTGCTTATGCGGTGTTACAGGGTCAAAATTGGCTCAATATTGGATAGGAGGATGTCATGGAAATTTATGTAAAAAGTCGAGGATTTTCTCAGGAAGAGGGTTATTGCTGGCTACCAGAAACCCCTTCGATTCTCACCTTGAATCGGGTTATTGACTGCATTCAATCTGAATCTCCCTCTCTCCTCTTGGGACGATATAGCGGACGGTTGTTATTACTAATTACGGGATTAGAGGCGAAGGGGCGAACCGATTTTCGAGATCGCACCATTCGCAATTCCATCGCCTGGGTTGCCGAAGATTCCGCCATCCATGAACAACAATTACGGGCAATCGCTGTCCGCGCATTACGCACCTTTGTAGAGGAAAAACCAGACGGATTAGAGGGGGAAATTGACCAAGCAATTCCCGTGGGAGGACCCGATGGATTTAGCGTCAACTGGGAACTGTTAAAGGGATTATCCGCGAGTGCAACTCTCCCCAGTCACCCCCCAAAATCCGACCGAGAACGAGAAGAACAGTCCACGGATAAACTCGCCAAAAATTGCGATCGCACCAAAGAAACCCTCGCCACCCAACTCGAACACTATGGGTTACCCCAAAGAGAAGGCCCCCTGGTTGTCGTCACCGGAATTAAAAGCAAAGATGCCTTAATTCAGGCAGGAGTCTGGCGGGGTTTATCTAAAAGTGTAGAGGAGGAAGATTGGACGCCCATTCGGGAGAGACAAGACCCCCTCAGTTCTCAGAAAGAACCGTTTCAAGCCGAAAAAAAGTTCAATGAAACAGCCACTTTAGTGGCAGGGATTGTGGCGATCGGGATGTTATTTTTAGGGTTATTGTGGTTTTAAATAAGTATAAATTCCCGAATAAAAGCATCTTGTTTACTATTACAATTCCAGCAAAATTCTAATAAAGCCCCCCTTCTTAAGGGGGGTTGGGGGGATCGAACCGAAATTTTGTAAGAGGTTTATTCTAGGAGTGGAAGCCTCCTTGAACAGATAGGATAACAATCGGAAAGGTTATGGATTACAATAAAACCGAATCATTCCTTGAACCATTAGGATCCCTTGCCAATGAAACCTTTAACGCGCCGACAATTCATCAAAGTGAGTGCGATCGCCGCTGGATTTGCCCTTGCCGCCCATCCCATTTTCGCCCAACAAGTCATCACCACCGACAGCGAGGGATTAACCGCTGGTGAAGTTGCCATCCCCGTTGCCGATGGAGAAATTCCCGCCTATCGCGCCATGCCTGCCACGGGACAAAACTTCCCGATTGTGCTAGTCATCCAGGAAATTTTCGGGGTTCATGAACATATCCAGGATGTCTGCCGGAGATTTGCTAAACAGGGTTATCTGGCGATCGCCCCAGAAATGTTTGCTAGACAAGGAGATGTCTCCCAGATGGAAGATATCCAGAAAATCATCTCCGAAGTCGTATCTCAAGTACCCGATGAACAAGTGATGTCGGATCTCGATGCTACCGTTGCTTGGGCGCAAACCAGTAGTAAGGGCAACCCTGAAAAGCTGGGCATCACCGGATTTTGCTGGGGGGGACGAGTTGTCTGGTTGTATAGCGCACATAATCCCCAAGTCACCGCTGGAGTCGCCTGGTATGGGCGATTAGTCGGTGAATCCACCCCCCTGACTCCCCAACATCCGATCGATATCGCCGAAGAATTAACTGTCCCGATCCTTGGATTATACGGCGGCGAAGATGATTTAATTCCCAATGATACTGTCGAACAAATGCGCGATCGCCTCGCCTCCGGCAACAGCAAGTCCGAAATCATCCTCTATCCCGACACTCCCCACGGATTCTATGCCGACTACCGCCCCACCTATCGCCCAGAAGCAGCAGCAGACGCCTGGAATCGCCTTCTCACTTGGTTTGAAAAGTACGGCGTTGCCTAAATTGAAAAGCTGATTTACTTCTCGCAAAAGCCCCCCTTAAGAAGGGGGGTTTGGGGGATATTTCTTAGAATATTTTATGTTTTGAGTCCCCGAAAAACCCTTATCATAGAATAATAAAACAACAACCAAAATGAATGATTCTTTCCTGCCTAATGACTATAAACAACAAATTGCCGATTACTTTAATCGCCGGATAAACTATGATCAAGAAGGCGATTTTCATTCCATTGTTGCCCATCATCTTATCCAATGCGCGGATATTCAACCCCGACAGCACATCTTAGACATCGCCACAGGCACGGGTTTAGTTGCCATCGAAGCCGCCCAAATTGTGGGAAATCACGGATCAGTAATGGGAGTTGATTTATCCGAGGGAATGTTAAGGCGATCGCAAGCCAAAATCACGGCTGCTGGTTTAACGAATATCGAACTCAAACAAGCCGATATAGAAATTATTGATTTTCCAGACAACAGCTTTGACCGCATTTTCTGTTGTTGTGGTATTCCTTATATACCCAATATTCCTACCAACTTAAGCCGTTGGCAAAAATTTCTCAAACCTGGTGGAATCATCGCAATGACCGCAGTTGCTGAAACTGCTTATATGTTTCGACATATTTTAACAAAAATTGCCCAAAGTTACGACATCGAATTGCCAAATTGGAACGAAGCCATAGGAACTGTAGAAAAATGTAACCGCCTCTTACGAACATCGGGTTTTGAAGCGATTCAAGTCACCGAGGAGCAATTTGGAGAGTATTTGAGCTTAGAGTCTGCTCAAAAATTATGGGACATCATTATCCAAAATCCTCTTACCTCTTTCAATTTTGTTCAACCCCTGAATTCAGAACAATTACAGGCTGCTAAAGCCCAATATTTAGCGGAATTAGAAACCTTAGTTACGGATCAAGGCATCTGGAACGATATCACCCTATTTTATATTCTGGGACGCAAACCCATCAGCCCATAAAAACAAGATGAGAAATCCATCGTCCCAAATGAGGTTGACTGGGGTATCTACAGACTTGAAATTGCTCATAACCAAAATAGCAACGCCAACCTCTATCCGGGATGCCACCATTGGCAGTAAACTGTAATCCGATGTTTTTAATGATTGACGATGGCAACGATTAACGACAACTACCTCAAACTTAAAGCGGGTTACCTGTTTCCCGAAATTGCCCGTCGGGTGAATGCCTTTGCTGAGGCGAATCCGGACGCCCAAATCATCAAACTAGGTATTGGTGACGTGACAGAACCCCTCCCAGAAGCTTGCCGCAAAGCAATGGTAAAAGCGGTGGAAGACATGGGCGATCGCAGCAATTTCAAAGGGTACGGACCCGAACAAGGGTATGCCTGGTTGCGCGAAAAAATTGCCATCCACGATTTCCAATCCCGAGGATGCGCGATCGATGCATCAGAAATCTTCATTTCAGATGGATCTAAGTGCGATACTGGAAACATTCTTGACATTTTCGGCAACACCAACAAAATCGCTGTTACCGATCCAGTTTATCCCGTGTATGTTGATACAAACGTCATGGCAGGACATACCGGACCCGTCAATGATAAAGGCGAGTATGAGGGATTAGTCTATCTCCCCATTAGTGCAGAAAATAATTTCATCGCCGAACTTCCCACGGAGAAAGTCGATTTAATTTACCTCTGTTTCCCCAATAATCCTACGGGTGCAACGGCTACCAAAGACTACTTAAAAAAATGGGTAGACTATGCCAAAGCGAATGGTTCGATTATTTTCTTTGATGCGGCATACGAAGCCTTTATCACTGACCCTAATTTGCCTCACTCCATCTATGAAATAGAAGGCGCAAAAGATTGTGCGATCGAGTTTCGTTCCTTCTCCAAAAATGCGGGATTTACCGGCACGCGTTGCGCCTTAACGGTAGTTCCCAAAAACCTCATGGCAAAAGCCTCCGATGGGTCCGATGTCGAAGTCTGGAAACTCTGGAATCGCCGCCAATCCACCAAATTTAATGGCGTCTCCTACATTGTCCAACGCGGCGCAGAAGCGGTGTACTCCGAAGAAGGACAAGCACAAGTTAAAGAATTGGTCAGTTTTTATTTAGAAAATGCCAAAATTATCCGAGAGAAACTAACCGCTGCCGGATTGTCAGTTTACGGAGGCGTGAATGCACCTTACGTCTGGGTTAAAACCCCCAATGGATTATCCAGTTGGGATTTCTTTGATAAATTGCTACAAGTGGTGAATGTAGTCGGAACCCCCGGTTCTGGATTTGGCGCTGCTGGCGAAGGATACTTCCGCATTTCTGCGTTTAATAGCCGAAAAAATGTTGAAGAAGCGATGCAGCGGATTACGGAAAATCTGAAACTTTAGTTGAGTTTACAGTAAAAGTTAGAAACTGGGTTTCTAAACAACAATTAGGGAGAATACCTTAACTTGTTTAGAAACCCGGTTTTTTTGTGAAGAAACCGGATAGGCTTTAGAGTTTAGCGCTATAATAGTATGAAGTTGAAAGGGGCGATCGCCCCCCAAGCCCACTCATTTTAAAGGTCCCTAAACATGGTCCAAACCCCATCTAAATCGTTAACCTTGGCAGAATTTCTCCAACTCCCCGAAACCAAACCTGCCAGTGAATATATTGAAGGCCAAATTATTCAAAAGCCAATGCCTAAAGGAAAACATAGTTCAATTCAAACCGAATTTGCAGCTACAGTCAATGGCACTCTTCGAGGTCCTAAAATTGCCCGAGCCTTTTCTGAACTAAGATGTAGTTTTGCTGGACAATCAATTGTCCCTGATGTATCAGTCTTTATCTGGGAAAGAATTCCCCGGGATGAAAACGGCGAAATCGCTAATATTTTCACATCGTCACCGGACTGGCTTATAGAGATTTTATCACCGGACCAAAGTCAAACAAAAGTCACTAAAAAAATTCTATATGCTCTGAAATATGGGACTCAAATGGGTTGGCTGATTGACCCCCAAGAAAAGACGATTTTTGTATATCATTCTCAGCAACAAATCGAAGTCTTTGATGAACCGGAACAGCAAATCCCCGTTCCTTCATTTGCCAGGGAATTGCGGCTAACGGTGGCGGAGATATTTGGCTGGCTGTTAGAATAGATGTTAATTTGCTAACAATTTACTGTTTTTGATTATGACCCTGATCACCGGCATTGTTAAACCCGTTAGTGAAATCCAGCTCGAACCCGGTAGCACCGTTACCATTTCCAACATCAGTTGGCAGGAATTTCAGACCCTATTGCAAGAATTAGGGGAAAAAAGAGCTTCCCGCATTGCTTACAGTCATAACACTTTACAAATGATGGTTCCCTTACCTGAACATGAAATCCCTAGCGATCTGATTTCTGATATTGTCAAAACTTTGCTAAAAGCAAAAGGCATAAGATATCAGCCTTTTAGATCGACCACCTTTAAACGGGAAGGAATGGCAGGAATTGAACCGGATGCTAGTTTTTATATCCAGAACTGTCAACGGATGATCGGACGTCGCCGCTTGGAACCGGATGATCCACCGCCGGATTTGGCAATAGAAACCGATGTCACTTCTAAAACTACCATAGAAGCCTATAAAGCGATTGAATGCCCAGAAGTTTGGGTGTATAATCAGTCAAAGCTAACTATCTATCTGTTACAAGAGGGAGAGTATGTCACGGCTGAGAAGAGTCCGATTTTTCCGGAACAGGCGATCGCCCAAATTATTCCCAGGGTAGTCGAACGCGCTTGGCAAGTGGGAACGTCTCAGGCATTGGCCGAATTTGAAGCGGCGATCGCTGAAAGGGGCAGTTAAAGGATAATAGCAATAATCACCTCCCTCATATCCTGACAATCTATTGATATTCATGCTCGTCAAGCTCTATAAAATACGATAGTTATGATAGAAGTGCAAATCAGTTTAACTAAAACAGGCTGTGTGAGTACCTACAGTCCTGGGGAGAGAGTGATCTAACTCAATAAACGGTAAACCGTTTAACATAAGGGTAGAAAACGAGGAGGAAAAGCGATGATTAGCATTACCTTGAACTTGTCGCCGGAAGTTGAGGCAAAATGCCGAAAAAGTATCGCGAGGGGAGATATGATCGCCCTTCAGCAACTGTTGGCGGAGGCTTTTGCACCGACGGTAGAGGCATTGCTACAACCCTCACCGAACCCCATTGAACAGGAGGATGAATTTGAGGCGATCGCCAATCAGTTAGCCGATGAGCTGACAGATTCTCTGGGGCCAGATGTCCCTACCCTAACCGATTATGCCGTCAGTCGTGCAGGAATCTATGAGGAGCATCCCTAATCGTGATTTATCTGGTGGATACGAACGTCTTGCTTAGAGTGGCCGATCGCAGGAATCCCCAGCACGAAATCGCTCGAACTGCTGTGCGAAAGCTGAAACAGGATCAGCATCAATTGCAAGTTCTCCCACAAAACTGCGTTGAGTTTTGGAATGTGATGACGCGACCTCTTGAGAAAAATGGATTGGGTTTAACCCCCATCGAAGCCGATCGCTTATTATGTTTGATCGAACGCCTTTTTCCGGTCTGTTCTGATCCGCCAACCCTCTACTCAGAATGGCGCAGACTCGTCGTTACATTCCAGGTATCAGGAGTTCAAGTCCATGATGCTCGTTTGGTCGCCGCGATGAAAGTCATTGGCATGACTCACATTCTGACGTTTAATACAAAAGATTTTACCCGCTATGCACAAGAAAAAATTGTACCCGTACATCCAGCAACAGTTTAACAATCACCATACCACAGTCTGAAAGTATCAATTGAACGCTCAACTTAACCTAAAATCATGTAGCTTGTAGCGATTTCAAACATGAACAAAAAAATTGAAAAGAAGCTGACTTGATACTTGAGAATGAATTGTAAAAGATAGGCTTCTCTCAGCTTGGCAGTAACCTCGCTGGATGTTTGACTATCGTCTCCCCTCCGTTACTTCCCTCCCCATCTCTCTATTCCCACCTTAAATTATCCAGCCCCCTTTAACCCAGCTAAACTCCCTAACATCCCTTTAACTCACGATAAAATAAAGAGATAAAGAGTTCGGAGGGCCAGTTTCCTGGTCAATACGCCTATCGAAACGATATACGGACAACTACAAGGACTTAAATCCAGTCAGCTTAAGCAACTTAATCGCCTGTACCACCAAAAACTCCCCGTGGATGCAATTACCACCTCGGAATTTGCCCAGCGACTGGCGGCAATTAGTACCGAAATTGGTGATTCGCTTTGTGTTTATATCAATCGCCGGGGGCAGGTGATCCGGGTGGGGGTGGGTTCACCGCGTCAAACCCAAATTCCGGCAATGGAATTACCCCGGTATGGGGAGGGTCGTTTGAGTGGGATTCGCTGTCTTACGACTCAGTTAAAGGGGGAGGGTCCGAGTGAGTCTTCTCTAACCGCAATGGCGATTCAACGGTTAGATGCGTTAGTCGTCTTGAATTTAACTGGGGAGGGGTTTGAACGGCGTGGGGGTGGGGCTACGGGTTATGTCAGTCAAGCTTATTTAGCACATTTAATTCCCCAAACGGGAATAGAAGAGGGTGAGGGCAAAGGACCGATCGCCTCTTGGACCGTTTCCCCCCCCATGAGTCTGGATGCCCTCTCCCTACAGGACTTCCTAGAACTCGTCGAAGGACTAGAAGCGGAGTTCCAGCGCGAATTTATCGCCCGGGATGTGGATGCGGACCACGATCGCGCCCTATTAGTTGGGGTAATGACCAATAATCTTAAAGATGAGCAATTTGAAGATGGACTCACGGAACTGGCCCGTCTAGTCGATACTGCCGGGGGAACCGTTCTGCAAACCATGCGCCAGAAACGTCCCCGTCTCCATCCTCAAACTGTGGTTGGAAAGGGTAAGGTCGAAGAAATTGCCCTCACGGCACAAACCCTCGGCAGCAATCTAATTGTCTTTGATCGCGAACTCTCTCCGGCACAAGTCCGCAATCTGGAAGTCCAAATTGGGGTCCGCGTGGTCGATCGCACTGAAGTGATTCTGGATATCTTTGCTCAACGCGCCCAATCTGGGGCCGGTAAACTGCAAGTTGAATTAGCTCAACTGGAATATATGCTGCCCCGCCTCACGGGTCGCGGTCAAGCTATGTCCCGATTAGGGGGAGGAATTGGTACCCGAGGGCCTGGAGAAACCAAACTGGAAACTGAACGCCGCGCCATTCAAAGACGAATTGCCCGTCTGCAACAGGAAGTAAACGAGTTGCAGGCGCATCGATCGCGGATGCGTCTGCGACGGCAACATCAAGATGTCCCTTCCGTGGCGATCGTCGGTTATACCAATGCCGGTAAATCCACCCTGCTCAATGCCTTGACCAATGCGGAAATTTATACGGCAGATCAACTATTTGCCACCTTGGACCCCACGACGCGCCGGTTAGTGATTCCTACGGTGATGGGGGATACCCAGACCATCGTTGTCACCGATACTGTAGGATTCATTCATGAACTGCCCCCTTCCTTGATGGATGCCTTCCGCGCCACCTTAGAAGAAGTCACCGAAGCTGATGCCTTGCTGCACGTTGTCGATTTATCCCATCCAGCATGGCAAAGTCAAATTCGTTCCGTGATGAAGATTTTGGGGGAAATGCCCGTTACTCCCGGGCCCGCCTTGGTTGCTTTTAATAAGATTGATGCGGTAGATGGGGATACCCTGGCGATCGCCAAGGAAGAGTTTCCCTTGGCCGTCTTCATCTGTGCCAGCGAGCGTCTCGGACTGGAAACCCTGCGTCAACGACTCGCTCAACTCATCGATTATGCAGTGGCCCCTGAGTAATCTCTTTATTGATCTTTGTCTAAGTTACGCGATTTTGCTGACGACAATTCCAGTGGCAGGATGCCAGAATAGATAGAGCACTTCTAGTCAACAAGTCTGCAATTAATTAATTGAGGACTTGTTGATCCGTAAAATCTCGTACTTTATCAAAACTTTGTATTTGTGCCGAGCCAAACTTTCGGCAAATTCTAGCATTAAGTTTATTTATATAAAGATTTTACAAAGCTGGGAGAAAACTATGGACAGACATAGACCCCTATGGATACAGTTGAATGGAGTACCGGCGATACCCTCCGCAAAATGGGAGTTTGGCCTACTTTTTGAAGAGGGCAGGGATTAACGAATTCAGTCGCTTAGTGCAATTGCCTAATAGGGTGGCATAAAGATGCTGAGTAAAACAGCCAAGCAAGAGTGCAACAACCGTCGGTTCAATTTCACCCATTATGCTGGTAGGATTCAGGAAAGAGATATGTTTAGATTACTCAAACCACTTACTTTAGGACTATCAGTCATTGGCTCCATAGGGGTTTATTCCTTGACTGTCGCTGCATCTGCCTCCGCGTTTACTCTGGTTGACGGCAGTAAAACCGTGGGCATTTCTGCCAGCGATATTGGCAAAGAATTTACCGTAGATTTTAACGGAAGTATTGATGAAAAAGACGTTACCGGACTTTCATCCGAAGCGATCTTTAAATTTCTGGGGTTTAACAGCGTTAGCGGCAACACCGAGGCAATTTTTGATGTCTTCCTGACGAACAACTCTAGCAATGGCATCACCTCTCGCACCTCAGCGTTAGGGTTTGATGTTTGGAATTTTAACGGCACCAGTCTCGGGTCAGGGATGAACTTGGTGGGGGTTGGATCGGCCTCGGGTTCCGGTAACACCCGGGTTGAAGGACTGTTTTCCAACGACAGAAGTGGTTCCTTTCCCAATGGGTTTGGAGAAATTGATGTTTGCTTTACCAAGGGAACAACCTGTCAGGGTGGCCGAGGTGAAGGCAATGATGGGGGCGTCACCACTGGGAATACCGGAAACTTTAAGGCAACTCTCGCTTTCTCCGGTGAGGTCCAAACCTTTGCAGTGAACAACTTTGGTGTTCGCTATCAAAGCATTAACGGACAGGGTTTTGTTGGGGACAGTGGCACGGGTCGGGGTACAATTGATATCGGGATTCCCTCAGAAAGTCCCAAGCAAGTTCCGGAACCTACAGCGACTACGGCGCTGTTACTGATTGGATTTGGAACCCTTAAATATGGAAAAAAAAAGCCGCAAACTTTGATTCAAACTGAAGGTTAAACCCTTGAATCATGATTTCCGATGAAGGAATAAATTAATTGTAAATAAGGGGAGCTGTTTGAAGCTCTATAAATTTCAAATTGGGTGCTTTTGCGCTCCCCCGCATCGTGGGGAGTTTTTTTGTTTAATTCGGCCCAGTCCGTGGAGTTTAATTCTATTTTATATAAATTACTTTATAGCTATTAATTGATATATTAGGCAGCTTTTATCAACAAGGCGGGGGAATAAACCCTCTAAAAGGGGTTCTCTTGGGATGAATTTTAATAATTTGAATTACTGATTAACAATTAGTCTGAGTCAGAAAACTAACGAGGGTGAGCCGTCCCGTTACAATGGAGTAAACATCAGATTGCTTAGGCTTGTGAACCAATTATGAAAGCTAAGGTAGAAATCTACACATGGAGTCATTGTCCCTACTGTCGGAGGGCGAAAGCGCTGTTAGATCGCAAAGGTGTAGAGTATGCGGAATACGGGATTGATGGAGATGAAGGCGCAAGGGATCAGATGGCAACCCGTGCAAATGGGCGTCGATCAGTGCCTCAGATTTTTATTAACGATCGCCATATTGGGGGTTGCGACGATTTGCACGCCCTCGATGCCAAAAATGAGTTAGATCCCCTGCTGCAACCGGAATCGGTTTAGTCCGGGGATACAGCAAAGGGAAGACAACTAAGGTTTTGCGACCAAATTTCTGCAAACCAAAGCACCTTTCTGTGAGGCAACACCCCGGTTTGGTGGTCCGGGGAATCTCATTCGGTCCCAATACTCTAGGGGGATTTGGGCAGACGCAGCACTCAAAAAAGCGATCGCCTCCGAGGGGCGATCGCTTTTTTGTCCCGTTTAGCGCTTAAATAAAATAGGTAAAGCTCCACCCAGGGAACCATTCACAAGGGAAATCAACGTGAAATTTGCCTTCATCATCGATCCGATCCAAAAACTAGATCCCACCCACGATACCAGCGTTGCGCTGATGGAATCCGCCCAAGCGAAAGGACATGAGGTTTGGATAACTGAGGCGCATCAACTTAGCGTCGTGAATGGCAAAGCTTGGGCAATCCTCGACCGAGTGACCCTCAAACCCATAGAACGCGCAGGCGATCGCTGGATAGCAGCAAACCCCTGGCATCAAATCCAACCGGACGGTTCCCATCCCCTGGAAACAATGGATGTCGTCTTCATGCGAACCGACCCTCCCGTTACCATTCCCTATCTCTACGCCACCTACATTCTGGATTACATCGACCCCGAGAAAACCCTCGTCGTCAACTCTCCAAAAGGACTGCGATCGGCTAATGAAAAAATGTATGCCCTCCAGTTTACCTCAGTCATTCCTGAAACCATCGTCAGTCAAAGTAAAGCCGTCATTCGCGATTTTTTAGACCAAAAAGGTGCAGCAGTTCTTAAACCCTTGGGAGGAAAAGCTGGGGAAGGTATTTTATTCCTGGACCCGGAGGATAAAAATTTCAATTCGCTGATTGAAATTAGTACCAAACAAGGCAAAGAACCTGTCATGGTCCAAACCTATCTCCCGGAAGCAAAACTAGGAGATAAACGGATTATTCTCCTCAATGGCGAACCCATTGGTGCAGTCAATCGGGTTCCCAGTGGGAGTGAATTTCGCGGGAATATGGCCGTGGGAGGTCTAGCAGTCAAAACTGAGATTACCGATCGCGAACGACAAATTTGCACGGAAGTCGGTCCGAAACTCCGAGAAGATGGCCTATATTTCGTCGGACTAGATGTGATTGGAGGCTATTTAACCGAAGTGAATGTCACCAGTCCCACAGGGATTCGAGAAATTGATAAATATCTCCCCAATGATGAACGCTTAGGGCATCAAGTGATTGACTGGGTGGAGAGTTTTGTGAAGCAGAGATAGGGGAGATGGGGGAGATGGGGGAGATAGGGGAGAATTGGGGGATGGGGGAGAATTGGGGGATGGGGGAGATGGGGAGGATGGGGGAGAATTGGAGGATGGGGGAGAATTGGGGGATGGGGGAGATGGGGGAGAGGTTTGTAATAACGACTGAAATCGTTAAATGACCAATGACCAACCACAAAGGACAAACAACAAATGACTAATTTCTCAACAGCCTCCTCTTATCCGACAGGACCAATTGGTGTCGCGATTGTGGGGACGGGGTTTGGACAAAAAGTGCATATTCCCGGATTGAAAGAATATCCTCAGACGGAACCGATCGCCGTTTATCATCGGGATATTGATCAGGCGGAGGCGATCGCGGCGACTCATCATATCCCCCTGGCAACCGATGCGATCGCCGATATCGCCAAAATGCCCGAAGTGCAGGCTGTGAGTCTGTCTACGCCGCCTTTTTTGCATTATGAAATGGCAAAACCCTTGTTAGAAGCGGGCAAACATTTATTACTCGAAAAACCTACCACTTTATCAGCATCGGAAGCGAAAGAACTCTATCGAATTGCCAATGCTAACGGTGTCGTTACTGCGATGGATTTTGAATTTCGGTTTGTTCCAGCATGGCAGCGGTTTAAAGAATTGTTAGATGATGGATATTGTGGACAAATCCGGTTTATTAAAATCGATTGGTTAGTCTCCTCTCGCGCTGATGCCAGTCGGCCTTGGAATTGGTACTCTCAAAAACAGCAAGGCGGTGGTGCCCTAGGGGCGATCGGGTCTCATTGTTTTGATTATATTTCCTGGTTATTTGGACCCGTCAAACGCTTGTGTGCTTCCCTGAGTACAGCAGTGACTGAACGTCCAGACCCGAAGGCAGGGGGACAACTGAAACCTGTAGATGCAGATGATACTTGTCTGCTGATGTTGGAATTGATTGATGGAACTCCCATCCAAGTCAGTTTGAGTTCCGCAACTTACCAAGGGCGAGGACATTGGGTAGAAGTGTATGGCGATCGCGGCACTTTAGTCCTCGGCAGTGACAATCAGAAAGATTATGTACATGGGTTTAAATTGTGGGGTGCACCGGCAGGGGAATCTTTATCAGAATTAAGCATTCCCAACCGTCTGGAGTTTTCTAAAACCTATCCAGATGGACGCATCGCCCCTTTTATTCGCGTGGTAGATAATTGGGTCCGAGGGATTGAGGCGAGACGGGCGATCGCCCCTTCCTTACGCGAAGGCGTCTATTCTCAACTCCTCATGGACCTCACCCATGAATCCCACGAAACCGGAACTTGGGTGACAGTCCCTAATTTGGATGACTATCTTGCCCGCAGTTGAGCAAAGATACCGTTCAACCTCGCGACTTCAAGCGTTATTTTCCCCCAGTTTGTAGTAACGACTTTAGTCGTTTCCTCATTAAATTTATAACGCCTGAAGGCGTTACTACAAACATGAAACCGAATCATTTTTTAACATTCTTTCAAACTCGAAGGCGGATAAGACGGTAACATTTCGACCGGGCGATCGCCAGGGAGTTCTTCAATCCACACCTGAACCCCTACTTTGCGAACCCGTCCCATTCGACCCGCTTTGGGACCCTCTAAAATTTCCACCTTAGACCCCACCTGGGGCAGTTCCGTACAACTCGCCGAAGTTGCTAGGGCCAATTCCACCAACCTATCGATCGCCTGGGATGCTGGAATCGGTTGGTCTTGCAACCATTCCACTGTTTCCGGGGCCAGGGAAAACAACTTGCGAACTCGGTTTTTTTTGCGACTCTTTGGCCCTTTCTTCAAATTTGCCTTGGAGTTAGGGTGATGGCCCCGCTTACTCGGTGACCCGACTGCCTCAATCTCTTCCGTCCCTAAAACTCGGTTGCAGGTGGTCCGGATGTAGCACTCTTCATCGGTTTCACAAACCTCCGCAATCTCTAAAACCTGACACTCATACCAGTCGGACTGTTGGGGATCCGTGCGACAGACGACCTTCTGACCGGGGTGAAATTGTTTTTTGTCATCAAACATTGACATTTCTCCACTCAGTATATACGATTAGAATATAACCTAAAGGATTCCACCAGGATTAAGAAAACCTTTAAGTTTTCCACTCCCACATCTAGCGGGGGAATAGGGCAGCTTTACCCTACGGGTGGAGTAGAGTGCAACTATTGTGGAGAATTTGAGGGCTGGAATCTGGACAAAACGGTTACAGCACAATCACTCTAGGATATTGATCCAGTGCAAGACCGAGGAAGAGTGACCCCAGACTGAGGGATTCAATCCATAGCATATAGACAATTGGAGATGGGACAATGAACAAGCAAGCTTATGACGCCTTAAATCGCCTCGCGATGAGATTGCATCAAACCCAGGGGACTGATGGCCCTGCAACGGAAACGGAAGTAGCGCAAATTGCCGCCGCCTATTTGAACACTTTAGTGGAAAATTTATCCGATCGCGAATTGGTTCAAGCGATCGATGAATATCGGTCGGGGCACACTCGAATTAAACAAGTCCAAGAGTCTGTGCAAAAGTGGTTAGAAACCGATTTAGGTCAAAGTCGCGAGCAAGAGTTCAAAGAATTTATTGCCCAATTAAACAGCAGAATGGGCAATGTAATGTAGGGTTGATTGAATATCACCAAAGGGACAAGTTACCATAATGATAGGAGCTAGAATCAAGAAAACCCCAGGCGATCGCTTGGGGTTTTCGGTATTAATGCTCTAGTTTTAATCGGCGATCGCGCCCGTTGACTTTCTCCCCAGGAGAATCGGGCCGATGAGGGGTCCAATTAAATCCGTTTGCCTTCGCGGAACTGTCCGGGGAAGCGTCTGCCAGCGCTATCAATCAGGACGCCTTGACCGTGGGGAAGACCTTGACGTAACTCTCCCTCATACCTTGTGCCATTGGGGAAGGTACAACTCCCATTCGCATCTAAGTTTTCATTAAAAAACCGGCCTTGACAGCGGGTTCCATCCACGCGGTTGAGGGTACCCTGACCAAAGGGCTGTCCAGCAAAGAATTCTCCTACATAGCGATCGCCATTACTGAAGACAAATTGTCCTTGTCCAGCAGGTTGAGAGCTAACATCACCGCTCTGCACATCCTGAACGAGGCGGAAAGTCCCTTCATAGCGGGAGCCATCAGGAAAAATAGCCTTTCCTCTCACAATATTACCATTTTCAAATGTCCCTTCATAGCGGGCATCATCCGCAAAGATAAAGGTTCCCTCTCCGTTGGGACGACCTCCGCTAAAGAGTCCTTCATAGCGATCGCCATTGGCATATACATAGACCCCTCTCCCATTGGGAACACCATTGGAAAATGAGCCCGCATAGTTATCCCCATTGTCGTAATTACACTTAATTGGGCCAGCGGAAGCGTCTCCCGTGCAAAAAGGAGGGTTATACTCCTCGCCCTCTTCTTGTGCATTGGAGGTCGATATAGGCCCGATTGAACTGGCAATTTGCATCACACCGACGATGAACATCGTCATTCCTATCTTTTTGAGAGAGTCAGTGATCATCCTAACGTTCTCCTATGTGCATGGTTATTATCTATTCTAAGTTTTGGAAACCGAAACGTTCTTCTGCAATTGGGTAGATTCTCCCAAGAGAATGAGGCGATCGCGTTCATGATTTTGTCCATGAACGCGATCAGGACAACAGAGTACCATTGCCTCGTAAATCCCCGCTCTGGCAATCTCTGCTCACGGGTTAGCTAGATTTCTTTGATAACCCTACTAACGTCCTAATCCAGCATTAGCCAAGTTAACCCCACCCGGAGTAGCCTCCGGAGGTTCTTGTTCTCCGAGAGCCTTACCGACTTCAATCCCGTTTTGCTCCAAAATTACAATGGGGTCAGCGGTATCTAAATTTTGGACCTCTTTAACTAGGACCTCGCCTAGGGCAATGCGATCGCCTACCTTCACATAACGCGAAGTGGCCTCATTCGGAGCCTTAACAATAATTTGTACTTGACCCCCCGCTCGAATCACCCCCGTTACTTCGGTGCCTTGAGCTAAATCCGTAGAAGGAGGCGGGAGGGGGACTGGCGGTGGTGGTGGGGGAGGAAGTTTTTCAGGACCAATTCCTACAGGGAGTTCCGGAAGACCTGGGACCCCTCGCGCCACTAGGGGGGGAAGGGGTGGCGGGGTAGGTGGACCTGCCGGTGCCTGGGCAACCACCGGAGGAAGTTGTTCCGGACCAATTCCTACGGGCAGTTCCGGAAGACTTGGCACCCCTCGCGCCACTAAAGGCGGAAGCGTGGGGGGTTGAGGGGGACCCGGTGGACCAGCCGCTACTTGCTTTGCGGGGGGTCGAGGTTTTGGAGGGAGTTGTTCGGGGCCGATTCCCACGGGCAACTCAGGAAGGAAGGGAATCCCTTGTCCAACTAGGTCAGGAATTTGAGGCCCTTGAGGACCAGCTGTTCCGGGTTTGACTCCCGGTCCAGTTCCATTTCCCGTTCCATTTCCAGTTCCATTTCCCGTTCCATTTCCTCCGCCTGGTCCGGGTCTGGCTCCCGGGCCAGATCCATTTCCTCTGCCCGATCCTGGTCCTGGGAAGGGTTGAAAGGGTTGAGCTTGAGCGACGGCTTGACCAGGGGGTAATTGTGGACCGATCGCCACGGGCAAATCTGGAAGATCCGGAACTGCACGGCCTGGAAATTCTGGAACTCTAGGAGTCGGTACTTCTGCCCCCGGTTTTGGGGTGACTGGCACCGGCTGGACATCGAGTACCCCAAAGGGATTTTCCTTCGCCTGTCGGGCCTTTTCTTGTTCCAGTTGTCGCACCCTTGCATCTGGACTGGTTGGCGGAATTAAATTCCCAATAGACGTGGGATCCGGGCGCTGAGGCACGACAGGTTTTTCAAATTCCGGAGATTTGGTTTCTTCGGCTGCTTCTGGGGACTCCGGTGGAGTCTCCGTTGCCGTGGGAGGGGGCTCGACGGGGGCGACGACTTCCGGAGTCTCCGGTTCACCACCACACGCACTCAAGATGAGGACGAGCATCCCAATTGACACCTTTAATAAAAGTTGACGCATGGCCGCTGATTATTAGGATTTAGTACAAAGATAGCCGATTAACTCAAAATTGCTTCATCACCCTAGGAGTAATTCCGCAGGGTCGGCTCCATTTTTTATCGATCGCCCGGTCTGTTAAGCCAACTTAATCTTGACAAAAACAGGTAATTAGGATAATACCAGCGATCGGTCATTCTATCGTCCATTCTAGGGTGAGGGCTGCTTTGGGGTCCGGAACCGGAAAATAGGCAGCCAGTTGCTAGAAAAGAGCTTGTTGCAGGGGTGCAGCGCTGGGATTATGGCGCTTAGACCTCGGGCAAAAAGACCTCAACTTACTCTGTTCATTTGCCTATTGTACTCTAATTCTTCAACCTGAGAAATGTAAGGAAGTCAAAACCTTTTGCTCGGAGAAATGCCGCTATATTTTAGTAAAAATAGTCAGCCAGACGGGCCCGAGAAGGGAGTAATGTCCCCGGCATTGGAGTCCAGCTTCTCTCCCCAGTTGTTCACGCCTTTCCAGGGAGTAGAGGTAAATATTGGCGGGAGAGACTCCTAATGCCTGAGAAAATTTTTGTCCTAGGGGGGTGAAATCAACTAAGTAGTAGTTTCCTCCAGGGGACAATACCCGGGTGACTTCCGATAAAATGCGATTGGGATTGGGGTAATGTAAAAAACTAATGGTATTAAAAACGGTATTAAATTGTTGGTCCGTGAAGGGGAGTTGTTCGGCATTTCCTTGAATGAAAATCAGGCGGGGACGATGGCGATCGCACTTTTTTTGTCTCGCTTGGCAAATCATCTCGGGGGAAAGGTCAAATCCGGTTCCGCGTAAAGTGGGAAATTCATTTGCAAGGCGATCGAGCAATCGACCCGTTCCGCATCCGAGGTCTAGCACATTAGGAGAGTCGGGCAATTGCAGATAGTCCAGTAATCGTTTATGAAGGGCTTGATAAAAGATAGTCGTAAACAGGATATCGTAAGTCGATGCCCAGCGATCAAACAGTTTTTGTTTTTTAGTGATTTCCGGGTGAGTCACAGTTCAGTTCTCCTAAAGTTGAGGATAATAGACCTCTGGCAAAATTCTAAAAAGCCCCCCAGTAACTAAACATTTATTCCGCTGGCTTCCCCCTTCTTAAGGGGGACGGGAGGGGGATAATCAGGGGAGTTGGGGGGATCTCTCCAGTATTTTGCAAGAGATCTATAGCGGTTTTCACGCTAATGAACTCCGAGCGATCCCCCTAAATCCCCCTTGAAAAGGGGGACTTTGACCCTTATAGCGTACCTCAATAGCTTGAGAAACGCTATATATATTTTAATGGGTTCAATTTACACCAAGTGCGAAGCAGGGCTATTCTAGGGCGTGAGGCGATAATTTTGGGCGATCGCATAAAACAAAGAGTAATACTCCCCAAAACGGTCTTTGGGCGATCGCCCTTGCCAAGTATAAATCACATCTCCCGATTCCAGGGTCATCCGCATCACACTTTCTTGGGTCCCAACCTCCACCTCTAACCAGGCCGGTAATCCCTGTTCTGTAGTGAAGTTAGACTCGGGAACCGTTGGAGTCTCCTCTGCCTCCTCTAATCCGGTGAGTTTCAAGGTTCCCCATCCTCTAATTTCGATATTGGGGTAATCTGGAGCATGAAAAGCACGTCCATCCTGATTCGTGGGGGGAGGAAGTGCGACCCAATCTGGGGGATAGGGGAACTCGAACCCAAAGCGCTGATTTTGATACGTCTTCCATTGGGTAGGAACGCTGGGATTGGTGGGAGTGCAAGCGGAAACCAGGACAGCGATCGCCATGACCGATGCGATTCGGGGGAACAGTGTTCTGGGGATGGGATGAGGAAAAGAAGTCATAACTACACCGGCGATCGCCTGGGATAACAGGGAAGGGTCCGAATGCCGGGACAACGCCCGAGGCAACTAACCCTCCCCAACACTCGCTCAATCTATTTTAACGCGGAAGCGGATAAACCCGTATTCACCTACCCCCAGGTTACCAATATCCACTACCACTGCCCCTCTCACATTAGGCTCACTACAGAAGACTGAAGGTGCTGGAGTTCCCGAGGGATAAAACCGGCCTCGGTTACTGGCACTGTTCGCACTTCGGAGATAAGCCGTTGGTAAATCCGGGTTGGGAGGATTTAACGCAAACGCAATCCCCACCTCAGCCCCGAAGTCTCCTTCCGTCGGAGTTTGACCGTTAAAGGTATTGGTCTGAAATGTCTGATAGTTTTGCAACGGGTCACAGACCACCGCATTCTCTAACGGTCCACTCCCCGCCGAGAGGAAATAGATTGTATATTCTACTTCATCTCCCGGTTGAATGGTATTGGAACCGGACAGACCTCGCACAAAGTTAGCAGGCCAATCCACAAGGTTCTCACTCTGACCCACAACCGTGCCATTCACCCGAGTAATCCGCTTTTCTAATTCCAGATTCGGATTCCCGCTTAGGGTGACGGGGGTAATTTCATTACTCTGGGTTGGGCCCCCGGTATCATTATTTCCACGGGGATTTGAGCCATTGGTAGACAAATCGCTAACCCCTGTACCCCCGGGAGTGACGCCAGAAGCAGTCACCTGATTATTAAAAGGACCGAGATTGTTGCCAGGGGTAACACGCACGGCAAAATTAATCGTGGCCCGAGCATCAACGGCTAAAGTATTGCCTGCTGCCAGGAGAGTGGTATTTGTCTTCCCATCAAATTGGGAATTCACCGTCAGGGAACTGGTCAGGGAACCCGGAACTACAGTATAAGTGAGATTGGGAAAAGTCTCATTGAGATTTTCCGTCACTTGCAAAGTATTCAGCGGAACATCGCCGTAATTTCGGACAATCAGGGTATAGGGAATGGTAAAGGTGCGATCGCCATTATCAATAGGCGTTCCCGCTGCCTTCGCCACCCCAATCAGCGGCATCTCGCCGAACGTAACCGTAGTCGGGGTATTGGTATCCCTCGGGTCACCATCGCCACCGGCGAGTGGATCTAGATTTTCGTCATCGGTGGAGTCATCACTTACCACAGTCCCCCCAGGAGAAGTTCCTGTTGCCGTAGCGGTGTTCTCGTAAGGCCCCAGTTGCGAACCGGGAGTCACTCGCACCGTGAAAGTGATATTGATACTTTCTCGAACGGGTAAGGTTTGGGTTTCTGCAAGTAAATCTTTGGTCGGATCCCCAGTATTCCCATTCCCATTAAAGTTAGGGTTAACCTCGGTCAAAGTCCCCGCCACAATTTGGGGGGCGGTAACAATTTGCGGTGCAGCAACCGCACTGGCAAAGGTACTCTCAGCAGTGCCATACAAATCTTCCGTAACTTGCAGGTTGAGAATATCCAGGTTACCCAAGTTTTCGACTCGAATGGTATAGGTCGCATCATAAGTGCCGTCCCCATTATTCACCACCGTGTTCAATTGCTTGGCAACTCCAAGTAGCGGATTTCCGGGGGTTAAAGGGACGGTTACCGTAGCCGTTTCTGTGCGATTGTTATTATTGTTTTGGTCAGTATCATCATTAACTGGATCTGCCACATCATTCGGTCGAGTAACAACGGCATCGTTCACAATGTTCTGTGTTGCCGTAGGGATGATCGTCCCCGTCAGGGTATATTGTGCACTAGCCCCTGCATCTAGGGCTAATCTAGCATTGGACAAATTCCCCGTACCCGTTTCATCCATACAAGTTCCCCCGGCATCGGTTGTCGTAATGGCACAGGTCCAATTCAGGTTGATAACCGTATCGCCATTGGCAGTAAAGATATCTGAGACAGTCGCAGGGGAAGCTGTAGTAATATTACTCGGACCAGCATTGGTAACGGTAATCGTATAAGTAATATTTCCCCCCACGATCGCCGGGTCTGGGGTCCGAGTTTTGGTAATTTTCAAGTCAGCCGCAGCGATCAGAATTCCCCCTGTTAGTTCTAAAGGTGGAGGGGTGAAAAAAGTCCAGCGATCAATGCCTTTCAGGTCACCACTGGAATTACTAAAGCTGTGGGGTCGGGGCGCACTCGAACTATTATTTTGACCGGCATTGATCGGGCCGGGAGCGATCGTCATCGTGTCATCATTGAAATAGAGGGTAAAATCAGACGTAGGATTCAGACGTTCAATAATAATTCCGTTACTATCATTTTCCGGGTCAATGAGGGGGAAGTGAACTTCCCCAAACGGGAACGTTAGTTGCACTCTATAGGGGATGTTACGAGGAGGCACCACATTTCCCTCTCCATCCCTTCCATCCCAAAATATCTGGGCCTCTATACCCTCTCCGACGTATTGTGTCAGTTGCACATCTTCTAGCTCGTTGAAAATGTTATTGCCATTCGCATCAATGTTCAGAACTGCAGTCCCCGTTGAGGGAGGTGTAAATTTGAAAGCACCGCCCAGGGGTGATGTCCCCGCCTGACCCAGGGTATTGCCCTCCGAACCTTCAAATCGAAAGTTATTGATATCACCAGTATCGAGGGTGGGAATGAGAACGGCTGTATCCGGGGGGTTAAAGAAAATTTGATGGGTGAAGTCTCCAGTCGCTGGATTATTGGCAGTGGTGGGTAGGTGCAAGGTAACATCGGGTGGAAGACCAAAAGTAGCACTGAGGTTAACAGAACGATATAGTGGATTCCGGGTTGACGCTTCTAAAAATCCTTTGTTATTGGCAAAGAAGACAAATCCGTTAGGATCGAGACCATTGAGATCTACCCGATATCGATACCCGTCGGTAGTTTGGACGAACAGCTCGGAGTGGATCGGTCTGGGATTTGCTCCCGTGATCAGTGCTAAGGAGTTTGTAAATGCTCGACCCGGAATGGCGACGCCACTGCTATTTCGCACGGTTACATCCCAAGCAGCGACATAGGGAACGTTGTTAGGTTGACTCCATACTGCATTCGTTGCGGTGTTGGGAGGACTGGCAGCAATAGTAGACCTGGGACTGACAAAATCGATTTCCCACACACCGGTTTGAGTAACATTAATTAAGCAAGGAGTATAAGCATTCGGATTAGTATTCTGAGTGGGATGGAAAGGCCCTGCCAACTCTCTAGCTAAACTATTAATTAAACCTGTTCCAGGCTGTAAAGTTCTACAACTAATTTCCGCAGGGCTGTTCGGAAGAACGCCGGGGGCGCGAACTTTGATATCTCCAGTTAGACCTAGGTTAACCGCGCTAGATCCCAGATTGAGAGTCTCACCAGCTTGAGCGTAGACTTTAATGGTGGTGCTAAAGGGTATTCCACTCAGGAGAGTTCCAGGCAAAAATTCTAAGTAAGGTCGGTTTCCCGCTCTGTAGCCAGTACCATTGTGTACCAACTGCAAACTTCCTTCTGCATGAGCGGGTAAAGAAGGCAAGACGCAGGAGGATAGGGCAACGATGAAATATTGCAGCCAAAAGAGGCGTTGGGTTATGGCAATTCGTTTCATTCTGCTTCCCCTCCCGTCGCTTCAATGTCAGTTTGCTCGGATGCTGCGGGGGGAATGACTTGACCGAATCCGGGCCATAGTTCGTTTAATTTGACGGTTAATCCTAAGTAGGGACCGGAGGCGGACCGATCGCCATTGAAGTCGCGATCGCTGACTTTGCCGAAGACGTATCCTAACCCTAATCTCAAATCCGGAGTCAAATAATATCCCACCTCTGCCACTACTCCCCATTCATCATAATTCGCGTTAGTTTGATGTATCCATCTGCCTTCGCCCATAATGTCCCAGCCATAGGCTAATCGATAGGTTGCCCTTAATTGATTTAACGACACTAAACTGGTGCCTGCTAAATCATTGGCGAGGTACGAGGTACTTTGCCTTAAGGCCGTTTTTCCATAAAATTCCCATCGCCAACTGGGGGCATAAATGGTTTCTAAAGCAAAGGTATGGTCTCGCGATCGCGTCCCGGACTCAAATAATATCGAATCTGGGATTAAGGCTGGATTCTGGCGATAATCATACCGCAATAAGGCATTAAATTTATCACTGTTGGGATTGCGATAGGCTAACCCCATGCGCAAATTCACTGTATCCCCCATTTCATCAAATAATTGATTGGATGACGATGCCTGTTGATAGCGGGTGAGGACAGACAAGGAATCGGTAAGTTTACCCGATGCTGCTGCGGAAATTACCGTATTGTTGCCACTACTGGAAAACCGATGTTCATATCGGGCACTGGCAGCAAAGTCGGGATTTCCGGTATAGTCAAACCCCACACTGTAACTGTCACCGCTGAGAATTCCTAATGCCGCTGCACTCTGTCCTGGTGCATAAGGTTGAGCAAATTCACTGCCGGAACCTGTGCGACTGAATAAGGAACCAAAAACGTGTTCATAGGCCAAATTTACACGAAATCCCGGGAAGACTGTCCACCCATGTTGTAATCCTAATGCCGCCCCCATTGTCTGCCCATTAATAAAGGAATAGCGTCCGGTGACGATGGTATCTTCCGTAACGTTATAATCCCCGTTGAGGTTGACACTGGTGATGGAATTATCTTCATATTGTCCCCCGGTAAACCAGACTTGATTCAATTCCAGGGTGACTCCGGGAACTAAGCGCCAATCTAATCCTAAGATGGTGCGATCGGGATAAACGACATCTTCTTCTTTTAAGAGGTTAAATTCATTTTGCGCCCGAATAGTAATCGTATCGGTAATCGGCATAGAGAAGCGCGATCGCAACTGAGAAGAGGTTGCATCTAACGGACTGCTGACTGCCTCATCTTTGCGGTTTCTCCACACCCAATCTAATCCGACATTTGCCCGTCCAATGGTCTGCTGTAATCCGGCAGAAATAGTCGTTAACGAGTTATTAAGACTACTTCCTGGTATCGGTTCTTGTCTGGGGGTTAGAAAATCCTCTAAAACACTAATCGGACGGGGAGAATTGCCAAAGTTTTTCTCATGGTCATACGCAAACTGTAATAGAGTCGTATTCGTTAACCGACTATTTAATAAAGCCCCGTATCGCGTTTGTCCTGGAACAAAACTCACGGTGGCATCGTTGGCAAAGCCTTCATCCGTCGTCCGATAATATAAGCGACTCGAAAAAGGTCCGCCAATGGCATTTAATTCCAATCGGTACGCCTCCCCTGTGACGAGTCCTAAAAGTTCAGAATCGTTGGTGGAATGGGCATATTCCGCAATCAATTGACCACTCACTGGGGTTTTGAAATTGGGTACTTCTTCTTCTCGATAATCAGTCACCTCTTGGGGTGCTGCTTTACCAAAAGTAAGCATGAAATCCGCCCCGTAAAGTTCAAAATCTCGAATGCCTTGATTTTGGCGAAGGTAGGTGGCCCCCAACCATCCGGGGGTGTTTAAATCGCGGGAAAAGTTATAGCGAACTCGTCCTCCCCACAGGTTAGTATTTCCATCTAAGTCTTCATGTTGATAGGTGGCAACGATGCGTCTGGCAACGACAGTTTCTACTCCATTAACGGTTACCACATCGGTTCGCAGGAGGGGACGACGAAACAAGATTGAACCGCGATCATAGTCAATTTCATAATCCGACCCTCGGTTCAGTTGCTGTCGGCGGACAATATTTCCCGGACGTCCTAATTCTTCCAGTTCTAAAAAGAGATTTTCACTGCCCGGGATGACTAATCGGTGAGAGAGGAAGTAAAATCCACTGGTGCCATCGGGGGCGATCGCATCCCGTTGGAATCCTTGGACATCATTAGCAAATAAGGCGCTGACTTGCCATTGTCCCCAGTTATAATTCCCTTTAAATCCCTGTAATGCGCGGGTTAAGGCGGTGAACTGTTGGGACTCATTAGCAAATTCTGAAGTGCCATAATTGCCCCACATAAAGTAATCTAATCCGGCATTTTCTTCCGCTGAGGACCGTTCAAATCTTAGGAAAACACTATCACTAGAAGGTGCAGTTGCCTGAACGGTTGAAGCATCTCCATAAAGGGGATAATTTTGCTCGGTAAATTGGGTATCTGAAAATAATCGGGGACGGTTCCCACTACAATCACAATTGAGCGATCGCTCGCTATTATATGCCCCAGTAAATAACCATCCGCCTAACTCCCCAGTCGCAAACGCTGCCCCTGTAACATCTAATTTAAACTCGTTATTTTCATCCGGGGGTAAAAAGTCCCGCAACCGTCCCCAATAGTCCAATCCTCTGCGTCCAAATCGCAGGTTAATTCCCCCAGTGACTAAACTCGGACGGAGGTAGGTATCAAACTGCATCTGAGTAAATGCTTCTAGCGATCGCCCTGCAATGGTTTCTGTATCTGTTGCCGCCCGAATTCTCACGGTTTGAGCATCTAACGGCGACTGTAACTGTGCGGTAAATTCCCCGGCAATCACGGACACTTGAAACCCTGCGAGTTCCAGATTTAGGTCTTCCCCAATAAATTCTCCAGCACTCGCACTGAGGGTAATCTCTGTATCGCGTTGGGCTAATTTCCCATTTTCATCTAATAATCGTCCTTGAATATTAACAATAGACCGTCCATCGGCAGGCACTCTTTTCTCAACCGTTTCCAGGGCAATTTCTGCCGCTCCTCCTGAGACAAATACAGTGACTAATGATTCATTGACCGTTGCGCCAACCACCCGAATTGCGATCGCATTTTCCCCAGATTGTAAGGGAATCCCCACCCAGGTTTGCGTCACCATCCCGGTATTACTATCCCGTTCCGTTTGTCCTACAGCTTCTGGAGATACCGGATTCCCGTTTACCAGGAGTTCGATTTCCGTCCCTTCCGGAAATTGCACCACCACCGAGGTTGCTGGAACCCCCAAGATTTCCCCTGGGGTTGGGGAGAGGATCCCGATGCCAGTCTCCGATTGTGCGATCGCCTCTGTGGCAGTTTCCAAATTTTCCCCAGTCCCTCTTGACCCGGGATTGCTTTTTGCTATAATGGGGGAAAGGGGGTTTTCTGTCTTAAATTCAGAATTTTGCGAAGTTTCTCCCTCCGCCAAATTTATCTCTAAATTCAATAACTCTTCACTACTGACTGTTGCCACATTTGTTAATCGATCAACAATGTCTGTAATCCTTGTTAATTCAGTATTTTCAACCCATATTGCCGATTTTAATGGATAGACATCTTGCGCTTCAATTGTGTTCTCATTCGTAGACACACTGGAGGGGGCAATTTGGAGTGAATTGTTGGCTAAAACTGCTACATTTGTCACAACAGTTGTCATGACATCACCCCCCGGGCGATCGGGGCAAAAACCCCCTACTTTGCACAATTTTTCCGCTGTGGTAACAGAAAAGTTTACATTTGTCGCGCTTTCTGTGGCTACAATATTGGGTTCTTTTATATCTGAAAGTTTAGATATATTCGAGGATTCATCAAAATTCCAAAAATTTCTTGTTGTTTCCAGCAACCCTAAATTTTGAATGCTTTCCGGGGACAAAAACATCCCAGGGACACTGGATGCGATCGGGAAGATTGGCCCTAATTCAGGATCCGTTGTCTCAATTTTGGACAAGGTTTCCTCGGAAGTTGTTGCAGATTGCAGATGCTCTGTTAACAACAGTATCTGAGGTGGAGTTTCCCCGGAGGCAATTCCCAAATTAGCGGCATCTGCGACTGTTTCAGGGAAACCATTTCCCGAAGTTGTCTCATTTTCGGACAACTTTTCATCGGAATCTGTTACAGATTGCAGATGCTCTGTTAACAACAGTATCTGAGGTGGAGTTTCCCCCGAGGCAATTCCCAAATTAGCAGCATCCGCGACTGTTTCAGGGAAACCATTTCCCGAAGTTGTCTCAATTTCGGACAACTTTTTATCAGACCCGGCAAATTGCAGATTCTCTGTTAACAACAGTATCTGAGGTTGCTCCTGGGAAGAGGCCAGACCCGACCCTGGGCCAAAAGTTACCTGAGTGGGAGACAACTGGGCGAATCCCGGTAACGGGAAGAGAAAGGCGGCAACAGGTAAAACGAGGGAACCATTAAAACTGAGATGGGAAAATTTAGATTGAAAGTGCATTTTAAATTAACCTCCTTCTTGACCGACGGTGGAGGCAGGATCTTCCTCCGCAGCGGGGGTTACAGCAAAGTTCACCCGTGCCATACCCCCGGGTTCCAGGCGCACGAGACGGGATAGACTATTCCGTTCACTCACAAACTCGTTGGGTGCGAGGGTGTATCCAGGAACGCTAGAGAGGTCTAATGTTGCGGTGCGATAGCCACCGAGGACATTAGAAACGGAGTACAACCCTTGTTCATCGGTGATGATGCGGTTGCCGTCATCGAGGAAAATCACCGCATTGGGGATACCGGGTTCATCGGGTTGTTGTTCGCCATCACTGTTGAAGTCCTCGAAGACGCGTCCAATTAAGGTGCCGCAGTCGGTTAGAATTCCCGGTGCGATGCGCAGGGAGTGAATCGCCGGACCATCTTGAACCTGGATGCCGGTATCGACCCGCTGACCATTGGCAAAGGCAGAGTTACGACCATTACCCCGCAAGGCATCGGGGGTGATGCGTGCAGCGTAAGCAATATTCAGGACTTCCGTAGGAGGAATGGTGACATTGGAGACATCGAAGGTGATGGAACGGCCCTCATGAGTCGAGGTGATGCCGACACCCTGACCAGAGATTTCCGCACGGACGGAATCCTCGCGGAATTGGAATCCGAGGGGGAGGAAGTCGGCGGCGATAATGCCGGTAATGGGAGTATTCGCCAGGTTGCGGATGGCGAGACGATAAATAACGGTATCGCCTGGTTCAGCAGCAATGCGATCGCCGGTTTTTTCGATTTGGATTTCCTGCGCTTCGCACAAACTAGCGCTTAAGTCAAACGTGCCTAAACTCAACCCGACTTGATCGCGATCGCGAATATCAATGGTGCCCGTAGCGGAGGTACTGTTGGTGACCACATTCAGCGGACGTCCATCAAGGGCAGTAGCAGTATAGGAAACCACCCCATTATTGTTGGCACCGATATCCAGGCGGATGCGACGTTCAGCGTAGTTACTACCCGATGGAGGAGTGACTAAGAAAATGTATTGCTGTCCGGGGTCTAGTTGACCTCGGGTGACATCCAGAAGGAAATTGTAAGTACCTTGTTCTCCACTCGTTAGGAAGAAGGGGTTAGCATTTTCTAAGTTAGGGGAGAGTCCTTCACGAATATCCGTAGGTGTGAGGGGGACAACCCCTTGAATTCCGCCGGTGGGGTCTGTAGGGTTGGGTTGGTAGAGTCCCACTCTAAATCCGGTGTAGTCCGGTAAGAGTTCTCCAGCACATCCGGTAATGCGTCCCAGTCCTTCATTGCGGGGAGTACCCGGCAGGGTGGGGGTAATAATGACCGTTTGTGGCGTGGGTGGTTGTTCCGGCGTCTCTACCGGAGTGGGAATGTTGACGGTTACCCCACCGCCATCGGAGGGAATCGGTCCAACTTCCACCTCAACGACAATTTGGACACCGCCACCGGGTGGGACAATCACATCTGTCGGGGTGGTGATGGGTTGGGGTTGCGGTTGGGGGGTTGGGGGAGTAGTTGGGGTCGGAATGGGTTCAGGTTCGATATCCGGTGCCGGAATAATCGGGGGTGGGGGTCCGGGTTGGGGTTGTTCTCCCGGTTGGGGTTGTGTTCCCGGTTGCGGTTGTGTTCCCGGTTGGGGTTGTGTTCCCGGTTGCGGTAAAGGGTCAATATCCGGTGCCGGAGTGATAACGACAGGTCCAGGTTCTTCCGGTTCGGGTTCGGGGAAGCAATCGCGAACGAGGAAGACATCGCTGCCATTGCCAATCATCGAATAGCTGACCCCACGGACGATGCCGTTCGTGGTTTCTCGTTGCACCGCGTTAGCGTCTGGAATTTGGAAGCGCAGAGCGCTATCCGTCGGGTTACTCAGGGTGAAATCAAAATAAAGCACATCTCCTTGTTCGATGCCACTGCGAACGCCGTTGCGGATGTTGCGAATTTCTTCCTCAAAGTCATCGGCAAGGTCCCGGAGGAGGGTTTCGCGATCGGGGACGGCATTGACCATCGCCTGAAATGCAGCGCGGAAGGTATCATCGATCGCGGCGTTATCTCCCGCCGAGACAATAGTAGAAATCAGTTGTTCAGTAGCGCTTTCTGCTTCAGCAGGAGTGAGCCCATCCCGGACAAGGATGGATTTCGAGAGTTCGGCAGTCAGGGCGATCGCCGTTTCTTGTGCTTCAGGGCGTTGCAATTGGGCGATCACCGATGCTTTGCTAGGAACTGCTTGGAAAATTGCAGTCCGCGTGGCGATCGCCACCTGTCGGAAACTTGAATCAATGGGCATCTGCGCCAAGGTAACCGTTGCCGCAATTACCGCCCGCGTTGCCTCAGCTTGAGTAAATCCTAATTTAGTTAACTCATCTGCCAACACCCCAGCAAAGGCACCCGAGACCCGATTATTTCCCCCATCGCGAATTCCATTGGGATTGATGGTGACGGGTCCTCCCCCGACCACAGCATCTGTAATTTTGTTGGTAACGGATTCAATCTGATTAATGCCATCGCTGCTGTAACTGTAGGATGCTTCATTTTGTAGCAAGTATCCCGGAATCACACATTGGGGCTTATCCTGAGCAGAGGCTGAGGAAAAACCGCCGGTTTTTAGAAATAGCGTCCCCCCTGTTCCCGCTAAGAGAGTGGCAGTCATGGCCCAAAACAGGGAACGAGTCCTAAATTTAGAGGGGGAATGACTCACCCCAGAATTTTGATGCTTCATTGCACCCGTACCTCAAACTGTCCGGTTACAATTGCCGTCGGTGGCAGGGGATTGGTCAAAGTCCATCGGAGGTGGGTATAAGTCTCCGGGGGTGCGGGTTGGGTTTCCACCTGTCCATTCTCTAAAGTAACTTCCACCGTAGGAGTCGTGACAAAGGTTTCACCATCATCGATGCTGTACGTGATGACCGCCTCCGTATCGATACGAGCGGAGTTTTCCTGGTAAACCACCGGGTCAGGGATGGGTTGGGTGAGGATGAAGTTGGGGATATCCTCAGCAGTTCGGTTTTCTGCGGCGATCGTATAACGGAGGATATCCCCAGGTTGCACCGATGCAGCAGCAGGCAGTTCTACCCATTCAGTCTGGACATTCCCTTGCTCATCTTCAACCGTCTTGAGGTGATAGAGTTGGAGACGAATCTGTACCCGATTGCCTTGGGTCAGCAGAACTGGACAGGACCCGTTGGAACCACAGGACCCGATGACCGTGGCATTCTCCCCTAACGGTTGAACCGATGCCATTGCCAAACCTGGAAAGGACAGATTCCCTATCAGTCCCAACGTTATCATTAAAATTCTGAACGGGTTTTCCGGCATTTCCTTCCCCCCTGATTACTGAGATAATTGAAAATTAAGAATTTAAAATGGATAATTATCGTTTGCCATGAAAATAACCAATGACCATTGTCAATTCACCCGGCGGCGAAATGTAAACGTTCCTGATGCTCCCGGTGCAACTTCCTGAGTGACACGGATGACATATCGGGTGACATCCGTCTCCACCGTCGTTCCACTTTGTTCTCCTGTAGATGTCGTTCCCGGTCTTCCCCGGAATAATTGAATTTCTCCCCCGGTTGAATCCACAGCGGACCCCACCACATGAGAGGTATCAATTCCCGTGGTCGGATTGTTATCCTCATCGAGGTTATCCGTATCTAACGCCCAATTATTCCCCCCAGGGTTGGTCACCGGGTCGTAGGTTGTGCCATCTTCAGTAATCACCAAATTGCTGGCCGTTAAAGTAACATTCCCCGGACCCCCAGCAGTGGAAAAGTTATTGTAAGTCAAGCGATATTCGATGATGTTGCCTGGAGAGGGAGTTTTTACCTCGGTACTAAAGGTTTCTTGTCCGGGAAGCACATCAGGTCCCGTCCCTTTAAGGACACGAGATTCTTTAGTGGTCTTGATAAACCCGGTATAAACCTGGTTTAGCGTGATATTCCCTTGTTCCCCTTCATCCAAAGTTCCGTTGCTATTCGTATCAATAAAAGCAGCGATCGGAACAGAATATTCCGTATTCACTTCCCCACTGGGCAATCGAATCTGAACTTGATAGTCTGCCGGAGAGACTTCGGCAGGAATGATAATCGGCGGATCCGAGGTGGTAAATCCGGTGACTGGATCGTAAACATGGGTGACGGTTTCTCCTCCATAGGTGATGGTGACGATAGTACCTGGGGGTAACGAATTGCGATCGCTGGGATTAACCGGGGCGATCGTCACGGGTTGACCTGTGGGATTGACTACCGTATTCCCAAAATTGGCCGGAGGCGGGGTAATCGCTTCTCCCGGTGGCAGGTTTGGTGGCACCGGAACCACTACATTGGAGAAATCATTATCATCATCCGTCGGACCTACGGCACCTGGAGAGTCTGTTGGCCCATTTTGAATCGTTGTGGGAGCAAACGGTAGAGTGAGGACATTCGCTTCCCCACCTGGTCCAACGCCGGTATTATTATTGTTAGGGTCAACCCCATCGGTTGGAGGATTCACCACCCCAGAGGAAACCACGGGATTTCCGTCCGCATCGAGCACGGGTAATGTCCCATCGTCATTCAAGTTACTGGGATTTTGGTCCCCGGATTCGTCATACACCAGTCGGTCCGGATTCCCCGCAGTCCCCCCAAATACCTGGGCAATATTGGCGATCGCGGTTGTCCCCGGCGCAATATTGCGTGTCACAACTTTAAACTCAAATCCGCTCACCTGAGTTCCCCGGGCGATGGTAGTTTCGGAGATAAATCCCACGCGTCGCACATTAGCAACACCCCCGACTGCGGCAACATCCGTCCGCCACGTTGCTTGCAAGGGATTGGCACTATTCGGATCATCTGCCGTAAACACCACTTGCCATCCTGGGGGGGGAACTGCCGAATCTAGCACAAACTGAGTCCCTACCGGCATCGCATCAGAAATCAGAATCCGATTAACCAGATTCCCATCCACACTAATCGGGAAACGTTCATTCGGCGCTAAATCTCCCGGCACAAATCCCGTTACTCCCGGGGGCAGTTCTGCGCGGACATCTAACGCCAATTGATAAGTAATCACATCATCGGACGGATCTGAGGGATTATTCACTTCCACCGGCGTTCCGTGGGTTTTATACAGGGCCGCCAACGCCAAAGGCACCGCTTGCACCGTCACTCTTTGGGTTGCACTCGCCCCCCGAGTCCCATTCACCGGCGGTCCGTCCACTTCCCCAGGGGCCGCTCCATTGGAGTTATCTACTGTATAAACATCTCCGACCCCGGGGTCTTGGGAGACATTTTGTTCATCTCCTGGGGTATTTCCCAGTTGTACCGCAATTTCGCTGCCTACCCCCGCATCAGAACTGACTGTTATCGGCACTCGTACCAGGATACTCCCACCTGCCGGGACCGATTCCGTGATCAGTTCCGTTCCCGTCACCTGAATCCAAGTTTGACCCCCATCGGTACTAATCTCTACATTACCTGTAAGGGTTCCGGGTCCGGTGATATTGGCGGAATTCGGGATGCGAAAGCGGGTGGGGTCATTTCCCACATTGGTGACTTCATATTGAAAGTAAAGCAGGTCCCCCACGTCGATGCGATCGTCCCCATCGTCGTCCGTAATCCCTGTTGCTTGGACTGTAATTCCAGCAACTTCCGCCACCGTAATTGTGACGGTGTTGGATTCAACTTGAATCGGTATCCCCGGATTTTGCGGGTCTTCAAAACTTCCCGTCGCCCGGTTTTCTATGGGGGTTCCTGCTGGAGTTTGTTGAGCAAAAACGGGCAAGGTCACGGCTAAAAATAGCGGCCCAATTCCCATCCCGCCCAGCAACAATATCTTAATTAAATAGGGGTGCTTGGCCCGGTGCTTTCCAGCGTATTGAGTGGATTCCACAATAAAAATGACCCTGGAGTAACTGGTAGATGCTGTTAGATGCCCCTGACTCTGATGCTGCCAACCCGAGTCAAAATAATTCCCTGATTAGTGGAGTTTGAAATGGCTTAGTCTGGCAAAGAATAAACGATAAACTAAAAAAAGATAGGAGGATTTCTGTTTTAAAAACCCTTTATATCATCTGTCTGGATTAATTGTATTTTAAACGGTCTGTAAGTGGTTGAATTGAAATTAATCTTTGATTGACATTGACCTATATTTAACCGAAGCAGTCTCAGTAATGTCAAGCACTTTTAATATTTCTTTACAAAAATTTTATAATTTTCATCCGGATGAGTGAATAAAGTAATGAATTTAAGACTCTAAAACTTTTAATAGGTTCCTTAACCCGATAAAATAGCCCCAATGACAGGCTAACCGTCTAGGAAATCCAGCAAACCCAAGGAAAAAAGCCCTATGAAAAACCCGATTGATGAACCGGAATATGTGATTGTCTGGGTCACGGCCCCCACGCGAATCGAAGCCGAGGCGATCGCAGAATCTCTCGTGGAATCACGGTTAGCCGCCTGTGTGAGCCTGAACCCTATCTACTCCATTTATACTTGGAGCGATAAAATTAATAAAGAAGAAGAATGGCAACTCACAATTAAAACCGATTTGCGTCAATTTGCCCGATTAGAATCAATAATTAAATCCTTACATTCTTATGAAGTTCCTGAAATAATTGCCATTCCAATTATTGCAGGTTCTACGCCTTACTTAAACTGGATGAGTGCGTCAATTGTGAGAGACTAAGCCTTTTCTCCCCATCGAGATTCCCAAAATTAAGCCCAAGAATCGGTGCTTGAGGGTAAAAATCCTCTTTGATCCCATTCAAACCCCCAAGAGAGAATAGGAACACCTGTGGGCAATCGTTCTCAGTCTTGAAAACAGGGACTATAATACCCCCATAGGCTACAGCTATCTATCCTTGTAGGGGGTATAAACCGAGGATAGCCCACCCTGGTAACTCTTAGGGGAACGAAAAAATAACGCCCCCCTTCATACCCAACAGTTCACCCTCAATCCTGGTCAAACCCAACCTCTTATGAGCGATCGAGGAGACAAAACCAAGAACAATCCATCCCAGGACCGCCTCCCCCGGGCGATCCTGAAGCTAATCCTGGGGTTAAGCCTCCTCATCTCCCCTGGAATCGCCACCGCTGCACCGGATGCTGTCACCCTACCCGAATCTACGGAAAGCACTACTCCAGATGCCTTACAAGAACAAGCCGATCGCGCCTTTGATGAAGGGGGGCAACTCTTCCAAGAAGGCACCCCAGAGGCCCTCACCGCTGCCCAAGCCAAACTCCAAGAAGCCCGGACCCTCTATCAACAACTCGGAGATCGCTCCTTAGAAGCCGAAACCCTCATCGGACTTGCCTTCGTTGCCAAAGCCACCCGTGACCCTCAAGCCGCCCTCGACTACCTCCAAGAAGCCCTCACCCTTAAAGAAGCCGTAAAAGACCTTCCCGGCGTCGCCGACGTCCTGTTTAATCTAGGCCGCAGTTATGCGGAACTGGGAACCTTTACCCCCGCCCTGGATGCCTACAATCGGGCGCGAGACCTATATCGAGAACTTGTACTCCCCAGTGCAGAAGCCTTTGCCCTCATAGAACAGGGGGCGGTTTATGATGCCCTAGGGGAATATCAACAAGCCCTGGATGCTTATAACGAAGCCCTTCCCCTGTGGAAAGAAGCAGGCGATCGCTCTGGAGTGGCGGTCACCCTCAATAATATTGGTAAAATCTACGACGACTTAGGACAATATCGAGAAGCCTTGGATTATTACAATCAAGCCCTCCCCCTCTATCGAGAACTCGATGACCCTTATGGAGTTGCCCTTACCCTCAACAACATCGGCAACGTTTACGAAGCATTAGGAGACAAACAAACCGCCCTCGATCGCTATAACGAAGCCCTTCCCCTGTGGCAAGCAGCGGGCGATCGCCGAGGAGAAGCCACCACCCTGAATAACATCGGCTTCGTCTATGCCAAAGAGGGAGACTATCCCCTTGCCTTAGAAACCTATAACCAGGGATTACCCTTGTGGGAAAGCGCAGGCGATCGCCGGGGAGAAGCCAGTACCCTCAACAACATCGGCTTTGTCTATGCCTCCCTCGGCGACAATTCCCAAGCCCTGGAATACTATCAACAAGCCTTACCCCTACGCCAATCCGTCGGCGATCGCCCCAAAGAAGCCCTCACCCGCTACCGGATTGCGATCGCCCTGCGTCAGCAAGGACAACTCGAAAACGCCCTCACGGAAATCGAAACAGCGATCGCGATCGCCGAGGATCTGCGCACCAACGTTGCCAGCCAAGACTCCCGTGCCTCCTTCTTTGCCAAAGTCCAGGACTACTACGAATTCTACATCGACCTGCTGATGCAACTGCACCAACAGCAGCCCAGCGCAGGCTTTGACGCTAAAGCCCTCCAAGCCAGCGAACAGGGCCGCGCCCGTAGTCTCCTAGAAATCCTCAACGAAGCCAACGCTGATATCCGCCAAGGGGCCGACCCCCAACTTCTTGATCGCGAACGTAGCATCCAACAACAACTCAGCGCCCTAGAAGAACGCCGCATCCAACTCCTCTCCGGACCCCATACCCCCGAACAAGCCGCCGCCCTCGCCGCTGAAATTGACGCCCTACTCACCCAATACCGACGAGTCCAAACCCTGCTACGGGTCACCAGTCCCCGTTACGCCGCCCTCACCCAACCCCAACCCCTCACCCTCACCCAAATTCAAGAACAAGTCCTTGATGATGACACCATCCTCCTAGAATATTCCCTCGGCAAAGAACGGAGTTATCTGTGGGTGGTCACCAAAACCAGCCTCACCAGCTACACCCTACCCCCCCGAGAAGAAATCGAACAAGCTGCCAAACAGTTTAGAAATGCCCTCACCATTCCCAGTCTGCGGATCCGGCGATCGATTTTTACCCAAACCTCTGCCGCCCTTAGCGAGAAAGTCCTCGGACCCGCCGCCGACTTTCTCGGCGATGACAAACGCCTGCTGATTGTCAGTGATGGGGCCTTGCAATACATCCCCTTCGCCGCCCTCGCCGTCCCCAATCCCCCAGACGATAGCGAGGGTTATCTCCCCTTAATCGTTAAACATGAAGTCGTTAGCTTGCCCTCTGCCTCTACAATGGCCGTCTTGCGTCAAGAAATTGCCGGACGCACCCCCGCCAGTAAAACCCTAGCGGTCCTTGCCGATCCGGTATTTACCCCCTATGATGAGCGTCTGCAACCGAATGCCGTCGATGAGTCCCTCACCCTCGGGATTAAATCTGAACCCCTAACGGGTCCCTCGCAAGTTGAATTTAGCCGACTCCCCTATACCAAACTCGAAGCCGAAGAAATTCTCGCCCTGGTTCCCGAATCCGAACGCCGAAAAGCTTTCGGGTTTGAAGCCAGTCGCGAAGCGGCGACTAATCCCGAACTAAGTCAATATCGGATCGTTCATTTTGCCACCCACGGACTGCTGAATAGTGTGAATCCGGAGTTATCGGGGTTAGTGTTTTCTCTGTTAAATCCACAGGGGGAACCGTTAAATGGGTTTTTGCGCCTGCATGAAATTTTCAACCTCAACTTACCCGCAGAATTAATCGTGTTGAGTGCCTGTGAAACTGGGTTAGGGCAGGAAATCCGAGGGGAGGGCCTGGTGGGGTTAACCCGGGGGTTTATGTATGCCGGTGCACCTCGGGTCCTCGTTAGTCTGTGGAGTGTGGATGATGAAGCCACCGCAAGGCTGATGGTGAATTTTTACCAGAAAATGCTCCAACAAGGGTTAACGCCAGCGGCTGCGCTGCGATCGGCCCAAATCGAACTTTGGGAACAACAACGATGGCAGGCCCCTTTTTATTGGGCAGCCTTTACCTTACAAGGCGAGTGGCAGTAGGCTTTTCCGGGGATTCGCGTTGTTGTTAATCCTCCTATTTTTTATCCAAAAAGTTGCCAGTTGTCAACAAGAGTTTATGAATTTTAATGAATTTCCGAAATATTGTTGCAAAACTTCATAATCTCTGTTACATTTATTTACAGAAGCAACCAAGGGGTTCACCAAACCAACTTAAGGAGCCAATAACCATGAACACCACAAAGGGAGTCGTGATCAGCGAAAGCGATAAACTCAACAACTTTGCGATCGAGCCGAAAATGTACGTTGATGACACCCCGCGCACGGGTTTTACCCCCTACGCCGAACGACTCAACGGAAGGCTGGCAATGATTGGTTTTGTTTCATTACTCGCCTTTGAAGTTTTAACCAAAAATGGAGTAATCTAATTTTTTCAAAATTTATAAAATAACGAGCTAAAGCTCGATATCTCAAAATCAACTTTCTCATAGACAAGCCTTTGTAACGCACGAGTCCTCTCAACTCGTGCGTTTTTGTTTGATAAGCGATGGGCGAGAATCGGGGATAGCCTGGAACTTCCTAAAATTGCTAAACTAAAAACACCATAAAATCCACCTAATTACGGGCGTTAGGGGTCGATCCCGACGCATAAAATATGATTTAGGACAAGGCATCTGCCTTGTCCTGATGAGATTAGGTCGCGTTTTGTAAAGCGGGGGCAGAATTGGAATGAGGGGGAAAAGCCTCCAAATAGATGATTCTAATATCCTTCGGTAAGGCTGATTCTAAGCGTTGATACCCTTCTTCGAGTAATGCCTTAACCTCCCCTGGGGCGATCGTTTCTCCTTCTGCTTGCAGATAAGCCGAAATGCGAGTTTCACTCCAGTGAAAAGTCTGTGCCATTAATACCGTAATCCGCAACAGGGGAGAGAGTAAATCTAAAGCTTGTTCCACATAACACCATAACGGAGGTGGGGAAGTCTGCAAGGAATAGTGGATGGATTCGACGGGGGGTAATTCCGCGTGTTCGATACACCAAGCGGTCATATTAATCAGCCAAGTTTGCAAGGTAAAGGGGGTAGAAGCACCTTCTTCAAAGCGTAAATCCAACCCCCGGAGTTCGTGGTAGATATGCCGCCAAGTCATGGCAAAGAGATAGTCTCCTTGCACTGGGGATTTAGCTTGATGTTGAATTAGGGTATAGACAATGGAGCTATAGCGTCCAAAAATGGCGGTGAAGTATTTGCCTTCATCAGGATGGCGCTGAAACAGGGTCAGCAGTTCGCGATCGCTTCTTTGAAACAAAGACTGCACCAGAGGGTGTTGACATTCCGAAAAAACAGGCGGTTGCATAAGCTCGAACTCACGAATCAAAACGGGTCAGTTGCATCACCCACAAGGGGGGTTGAAGTCCCTAAACGACTCCAGATCTCTCCGATGGATGTCTGTAATATATCCACAGTTGTGGGGAATTTGCATCCCTAACCTCAACCGAATGAGAACGAACGCCTAGAAACTGGGTTTTGAGGAAAATGGGTCGATAAAAGAGCGAAATATCGATTCAGAAACCGGGTTTCTAGGGTAGGGGACCGAAGTCCAAAAGAATGCGGTGATGAGTTCTGTCCCCCTTTGTTACAATTAATTACAATCAGATTGACCTACAATAAAGGGGGGCATCACCCCGACTGTGCAAGCGATCGCTCGATCTCAACCTCGGTTTACCCTATTGAAACGTACATGGCTCTAACTGTTAGCGTTCCTCCGACATTAAGCTCGTTGCTGCCATCCCTGCCTCTGGATAGCCTCTTTTCTACCCAGGGGATTATGGTGATGCTACTCGCCGCCTATGGTGTGGCGATGTGGATGTTCCTCACCAGCGCCCCGAAAGTTTACACCATCATGGTTTCTGATTTAGAGACTGCCCGACAGCTTTATGAAGGGTTGCTGGAATTACCTGCGGCGGAAGTCCCTTTACATTATTACTATAATTACGAGCAAACCCTGGGCGGCACTGGCATCGACCCCCTTTATATGTCCTCTCCAATGGGGTCTTCGGCGACTCAAACCCTGGCTGGACCCGATGGACTGTGGTATCAATTACAGAAAAACACTCAACTGCACGTTATTTCTGGGGCGAGTTTAGGTAGCAAGAACCGACAACGCCATGTAGGGTTTGACCATGACTGCCTCGAACAGTTGCTATTACGGGTGCAGATGAGCGGAGTTAAGTACAAAATCCGTCGAGAAAAGCCCCTAAATTTCTTGGTGAAAGACCGCCAAGGGCGGGTCATTGAAATGACTGAGGTTTCCAATTAAGGTCAAGAATAATCCGGCGATCGCCCTGGGATGGGTTCGCCGGATTTTGCTGCAACAGGAGATTCATTCCATCTGCTGGTGTAGTCTCGTTGAACTTTCAATCGCCTGTTTCCCTTCATTCAGGAGATATTCAAAAAAGGTCCGCGCCACCACAGACAGTTGTTTACCACTGGGATAAATGGCATACCACTGTCGCGGAATGGGAAAACCCTCCACATCCAGAATTGTCAGTTGATTTTGCCAACCATCCAGGGTCAAAACATGACGAGAAAGCACAGAAATTCCTAATCCTCCAGCGATCGCCTGTTTGATCGCTTCATTACTTCCCAGATCCAGGCGTACCTTCACCGCCACCCCCCGATCTTCAAACATTTTTTGCACCGCTTGTCTCGTTCCCGAACCCGGTTCGCGCATAATAAATGGCTCTCCATTCAAGCGTTCAATCGGGATATTTTTCTGGGATGCCAAGGGATGACTCATCGGTGCCAACACCACCAGGGGATTGTCCAGAAACTCATGACAGAAGACATCCGGAGTTGCCGGAGGTTGGCTTAAAATATACAGATCATCGAGATTATCATTGAGGCGTTCTTGCAATCCTTCATGGTTTGTCACCTTGAGGGAGACATCAATTCCCGGATAGCGTTGACAAAATGGCCCGAGTAATCGGGGAATGACATATTTAGCAGTTGTAATCACGCTCAGTTTTAATTGTCCCTGTTTGAGACCTTGGAGATCCGCCACCGTCATTTCAAATTGGGAAAGGCGATCAAAAATGTCTCGACAAGTCCCTAATAATTCTTCTCCCGCTTCAGTCAAATACAGCCGTTTCCCGACTTGTTCAAACAGTGCCATTCCCACCGACTTCGCCAACTGTTTCACTTGCATCGAAACCGAGGGTTGCGTTAAAAATAGTTCTTCAGCAGCACGAGTAAAGCTCTTGTGACGAGCTACGGCTTCAAAGACTCTAAGCTGGTGCAGGGTTGACTGCTTCAATGCCCTTTCTCCTCAGAATAACCCTTTAATATAGCGCGTCTAAATCAGTTTGACCTAGAGATAGCGAAGCTTGATGCAAAGCTATAGCGCTTACGCGCAGGCTGTGCCAACGGCATAGCTTCCAGGTGCAGCACTCTAAGGGTATGGGGCTTAGATCCAGTGTCAAATTCATTTAGGGTCGCTATATAGACTTGAGTCTATTATATTCATAAATAATTATTCTTTTGACTTATGGTTTTTGGAGTTAATATAAATTTACATACAAAAAAACTGTATTACTCCCTTCCTGTAGCGTTGCACGGGGAGTCGGTCCTCGGTTGGTTCTTGCTGTAGCCATTATCTCGTATTTTTGACAGCCAGCGATCGCCTGTTTTCGTGCAACGCTTTTTCTTCCTGCGGCTAACCCTTCCTACTCCTTACTGACGGCCAAAATTTCCCCTTCATTCCGCTGGGTTCACCCTCTTGCGATCGCCCACCTTACAAATTCTACCGCTGTGGTTCGGTGGGGTGACGAGATAGAACCGTCAGGGGGAATACACCGACCGATCGCAGACTCGGGGGAGTTCCACAACGCCAAATGGTCCACCGGGGGATCCGCATAGAAACTCTCGCATCCTCGTCCCAAGAGGGCGGAACTCCAGTGGGTAAAATAATCGTGACTGACTCGGTGAATCGGAAAGGGAGCAAATAAGGGCACCCCCCAGCCATCAATGGCAATAAAGGCTTTAACCGGACATTGAAGAGAATGTAATCCCCAGGCAGCCCCGATCGCCCCCACGACTCCAGCGCTGAATCCAATCCAGATCAGGGGTTCAGGGGATGCCAGGTTAGACAAGTTGATCGCCCCCCTTTGGTGCAAAAACTGCCAGATTTCCAGGGGAAAGTAAGGGCGATCGCAAGGGGGGAGAATCCAAACCTGGGGAGTTGCACCCGACGAGTCTCCGTTCGGCAGCAACCTTGCTACAAAACTTTCCGTCAGCTTCTGATCATGAATTCCCGGACAAATAATGATCACCAGACCCTAGCCTTAATCAAACTAATAAATTTTTCTTTGCGCTTTTCTGCCATGATAGTCAAATCAGTTCCCAGCAGAAAGAATTGAATCGGGTAGGAATCCGAAAAATCGGGGTGCAGATTCTTTCATCTCAGGCTGGGGTTGCTCTGGAAGCAACGCGGTGTCCCAATGGGTAAGGGTATTGACCGGATGAGCTTTGTATCCGTTGTCACCCCAATTCTAGGGCATTCAGACAAGATTAAGTCAGTAGGACCAGAAACCGGGCTTTTGTTCCTAATTTGTTGCTAATTAGCGAAGCTATTTGCAGACCAACCCGGTTGTCTTCATGGCACTGAACCGATGCTTGAGGATTGGGATCATTAACTCGCGTGATTGACTTAGGGGGGATGGCGGGAATACAACGATGGATTCCGAAGAGGTCCCCAAGCTATGAAGAATAGTTTAAGGTTGATAGAGGAAATTACCTTACACTGCGATCGGAGTGATTCAATCGGCAGATGTAGCGCTTGATCTGTCTGAGACTAAGAGAGGCGATCGCCTAACGATTGCGCTACTCTAATGAATGTAATGGGTGCTCGTAGGAGGGATCGTCTCAATGCACCGATGTTTCATACCTTGTATTCAAAAAGGACCTCAAAAAAGGATATAAACCTTGCCGTTACTCTGGTGTAAATAATAGAACGATGCCGTTAATTTTGATTGTAGATGATGCACAATTTACCCGTCGGGTTATCTGTAAATCCTTACAGAAACAGGGATACCTTACCCGAGAAGCCTCCAATGGACGCGAGGCGATCGGCCTGTTAGATGAAGAAATGCCCGATTGTATTTTATTAGATTTATTGATGCCGGAATTTGACGGATGGGATGTTTTAACCTTTTTAAAAGAGCATGAATATACCATTCCTGTGATTGTCATAACAGCGGATATTCAAGAAACCTCCCGTCAACACTGTTTTGAATTGGGAGCAAAGGCAGTGATTAATAAGCCGCCTAAACCAGATGAATTGAATAATACCCTGAAAAAAATATTGGGTTTTACAGAGGAGAATGCGCGATGAATTTAACCGTTGACCAACTGGATACCTTGCAGGAATTGGTCAACATTGGTGTTGGCAGAGCAGCAAGTGTCCTCAATGAAATGATTGAGTGCCACATCCGCTTGCAGGTTCCATTTATCCGCGTGTTTTCCCCCGGGCAAATGAAGCAGGAACTGGAAAATCGTCTGGGAGTTTCTCTAGTTTCAGCGGTACGCCTTGGCTTTAGTGGCTCATTCAGTGGTCTAGCCCAGCTTGTTTTTCCTACAGATAGCGCCTCTAAATTAGTGGCTTTGTTGACCAATGAGGAAGTTGGAACCCCTGACTTGGATGCTGTCAAAATTGGCACCTTAACGGAAATAGGCAATATTGTAATCAATGGGGTAATGGGTTCCATGAGTAATTTGCTCAGACAGCATCTGAATTATTCCTTACCCATGTATTTAGAAGATACGGTCGAACACTTGTTGGGTTCTAAGCAATTAGAACCTAATACTACCGTGTTATTAGCTCAGGCTCGATTTACCATTGAACAGCTCCAAATTGCGGGAGATATTATCTTAATTTTTAAGGTCGGGTCCTTTGATGCCTTACTAACAGCCCTAGAGATGATAGAAGAGAGTGAGGAAGAATGAATGAGATCCAACAGGTTGAGGATAAATTTGGAATTCTCGACCGAGTTCCCGTGGGGGCTTGCGTCCTGCGGGAAGATTTTATTGTTCTGTTTTGGAATAGTTGCCTAGAGGATTGGACAAAAATTTCAAAAAGCGAAATCGTGGGCAAGAATTTGGGCGATCGCTTTCCTCATTTAATTCAACCGAAGTATCACCACCGTCTTCAACAAGTATTTGAAGGCGGTCCTCCCACTATTTTTTCTTCCCAACTGCATAAACACCTGATTCCAGCCCCTCTTCCCGATGGGGAATTTCGGATCCAACATACCACAGTAACCGGGGTTAAATCTTTTGAGGGTCAGGGGTTTTACGCTCTTTTAGCCATCGAAGATGTCACGGACCTCACTCGCCGCCTTCAGGATTATCGATCTATGCGCGATCGCGCCCTAGAAGAAATTGAGGAACGCAAGCAAGCCCAAGAAGCATTGCATCAAAAAACCCTAGAATTAGAAGTGCGTCAGCGAGAATTAATCTTGCTCAGTGAAATGAGCGATTTACTCCAAGCTTGCCTAACGGTTAAAGAAGCCTACAGTGCGATCGCCCAATCCTGTAAATTACTTTTTCCCAACATTCCCGGTGCCGTTTTTATTATTAACTCCCTCAATAATTTGCTCGATGTCGTTGCTAGTTGGGGGATTACTTTTAGCAGTCAGAAAGTATTTGCGCCCAATGAATGTTGGGCTTTGCGACGGGGGCGGGTGCATTTTGTCGGGAATATGCAAAATGGATTAATTTGTCAACATCTCCATCAAAATCTCTTACCCGCTGAATATTGCTGCGTCCCGATGATGGCTCAAGGAAAAGCCCTAGGCGTCCTCTATTTATGTGCCCCAGATAAAGGACCGTTATCGAATACAACCCAACTGTTAGCCATGACCGTTGCGGAACATATTGCCCTAGCCTTAGCGAATTTAAAATTGCGCGAAACCCTGCATAACCAAAGCATCCGCGACCCCCTAACAGGTTTATACAATCGCCGCTATTTAGAAGAAGCCCTGGAACGGGAAGTCTATCAAGCTGAACTGAAAGCTTATCCCCTCTCCCTGATCATGATCGATGTGGATCACTTTAAACAATTTAATGATACCTTTGGTCACGAAGCGGGAAATCAAGTCTTACGACAATTGGGAGAGTTTTTCCAAAAAAATATCCGCCCTACGGATATCCCCTGTCGCTATGGAGGCGAGGAGTTTACTTTAATTTTACCCGAAGCACCTTTAATAGTTACTCAAGAGCGGGCCCAACAATTGCGAAAAAAGATAAAATTATTACAAGTGGAATATGCTGGACAATCCCTCGGCTGCATCACCCTTTCTTTAGGGGTTGCCAGCTTTCCTGAACATGGTAAAACTGGACTCGCTGTTCTCCGTGCCGCCGATGTCGCCCTCTATCAAGCTAAAGCTGCCGGTCGCGATCGCGTCGTTACCGCCTCTTAATCCATAAAAACCCCGAAACCGCAGCCTCTCCCGATTTATAGTAACGAATTCAGTCGTTATCCCGCTGTCGGAGTAACAACTTCAGTCCTGTCTCAATCCTTACCAACACCGGCTATTTCCTACAGATGCCCGTCTGTTCAGTCTACTCTCACATTCCCCCATGTCCTACAACCTGAGACAGTCCGCCCTCCGATTACAGCAGAGGATTTTGAGCGGGTATCCCCACAGCGCGAGGAAATTCAGGACGAGTTGGTGCAACCTTTCTCAAATAAACACAAGTGCGAACACTATCCGTTAGCGGGGTCGTGAATTTCTCCACAAAATCCACTATCCCACCCAATTGCTCAATTCCAGCCGAAACGACTTGCGCTTCTTCCTCAGTCCAATGACCGCGATACAAAATCCCCAACCCGCCTACTTTCAGCAACGGCAGGGCATATTCTGCACAAACCATCGTCGGCCCGATCGCCCGCGCGAAGGCAAAATCATACTGTTCCCGATGTTCAACTGCACGACCCATATCTTCCACTCTGCCGACGATCGCCTTAGCATTTTCCATCCCCAACTGGTTAATTAAACTTTGAAGAAAGGTAATTTTTTTGCGAGTGGAGTCCAGGAGAGTTACCTGCCACTCAGGACAAGCGATCGCCACCGGCAACCCCGGAAAACCCGCCCCAGTTCCAATATCGATCGCCCGAACTGACCCCTTCCCTCCTTCCCCAGGAACCCTCTCCGTTATGGACGAAGAGACTTCCTCAGAGGCAGAACCGAAGGGTTGAGATAATAAGGGCGTAATTCCCCGCAGAGAATCCCACAGATGCTTTTCCCAAAACTCATCTGGTGCAGTAATCCGAGTTAAATTGAGGGATTGATTCCCTTCCAGAATCCCTTCATATAAGCTTTGAAATTCCAGCAGATGACCTGCATCGGGCTGCCAATTCATCGTTTTTTCCCATAATTTGAGATTTTCTGGCAGAAGGGGTTTGTAAGATTCACTCATAGTTAGTCGTTCAAATACAAGCAGGTTGGGGGCTGGGGGAGGTTGAGGTAAGGTGGAATTCCAGAAGGACTCGAACCCCTGATCAAAAACCTGGGGTTCTCAGAAATCGGGGGTTAGCAGTGGAATTGAGACCGGCGATAAAAAGCTAGAATTGGGCGATCGCTCAAGAACTGACCACCGAGAGTTGAGTGCTGATGGCGAGTTTATTCGGTTCGACACTTTGCAGTTCCCCATGATTCAGGGTCCAACAGCAATCGGCGATCGCCAACAAGTCCCCCGCATCATGGGTCACCACCAACAAACTCCAATGCTTCTTCAACTTCGCCAACAACATGACTAAATTGCGCCGCATGGACCAATCTAAACCTGCCGTCGGTTCATCCAGTAACAGCAAATGAGGCTGCCGGATTAATTGTACTGCCAATGCTAGTCGGCGTTGCTGTCCACCACTGAGGGATTGAGGCGCTGTTTGCAACGACAAGCCATCCAAACCCACTTCTTTGAGGGCCTCATGAACCCGTTCAGACCCCAGTTCTGGATGCCCTAAGCGCAACTCCTCCAGCAGGGTCCCACAACAAAAATGCCGTTCAGGGAACTGAAACACCAACCCCCCTAATTGTTGCAAATGGGCGGGAGTCAACAGTTGATCCCGCCAAAAAATGTCACCTTGGGTTTTTTCCGCCAACCCTCCCAAAATTTCTAACAAGGTGGATTTACCAGAACCGCTTGGCCCAATAATCAAGCCTAACTGTTGTGGGGCAAATTCTAGGTCAATGGCCTTGAGAATCGGCGTGGGAGTCGCGGTGGGATGGTAAGTTAGGTTTTTCAGATAAAGCATTGAAACCCTTGTCCACAATAGGGGGATTAAACGAGATTGCACAGACTCAACAGCATTCTACTGTTCAGATGTCTATTCTATTTTGACAAACTTAACCGGATTACACTACTGTGCAATAGTTTGGAACTTGCCCCTAATCAGGGCGTCACTACCTGCCTAGTGTAGAACACATCACTTTTTAGTCCGGACTTCTCCTGTAACGGGATTGGGATTCTAAAATGGAAAGAACCGGCCTGAGTCGATCGCGACTCAATAGGGATTTAGAATTTTTTGGCATCATCGAGGCAAAACAGACGAGGTAGAGTATGAACTATCGGTTTTCTATGGCGGGTCGGTTACTCGCTGCGATCGCAGGCACTGCGGCGATTGCCTTGACTTTCAATATCAGTCCAACTCTGGCTTTAGACCCCTTCCGCACCGAAAATCGTCATGAAATTGGCGATCAGACTGAAGCCGCATTTAGAACCCTCTTTGAACAGGGAAATTATCAAGAGGCACTCCGCAAACTTCAACAAGCTGAACAAAGCGAACCCAATGAACCCTTAGTCTATGCGATGCAAGGGGCTTTAGCCTATTTAGATGAAGACTGGGATCGCTTAAATGATTATGCAACCCGCACTCGCACCACTGCCGAATCTTTGTTAACCGAAAATCCCTTACGCGGCAATCTTTATATAGCTGTCGGGCATTTTTTAGAGGGCGCTTATATTTTGAGTACGGAAGGAACATTGCGCGGCGTTCCCAAAGCAATGGCTAAACTGCGAGAAGTGTTCAAGCATTTTGATGCGGCAGAAAAAATTGAGGCGAATGACCCAGAGTTGAATCTGATTAAAGGATTCATGGATTTAATGTTAGCCGTGAATCTACCCTTTGCCAATGCCGATGATGCGATCGCCCGCCTGGAAAATTATGCGGCTCCTTCTTATTTAGCCTATCGGGGAATCGCCTTGGGCTATCGCGATTTAGAGCAGGTTGATCAAGCTTTATCAGCAGTGAATCGGGCTTTAGAGATCACCCCAAACAATCCAGAACTGTTTTATCTCAAAGGGCAAATCTTAGTTAAAAAAGGCAACGATTTGAATAATATGGAATTGCTGCAACAAGCTGAATCTAATTTTCAGACGGCCCTGGCTCAAGCCAATGAGCAATTTCCCGAAACTTTAAGACGGCAACTGCAACGAGAACGCGATCGCAACGTTCGCAAAATGCAAGAGTTAGCTTCTGCCTCCTGAGAACCTAGAAACCCTCTCCCTCGAAAAAGTTAAAAAGCAGGTTTCTTGATAAAAATTCTGGGAATCCGCCATAAATCTTCGGGGCGGTGAAACCTGCTTTCTTCGGCCACTGATTGAACAAGAATAAACCGACGCCTAGATATGTTAATCTATTAAACGTCGGTTTTTTGACCTTTAATCTCCCCTTGATGTAGAGAAAGAGAAATATGCAAGTAGAGTTTCGGGAGTTTAACCCCTTTGATGTCTGGATCTGGTTGGAGTTTAGCACCAGTCCAGGCAAAAGTGAAAAACAGTACGTTGAGGAAGTCTTCGATTCTTGGTTTTTTCTCGGCAAACTGGGGGGATTTAATGCAGAAAATCTCCAAGTTCAGGACACCGGATTAGAAATAAGCTATATGCAGTATGATTCGGTGACTGCTGAAAAAAGTTTGATGGCGCTGATGCACAATATGGGAGATTTTGAATATAATGGGACCTGGGCACGCTGCTGGTTTGACCTCGGGACCAGTGATGCGATCGCCCTTGATGTTCTCATTAATGCCCTTGATCGCCTCAGTCAAGAATTTGTAGTCATTGAACGCCTGATTATTGGTGGAGAAAATGCTGATTGGCCCGTCGCTGATAGTGACAGTCGTTCCCGATTCGCTGATGATAATTAGTTAAATTATTCAATTTTCCCAGCTTAATTTACTGGGAAAATTTAATTTGATTTTATTTCTAAAAAAATGACTAAAAAACCTAAAATTCGCGTCATTACATTAGGTCTAATTCAAGACAAAAATCGCCTGTTTGTTTCCGAAGGCTATGATTCAGTCAAACACCAATCATTTTATCGTCCTTTAGGAGGCGGTCTTGACTTTGGCGAAACTAGCCTGGAAGCTTTAAAACGGGAATTTCAAGAAGAAGTCAAAGGAGAATTAACCAATATTCACTACCTAGGTTGCCTAGAAAATATTTTTATATATAACGGCAAACCGGGCCATGAAATTATTCAACTCTATCGCTGTGATTTTAGAGATCGCAAATTTTATGAACTCGATTCTGTCCCCTTCTTTGAAGGAAACCGCCAAGGAAAAGCCCTCTGGATCGAGATAGACCGATTGACATCCGGTGAGTTAGTTCTTGTCCCTCACCAATTGTTAGATTTTATTCAAAAATTAGATTGAATAGAAATGCTTAATAAAAATCATTTTTGGAGTTAAAAATGCTATTAGAAATTAATAGAATCACCGTTCCCCCGGGACAGCGAGTCCTACTCAAAGAGGTAAGCTGGAAAGAATTTGAAGCCATTTTAGAAGACTTAGGTGAACATCGAGGAGCGCGAATTGCTTACGACAAAGGAACCTTAGAAATCATGACTCCACTACCAGAACACGAAAGGGCAAAACTCTATATAACCAACTTAGTACAAATTCTCCTAGAAGAACTCGACCTTGAATTTTGTCCTCTGGGTTCGACTACATTTAAAAATCAAGTCATGGCACAATGCATTGAACCCGATAATTGCTTTTATATCCAAAATGAGGCAGCAGTCCGTGGTAAGGACCGATTAGATTTGACGGTAGATCCGCCTCCAGATTTAGCTTTAGAAATTGATGTCACCTCGCGCACCCATGTGATGATTTATCAAGGGTTAGGTGTAGGGGAATTATGGCAGTTTGAGAAAGGAACCCTCAAAATTAGCCGCCTGCAAGAAGATGGTATCTATCAAGAATGCGATCACAGTCAAAATTTTCCCAATTTTCCCCTAACTGAGGTCATTCCCCAATATTTAGAACAAGCCAAAACTGCAGGCAGAAATAAAACCATGAAAGCCTTTCGCACCTGGGTTCGGGAAGTTCTAGCAACCTTTTAGGAGCCAAAGCCTGTTGTTTTCTGTTAACCCATGTCAAAAGCCGGTCAACACCCTCAGTTCACCGCAACCCTTGCATTGTATGAGTCAGAGTTTAGACTTCTAAAATCTCCAATCTCAACCCTCTGATTTTTATTTTTCTTCCTTGCTCTCCCCAGATCCTCCCGGTGAAGCTTCATATAAAGCATCTAGGCGTTCTCGGGCATCATCCATTGTCATGGATTTCATCACCATTAACGGTTCATTGACTACATTTCCTGACGCATCCAGCAGTTCGGGATGGGGGACCGGACGTTGATACCGTCCCATTATTGAATTCGGAGACCCTGAGTTCCACCGTCCTGGTGGATAGGTTCTGGATTCACTACTCAGCATGACCAAACTGCGAATCAAGTTTCCGACGGCGAGAAACGCCAAAATGGTAAAGGCAAAAATGTAAACTAAGTGCAGCATATTGATATTCTCCGGCACAGTCAGGTGATTAAGGGGTAACTCAGGGGGGTAGATTAAAGCGTGTTTCTCAAGGGAAGCACTCAGTGTCTAATCTTCCAGGGGATCTAGGGATTTAATTTAGGGTTAGTCGAGGCCACTGCCACCGAGGACCGCCTAGACGGAATTTTCCATGCGAAACCGCATCGACACTTGCCAGCATTCCGTTAGCAATTTGTGCCACGGCATCAGCACTTCCATTTCTACGCCCACCTGACCCTCCGTGGCCCTGAGTAGCATTTGAGCTGTGGTGACTTCTTGCTGTGCATATTGCACTCTAGCGAGTAACTCGGTTTGGCCCTCTTTCCCCAAAAAGGAGATTTCCTCATTTTCCAATAACTTGCGCGATCGGGCAAACCAATATTGAAAATCCTCTAATAACGGTTCTAGTAGAGTTTTGAGTAAGTTAGGCTCGGGAAGATTGGGATTGAGCATGATTTTTAGATAATCGGGGTACTGAGGCTAATTTTAACTTATTTTACAAAACTTAACATTATGCGACAGAGTTTACAAGGGGTTAGCGATCGCCTGGTAACAATTGGCGATCGCCTTAGAGTTCCCCTCTTACCCTTGACATTTACCCTCTAATCTGCATAATTCCCCACTTCAACTGCCCCCTCTCCGTGGGCCTCCTGTCGCAACAACTTCAGCCAACCACTCCCATTGGGGAACCGACCCTTTAAAATAGAACAGAAGGTAATACAAATCCGCGATTAAAATCCAAAGCAAATGGCTAACTCATCTCCGGCTGTCGAAGCACCCGCCGAAAAAATTTACTTGCCGCGTACCAGCGAATCTGAGCAACTCAAAAAGATTCGCCACACCACCTCTCATGTGATGGCGATGGCAGTCCAGAAGCTTTTCCCCAAGGCCCAAGTGACTATTGGACCTTGGATTGATAATGGATTTTATTATGATTTTGACAATCCTGAGACCTTCACTGAACAGGACCTCAAAGCCATCAAAAAAGAGATGGTCAAAATCATCAACCGGAAATTACCCGTCACCCGTGAAGAAGTCACCCGAGAAGAAGCGGAAAGACGCATCAAAGCCATTAATGAACCCTACAAGTTAGAAATTCTCGGGGACATCAAACAAGAACCGATTACCATTTATCACCTCGGGGAAGAATGGTGGGATTTGTGTGCGGGTCCCCATGTTGAAAATACCAGCGAACTTCACCCCAAGGCGATCGAACTCGAAAGTTTAGCTGGGGCCTACTGGCGCGGCGATGCCAGCAAACAACAACTCCAGCGCATCTACGGCACCGCCTGGGAAACCCCCGAACAACTCACCGAATACAAGAGACGCAAAGAAGAAGCCCTCAAACGAGATCACCGCAAACTCGGCAAAGAACTCGGACTCTTTTTGTTTGCCGACCCCGTAGGTCCCGGATTACCCTTATGGACCCCCAAAGGCACCGTTTTACGCAGTGTGCTCGAAGACTTCCTCAAACAGGAACAAGTCAAACGCGGATATCTCGGCGTTGTCACCCCTCATATTGCCAGAATTGACCTATTTAAAACCTCCGGTCATTGGCAACAATATAAAGAGGATATGTTCCCCATGATGGCAGAGGATGAAGAATCCGCCGCAGAAGAACGGGGGTTTGTGCTTAAACCCATGAACTGTCCGTTCCATATCCAAATTTATAAAAACGAGTTGCGTTCCTATCGGGATTTACCCATGCGTCTCGCGGAATTTGGCACTGTTTACCGCTATGAACAATCGGGAGAATTGGGGGGATTAACCCGAGTTCGCGGCTTTACCGTGGATGATTCTCACCTGTTCGTGACTCCAGAACAACTGGATGATGAATTCCTGAGTGTGGTGGATTTAATCTTATCGGTCTTTAATAGTTTGCAACTGAAAAACTTTAAAGCCCGGTTGAGTTTCCGTGACCCCGAATCTGATAAATATATCGGGTCGGATGAGGCATGGAATAAGGCCGAAAATGCCATCCGTCGCGCTGTTGATACCCTAGGGATGGAGTCTTTTGAAGCGCCAGGAGAAGCGGCATTTTATGGGCCAAAACTGGATTTTATTTTCCAGGATGCGCTTGAACGTGAGTGGCAGTTAGGAACCGTCCAAGTGGACTACAACTTGCCGGAACGCTTCCAATTAGAATATGTGGGCGAAGATGGCACGCGCAAACGTCCGGTGATGATTCACCGTGCACCTTTTGGGTCATTGGAACGGCTGATTGGGATTTTAATTGAGGAATATGCCGGAGATTTCCCCTTCTGGTTAGCACCAATTCAAATGCGCTTATTGCCGGTGAGTGATGAATTTCTACCCTTTGCGAAAGAGGTAGCCACTCGGATGCGAATTGAGGGAATTCGGGCTGAAGCCGATACCAGTGGAGAGCGTTTAGGGAAGCTGATTCGCAATGGAGAAAAGGAAAAGATTCCGGTGATGGCTGTAGTTGGGGCTAAAGAAGTGGAAGCGAATCAGTTAAGTATTCGCACCCGCGCCGGTGGGGAGTTGGGAACGATGGCGGTGGCAGAGGTGATTGAAAAGATGAAGGTTGCCAATCGCGATCGCACCAATTTCTAGTTCCCATTTTTAGTATAGATTTAGGGCGGATAATCCTACTTTTCCTAAATCTATACTTGTCGCCCTCACCCCCAACCGATGGCAGCCCAAAACGGGAGAGTGTAGCAGCAGAATTTATCAAGTAGGACAAGGATAGCGATAAAACAGTGCTGAAATAGGGAGTTAAATTATGCCTTCTCCATTTCCAGGGATGAACCCATATTTAGAAGGGCCAAATTTTTGGCCCGAGGTTCATAGTCGTTTAATGATAGAAATCGCAGATTTATTAGTCCCTCAGTTGCGACCCAAATATCGAGTTGCTATCGAAAAACGGGTGTATGAAAGTGCTGCAAATGATAGTTTATTGGTGGGAATTCCTGATGTCGTGGTGGAGCGTCGCCCTCTTACGCCACAGCAAGATTCTAATGTAGCAGTAGCAGCGCCTCCGACTCAAAAACCTCTGCCGGTGGAAGTGCCGATGAGGATGGAATTTCGGGAGGCCTATTTAGAAGTGCGGGAGATGGCAACCGGGGAAGTAGTAACGGCGATCAAGGTGCTTTCTCCGGCAAATAAGCGCCGAAGAAAAGGGCGCGAGGTGTATGAAGAAAAGCGGAGCCGCATTTTAGCCAGTCGGACTCATTTGGTGGAAATTGACCTGTTGCGGGGTGGGGAACCGATGCCGGTTTTAGGAAACGATGTGGAGGCGCATTATCGGATTCTGGTCAGTCGAGGCGATCGCCGTCCTTATGCAGACTTATCTCTGTTTAATTTACCCGAGACAATTCCCACGTTTCCCCTCCCGCTACGTTCTGGGGATACGGAACCGATAATTGATTTAAACCAGTTATTAAATCAGTTATATGACCGGGCGGGATATGACTTTGTGATTGATTATAGCACGCAACCTATCCCCGCTTTCTCTGAATCTGAAGCAGCTTGGGTGGATACACAGTTAAGAGAGCAAGGAATAAGGGAATGACCCTGTGATGGGTTAGAGTCCCCTCATCCCTGGGTTTGGGTGCTTTTTTGTTAAAATTGATTTTTTAGTCATGTCTATAGCAATGTTGAAGCTATCGATGGGAGTGTAGGCGATCGCCATCACTTTTGTCAACCCCCTATTCTTTGATGCGCGGTCACAGGGAAGGAAAATGTCGGATAATGGGAGAAGATGAAGATGTTTAAGAAGAGTCATTAGGAGTACATGGACTGGCAAGCAGTGGTAAAGTCGATTGATGAGTTAGTCTTTAGGGAAACCGGAGAACACCTAGATAGTCTGCAATTGGCGATTTTAACGGGAGTCCTTAACGGACAGAAGTATGCTGCGATCGCCAAAAAGTACGGATGCACTACGGGTCATGCTAGGGATGAGGGATACGAACTGTGGCGATTGTTATCGGAGGTGTTTGGCGAAAAGTTAAATAGGTCTAACTTAGTCGCCACAGTTGAGCGTTTAGGATTTGTAAATTATCAGCATCATATTATCAGTAATTCTGTTAATATTGAACATATCAATATTTGCAACCAACCTGAAACTGGTGACTTGAAAAATAGAGACAATTTCGATGCTGAATTTAAGGAAAAACATACTATAAAGAAGGATAAATACCGGGTTGAAGAGGTATTGCGAGAGACAAAATTCAAGGCGGTTGAAAAGTTGAGTCAACTGGGCTTAACCGCCGAACAAATTGCTGAATCTCTGGATTTACCGTTCAATGAAGTTCAGGAGTGGATGGAATAAATTAGCTGCGATGGGATGAAGAAAGATTATTTACTATTGCAATAGGGATTCTGGATGACACTGTTGGGTTCAACACTATCCATGAGCCATTGATTTCTACTCCTATCAAAGATTAAATTAAAAATCAAACTTTCACATGGAGTTTGACCATTTTTCATCTGATATTTTAACCAGACCTTGATTTTGGCTTTACTATTATTTTTCGCAAAAGTTTTAAAAGCATACACTTCAACTCGTCTAATAGAATTCCACCAGTTATCGTTAATTTGGGTGGCTGCTTGTCGTCGCCAAGGGTCGCTGAGTAGCTTGATAGCTTCTTGCCTATTTGTGGTTGCTAACTGATAATATCTAACGATTGTTTGTTTGGGAGCGGAGTTGTGCGGTGTACTTTTGCTGGATGATGACAAGTTTTGAGATGTGAAAAAACCTTCCACTACCTCGAAGGAAACCACTAAAATACAAACACCAAAAATCAATCCCATAATTGCTAGAAATTGAGGGTAAGTTATTCCAGATATTGACTTGAGATAGGGTTTCACTTTTCGTTCAATTCAAGAGAATCGGTTTAACTATATCATCAGGCTAACCCTTTTTGCGATCATACTCATCCCAAATTTCAAATTCTGTTCTAAGAACAATACTCTTGCTAACCTCAGAGTTGTAAAAAATTTTTAATGACTCCTCAGTTTGGACAATTTCACTAGCAAATTTAACTAAACCATTACTTGCTATTTGGATCTTATTATCCTTTTTAGTGGCCAAATGAAAGTTTGGATTTGAGTCATCTCTTCTTTTCATGTTTTTTCCTACCTGCTTCTTAAAACTAGATAATCCCGATATTCTTAGGTAACTCATTGGCTTGATAATTAGTCTTTGTTGCTAATAGCTTGCAACCTTTTTTCCATCTTTTTAATAAGTTCATTTCGATACATTTTTTTTACTGATTCAGGGTAACTGGGTGGTAAACATTCTAAACCAGCAATTTCCCTGCCAAAAATCTCAAAAATATCTTTCATTTTTCTGTTTTCAGCTTCAATTTTTGTTCTGGAAACTTCAACATCTATATCTTGTACAACTCTTTCATAGGTCAAACGAATATCACGCCAAGCCTCTCCAATCACAATAGTAACTGCTGTAACTGGAGTTGCTAAAGCTCTACCAACAAACCCTAACACTATTTTCCGTTCAATATCGCTGGGAATTACTATTTCTCCACGCTCATTTTCATAGTAAACAGGAACAGATTTTCCAGCTACAGTAATCTTATCGTCAATCATTAGTTTTATCTCCTAAACTATTTTTATGAATTCGCATCAACAAAACTGACTAAAATTAAAATAATAACCCAGAAGTGTTGAATGATAGAAAAAGTTGCAAAAATTTCCCGAATAAACTATAATACGAAACTGATAAAAACTGAAAATTCTAACTGGAATGACATTTTCTAACTTTCCTAAAATTATAAAACGCTATCTTGCGGACCTGCCCAAAGATGATTATCCGGTGTTGGACACTTTCACATTTGTCTCCTGCTGGTTAGGTTTTAGTTTTGACCAAAGTCTCGATACGATGACTTCGCTATTTTTTCGGTTAAACAGCCGAAATATTCCTATAGATAAATCAACTTTTTCAAAAGCCAGTAAGAATAGAGATGTTGGTATATTTGAAAAGTTGTTTCAAAAATTAAAAGACGATGTAAAACGAAAAAAAGGCAAAGACAAGCTGATTTTATTCCCACTCGATTCAACAATAGTTACCTTAACCAGTAAATTATTATGGCAACAGGAATACCATCAAGTCAAGTTATTTGCAGGAACTGACAATGAACGCGGAATCATTGACGGAGTACACATTCATTTTGGCCAAGGTCACGATAGTGAATATGGAGACGAAACCATAGCAGCTACGCCTCAGAATGGAGTTGCTGTAATGGATAGAGGATTTTCAAGCTCCGAGCGAGTTCAAGAATTACTGAAAAAAGAAAATCAGTATTTTGTACTACGAATTAAAAACAATTCTACCCTGAATCTAAAAGAAGATGGAACTTATGAAGTCTGGAGCGGTAAGCGAACTGTTCAAGTCAGAGTTGTGACTTTTTGTGATTTAGAAAGTCGGACAGAATTTAGATTTATGACTAATTTGCCGGAATCAGGAGAATTAGCATATAGTAATGAAGAAATCGGAGAAATTTATCGAAGGAGATGGCAGATTGAATTACTGTGGAAGTTTTTAAAAATGCATTTAAAGCTATCTCGTTTAATCACAAAAAATCCCAACGGTATCTCGATCCAAATTTATGCTGCATTGATTTGCTATCTGCTCCTTCAGTTAGTGGAAATCCCCATTAGCTTTGGAAGTAAACCCTTAGATAAGTTAAGGTATTTACAGGCTTTTATGTCTGAAAATATCAGCTATGTCCACTGGTTCAAAAAACTCGTTTTGAATGGCTAAAATTAGCAGTTGACAGGATTAGTGTATCTATTTTTAGGTTTCTCTTAAAACTCATTCAACACTTCTGATAATAACCACCCATATCAGTATAGGAATCCACCAAGTAAATCCCGTGATTGCAGCGGCAATAAAACCAGAAACTACAATAGCTCCTCGTACTGCTAATTGTGTTTCTTTAGGATTTGCATGACCTTGTTTAAGTTTGAGCTGAGATGTAGCAGTTTTCATGGGTAAATTAGGTAGTAGTGGGGTATTTTCTGGCAGGTGTTTGTTGAGCAAACGAGCGACTAAGATAATAAATTTTTGAGCGGGATAAACTAAGACAATAATTAAGATGAAAGAAGTGCAAAATTCAAGCATTACCAATAAGGTTGTATAAAGTTTACTTTAATTTAATTTAATTTACTATTTAGGATCGAAAACAACTTATCTAAAAAACCTTGATTCAAATTTTGTCTATCTATAGCTACTTTTACCATTTCCTCTAACAACTCATTTTGATATTTATACTTGTCTTCGTCCGGATATTCTCCATCAACTATTTGCCCAATAAATTTACCAAATTCTTGATAAATCATTTCAATTACTTTTTTCTCTTGTTCTAATTTATTGGTATAAGCATTGCTGTTAAAAAAATGATGCCCTTTTTTCTCTTCTAATCTGATTTTGAGAATACGAATTAGATGTCCGACAACAATAGTTACTGATTTTGCCGGAATTTTCAAAACATTTTCTAAAAATGTCTCTGCAATTTCTCTATCCATTTTATCTGGAATTATTAATTGCCCAGCTTCATTTTTAAAATAAATTTCGATAATTCCTTGCTTCCCAGGAAATTTTATAACCTTTTGTTTTTCTTCAATTTTCCGGATTTTATTCTCTATCTTATTCCTGTATTTATCTAACAAACTGTAAACATAAATCTCGGTAGCTTTTTCAGTATATTTATCTTGAGAAGCTAATCCATCTATAATAGATTTGGCTGTTAATTGCGCGTCAACAATAATTTTTTTGAATTCGGTTTCCGAGATTAGACCTTGACTTCTGAGATCTATTAATTTCTCAGATACGTGAGTCTGGTAGGCGTTTAAATCTGTCCGTATTTTTGAGACTAAATTTTCCATATGTTATTAGACCTCTAGGATTAACCTAATAAATTAAAAAAATCCAAAATCATAGTCAAATATAGCTTTATTTAGTTGGAGGTATTACAATCATATATTTAATGCTTGTTGATCCCATTATGTGAACCTATGAGATTTGTTTCTTTGTTGTCATTGTAAGCTGATACTGCTAATATTGACAAGTCGGAAAAACCCGGAAAAAAACGGAAAACCCCGGGACTTTAATTAAATATGGCTCTGATGGACTTTCAGTGAAAGCCTGGGGTTATGGATCTCATGGTATCAAGAATGAGTTCGGAATCTCTCGGATACCCTGCCTGCATATTTGAGCTTTCTCTAAGCCAGGACTTACACATAACCTTTATAGAGCGACTTCTAAAACTGACAAACCGCCATGTACTAAGGGACTCCAAAAAATAAAATCTTCTCGGGGAGATTTCCTCAACCGCCCTTGATATCCTCATCTCGTCCCCCGAGGATGGGGGTAAGCTAGAGGAATAAATATTTAATGGAAGGGGGGCTTCGGAATTCCTTAAGACCTCTAATGCCCCATTTTTTTATGGAAATCCCTAATGATGGGTTAGCCTCCGGAGCTTTTCCACTTCCTTCGCTCCACCCCACCACCAAGCTATTTTCTCCATTCCGGTGACCTCACCGCCCTCCCAAACAGCGACTCGCTGAGTTCGGGACTGGACAATCCCTGTGAGCCATTTTAAGGAAAGGTCTGGTTACCTGGCTCCCTTTTTGTTGCTTTCCTCGGGTTTGTGGGGTCTCAACTCTGGCTCCAGGACTGGGAATGGATCCTCTATTAGACGGATTGGATCCTCTTAATCCCGATTTGGAAGCCCGATCGCCTCCCATAACCGCATTCCCCGACATCAAGGCTGTTGACACTACATCTAGTATTAACACCGCATCTCATCTCTACTAATAGCGTAAAACCCGGTAAAAATGGCTCTTGATTGGACTGAATTTTCAGAGGTAATTGTAACGAAATGTTACAATAGTGCCATCAAAGTGGTTTAGCATCTTGACAGTCTGGAAATGAATCGCTAACATGGTTCACATACCCGGGTAAATCAATTCAGCGTCCTATGCAAGACAAGCAAAAGGTTACATTGTATCTGCCACCAGAACTGCATCGCCAGCTCAAAATACGAGCCGCAGTAGACTCCGAGCCAATGTCAACCATTGCCGAACGAGCCATAGATTTTTACCTGACTCACCCCGGCGTGGTAGACGAACTAGAGTCATTCCACGGGCGCACCCATAGGGTCTATAACTGTCCCGACTGCACCAGCTCAATCGTGATGCGCGATGGAGAAATGGTATCCCTCAAAAACCAGCCGAGTATATTGGCTGACGAAGGGTTGACGGTTGAGAAAGTGCCAGCGGTTACCGCGAACACGGATCAACAAGGTGAGGAACAACTCGTTCCCTGCTAAACCCAAACACTTCCACCGGGAAGTAAATTTAGTGCTCCGCATCTAAACCCAGGGGCAATAAAGATCTAGCAATATTGTTGGCACCGTTTGTAGAAGGTCGATGGTCATGAAAGAAGAGCTCAATATCTTAATCCAAGCTCAATATCCTTTAATCTACCTCGTGACCTCCGAGGAAGAACGGGCCGAGCAGGCGATCGCAACGATTGCTCAGATCAAGCCCCAGCGTAAAGTCTTTATCTGGACTGTAACGCACGGGATAGTGGAGTATGGTCAACCCCGCAACGTTACCCAACACAATACTGTGTCGCCAGAAGCGGCCATTGAGTGGGTGGTACGGCAGCGCGAGCCTGGTTTGTTTATCTTCAAAGATTTACATCCCTTTATCGATTCTCCAGCAACCACCCGATGGTTGAGAGATGCGATCGCCAGCTTTAAAGGCACGCAAAAAGCCATCATCCTCATGTCACCGCTCCAGCAAGTTCCCATTGAGCTTGAGAAAGAAGTTGTTGTCATTGACTTTGCTCTGCCGGACTTGGCAGAACTCAATCAGGTGCTATCCCAGCAACTAGAGACGAGTCGGACTCGTAAAATCACGACTGAAACGCGGGAAAAACTTTTAAAAGCCGCCCTAGGTCTGACGCGAGATGAAGCCGAAAAAGTCTATCGCAAAGCGCAAGTCACGAGCGGAAAACTGACGGAAGCTGAAGTAGATATCGTCCTATCCGAGAAAAAACAACTCATTCGACGTAATGGGATTCTCGATTATATAGAAGAGGACGAAACCCTAGATTCAGTTGGAGGTCTGGAAGAACTGAAACGCTGGCTCAGACAACGGTCTAATGCCTTTACGGAAAGGGCGCGAGAATATGGTTTACCTCAACCGAAAGGGATGTTAATTCTCGGGGTTCCGGGTTGTGGCAAGTCAATGATTGCCAAAACGACGGCCCGCCTATGGGGTTTACCCTTACTCCGATTGGACATGGGTCGTGTGTATGACGGTTCGATGGTGGGGCGATCGGAAGCCAACCTCCGCAACGCCTTGAAAACAGCCGAATCCATTTCCCCCGTGCTACTATTTATCGATGAATTAGATAAAGCATTTGGTGGAAGCGGTGGATCATCGGACTCCGATGGAGGCACATCTAGTCGCATCTTTGGTTCCTTCCTAACCTGGATGCAAGAAAAAACCTCCCCCGTGTTTGTGATGGCTACAGCCAACCGAGTCGAAAGACTACCGGGCGAGTTCCTCAGAAAGGGACGATTTGACGAAATCTTCTTCGTTGATCTTCCCAACAATGAAGAACGCCAAGAAATTTTTAAGATTCACTTGAGCAAACGGCGTCGAGAGATCGATCGCTTCGATATCGAGCAATTGGCGAAAGTCTCGGATGGATTTTCCGGGGCAGAAATCGAACAAGCTGTGATTGCAGCCATGTACGAGGCGTTTGCTCAAGACAGAGAATTTACGCAGCTAGACATCATCGCTTCGATTAAGTCTACGCTACCGCTGTCGAAGACTATGACCGAACAGGTCACCGCCCTGAGAGATTGGGCCAGACAGCGTGCTAGACCAGCTGCTTCTTCCGTCGCTGAATACCAGCGGATGGAGTTCTAAAAGCTTTCTCCTGGGTTTTCCAGGAGCAAAGGCTAACCCATATATACCCGGGTTAGCAGTGTCCGAAAACCGCGATCGCGGTTCCCTTCAAACCCAAATGTTGTCGTTTCTTTAACTATCTTACTGGAGGAAATCCAAATGTCTCACTTTAGCACTCTTCGTACCAAAATCACCGATGCCGAAATCCTCAAGACTTCTCTGCGCGACTTAGGCATCAGCGTTAAATCCGATGCGGACGTTCGTGGTTACAATGGACAGCGTGTTCGTTCCGACTTGGTTGCAGTTCTCGAAGGCGAATATGATCTGGGCTGGTCTCGCAACAGCGACGGCACCTACGACTTGATCGCTGACCTGTGGGGTGTTGCTAAGAAGCACAACCAGACCGAATTGATCAACGCTATTAACCAGAAGTACGCGGTTAATAAGACTCTCAATGAAGTTCGTCGTCCCGGTCTGCAAAACGCTAACGTTAAGCTCGTTGTTCAGTAAACATAGAGCGCGTTCCCTTGAATTACGGGTTAACCTACCATAGGTTAGCCCGTTTTTTCTGTTTAGGGTGAGATAAAATTGCGGCCAGGAATATCGGGGGAGTGTAGATGAAATTTATACAACGAACCTCAACTCAGTTAAAACTACAAATCATCCCCTTGTTGATTTGGATGGTGGGGGGGATAGTTATACTTGTCGGGGTGGAGGAGAGTCACAAGATAGGGAGATACCGTGTGATCTGCGATCGCCTGCCAGATTCAGGTCACTGTGAAGTCAGCCAGTCCAGTTTCTGGCAAACCCACCGCCAAACCTTTCCTGTAAAAGACTTACAAGGGGCTGAGGTTGTCGTGCGTAACAGTCGTAACCGGAATACCGCTTACAAAGTCGTTCTCCTCCTTCCAGGAAGACTCATTCCCCTTCATGATTTTTTGAGTTCCAATCGCCGCGCTCATCAGAAACAAGCCGATCGCATCAACCAATTTGTGCAAGATTCAACCCAGTCCAACTTGACGATCTCTCGAAATATGTTTGGGTTGATGATTACATCCTTCCTCTTCTTCTGTGGGATGGGTCTGTTAATCATGGCCTGCTTCGGCCAAATCATTATCCTAAAATTGGATAAACGCTCCAATCAATTTATTCTTACTTGGCGAGGACTTTTAGGGACCAAACGGATTGAACATCCCCTGGGGAATATTGCCCGGAGTTATGTGGAACCGGGTATTAGTCGCCGTAGTGGTCACAAAACCTATATCATCAAAGTGATGCTTACCTCTGGAGAAACCTTTGCCTTAACGTGCTATTACAGTTCCGGATATGAGGGAAAACTCCGGATCACTCAAGAAATTCACAGCTTTTTGGGGATAGAACCAACAGAAACAATCGATGCGAGATCTTTAGTTCCTTAACCTGGAGAACTCTTTGGTTTCATGCTGGGGGGAAATCAAAAACGCCAACAACAGTTAGAAGAGTATCAGGAGAGAATTTCCCGTCAGCCGGAGGATATTGAGGTCCCCTACAGCATCGCCAGCATTCTAGCCTTGCAAGGAAAACAACCAGAGGCTAAAGCACACTTAAAAAAATTTTATTCCTAGTTCGCTGTCGCGGGAAAAATTGCCTCAATCCATCCCGATTGGCCCTCGACTCATTTAGGACCCCTGGGAATCACCCATCGAAAACACAATAGTGTGATTAATTCCAAGATTATTCAGAAACAAGTCCTAGGGTTAGAATAAGCCTGAGTCAAATCCTATTGATACTGTTTATATGCAAACTTTCTCCGTTGAGCTAGAGCGAAAAATTCGAGAGTTAATCTACCAATGTGGGACCCGGGCTGAAGACTTGGCGAAACAACCCTACTCCGTTTCGGAAAAAGGGCCAGAAGATTATGTCACCAGCATAGATCGAGAACTCGATCGCCTATTAACTGCGGGATTTTCTGAGTTATTTCCCCAAGATGGAATTATTACGGAAGAAAACGAGCGATCGCGACTGGCATTTAATGGCGATCGCGAACAACTTTGGTGCATTGACCCCCTCGATGGCACCGAAGGATTTATTCAAGGGAAGCCCCATTACTCGGTGATGATTGGCTTACTCTCCAATTTTCAACCGATCGCCGGTTGGATTTACGCCCCAGCTTTAGATCAGATGTATTATGGCGGGACCGACTGGGGACTGTTTCAAGCTGTCGGAGGTTCAGCCGTGGAACCCTTATCTCCTGTGGAACCGCCACCACCGAACTCCTCTGCCTGTCCAATTATGCTTGGCGATCGCGACCAACGGAATTTTGGGGAGGCGATCGCCCAATTAGTCCCTGGCGTTTGTTATTCTTCCCTCGGAAGTTTTGGTCTGAAAGTGATGGAAGTCATTTTTGGGCGCGCCGGACTCTATCTCTATCTCAATGGTCGAGTCAAACTGTGGGATACCGCTGGTCCCGTGGCCCTCGCCAAAGCAGCGGGGTTAGTCTGTTGTGATTTAGAGGGAAAACCCTTGAGTTTTGAACCCTCTGCACTGTCATCAGATACCTTGATTCACAAACAACCAATCATAATTGGGTGGCCGAGTTATGTAGAAGCCCTGCGATCGCCGATTTGTGAAGCGGTATTAGCCACTCAAACCCCATAAAACCATCAAGGATGAAGCCGGAACCTTCATCCTTCCGATGACTGCAACTGAAGCTGTAACGGTTTATCCCCTTGAATTTCCAGCCCTAGAAAATTGGGATTTACTGGGGCTTTTTGACCCTCCGACGGCCAGAAGACCCAGCGACTGCCTCGGGGTAACTGATTCACACTGGCGCTATTTTGAGTCAGCCAGATTAAGGGTAAAAAGGGAGGTTCTCCTACCGTTGCATCTTCTTCTCTAGCTTGGGTTGCGGCTAAAGCCTCTAAAACTCGGTTATTGCCATGAACCAAGCCAGTTCCGGCAGTCCAAAGTCGGACATTGAGTTGGCAGCGTTCGGCATAGCAGTATAAAGAAGCTGCGGCGATGACGGCGGCTTCAAAATCTTCTAAATTCCAAGAACTACCGCTATCCAGGGCGATAATGACTTCTTGTCCCCCAGTGGACACTTCTAATTCCCGGACCCGCAGTTCCCCGAGGCGCGCACTGCTGCGCCAATGGATTAAGCGAGTGGGGTCGCCATATCGGTAGGGTCGGACTGTACGGGTGATGCCTTCTGTAGCCATTTCAGCGCGCCGATCGCTATGAACCAGGAGGCTATCTTCTTGACCCATGCGATCGACCAGAGGACAGCGAGTCAGGGGTAAAACTTGGGGATAGACCACTGCGGTAGCGGGGACTTGCCGCGATCGCCTGCACCAAAATAAACCCAGGGGAGTGGCTGATCTTAACTGGACCTCATGCCAGCGATAAATCCCCCGTCGTTGGGTGGGGTAGTAGTAGACCCAATGATGAATGCCATGCGGGGGGATTTCTTCGATGGCCGATTTCATGGGTTTTCCCAACACGAAAGGAATCATATCCTCGACTTGCACCAAGATTTTTGGCTTTGCCGTCTCATTGGCGATCGCCAGATCAAGGGTGAGGTCTTCCCCAGCACTCACGGGTTCGATGGGGGTGCGCTGGACTTGTAAATCCTGGAGCGATCGCACCGGCAACCAGGCGGCAGTTCCCAACAACGCAAAACTCACACCACTGATGACATAGAGCCATCCTGCCATTGTATTGGTTGCAGCGGCAAAGAAAAATATCGCTAGGATTAACAGTAGCCAACCGGCATAGGCAGGGGTGACCCAGTGAGTTTCCAGCCAGTTGGCGATTCGATGGGGGATGCCGGTTTTTTTGGAGCGAGCTGCAATGGGTTCTGCTACAGTCATACTCGATGCCTTGGCCCTTCCAGTGGTGGGGGGTTTAATTTTTCTATGGTAAACGCAATTTTAATGTATCGCTACTGCCCTTGAGAGTGGCGGCATAATTTCCAAAGAAAAACTGGGCTAGAGTAGCTCTAACCCAGACCGAGGGTGAACAATGAACACTGTGAATGATTCCAGGTAGGTCCCCGATTGAGGCGGTGGGGGTTAGCCTTGTCCTTGGAACTTCTAATTCTGGTAGCCGCGACTGCTTTGGGGATGTCGCTTGTGCTTTCGAGTTCTATATTAACTCAGTGATTGCACGGATGTCAATCCTTAAATTTTTCAGGGGTTTTGAAGACACTTCCGGACATTTGCTGCAAAACATCTCCAAAAACCTGGTATTAAAAAGGTTGATACCCTTTTTAATACCAGTCAGGGCGATCGCCCTGTTCTCCGTATTTGTCCTGATACAGGGGCTGAGGCTACAAAACTTAACCTGAACCGTTTCCATGCTGAGATCGGGCCGATGTAGCGTTCCCCAGTCATGACAACGGGCAGATTTCATGACTTGATAGCTTTCGTTCGCCACGGCAGTACAATGAACATAGCTTACTGAGTGAGTCTAACGACTCAGGGAGGCAATCCGAGGCACGCCTTGGGTCCTCAGTTGGTAAAATCTGCCTGGGTCTGACCTCGCGATACCTGCTTAATTTATTAGGCCCGAGGAATCGCGATCGCACTCCATGCCGGAATCCAACAGTCCCGCTTTGAGCGGGTCAAGACTTACTTAAAAGTCTTGGTCAGTATATTGGTTGACCGAACGTTCTTGTGGCGTCCGAGATAGTAACAACGTGGACTTAAAACAGCTCTTCAAAACCCCGAATCCGATTATTGGTGTTGTCCATTTACTGCCCCTGCCGACCTCTCCGAGGTGGGGGGGCAGCCTCAAAACTGTCATTGAGCGAGCCGAGCGAGAGGCCACAGCGTTGGCCTCAGGCGGGGTTGATGGCATTATTGTCGAAAATTTCTTTGATGCTCCATTTACGAACGGCCAGGTCGATCCAGCCGTCGTGAGTGCCATGACCCTGATCGTGGATCGGCTGATGAACTTGGTAACGGTGCCGATCGGAATCAATGTTTTGCGAAATGATGGCCTGAGTGGATTGGCGATCGCCTCCTGTGTCGGTGCCAGCTTTATCCGGGTCAATGTCCTCACTGGGGTCATGGCGACGGACCAAGGCTTAATCGAAGGACAAGCACATCAACTCCTACGCTACCGGCGAGAACTCGGCAGCGAGGTCAAAATCCTGGCCGATGTTTTGGTGAAACACGCGCGGCCCTTGGGTTCCCCCAATCTCACCACCGCTGTGCAAGAAACCATTGAGCGCGGTTTAGCTGATGGGGTGATTCTCTCCGGTTGGGCCACTGGGAACCCCCCTTCTTTTGAAGATTTAGAACTGGCGATCGCGGCGGCGAAAGGTACTCCGGTCTTTATTGGCAGCGGTGCCAACTGGGAGAACATTTCTACCCTAATGCAGGCAGCCGATGGGGTTATTGTCTGTAGTTCCCTCAAACGACATGGACAACTGGAACAACCCGTTGATCCCATCCGCGTCAGTCAATTTGTAGAAGCTACTCGCCGGAGTCTCTCCCTAGACACTCCTTCCCCGTCACTGGCGGCTATCAAGCTGCATTCGGGGTGAGGGCCTTTTGAAAACAACTCCATGAAGGCATCAGGATGAAGGGGAAAAATTCATCCCTCATCCTGATACTGATCCGGCGTTGTCATCCGGGTTCCTGAAATCATCCTTCCTCACTCATTTGGTCTCCCTCCCCCTTCATCTCTTATCCCTCCCCTTCATCACGGCGGCATTTACCCTTTGGGGTTGAGCATTCCCCCTTCCCCTGAGCGAATATGCCACAATCAAATTGTCCTGGCTTTGCTACTTGAGCAATTGAAGGCGATCGTTCGTCGAGAGGAACGATTCTAAATCCCTTGCCTCTTCAGGTCATTGACCCGCCCAAGTCTTAACTGACTCAGTGATCGGCAACAGGTCCCTACCCCATAGCAAGTCTTAATCATTCTGACAATCGAATTAAGGGGTGGGAGCAAGATGCTCCCTTCAAGTCTTAGGGAGCATTTTGCTCCCACTCCCGGTAAAAATTGTCCAATGCCTTGAGAGGTGCTATATCCAGGAAGGCGAAGCCAATTCCTGGCTCTAAAACTAGAGTGTTCAAGAGTTTTACCCTGATGAAGAGAGTCTGTTCAACAATAGTACGGACCGATACCATAATTTAAGCGGGTATGACTCCCGGAATGGAAGGGGTACCTACCCCAAAAATATGATGCGTACAGGGTAAAACGTTTGAGGCGGTAATTGTCCCGTTGAAAGTGCATCACAAAAGCACCCCAAGCCAACTTACCCCAAGGCGATAGTCATCCTCAATATCAATGCTCACTCGGGTTAAACCCCTGTGATGCTCGTTTCCTCCGAGGGTTAACAATTCTCGGTTTGCACATTACTAAATTTTGCTTATGAGACGCCGACGTTCTACTCCGTGGATTTACCGCTGGTCGCGTTATATCATCGGCGCGATCGCCGTTTTGGGTCTTTTAGAAACCGCTTTTTTGACCGTCGTTGAGTTTACTGGATCCGCTGCGGCGGTTTGTCCGACCACCGGCTGCCAAATTGTCCTGGAAAGCGAATATGCCAAAATCTTTGGGTTGCCTCTGACCCTATTTGGGTTTTTAGGCTATACCACTATGGCGATTTTGGCCTTGGCTCCTTTGTTGATCAAAGAAGAGACCCAAAAAGATTTGAAATCGCAGGTAGACAACACCTCTTGGTTGCTGATGTTTGCGATCGCCTGCACCATGCTGGTATTTAGTCTATACCTGACTTATGTCATGTTGTTTACCCTGCAAGCGCTCTGTCCTTACTGCGTGGCTTCAGGGGTATTTTCGGTGTTGCTGTTTGTCTTAACCCTGATTGGGCGAGATTGGCCCGATCGCGGTCAACTCTTCTTTACCGGCATTATTGTCGGCATGATTACCCTGATTGGAGCTTTGGGTGTCTATGCCAATGTCAATAACCCAGGGTCTCCCGCTTCCGCAGATAACTCGATTGTTCAGCGTCAGGCTGGAACCCCGCCCTCCAATACCGGCTGGCCGATTTCTACCTCATCCGGTGAAGCTGAAATCGCCTTAGCCCGACATCTGACTGCCGTAGGGGCCAAAAACTATAGCGCCTATTGGTGTCCGCACTGCCATGAACAAAAGGAACTGTTCGGACGAGAAGCCGTGAGTGAGATTAACTACATTGAATGCGATCCGCGCGGCAAAAATCCCCAACCTCAAGTCTGCAAAGCCGTTGGAATTGAGGGATTTCCCACCTGGATCATTAACGGGGAAAAATATCCAGGGGTGCGATCGCTCTCTGAATTAGCGGCATTGTCCGGCTATCAAGGGCCAAGTAACTTTAAAAACGTCTTACCGAGTCCCTAACTCAAGGTGAACCCCAGGATCCGAGAAATTCCCAATGCGGTTTTAGGCTGGACTCGCAGTGGGAAAGTCCGGATCCCAGTCCTTTTTTTGAGCAGATTAAATTCCAGAGAAAGCCGGTATTTGATGAAAATGCAGCCCCTTAAAGGTCCAAAACTTCGATGGACAGCCCTGAGAGAACGGTGGCAACAAAGACTTCCCGACTGGAGTGGGAGCCTCTGGCTTCCCCTTAAGGCGGTTGTCGGTGTTGCCGGGTTTGTGTTAATTCTGCGCTCTACAGGACTGTTACAGTCTCTGGAATGGGGGGCTTATGACCAGATGTTTCGGTGGCGTCCCCCGGAACCGAGGGACGATCGCATCCTGATTGTGGGAATTAACGAAACGGATATCCGGGAATTTCAAAGCTGGCCGATTTCCGATCGCGTCTTAGCCGAACTGCTGCAAAAACTGGATAGCTACTCTCCCCGGGCGATCGGTCTGGATCTCTATCGGGATATTCCAGTAGAACCGGGTCACGCTGAGTTACAACAGGTCTTTGCCACCACCCCCAATCTGATTGGGATTGAAGAGGTTCCCATCGCCAAAAACCTCGTTGGGGTCCGGCCTCCGAAAGTCTTGGTGGAATTGGGGGCGGTGGGATTTAACAATGTGGCGATCGATTTCGATGGCAAAGTCCGTCGTAATCTGCTTTATCTCTGGAGTGAGGACAAATCCTACCAAAGTTTTGCCTTAAAGCTGGCCTTACTCTATCTGGAAGGGGAAGGGATTAAACCGCAACCTTCATCGGAACATCCGGACCATTTCCAACTGGGTCCCCACACCTTTCCCCGGTTTGAGGGTAATGATGGACCCTATATCAGCCAAGATAATGGCGGTTATCAAGTGCTGGCTAACTTTCATCTGGGTTCCCCGGATAACTCTGAACTGGTGCCCTATCAGGAGGTGTCCATGCAGGATGTTTTACAGGGTAAGGTTCCCCCAGAATCGGTGCGCGATCGCGTGGTCTTGATCGGTTCGACGGCTACGAGTCTCAATGATTTTTTCTACACCCCTAATAGTGCAGGATTGTTCCCCGCCCCTCGAAAAATCTTTGGGGTCCAGCTTCATGCTAATTTTGTTAGCCAAATCCTAAGTGCGGCCTTAAATGACCGTCCTCCCTCGATTGTTTTCTGGTCTGAATCTATCGAATGGCTGTGGATTGTGCTCTGGGCGATCGCCGGTGCCCTGATTAGCTCAACTGGGCGATCGCCCATTCGCCTAACGGGCAGCATCCTCCTGGCTTCCCTCATCCTGTTTGGGACCGCTACCCTGCTCTTTATCCTCGGCTGGTGGGTCCCCTTAATTCCTCCCCTCTTAACCCTCCTGGGTTCAGCGGGATTGCTCACGTCTTATATTGCTTATCATGAAGAAAAATTAAAACGCTCTTTTGCCGAATCCAAAGACTTTTTAGACCAAATCATCAATACTATCCCCGACCCCATTTTTGTTAAGGATAAAAACCATCGCTGGATTGTCTTAAATGAAGCCTATTGTCAACTCATTGGCTATCCTTTACCCGTGGTTCTTGAAAAGTCAGATTATGAAATTTTTTCCACTACTGAAGCCAATCTGTTTTGGCAGGAAGATGAATGGGTCTTAACCACGGGTTTACCCCATGAAAATGAAGCTCAGTTGACGGATGCTACGGGAACAATCCATTATATTGCGACAAAACGGTCTTTGCATAAAGATTCAGCCGGGAATATCTTTCTAGTTGGGGTGATTCGAGACATCACTGAACGCAAAAAAATGGAAGAAGAACTCAAACGGACCGCATCAGAGTTAGCTCAGTCTTACCAAGAATTAAAAGTCTCAGAAGACCGCCTACGCCACCAAGCCTATCACGATACCCTAACCAATCTTCCTAATCGCAAATTGTTCTCAGAACGGCTCAACCAAGCCTTAGAATGGGCCGCAATTAATCACCAAATTGTAGCGGTTTTATTTATTGATTTAGATGGATTTAAACAAATTAATGATACCCTCGGACATGACAGCGGGGACCTGTTATTAAAAGAAGTGGCACGACGACTCACCGCCTGTTTGCGGGGGAGTGACACGGTGGCGCGTCTGGGGGGAGATGAGTTTACCGTGATTTTACCGGCCATTCCTCGCCCCCAAGATGTGGCGAGTGTCGCTCAGAAGATTATGACGACCTTGGGGGAACCCGTGGCGATCGCGGGAGACTTGATTCATGTCACCGCCAGTATCGGAATTAGCTTATACCCTTTAAACGGGGAAGATGCAGATCTTTTAATTAAGCTTGCAGATGCAGCAATGTACCGTTCTAAAGAACTCGGTAAAAATCAATATGAATTTTATGAGGTTTCTGAAACTTCAGGACCGGAGAAGCTCAAGGATCCAGGATATTGACGGGTTTTCTCTCGATCTAGATCGCCTTAATTGTGCCACCCTAGAGCCGCAATAAAACGGGGGGGATATTCGCATTAATTATGGAAAGTATTAATCTATGTTAAGAATTGAATCAATCACGACATAAACCCTCTCCATTAACCGAATTGTCAAGGTTACTAAACATTTCAAAACCGATCTAACGATTTCCCCTAGGAGAGTCCGAGTAAATACGGATACCCCTCAACCTGAGCGGGGTTCAAGGCGGATGAATTTGATTGAAATCACAGGTTTTCACCCCCAAACCTAGGGCTAACCCCGGAAAAACTTCTTCAGTAAATCCACGGGACCACTCCTTAAAAAATTTTTTTCAGCTACTGGACAAATCCGTGAATCTACTGATAAACTAATACAACAGGGGGACATCTAGTAGGAAGGTTATTTTATGGGGTCAAGGGTGTTATGTTTACGTTCCTTCGGTCTAGTACAATCACTCTATTTTCAATCAGCAGCTTGCTAGGGACAACTCTAGTCGTCACGAGCCTGCAATCGAGTTGGACTCCTGAATCGCTCCGGAATACCACCGGCTCGAATTTGGAGATTTCCATTGCCGAATATGAACCGCCAAGACCGAGTAACGGTAAGCCCCAGGGGGAAACCCCTGGAGCTGGAACCCGCTGCATTTAGGTCTCAGACTGGTCCTCAAGATTTAGGGATAAACCCTCCCGTTGCTTTAAACTCTGGCCTACTCCTGACGCTTCATTTTAATATTTATAGGAGAGCCAAACCTGTGAATCCACGAAAGAAAGAGTAATCGGGAGAAATAGCAGAACCATCACAGGGGAACCCTGCGCCAAGATTGGTTCTGAACTACCGTATGAGCTTGCCAATTAGGATCGGTATGGGGATAATCTAATCGATAGTGCCCGCCCCGACTTTCGGTTCTAAACATTGCACTCGTGAGAATCAAGTACGCTCCATCCAGTAAATTACGGGTTTCCGACCATTGAACGAGCAGTTCATTGACATGGGGAATAGAAAAACAGACCCCCTGACCCTCCACCGGATTTAATAAATATTGAGAAATAGGAAGAGCGGCAAATTCGCCTTGCCAGATGTTAATTTGCCCGATCGCCGCTTCTAAGGCTGCTTGTCCCCGCACAATTCCGGCACTTTGCCAAACCAGCAACGGGAGCGATCGCCGCAGTTCTTGAATATAAGCTTGTTGTGCTGGTAAATCTTTCCCCAACCGACTAATCTCTAAAGTAACGGTCTCTTCCCGAACCCATTCTCCCGGATTCGGAGCAATTTCGATGGCCCCTAACTGAGCCCCAAACACCAGACATTCCAACAAAGAATTACTCGCTAACCGATTCGCACCATGCACCCCCGTATTGGTCGTTTCACCCACGGCATATAAACCGGGAATCGAAGTGCGTCCGTACAAATCCGTTTGAATCCCCCCCATCCAGTAATGGGCCGCTGGGGCCACCGGAATCGGTTCCTTAAACAAATCCACTCCCCAAGTTTGACAAACCTGGATAATATTCGGAAAGCGATGACGAATCCGTTCGTCCGGAATGGGTCGCAAATCCAGCCAAACACATCCTGGAGTGGTATGGCTTCCCCAATTCTGGAGATGCATAAAAATAGACCGACTGACCACATCTCGCGGCGCGAGTTCTCCTGCGGGATGGTAGTCAAACATGAAGCGATATCCGCGATCGTCCAGCAAATGAGCGCCTTCACCCCGGACCGCCTCACTGATTAAAAATCTCGGGGCGTCTGCTTTGGTGAGGGCGGTGGGATGAAACTGAAAAAATTCTAAATCTCTTAACACAGCACCGGCACGCCATGCCATTGCCACCCCATCCCCGGTACTTACCGAAGGATTGGTCGTTTGGGCGAAGACTTGACCACCGCCCCCGGTGGCGAGCACTACGGCACCGGCACGGACCCAATAAATCTCACCCTGATACACCAGGCGAACGCCTTGACAGCGTTGGGTTTCAGGGTTGATCCACAGATTCAAAACAACGGCATTTTCGATCGCCTGAATATGAGGGCAGCTCAAAACACGACTGCTCAGGACGCTGACAATGGCTCGACCCGTGGTATCTGCCGCATGAAGCACTCGGCGATGGGAATGAGCCGCTTCTAGGGTTAATGCCAGGGTGCCTTGATTGTCCCGGTCAAAGGCGACGCCCAGTTTGAGCAAGTTTTGAACACAGTCCGGTGCTTGTTCGGCGAGAAACTTGACCGCCTCCAGATCACACAACCCCGCACCGGCAACGAGGGTATCTTCGATATGGAACTTGGGGGAATCATCGGAGGCGATCGCAGCGGCTATACCCCCTTGCGCCCAATCGCTTGCGGACAAGGGCAAGCTATCTTTCGCAATTAAACCCACGCGGTAAGTATCGGGGAGGCACAGGGCTGCATACAAACCCGCAGCACCAGCACCGACGACCAATACATCAAAAGCGGTGGGTATCGTCTGATTGAGACCGGGATCGAACTGTGACGGATTGCTCAATGAAAAATCGCCCCTTGTCAAGTAGTTGAGCCGATTATATAGGCCAGGGTAAATCATTTGGATCATTCCGGTCGCGGTAGCGCCAATTTCTCCCTAACCCTCCGGGGTTTTATCTCGGGGGAAAAGGACCTAACGCCTATTGCTCCAATGATTTAGAAGCGCTATAGAAGCTCTTTATATTACCTTAGTTGACAAAGGACGAAATTAACGATCTCTGTTCTATCGGAACAGGACATCGTTTAGTAATAGCCGTTATTGATGCGATCGTCGCCTTCAATTAACGAGACTTCAGGGTCAGTGACGGTAAAATTATCCAGATTGGCTTGTAGCAATTCTTTTTGGCGATCGCTCAGGCTGGCAATGTTTAAAACATCCTCAACTTTCTCGTAGGGGGCATTTTGGACAATTAGCCCAGCCAGGGTCGGATATAGTCCCCGATACTGCCGGAAAGCCCGAACGTTGGTGTTATTTAAGTCAATTTTTTCGCCAAACTCAGTCGCCAGCTTATCATCGACGGGATTGCGATACTGGGTTTGGGCTACTAACATGGTCGATTGCAAGGAGACCCCGCTCCAGCCAGCCGCGACGGCATTCTGGGGAAATCCTAACCATCCCAAACAACCCACGACTAAGCCGAAGACTGCGACCAGGCGAACCAATCTTTGCATAACTTTATTCCTTTGTTTCTCATAAACAGCCTTTTAATAGAGACTACCATTTTACCTACAGATTTTTTTTGGATTTCTTCCAAATCCGCAGATTTTTTCCCGAGAGGGTCTGGATCAAAGGGGTCCCGCCCCATGAAAGGCGGGGCAGTACAGAAATTGCCCCCACCGATGCGGTGACTTCCCCTAATTGCAGGAAGTCCTTAATTTTGATTTAAAAGGGGAATTTTAGCGGTTGGCGGCTTGGGAACGCAAAAACGCCTCCAGGTTGGCGAAGGAGCAAGCATAGGTGATGGTTGGCTTTTCGTAGCCCTTGAGAAGGACGCTATGCTGCTTGAATAAGTCCTGATGTCCAGGGACGGTCCTACAGTATTTATAAGTCGTTTCACCCAGGGCAATATCTAGGCCAATTTCTTTGGTGGCGGACTCCAAGCGAAAGGCGGCATTGACGGTATCTCCTAATGCGGTGTAGTCGGGCCGATCGCCGGATCCGGTATTGCCTACCATGCCATATCCGGTATTGACTCCGGCCCCTATTCGGAGAGGAAAGGGCAGGGGATAGCGTTTGTTGAGGTCTTCAGTAATCTCATGTAAGGAATTGAGGGCCTGGAAAATTCGCAGCATCTCTTCGTCGCTGACTTCTTGGGTGCTGTGAAACCAGACTGCCATGACGGCATCGCCAATATATTTATCGACCCAACTGCCGCGATCGCGAATAATATTCCCGGCACAACGGAACCAGGTCCCAATTACTTCTGAGAGGATTTTCTCATCGAGTTGTTGGGTCAAAACGGTAAAATTTCGGATATCAACGACCATGACGGAGATTAACCGGCGCACGTGTAAAGCGGCAGTGACGGTAAAATCCTTCGCGGTTCCTAACTCTTCCGAGCATTCGCTGATATCGCTGGTGGGACAGAAGAATTCGAGGTCGGTTTGGCCGAAGGTCAGGCGATCGCTATTGTGCAAGATCACGGGGATACTCACCCGGCGACCATTGACAAAGGATCCATTACGACTTCCGAGGTCGATCAAATAAAATTCCCCGGTGTCCATACACTGCAGCATGGCATGGGCGCGGGACATCCAGCGGTCCCCAATTGCGAAATTATTATCTTCACTTCGTCCAATAGTCCAACAGTTACCTCCCACTAACGGGAGATAGCGGTTCCCTGCTTCAGTTCGCAGTACGAGATGAGGAGTAGGTGGGAGATTTGCCACAGGTTAAGCACCAACGTTATGGAATTGTAACGCTCTTAATTTTAAAAGGAGTAACCCTAGACTGACGGTCTACCACCTTTCTGAGGAAAGCTTTAGGAAAGTTGTGGGTTCCGGGGGGGGTGTTTTTCAGTTGGAACAGGTCCCCTTCAACAATGCTTACCCCTTTTTAAGTCAGATGCTTAACCCTGTAAGAGGGGATATTCAAGCTCTAATTGACCCTTTAGGCGGCTAGGGCTGCCAGCCAAAACAAGCTGTCTACCACAATTGTACTCAATACTGCACCCCCAAACGCCCACCATTTTAGCTGATCCGAGCGCAAGGGTAAACTCCCCACAGCGAGTAAGAGCATTCCGAGGACCGCAGCCCAACCACAGCCCCAGGGGGTGTTGACGAGGGCGATCGCACTCTGAAAAATCGGAATCGCCAGTTCGGGTTCGACTTGCATCAACTGTCGCCAGTGCGGAATTAAGTTTACTACATAAAAATAAACGTCGGTGACGGTGGTACCGAATAAGGACCCTAAATAAAACCAACTCCCGATCGCCAGTTGACCGCGCCACAGACACCACAGAGCCACGGGTAGCCCGATCGCCTCTAGGGGTAAGTGCAGCATAGGTTCCCATCGAAACCATCCCCAGTAGATGGCTCCAGCCAACCAACTGCCGGTAAATCCGATTAATAAATCACCCCAAATCTGGCTCTCATCTCGCGATCGCAACACTTGCGCCAGCCCTAACCACCCCAGACTCAAGGCAACGGCCAGTAGGGGCAGATGGCGGACTAAAGGGGCTTCAAAAAACACGGGGACCGATACCAGAAAGGCGGCAGCGGCAAATATGCGCCACCGTTGACCGATCCCGATTGAGGTAAATGAACGATTCAGACTAAGGCTTGCAGATTTCACGGCTGCTCCAGAGGAGGTGTAGGAAGACCAGGATCGATTTAACAATTCTTTAATATTCTTTACTTAACTTCATCTTATTTAAGATATCACAAGAAATATCCCCCCCTAGGGGATTTCCCTGTCTAAATTTTACTCGATTCCTGAAATTCCTGGGGAAAAAACCGGACCAACCGAGGCGATCGGTCATAAATGACCGGGGATTTTATAGAATCAATGCAAAATTTTGCGCTCCAGCTTGTTGCTACATCTTAAATTCCCAATTGAGAATATAATGCGTGTGTTCTGCTTTGAGGCATTCTCAACAGGGGACAACAGCCTAGGGCAGAGTGGCTCAACGCTCATGTCAACTTAAACAATCTAGGAAAAAAGAAGATTTAGAACTTCTCCTGGAATAAATCCATCCACTATGAAGGTCAAGTTTAGATTTTCCAGACAGATAACATCGGCAAAATTCATGGGACTATCACGCAATCAGTTTTTCACCCTAGGAAGTTTCACGGCCCTCGGCATGGCGATCGCCTGTACAACCAAAGCACTCAGTAGCGAACTCTTAGGATCCAGCGGCCTAACCGACATGACCAATGGCCTATCTGGGTTCCCTGGGAGTCCCCAACTCTTAGCAACCACTGAAACTGCTTCGGATCTGATCAAGAGCACTGAACCGGAAACGACGATCAATCTATTTCAGGCGATCGTCCTGGGGTTCGTTCAGGGAATGACCGAATTTATCCCGATTAGCAGTACCGCCCATTTACAAGTTGTCCCCGTGGCCCTGGGTTGGGGAGATCCCGGCGTTGCCTTCACCGCTATCCTGCAACTGGGAAGTATTGGGTCCGTGCTCTGGTATTTTTGGCCTGATTTGAGTACCCTAGGCAATGGAGCCGTGCGGGCCCTGGTGCGACGTGAATATGATGATCAGGACTTTCGGATTGTCCTAGGCATTCTCGTCGGATCGATACCCATTATCGTATTTGGGTTAATTATTAAATATGTGATTCCCGAGTTTTACGAGGAAAATCTTCGGACTATCACCGCGATCGGCGTTGTCTCCATCTTAATGGCAATTTTGCTCGGGATTGCTGAACGGTTTGGGACGCGAAAACGCAACTTTGGGCAACTGAGTCTTCAAGATGGTCTATTAATGGGACTCGCCCAGGTCCTCGCCTTGGTTCCTGGGTTCTCTCGGTCCGGTTCTACCATTACTGCCGGATTATTCATGGGATTAGATCGCACCACTGCCGCCCGGTTTTCCTTTTTGCTGGGCATTCCTGCGATTACCTTAGCTGGATTAGTCGAACTCAAGGATCTGTTGACCTCTAATTTGGACAACATCGGCATGGTCCCTCTGGTGGGAGGATTAATTTCATCCGCCCTCTTTTCTTATCTTTCCATCGCATGGCTGATTAATTTCTTAAAAACCCAGAGTACCTGGGTTTTTATTTGGTATCGAATAGCCTTTGGCTGTGTCATTTTAATTACGCTGGCTTTGGGTTGGATACAACCCTAGTTCAGGGTACAGAAGGCCAGTCTGCTCATTTCCAAGGGTTTAAGGGAGGGGCAGAAAAGAATAGGTTGATTGGGTTATTCCATGCCATCCACGTTACCGTACCTCAGACAGATAACGGGTTGATCAAAGCAATAACCGATCAATCTGAGGTAATTTACAACCCCATCTTGTACTTAACCCCACTACAAGGGGGAGATTTGATAGTTTGGCATGGACTAAGCATATAATAGGGAAGCAGCAGATTCTAAGGGAGAACGGAATGATGCTATCAGTTCCAGGCTATCAAATTCTTGCCAAAATTTATGAAAGTTCCAATACCCTGGTCTATCGAGGACGCCGAGAGTTCGATGGACAACCCGTTATCCTGAAAGTTCTCCATAAAGACTATCCCACGGACCAAGAACTCGCCAGTTATCAACAAGAATATGAATTAATTCGCTCTTTTAATTTAAATGGGGTTATTAAAGCGTATAGCCTGGAAAAGTATCAAAATACCTTAATGATGAGTTTAGAGGATTTTGGGGGAGAATCCTTAAGACAACTCATTACATCCCAAAAATTTACCCTTCTGGGATTTCTCAACCTGACCATTAAAATTGCCGAAAGTTTAGCCGAACTCCACTCGGCTAATATTATTCACAAAGATATTAATCCAGCGAATATCGCCTATAACCCGGTTACGGGACAATTGAAAGTCATCGATTTTAGTATCTCTACGGTATTGACCCGAGAACATCCTACCGTGGAAAAGTCTGCGGCTTTAGAGGGGACTTTGGCTTATATGTCCCCAGAACAAACTGGCAGAATGAACCGATCGCTCGATCGCCGCAGTGATTTTTACTCATTGGGGGTAACGCTGTATGAACTTTTGAGCGATCGCCTGCCCTTTGAAACCACCGATGCGATCGAATTAGTCCATTGTCACATTGCGATCGAGCCAGTTCCCCCTCATCACCATAACCCAGAGGTGCCCAAAGCTCTTTCGGACATTATCCTCAAATTATTAGCTAAAAGTCCCGAAGACCGCTATCAAAGTGCCTGGGGGTTAAAAGCTGATTTAGAGGAATGTCTCAGCCAACTGAGAACCACCGGGACCATTTCCGAGTTCCCCCTAGGAAGGCTGGATATTTCCGATAAATTTCAAATTCCCAAAAAATTGTATGGTAGGCAATCGGAAATCGAACGATTTATGAATGCTTTTGAGCGGGTCATGGGCGGCCATACAGAAATGATTTTAGTGGGGGGATATTCGGGGATTGGAAAATCAGCGTTAGTTGATGAAATTAAACATAAAATTAATCAGAAAAAAGGCTACTTTATTTCTGGGAAATTTGACCAATTCCAGCGATATGTTCCCTACTCAGCGATCGTTAGTGCCTTTTCTGATTTAGTCGAACAACTCTTGACCGAAAGCGAAAAAAAGCTAAAGGTTTGGAAAGGGAATCTTTTAAATGCCCTCGGTTCTAACGGTCAAATTATTATTGATGTTATTCCAGAAGTTGAGCTAATTATTGGTCCTCAGCATCCCGTCAATCAACTGGGTCCGAGTGAATCTCAAAACCGATTTAATTTAGTTTTTCAAAACTTTATTCGCGTCTTCTGCACCCAACAACATCCGTTAGTTATTTTCCTAGATGATTTGCAGTGGGCAGATTCTGCAACACTCAAGCTCATTGAGTTAATGATGACTGATGAACAGACCCGGTATCTATTTCCCATTGGAGCTTATCGGGATAACGAAGTCAACCCCACGCATCCATTGACCCTCACCTTGGATGGATTGCGCAAACAAGGGGCGACCATTAATCAAATGACTTTAACACCGTTGGGAATTGACCAAATCACCCAACTAATTAGTGAGACGTTGCATCAGGACCGGACCACGGTACAACCTTTGGCGGAATTGGTGGTGCAGAAAACCCAAGGGAATCCCTTCTTTGTCAATCAATTTTTGAAGACCCTGTATCAGGAAAATTTGCTCACGTTTAATCCCAATGCCGGTACCAACCAAATTGGAGGATGGCAATGGGATATCGACCAAATTAAGGCAGTAGGGATTACAGATAATGTGGTCGAATTGATGGTCAGCAAATTGCGGAAGTTACCGGAAGCGACCCAAGAGGTTTTACGGTTAGGGTCCTGTTTAGGGAACCAATTTGACTTAAATACCTTGTCCTTAATTTATGCTAAGGAATCATTTGGAACTTTTTCCGATATGTCTCCGGCGATCGCAGAGGGATTAATCCTACCCATTACCCCAGAAGAAGTCACGGATCCCAGTTCGATTAATCCGCTATTAATTCTGAGTTACAAGTTTTTACATGACCGAGTACAGCAGGCGGCTTATGCTTTAATTGAAGACTCGCAAAAAAAGGCAGTTCACCTGCAAATTGGCCGGATGTTAGTCGCCAGTACCCCGGAAGAATATTGGTCCGATAAAATCTTTGAACTGGTGGATCATTTGAATGTAGGCCGATCGCTGATTGATGAAGAGGCAGAAATCATCGAATTGGCGACTTTAAATTTAGAAGCGGCCAAAAAAGCTAAAAATGCCACCGCCTATGTCGCCGCCCAGCAATATTTAAAAGCGGGGATGGACCGTCTCACCGACACCATTTGGGACGGCGATTATGAGTTAGCCTTGGAACTCTATAAACAACGCTCATTGGTGGAATACCTCAATGGCAATTTTGAAGAATCCGAAACTTTTATTAAGGAAACCCTCAACCGGACTCACTCAGTTTTAGAAAAGGCAGAAGTCAACAATCTTCTGTTACTTCAATATGTCTTGCGCGGTGAATATAGCCAAGGGATACAAACCGGACGGAAAGCCCTTGCACTCCTGGGAATTGAACTACCAGAAACCGATATCCCCACGGCGATCGGGGCCGAATTTGTCGCGGCAAAATCCAAATGGGAAGGAAAAGAGATTGCCCGGTTAATCGATGAACCTCAAACCACTCGCCCCGAGACCAAAATAGCTTTAAAACTGCTCACCACTGTTGCAGCTCCAGCCTACTTGATTGACCCGCAACTTTGGACGGCGATCGTCCTCAAAGGGGTGAATCTTTCTCTGGAATATGGCAGTATCCCAGAGTCTTGTATTTCTTATACTAACTACGGAGTATTGCTAAATTCAGTTTTCGGAGACTATAAATCCGGCTATGAATTTGGATTATTAGCCCTAAATTTGATTGAAAAATGGGGAAGCCTTGAACTGAAAGGTAAGGCTTGCGCTGGATTTGCTAATTGCTTGAGCTTCTGGTTTAAACACATTAAAGAATCCAATCGTCTCAATAAAGAAGGCTATCAAGCCGCATTGGAATCGGGGGATTTAGAATATGCCGGATATCTTCTGAATAATACCCTTCTCAATGGGTTTTTTGAGGGCCAAAATCTAGCCCAAATTAACAGGGAAACAACTTCTTGTTTTCATTTTACCCAAAAAACCAAAAACCAAGTCTCAAGTGATCTCTCCCTAGGCTTGCAACTGATCCTCTGTAATTTAATGAAAATCACACCCGATCCCCTAGAATTTTCATTTGAAGAAACCAGCGAAGCCGAGTATTTGGCAGGCTGTTATCAGGACAACAAATTTTATGCGCTCTGTAATTATTTAATCCGAAAATTACAGGTACTCTATCTCTATAATCGCCTAGAAGAAGCCAAGAATTGTGCCTTAGAAGCGGAAAAATATCTGCTGTATATTACCGGCACTCTGCCTACGACCGACTATAATTTTTATCAATCGCTGCTGTTTTGTTCACTCTATGCAAAAGCATCACCAGAAGAACAAGCGGAATATGAGCAAAAAATCGCCGCTAATCAACAACAGATGAAAGTTTGGGCTGAAAATTGTCCCGATAACTTTGAGCATAAATATCTGTTAGTGGCAGCGGAACTCGCCCGAATTGCGGGAGATGAAGAGGAAGCCCTTGACTTGTACGATCGCGCTATAGAATCCGCCCGCAAATATGAGTTTATCCAGAACGAAGCTTTAGCCAACGAACTGGCGGCACAATATTGGTTCCAACGGAATAAACAAAAATATGGCCGAGTTCATTTGCGAGAAGCCTACTATGGATATCAACGCTGGGGTGCAGTGAGAAAAGTCACTGAACTAGAGGCGATTTATCCGCAATTACTGACTAAAGCCCCGGGGAATCCTGGGGCGATCGACACGCGAACCACAGCGATTCATACCACCACGGACAATCATGCCGGTATCCTCGATTTAGCCTCAGTGATGAAAGCATCCCAAGCCATTTCTGGAGAAATTGTCTTGGATAAATTGCTGGCAAAATTGATGAAAATCTCCATCGAAAATGCCGGTGCACAAAAAGGCTGTTTAATCTTACCCGCAGAAGGTAAACTCACAATCGCCGCTGAAGCATCCGTTGATCGCGAAGAAGTTATTATCGCTGAATCTGCACCGGGAACCCTGGGAGGGCGATCGCTGGAACCGGATCAAGTCCCCGTCACCATCATCAACTATGTTGAACGGACCAAATCCGATGTCGTCCTCACCGATGCCGCCACTGAAGGCAAATTCACCGCTGATCCGTATATTATTTCCCATAACTTAAAATCGGTTCTGTGTCTCCCTATCCTCGATCGCGGTCAATTAATTGGCATCCTCTACTTAGAAAATAATCTCACAACTGGAGCTTTTACCAGCAACCGTTTAGAAGTCTTAAGACTCCTTTCCGCACAAGCCGCAATTTCCCTAGAAAATGCCCTCTTATATGCTTCTGTTGAGCAAAAAGTCCAACAACGAACTCAGGAGTTAAACGAAAAAAATACCCGCCTCGAACAAACTTTACATGAACTGCAACGCACCCAAGCACAACTGATTCAAAGCGAAAAAATGTCTGGACTCGGACAAATGGTCGCCGGTGTAGCTCATGAGATTAATAATCCCGTTGGATTCATTTATGGCAACCTCACCCCTGCGTCCCAATATGTTCAAGAACTGCTGAATTTAATTGAAACTTATCAGCAGGAATACCCTAATCCCACCCCAATTATCACCGAAACCTTGGAAGAACTCGACCTAGAATTTCTGGTCGAAGACTTGCAGAAACTGCTTGATTCCATGAAAGGAGGTGCAGAACGGATTCGGAATATTGTCCTCTCTCTACGAAACTTTGCCCGTCATGATGAAGCGGATATGAAACCCGTAGACATTCATGAAGGTATCCAAAGTACCTTGATGATTTTGCAACCGCGACTGCGATGCGAAGGAGAACAGCGAGGAATTCAGGTTATAGAAAACTATGGCACCTTACCCCGGGTCACCTGTTACGCCTCGGAACTGAATCAGGTGTTTATGAATATTTTGAGTAATGCGATTTATGCCTTAGAAAAAGACGAAAATACAGCGACACCCACGATTCAGATTCATACCGAACTCAGTAGTCGCAACTCGGCGATCGTTCGTATTTCCGATAATGGTCCAGGAATGAGTGATGAAGTCTTGAGGCGGATTTTCGACCCCTTTTTCACCACCAAACCTGTGGGTTCCGGGACGGGTTTAGGGTTATCCATTAGCTATCAAATTGTTGTCGAAGCACATGGGGGGGAACTCACCTGTACCAGTGCACCGGGAAGCGGAACCGAATTTGTGATGGAGATTCCCCTGCAACCGCGCACAAGGTTTAGTTAACCCAGCCTATTCAAAACCCGGTTTCTTTAAGCTACCGGGGTTTAAAATCCACCCAACATCTACCTGACTCGCTAAAATTCCATGAGTGAATCTGCCATCCGTCCTGCCGTCATTACCAAAGTGATTCCCGACTCCATCGCTGCCGAAATTGGGTTTGAACCTGGCGATGCGATCGTTTCTATCAACCAACAAAAACCCCGAGACTTAATTGATTATCAATTTCTCTGTACCGATGAACTCCTTGAACTCGAAGTCATCGACACCCGAGGCAAAACCCATCAAGTAGAAATCGAAAAAGACTATGATGAAGACCTGGGACTGGAATTTGAATCCGCCTTATTTGATGGACTGATTCAATGTAATAATCGCTGTCCCTTTTGCTTCATCGACCAAAAACCCCCAGGAATGAGAGATACCCTCTATCTCAAAGACGATGACTATCGCCTCAGCTTCCTCTACGGTTCCTACCTCACCCTCACCAACCTCAGTCAAAAAGAGTGGAACCGCATCGAACAAATGCGCCTCTCTCCCCTCTATGTTTCCGTCCATGCCACGGAACCCGAAATTCGCACTCGCTTATTAAAAAATCCTCGCGCCAGCCAGATTCTCGACCAATTAAAGTGGTTTCAACAAAAACGCTTACAAATTCATGCTCAAGTCGTTGTTTGTCCCGGCATTAATGATGAAAAACACCTCGAAACCACCCTCTTAGACCTCGCTAAATTTGGTAAGGGAGATATTCCTGCCGTCGCCTCCGTCGCCGTCGTCCCCGTCGGCTTAACTCGCTTTCGTCCCGAGGAAGATGAACTCATCCCCGTAACTGCCGAAAAAGCCCGAGAAGTCATCCAACAAGTGCAAGCCTTACAACCGAAATTCAGCAAAAAATTAGGATCTAACTTTGCCTGGTTAGCCGATGAATGGTTCTTGATTGCCGGGGAAGAAGTACCCCTAGAATCCGACTATGAAGACTATCCCCAAATCGGCAACGGCGTCGGTTCTATCCGACAATTCTTAGATGAATTTGAGGAAATTGCTACGGAATTATTGCCGCCCAACGTATCTCCTCCGCGACAATTCACCTGGGTAGTGGGAAATGCCGTAGAAAAAGCCTTTCAACCGATTGTAGACCGATTAAATTCGGTAGAAGGGTTACAGATAGAAATGGTAGCCCTCTGTAGCGATTTCTGGGGACAAACCATGAGTGTGACTGGCGTTTTAACAGGTCAAGATTTGCTCCACGGATTGCAAAATAGAAAGTTAGGCGATGCCATTTTGCTGCCGGATGTCATGTTAAAACATGGAGAATCTAGGTTTTTAGATAATATGACAGTAGAAGATTTGGCGGCTCAATTAAAAACGCCAATATTACCCGTGAGTGGAATTGAGGGGCTGATTTTAAGTTGTATTAATGGGCTATCTGAGTTGGTGGAGATGTCAAAATAAGCCCGCACCCTCAAGGGTCTGGCTCCACAAACCAACTCCGCCCCGCTAACTACATGGGCAATCGCCCGAGATTTCATTTTATTAATACTTAACAAAATAACTAAATTTTGATGTTAAAAGCATCTTTATCCTGCGCCTGTGGGGGCTGAGTTCTTGTAGCTGGACCATGCCTGCCTGTCGGCCCACCTGGGCATCACCCATAAACTTAACAAAATTTAATCAATTAAGCTATACTGTAGCCTGGATATATCAAAATGATTATAAAGGCTTGAAGTCTCTGTTTTAGGACTCCTACAGCGTCAATTATGGAGCCATTTACCCCTTGCTGAAACGCTTGGAGCAACGGGGTGACATTGGGGCGATCGCCCGGTAATCTGGAGACACAGGTCCTAATCGGAGGATTTATGGTATTACCCCCAGTCGGGGCGATCGCTGGCTGGAGAAAATGCTCGAATACCCCCAGGATACCTGGGTAAAAAGTCGCCCTTGTTTTGCGATTAAATTTTTCTTTTTCTACGACTTAGAACCGGAGAAACGGAGGGAATTAATGGAACCTCGGTTAATGCTTTGTTGTGCCCGAGACAAAAGTTTCTCAGAAAAACCCTTCTTGCCGGAGGATTTCTATCAAGTCGTCGTCTGGAATTGATATTTCGATTTTCTGAAATTAGAAATCGACTGGGTGCAACAAAGCTTAGGTTTAAATATCAACAATTAATCGGTTAGTAAGTCTGGCTCAATGAGTTATTTTGGGATAGCCAAGCTTAAGACTCTGCGCCCGATGTGCGATCGCGCGCCTCCCGCTTCTTCAAGTTCTTCAAGGTCGAATGAACAGCGATCTCCTAGCGCAGTAGCGGTAAGTACCTAAGAAAATCTACTTCTTAAGTAGCAGCAAGATCTAGTTCTTTAGCAGTAGATTTTCTTAGGAATTAATAGTTAGCATAGTGAGTGTAGTAATACCCCCGGATATTTATGACGAATAATAACCCGCATTTTAACAAGCCTTTTGCATATAATCCTGACTCTGAAGAAAAAAATGTGGACAATAGCGAGAACCAGCCACTTCTGGCTCAGACTAACGAAAATGCAGAATCTCAGGAAGATGAATCATCAGGCTCAGGGATTGGTGCGAGGATAGCTGGAGCAGCAGTCGGTGGTATCCTCGGTGCTCGCTCTGGAGGCATTGTTGGTGCGGTAGCAGGCTCAGTTGCTGGCGCTATCATTGGTAAGGGTACTGCTGATACGGTTAACCGTGCTGTAGATAATTTAGGGGATGCAGCACACACGGTCGCTGACGGTATTACCCACACGGTAGAAGAGTTAGGGACAGTAGTAAAGGAAACTGCTGAGGACGTTAAACCCTCTATCAAGGCTACAGCAGAAGCAGTTAAGGAGACTGTTGAGGAAACCAAGCCTTCGATTAAAGGTATAGCCGAATCTGTCGATCAGACAGTTAGGGAAGCAAAGCCTTCTGTAGTAGATGCAGTCAAAAGCGCATCCGAGGAAGTCAAACCTACGATTAGAGAAGTAAAAGAGTCAGTCAAGCAGACCGTGGAAGGTGTCAAGCCTTCTATACAAAGTGCAGCGGACTCTATTAAGAGCACTGCCGATGAAGTTAAACCTTCTGCCAAAGCTGTAGCTCAGGAAATTGAGGGGGCAACTAAGGAGCTGCGATCGACTGTAAAAGATACAGCGAAAGCAGTTGAGCCATCTGTAAAAAGCGCAGCCCAATCGCTTCAGTCATCTGCTCAAAGCGCAGCCCAATCTGCTAAAAATGCAGCGCAGGATGTTAAGCATGATGTTAAGTCATCGGCCCACAATGCTGCCGAATCTGCTAAAGATGCAGCGCAGGATGTTAAGCATGATGTTAAGTCATCGGCCCCAAATCCAACGCCTTATGCTAAAGGTGCAGGGTATGATGTTAAGTCATCTGCCCCAAATCCAACCCCATTTTCTCCAGGGATAGGGCATGATGTTAAGTCATCTGCCCAAAAAGCAGCCCAATCTGCTAAAGGTGCAGGGCATGATATTAAGTCATCTGCCCAATATCTAGCCGACTCCGCCGCAGAGAAAAACAAGGAAAAGGAGAGCGATATTCACATCTCCGGCAGTCCTGAAGTTAAGGACAAAGTGGTCATTAATGACCAGAGAATCATTAAGGACTAGGTAAAGTAAGAACTTAACTCTAGCTTGTGAAAGTTAGGGCTAAGAGAGTTTAACAGAGAGTGGATCTTAGAAAAAGGTCCACTCTTTGCTATGTAATGGACTCTGACAGTACCTGAAGCAATGTAGAGAAAGTTTGCAATTTCCTGATTGCTCCGTCCGGCTACAATCACTGTCAAGATTTATTGTTCGCGCCTCGTGAGCGGATTTTTCCGTAATTGTTTAGCCTCTGAGGGGATAACGGGGACTGAAAAATCTCCGTCCCGGGTCCACAGTGCAGTAGTGATTTTTGGGGACAACCCATGAGCGTTACTGGTGTTTTAACAGGTCAAGATTTGCTCAACGGGTTGCAAAATAGAAAGTTAGGCGATGCAATTTTGTTGCCCGATGCGATATTAAAACATGGAGAAACAAGGTTTTTAGGTAATGTGACCGGGGAGCATTTGGCGGCTCAATTAAAAACCCCTATATTGCCAGTCAGTGGGATTGATGGATTAATTTTAGGTTGTATTAATGGGATGTCCGAGTTAGTGGAAATGTCAAAATAAACCCGCACCCTTAAGGGTCTGGCTCCACAAACTAAGCCCGCCTGTGCCGACTAACGACAGGGACAATCCCTAAAGATTTCATTCCAATGAAACTTGACAAAATAAATAAATAATGATATACCCAATATCTTTGGCCCCCCACTGTGGGGACTGCATTACTGTGGCTGCACCTTGTGGGGGTGTGGGCAAACATTGACCTCCCCAGAAACTTAACAAAATTTAATCGATTAGGCTATACTGTAGCCTACATATATCAAAATGATATAAATGCTTGAACTCTCTGCTTTAGGACTCCTGCAGCGCCATCCCCTACATGGATACAGGTTGAAGCAAGAACTGGAGCTATTTATGAGTAGCTGCATGAGCGTCAACTATGGAGCCATTTACCCCTTGCTGAAACGCTTGGAGGAACGGGGTCACATTGCGGCGATCGCCCGAGAATCTGGAGACGCGGGTCCCAGTCGCACGATTTATGGGATTACCCCCACGGGGCGCGATCGCTGGCGGCAGAAAATGCTCGAACATCCCCAGGATAGCTGGGTGAAAAGTCGCGCTCGTTTTGCCATTAAATGTTTCTTTTTCAGTGACTTAGAACCGGAGATGAGGCTGGAATTAATGGAGCATCGTTTAGGGCTTTGTCGTGCTCGATATAAAAGTTTCAGTGAAAAAGCTTTGCCGGAGGATTTCTATCAAGTCGCTGTTTGGAATCGACATTGGGATGTTTTGAAATCAGAAATCGAATGGGTGCAAGCACAAATTGCCATTGAAATGAAACAACAGGGGAATCGGGATACAGCCCAAACCCAGGTAGGAAAAAATTACTCCGGCGATCGCCAACTTTCCTAATCTGTTTAAATCCCTTACTTAATTAATAAATCCCCGATAGAACTTTAACATTTTGATTAACAAGTCGAACAAAAACAGGGAAATCCATGAAATCACCTAACGATTCTAATGCCGAACTGAAAACTAAAGAACCTGTAAATTCTGTTGCTCATGAAACCGAATTAGAGCAACAGCTAGACCAACCCTTACGCAATAAAAAACGCCGGTTTAAATGGGCTAGTAGGCAGGGCCGATCGCTGGCTTCTGCTCTGTTTCTGTTGTTATTAGTCGCCGGGGGTGGCACCGGCTGGTATTTTTGGCAATCGCGGCAAACCGCAATGGCGAGTAGCGAACAGAAAGGTGCAGCGGAACAACCCAAAGGGGTAGCGGTGCGATTAGCGACCGTGGAAATGACCAATTTAAGGGAAACCTCGGAGTTTGTCGGGACCTTAGAGGCCCAACAGGCAGCAGTGGTGCGCCCAGAAATGGCCGGAAGGGTGAGCCAGATTGAGGTCAAAGCGGGGGATAAAGTCTCCCAAGGCGATATTATTGCCCGAATTGATACCCGGGAAATTGAAGCTAGACTTCGCCAAGCCCAGGCAGCCCAAGCTCGGGCGCAATCTCGGGTGGCAGAGTTACAAGCGGGAACCCGACCGGAGGAAATAGCCCAAGGAGAGGCCCGTTTAGCCGCAGCGGAGGCCCGATTGGCGGAGGTCCTCGCGGGGACTCGTCCTGAAGAGATTGCTCAGGCACAAGCGCGTTTGCGGCAGGCTCAGGCGCGGTTGGCGGAATTACGAGCGGGGAATCGTCCGGAAGAGATTGCTCAAGCGGAGGCTAGGTTACAACAGGCGCGATCGCGTCTGGAATCTTTACGGGCGGGGAGTCGGGGGGATGAAATCGCCCAAGCTGAAGCCCAAATTGCGGATGCTCAAGCGCGGGTGGAATTAACCACGGAACGGGTGGAACGGAATCGGGAATTAGCGGATCAAGGGGCAATTTCCCGCGATCGCTTTGATGAAGTCGTCACGGAAAGTCGTCGTGCTCAAGCGGATTTACAGCGATTTCGCCAACGGGTGGAGGAGTTGGAAAACCAGCGACGTGAGGAAATTGTAGGTGCTGAATTACAAGTGACGGAGGCGGAACAAGCGTTAGCCCAGGTACAAAGTGGGGCGCGCCCGGAAGAAATTGCTCAGGCGGAAGCGGAGGTTGCGGAAGCCCAGCAATTGCTGAATCAGCGAGAAAATGGCGCACGTCCCGAAGAAATTGCCCGCGCCGAAGCGGAAGTCGAAGAAACCAGGCAAGAGTTACGGCAATTAGAGAATGGGACCCGACCCGAGGAGATTGACCAAGCTAAGGCACAGTTGGCAGAGGCGATCGCCCAAGTGAGAGAGTTGGAAGTCCAGTTACAAGATGCCAATGTCGTCGCACCCTTTGAGGGAATCGTCGGCGATATTCCAGCGAAAGTGGGCGATGTCGTCAGTGTCGGGCAGGAATTAACGACTTTGACCCAAAATGATGCTTTGGAATTGCGGCTGTCAATTCCCCTGGAACGCGGGCCTGAGTTGAAGTTGGGGATGCCGGTGGAAATTACTGATGCCAACGGACAACCCTTGAGTATGGGGAGAGTGAGTTTTGTCTCTCCCACGGTGAATTCTGATTCCCAAACGATTTTAGCGAAGGCAAGTTTTGCCAATCAAGGGCAATTACGCGATCGCCAGTTTGTGAGGGCGAAGTTGGTTTGGGATGAACGGAACAATCGGATTGTGGTGCCAACTACGGCGATTACGTTCCAAGGGGAGGAGCGATTTATCTTTGTGGCGCGAGGGGAGGACCCGGCGACTGCGGAACGAGTGCCGGTACAACTGGGATTAGTCCAAGGCGATCGCGCGGAAGTGATTGAAGGACTGGCAAACGGCGATCTCATTGTCATTTCTGGTTTACAACGGCTCTCCGATGGGGATCAGATTCGTCCGATTGTCGATGAACCACCGGCAGCGAATCCCGAATCTTCCCCGAAGGCAGCACCATCGCGGTAAGCCTCGGTAATTTCAGTAAAGTGAGAATCTAACTTTTAAATTAGTTCTCACTTTCTTTAAAACAATCAGGAATTAGCCCTTAATAATCGCGAATCCCTAACCCAATGTTTACTACTTTTTTTGTCAAACGCCCGGTTTTCGCTTCCGTCTGTTCCCTCTTGATTATCATCATTGGGTTAGTCGGTTATACAAGATTGCCGGTTCAGGAATTTCCCAGTATTGATCCGCCAGTTGTGACAGTATCCACGGTTTATCCCGGTGCCAGTCCTCTGGTGGTAGAAACCGAAGTTACAGAAATTTTAGAAGGTCAACTAAATGGGATTGAAGGGATTAAAACTCTCACTTCCCAAAGTCGAGAAGGGGTGAGTTCCATTACCCTTCAGTTTAACCTCGATCGCGATATTGATTTGGCCGCCCAAGACGTGCGATCGCGAGTTGATCGGGCGTTGCGTCAACTCCCCGAGGATGTCGATACTCCCCAAGTCACCAAACAGGAAGGCGATGTTTCTCCCATCGTGTGGTTTGCCTTATTTGGGGAAAATTATACCTCCCTCGAATTAAGTGACTATGCCGAACAGTTTATTACAGACAATATGGAAACTGTTCCTGGGGTCAGTAACATCTTTATTGGGGGTCAACGGCGCTATGCGATGCGATTATGGATCGACCCAGTGAAGTTGGCAGCGCGGAATTTGACGGTTTTGGATATTGAACGTGCCTTACGTCAAGAAAACTTAGAAATTCCCGGGGGTTTAGTCGAGGGAGAACAATCGGAATATTCCGTACGGGTTCTGGGGAGATTGCAAACGCCGCTGGAATATGAAGACTTAATTATTCAGCGCAATCCTGATGGGACGCAAATTCGATTTAAAGATGTGGGACGGGCGGAAATTGGTGCAGAAAGCGATCGCTCGTTTGTTCGTTTTAAGGGCATTCCCGCAGTTTCTCTAGGGGTTGTAAAGCTCTCCAGTGCCAATACAATTGATGTGGCGCGCGGTGCCAAAGCCAAAATGGAGGAACTCTCCAAAAATTTCCCCGAAGGGTTAAATTATCAGGTAGCTTTTGATACTTCGGAATTTGTAGAACTCGCCATTGATGAAGTTTGGACTTCCCTTTTTCTGGGAACATTGCTGGTTATTCTGATTATCTTTGTCTTCCTACGGGACTGGCGATCGACTTTAATTCCGTCACTCACTATTCCCATTTCCTTGGTAGGCGCATTTGCCATCATGTTTATTCTCGGGTATTCCATTAATACCCTGACTTTATTTTCCTTGACCTTAGCGACTGGGTTAGTCGTGGATGATACGATTGTTGTCCTAGAAAATATTGTCCGGTATATTCAAGAGAAAAATATGAAACCCTACCAAGCAGCTTTGCTTGGAGTGAGTGAGGTAGTCTTTGCCGTAATTGCCACTACCGTTGTGTTAATTGCTGTGTTTGTGCCGGTGGGATTTTCCGGAGGAAATACCGGGCGATTATTTACCGAATTTGCCCTCACTCTCGCAGGTTCGGTGGTAATTTCTTCTTTTGTTGCCTTGACCTTAGCACCGGCATTATCTGCCCGCATTTTAAAGCGAGATGCAGAAATGAAAGGCGGAGTATTTGCGATTATCGAATTCTTTTTTGATCGCATGGAACGGGTATATCGGTGGTCTTTGCGAAAAATCATGCCCTTTAAAGCGATTGTCGTCATTGCCTTTATTGGGTCCTTAGCTTTGACCGTCTTCTTATTTAATCAAGTCCCTAAAGAATTCATTCCCAGCGATGACCGAGGGGCAATTTTTACGATTGTTCGAGGTCCGCAAGGGGTGACGATTAATTACACCGATAATGTGATGCGACAGGTAGAAGAGGCGTATAGTAAAATCCCGGAAGTTAGAAGTTATTTAACCATTGGTGCATTTGGTCGGGGGACTCCTGGTCAAGTGAATCAGGGATTTGCCTTTGTTCGCCTCCAACCTTGGGCGGAACGAACTGAAGCGGGTCAGTCTCAACAGGAGATTATTGGTCGCTTATTCGGTCAGTTTTCCCAGATTACAGATGCGGTCGTTTTACCCATTAATCCCCCTTCTTTACCGGGTGCGGGGTTTAGTCAACCTGTAGAATTTGTGCTGCAAGGCACTGATTTAGAGGAACTGGCTCGGGTTTCGGAAGAGTTGGCAAATCAAGCCAATGAGTTGCCGGAATTAATGAACGTTGACACAGATTTAACCCTGACTAAACCCGAATTATTAATTACCATTGACCGCGCTCAAGCCGCAAATTTAGGTATTTCGGTCCAGGATATTTCCCGAACCTTACAAATCATGTTTGGGGGACAGCAAATCACTAATTTTAACCGAGGAAACCGCCGGTATGAGGTGATTGTTCAATCGGAAAAAGAATTCCGATCTTCTCCCCAAGATATCGAACAAACCTATATTCGCACCGAGTCGGGACAGTCGGTTCCCCTCAGTAGTGTGGTGACGGTTAGTCCTTCAACGACACCCCCGCAAATTAACCACTATAATCGCTATCGGGCCGCAACTATTTCGGGTTCTCCCGCCCAAGGATTTACCTTGGGAGATGCCTTAAATGCTTTGGAAAATTTAGCTCCTTCCGTTATTCCGGCTGATATGCGAGTGACTCTCGCGGGTCAGTCTTTGGAATATCGAGAATCCGGACAATCGACCCTATTTATCTTCGGGTTATCCCTGGTCTTTATTTTCTTGGTGTTAGCGGCTCAGTTTGAAAGCTACATTGACCCAATTATCATTTTATTGGCTGTTCCTTTGTCTCTTTTAGGCGCATTTTCAGCCTTGTTACTGGCGGGGCTAGACTTAAACATTTACAGTCAAATTGGGTTAATCATGCTGATTGGTTTGGCAACGAAAAACTCTATTTTGATTGTAGAATTTGCCAATCAGCGTCGGGAAGAAGGACTCTCAATTACCAAGGCGGCGATCGATTCGGCTAGGGTGAGATTTCGTCCCATTTTGATGACCGCTTTTTCTACCATTTTCGGATTGTTACCCCTAGCATTTGCCACGGGGGCGGGGGCAGCGGCCCGGGTCGCGATCGGGATGTCCGTTGTCGGCGGAATGTTTGTTTCTACGGTATTAAGTTTGTATGTCATTCCGGTGTTTTATACCATTGCGATGAAAGCGCAATATCGGTTAATGCACAAAGGACATGATGAAACAGACAGCACAGTTTCGACAGAACCTGTAGAACAGGAGTCGGTTTCCAATGGGAATGGTCAGATGACCCAAAACTTGAAAAAAGTAGAACAAGAACAAGGCGATCGCAAGAATCTCCCTTCTGGGCGACGCTAACTGACTTGGAAGTTCCATCCTAGTCCGATGGAACTTCCAACCCTCTCTAACTTAATCTTAAAAATCTAAACTTTAAGAAAATAATAAATATTTACCGCTTGCACTTAAAATCACAATGTACTAAAATTTATTGTAACTCTTTTTATAACCACACCCTTGAAAATGGCCCGAGAGGAATTATTACAAATTCGGATCAGCACACCGGAAAAAGAGCGCCTGCAATTAGAAGCAGAGCGACGCGGAGTATCCATGTCCGAAGTGATTCGCGACTATATCAAACGTTTGCCTAAATCCAAAAAAGAATTGTAATTAAGAGATAGAATATGTCTAATCCCCAAATTGCTCCCTATGGCTCCTGGAAATCCCCGATTACCTCCGATGCGATCGTCGCTGGGAGTATTGGACTCGGGCAAATTTTTGGGGAGAATCAAACCCTGTATTGGCTGGAAATGCGACCCCAAGAAGGAGGAAGAAATGTCCTCGTTGCGCGATCGCCTCAAGGAGAAATCCAGGATATCATTCCTGCACCCTTCAACGTTCGCACCCGCGTTTGTGAATATGGTGGCGGTGCTTTTACCCTCAGCAATGGCACTGTTTATTTCTCCAACTTCAGCGATTCTCGTCTCTACTGTCAACCCCTGGGAGAGGAACCACAACCCCTGACCCCGGAAGTGAATATGCGCTACGCTGATTTGACCGTCGATACTCCCCGGGGACGCTTAATTGCAGTGCGAGAAGACCATACCAGCGCAGGAGAACCCGTTACCAGTTTAGTTAGTATTAATTTAGCAGATGGTGCACAGATGCGCGTCTTAGTGGCAGGAGAAGACTTTTATGCCACCCCGCGCCTGAGTCCCGATGGTCAATATCTCTGTTGGTTGAGTTGGAATCATCCTAATATGCCCTGGGATGGTACTGAACTGTGGGTTGCTCAAATTAACCCCGATGGTTCTCTCGGCGAAACCCATCACGTTGCAGGAGGCGTTAACGAGTCCATTTTTCAACCGCAATGGTCTCCGGATGGTACGCTGTATTTTGTATCTGATCGCTCAGGATGGTGGAATCTCTACCGATCGCACCCTACCACCGGCACTATTGAACCCGTCTGCGAAATGTCTGCTGAATTCGGACTCCCTCAATGGGTGTTTGGGATGTCTACTTATGGATTTGCCAGCAGCAGTCAACTGATTTGCACTTATACCCAATTCGGGATCTGGTATTTAGGCAGCATCAATCTGACAACCGGCATCCTCCAGGAAATCACCACCCCCTACACCTCCTTTAGTTCCCTGCAAGTCAACGGCGATCGCGTCGCCTTCATCGGCGGTTCTCCCACCGAACCCACGGCGATCGCGCAATACCATCTCAACACCGGCGAATTACAAATCCTCCGCAAATCCACCACCTTAAACGTGGATCGCGCCTACCTCTCCCAACCGCAACCCGTCGAATTTCCCACAGAAAACGGATTAACCGCTTATGGCATCTTTTATCCTCCCAATAATCAGGATTATATTGCCCCCGAAGGTGAACTACCGCCCCTATTAGTCAAAAGTCATGGCGGACCCACCTCCTCTGCCAGCAGCAGTCTCAGTTTAAGCATTCAATATTGGACTTCCCGGGGATTTGCCATCCTGGATGTCAACTATGGTGGCAGTAGCGGATATGGACGGGAGTATCGACAACGCTTAGAGAATCGCTGGGGAATTGTCGATGTCGATGATTGTGCCAATGGCGCAAAATATCTCGGGGAACAAGGATGGGTGGATAGCAACCGACTGGCGATCGCCGGAGGCAGTGCAGGTGGTTATACAACCCTCTGTGCCCTCACCTACCGGGATGTTTTCAAAGCTGGTGCCAGCTATTATGGAGTGAGTGATTTAGAAGCTTTGGCAAAAGAAACCCATAAATTTGAGTCCCGCTATCTCGATAAATTAGTTGGTCCTTATCCAGAAGCGAAGCAAATTTATATTGATCGTTCTCCCATCCATGCTTGCGATCGCATTTCCTGTCCCGTCATCTTTTTCCAAGGATTAGAAGATAAAATTGTTCCCCCAAACCAAGCAGAAGCGATGGTTAATGCGTTAAAACAAAAAGGTATTCCCGTCGCCTATCTTCCCTTTGAAGGGGAACAACATGGTTTCCGGCGATCGGAAAACATTAAACGCGCTTTAGATGGAGAATTTTACTTTTATTCAAGAATTTTTGGCTTTGAACCCGCCGAAAACTTAGAACCCGTCCCCATCGATAATTTCTAACAACAACCCCGCCCAATTGTCTAGTCAGAGGCAGAACAATGAGCAAAAACAATGTCAAAGCGATCTCCGACACCCTAAAAACCCAAATTCTGATTTTAGGTGGCTTTGTCGCCATCATGTGGATTGTCCAAATTCTCAACCTCTTCCTATTCCGAGGAACGTTAACCTTTTATGGTGTCTATCCTCGCCACCCGGATACTTTACGAGGCATTATGTTTATGCCTTTTTTGCATGGCGGCTTTCCCCATTTAATCGCTAATACTATCCCATTTGTGACCCTAGGCTGGTTCGTCATGGTGCGGGAAATTCGCGATTTTTGGGTTGTCACTGCCGTAACCATGTTAGTCAGTGGATTAGGGGTTTGGCTATTGGGTTCTACCGGATGGCATATCGGGGCGAGTGGACTCGTATTCGGCTATTTAGGTTATCTCCTCTCTCGCGGCTTTTTTGAACGCAACTTACCCTCAATTTTTCTATCCATCATTGTTGGTGTATTGTATGGGGGAATTATCATCGGAGTCTTACCCCTACAAGCAGGAGTCTCATGGGAAGGACATTTATTCGGATTGATAGGCGGTGGAATTGCCGCTTGGTCGTTGTCCCGCCGTCCGTCAATCCCTTAACCGGGCATAATTTGGCGATCGCCTCGGTGAGCGCTTGCTGATATAATAACATTTCTCAACACTATTCGCGTACATTCTTTTGAAGTGCGAGTATTTTGTTCGTGAGTGTTTTAAGCGCTACATATCAAATTTTTAAGGGTGAGAACAATGGCAAAAAAACAAAAATTCCCCTATTTAGTCGGGTCCAAATGGACTTCCAAACAAAAAACTTGGGGATGGAGACATTTTCAAGTGGTGAATCGCAAAAACGAAGGCAAATGGGTGTTTGCAGAAATGGTTTCTGCTTGTGACCCCAACGTTCGCTTTTGGATTAATGCCACCCAATTTAAAGATAAAACCCTCTGGCAAGCTGGTTGGCAAACTTTACAAGAAATGCAATCCCCGCCTGAACAAGACTTTTTAGATACTCTAATTCACCTTTCATGATACAGTCAGGAAAGAAAAATCCACTTGACCTAAATTTCCATGAGTGCTGCGGTTACCGTCGAAAACGTCCAAAAAGTTTATAACAAAGTCCCGGTGGTCAACGACTTATCGTTTACCATTGAACCAGGAGAAATGTTTGGCTTGCTAGGACCCAACGGTGCAGGCAAATCCACCACAATTCGGATGCTCACCACCCTAACACAACCCAGCAGTGGGAGTATCAAAATTGCCGGATATGATGTACATCGTCAACCCATCCAGGTGAAGCAGTGCATCGGCGTTGTATTACAACAAGTCAGTGTGGATAATGACCTCACCGTCTGGGAAAATATGGAGTTTCACGGGCGACTCCATCATATTCCGAACCGGGAACGGCAAGAGAGAATCAAGCAATGGCTGAATTATGTCGAACTCGGCGATCGGCAAGATAGCCTGGTAAAAACCCTATCAGGCGGCATGAAACGGCGCTTACAAATTGCCCGAGCCTTGTTACATCAACCTGATATCTTATTTTTAGATGAGCCAACCGTAGGACTTGACCCCCAAACTCGGCGCAGGTTATGGGAAATTATTAAAGATTTAAACCGCCAGGGGATGACAATGTTGCTCACCACCCATTACATGGATGAAGTGGAATACCTGTGCGATCGCATTGGGATTATGGATGGGGGAAAATTAATTGAATTGGGGACACTCAGACAGTTTAGAGAAAAACATGGAGAAGGGTTGCTGATGAAACAAATAGGCGATCGGTGGGAATATAAATTTTTCTCCGACATTGCCGCCGCGAACACTTACCTAGAACAACAACCGGACAAAACCGGGTTAATGGTTCGTCCTTCTAACCTAGAAGATATTTTTGTCGAACTCACCGGACGTCAGTTAGACTAAGAAACTCAGAACGTTTAACTAAACAAGTTAAATGTCGAACGAACTCCACAGCGTTTAAAATATTTTGTGGTTAGAGGTGTTGGATGCACGGAAATCGTCAATGTCAAGTTTAGCCAGCCAGATTGAAGCCATACTGTACTTAAAAGGGAAACCGCTTGCGATCGCGGAAATTGCCGAATATGCCAACTGCGACAAAGAAACCGCAGAAGAAGCACTCATTCAACTCATTAATGATTATGCTCACCGAGACAGCGCTTTAGAAGTGCTAGAAACCGAAAACGGCTACAGCTTGCAACTGCGAGAAACGTTTCAAGACTTCATGCATCGCTTAATTCCCGCAGAATTAGGCGTCGGTGCCTTGAGAACCTTAGCAGCGATCGCTATCAAAGGCCCCCTCAGCCAAACCGACTTAGTAGAACTGCGCGGTTCAGGAGCCTATCAGCACGTTCAAGAGTTAGTCCAACAAGGGTTTGTCCGAAAACGCAGACAACCCGAAACGCGATCGTTCTCCCTGCAAGTCACCGCCAAATTCCATCAATACTTCCAGCTAGATCAACTACCCAAACAGCTAGAATTACCCTTCCAACAAGAACAAAATTCCGAAAGCGATGAACCCGATGAATTTGATGAAACCCCAGAACAATTCTCGGAAGAATCACCCATTGAATAGAGAGGAAAAAACGCTCTGTGTTCTCATTCCTAATGGTTGAAGGTGAAAAAAAGCGAGGGAAATAGGAATTTCTAAGCTTGACTCAACGCTTGTAAAAATTCCAACACCACCCAATCACTGTCTTCCGTACATTGGGTAACCGGGTAATGGTGGATGATGCGGATTCCCTGAGTTTGCAGAAGGCGATCGGTTTCTGCCTCATCCTCCTCCACCCCCTCCACGACGAGAATCCCCAATTTACCCTCAGAACAAACCAGAAAATGAGGAGTTTGATTTGTCCGACCCTCCGGAGTCGTCAATCGCGCCGTCGCGTTCGGGAAAAACAAAACCCCCGCGCGATCGAGTGCTTCTGCAATCTTCACCTCTGCCTGGGATCGAAACTGCCAACCATTCCAGAAATGAGAACTGGATTCAGAATTTGAATAGGCGATCGGGTTTATTCCCGGTTCGGCGTTGCTCTCAACTTTGTCTACTCCAACCTTATAATCCGGCCTTTTCCCTGTGTAGAAATCAGATTGACTATCTTGAGCTTCACTTATTATAAGTTCCATATAGCTTGGCTACGCTTAGGTTAGCACCACTCAGGCTCGAACCGCATAAGCTTGCACCACTGAAATTCACGCCAATAACCTGATTGCGATGTACAGTTATTTTATTCCGCCGTAAATATCGCTTCAGAACAGACTGGAGATTACCCTTTTTAACCTTTTCTCCGAATGCTTCTGAGAGTAACTTCCTGAGTTTAGCACCTGGATCCTTTAAATAATCAGGGTCATACCCAGTAGTTTTAGAAATTTCGCGATAAGAGAGACCTTTGCAAGACTGACGCAACACGATCTCTTGAACGTGGTTGAGGCGTTGATAATCGAGTACCGTTTCTATGATCGCGAGACCTTCCTCAATCGTCATCGCTCCAAGTTCCTCAAAAGTCATGATAATTTAACAAGAGGGAGTCAGGTAATCCAATCCTCATGCTGCTGCAACTGAGTATGCTGCAAGTGGGTATCCGCGAACTTTGTACTGTCCAGATGTAACACCTAAAAATCAAAAAAATAAGTAAAGATTATTTAAGATTTTAAACAATATGATTGACAGAAAAATTTTGTGTGTACAATAGACGATAAGCGCTGCTATACCATCAGGCTTATCGCTGGGTTAGTCGGTCGGATAGTGTGATCGGCGATAGCTGTCAGTATTTAAGTTTCTTCTAGCTAAATACCAGGAGTTTTTTGGATGAATTCAAGCAACAGTCAAAGGCATTCATTTGGAAAGGCATTTGAAAATCCACTTTTCCAAAAAATAATCATTTATATTCTATTGTTTTTATTCCTACAATTTTTGCTTTTTCAACTGAATGGAGCAGTGCGGAGTACATTTTATTCTATAAAGCAGGCGCTTTTACCTACAACCGAAACAACTGTAGAAATCAGAAACATCCTAATTAGCGGACTCCAAAATATAAATGAACTGACAACTACTCAGATGTCTACTAAAGCTACAGTGGATTTTAAAGAAGAACGGAAAATTTTTGAGCGGGTACCTTTAGGGGACACTCATGTAGTTTATGAAGCAGTGGGAACCGTGCAAGCGGGAATAGACTTAGATCAACTTGAGGTTAAAAAAATAGATCTAGCCAACCATAAGGTTCGGATTATATTACCACCGCCTCGAATCATGAAAGCATTTCTTGACGTTGAGGGCTCTCATGTTGTTATACATTTCCGCCGTTGGTTTGGCCGTCCAGTAGAATCAGACCTACAAGAACGAGCGCAAAGAGAAGCTTTAGCTATAATTAAAAAAGAAGTCTGTACCAATAATATTTTGGATAACGCTAATCAACAGGCTAAAAAGGTGGTCGAAAACATTTTACATAGTTCGGGCTATCAAGAAGTTATTGTAGATACTCAACCCCCCGGAATTAATGCTTGTCGGGGAGTGTAAATCAGAGGAATAAACTGATTTACACTCAATTAAAACTACAAAACCCCAACACTTTCGTATTGGGGTTTTGTCTAATATTGACCGGGCACCGAGCTATTTTCCCAGGAGGCAACCCTCCAAGTATCTTCGCCGCAGTCGCGTTTCACGTCCGAGTTCGGGAAGGAATCGGCGTGGGGCCACGAAGCCATAGGCACCCGGAAAGGTGTGAGAGTGATAAACCCTCAAGACTGCATAAAGAAAAGAAATCAAAGATTAAATTGAAGCGGTGATGAGGTCAAGCCCTCGGTCTG